>DASTAS010000001.1:0-98018 GCA_035712465.1 Candidatus Angelobacter sp.
CGACGACGCGCGCTGGTGGATCGTCAGCATCATGTGGAACACGTCACGCAGCGCGTGAGGGCCTCGTGCGCTTTAACCACGAAGGACACAAAGGATTCACAAAGGGAAACCCGGAACCACAGAGGGCACAGAGAAACACTGAGGAACGGCAAGATCGAAAATGCCACGATAAGAATTGTCCCGGATGATAGCCGACACCGCCCGCGATCGGCACCAACGCTCCGCTCCCTCGGAGTCGGTCGAGATGACAAAAATCGGCGTGCATGGGCGACCTTTTACGCCGTGTGCGCGACGATCTTGCTCAGCTCGATGACTTCAATGTGCGGCGGGCAATGCGCCCAGTTGTGCTTCCAGCAGACGATGATGTCGCACTGCGTGGGATCGTGGCCGTGGGCGAGGAAGTTGCGGCTTTCAAATTCAAATTCAATCCGCACCCGCTGCCATTTGCCCGGCTGGATCTGGCGACGGGCTTCGCAGTCAGGATATTGGCTGCGCAGAGACTCCACCTGGAATCCCAGCTCGGCGGCCAGCATGCCGAACAGAAAGACCACTCCCAGCTCGTTCATGGGAGCATTGGTGAGAGCCGAGCTGTCAAACGGCGGCCCCATAATGGTGCGCGCGTCATCCAGGATGCCTCCGCTCGTGAGCCTGCCATTCACCGGCGCAAGCCCGTGCTCGTTGCGCTGGTGCTCGTTCAGGTTCAGCTCGTCCGGATGGGTGAGCCCGTGTTGCTCCGGCGCGTGGCGGACCGGCTGGATGGAGGTCGCGGTGTCGCCTATCACGGTTTGGCCCATAATGATGGGCCAGCACTTGCGGCCAATCTCCTCGCCCATGAGCGTGTTGACGATCATGGCGCAGAAGGCGTCCGTGACCCGGCGTTTGCCCGCGAGCTCGGCCGGTATGGCCGTCATGGCTCCGGCCCAGCGCATGGCGATGGCCTTGTCACCTTCAGGGCGCGTGGCCGGAGATTGCGGCTGTTCCCGGCTGCGGGCCCATTCCTCCGCTCTGGCGACCGCCTTGCGATAGTTGCCGAAGCGGGTGCAGAGGGTATTGGCGGCGTGCCTGCCATGGCAGGCATATTCGTGATATCTAGGCAGTCGCCCCAGTTGCTGGCGGACGCGGTTCCAGTCGGCAAGCAGCTCTTCGTCTGAGACCTTCCTGCCCCTGGTTCGCGGCTCCAGGCCGGCCGCAACGATGGCGTTGGTCAAGCTTTGAAAATGCCGGAGGACGGCGGTTAGGCTTACGTCCCCAAACCGCTTCAATTCATAGCGCTTGGGCGGACGCCCCAGGGCCTTTGCCGCCCTTCGTATTCCCGCCAGGACCCCATTCCGGTCTACCTTAAGTCGTTGTATGGCCATGGCGAATAATACACGAATCAGCTTGGGAAGACAAGCGGCTTTTCTGGAAGCGCGGATCGGGTGGTCGGTTTTTGAATGCGGGCAGAGCCGGGCCGATTTTTCCTTAAAAGCTGCCTTCCGCTTACTTCCTTCTATATAGCGCCTTCAGCCACAGCAGCACCAGGATCAGCGCCAGCGTCACCGCATTGGCCACAATGATGGGAGACTTCCGCAGAGCCAGCCCGTAAATCAGCCACAAGAGCACGCCCAGGCCGAACGCCAGCAGCATGCTGAGCGAGAGATCATCACAGCGCCTGGTCCGCCACGCTTTGTGTACCTGCGGCACAAAGGAAAGCGTGGTCAGGGTGCCGGCGGCAAAGCCCAGAATGGCAATCCAGCCCATTACCTTTTCTTCTGCGAATCCTGACGTGTACTATTCTTGACTGTACATTGGCCATGGATTCCCAATTGCCCAAGCTGATTAGCGTAAAACGGGTGGAACTTGCCCCACATCATTTGAACCCCGGCAGGACCGAACACTCGATTTCTGATAGACATGGATTGCGGCCCTTTCCTCCTTTCACGTCGCTCGAAATCGCTCATTACGAATGCTCTCCCGGCTATTACCTGTTCCATATCTGTGCAGACGGACAGGCTGCTGACACGTGGCACGAATCCCTTGATGATGCCTTGTATCAAGCCGAATGGGAATTCGGCGTAAAAGTCGAAGAGTGGCAAGATATTCACCGTCAATTTTGATTTACCTCTTTCCCTTATCCAGCCACTTCTCAAGGTGCGCCGGCGGCTCCCATTCACTCAATCTCCCCAGCATGCTTTCCGGCGTCCGCGCCACCAGAAACAACTGCGCGTTTTCCGGACGCACAAAACCTTCGTCCACCGCATGGTCCAGAACCTTGAGCAGGCCATCCCAGTAATTTTCCACGTTGAGCAGGCCGCACGGCTTCTGCTGGATGCCAAGCTGCGACCACGTTACCGCCTCCAGCACCTCTTCCAGTGTGCCGTAACCGCCGGGCATCGCGATGAAGGCATCCGCCAGGTCGGCCATCAGCTTTTTGCGCTCATGCATGGTCTCGACCACGTGCAGTTTGGTCACGCCGCGATGTCCCACTTCGCGCCGCATCAGCGAATCCGGAATCACGCCAATCACTTCGCCTCCCGCGGCCAGCGCCGCGTCGGCCATGGCGCCCATCAATCCCACGCAGCCGCCGCCATAGACCAGACCAATACCGCGCTCCGCCAGCAGCCGGCCCAATCGCTCCGCCGCGTCCTTATACGCCGGGCGCACGCCGAATGACGAGCCGCAGAACACGCAAATGCGTTTGATCTTCTTCATACGCTCAAAAAGTTCCGTTTACCACCCTTGCCCGCTCGCGCCTGCGCCTTCCAGCTCGCAAATTTCATTCCGCACATTCTCACCTACACACCCGACTTATACACCAACTGCGCGGGCACCTCCACGTCCGTGATGGGCAACTGCTGCGCCTTGTTGCGCAGGTCTTCCAGCAGGAAGGTGCTCAGGTAGCGCTCGCCGAAGTCCGGGACCACCACCACAATCAGCTTGCCGTTGTTGTCAGGACGCGCGGCCAGCTTGAGCGCCTGCGCCACCGCCGCTCCGCCGGAAATGCCAATGAAGATGCCTTCCTCCCTGGCCATCTTGCGCGCCGTCTCTACCGACTCCTCTGTGGTCGCGGTCATTACTTCATCAATCAGGTCCGTGCGCAGGATCTGCGGTATGAATCCCGTGCCCAAGCCCTGTATCTTCTGCGGTCCCGGCTTGCCGCCCGAGAGCACCGGAGAATCCGCCGGCTCCACGGCCACAACCTTGAAGCCCGGCTTCTTCGGCTTGATGTATTCGCCCACGCCGGTGAGCGTGCCGCCCGTTCCCACGCCGGAAACAAGGATGTCGACTTTGCCGTCCGTGTCATTCCAAATCTCCGGGCCGGTCGTGTCGCGATGTATCTTGGGATTGGCGGGATTGGCAAACTGCTGCAGCACGATCCCGCCCGGAATTTCTGACGCCATTTTGTCCGCCAGCGCCATGGCAGCTCTCACGCCTTTCGCAGCGGGAGTCAGCACTAGCTCCGCGCCCAGCGCCAGCAGCACCACTCTGCGTTCCAGGCTCATGGTCTCCGGCATCACCAGGATCACCCGATAGCCCTTGGCGGCCGCGGCAAACGCCAGCCCAATGCCGGTGTTCCCGCTTGTCGGCTCAATCAGCACCGACTTGCCTGGCTGGATCTTGCCTGCCTTCTCCGCTTCATCAATCATGCTCACGCCGATGCGGTCTTTCACACTGTGGCAGGGATTGAATCCCTCCAGCTTGGCCGCGACCGTCGCGCCCATGCCGGCGGTGAGCTTGTTGAGCCGCACCAGCGGCGTCCGCCCGATGGTCTTGGTGATGTCTGCGTAAATGTTCATCTCTGCACCTCGCCGTTCTTCAAGCACCCGCTTCAGAAGGTCTATCAAGACTAAACCTGCCCCTCCCGCAGTGGCAAAGCGTCGGATGGCGATGAGCCTTGTGCGGCGCCAAGGTCATCTTGGCCACTGAGGCACGGAGGACCTGCAAGAGTCCTGCCGCGGATCAACGCGGATGTACGCGGATTGAGTTGAGCCGCGAATGAACGCGAATTATCCTAACTTCCAGGTTTCAAAATGGGATGAAAGGAAATCGGTACACATGGCACTCCTCAGCGAGAAAGAATCCAGTCTTCAGCGCAGCAAAGAGCGGGGCATGGCCACCGGGGCTTACGCTGCTGACGATTCGTTGCGAGGGCGAACTGCGCCTGGGCGTAAAGACCAGCAGAGGTATTCTTGACGTGTCGCACGCGGGCAGGCTGCTGAACATGCACGCGCCCGCCACAATGGACGACTTGCTGCAGCAGGAAGATGGTCCCAGCCTGAACGCTCTGGTGGAGGCCGCAAATAAGCCGAACAATGCGAGCAGTCTTGAGCCTGCGTGGCTGAAGGAAGATGAAGTTGAATTTGGGCCTCTGGTCAGTCGTCCGGGGAAGATTGTGTGTGTGGGGTTGAACTACCGCCATCACGCGCAGGAAATTGGCATCCCGATCCCGAAGCAGCCGGTGCTGTTCAGCAAATACAACAACACGCTGAGCGCGCACAATGGCAGGCTCAAGCTGCCGGTGCATGTGGCCACAAAGTTCGATTATGAAGTTGAGCTGGTGATCGTGATGGGCAAAAAGGCATCCAACGTGAGCGAAGCCGAGGCGCTCCGCTATGTGGCGGGCTACGCTACAGGCAACGATTTTTCCGCGCGCGATCTGCAGCTTGAAACCGGCGGGCAGTGGATGATCGGCAAGACGCCGGATGGGTTTGCCCCGCTCGGCCCGTACATGGTCACCGCCGACCAGATTGATCCTGACAACCTGAAACTGGAATGCCGCGTGAACGGCGAGACGCGCCAGCAATCCACCACAGCGGATTTCATCTTCAACAGCGCGCAGATGGTCAGCTACATATCGAAGTTCATCACGCTGCAGCCCGGAGACATTATCTTTACGGGAACGCCGGAAGGCGTGATCCTGGGCAAGCCAAAAGACAAGCAGGTGTGGCTCAAAGCCGGAGACAAGATCGCCTGCAGCGTGGAGAAGCTGGGCGAGCTGAAGTTTCAACTGGTTTAAGCCGAGATGTTCTGAGGCGGCTTGGCAGTGGCATTCCCGGCCGGTTTGGCCATGAGCAAGAAAGAGCTTTATGCAGCCGAGACAGTGCCGGAGGCCAGGCGAACGTCTCGTCCGAGCGCCGTCAGCTTATGCTCTGCGGCTTTGAGCACCGCAAGGCGGGCATCTTCAATGCTGAGCGCAGGAATCACCGTCATCCCGCCCAGCAGTTCCGCCAGGGTGAAATAAGCGCGGCGGCACTTCTTCATGAACTCCAGAGGATACTCGGGCTTGCGGGCGTAGGCAGCCACAGGATCGGCATCCAGCAGGTAGGCGACATCCGGCCGTGGCGCGAGCGATTGCACGGATTTGATGAAAGCCCGGCTGAGCGGATTGGCGAGATTCAGATTCGAGAGTTCGTCAAAAATGTAACGGTCAAGAATGATTACGTCGACGCCAGAGGCGCGTTTTGCGCGCGCAACCACGCGGCGAAGGTTGAGGGCATCCAGCAGGTAGAGGAAGTGACGGGCGAGTGTGAGATGCCAGCCGCGCATGTTCTTGTCGCGGCGATTCACGGGCTTTCCCGGCGCGCCGATTCCGCGCTCGCTCTTGTAGACCTTGTGAACGAAGCCTTCGCGGTACTTTACCCCGACCACCACATTGTCCCAGAAAGCCAGCAGGGTGGTCGTCATGCCGGCTGCGTGCAAGGCTGAACGCAGATTTTCAATCTGCGTAGACTTTCCCGAGCCATCCACGCCGGAGAAACTGATGAGCAGGGGTCGTCTTGTGGCGATGGTCTTCATTGTTCGGGGCCCGTGTTCCATTTATTTTGGCGTCCCAGCGGCGGCATTCGGAGGCGTGGAAGGTGTCCCGCGGCTGAGCGCATAAATTGTGCCCGCGGCCGCGCCGGCGGCTGCAATGGCGCCAATCTTGATCAGCAGCGACCGCACCTGGTGCTGCTTGGCCGGGGCAATGGCCGCTCCTGCAGGCTTGGCAGCGGCTCCGCCGGCGGTGGGCACGCGCTCTGCTGCTGCGGCTCCAGCGGGCGCGCTGGGCTGCTGCTGTTTGGGTTGGGGCGCTTCCGGGGGATTGCCGTTATTTTGATTCTGCGACGGGCTGCCGGCCTGCTGATTGTTCTGCTGATTCTCGGCGGGGCCCGGATACGTGGTTACAGGCGCCAGCGGCGGCTGAGACGGATTTACCGCGGTACCCGGCGAGGTTGTCTGGGAGGACGGTGCGGCCTGATCCGGCTGGGCCGTTGTCTGTCCGCTCTGCTGTTGCGCGGGCTGGCCCGGCTGCGGCTTGGCGTTGCTGTTGCTTTGCTGGGCGAACATCTCCGGGGTCGCGCACAGGGCGAGTGCGAGCGCCACGCTCAGGAACTTAAATCGGGTGCTTTGGATTTGCATAAAAATCCTCACGAAATCACAGGCAATGCTGCTATTCGGTCTTGGCTGAAGTACTTGCAGTGCTGGGAATCGATGCTGGCTTGCCCTTACATTTCCCGTCACGCGCCGGCAGAGATGACCAGCGGCTCACATCAGCCTCTCTGTTCTGAAAGTATTGGATGCGGTTTTTGAGATAGTGGGCGAGGCTGGCAAAGCTGGTTTTATACCAGCAGCAGCGTTCCATCCTGGGCGAAAATCCACAGACCAGGCGCAGCCGGTTAAGCATCAACTCCCGCGGCAGAAGGAGGGAAGCGATAAAGCGGTGATTTCCCTCCAGCAATGTTACCGCCCGGCTTTCATCCACTCCTATGAGAAGGATGGTAGAACGCGGTCCTTCACGCTGCATCAGTGAGCACAAGCCCAGCACTTTCAGCACAAAGGGTCGGCGATCCTGGTTTTTGCACAGGATACGCATGCGCTCGGCAATGTGGATAGCGTTGAAGTTTCCTCGTGCGATGGTCCGCCACTGGGCGCGCGGAAAGACCTTGACCCGGCTGGCTTCCTCGGGCTTGAAGTCAATCTCCCACCATTCGATGTCACGGGGCAGTTCCCGCCACATGGTTCCGCGGCGGCGGAAGAGGAGCGCGCGGCGCAGCGCATTCTCCTCGGGATTGGAAAGATCAGGTTCGTAAACAACATTTTCAAACAGAGCTCGATCACAGTCGTACTCCACCTGATAGAACTCTGATTTGAGGAATTCGGAGATTACCTCCTCCTCGCTGATGCGACACGTCTTTTTCACGTCGCCTCCACAGGGGCGCGCAGCAGGCGGCGCGCAAAAGGAAATGAAACCAGGACCAGCATCAGCGTCATGAGAACGATGCGGACCATGATGACCTCATGCAAATCCTGGTGAAAGAAACCAACCGCTAAAATGAGGGCCCCGCTGATGAGAAGCTGAAACCAGCCGGTATTGGCGATTCGGCGCGACATCTCATAAGCAATGAGCACTACGCTCAGTGAATAAAGTCCGGTAGCCGCTGCATAGAGCGCGAGCAAGGGTCCGATGTTGATGAACTTGGAGCCAAAGATCAGCCCCATAATGAAATGGGGGAAGAGCGCCGTGCAGGCGATAAAGGCGAAGGAAATGCCAAATACAAGCAGCAGAGGAACGCCAATGGTCCCTTTGGACTTGCCCTGCTTCTCGCGCGACGCCGCGACCGGAAACATTGCGTTCACGATGCCGAACCAGCAAATGAAATAAAGAAGTCGCCCGACCTGGGCGATGGCGGCATAAATCCCGGCGGGATCCGCAGGGAAGAAATGCTTCACCAGAAGAATATCGATGTTGTTAATAATCACCTGTCCGACGAAGAAGACGATGGCCTGTACTGCTTCCGCAACGGAGGCCGGCTCCCCGGCTTCGGGTTGGGCCCGTACCTCGCGAGGTGTACGCGGCAGGAAGTAGGCCATGATTACGGCAGCGGAAATGGCTCCAACCGCGCCCAGCGCTCCATAACCGGCAACCACCAGTCCCACGCCGACAACCAGCCGGGTAAATGCTTCAGTAACATAATTCCCGCCAAGGAGGGAAAATGAACATAGACCCTGCATTGCGCCGCGCTTCACCCCCAGGGGCGCATAGATGGCAATGCCGATGGCAAGCAGCGCAATCATCCAGTGATCTGGCAGATTCAGGTAGGCGGAAATGGGTTTCTGGCCAAGGAATAAGAGGGCGGCAATGGCCAGGCTGGCAATCCAGGCTTTGCCCAGCAGCGACTTCACAATGGCTGATTTGGACCCGGCACTCTCGTTTCTGGCTACAAACTTGGCGCAAACCAACTGGAAGGACAGGCTGACGCAGGAGGCCAGCATCAGGATGGTAATGGCTGCATTGATGTGTCCGAAATCTGCCGGCCCGAGCGTGCGGGCCATGAAGATGTTGTAAGTGAAATTGAAGCCGTTGACCACCACCATGCTGATCAGCATGACGAGGCTGCCCCCGAGTACCAGCGAGCGGACGTTGCGCCGCCGGGGCTTGTCTGTCACGGCCAGAGAGGGGTCGGCAGGGAAGGTTACGACGCTATCGGGTTGAGACATCGAGTGGCGTCCTGGATGTTTATGCCGCCGCCGGAGCGTGCGGGCGCTTGTGCAGAAGCTGCTGCCGCATCGCGTTCGGAAGGAATCCGCTGAAACTGCGGGCAGCATCTGTGGAAGTTTCGTAAATTTCAAACAGACGTTCGGTGCGTGTGAGTTCTAATATGACGGACGCCTGGGGCGACGGCGCGGCCAGTTTCAGATCGCCATCGCGTTTGTGCGCCTCTGACATGCAGCGCAGTAGCATTTCCACGCCTGCGGCATCGAGTTGCTCGACCTGCGAGAGATCGAATACCAGTTGCGGGCGGTCGGCGCACAAAAATGGCTGGACGTCACGCAGGAATTCGCGGGCGGTGCGTCCATTGACCCTTTCGGGCACTCTCTTCACCACCACTGGTCTGCTATTGATTTCCATGGGTCCTCGCTACAACAAGATTGGAAGGGAACTCATTGGCGGCTTGCGTGTCGCATGCAGGAGCGCGATAGCCTGAAGCTGAACCCAGCGTGGGCGACGTCTGGCGCAGTGCTGCATTGAGGTCGGGCCGCGGGCTCACAGGCTGGCCAAAAACGCCGCGCCAGAACTGTCTGGGCAAGTAGGTTATCAATTTCGCGGCGGAGACCATAACTCGATTGCCGGACCCCGCCACACTTCTCAACAGCTTGGCATCAGAAATTCGCACGGCACAGCTTCGGCGCAGATTCCAGATATGCGAATAACCGGCCACGGAGTGGGCCACTTCAAGCGCCGCTCCAAGCGAACAATATGGAAGCACGGTGGAGTTTTCAACCACGGTACCGCAATCCACATTGGCATGATGCTCAACGGTGCTGCAGCGCGTGATGACCGCGCCGGAGCGGATGCGCGCAAACGAGCCGATGAACGCAGGAGCAAGGACACGCGCGCCTTTTTCGATCTGCGCGCGCCGCGCCGTCCATACTCCGGGACGCATTTGTTCGCCGGCCGGCGCGGTGTCAGTTTGAAGAGTAAGAATGTCAATGGCAAACTGGCGCAAATCCAACGCATCTGCAAGAGCGTTCACATATCCGGAATGCTCAAACATCGGGCAATCGCTGCGGCACCGGGTCAGCCGGCTGCGGAATAATGAAGCCGCGTCATTCCTCCGCGAAGCGCTGATGCAGAAAATGTCGAGCCTGCTTCCATTCTGTGTTGCCTGGCTGACGCGGCAGTGCCGGTCCAGATGAGCCTGGATCATATTGTCGTAGTCGATCTCGGCGTAGGCTCCCAGGCGGACCAGTACCACCAGTTCCGCGCCTGCCTGTACCAGATCGCTGAATGCGTTTTCCGCGGCGCGCCAGAAGCGGTCCGGTGGGACCATGACTTGAGAACCGGCAATGGCAGATTTGGAAGTGCCTTCGTAGGGCGGCGCTTCAATGACTCCGGCTGTCTGCGAGATTCCAAATTTCTTCAGTCTTTCGGCTGTGCGCTGCAGCGGAGATTTGCCGGCCACATCGATCAATCCGGGAAGAAACCAGGGCAAGGATGGAGAGTTACTTTCAAATGCCAAGTTTGCCGAATCTACCAGGATCAGGCCGCGAATATCCATAGTGCTCACCCGGGAATGCTCCAGTCCTGGGCTGTTCTCAACAGAGATTCAGCCACAAAAATCAGTGAGAGTACCCGCTTAGAGACGCAACCATCGATCAGGATTACTGGCTTACTACCCGAACCCATGAGCCCCTCAAGCTCGAAGACGAATCTTCAGCCCCGTAAATTTGCTGTCGCGCAGCGGAAAGCATCAAAAAACTTCACATGTTGTGGCGCTATCGCCGACAACGCAGCCGCCACGTTTTTTAGCAGCAGTGTTGAAATAGATGAGGATTGACATGTTCGTGTTGTAAGGTCCGAATTTTTCCACAAATCTTTTACTGCTAATATTTTCGCTATGCCGGAAGGGGGCAAAATCTACTATTGGCGGGTGCAATCGGTAGTGGGCACGCTGCTGCTGGCTGCCACTGAAAAAGGCTTGTGCCGCCTGCAGTTCGGCGCGCAACTTCCTGCGGGCCAGACAGAGCCCTGGATTGAATCCCGGGAGAGACTTCAGCCCTGCGAAGAACAGCTCAAAGCCTATTTCCGCGGTGATTTGCGCGAGTTCACTCTGCCGCTGGATCTGCGCGGCACCCCGTTCCAGTTGCGCTGCTGGGAAGTGTTGCGACGCATCCCCTACGGCAGAACCTGTTCTTACGCCGAGTTGGCGGAACAGGTGGGGAGCCCACGCGCTTTTCGTGCCGTAGGTCAGGCAAACCATAATAATCCCGTGGCAATTGTTGTCCCCTGTCACCGCGTGATTGGAGCCAACGGAACTCTCACCGGCTACGGTGGCGGACTGAACGTGAAGCAAGCCTTGCTGCAACTGGAAGCAGGCCAGCTCCCCAACCTTTTTTCACCTTGACCAAACAACTTGCAAGGCGGGCGTCATTCGTTAAAGAACTCCCCGTCCGTCCTTTACTTAAGTCACTGAGGCGGGCGCGTGGAGGTCCCCGGCGGTGAGCCTTTTTCGGGCTCGGGATGGCTGGAAAGATCCGGCCTGGCGGGATTGTTAGCTTCATTGCCCTTCTCCCTTTGCGTCGCCGCCGCATTGCTGTTTGTGTTCCCAACGGTAAGGTGGTCCATAACCTTTCTGTTGGTTGCATAGGACTCAACAATGCGGGTGGCAGTCAGCTTCTGCCTGGCGCTTGCAACTCTGCCCGATAAATCGATGGAATGGCCGGAGACGACGACGTTCACAGTGTCGTCCGTCAAGGTGGGCTCCTTGTTTAGCGCCTGCTGAATCTGGCTCTGGAGATCGCTGTCAGAGACGGCTGCCGCGGATTGAGGATTCGGCGAAACTTGCGTATTTCCAGTATTCACAGCCGCGCCAGACGGAGCAGTCGCTGCCCCGGAGATGCCTGCGGCAGAAGTATTGCTTTGCGTTGGAGCGGTGGCAGATTGCGCTGCCCCACCTTGTCTGGACTGGCCGACGGTTGCGTTGTTTGGCAGGTCGCGGGTTTGTGCCCCCGCAAACGCAATGCCCAGAGCCAAAACAAAAATATTCAAAGATAAGGACATCTTCATACCCATCCCCTTTTTCGACTGAGCAAAGCTTGAATAGCTGGCCAGCGACTTGTGCGTACCTCCGGTACGCACACTCCCTCTACTTCATGAAGATGCAAGTTGCCAACCAGTGGTGGCCAAAGGTACGTTACGTTCGTCCTCTGAAAAGCACTCAAAAAGTGCTGGATTTGCCTGGCAGATTACCGGACAATGTTGGCAAAGATGAACCGCGCGCCACTAGACAAGAATTACTAATCATCGGCGCAGGTTTACAAAACAAGGTCGCTGCGGTTCCCTCGCCGCAATTCGCCCGGGATTAATTCTCCTGTGGCGAGGCCTGAGACGGAATAAGCGGTAGACTCATGACATATATGCACGGTCACCCTCACCCACACCGGCTCACTTCCCGAGCGCTGCGATATTCGCTGGTGGCCACGTCTTTGTACGTGGTGGTGACACTGGTTGCCGGGATCCGTGCTCATAGTCTGGCGCTTCTCTCAGAGGCGGGCCATAACGTGACGGATGTGCTGGCGCTGCTGCTTTCCTGGGTGGCAGTGTTCATCCAAACGCGGCCGCCAAGCGCAACCAAGACCTTTGGCTATCACCGCGCCGGCGTACTGGCGGCGTTTATCAACGCGCTCACGCTGGTGGGAATCGCGTTTTACATCTTCTATGAAGCCATCCTGCGAATGCGCAGTCCGGTCCAGGTGCAGCCGGCGCTGATGATCTGGGTTGCAGTGGCCGGCGTCGTCATGAACGCCGTCATTTCCTGGCTTCTCTTCCGCGCTTCTGACGACGTGAATATCCGCAGCGCCTTCATCCACCAATTTGGAGACACGCTCTCCACCGGGGCGGTGATCGTTGGCGGCTGGGCTATTCTCTGGAGCGGACAAACATGGATTGATCCGGCGCTTTCCATCGGCATCGCCTGCCTGATCGTGTGGTCTTCACTGGGGATAATTCGCGAGACGCTGAATATCCTGCTGGAGGGTGCGCCCCGTGGCATGTCGGTGGAGCAGGTCGTAGCTTCGATCGCCAACCTGGATGGCGTGATTGACGTTCATGATGTGCATGTCTGGAGCATTGGCTCTGATACTCCGGCACTCTCCTGCCACATACAAATCGACGACATTACACTTTCTGAAACCAGCATTATCCTGAAGAGGATAAAGCAGGTACTCTCGGCGAAATACCATATCGAGCACACAACCATACAATTTGAAAATACGATCTGCGATGTGGCCCACGGCTGTTTGATCCCCATCGGCACCCACAAGGCGGCGAGGCAGCCGGGCTTGAAAACGAGCTAATTGCCGCTAATCTGGCTTATTCGGCCAGTATATACGTGACGCAAATGTTGTTTTGCGTCATGCTCGCCCTAGCGACAGGGCCTAGTCATATCAGTAGGCCTGGTCCAGAGACGGATTTCGCATTACCAAGAGCCTGTTAGCGAGCATGTCCTTGCCAACGACAAAGAACCTTGTTCTCGTTTCGGAGTGGAAGACTTCGTACACAGCGCTGCTTTGATAAATCCTCTCGGAACCCGGAAGTCGATAATTGACGCATACGATTACAACGGGGAGTATGTAATCGATTCTGGGGCTATCAGGAAGATGCGTGATTTGCGAATGCACGATGGCGAGGTATCGAGGATCGAAAGCCAGAACTGCAGCCCCGGACCATTCGAGTGGCTCCGCAGGAAATACGATTTGTTTGGTTTGGAATTTGGCATTCTTCAAAGATTGAGCATTGAACCGGATTTGCTCAGCGCGAACCCAATCAGCATATTTGTTGCTGTCCCACAACGGCGAAAAGAGTTCGTAGTCCACGGAAATGTCTGCCACAGAGTGTCCGATGTTAGTCACAGCAACATAGACCTGAAAAGTAGCCTGCTTGTTCCCGTTCGGGAAGAAACCATGGCCGAACCCCTGGAAGCTCAGGGCGGGCAACAGGGGATTGTTGCCTCTTGTTTTAACCTCCACAATTTTTATCCATGGTCGTTGAGACTGTTCAAGCTGTTGCTGGGCCGTGACAGTTTGCTTATGCATGTCCTTCCACATCTTGGAAGTGATGTAAGCATAAATTCCAGCAGTGGCGAAGGCCCCTCCGGTGAAGGCGACAAGCAGGATATCAAGCGTTTTCTTCCACCTTGGCACCTTGTGGTTGCAGCACTCGCAGGCATTTTCGGTATCGCTTGGGGACGGTGGAACCTTAGGAGTGAACGCCGGGAACAGATTGTGGCCATCGTCTTTTTGGGTGGTATCGGTGTTTGGGTTTGCGCTTCCTTTGGATTGTTTAAGTGGGGGTTTGGACTGTGAACGCAACCAAAAGAATCCGAGAATGCCGAGAAGGCCCAGAAGCCACCGAAGCTTTTGAGCGCGGGATGAAGACTCTTTTTCAGGTTCCAAAAGAACACTCCGAAAAACTGCTTAAGTCTAAACGAAAAGTCCGCAAGAAGCGGGCTAAGAAGTCAGCGAATCCGATATTTCCCACGATTCTGGCGGCGAGGCTTGAACTTTCCCGAATCAGGGCTGCTCCGCACGGCGACCGATCAACTCATCATAGGTAAGGCGCTTGTCAGCTATTTGCGGGAACGCCATTTCAAAGCGGTTTGAATCGCTCACGAACCGCTTCTTGGTAGCACGACTGTTGAAGCGGAAGATTTGCTCATCGAAGTAACGGAACAGGTGAAAAGGTTCAACAGAAATGTAGGTTCCATGAAGGCCGCGCTTAACAAGCGACGAGAAATTCTCAATGCCGCTCGTCAGGCGTAAGCTGCTGGCGCTCATAGATTTCGCGCACAGAATCCAGGGTATCGATCTCCTGCGGGCTCTTGTCTGTCCGCAATCTCAGTATGCGCGGAAAGCGCAGCGCGAACCCGCTTTCATGGCGGTCTGAGCGCATGACGTTGTTGAAAGCCACTTCAAGCACGATGCGCGGTTCCACCCTGCGCCGGAAACCCTGATCGTCAATGGTGTGCGTGAGAAACCAGTTTGTCATCTCGGCAATTTCGGAATCGGTTAGCCCCGAGTATGCTTTGCCGACATTCAGGAGTTGCTCGCCGCTACGCACGGCGAAAGTGTAGTCACTGAGAACTTTGGCGCGCTTACCGTGGCCCCATTCCACGGCGGTCACGACGACATCGAGTGTCGCCAGTTCGTGTTTCAGCTTGAGCCATGACTTCCCGCGACGCCCGGGCGTGTAAGGCGATTTGACATCTTTTACCATCAGGCCTTCGTTGCCGCGGGCGCGGGCCTGCTCGAACAGGTCCTGCAGTTGCTCGGCGGAGTTCGCCTGCAATGTTGGCGCAAGGACCACGCGCGGCGGGCCGGCCTCTACAACGATGGCAGGTTCAAAAGCCAGTGCGCCCTGTGGATTGTCAGTAGCAGTTGCGGAAGCGTGCCCCACATTGAAGGCGCCTGCGGGGACGGAGGCAAAGGCCTCTTCCAGAATGCGGCGGCGTTCCAAGAGCGGACGATCAATGATCAAATCCTGTTGGCTGAAAAGGATGTCAAAAACCATATACACAACCGGGACGTCGCGGATGAGCTGCGAGGATACTTTCTTGCGTCCAAGCCTTTTTTGCAGTTCAGAAAAAGGCAGCGCCTGATTCGTGCTTTCACTCCAGGCGAGGATTTCGCCGTCAAGAATCAAGGGCCGCGGAAAAACAGCCAAAGCGGGTGGAAGTTCAGGAAAAGATCCGCCGATTTCATCCAGCGTGCGGGAGAAAATGCGCACGCGCCGGTCGCGCTCTCCGCCACAATGCGCCTGGGCGCGGATGCCATCGTATTTATCCTCAACCTCGGCGGGAGAGAAGCAAGAAAATGCCTCCTCCGCATCCTGCGCCGGACTGGCCAGCATAAAGCCGAGGGGATGGAACAGCCGCATGCGCGCCTCGTTCAGTTTGTGACAGGCAGCGAGCTTCAGGGTTTCTGCGATGTCACCCAGCAGCATGTGCGCGCGCTGAACTTCGCCGGCTTTGTCGCCGTATGCCGCTGCAATGGCTTCTTCTACCAGGCTCTCCTTGAGGCCGATGCGCAGATCGCCGGTGATGATTTTGGCGATGTACTTGGCTTCCAGTGGCGTTGCCCGGCGCAGCAGATCAGTGATGCGCCGCAGCTTTTGCTCGGCGCGCGAGGTGCGCGCAAGATCATCAAATACGGCAGCCAGGTCGAGAAGCGTTATGGTGCTTGTGCTGGGTGCGCCGCCCTGCAAAAGCTCTTCAGCAGCGGCGCCGAGATCGCCATAGCGCCGGTATGCCGCCGTGAGCGCCACATCCGGCTTGCCTGAAACTTCAGCCAGGGCCCGCCACAACAATGATCCACCCACGTTCAGTGTGCGCTCTTCCCACTTGGCGAAGGCCCGTCCAGAGAGGAAGATCGCAGCCTGGGCCGCTTCTTCTGTGGGCTGCGACCGCAGATACTCCGCGACCAGCCGGATTTTCTCTGTCTTTTTGGTCGTGGCGGCGACCGAGTCAGCGAGTTTGGAAAAGGCCTGCATGCTTTAGTCGCAAGTTATTCGATGTAAGCTCTTCACGAATCGCACTTTTTTCGGTTCTGGATGGCGATTGGCCATTAATTTTTAGCCTTCCTGCCGGGCTTTCTTGCCCAACCGAGCCTGTATAGAAGGAATGCTTTCCTGGGTGCGGTTTGACCCAATCTCCGGTAAAATACTGTTCTGACGGGTACTTGCTCCTTCCTCGAAGAGAGGCTGAAGCCTTGGAACCGGCTTCTATCATCTAATCTGACAATGAGATATTGGCGTTATTTCCTCCGTTTTCTTGTTTCTTTGCAACTGCTTCCCATCCTCGAAGGCGGTGAGGATACCCTTGTGGGGGGGCAGGCCGTGGTGGAAGGCGTAATGATGCGTTCGCCGCATGCCTGGGGTATCGCCATACGCAAACCTTCCGGCGAGATCACAACCCATTGTGAGACGCTGCAGCGACCGTCAGAGAAGCGGAAGTGGCTGGGTTGGCCGTTTGTCCGCGGGCTGGCCACGCTGGGTCAGGCGATGCGGCTGGGTTTTGTGGCGTCAAAGTTTTCGCTCAACGTAGGACTCGAATCGATTGCTGAAGAGGAAGGCAGCAAGAAGCCTGAGATCAGCGGATGGATGATGACAATCAACCTTGTTCTCTCCATCGGGTTCTTCATCTTCATGTACAAGTTTGTCCCTCTTGTGGCCGCAACCGGCCTGAAGAAGCACTGGTCAGTGCTGAACGGGAACTTCGCGTTCAACCTGGTGGATGGGATCATCCGCATCGCGCTCTTCCTGCTGTTCGTCTGGGGCATCTCGCTGTTCAAGGACATCAAACGGATCTATCACTATCACGGCGGCGAGCACAAAACCGTTTTCGCCTTTGAAGATCATGGCATGCCGAGCATCGCGCAGGCGCAGCAGTATTCCACCTATCATCCACGCTGCGGCACCAGCTTCCTGATGACCATCATGCTGATCTGCATATTTGTCTATGCGGCATTTCCCATCCAGACGTTTTGGGGCAAATTTGCGCTGCGTATTGTTTTTCTGCCGGTGATTGCGTCGGTATCGTACGAGCTGATTCGTTTTTCGGCGAAGCACGGTAAATCGGCCTTCGCGCTCCTTACCAGGCCGGGACTCTGGCTGCAGCGGATTACCACCCAGCCTCCATCGGATGACCAGGTGGAATGCGCCATCAAAGCATTGGACCTTGCCATGGATCTCGAGAAGAAAAATGGCGGGGAGCTGGTGATCGCCTAGCTGCAAATGCGGTGATGCCGGCTTGCGCGCCGAACCGCGCGTTACGGGCGCTCTAAGATCAAAGATCAACAATGACAGCCGTGGTAGCATAAAGAATAGTGAATGCGCTCCACTCATAACATCTCGAAGCTCTAGCGGCGCCCGCCGCGTAAATATCCGTTCGCCCTTTTTCAAACCTTGTTTCTAAGATATGCGTTTCTAATATCCGCAACCGAGGTGCACCATGGTTCGGGTAATCAAGCGTCATCAGAGAGTGCCTGAATCTGCCAGTGCTTTCTACGGAGAAAAAGATGCCATTAGCGACGATGTTGATCAATCTTGAGCGCTCCCTGAGCGGGCTGCGAAGGAAGAGCCTGCAGGTGGGCGACCATCGAATTGTCTACTCCGAGGGTGGCAAAAGCGACGCCGAGCCGGTGGTTCTGGTGCATGGCTTCAATGCCTCGGCCGACAGTTGGAATCGAATCGCTGCACAATTGACGAAGCGCTATCACGTAATCGCGCCCGACCTGCCCGGCTGGGGAGCCAGCACCCGCAGCGATTCCGCATCGTATGGCTATCCGGCACAGATTGAGCGGCTGCACCAGTTTGTGGGGCAGCTTGGGCTCACGCGCTTCCACCTGGCAGGCCATTCCATGGGCGGAGGCATTTCCGCACGGTATGCGGCCATGTTTCCGAGTGAGGTGATGACGCTGGGTTTGATCGCGCCGCATGGCATTACCGAACCGGAACAGAGCGAGTTGTTTCGGTCGGTTACAAAGGGTGATAACTGGCTGGTGGCTTCATCCATGGAGAGTTTTGAGCGGCTGATGAAGAACTTGTTTGTAAAGCGTCCTTTTGTCCCCCGCCCGGTGCTGAAGTATATGGCGCAGCAGACAATCAGAGGAGCCGAAAAGACGCAGCGGATCTTTGACGAGATACAGGCGAACAGCCCGCCTCTGCTGGAGTTGCTGGCGCACATAAAGGCCCCTACTTTCATCGTGTGGGGCGACCAAGACAAGCTGATTCATGTTTCTGCGGCGGAGTCGTTTTGCAACAACATCACGAACTCTGAATTGTTGATCATGAAGCAGACCGGGCACATGCCACTGCTGGAGAATGTGAAGCAGTGCGGCGCCGCGTACGTGGCGTTTCTGAGCAAATGTCGCGCCCAAAAAGAAGCGGCGGCGTGATCACTTTTGCCGCTAAGCAAGGGAACAGGAATTGACCAATGTTTGAGAGATTGAACCAAATCGAATCGAAATACGAAGAGCTGAATAAAGCGCTGGCATCGCCGGAGATCATCAGCGACTCGTCCAAATACCAGAAGACCGCGAAGGCCCACAGCGAACTCTCGGAGATTGTGGAGAAATATCGCGAATACAAGGACCTGCAAAAGGGAATTGAAGAGAGCAGAACCATGATCGCCGAAGAGTCTGACGCTGAACTACGCGCTTACGCGCAGGAAGAGCTCACGCGTCTGCAGGAGCGGCTGGCGGCAACGGAAAGCGAGCTCAAGCTGCTGCTGGTGCCAAAAGATCCCAATGACGAAAAGAACGTGGTCCTGGAAATCCGCGCCGGAACCGGTGGCGATGAGGCCACCTTGTTTGCCGCCGAGATGTTCCGCATGTACACGCGGTATGCGGAAACGCAGCGCTGGAAAGTGGAAGTACTTTCGACTTCGGAGTCCGGCGTAGGCGGCTTGAAGGAAGTTATCGCGATCATTGAAGGCCGCGGCGTCTACTCGCGAATGAAGTATGAGAGCGGCGTGCATCGCGTTCAGCGCGTGCCGGAGACCGAGCAGCAGGGCCGCGTACACACTTCGGCCGTTACAGTTGCCGTGTTGCCCGAGGCCGAGGATGTGGACGTAAAGATTGAGGCCAAGGATATTCGCATTGATACGTTCTGTTCCTCCGGACCCGGCGGCCAATCAGTAAACACAACGTATTCGGCCGTCCGCATCACTCACTTGCCGACCAACACCGTGGTGAGCTGCCAGGACGAAAAGTCGCAGATCAAGAACCGCGAGAAAGGCATGCGCGTGCTGCGCGCCCGTCTCTATGAAATGGAGATGGAAAAGCAGCAACAGGCGCTGGCCAAAGAGCGCAAATCGATGGTGGGTTCGGGCGACCGCAGCGAGAAGATCCGTACATACAATTTTCCTCAAAACCGTGTCACAGATCATCGCATTGGCCTGACGCTGCACCAGTTGGGCGATGTCATGGATGGCAAACTGGGGGCGATCATCGATGCCCTCGTGACGCATTACCAGGCAGAGAAGCTGAAGAGCCAGGCTGAGGTCGTCGCATAGTCCCATAGAAGTCGTTTGACTGTGCCTCGTGGTGAGAAGTTGCCGGGCCCTTTGCGGTCAACATGCATCCCCTGATAAACTTCCCCAACCCATGGGGCGGGAATCATGCAGCTCAAACAGGCCCAAGACAGCGCGTACAAGATCCTGGCAGAGAATGATGTTCCTTCGCCGCGTCTGAATGCGGAGCTGTTGTTGCAGTTCGTGCTCGGGCGCGACCGCGCCTATCTGTACGCTCATCCTGAGCGCGAGCTTACGGCCGACGAAGAGGCCGAGTACAACGAAGTCATCGCGCAACGCGCCCGCGGATGTCCCACGCAGTACATCACCGGGCACCAGGAGTTCTGGGGACTCGACCTGCTTGTCTCGCCGGCGGTGCTCATCCCACGCCCGGAAACTGAGCATGTGGTGGAAACGGTGCTTGAGTTGGTGAAGGAGTATTACGCGGAGCACCAACACCAGGAGCCCAATCTGGACGCGGAAGATGCAGCGGCTTGCGCACAGATTGATTCCGGCAGGATCAGGATGGTCGATGTGGGAGTGGGCTCGGGTTGCATCGCTCTGGCTCTGGCCAGCGAACTGCCGCAGGCAGAAATCCACGGCTGTGAAATCTCAGATGAGGCTCTTGAGATGGCCCGCGTCAACGCGGCCCGCCTCGGCTTGGGATCGCGGGTGTTATTCCGCAAGTCTGACCTGCTGGATGTCTATATTGAGGCCGCAACCGCTTCTGCCGCTGGATCGACAGCACTCACCATGGGGAGCGCGGCTTTGGCTGCTGCTGCCGTCCCAAGTGGCCGCTTTGACTTCGTGGTTGCCAATCCTCCCTACGTGGGCGAGTCAGAATGGGACAAGGTGCAGAAGCAGGTGCGGGAATTCGAGCCGAAAGTTGCCGTATTCTGCGGCACCGAGGGCATCGACGTGTATCAGCGCCTTATCCCGCAGGCTCGCGAGCTCTTGCGGCCCGGAGGCTGGCTGGTCATGGAGATTGGCTATTCTTCAGAAGAAAAGGTCAGAATGCTGCTCGGCGCCGACCGAGGCTGGAGCAGCATCCAGGTCACGCCGGATCTGCAGGGGATACCGAGGGTCGTAGCGGCAAGGACGGTGTAGTGCTCACGCAGCGCGCGGTCGGCGATTGAGCGACATCAGAGCACGCTCTAAGTAGTTGGTTCAGAGACATTCCTGCGAATGCTGCGCGATATCGCTGCCGGCAGGAATTTGCTGCCGGGAATTTCACGAAGACAACAATGCCCGAAGCCTTTGCTTCGGGCATTGCTTGTTAGCGCTCGGCAGGCAGCCCACTACGTTATTTCTTGCGACGGCTTAGCAAGCCCGCGCCCAGAGATCCTATTCCAAGCAGGCCAAGCAGGGGCAGCGGTGAAGCTGTCTGCGGAAGCTTGCTGGATTTCTGGTTCTGGTTCTGGCCCATGTCGCTGATGTGCCGTACGCCATTCTGATCAGTCGTGCTGGTGACGCCATTCTGATTGCTGGAGGTTGTGGCGCCCTGTCCAGCGCTCTGGTTGCTGTTTGTGCCGGACTGGCCTACTCCGGCATTCTGGTCGCTATTCGAAGTGGTCGCGCTCGGGTTCGTCTGATCTGAGGTTGCAGCAGCATTGTTCTGTGAACTCATGCTGCTCTGATCGGTCGCGTTCGGCGGAGGCGTCTGTGTGGTTGTGCTCTGGTCTGTTGCGCTCGCTGGCGGATTCTGAGTTGCATTCTGGTCAGTTGAGGTTGTGCTCTGAGTTCCGGCCGCACTATTGGGTGAAGCTGCCTGATCGGCCGTTGAGCCCGAACCTACAGTGTTTGGAGGGGTTTGGTTACTTACCGGCGGCGTCACGTTCGGTTGTGTTGTTGCGCCGGTGGCATTGTTCTGCGGATTCGTACTTTGGTCAGTAGCTGCCGGCGGAGTGCTCTGGCTATTTACGTCGTTGTTTTCCCCTGCGGCTGAACCTGCGGGCGGCTGTGAAGTGCTTGATGTTGCGCCCGGTTCAGTTGTCGTTGTGCTCTGCGTAGTCGTAGTTGAAGTCGACTGATTACTGGGATTCGCCTGAGTGCTTGCGGCTGGCGACGCGCTCTGGCTACCCATGGTACTGGAAGTTGCTGCCTGACCGCCATTGCTGCATGAATCAGATACCTTGTTGATCGACGAGACGCTGATGCTGCCGTCGTTAGCCTGCGTACCCTGAATGCTTACCTGCTGGTTGCTGAACTGTGAGAGCTGATCGTCACTTCCATTAACGTTGACGGTATTGCCCTGGTCTGTCGCAAGGGACCATCCGTTCGAGTTCCGTGTCAAGCATCCGGTGAAAGACTGAGGCGCACTATTCTGGGCACTGGCCATGTCCGCTGGCGCAACGCTGGTGCCAGGAGACGCAGGTGCGGTTCCCTGTTGAGTGGGGTCGGCCTGAACCTTGGTGTGTGTTGCTGCCCCTGTTGTCGCCGCTGGCTGCGTGCTTCCCCCTTGCCCGGGCCCGGGCGCCGGTGCGGTTTGTGCCTGGGCAATGGCCATGCCCAAGGCGAGGATAGATCCAATCAAAAATTGTTTTCTCATTTGTCACTCTCCCTGGCCATCCGCTACGTGGAATTGGTCCCAAACATCAGGGCCATATGAGGCGGATGTTGTTCGAAACGGCGCTTTAAGGATTAGAGGGAACCTAATCCTTGGGGGTTGACCGCTCAAATACTTCCTGAGATCGAATCGAGCAATTACGCTGAATTTCGGGGGCTGCTCGCCCGCAGCCGTGCTGATTTTGTTTTGGGGATCAGCTGCCATTACCTCAATTTATAAACGGGAGTTTTTCGTTCTCAGGTGCCCACGTCCGCTGTTCGCAGAGCAGGTATCATCCAGCAAGGTTGCAAGTAGCAAGGTTGCAAGTCTTAGCGACGTACAAATCGTGTGTGTGTGATAGGAAGGTTGCATCCAGCTTCCGCTGTTCTGCTCAGGAATGTTACCCTTCTTCTTTCATGCGATTCCTCGCTCTGTTCGCATTGGCGGCAACAGTTGCGCTTTCCGGATGCGGCTTGCCCGGCGCTCCCCAGCCGCCGTCTCTCGGCATTCCAAGAGCGATCACTGATTTGCAGGCTGGCCGTAAGGGCTCACTCGTAGCGCTCGCCTGGACTGCACCCAGGGAAACTACAGATGCAGAGTTGATCAGGAATCCGGGCGAAATGGCTGTGGACCGGGCCGAAGATGGAGGAGCGTTCCAGAAGATTGCGGCCTTGCCGCTTGAGCCGGCGCTCAAATCCGGGCAGCCGTTGCGGGCGTCAGTCTCTGACAATATTTCTGCCCTGCTCGCGAATGCGGCGATCAGCGATTTTGTTCGATACCAAGTGGTTTCGCTTAGCAGTCGCGGACGTGTATCTGCTCCGTCCAACGTCGTATCTGTTCCGGCGGTCTTGACTGCTTCACCTCCGCAGAATCTTACGTTATCTCTCACGCCCGAGGGCGTCAGTATCAATTTCATGATTCCGCAGGCGCCGAACTCGAAGCGCCTTGACTCGCAGTTTATCTTTCGCATTGAGCGGCGCGAGAAGGGCGCGAGCGACAATGTTTCACCTGCGATCGTCGCACAGGTGAGGTCAGGAGAGCAGGTGCTGCCCTTTATGGACAGCAGCATCGAGTGGGAGAAGACCTATACATATTGGGTCACGCCAGTGACGCTGTGGCAAGCAGGAACACAGCAGGGCGAAGTGGAGGGTGATGATTCGCCAAGCAGCACCATCCTGACGCATGACATTTTCCCTCCAGCTACGCCGTCGGGCCTGGAAGCAGTGTTTTCCGGAATGGTTCAGCACCCCGCTATCGATCTGACGTGGGCGCCAAATACAGAACAGGACCTTGCCGGATACAATGTTTATCGCCGCACAGCAGGTAGTACAGCGGCGAAGATAAACACCCAACTGATGAAGGCCCCGGCGTTCCATGATCCTAATGTCGCGCTCGGGAATACTTACTTTTATTCCGTAACGGCTGTTGATCTGCATGGCAACGAGAGCGCCAAGTCTCAAGAAACTTCAGAGGCTGTGCCGCGGGAATAGCTTGTGAAGATGGACGGCGGCGCGTCTGGTGCGCTTTGGTCAGAAACGGCGGGCAGTTTCCGGCAACATTGGTTTGGTCGAAAATGGAGATGTAAAACTGGTAAGGCATGGTTCGGTTGTTTTGGGAGATAAGCAAAATGCGATACTGCCGTTTCTCCACTGCCCAGGGGCCCAGATACGGGTTGATCGAATTAATCAATGGTTCGGAACAGGTTACACAAACCGCTCCTGATGGGCCGCTTCCGATTTTTGTTAATACGGAAAAATCTGCTCCCGTCCCGGTGAGCTCGGTGACCCTGCTCGAGCCGGTACGGCCTTCCAAGATCCTTTGCGTTGGCCGCAACTATGCCGACCACGCGAAGGAACTGGGTAACCCGGTGCCGGTGGAACCGCTTATCTTTTTGAAGCCACCCAGTTCCTTAATCGCTCATGGTGACACAGTTGTGCTGCCGGGACGACTCTCTGAGCGCGTGGAGTACGAAGGCGAGTTGGCGCTGGTAATTGCGCGCACCTGCCACAATCTTGGTCCTGAGGAAGACGTGCGGCCCTACATTTTTGGCTATACCTGTGCGAATGATGTGACCGCCCGCGATCTCCAGAAGAAGGATGGCCAATGGTGGCGCGCCAAGGGCTTTGATACGTTTTGTCCGGTGGGTCCGGTAGTTAGCGATGAGATCGATCCCTGGGCTGGGGTGCAGGTGGAGACGCGCGTCAACGGAGTGCTGAAGCAGTCAGCCAGCACCGCAATTTTCATTTTTCCGCTTGATTTAATACTTCGCTACATTGCGCAGGTTATGACGTTGCTGCCGGGTGATATCGTACTTACAGGAACCCCGGCTGGTGTTGGACCGCTCGTTTCCGGGGACCAGGTTGAGGTTTCTGTGGAAGGAATCGGTACCCTCAGGAATCATGT
The DNA here is from genome assembly GCA_035712465.1 of Candidatus Angelobacter sp. GTDB lineage: Bacteria > Acidobacteriota > Terriglobia > Terriglobales > Acidobacteriaceae > Angelobacter. The sequence goes on from DASTAS010000001.1 coordinate 24,475, forward strand.
GAAATAGCCGGACGGTTGCATAACCCGTCTGCTGAGAGTCAGAAAACCAACGTCACCTTGCGCTTGGGAAGTGATAACGGGATCATGGTCCGGGCAAAACTCGTCGGAGGGTATCTTGGAGCGCGTTACAGCTCTTAAGGTCTCCTGCGGATTTTACTGCGACCATCCATGAGCTACTCTCATCTTAAAGTTGATTTCGGCGTCTTTTCGGAGACGTTATTCAGATGAACGGTGCACTTCGTCTATATCCAGTCATTGCAGCGGTGGCAGTCGGTGTGTTTGCCGCTGCCAGAGCTTTGGTCCGCAGCCGGCGCCGCACGCCGGAACAACGTGAGCGGGAGCGTCGCGACCGCATCAACGAAATTGGCCGCATCACTGATGGGGCGGTCATTGACGTGAGCGAAGTGCCCGCCAACGGCCGGGGCGAAATTCAGTTGCTGATTTACCAATACGATGTTGGCGGCGTGAGCTACGAAGCTTCGCAGGACGTGACTGCCCTCCGGCATCGCGTAGACCTGCACTCCTGCAGAGCCGGTCTGATGACCTCCATCAAATACGATCCTTCCAATCCGGGTAATTCCATTGTTGTTGCGGAACAGTGGAGCGGTCTTAGAAACTGAGCGTTAGTTAGATCACCATCAGGGGAGCCAGCTTCAAAACCAACGCGCTGTCGTTTCGGAACTGTTCGCTTCGATATATCGATATACGTCGATATAGTTTCAGCGCTCTCCCAGCGCTTCGACAATTCTGTCAAAGTCTTCCAGCGATGAATATTTCAGGATGATTTTGCCTCGTCCCTTGCGGTCCTGAATTTCAACCTTTACGCCGAGTGATCTCTCCAGGCTGCGCTCGGCTTCGCGTACGTTGGGATCAACCAGTTGCTCCCTTGCCTCGCTGGTCTCTTTTGCGGCTTCGGGATTCAATAGCTTGGTGGCCAGTTCTTCCGTCTGACGCACAGATAGCTGCTTTTGCAGGACTTCATGGGCTGCTTTTTCTATCAGGTCGGGAAAACCGGCAAGGCTGACGAGAGCTTTTCCGTGGCCAAAACTCAGCGCACCGGTTTCCAAATTGTCCTGGATTGTGGAGGGCAGCTTGAGTAATCGAATGAAATTGGCAACGCTGGCTCGGTCTTTGCCGGTCCGCGAAGCGATCTGTTCCTGCGTTAGTCCGAATTCGCGGCTCAATCTCTCAAACGCACGCGCCTGCTCAATGGGATTCAGATCCTCGCGCTGCAGATTTTCAATAATGGTGATCTCCATCGCCTGCTCATTGGAGACCTGTCGAACGACTGCCGGAATCGTGCTCTTTCCGGCACGCTTCGATGCCAGCCAGCGTCGTTCGCCGGCTACTAGTTGAAACCGGCCATTTTGGATGGGGCGCACAACTATCGGTTGGACGACACCGCTGGTGCGGATTGAATCCGCAAGCTCGTTGAGCGATTCTTCAACAATGTGACGACGTGTCTGATATGGGTTTGGCTCAATAAGATCGACTGCAATTTCTGCCGGGGCCTGGCCCTGAGGCTGTACGGTTGGAATCGAAGAGGGCGTCGGCGAAGCGGGACGGCTCGGGAGAAGCGAGTCCAGTCCACGACCAAGGGCCTTCCGTTTGTCATTCATCATGCTTCAGCTCAACCTCCTGCTGCTGCTCTGCTGGTTGCTCGGTCGGTTGCGCATCGATTCCTCCAGCGACCGCTGCAACGGCGGTCTTCTGGTGCTGGCGATCCATCAGCTCCTTGGCCAGTCGGATATAGCTCTCGGCTCCTCTCGACCGGACATCATAGAGCAAGGCCGGCTTGCCATAACTGGGGGCTTCAGCCAATCGCACGTTGCGCGGGATTGTGGTGCTGAGCAGCTTGTCTCCAAAAAACTTCTTAAGCTCCTGGGTAACCTGTTGTGCCAGGTTTGTGCGCTCGTCGTACATTGTGAGCACAACTCCCTCAATCTCGAGCGCGGGATTAAAGCTCTCGCGCAGCCGTGCGACGGTATCAAGAAGTTCGCTGACGCCTTCAAGGGCGAAGTATTCTGCCTGCATAGGAATAAGAACCGAATCAGCGGCAACCAGTGCGTTCAGCGTCAAGAGATCCAAAGCAGGCGGGCAGTCAAGGACGACGAAATCAAAGCGGTCGCGAATGGATTGGAGCGCATTGCGCAGCCTGAATTCTCGTTCTGGCATGCCAACCAGCTCGATATTCGCGCCTATGAGGTTTTTGTGAGAGGGAACCAGACTTAGGCCTTCGAGTTCGGTTGGCAGAACAGCTTGCTCAGGTTCTGCTTCGCCAATGAGGAGATGATATGTGTTCAACCTATCTGGATCACGGACAAGGCCGACCCCGCTGCTGGAATTCGATTGTGGATCGCAGTCCACAAGCAGGCATTTCACCTCTGCGGCGGCGAACGAAGCCGCAAGGTTAATCGCGGTTGTAGTTTTGCCTACCCCGCCCTTTTGATTGGCGACGGCTATAACACGACCCATGGGGAACTCAGGGAGAAAACGCCTTCCCTGTGACTCTATCGAATGGAGCCAATTTCTGCAATGCCGCAAAGTTGTGCATGTTCCACGTGGAACGAAATTAAGTTTGTTCCACGTGGAACAATAATGAAACCCGCCGTGAGCGAGGGTAGAAGCGAATCTACGGAGGACTAAAATGCTCCGGAATCGAGACTTATTCCCACTTTACTTGAAGCAGGCGAGTGATATCTGGTTATCAGCGCTAAATTGGCCAACATATCCCGATACAAAATCCCACTTTACCTAATCGATACCCGTGCTCGTTATCCTAACTAGAAAACGTCGGATTATTGACAGGGTAAGCTTTTGCAGACTTCAGGAATTGATACCGATGAGCAACGCGCGTGAATGTCCACCCGGAACCTCCAAAGGTTGTTTCCATTCCACTGTGGACAATAATTGCCTCGCTGCCTCAATCTGTGATTTGCCAATCATCAATCCAAGGCTCCCGCCACGCTTTACCAGCTTGATAGAGATTGGCAACACTTTCTCAAATTGTTCCACAGCCCGCAAGGTCACCAGATCTCCCTGGCTTGGAAAACCCTCTGCCCTGCCATTGAAGACGCTCACGTTTTTGAGAGCGAGAGCATAGATCACTTCCTTCAGGAAGGCTGCTTTTTTCCCCTGAGACTCAATCAATGTCACCGATGCCGTTGAGCAGGACATCGCCATCGGCAGTCCTGGAAAGCCGGCGCCGGATCCAACGTCAATGACGGCGCCGCGCCAGTTGGGCGGCAACAAGTGAGTTGCGGCAAAGAGTGACTCGCCGAAATGGCGGGTTACGATCTCTTTGGGATCGCGAACCGCGGTCAGGTTGATCTTGCGAGTCCACTTCAGCAAAAGATCGATATATATCGATATACTTTCCAGCCCTTGATCTCCGGTCTCGCCAAAGGGCCGCAATAACCGCGCGATCTCGGCTTTTTCCACGGCCCTCATCGTAAATCAGGACGCGTCTTGCAGTCGCGAGTTTGAAGAGCAGAAATCCAGCTGATTTATGAATTCAGCTTGCGGACTCTGTCCAATCCTTCCGGCAGCGCATCAAGCAGTTGCTGCACAGTGCGGTTCAGAATCGGGTGTCTGACGTCAGGAGCAATTTCCGCCAGCGGCTCAAGGACAAAGCGCCGGTGATGCATAGCAGGATGAGGCACAGTGAGTTTGCCGGTCTCGACCACCTGCTCGCCAAAAAAGATCAGGTCAATGTCGATGGACCGCGGAGCTTTGTATCCAGTCCGCCGCCTGCCCATAGCTTGTTCCACTGTCATGAGCTGCTGAAGAAAATCATCAGCTTTCTGGTTCGTCTCCATTACGACAGCACAATTCACGTACCAGGGCTGATCGCCTTCAACTTCGACGGGCTCGGTTTCATAAAAGGACGATTGGCGTCGGATTGTCCCGATCTCCTCAAGGCGCGAGGTTGCCTGGCGCAGATTGGCTATCCGGTCACCAAGGTTCGAACCCAGGGATAGATAAACGGTCGTATTCACAGGTTGTTCCCGTCCCGCATTGTACTGCCCTAAGGGGCACTGGCCGCGCCGGCAGCAGTCCCGTTACATTGGTTATCTGGCTCTTTGCAGGCCATTTCGGGTAACGTTTGCCCATGGCCCTTCAAGCACTCCTCCTGAGCCGTGACCCTGAGGTACAAAAGCTATTGCGTCGCGTGATGGACGCCGCCAACATTGAGCTCGATCTTTCGCAGACTCCTGATCAGGCCAGACTTGCGCTGACTCGACGCAAATACGACGCCTTTGTGGTGGATTGTGATGACGTACAAAGCGGCCCGGCCGTGCTACAGGAATTGCGCCAGGGACGATCGAACCGGAGCTGCATTGCTTTCGCCGTTGTGAACGGTAATACCACAGTCCAGCAGGCGTTTGAAATGGGCGCCAACTTCGTGCTGGACAAGCCGATCTCCATTGATCGCGCTACTCGCAGCGTGCGCGCTGCCAAAGGGCTCATCGTGCGGGAACGCCGCCGCTATCATCGCCATCTGATCAAGGCCACAGGCAAAATCATGGTCGACTCGGGAATGGAAGTGCCGGTGAGCATCACGAACATCAGCACGGGTGGAATCTCCATTGAATGCTCACGCCAGCTCGACCAGGGAGGCGCCGCCCGACTGCGCTTCAATCTTCCCGGAACAAGACGCTCCCTGGACGTAAAGGGCGAAGTGATGTGGTCCACTCCGGAGGGACGCTCGGGCATTCGCTTTCAGGTTTTATCGCTTGACGCAAAAAAAGAACTTGAAGCCTGGCTGGAGAAGCGAGCCCTGCCCCTGGGCAATGGCGCAATGTTCATCAACGCAACAATGTAGTTTCAGGCTTGACCGGGGACGGGTTCTACAAGGGCGAGGCTCTCGCTCCGTTGAGCTGCCTTTTCGGAAACTTCCGTAGTCTCTTCCCAAAGAGACTTGTCGCGCAACAGCCGCGAAACCAGTGCGGTGTGCATGGCGTGACCGGCGCGGTCGGCCACTACCCGTCCAATCACCTGCCGGCCCAACAAAGCTAAATCGCCAATCAAATCGAGAACCTTGTGTCTCACGAATTCATCGCTAAACCGCAAAGGGCCGTTTTTAACGCCTGTATCCGTCACCACGATCACGTTTTCTTCCGAGGCGCCCCGGATCAATCCCATGTTCCGCATGGTTTTTTCTTCGCGCAGAAATCCAAATGTCCGGGCCGCCGCTACTTCCTGACGGTAAAGATCGCGCGACAAATCAACCTGAAACGACTGCTCGCCGATGGGCGGCGCAAAATTGATGTTGTATTGCACCTCGTAACCGTCGGCAGGATACGCAGCAATGAACTTGTTGCCGTCGCGCACTTCCACTTCACGAAGAATACGCAGATAGGAACGCCGTCTCCGCTGCTTTCTTAACCCGGCCCGCTGAATGAGATCCACAAACGGCTTGGCGCTTCCATCCAGGATAGGGACTTCAAGATTATCCAATTCGACAATGGCGTTATCTAGGCCGAGGCCGATACAGGCGGAAAGCAGGTGCTCGGTGGTTGAAATCAACACGCCCTGTTTTTGCAGGCTGGTGGCATAGCTCACCCGGGCGACATTGCGGCCCACGGCTTCCACTTCAAAGCCGTCGAGATCAACTCTGCGAAAGACAATCCCCGAGCCTGCTGCAGCAGGTAGAATTCGCATCTGCACAGCCGCTCCGCTGTGCAGCCCGACTCCCTGGCACTCTACGGCCCCGCGGACTGTGTGCTCGAATGGCAAGTTGTTCCGGATGAGTAGATTATATCCAATCCAGCATCTCACACCGTGTGTTTTTTACCACAGTATGTGTCTCGAATCGCAAACTCATTTGCTCGGTCGGGGAATCAGCACAGGAGTGAAATAGGAGTCGGGCGGCCGAGTACCATAGCTCACATTGAATAGGTATTGCTGGCGCACAATCTGTCCATTGCGAATGATTTCAATGCTGTAAGGCGTATTGATCCCCTGAACCACGCGCCAGTTGTCGTAAATCTCGTCTTCTTCGTCCAGATCGCGAGTGGCTGGGTCGCGCGTGGTGAAGATCTTTTCAGCGGGCAAATGAGTATCGGGAGCGATCAGCAGGCTTACGGACTGATTTTGTGCATTGATCAAGGTCACCTTGTCAGTCATTTTATTGTTCGCTGAAAGGCTCTGACCTTCATAGAGCAGCAGGATGTCAGGTTCCTTCAACCACTCGCGAAGGATTCTTTCCAGTGTGTAATGCCGCCGCTGCAGCGCAAGCCTCACCAGGTCATCTTGTTTAGGATCCAATTCATGAGCGCCGCGAAAGGTGATCTCCGTTGCATGGTCGCCCACGTATAAATCAACAACGTCCCTCTGCTTGGTCAGTTCGATTCTTTCCTTGTCCGGCCATTGCCAGTAGCGGAAGTAAACCGTTCCTCCAACCATCACCTCGTTGTGAAAGCGCCCGTAGCGGCCCTCTGTATACGAATCCTGTAGATTCATGTAGGCATCGCCGCCGAGGGCCTGAATGGTCTTGGCCAGAATGGCGCGCGCCTTCGCCTGATTCGATTCTGCTTCCGATCCAACATTCGGCGACATGGGCGCGCTTTGAGGAAGCTGTTGCTGCTGCTGGCCCGAGGCTCCGGCGGCAAGCAGGAAAACTAATAGGAGAATTTTCATCTGAGACTAATTATCTGCTTCGATGCCACGCAGAACGGAGTAGCTGCCCGGAAAATCACCCCGCCAGCACGGCGCCGCCATTCACATTCAAGACCTCTCCGGTGATAAAGCCGGAGTGCGGAGTACACAAAAATAATACCGTGGCAGCAATTTCCTCCGGCCTGCCCGCTCGCCCCAGCGGAATAGTGGAATAGACGCGCCGGCTGATTTCAGGATGCTTCAGTGCCGGCGCAGCCATGTCAGTATCTACCCAGCCTGGCGCGACGCAATTTACATAAATGCGGTCGCGCGCCAGTTCCGTGGAAAGTCCTTTTACCATGCTGACAATAGCGCCCTTGCTGGCCGCGTAATCGCAGTGAAAAGCCTCCCCACGCTGGCCGGCCGTGGAACTGATCAAAACAATGTGCCCGCCCTGCTTTTGCTTTTTCATCTGAGACACGGCATATTTCACCAGGCCAAAAATGCTGTCCAGGTTTACGGCAAGAGTGCTACGCCATTGCTCCGCGCCCATTTGATCCACTGGAACATCCTGCGCGGGCCAGACTCCATGGTTGCCGACAACTATATCCAACCTGCCAAATTGCCCGACCGCTGCATCGACCAGGTTTCGCGCTGATTCAACCGTTGCCAGCTCCTGCTGCACGGCAACACACCGGCTCGTACCGCCACAATCGCTCGCCAGCCGGTTCGCTTGATCCGCAGCGTTGTGATAATTGAACAGCACGCGTGCGCCCGCGTTTGTGAACATACGCACCGTGGCTGCGCCAATACCGCGCGACCCGCCCGTAATTACAGCTACCCGGCCTTCCAATGACATCAGCACGCCAGCTTCAGGCATGATGATTACGATACGGAACGCAAGCCGCTTTCGCAATGTCTGCCAGCCGCAGGGGCTCAGTCGTCAGTGGTAGATGCTCCAGCTTTTTTGGGTTTTCTGGATTCCGCCGAGCGGGCAAAATCCTGGTCGGCATCAATATCGGGAACAGCCTTCAGCAGGGTAAAGACCGCGCGGGACCCGCACCGTCTGCACTCGGGAAATTGCTCACCCACCAGTGCGAACACCTCATGCGGCAACCTGTGCTGGTAGTGAGTTGCTGTGTAGATGCCTGTAGCGGGCACCTTATCACCTGGTCTGAATGGCCCAGTCGGCATGCGCACTTCGGAACAGGGAACAAGAGGATTCTAGTAACGATCCAGTTCTCAAGCAATGGCTCAATAGCCTTAATCCGCCGAAATATTCCAGAGCGGCTGGCACAAAACCTGAGCCAGATCGTCAGCGGGAATCTGATGGGCCCGCTGTGGCGCTCTTTTCATCTGCAGTCCACTCAGCAGCAGCCTTGACCAGCCACTCGAAAAGTCTGCGCGACCGTTGGTCGCCATCGAAGGTTCGTTCCGGATGCCACTGGACGGCAAGTACGCTGTGGCTCGGGTCAGTCCCTTCGATTGCTTCTATGATTCCATCCTCCGGAGAACGTGCTGCCACACGCAGTCCGTCGCCCAGATTTTGCGCCGCCTGGTGGTGGCTGGAGTTGACCGGAATTGTGGCTGACGGCCCAGCCAGGCGCGATAGTGTTGTTCCCGGAACAATTACCGCCTGATGTGCCACATCATTCCGGTTCCCGGTGTGCCGCACGCTGGTCTCAATGTGCTGTAGCAGCGTTCCGCTTCGCCATACGTTCAAAGCTTGCAGGCCGTAGCATATTCCCAGAACCGGTTTGCGCTGGCTATAGGCATCCTGAAGCAGCAACTCGTCCGCGGCGTCCCGGAGACTATCCGCGGGAGCGGTCGCAGGATTCTTCTCCGCTCCATACTTCTGGGGGTCCAGGTCCGCTTTGCTGCCCGGCAAAAGGACCCCGGCACACTCTCGCACCTGCCGCGCCACTTCTTCTGGGCTGGAATCCAAAGAGATCACGACTGGTTTCCCGCCGGAGGCCTCTACCGCTTTCAGGTACGCGGGATAGGCTCTGGCACTGTACGCTTTGTCATAGGAGCAAGGTTCGGGAATGGCGATTTTAGGTTTCATTTCTGAAATTTACAGCCTAAGGCCCACATAAGTCGGCAAAGCCAAGGCCCAAGTTCCACATTTACCCAGGTGATTCTTGCTTCTGAAGATTCCGGTCGCGCAAATCCGGAATAGCGGAATGCGCGTAGTACAAATCAGCGATAACTTTTCGCGCCCGGGCTGCCAAAGTCTCCGTATCTCGGGTAGTCAAGCCGGATGTTGAAATCGGGTCCGCCACCAGCAATTGCACCGGCTGAGGCCTGATATGAAAGCTGTTCATCCTCAACGTCTCGTATGTCCCGATCAGCGCCATGGGCACGATATCTGCTTGCGCTCTGATGGCGGCGAAAAATGCTCCTCCCATAAACGGCCGTATCTGCCCATCCCTGGAGCGGCCGCCCTCCGGAAACACCACCACAGACATATTGTTTTTCACCGCGGTAACCGCAAGTTGCAAGCTTCGAATGGAAGCCTTTGGATTGTCGAGTACGACTGGAATCTGGCCAGAGCGGCGCAGATGCCATCCCATGAACGGATAACGGAACAACTCTCGTTTCGCCAGAATCCGGAACTGGAACGGCAGTGACAGATACAGAACGGGAACGTCCAGCGCCGAAAGATGGTTGACTACGTAAACGTGCGCCCTGGAGGTATCGATCTTATCCAGTCCGGTTACGGTGATTTTGGCTCCGATGGTTCCCAGGATCATCCGCGACCAGAGGCGCGCAAAGCCGTGCTGCACCGCGCCAGTTCGGTCAAAGAAAGACGACAACAGCGAAAGCGCCCCCAGGGCGATTGTGTAGAACCAGATCAGCGGGCAATAGAAGAAATACGAGCGCAGGGAGGAAAGCAAATGTCGCACGCCGCCTTCTTTGCTCACAGACTCAGCCTGCAGTTGCGTGATCTGCGCCATCTTAGATGCCCTGCCGCACTGCAGCCCGCGTTGTGAGCTGCGCAAGCGCCGCGCCCACAACGTAAATTGAGCCGGTGATCACTACCACTCCGTTGCTGCCGGCCAGCCTGCTCGCGCGCTGTAGCGCTGACGTGATGGATGGTTCCTGCACGATTTCGGCCTGAGTGTGCGCGGCGATCGCCGCGATTTCATGCGTCGCGGCCGCTCGGGGGGAATCAGCGTGCGTGACAATTACGTGTTCCGCAAGCGGGAACAGGATTTCCGCGATTTCGCTGATTGCCTTATCCTTCATTGCTCCAAAGACAAAGATCAGCGGTCTTTCACCGTAAAAGCTGGACAAGGCAGAACGCAACGCCCAAGCGCCGGCGGGATTATGCGCAACGTCCAGCACTACCTCGGGCGAACCCGCTTCCGCGGGGATCACCTCAAATCGTCCCGCCCAGCGAGTATTTCGGACGCCTGCTTCAATATCTTCAGGGCGAATACGCAGTCCCGTCTCGTTCAGCTTCTCCGCTGCCGCAACTGCGAGAGCGAGATTGCGCAACTGATGTCTGCCCGCAAGCGGGAAATCAAGCACAATCTCTTTCCCCATCACCTCGAGAGGAAAATGGTTGGTTGTGGCCAATTCAGCACCAGCGCCACATTTCGCTGCATCCGGAGTCAGCGGCGGCATGTACTGCACCGCGCTCACTGGGCGCGCCTTGCGCTCCACAATCTCGCGTCCCAGCGTCTCATTTACCTGGGGATGCTGCGGCAACAGAACCACAGGAACCCCGGGCCGCATGATTCCCGCCTTCTCCCGAGCAATTTCCGGCAGAGTATTGCCCAGGAATTTCTGGTGGTCGAAATCGATGTCCGTGATGATACTGAGCGAAGGATCTGCAACGTTGGTCGCGTCCAGGCGGCCGCCCATGCCCACTTCCAGAACGGCAAGCTCGACCGCGGCACTGGCGAAATACTCAAACATCATCGCCGTGAGCATTTCAAAAAAGCTGGGATGCCAGGGCAGTTCGCCGCTTGCGACCAACTCCTGCGCGACGGGATCCACCCGGTTGTAAATCATGGCGAATTCCGCATCGCTGATCGGCTCACGGTTGATCTGAATCCGCTCGTTGATCCGGACGAGATGAGGCGAGGTGTAGAGACCGGTACGATAGCCAGCAGCCTGGACAATGCTTGCCAGCGTGGCCGCAGTGGAGCCCTTGCCATTGGTGCCAGCGATCAGAACGCTTTGTATCCGCCGCTCCGGATGTCCGAGAGCGCGCACGAGCACTCGCATCTCGTCGAGATCAAATTTCCGCTGCGATGTAAGCTCGTGCCCGAGATCAAGCAGCCTGGCGACCGCGGATTCGTAAGATACAGGCACAGTTCAGGCGGCCTTTGGAGCCATAAAATCGAGCGCTCGCGAGATATAGTTCTTCATCTCCTTGCGATGAACCACTGCGTCCAGCATGCCATGCTTCAGCAGGAACTCGCTGCGCTGAAAGCCTTCCGGCAGCTTCTGGCGGATTGTCTGCTCAATCACACGCGGGCCGGCGAAGCCAATCAGTGCGCCCGGTTCCGCGATGTTCAGGTCGCCCAGCATTGCGTATGACGCGCTCACGCCGCCGGTGGTTGGGTCCGTCAGAACAGAGATGTAGGGCACTTTGGCCTGGTCGAGCCGCGCCAGCGCCGCCGAAATCTTGGCCATCTGCATCAGGCTGATGACGCCTTCCTGCATTCGGGCGCCGGATGAAGCGGAAACGATAATCAGCGGCTTTCGGTCTTGCATCGCGTGTTCAATGGAACGGGTAATCTTTTCTCCTACCACCACGCCCATGCTGCCGCCGATAAAGCCGAATTCCATTGCGTTCACAATCACCGGTCGCCCATTCAGTTTTCCCGTTACACTCAACGCCGCGTCCCTCATCCCCGTCTTTCGCAGTCCCTCTGACAACCTCTCTTTATACGGCCGGGTATCCGAAAAGGTCAGCGGGTCGACCGCGGCCATGTTGTTATCGAACGTCTCGATCATTTCGTCATCGAGAAGGAAGGTTATCCTTGTGGCCGCATCAATGCGGAAATGGTAGTCACATTTGGGGCAGACATTGAGATTGTCTTCCAGCTCTTTTTTCCAGATGATCTGGCGGCATCCGTCGCACTTTACCCAAAGGCCTTCAGTGCGGACTTTCTTCTCGTCCGATTGCTGGATTTCGCTGGATTCTCGTTTAAACCAGGACAAAGATAGTCTTCCTTCTAAGCGTTCTACGAATAGAGCCGATTTCTAACGCTGGTGAGCCGCTTCCGTCAGACCATCGCGTTTAATACTCAATTCCCCGCTGGGCCAACACACCTTTTTCATAAGCGTGCTTTACCTGCTTCATTTCTGTAACGGTATCCGCCAACTCAATGATTGTCGGATGTGCATTGCGCCCCGTCAAGATTACGTGGACCTGCTCAGGCTTACGCCTGAGCGTCTCCACCACTTTGGCCGGATCAAGCATTCCGTAACTGATCGCATAGTTGATTTCGTCGAGGATCACCAAGTCCCATTGGCCGGACATGATAGCCTGCCCGGCTTCATTCCAGGCTTCTTCAACCAGACGTATGTCTTCTGGGTCGGTTTCGGCTCCGCCGACTTTAACAAACCCGCGCCCCATCTGCTTCATCACGAAGTTATCGCCAAAAGCTTTTACCGCATCAAGCTCGCCGTAATGCCATGAGCCCTTCAGGAACTGCAGCATCAGAACTTTCATGCCGTTGCCGACGGCGCGCAGAGCAGTCCCCATGGCAGCCGTAGTCTTGCCCTTTCCGGGGCCGGTGTTGACGATGATGAGACCGCGATGTACGTCAGTCATTCTGTTAAGACCCTTGCATACTCCCGCTCAACGGTCATTCCGCATTTCCCTTTGTCTCCGAGATCTGCAGCCTGCTTCAACCAGCTTGCCGCATTGGGCTGATGGCTGAGTGCCGACTGCTTTCAGTGGCCTGTATGATACGGATGCCCTTTCAAAATTGTAAATGCGCGATAGATCTGCTCCAGCAGCACAATCCGCGCCAGCTCATGAGCCAATGTCATTTTGCCGAATGAGAGCACCAGGTCAGCGGAGCGCCGGGCCGTATCTGTAAAACCATTCGCCGGACCAATGCCGAAAAACAGATTCTGGGTTCCGCGGTCCTGCTGATCACGTAACAAATCAGCAAATTCCTCTGACGTAAATTGCCGGCCGCGCGCATCCAGCAGAACCAACACTGGCCGCGTGCGCCCGGCGCTGCTCTCCGCAAGCTGCAGCATGGCGTCTTCACTGCTCATTTCGTGCGATTCCGACGCAACATACCGCGAAATCCGCTGCAGATACTCTTCCGTGAGAGCGCGAAAAGCAGGTTCCTTGGTTTTTCCAATCCAGGCGATCTGCAGTTTCACGCGCGTTTCCGTGTGTTCTTTTTAGAGTTGGCTCGCACCCGGTTCGTCTTGCCGCCTCGGGTTGTACTTGCAGTTTTGCTTGTGCGCTTTTTGGCTGCGCTTTTCTTTGTGGCCTTCTTAGCCGGTTTAGCGGCAGCAGGCTTCTTCTTCAGGTCTGCAGGCTTCAGTCTTTTGGCTGACTTCCACAGCCGCTCCAGATCGTAAAACTGCCGTGCCCGCTCAGAAAAAATGTGAACTACAAAATTAACGTAATCCAGCAGCACCCATTCCGCCTGATTGTAGCCTTCCAGGCTGTTCGGCCGTGTGCCGGCCTCGGTCAGCTTCCTTTCAATATCGTCAGAAATGGCCTGGATCTGTCGAGGATTCGTGCCCGTGCACAAAACGAAATAGTCCGTGAACGCGCCGGCGTTGCGGTCCATTTCCAGAATGACCACGTTCTCGCCCTTTTTGCCTTCAATGGCCTGAACGGCCAAAACCACATGCTGCCTGGTCTGCTGACTCATTCGCTCCTTCCGCTTTCCTCTCTCATGTCGATCTAGAAATGCTGCTCACCGCCTCGATGAAAAGATAGCACCTTGTCCAACGCCCTGTCCTTCGGCTCGCGGACAGCTTGGCCTGTATAAAGCCGCTCTTTTTTGATGTACTCCGCTACTGCGTGGGGCACATACCGGCTCAACTGAGCCACTGACCTGGTTGCCGCCGCCCGGATCTGCGTGGAAGAAACGCGCTCCTGAACATCCGGCAGCACATGAATGGTAGCGCCGCGTAGTGCGATGGCGCCATTCACTCGCTGGTTGCGCATTGCCTTGAGCACTGCAGCGGATGGCCGCAGCTTCTCCGGCAATGCATTGCCTACATCCTGCAGCGAAAATCCGGGACGGCTGGTGACAATGAATTCGCATTCCTCCAGCAGCTCTTCAGGCTTATGCCAGGTGGCAATGTCTTTGAATGCATCAATGCCAATGAGAAAGTACAGCTTGTCTGATTTCTTGAGCTTCTTCTTCAGCCGCCGCACCGTGTCGACCGAGTAGTTGGGCGCTCCGCGTGGGGCGTCGATCAATGAAGGAACAAAGCGCTTATCATTCGCTGTCGCCAGCGCCAGCATTGCGAAGCGATGCTGAAAATCCGTGAGCTGCCGCTTCTGCTTATGAGGGGGAATGTCTGCCGGGGCGAAATAGATGATGCTGAGATCAAATTTCTCCGCCGCCGCGCGTGCTACGGCCAGGTGTCCAAGATGTACGGGGTCAAACGTTCCGCCGAAAAGAGCTACTCTCATCGCCCGCTATCTGCTCTTTCTCTTCTTAAAGGCTGCACGCTTGGGAATGCGATGCGCGGCCTGCGGCTTGCGGGCTTTGCTTGCTGAAGCTGCTTTCTTGCGCGCGGGTTTGTGCGCACGATAGGTGCCTGCCCGAATCTCAGCCACTCGCTTGCCCAGCCCGTATTTCAGCTCGGCAATTCCTTTGCCGGTCACGGCCGAAATTTCGTACAAATCCAGTTTCAACTTCTTGCAGTGCTTCTTCAGCGCCGCCAGCTTGTCCGGATTCAAGACATCCATTTTGGATGCGACTGCGATTATCGGCTTCTTCTCAAGATCGCTGCCAAAGCTCTTGAGCTCGCCCATGATCACGCTGTAATCCTCCACCGGATCGGGCCGGCCGCTGGCGTCAGAAACGTCGATCACGTGGGCCAGAAGGCGCGTCCGCTCAATGTGTTTGAGGAACTGTGTGCCCAGTCCGGTGCCTTCATGCGCTCCTTCAATCAGCCCGGGAATATCGGCCACTACGTAACTGTCTTCATGCGGGATCTCGCCGATGGTGACTACGCCGAGGTTTGGCTCGAGCGTCGTAAAGGGATAGTCGGCGATCTTCGGCCGCGCGGCAGAAATGCGCGAGATCAGCGTCGATTTGCCCACGTTGGGATAACCAACCAATCCCACGTCGGCGAGCAGCTTCAGTTCCAGCCGCAGCACGCGCTCTTCACCCGGAAACCCCTGTTCGTGTTCGCGGGGCGCCTGGTGCGTGCTGGTGGCAAAGTGCTGATTGCCGCGGCCACCCCGGCCACCATGGGCTACCACAATGCGTTCATCGGGTCGGGAGAAGTCATAAACTCTTTCGCCGGTTTCTTTGTCGAAAACAACGGTTCCGACCGGCACTTTGAGCACCACACTCTCACCGTCACGTCCGGTACAGTTTGAACCTTCGCCGTGCCGCCCGCGTTCAGCCTTGTATTCCGGATTGAAGCGGAAATGCACCAGCGTGTTGTGGCGCTCGCTTGATTCCATGATCACATCGCCGCCGCGCCCGCCATCGCCGCCCGAGGGACCGCCGCGAGGAACAAACTTTTCCCTGCGGAAGGCCATGCAGCCGTTACCGCCGTCCCCGGCCTTGATTCGAATTATTGCTTCGTCAATGAACATCCCTTGTTCTGATTGTACAGTCCTTTGCACAGGTTGGCGGCAAAGCAAAGCCCTGCGAGAACTCGCAGGGCCAGGGCTCCGCTGCATGGAAGTGATGATTCTATTTGCTGATTGCTGCCATGCGCCGTTGCATTTCTTCCGGCGAGACATCTTCCTTGTGCGTGGCAATCGTCCACTTGTGCCCGAAAGGATCGGTGATGGTGCCGTTACGGTCGCCATAGAACTGGTCTGCCAGGTCCTTATAGACCGCGCCGCCTTTGGCCACCGCTTTCGCGAAAACCGCATCGACGTCATCCACATAAACCATCAGACCGACGGGCGAATTGCCGAGCGTCTTCGGACTGACGGTGTTCATCTCAGGAAACTCATCTGCCAGCATGATCACCGAATCGCCAATTTTCAGCTCCGCGTGCCCAATCCTCCCGTCGTCATGCGGAATTCGCAATAGTTCATGCGCGCCAAAAATGTCTTTGTAGTAATCGATAGCAGCGGCAGCACCTTTGACAATCAAGTATGGTGTGACGCTGTGATATCCGTCAGGCGCGGGCTTTACTTTGTTTGCCATAAAAAATCTCTCCGTGGTGAGAAAAATATTTCGCTCTGCGCCAAACCAGAAGCATGAGAATTATTTTAGGCTCGGAGCTATTCAGACTAAATGCCGGCCATGCGAAAGTGGGGCGGAAAAGCGAAGCCCCGCAAAACGCGGGGCAGAGGCATTCGTGAATTGAAAACCTACGCCTTCGCGATCTCCTGCGGTTCCACCAAAACGTAGCGTCCGCTGGTTCCTTTGTCGACGAACTTGATCACGCCGCTCACTTTCGCGAACAGCGTATCGTCTTTGCCGCGACCGACATTGGCACCGGGCTTGATCCGCGTTCCGCGTTGGCGAAGGATGATTGTGCCTCCGGGAACAAGCTGTCCGCCGAAAGCTTTGACTCCGAGGCGCTGTGCATTCGAGTCGCGCCCATTTCTGGAACTGCCTAGACCTTTTTTGTGTGCCATGACTAAATCCTCTGCAGATTTCTCCGGGCCATCGCCCGCCGGCAATCGCCGGATCAGAACTTATTTCTTTTTGCCCTTCGCGGACGATTTTTTCGCAGGGCTCTTTTTCGCAGATTTCTTCTTGCTGCCGCTCTTCTTGGCAGCTGCTGCTTTTGCCTTTGGAGCTCCCTCGCCGCTTTCATCTTCAGTTGGCGCTGGCGCAGCTTTTTTCACCGGCGCAGCCAGCTCAGGGGCCTTGAACGTCTGGCCGTCAAACGCGATCTCGGTGATCCTGACGGCTGTGAACGGCTGGCGATGTCCATAGATTTTTTTGTACTGCTTCTTGCGTTTGAAGTGGAAGACCAGGATTTTGTCTCCGCGACCCTCTTCCATGATCTGGCCGCTGACCACAGCGCCCTGTCCCGGTCCAATGGTGCCTTCCTGGGCGGAAACAGCCAGAACATCGTTGAACTCCACCACATCGCCCTGGGCAGCGGCAAGCTTGTCTATTTTTACAATGTCTCCGGGCGCCACACGATACTGTTTCCCCCCGGCGCGAATCACCGCGTACATAACTCTCTCCAGTGTCCTTGCAAATGGTTCATCAGCAAAGGACTTAGATAAACTTGAAGATTGCTGAATGCTGAACTTACTGGTTTGCTCGAGCCTTGCTCACACAGGCAGGAACTGACATTCTTGGCAAACCTTGTAATTCTAACGTGATAGCTGCTCCACGGTCAAACGCATAAGTGCCGCTCGATGTTGGCAGCCAACCAACTTCATCACTGGAACCTGGACAGGGTGAACTTCACTTTCAGGCTGGTGGGTTTGCCGCGATTGCGATTTCGTGGCTCTTCGGCTACGATGCATGGCGCTATGAAGAAGTCGGCCGCTTTCCTGGTGCTAGCAGCCATCTGTTGTCTGCCCCTACACGCCGCCCACAACGGCGATTGGCACCATGCCACGCTTGTAAAAACCTCGACCGTCAACACTTGGTGCCGCCACTGTCCCGACTGGAACCAGACCTTTTATTCCTTCAAGTGCGACGACGGCACAACCTACACAGCCCGCACGCATCGTGCGCTCAACCTCACCGTGAATGCGTCGACCAAGGTCAGATTTGAAAACGACGGAGCTGTGGGAGACTCCCTCCACGTTCTGGACAACTCCGGTAAAGATCAAAAGCTCAAGATCACAGGCAAAGCGGCAGAAAAGTAGCAGGCGTTAAGTAGCCGTGCTTATCCGGATCCTCTACTGAGGTGATCTGTCTCAAGCAGCCTGACCATAACTTTGGCTGCGGCCGCCACGCCGTCCTTTTTCCACGTTGTCTGGATAACGTCTTCAATGTAGGGACCCGCGTCCGCGCTCAATCCCTGGCCTCGCCGCCATGGCGCAAAAAATACCCAGCCACGTTTTGCAAACAGAGGCCCAAGCTGGTCGAAAGCTTTCTGGCTCAACATGCCGGGAGCGCTGCCGTGCTTGTACACGACTGCGGGGAATGGTCCCTTACCCTTGGGCATGTAGAGCACGCCATGCAGCGTAAGATTGCCGCTCGGGAAGGTAACTACTCCTGCAGCAGGAGATCCCAGACCGAACAACGTCAGCACGAAAATCAGCCAACTTGATCTTGCCATGCAAGGCATTCTATTGCGCCAGGGTTATCAAAGCGATTCAGCCAGAAAAAAAGGGCGTCGCTCTTGGCGGCACCCTTTTTGAATAAAGTGCTAGGGCTATTTTCTCCGTCTGCTGGTTGATGATCCGCCTTGCCCCGCCGCGGCAGGCACGCCCTCTACAGGCTCTTTATGGTAGTTGGGGAATGGCGGACGCTTGGCCACAGGCAGCGGATTTTTTCTCAGGCCATCCAGAACGAGCGCCACAGCTTTCTCAAGTTGCGGATCGCGGCCGCTCATGAAGTCCTTTGGCGTGATCTCCACTTCCACATCGGGATCCACGCCGTGGTTCTCCACGTCCCATTGGCCATTGCGGTTATAGAATGCGACTCGCGGCGCGGTGACTGAACCGCCGTCCATGAGCTGCGGGTAATCATAGATACCCACCAGCCCGCCCCAGGTCCTCTTGCCCACCAGAGGCCCGAGCTTGGCATCGCGGAAGTACCAGGGCAGCGCGTCACCGCCGGAGCCCGCGTACTCGTTGATGATCATGGCCTTGGGACCAAAAATGGCGCCCTCGGGCGTAGTGAAGTCTTTGCCTTCGCGCGTCATCCAATAATTGGCCAGCGGCCGGCGCAGGTAGTCAATTACGTAGTCTGCCGCCGCCCCGCCGCCATTGAAGCGTTCGTCAACCACCGCGCCTTCGCGCCCGACCTGGGCAAAATAGTAGCGGTTAAAGGCCGTATAGCCACCAGAGCCCGTATCAGGAAGATAAACGTAGGCCACGCGGCCGTCGCTCATCTTGCTCACTTTCTCCAGATTCGAGTAGATCCAGGCCCGGTTCCGCAACGCTGTTTCATTCTCAATTGGCACCACGGTCACATTGTGCGCGCCTCTGCCGTCCGGCGATGGGCCCACTTTCAGTACCGTGGATTTATCTGCTGTTCCCTCGAACAGGGCAAAGACTTCGTCTGTTCCTTTGAGCTCGCGGCCATTCACAGCCAACAGGTAGTCGCCTTCTTTCACATTGACACCTGGCTCAGTCAGCGGCGCGCCAAGCTGCGGGTTCCAATTCTCGCCCTGGAAGATTTTCTGGAAGCGATATCGGCCGTGTTCAATGGTGTAATCGGCGCCCAGCAATCCCACTTCGCCTTCTTTTGACGGCGGGTCAGACGGCGTGCGGATATACATGTGTCCGACCGTTAACTCGCCCAACATCTCAGAGAGGAGATAGCTGAAGTCAATCCTGCTCCCCAGGTTCTCCAGGAACGGCGCATAATGCGCCTTGGTGGCGGGCAGATTCAGCCCGTGCAGGTTCGGATCGTAGAAGAAGTCTCGCTCAATGCGCCAAACTTCGTTGTATTCCTGCTTCCACTCTGCCCGCGGATCCACCAGAACTTCCATGTCTTCCAGCTTCAGTGGCGTCGCCGGCTTGCGCATGGCGGCAAGGGCAGGACTGGCTCCGGCTCCCTCAGGCGGCATAGCTGTGGAGCTGATGAACCATTCCTTCTTGCGCGCGGGGCCCTTGCTGTACAGCATTTTCTTGCCGTCAAAGGACACCCGCAAATCCGTGATGCCTTCCATCATTTTTGCCGTTTTGCGTGATTTGAGATCAAAGCGCCACAACGTGGTTTGCGGCTCGCCGCGAAAGCGAGTGATGGTAGCCGGATTTTCCAGCAGGAAGATAGTCCCCGCCTTGCCCGCTACCAGAGCGCCGTAGTTGCGGGGCGGAATCGGCAACGCCAGAATACGCTGGCTGATGTTCGCAGGATCAATCTTCACCATGACGGCTTCAGCCTTGGCAGCTTTAGCGGGCCTGGCATCGGCTGCTTTGGCACGCTCTTCGGGGTTCATCGGCTCCTGATCGCCTTCGCCTCTGGCCTCGGCGGAGTTGTCTGTATCCGGCCTGGATTGATCAGCAGCGGCGCTCTTCTCCTCATCGCTCTCAGGCGCGAGCGGAGACGGCTCATCTTTACTGAGAACGATAAGATACGCGCTGCGCGTCACCGGATGATCGAAGCTAGATAGGTCCAGCCATCCTGTGGTCGGGCCCACATCCGTGCTGGCGGTGAAATAAAGATACTTTCCTTTCTTGTCGAACGCGGGGTAAAGCGCATCGCTCAGGCCATCGGTGAGCTGCAGAGGCTTTGCCTGCTCCAGTGAGTAGGCAAAGACGGCATTCATGTGGCTGGGGAGCTGCTTGCTGTAAGCGATCCAGCGGCTATCCGGCGACCAAACCGGGATCATGGTGCGTTCAGGCTGGTCATAGGTGGTGGTGTCAACTTTGATAGGCGTGAGCTTTTGGAGATCGATATACCAGAGGTTCAGGCGCTTGTCTGTGTAGGCGATCTTTTTGCTGTCCGGCGACCACACGGGGTCATAAAAGAACGAAGGCAGAGTGCCGAGAGAAATCTTTTTCGGCTCGCCCAGCCCGTCCGGACTCTCAATGAACAGTTGATATTCGCCCGATTCGTCAGAGAAGTACGCCACTGACTTTCCGTCGGGCGACCACGCCGGATCGCGGTCCATCACTCCCGGTGTATTGGTCAGGTTGCGGATGTCACCCTTTTCCGCCGGTGCGGTCAGGATCTCACCATGAGCTTCAAACACCGCACGCGCTCCGCTGGGTGAAATGTTGGCTGTAGTAATCTCCTTTTCGACCTTCTCAAAATGACGGCGGACATTGGGCAGATCCGCCGGAACCGTAACCGTGAGGGTCTTTGCCTTGCCGGTTGAAAGATCGTAAAGCCCCAGAGATCCAAATTGCTCATAGACTATGGCTCCCGGACCTGCGGACGCTGATTTGATGTCTGACGTTTCCGGGAGGACCTCGTCCACCTTCTTTGTTCTCACATCGTAGGAGTACAGGCTGAACGGGCCGCTGCGGTCAGAGAGGAAATACACTTTATTGCCTATCCACATGGGCCGGCCATCGTTGGAGGCGTCGTGCGGTACCTTGACGATGCTGTAGTTGCTAAGGTTGGCAAGCCAGATGTGTGACGCCTTGCCGCCGCGGTAGCGCTTCCAGCCAATCGCCCACAGCGGACGGTTGTTATCCGTGGGTACGTAAGCGATGTCTTTGCCATCGGGCGAAAACGATCCGAACTCCGCCATGGGCAGCGGGAGCTCATGCGGCAGCCCGCCTTGCACAGATACAGTGAAAAGGCGGTCAAAACGCGAGTAGCTGTTGCGTCCGGAGCGGAACAGCACCTGCTTGCCATCCGGAGTCCAGCCGATCACTTCATCAAAGCCGGGATGATGGGTCAGCCGGTGAGGCACGCCGCCTTCGGAGGGCATGACATAGACATCGACGTTCCCGTCGTAATTGCCTGTGAACGCGATCATGCTGCCATCGGGCGAAAACACCGGCCCGCTCTTGGTTCCGGTACCGCTGGTTAGTAAGTGGGCTTCACCGCCTTCACGCGGCACGATCCACAAATCGCCCGCATAGGCGAAGGCAATGTGAGTTTTTGAGAGTGTCGGGGTCTGCAGCAGCAGCGGGCCGCTGGCGTTCGCCGCAGCACAGAACAACAGAGCACAAATGAAGAGCGACAGGAAGAAAGAGAGCTTTTTCATACGCACCGCCGAGGAGAGATGTCGTCCGGGAACTTGCAAAGATTAGCAGCAATTCGGGCGGGGAACAACCGCTGACCCAGACCAACAGAGAATCCGGAACCATGAAATCAAGCCTTGCTGCTGCTGGCCTGACTCTGCTTACTCCGTTCCTCTGAGTTTCAAAGATTTTGGGGTATGAGCAGCACCGTCACATGCGCAATCGCCGCGTTCTCTGTCCCCATGCCCTCGGGAGTCTTGGCTTTTACGCTGACCTGGTTCGCACTTATTCCCAGCAATTGCGCAACGTGCTTCTGGATTTTCGCGCTGTGCGGACCGATCTTTGGCTCAGCGAGAATCAACGTTGAATCGAGGTTGGCAATCGCATATCCGGCACGTCTTACCTGCTTGAGCGCTTCTTCGAGAAAAATGGCTGAGTTGGCGCCCTTCCATTTCACGTCGGACGGAGGAAAGTAGCTGCCGATATCGCCGGCGGCAACGGCGCCGAGCAGCGCGTCCGTGATGGCGTGAAGAAGAACATCCCCATCGGAATGACCGGCAAGGCCGTGCGTATGCGGCAGCTCTACGCCGCCGATTTTCAGGGGAATGCCGGGTTTGAATTCGTGCGAATCCCACCCGTAACCTATGCGCATCGGAAAACCTCACCACTGATCAACACTGATGGGACTGATTCAATTGAGGTCATTGAGGGCTCCAGCGCGATGTGCTCGGCTTTGCTTACGGTCATTGTCGAAAAGAAGCCGCCGAACCTGCGGCTTAGGGCCAAAATTTAAAATGAGTCCGAGCTCCAGAGTGGTCGAGCGGAGATAATTCAATGGTTGAGCCTCATGTGCGATGGCAATCGCCTCTGCGGTCTGCAGTTCAAGAAGCACCAGATCATTCACAATGAGATCGGCCCGAAAATCCCCCACCTTTTTGCCACGAAAGTAGACTGAAGTCGGTTTCTCGGGTTCAACGGCCAGTCCTTTTTCGATTAGCGCCAACTGTAGCGCGTTCCGGTACACCGATTCAATAAAACCGAAGCCAAGCTCGTTGTAAACCTCGTAAAACACTCCGATTACTGTGTCCGCGAGCTTCGAGTGCTTATACGACTGTCCGACTTCCCTATCCATCAGTGCCCTCAGTGTTGATCAGTGGTAAGACTTTTTTCTAGCCTGCCAAATCTGTTTTTACGGAGGCAGCCTGGCTCAGCAGAAATTCCGCCAGTTCCATATCTGCGGGCGTGGTGATTTTGATATTCCGCGCGGAGCCCATCACTACCCACACGCTTTCTCCCAGGCGCTCCACCAGTGATGCTTCATCGGTGCCGGTGAACCCGTCTTCGCCGGCACTGTCAAAAGCGCGTTTGATCAGCTCATAACGGAAGCCCTGGGGAGTTTGCGCCTGGACGACGCGCTCGCGCGGAATGGTGGAGGTGATGATGGCGCCTTCAGCGGCACGCTCCACCTGCTTGATGGTGTCCACTGCTGGGAGGCCGGCGATGGCCGCGCCGTGCTTTTCCACTTCATGAATTACGTTGCCAATGATCTCGTCATCCACAAATGGTCGTACGGCATCATGCACCAGCACGATATCGCTCGGAGCGGCCTTGAGCGAGGCAATAGCGTTTGCCACAGAGTCCTGGCGATGCTCGCCGCCTTCTACCAGCGTGACTTTTGCCGCGATGTTTTCGCTCTCCAGCCGCGTCTTGACCTGATCCATCTCGTTCTTGCGCAGCGCCACTACGATGTGCGTCACCTGCCTGTTGCGGGCAAACACGCGCAATGTGTGAATGAGAATGGGGGTACCGTTGATTTCGAAAAACTGCTTGCTGGGCACGCCCTTCTTACCCACAGGCGCCATTCGGGTGCCCAGTCCGGCCGCCGGTATGATCACGATAACTTTCATAAGGGGCAAAAAGTATAACAACTTTATCCATCTCGCGTTTCCAGCGGAGGAACGAAGTACCATTTATATGTGATTGAGCAGGTACGCAAATACATCACAGAACGGAGGCTTCTTGCGCCGGGTGACCGGGTTGCGGTGGCCGTCTCTGGTGGTGCTGATTCCCTCGCTCTACTGTGTGTTTTGCTTGAGCTTCGGCAGGAACTCGGGCTTGTGGTCTCCGTAGCGCACTTCCATCACGGGATTCGTGGCGATGAAGCGGACGCAGACAGGGAATTCGTGGCGCGGCTGGCGTCCCAGCATGGTTTGGAGTTCCACGCCGGCTTCGGCGACGCTCCTGTGCACGCTCGAGAACGAGGTCTGAGCCTGGAGACAGCCGCGCGTGAACTGCGGCACCACTGGTTTGCCAAACTATTGGCCGAACGCAAAGCCGACAAGATCGCTACGGCGCACACGCTCGACGATCAGGCAGAAACGGTGCTGATGCGCGTCATTCGAGGTACAGGCGGGAAAGGCCTGGCGGCAATTTCTCCCTGCCATAGCGATAAAGGGTTGATTCGCCCATTTCTTGAAACCAGCCGGGCTGAAATCGAGCAATACCTCCGCAGCCGGAACCAGCCCTGGCGGGAGGACTCCAGCAACCGCGACCTGGTCCACACCCGCAATCGCATCCGGCACGAACTTCTGCCGATGCTGGAGCAGCATTTCAACCCGGCGATCCGGCAAACTCTCGCGGATCTCGCCGAAGTTGCACGCGCGGAGGCGGAATACTGGGAACATGAAGTTGCCGCCCTGCTTCCCCGGTTGGTTCATCAGGGCAAGCCGAGTCGCAGCGGGCGTTCGACCAGCGGAGAGGCTTCGCAGACCTGGGCGCTTGATCTTGCCGGTATGAATTCCTTGCCCCTTGCCCTGCAGCGCCAGATTCTGCAGCATTTGGCCGCCGAGCTGGGAGTCACTCTGGAATTCAAGCATGTGCAGGAACTTATTATGCGTATCCGGGGGAAAAGGCCGGGCAAGCCGGTTGTGTTGCCGGGCGGGTACACAGCAATTCCCACGTTCCGGGAACTGCAATTCACCCCACAACCGGCCCATAAGCCCTCACAAGGATATGCATATACCTTGCCCGTTCCTGGAGAGGTGACCGTTGGCGCACTGGGTTCCACCATTCGGGCACGAGTGATCGCCCTGAGTGCAGCCGCGAGCGCGGAGGGTTATAATCCAACATTGCTTCTGGATCGAGCCCTGCTTCAATCGGAACTTATCGTGAGGAACTGGCGGGCGGGAGACCGCTATTTCCCTGCGCATACCAAATCTCCCAGGAAAATAAAGGAGTTGCTGCAGCCGGGACGGTTCGGCAGGCCGCTTGCGCCGGCTGAAAAAGCTCTCTGGCCTGTGATTGAGAGTGCAGGTCAGATTGTATGGCTGCGCGGGTTTCCAGTGCCGGACGCATTCTCTTACCGCACCGGAGACGCAGTTCTGATCGAGGAAGTCAAATCCATCTCTGGGGCGGAATAGTGACCAGCACCTTGTCCAAGGAGTACCCGAGAATTGTCTTGTCAGCGGACCAAATCAGAAAGCGCGTGCAGGAGATGGCACGGCGAATTGCGAGCGACTTCGAGGGGAAAACGATTTACATGGTTGGCGTGATGGAAAATGGCTTTGTTTTCATGGCCGACCTGGTTCGGGAACTGGATATGCCTGTGATTTGCCAGTTCGTCCAAGGCGAATACAAGCAGTCGAATCCGGCGACGATGGAGATTTTTTACAGCCCGGAGATCGACGTCCACGGCCAGGACGTGCTCCTGGTGGAGGCTTTGATTCAGTCCGGCATCACCAGTGAGTTTCTGATGCGTAATCTTATGGGCCGTGGGGCCAAAAGTGTGAAGCTAGCGGCTCTTTTGGACAAGCAGACCTCCCGGCGAGTTTCGCTACAGCCTGATTACTTTGGTTTTCTTGTAAGCGACAGTTTTGTCGTAGGCTATGGGTTGGGAGCGCCGCACCTGGGCCGCAATTTGCCTTACATTGCCGCTAAAATCTAACCATAACCGGAAATAAGTGGCCTGAGCGGTTTTTTGGTGCTCCACTGCGAGTCCCGGGCGGTATAAAATTGTTGGATGGCCGTCTAAGAAGGTTGTGGACCGACCGCGGTTCCCCTCGCATCCAATCATTTGAGGGGTTACGTCGGATCATTGTGAGTTTAAGCCGTAGCGGAAAAGTGCACGGAACATTATTTGTTTTTAAGCGTCTCTATTAAATCGGAATCCAAGTTTGGTGGCAGGGGAGCCTGCCGCAGGTTTGTGTAAGACATTAGGAGTACCTGAGTGAACTCAACAGTGAAAACAGTGGTTTTGTGGGTGGTGCTGCTTTTGGTGGGCGTGGTGCTCTGGAGAATGATCCAGGGCGGTAACGGCAGCACCAAAGACACGGAGATCAGCTATACGGACTTCATGGATAAGGTGGCCAAAGGCCAGGTTTCAGAGGTCCAGATTGAAAATAATCTTGCCCGTGGCAAGTTTAAGAATGACAACAGCAAGTCATTCCACGTCTATGTCCCCACCAACAACCCTGAAATGCTGAAGGCGCTCGAGAGCAACAATGTGAGCGTTACTTTCAAAGATAACCAGGGCTCCAATTGGCCGATGTGGCTTTTTCAGTTCTCGCCCATCCTGTTGTTGGGTGTGCTGTGGTTCGTCATGATCCGGCAGATGCAAACGGGCGGGAATAAGGCCCTTAGCTTCGGGAAGAGCCGGGCCAGGCTGCTTTCGATGCAGCAGAAGAAAATTACTTTTAAGGATGTCGCGGGGGTTGATGAAGCCAAGGAAGAGCTGCGCGAGATCATTGATTTCCTTCGCGAAGCCCAGAAGTTCCAGAAACTTGGCGGCCGTATTCCCAAGGGTGTTCTGCTGGTAGGGCATCCCGGAACCGGCAAAACCCTGCTGGCTCGGGCCGTGGCCGGTGAAGCCAATGTCCCGTTCTTTAGCATCTCCGGCTCGGATTTTGTGGAAATGTTTGTTGGCGTGGGCGCGAGCCGCGTGCGCGATCTCTTTGAACAGGGCAAGAAAAATGCGCCCTGCATTATCTTCATCGACGAAATTGACGCTGTCGGTCGTCATCGTGGCGCAGGCCTGGGTGGCGGACATGATGAGCGTGAGCAAACCCTGAACCAGTTGCTGGTGGAGATGGACGGCTTCGAATCCAACGAAGGCGTCATCCTGATTGCCGCTACGAACCGGCCTGACGTTCTGGATCCTGCGCTGCTTCGCCCCGGTCGTTTTGACCGTCGCGTCGTTGTGCCTCTTCCCGATGTTCGCGGCCGTGAAGAAATCCTGCGTGTGCATACCCGCAAGATTCCCATTGCCGATGACGTTGATCTTTCAATTCTGGCCCGCGGTACTCCGGGATTTTCCGGCGCAGAGCTTTCCAACATGGTCAATGAAGCCGCGTTGAATGCCGCTCGAACCAATCGCAAGTCCGTGCTCATGTACGACTTTGAACTGGCCAAGGACAAAGTCCTGATGGGCGCCGAGCGCAAGAGCATGCTGCTGACCGATGAGGAAAAGAAGGTAACCGCCTATCACGAGGCAGGGCACGCGATTGTGGCTGCGCTGATGCCGTTTGCAGATCCGCTGCACAAAGTAACGATCATTCCCAGAGGCATGGCCCTGGGCGTGACCATGCAGCTTCCTGAAACCGACAAGCACAATTACACGCTGGACTATCTCGAGACCAAGATCGCAGTGATGATGGGCGGCCGTCTGGCGGAAGAAATCTTTCTCAATCAGATGTCCACCGGCGCAGGCAGTGACATTGAAAGCGCAACCGATATGGCGCGCAAGATGGTCTGCGAGTGGGGTATGAGCACTCTTGGTCCGCTCACGTTCGGCAAAAAGGATGAGCAGATCTTCCTCGGCCGCGAAATCGCCCAACATCGCGATTTCAGTGAGGAGACAGCCAAGCACATCGACTCCGAAGTCCGGCGCTTCGTAAACAGCGGCTATGAGAACGCGAAGAAGCTGATCCTGGAGAACCGTGACATTCTTGAGCGCATAGCTCAGGCGTTGCTTGAGCGTGAAGTGCTCGACGCGAACGAGCTCAAGATGATCATTGAAGGCAAGCCGCTTCCGGCCCGTGTAACTCCGAATAAAGGAGATGACGGCGTACAGCAAGTGCTGCGGCCTGAGCCGGGACGGAGCCCCGGGATTGTTCCCGGTAAGCCTTCACCTGCATAACCGCTTTTAAATCAGCATCTTAGGGGTGGCAAAAGCCGCCCCTTAATTTTTTTGGATTAAGGTGTACAGACCAACCAGGCGCGGCATCTTAAATTTTCAGAGTAGATGATGCGCCTCTGACCTGTCGTTGCAGGTTGTGGGAATAAATACAGTAGTTTCGGCCCTCCGTGCTTTCATTGACGAGGTTGACTGCGTATGTCCACCATGGCGACTCTGGGGAAAGCCGCTGTCTCCACCATCACCGCCGCAATTTTTCAGCAAGACCACTTCTTTGTTCATCATGCCCGGCTGCCCTGGTCTTCCAAGTTGTACTTCTATGATAGACAGGGCCGGACGCTCGCTTTCGTCCGCAACACAGAATGCGAATGGAGCAAAGACCTTCGCGTGTTCACAGATCCCACCCTCAGTTTTGAGCTCCTGGCAATCAAACCGGCCAGGGATGCGGAGACAGGCCAGTACTTCAACGTGGTCGATTCCGTGAACGCTGAAATCGTGGGTAAGGTGAGACATTTGCCCGCCGCTGGTCTGCACCGCCAGGAGTGGGACCTGCTCGGGCCGGAACGCGAGGAGGTTTGCACCATTAGGGAAGACTCCGTCCTGCTGAGCCTTATGCGGCGCTATATGACAGAAGCACTTCCCCAGAGATACACCATCAGGGATGCCCAAGGTGCATCCGGAAGAGCGGTACGAGTGACGGGCTTGTTTTCGCCGAACATGGAGATTGGCCTTCGTGGTGAGGGTGCGAAGCTCATCGATAGCAGACTGATTGTTGCGGCACTGGTGCTTATCTTCGCCCGAGGATAGGCAAGATGCGGTTATATCGGCATTCGCCCGCAGTCCGGGTTGCTAAACCACTTGGATTAGCGGCTTCGTCTCAGGCAGAATTTCGCCGATCTCCCTTGCCGCAACGCCTTCCTCTATCAGCGTCTGTACAAGTCTGCCAGCATCTTCTGCCCGCACCGCCAGTAGCAACCCCCCGGCCGTCTGCGGATCAAACAGAAGGGTTTTGTCGTCATTCGGCACGCCCGCCCCATACTGGACCATGCACTCGACAAAATCACGGTTGGCGATCAGGCCGCCAGGGATGAACTTGGCGCGAATGCACTCCATTGCGCCTGGCAACGAACAGACTTGCGCGGCATGAATCCGGATGCTAACGCCGCTGCCCGACGCCATCTCCCTTGCGTGGCCAATCAGTCCGAATCCCGTGATATCAGTGGCTGCATGTATTACGGCTCCGGATCTACTTGCGATTGTCGCGGCTTTGGCGTTGAGGGTTGTCATCGAACTGACCGCCGCATCCACCCATTCCTGGTTTGCTTCTCCCTTCTTAATGGCGGTCGAAATTACCCCTGTGCCGAGGGCCTTTGTGAGTATCAGCTTGTCCCCCGGCAGCGCTCCGGAATTGCTCCACACGTGTTCGGGATGGATCGTTCCTGTTACCGAATAGCCGAACTTGATCTCTGGATCGCGCACGCTATGTCCACCAATGACCGCGCAACCGGCTTCCACCATCTTGGAGAGCCCGCCAGCCAGAATCTGCTCCAGAACCTCGAAGTCGCCTTTTTCCGGGAAACACACGATGGCCAGTGCACTCAAGGGGCGTCCCCCCATCGCGTATACGTCGCTGAGAGAATTCGTTGCGGCGATCTGGCCGAACGTGTACGGATCATCCACGATGGGGGTGAAGAAATCCACGGTTTGGACCAGCGCCTGTTCGGCTGAAATTTTGTACACGCCGGCATCGTCGGCTTTGTCAAAGCCGACCAGCACATTGGGATCATGCTGCCGGGCTAATTTCCCAAGCACCGCGTCCAGCACCGCCGGACTAAGCTTGCTCGCTCAGCCAGCGGCCTTCACCTGCTCCGTGAGACGAACGGATTTGATGGCTTCTGCCATGGATTCAATTGTAGCAGTGGGCATTTCACCGCTCGATTTGAGCTTTGGAGATGTACGGAGAGGAGTTTGGACGGAGAGCCATTTTCCGGCGATCGGCGTTCCGCTCTGCTGAACGGAGTTAACTGCAGGTTTCAGTTCGTAACCGAAACCACCTTGACCATTGGCATTTGGCCATCCCAATCAGCGGTTACGTGCTCCAGCGTAAGCCGGAAATCGCGCGCCTGGCCGGGAGCCAACGGCGCAGTCCGCATGGGGCCGTAATCAACATAGGGCGTGTTAGGCAAGAGAATCATTAACGGAAGAGTGTCCTTTTGGGCGATTTCCCCCAGTGAATTTTTGAACATTACCTGAACTGTGGCTGCAGTCACCTTCTCGTTTCCGGAGTTGGTGATTCGGCCCTGAATATAGGTTACCGATCCGCCGGCAAAATTCTCTGCTGTGGCCATGTGCAGATCCTCTATGTGCAGATTGGCAGCGTACGGGCTGGGCTGATTACCATTCGAGGATGGGCCACCGCGGCTGACCAGGATGATAACCACAATGGCAACGACGACCATGAGCCCGCCAATTGCCAGGGGCAGCAAGGTTCGCCTGTCCTCTCGCACTTTAGGCGAGGCGAAGGGCTGTTGGTTTTCCGGATCGCCCATGCGAGCAATTATACCCGCCGAAGCAGAGGCGGGTATGCCGGGCGCAGCCTACTTCCTGGCCGTTACCTGCTGCACTGAGAGCTGCGGTGTTTGATGGTTCCAATTCTGCGGGATATCCGTATAGCTGACTCTGAATTCTGCGGTTTCGCCGGCCTTGAGCGGGCTTGTGGACAAATCTTCGCTCTTTGCTCCCGCATTGCTGCTTTCCATCCTTTGCATGGGCTTTTGCTGCGTCACAAGGGGATGTCCATCCTTGTCTTTGAAAACGGCCGAAATGATCGCATTTGAAACAGACTGTGGGCCAGTATTACTTACCTCACCATAAACGTCTACATTGGCCTGTGTGTTCGCCTCCTGGGGAGACATCCTGATCGAAAAAAGCTCCAACTGGTCGGGGTTGTTCTTGATTACCTTGTTACTGGCAGCTCTGTTCACGCTCGGAGAGAGCCATAGAGTGGCAACGAGCAGAAGGACAGCAATTGCCAAGGCAAGCAGCGGCCACGGGAACTTGCTTTGCGGCGGTTTGGCAGCGTTCGGCGGATACGGCCTGTGTTCCATGAAAGCTCCTGGTATTAAGGGGACATATCAAGAGATGGCCGCATGATCGCTGCAGTTGCCGGGACTATTCTCCTGCCAGCGTCATTCCGTCGATCCGCAGAGTGGGACAGGCGGTGGAACTCCGGAATTCCAGGTCACTGCCGATTTCCGAGATGTTGTTCAGCATATCTTTGAAGTTGCCCGCCACCGTAACCTCTTCAACCGGAAAGGTGAGCTCACCGTCTTCAATCCAGAGCCCGGCAGCACCCCGGGAGAAGTCGCCGGTAACCAGATTCACGCCGAAGCCGAGGAACTCCGTGACAAAGAACCCGCGCTTGATTTCGGCAATGATCTGCTGCGGGCTGTGAGTTCCCGGTTGAAGGAAAAAATTTCCTGAGCCGATACCTGGGTTCCCAGTGAGCCCCCGGGCAGCATTCCCGGTAGTCTTTAATCCGAGCTTGCGGGCTGTGTAGGTGTTCAGCAGGTATGATTTGAGGACGCCTTGTTCCACCACTACCGTTTTCCGTGTCGGCACCCCCTCGCCATCGAACGGTGTGGTGCCAAACCCGCCGGGCATGGCGCCATCGTCAACAATGGTTACATTCTCGCCGGCAATCTTCTCGCCCAACTTCCCCACCAGAAATGACGAGTGCCGATAGATTGCATCTCCACTCGCCGCCTCAGAAATGTGTTCGAGTAGCGAAGATGCCACTGTGCGATCAAAGACGATTGGAACCCTGGTGGAGGAGATTTTGCGGGCTCCCAGCCTGCGGACAGCGCGCCTTGCCGCCTCGCGTCCTACCGACTCCGGCGACTGCAGACGCACCAGGCTGCGGGCGGCGGAATACCAGAAATCTCGCTGCATGGCCCCATTTTCATCCTGCGCGATTGGCCCAGCCATGATTGAGCAATAGGAGCGCCGGTAATCGCCGATAAAGCCCAGGGAGTTGGCCAGGACCTTGCGCCCGGTGGTTGCATCAAACGAACCACCTTCTGAGTTTTTAATCCTGGGATCAGCCTCCAATGCGGCCCTCTCCGCCCGGCGCGCATAGTCGATGCGTTCCTCAGGCGGAAGAGAATGCACATCATCGTGGTAGAGCTTCAGTTCTCCCTCGAAGGAACCCAGCTCAGACGGATCAGGAAGCCCTGCGCAGGGGTCTTCTGACGTCACCTTGGCCAGATCCAGCGCACCCCGGACAAGCCGGTCAATTCCTTCCCTGGAAAAATCGCTCGAATATGTACTGGCAGCGTGCTTGCCCAGAAAAACTCGCAAGCCCACACCGCGAGAGTCCGCCTCCTTCAGGCTTTCAACTTCCCCCATGCGAACAACGGTTGAAAACTCGCTGCCGTCCCGGACAATGGCATCCGCTGCACAAGCTCCGCCTTTCATGGCGCGAGCAATCACATCTTCGGCGATTTCACGCAAATCAGTTTCGGCGCCGCTCAGGGTTGCCATATTGACTGACATTTCAGGCCCTAACTGGCGGTTCCGCCCACGGTCATTTTATCGAGTTTAAGGGTAGGAATTCCCACGCCGACCGGCACGGATTGGCCATCTTTCCCACAGGTGCCCACGCCTTCATCCAACTGCAGGTCGTTGCCTACCATGGAGACTTTGGTGAGAGCGTCAGGCCCGTTTCCGATCAAAGTGCAATTCTTTAGAGGAGCGGTTACGCGTCCATTCTCGATCATGTAGGCCTCAGAAGCCGAGAACACAAACTTGCCGCTGGTGATGTCCACCTGGCCGCCGCCGAAGTTCACGGCGTACACGCCGCGATTTACCGACCGGATGATATCTTCCGGCGCGTCGTCGCCAGCCAGCATATAGGTGTTCGTCATGCGTGGCATTGGAATATGTTCATAGCTCTCGCGACGGCCGTTTCCTGTATCAGGCAGGCCCATCAGTTTGGAGGAGAGCTTGTCACTCAAATAACCCTTGAGAATGCCTTTTTCGATCAGAACTGTGTTCTGGGTCGGCGATCCTTCATCATCCACGTTGATCGAGCCCCGCCGCGAAGGCAGGGTGCCATTATCGACGACAGTGCATTTTTCGGAAGCTACGCGTTTGCCAACAAGTCCGGTAAACGCGGATGTGCCTTTGCGGTTAAAGTCCGCTTCCAGCCCGTGTCCTATGGCTTCATGGAGCAGGACTCCCGGCCAGCCGGGACCGAGCACCACCTCCATTTCGCCGGCTGGGGCTTCGCGAGCGTCAAGTTGAATAATTGCCTGACGCGCTGCATCCTGGGCGAAATATTCCGGCGTTTTTTCGGCATTAAAGAAATCGAGTCCAACGCGGCCGCCGCCACCTGCCTGCCCACGGGCAGAACTCTCGCCGCTTTTGGCGATGCACACCACGCTGAAACGCGCCATAGGTTGGACGTCGCTGGCAAACGTGCCGTCTGAACCAATCACCAGGATTTGACGCAATTCATCAGCATATCCGCCACGCACCTGGACGATGCGAGGATCATAGGCGCGCGCGGCGCGATCGGCGCGCATCACCAGTTCCAGCTTTGCCGAGACGTCCGCGTCCGCTGAAGGCGAGGATACCTGGTATAACTGGTGGGCTGTGGTTTCTTTGAAACCCTGTATCGGCTGTTGACCGGGCCCCTTAGCAATCAAGGCCGCTGTGCGCGCAGCGCGAAGAATCTTCTGCGGCGCCAGGTCATCGGTATGGGCATACCCTGTACGCTCTCCGGCAAGCACCCGGACTCCACACCCGGCGGAGATCCCTTGGGACGCGGATTTGACAATTCCCTCGTCTACGCTGATTAAGGTGGAAGTCTGATACTCAAAATAGAGGTCGGCGTACTCACCGCCAGCCGAAAGGGCTTCTGCCAGGTACCTTTCGAGGTCTTTCGGACTGATGCCAAACTTCTGAAAAAAAAGGGACTGATTCTGAGTCATGGTCTATTGTTTAGATGACACCGCGGAGCCAAATGGCGCAGCTTCTTGTCTCTCTATTCTCCCACCCTTTCCAACGGCGCGATAGTGGCCAAGTGTGCAATCTTAGCCATAGCCGCCGACTATACGAAGAGGACAAGAATGACTCTGATGGCCTTTCCTCAGAGTATCTGGTTCCATATCCGAATCAAGGATATGATGCGCATTCCACATGAGCAAACCTCGACCTTCGCATGAATCCTGACCTTCTTGCCCGGTCCCTGCAGGAATTTCTTGCAGCAGCGCAGAACGCCGTTGTGATCGAAGACGGCCAGATCCTTTTCGATCTTGCGTCGGCGCAGCACTCCATCTCCGCCGAGCGCGGACGCTGCCTTCTGCACCTCTGGTCGGAAAGAACGCAACATTGTTCGCGAGGTAGTGGAGGCGGAGCAAAGCAACGGGGTACTCGCCCTGAGTGTCCGCCGGTTCGGGCAGGCGCGTACCCACACGCTTGAAATCTGCCGAGATCGTGACCGCCGAACAGTTACGGCCCAGAAGGGTGCCCGCACGCTCTACGCCCGTGTCCTGGAAAGGGCTGTGCGCAGGCAGCTTCCCGACTGGAAATTGGGCCGGCTGGTCACGAGCATGGATCTGGAACGTAGTCTCTCGCCGGTCTACGCTCGTGGACTTCTACGGAGAGGCCGCAGCTCCTTCGCTGTGATGGGAGTCAACCAGCAGGAAACGCAGGCTTCGATTGACGCAATCCTCACCTTCGGCCTGCTCTGGCTTCAGGCGTGCCGTGAGCGCGAAGCACAGCGCAGCTTTGTGGAAGGCCTGAAATTGTATGTTCCAACCCGCAGCTCGACTACTTTGCAAATACGGATGGCGCATCTGGATCGTGAAGCTGCGAAGTTCCAACTCTTCGAATTTGACGAACGGGACGAATCACTCCTTGAGATCGATTCCGCCGATCACGGCAACATCAATACCCGCTTGACGCATTGCGCGGAAGCTGACCGAGTGCGCGCCAGGTTCCAGTCGGCGGTGGCGAGAGTCCTGGCAGCCATGCCGCAGGCGGAAGTCACTGTCGTTTCGTCTAACGAGATTTCCTTCCGCCTGCATGGCCTCGAATTTGCCCGCGCCCGCGCTGTAAACGTGCCGGGCAGCTTCCAAATTGAAGAGGAAATCATCTTCGGCATCGGCGGCTATCAGACACGGCTGGCGGAAGACAATGAAAGCACGTTTCTGCAATTTGTCAGCACTCTGCTCGAATCCCGAGGGATCGACGGCGACCATCGCGACCCGCTCTGGCGCATGTATCCTGAGCGCTGGCTGGAATCTCTTGTTTTTGGCAATGTCGCAGCGGTCGATTCAAGGCTCGATCCCGCGCACGTCTACTCCCAGGTGCCCGCGTTCTCAGCATCTGACCGTGCCATGATCGATGTCCTCACGTGTACGCGCAATGGCCGCCTGGCCGTGCTTGAGTTGAAGGCGGACGAGGACATTCATCTTCCCTTGCAGGGGCTGGATTACTGGGCCCGCGTGCGCTGGCATCATGCCCGAGGTGAGTTCCAACAATTTGGCTACTTTCCTGGCATGCATCTTTCGGCACAACCGCCGCTCCTTTTGCTTGTGGCGCCCTCGTTGCGCGTCCATCCCGCGGCAGAAACAATTTTGCGCTATTTTTCGCCGGAAATTGAATGGACTGTGGCAGGTCTGGACGAGCGCTGGCGGGAGTGCGTGCGGGTTGTTTTCAGAAAGAGCGCGCAAAAGGCTGCCGCAATTTAAATGGTGCGGTAGGTTTACCGGCCGATCGTCGATTGCTACAATTTGAGCCTCATGGAAATCGGAACGGAACAATGCCAACGGAACACGTCTTTGCTGGCCGGATCGCTGCTTCTGGTGGTGGCCGTCGCGCTTGGATTCGTTCCTGTTTTCGCGCAGCTCCCAGGCCAGCAGGCGCTGCCCTGGGTCGACCTGCTACTGAGTGTGTTCGCGGTTGTTCTAGTCGCGGTGGGATTGCGGCGCACGATCGCGCATCCGGAGCGCTACCGAGGCAAAATAGGCGCTTGGGTTCTTACTATTCTTTCCGGGCTGCTCATGCTTTTTGTTGTCTTTGGGTTCTTTGCCGCCCGTCATCTCCCTGGCGCCAGTGATGCACCTCAGATCGGCCAAAAAGCGCCGGATTTTCAACTGCAGGATATGAATGGCCAGACGGTTTCACTGGCGCAGTTGCTGGCCGGACCGATGGATGCAGCAAGCACTGGCCGACGGCCCAAAGCTCTGCTTCTAATTTTCTACCGTGGTTATTGGTGACCGTTCTGCAACCTCGAGTTACGAGGCGTTGAGAAGGATCTGCCGGAGTTCCAGAAGGCCGGCGTGAGACCGGTGGCCATCAGTGTGGATGCGCCGGAAGTCTCTCGCAACCTGGCGCACAAAGCCGGATACACATTCACCCTGCTTTCCGACCCTGATACTGCTGTGATCCGCCGTTACCGGCTCCTGCACACCGGCGGAGGACCAGATGGGCATGATATTGCGCGCCCCGCAGAATTTTTGGTTGACAGCACCGGGACTATCCGTTGGACCAACTTTACTGAAGACATACGCGTGCGTGCGCGCGCACAAGACATGCTGGCCGCAGCAACAAAGATCAACTAGGAAATGCAACGGAAGTTTTGCCGGATGCAGCCCTGCTTTGCCTGGTTCAAATTGACGGACTAAATCCCCACGGCTCCGTAGTCGGTACCCGTTTCCGTGTCGCGGACTCTTTCCTTTTCGTAAGCCCTATAAGGATTGCGGCGGTTACCGAGCCGTCTCTTCCGCAGTTCAAAGCCCGCGTAAAGGCCGCCGGCAAGTACTGCGGCGGTAAGAGCCGCGAGCGCCAGAATACGCCCGGGATTGTCCAGCAGAGGTTCAGCAATTCTTGATGCCGCAAGGGCCACCTGCCCAGGCAGACCCAGCGCCTCGCGAAAATCCTTGAGGGACTCCTTCCCGCCTCGTTCCAGTGCACGATAGGAATAAAGCGCGGCGTAGGAATGCGGCATGGAAAGATCCTGCCCGCCGTTCACGACGGCATGGTCGACTCCGCGTTCGTGTTGGATCTCCAGCAACTCCTCAATCGCCGACGCGAGTTCGCCCGGCTTGGCCCACTTGCAGCGGAAAGCGACACGGCCCGCCTTGTCGATGAGGAACGCGGGATTGGGAAGCCTCGAATATTTCTTGTGAATGGAGCCATGTACGTCATCCACGAGAACAGGCATTAGAAGGTCCTCCTCATCGCGGAATTGGCGGGCGGCGCTGGTCTTTGCCCGGTTCGACCGGTGCGCAGGAAGACGCTCACCGGGATGGGCCTCGCGGACATAAACGAAAAGAAATTCAATGTTATCGCCGCGAAATCTGTCATAAAGGTCATTAATCCCCGGAATGGACGCAGCCGTCATAGGACAGGTCGCGGAGCCGAATACCAGCAATACATTCTTCTTGCCTTCAAAGTCGCTCAGGCGGACTGTCTCTCCGGTCAGGGTGGCTGCTTTAAAATCCGGCGCGCGTTCTCCCTGTTCAGGCCCTTCAAAAAGGGCTGCGGCGTGGTCGCGCAGAATGTCGCGCGTAAAGCGTTCGTAGTTGTACGTGCTGAAGCCCAGCATGGATACTCCTACTGAATTTTCTCCGAAAAGCAGCTCAAAACCCCTCTTTTGGATGCGGTCGCCGGATTGATGTTTGCTTTCCCCTTTGTGAACGCCGCAAGACGTCCACGTTTCCCAGGCGAAAAGCCGCTCAAGCACCACTCTACATTAAACGCAGTTCCTGCCACTTTGAGCAAGTCTCTTTCGAGCGTTGCCCTTAAGTTCATGAGAACGCTACAATCGTTGATCGCGTCCACAGCGAAAACGTCCACTGGAGTAAAACAGCCCACCGGAGGTCTAAATGCCAGCGTTGAAAGCAGGCGATGTTGTCCCCGATTTTGAGTTGCCGGCGTGTACCGGCAAGCAGAGGCATAAATTCAAGCTCAGCGAGTTGCTGGGCAAGAAGAACATAGTTCTGGCGTTTTATCCGCTGGACTGGAGTCCGACATGAACAAATGAAATGTCGGCGTACAGCAGGTACCTCAAGCAGTTCGCCGACAACGATGCCCAGGTCGTGGGCATCAGCCCGGATTCCATTTACTGCCATCTTGCGTGGCAGGAGAAATCGATTGGCTGGCTGGA
The DNA here is from genome assembly GCA_035712465.1 of Candidatus Angelobacter sp. Lineage (GTDB taxonomy): Bacteria > Acidobacteriota > Terriglobia > Terriglobales > Acidobacteriaceae > Angelobacter. Next base: position 62,302 of record DASTAS010000001.1, read on the forward strand.
TTATCCGCTGGCCAGTGATTACTGGCCGCATGGGGCCATTGCGCAGAAATTCGGCATTCAACGCCTGGGAGAGCCGCTGCCCGGCATCAATGACCGCTCAGTTTTCATTGTTAATAAAGCCGGGAAGATCAGCTTTGCGAAAATCTATGAACTTGGCCAGGAACCGGATTACGAAGAATTGCTAACTGAACTCAAAAAACTGAATTGAATCTTGATGGTGCAGGTAGGCGTCCTACAGACGCCTACTGCACCTTAGTTCCGGGAACTGCCTCCAATTTCGATTTCACCATTTTGTAAAAAGACCAGACATTCTCTGCATCACCCTGCGTCAGGCGTCGATGAATCTTCATGGAAGGAAAGATCTTGTTCCCAAGCAGGCTGAGCGTGAGCGTGGCAAACTGCCTGCCTGGGTAGGTTTCAATGGACCATTCTCCGCCGAAGCGGCGTCGAACGACCTCTCCGAAGTAACTGCCCCATGTCTTACAGACCTCGCTCAGTTCGTCACCCGAGGGCTGGGCTGCAGCTATATCGCGAGAGAGCTGGCCCAGAATGGTTTCCAGCTCCATCAGGGAATTTTCGCTGTAATCAAGCACAGCGGAAAAATCGTGGCCTGCCCCCACCGCGCGCTGCGCGTAGGCGCCAACCATGGCCGCAACTGACTCGTGCGTTTCCATCCCAGATATAGAGCTTTATTGACCGCCCAATTTCAGCGAAACGGCTACGTTCCAGCTTCGCCTGCTGAACCGCATACCTTTGCTTCTAGATTGCGCCTATTTTCTTGTTGCCGGCGCTCTTCCATGAGCTGCTGCGGCTACAGCTTGTTTTTGTTCCGGAGTCGGCGCGGGAGGCTCGACTGCGAGCGTCTTCAGGCCTAATTCTCGGCGCAGCTCCATCTCCAGCCTGGCAGTGATGTCTCTGTTTTCTTTGAGGAACTGTTTGACATTTTCGCGGCCTTGCCCAATGCGTTCACCTTTGTAGCTGAACCATGCGCCGGACTTTTCCACCAGGTTTTTATCGACTCCCATATCCAGTAGGTCGCCCTCGCGGGAAATCCCCTCGCCATACATAATGTCAAATTCCGCCTCCCGGAAGGGGGCAGCCGTCTTGTTCTTGACGACTTTGGCCTTGGTGCGCGATCCAACTACGGTATCGCCATCTTTTATGGCCCCGATGCGGCGGATATCCACGCGAACCGAAGAATAAAATTTGAGTGCCCGGCCTCCGGTTGTGGTTTCCGGATTGCCGAACATAACCCCGATCTTTTCCCGGATCTGGTTGATGAATACCATGCAAGTGCGTGACTTGGAGACGATGCCGGTCAGCTTGCGAAGGGCCTGCGACATGAGGCGCGCCTGCAATCCCATGTGGCTATCGCCCATTTCGCCTTCCAGTTCGGCTTTGGGCACCAGGGCCGCCACTGAGTCAACCACCAGGACGTCAATGGCATTGGAGCGCACCAGGGCTTCGGCGATTTCCAGGGCTTGCTCGCCAAAATCGGGCTGCGCCACCAGTAGATTGTCCACATCCACACCCAGCTTTTTGGCGTAGATTGGATCAAGGGCATGCTCGGCGTCGATAAAAGCAGCCATCCCGCCGGTCTTCTGAGCCTCTGCAATTACCTGAAGAGCCACTGTCGTCTTACCGCTCGACTCAGGCCCAAAGATCTCCACCACGCGGCCACGGGGGAAGCCGCCCACTCCCAGGGCGGCATCAAAAGAAATGGAGCCAGTGGAAATCACGGCAATAGGAACAATGGCCTCCTTGCTTCCCAGCCGCATAATAGAGCCTTTGCCGAATTGTTTTTCGATCTGGGATAGCGCAAGATCGATTGCCCTGGTTTTTTCCCCTCTGTCTTCAGCCATTTATCTCTCCCATGTCTCCAGAAAATCAGCCAGTGTTGAACGCTGCGCGGTAACCGATGAATTATAAATATACATGATTGGCGAACAAAAGGGAAATCGGAAAAGCACAAAAAACTCCCGGGCGGGGAAGCCCGGGAGGTGAGCCAAACGGGAAGAGGGTTACCAGTATTTGAGGCTGACCTTGTCAAGCCAGCCGGAATAGGCTACGTGGTTGGAACGCATGTCCAGCTGGAAGGCGACATTCAGTTCCTTGGAACCTGACGCTTTGGCCGGATAGCTGCGGTTGACGTAGTGCTTCACGCCGTCCAGAGTGAAGGCAATGTACTTGACGTAATTGCCCGCACGTTGAAATTCCCACGTCAGGTGGTGCCATTTGTAAGCCGCGGGCATCTTGCACGGGATGCCCGTGGAAGTCCATTGACCTGAAGCGTTCTTCCAAACGTCCCAGTGGCCTGATCCAATGTTGCACTCGGTGCCGAAGATCCAGCGGTGATAGCCGTCTGCCTGGTTATTGTCGAACTCCAATGCCTGGGAATACTGCGGGGTCGTAATGTAAAAATACAGGTCATAAACCAGGTGGGTGGCGCCGTTGAAGCCGAGCTGCTTCCACCAGAGCGCATCAGCATAAGCGTGGCTGCTACCGATGTGGAATATCCGGGAATTTCCGTCCATAGAGGGGCTGGAGATGCCCGCCTTGGTGTAAATCGAGGAGGACGGGCCAGCACCACCCGAACCGGCGCAGGTAGTGCAACTTTGCCATCCGGGCATGCGTTCAATCTGCGATTTCACGGTTTGGGCGGAACTGGACGCGCTGATTGCGCCCACCATCGCCAGAATTGCAACTACGATCCAGCTCTTGCTCTGCTTTTTCAACATCAACTCTCTCTCCAGGGGAAAATTTGATTCCTTATTTTTTGGACGAACTCGTTTGAGTGGTGGCCCGTGTTGTCCGGGCAAACTGGAGACTATCGACCCATCTACTCTGGCTCAACCCATTTTCGCCTCTTAGGGCAATTACATCCCCCATCTAATGAGAACGACCCACGCAATGGGTTAGGAGGATGGAGTCAAAATCCGCTCTTTCGCGTCCGCTGGGCCAAAACGTTGTAAGTAGCTGCTGAATTAATCGGTTAGCGTTACTTGAAGCTCGCATTCGGAATAGGTATCACCTACGCGCCAAACCGGCACGCACGCTGTTGGGGACACCCCTACACACGAGTATTGGTCACAAGGTACGCGGATTTTGCAATGCTGAGGAGAATGTGTGGCCTTGAGCGGCAAATCCAATCCACCGCCATTCCGAATCTCAGCCCATGAGCCTGTCCAACAGCTTGTCAAACAAGTTTTTCTCGATCATTCTTTGCCTGGCGGCAGGGTTGGCTGCTATATACCTGGGATCTTGCTGAATCGTGGTCAAACCATTGGTGATCTGACCGTGGAGGGCGTGGGTACTTGGAGCAGGCACATTGGTAAGCTCATATTGCTGTGCGTAATGCTCTGAGATGAAGTACCGCCTGTTGAATGGATCGTAGACCACCCGCGTTCCTGAGACCAGTGTGGCGCCGCTAGAGCTATGGATGGTGCCGGCGCCGAGTTCGAAATAAGACGCAACGCGTCCCGGAGCGCTGGCTAGGCGGTTGTTAGCCCCGATACCTCCACCAACAGTGCTTCCGAGCGTCGGCAGGGCTCCCGGAGATGTAGGTCCCCGGAATTCAGGGGCATCCGGGTCCGTGGTGTGTTTGGTGGTCGAGTCACTCAACCATGCGTAGTTGGCCCGCTCGCCCAAGGTATTCAGCGCGGGTGGCGCGACGGAAACAGTAAGCCCTCCGCCCGCAACGGGTGCTGCTTGATAAGCCGCCTGGGGAAGGTTGGGATCGATAGCCCCGCCCGAATGTGAGGAGCGTATGTCCTGGCCCGCACTGACCAGATTGCCCAGCGTCCAGTTCTTGCCCTGGGCATAAGCCTCAAACTGCGCGCCTAAGCCGGCCTGTTCCAGCCCCTCAAACATGGCTTGCCTTTTGCGGTTCTTTTCCACAGCCTCGCTAATCGACTGATATAGCAACGTCTGGTTGGCGGTGGCCCCGCCACCAGAAATAACTACGTAGTCGATTTGCCGCGCAGCATCCGATAACTGGTCAAGAAAGGCGTTCCGCTGCACAATCTCTGTAGCGGGTGCGGATGGCTGCCTATTAATTGATTCTGCCGTCCGCAACTGTGCCTGGACCACCGGGCTTATCCGTACCTCTGCGTCGAGCAAGCGCTGGGCGATGGCTGTCGGACTGCCGTTCATCATCGCCGACAGCCCAGCCAAATAGCCGGAAGGCGCTCCGGTCGTTCGCCTGTGCGCCGTGTCCTTCCCTTCCTCTTTGCGAGCAGATGTCCGGTGGCCAGCGGACACCAGGTTTGTTTTCTCCATTCCGAATCTCACTCCCTAGTCCAGAAACATAGTTCAACGACAGATGGCGCTGGATTCCTTCGACAGGCAGGAGGGCAGCTGAGAACGCCGCCACAAAGTCTTAATGCTTGTGGCATCTCATGAAGCAGCAGTTGATAAAGACGTATGTCCATGGCGGGTGCCGTGGCGGCTGGATGGGCAAGCTTCTGCATGGAATGATTGCCACCAGAAGAGGTTCCTCCGTCAACAGGAGCACGGACCATGTATTTATGCATCGACTGCTCTACTCTCCTGCGCAAAAAAATCTCCGCAAAAAAAATCGCTCCCGGAAGGGGATGTTTCCGGGAGCAAGCCATGAAGGCAGCCGAAAAATGTGGAATTCAATAGGCCAGGGCTTTACCAATACTTCAAGCTCACGTTGTCCAGCCAAGCCTGGTACGCCACATGATTTGATCGCTGGTCCATCTGAAAGGCTACGTTCAGCTCATGCACCTTGGAGGGCTTTCCCGTGTAGGTGCGGTTCACGAAGTGTGTTACGCCGTCGAGCGTGAACGCGACATAGGTTAACTGCGTTGCGGTCCGCTTGAATTGCCATGTGAGGTGATGCCATGTGAAAGCGGTTGGGCGATGGCAGGGGATCCCCGTTGAAAGCCAGTGTGGGTTGGTGGCATTACCATAAACATCCCATACGCCGGCAGCGATGTTGCATTGCGTTCCGAAAATCCAGCGCATATGACCGTTGGCCTGGTTATTGTCAAACTCAAGCGCCTGCGCGTCCTGCGGGGTTTTCAGGTAAAAGTAAACGTCATAGACCAGATTCGTCGCGCTGTTCGCGGCCCCGAGCTGCTTCCACCACAGCGCATCGGAATAAGGTTTTGTTCCTGCGATTCTGAACATGCGGGAGTTACCGCTCAGAGAAGGGCTCGCTATTCCTACCGAGGTGCTGATCGTCGCTGTCGGGCCAGATCCGTTCTCGCCGGCGCAAACACTGCAGCTTTGCCAACCCGGCATTGCCTGGATGGAAGTCTTAACCGTTTGTGCCTGACCCGGTAAGGCACTCAAAAGTGCCAGCAGCAAGCCTGCGCAAGCAGCTGTGAAAATAGACCCCGCTTTGCTTTCGATCTGAGCCATCTGCTGTCCTCCTCTGTCGTTTTGTTACGCTCGCTCCTACTTTGTTGAAGCAGCAAGCGAGCGTATAGACCGTTCAACTCCGGTTCAATGTTTTCCTTCAGGCAAATGTAAAAATCCGAAAGCAGGTGTTAATGAGGTACTAGGGACGGTTCTTAGGCCAAAAATCCATGCCGGCCAGTACAGGCCAGCACACGATCAGTTTTCATCAACCCGAATCCAGCCGGAACTCTATCTCTGCTCCAGCAGAGCACACGTGGCACGTTTGCTGCCTTAGCACTGTCGGCTCGTTTGCCAATTCGCCTAGAGCATCAAACGACCGTAAAAAGTCCCGGACCCAAGTCCGGGACTCTTGGCCAATGGGAAGGGCGTCACCAGTATTTCAGTGAGACCTTGTCAAGCCAGGTGTCGTAATCGTGCTGAAACTTGTCGCCATCCATCTGGAAAGCAACGTTGATTTCCTTTGCGCCCGACGATCTCGCAAAATAAGAGCGGTTGACATAGTGCTTTGCACCATCCAGCGTGAGAGAGATGTAGTGGACTTTGGAAGCGTCGCGATAGAACTCCCAGTGGATGTGGTGCCACTTGAAAGCTGAAGGCGCGGAACAGTGGATCCCGGTGGACCGCCAGGCGCCGCCTCTGGGATCGTACACATCCCAGACATTACCAGCCTTGATGTTACATTCAGTGCCAAAGATGAATTTGTGGTGACCGTTCGACTGGTTCACGTCAAACTCCAGCGCCTGCGAGTACGAAGGCGTCTTCAGATAGAAGTACACGTCATAGACAAAATGGGTCTTGCTGTTGCTGGCGCCGAGTTGCTTCCACCACAGGGCATCGGAATAGCGGGTGCTCCCGCCGAGGTGGAACTTGCGCGAAAGGCCGCTCATAGCGGGCGAACTGACCAGGGCAGTGCTGTGGGGAGCGGATGATCCGGCTCCGCCAGGTCCCGCACAGACGGAGCAGCTTGACCATCCACCCATCACATCGATATTGGATTTAACAGTCTGGGCTGACGCAGCAGAGGCAAGTGTTATGGCAAACAACGCGACTACGAAAACTGACCAGGGGAATTTCTTGATCTGAGCCATCTACGTTTACTCCAGGGGTTGTAATATGTCGCCCGGGTTCTCCGAGCGAAGGCGCAGACTATTCATCGTTCTATTTACATGCAACCCTCCGGCGGAAAAACCAAAAATGCCGGATTAATGGCGTAGTAAGAGCTGTGCTTAACTCAAATGGGAAGGGCGGCTCTGAAGCCGCCCTTTGTTGCGCTTGAAATCGGCGCTGATCGTTCTTCCACTCTCGCCTTGGTCAGGCAGAGCTGCAGGCCTTAGTTGTTGCCTTAGTTCTACCAGTACGTGAGAGAAATTTTGTCCACCCACTCGGAATAGTCATGCATGGCGCTATCACCGTCGATCTGAACGGCTACGTTCAGTTCCTTCGAACTTGAGGGCTTGGCGGTATACGTACGGTTCACATAATGCGTTACGCCATCATAAGTGAACCCGACATAAGTCAACGTCGTGGCTGTGCGTTTGAACTCCCATGTCAGGTGGTGCCACGTAAATGCTGCCGGAGCCGAACATGCGATGCCGGTCGAAAGCCAATCTCCATTCGCGTTGCCCCAAACATCCCAGTGACCGACCTTGCCGGTTTTGATGTTGCACTGCGTGCCGAAGATAAAACGCTCGTTCCCGATCGCCTGATTCGAATCAAACTCCAGCGCTTGCGCATACTGCGGAGTCGTCAGGTAGAAGTAGAGATCGTATTTCAAGTTCGTGGCAGTGTTCACCGCGCCAAGCTGCTTCCACCACAACGCATCCGAATAGGGCTTGGTGCCTCCGATGGAGAATTTGGCGGACTTGCCGTCCAGAGATGGGGAGGCCACGTTCTGAGTCATGGAGAAGGTCGCCACCGGGCCGCTCCCGCCCGACCCTGCGCACACCGTACAGCTCTGCCACCCTGTCATCTGGTTGATGTTGGTCTTGGTGACAGCGGTCGAGGGCGGCGCCGGTAATCCGGTGCTTGTTTTGGTCACCGTGATCGTCATCGCGTTTTTGAAGATATTGCCTGCCGAGTCCCACGCTTGAACGACGACATTGTGCTTAGCCGCCGACATTGTAACGGAAGTATCGATTTTGCTGCTGGCAACGAAGAAGACACTTACGTTATCGACGTAAATGCGCATGCCGGTAATTGGGTGACTCGAACTTGCAGAGGCAACGACGTGGACCGGGGATCCTACGGTCGAGCCGGTGGGAGAGCTGATCGTGACTCCAGCAAAAGACATCGCGGTCAGTCCCAGGGTAGTCATCAGCAGTCGGACGGTTTGTTTCACAGCACCCCTCCTTCAGGAACTAAGGTTCTTAGTTTCAGCGAAGGAGGGAGGTTAGGGGTTCATCTACTCTGGATGTATCGGGAGAGCACTTAGTTCAAAGCCGTATTGCGCCTTAGAGAGACTTACAAGCTTGTGGAAGAGTGTGGAAAACGCGAGGGTCGCGATTTTGATTCAGGCCATTAATCACAATGGAAATGTTAGCTCTTTTCGCGACTGTGGCGAGTTTAGGCACGACGCTCCCCAAGCCGAGTGTGGGGAACCCGTTGCTGATAGTAGAGGAATCGGGCGGACTGAGAAGGTTAACTAAGCGGCTGATCCTGTCCTGGTCATCTTGCGCTCTTCCTGAACGGCTTTTCCAGAGTTCTCACTGCGGTGCAGCTCACGGATTAAGAACAAAGGCCGGTGGCGCACCTCATCATAGATGCGGCCTACGTATTCCCCCAATATGCCGATGGATACAAGCTGAATGCCGCCCAGGAAGAACACGGCAACCAATATCACGAGAAAACCCTCGCCGGGAACCATGCCAAAAAATTTGAGGCCGACCAGGGTAGCTCCCACTGCCAGAATCGCCAGAAGGATGCTGAATCCAAGAATGACAGATCCAATCGCCATCCCAAGACGCAAAGGCTTGTAGCTGAAACTGAAGATCGCATCCATTGCGTATTTAAACAACCGGGAGAAGGTCTGTTTCGGTCGTCCCGCGGCCCGATCATGACGATCATAGGAAACAAACGTGCTTGGAAATCCGATCCACGCACGCATTCCGGGCAGGTACCGGTTGTGCTCTTGGAGCTGATTGAGAGCGTCCACCGCCTCGCGGTCCAGCAGCCCGAATATTCCGGCATTGACTGGAATGGGGTAGTCCGATAACCACCGCATCACTTTATAGAAAACAGGAAAGAGCTTTCCCCGGATTCCTCCATCCGTACGGCTGCGGCGGTTTGCAATGACCACTTTGGCGCCGCCTCTCCATGCCTCGAACAGTAGCGGCAGAACCTCCGGAGGATCCTGAAAGTCCCCGTCCATCAGGACAACAGCATCACCCTGTGCCGTTGCCATGCCCGCAGAGAGGGCAGGTTGATGACCAAAATTCCGGGAGAGCTCAACGACAACAACGTGAGAGTCGTGTCGCTGTATGTCGAGAAGGAGTTCCAGAGATGAATCCCGGCTGCCGTCATTCACATAGACCACTTCAGAACGCTCGGGAATTTCTTCCAATACCTGTTCCAGCGCGGCATGGAATGCCACAATGTTTTCCTGCTCGTCAAAAATCGGTACTACAACTGAAAGCATTTTGGGCCCTGCGGAACTGCCAACTGCAACATTCGCGCAACGTTCTACACTGCCTGATCGTGCCTAAACTGCTTGCTTTAAATATGGCTTCAGGGGCACTTCTCTGCGCCCACCCACCACGTCAGGACGGCCCACGCTGTAATAGTTCAATCCGGCAGCCTCCATTTTCGCCGGGCTGAACAGGTTTCGGCCGTCCACCACGATGGGATAGCGAAGCAGACTTTTCATGCGAGCCAGGTCAAGCGCGCCAAAGTCCTCCCACTCCGTAAGCACCAGGCAGGCGTCGGCTCCCGTCAATGCCTCATACGGACCGGAGGCAAATTTGACCGTACCTTTCGGGAGCTCTTCCGCTGCTCTTTCCATGGCTGCCGGATCATAAGCGGTGATTATGCAACCTTCTTTGAGCAGGCATTTGATGACTGCAATGGCGGGCGATTCGCGCACATCGTCGGTGCCGTTCTTGAACGCCAGACCCAGGATAGCCAGCCTCTTCCCCTTTAACGTCCACAGGGCCTTTTTCACCTTACGAAGAAATCTGTTTCTCTGATCTTCGTTGACTTTCACCACTTCATCCAGCAGCCCGAATTGCAGCCCGTTCTCACGAGCCACTGCCCGGAAGGCGAGCAGATCTTTAGGAAAGCACGAACCGCCATATCCAACGCCAGGGCGAAGGAACCGGCGACCGACGCGGGAGTCGGTGCCCAGGCCTTCGCATACCTGCTCCACATCGGCGCCCACGGCCTCGCAAACGGAGGCGACGGCGTTGATGAAGGAGATTTTCATGGCGAGGAAAGCGTTGGAAGCATGCTTGATCAGTTCCGCGCTCTTCGCGCTGGTATGAATCAATTTCGCGTTAAAAATACCGGACACCCGGCCAGGGATGGCATTGGGCATAGTGTAGTAGCTTCCGTCGACCAGCGGCTTGTAGGCTTCCTCGACAATTGCCGCGCAACGCTCGCTATCCGCGCCGACTACGATGCGGTCAGGATAGAGAAAATCCGCCACAGCGGAACCTTCGCGCAGGAACTCGGGGTTGGAGGCCACGTCAAACAGTTCAGCCGGCGCTCCGTTTAGGAGCATGATTTTTCGGATCCAGCTATTGGTGTAGACGGGTACCGTGCTCTTTTCCACCACGACCTTGTAATCGTCGATCGCGGATGCAATGTCCTGAGCCACAGACTCCACATAGGAAAGATCGGCATCACCGTCCTCCTTGGGCGGGGTGCCTACGGCGATAAAAATGAGCTGGCTGCGGTGAACCGCATCGGCCAGATTGGAGGTAAAGTGCAGCCGGCGGCCACGGTGCCGCTCCAGCAGTTCGGGAAGGAATTTTTCGTGAATCGGGCATTCCCCGCGCTTGAAGGCAGCCAGTTTGGATTCGTCATTATCGACCAATACAACTTCGTGTCCAAGTTCCGCAAAGCAAGCTCCGGCCACGAGCCCCACGTATCCTGATCCTACAACTCCAATTTTCATGTTTGCCTGGATCCCAGAAGCCGCGCTGAAAGGAAGTCCTCTTAGTTCTGGGCCAGGGACACCAGACAGAGCAGCTAATGAACTTTTGGATGTCTGAAAACCTGATCAGGGATGTCATTTTGCACAGAAGGATCAGAATTTCTTCCCCGAAAAAAAATTTCTTAATTAGAAATGAGTGCCCGATGCGATACATATCGGAAGGCTGGCAGGGAAGAGTAGGGATTGGCCCTCCCATTTTTGAATGGCAGAAGACGGTTATCGAGCGAGCCGCACCACACTCTCAATATGAAAAGTCTGCGGGAAAAGGTCAACCAGGTGCACTTCCTCCACATGGTACCCGGTTTCAAGAAGAAGACGGAGATCCCGCGCCAGCGTTGCCGGGTCACAGGAAACATAAGAGATTCGCTTTACTCGCAAGGCGGCGAGCAACTGCGTCACCTTGGGGCCCAATCCAGCGCGAGGCGGATCCACAACCACCAGGTCCGGATGCATGTTAAGGCAGCGGGGAAGAAACTGTTCTACCTCCGTTTTCACCGGCACCACGTTCTTCAGCACGTTGGTTTGCAGGTCGGCGGCGGAAGCCGGAGATGATTCTACCGCAAACACCTGAGCAAACCGTTTTGCCAGATGACTGGCGAACAAACCAACGCCGGAATAGAGATCGAGCGCAATATTTCCGAAGAAATCACCCACAACGGTTTTTACCAGCTCGTTCACTAGAAAACGGTTGGTCTGAAAAAATGAGCCGGCGCTGACAGAAAAAGATTTCTCTCCCACCTGATACAGCAATGTTGGATTTCCAATGGTTTCCTTGAGTTCGGGACGGCCTGGCGCGCCGGTTGCGCTTTCCTCAAACAGGCCCGCGCCCTGCACACTGGATACCCGGCTCTGCAGGTTGCCGGCAAATTCGCGGATACCTTCCGCTTGCGGTGCATGAATCATTTCAAGGACCACGCGGGCGTCAGCGTGGTCTACAAACAATTCAATTTCGCGAAGGCCTGCCGGAACGGCTCCGGCCTCGCCAGCCAACCATAACTGCTGCAGCAGTTGATTCACTGTGGGGGAACTGATGGGGCATTCTTTAACCGGCAGAAGATCGTGGGAGGCAAAACGGTGATACCCAACTGCAAAATCGCGCCCTCCGCGCACCTTGAAGCGGGTACGGTTGCGATAGTGCCAAGGCTCGGAAGAATGGGCTACTATGTCACCGTTCCACTCCAGTTTTGCATTGCGCAACAGAGTCTCGCGGAGGATTAAACCTTTAAGTTCAAGCTGAGTCTGGTAGCCGGCGTGTTGATAATGGCATCCGCCGCAGCTCTGGAAATACGGGCATGGCGGCTTGACGCGCTTGTCTGAAGATTGCAAGACTTGCTCAAGGCCGGCGCGTGCAAAACTGCTCTTCTCTTTAAGGATAGTGGCGCTAACTTCTTCTCCGGGAAGGACAAAGGGTAAAAAAACCGCCTTTCCACCGGCCAGGCGGGCCAGTCCATCACCGCCATAGACCATCTTTTCAATTTTGAGATTCACATGTAAAAGAGACTAAGTCTGGGCATTTTAGCCTGTTCGAGCAGACGCTTGTGAACAAATTGTTTTAAGAGTTGATCAATCTGCGCTGCCGGCATCTTGCTGCGATAAGGCGCAATTTGTCTGTCTGCTTCTCCCCTGAGCAGCATAAGTTGCTCCTCTGAGGCTGTGACCGTCAGTACGGCAATCAGTTTTTCCTCGAGAATTGTCATTCTCCGTTCCAGATCTTCCAGCCGTCCAGGCGAGGATCCGGCGGAATAGCTTGCGGCAAGTTCTTCGAGGGTGACAGCGCAGTCCCTGGCGACCGTTTGCACCTGGGGCGAAGCCTCTACCTTTCTTAGCTGCTCCGCGTTACGCAAAAAGTACCGCCCGATCTCTGCAGCACCCAGGCCCTCATCTGCTCTCGACTCCTGGTGGCTTGAACCAACTGCCGCTTCCTTCATCTCTTCAGCCGCAGAGAGTACTTCCTGGGCGCACCATGCCAGCCCGTTGATCTTTTTTGTTTTCCTGGGACGGCGTTCATGATTATCAAACGTAACGTCGATTCCGCGAAGCACGGCTTCGAGCGGAATGCCCGCATCTTTCCAGGTTTCGATGAGCGTCCAGTCGAGAGGAGAGAGCTGGGATAATGTGCCTCGCCGACGACAAAACTGTTGCTCAACCTCCGTGAAGTAGTTGAAATAATTTTCCACAATGCAGCTCGTAATCTTCTTCTCCGCTCGGTCCTACGCGTGGCACCAGATGAGCTCCTTCTCCGGGACCGGAACCGCGATGACGGTACTTGCCGCTTTTAGCAGCCGCTGCGGCCTGACTTCCTGCAGCCGAGGGCGGCCGTACTACTAAGAATTAAATTTCTTTCTCTTTAGGGAAGATTTCTCGTTCTCGGGCACCCCGTAAGCATGAATTCGGCTCAACGCTGAGTGGCACAGCCGCCCTCGGCTGTGCAGAAGCTCCTGCCATCCGGCAGCTCATTCTTTACTTTTACGCAGTGCTCTTCGCGGCTGTCCTGCAAGGATCCACACTCGTAAATCCCTGCTCGGATGAGGAAAAACGCACAGGCGAGGGCGCCTGTGCCACACTTCAGAAGCAGCAGTGGAGCTTGCGGTTTGCCGTGCTGTGCCACCATGGTTCCCAGACACTTGGAAGCGGATTGTTGAATGCGGATTGACGAGAGCCGTGAGCATTGCACCAAAATCGCTTGATCCTTGCCTGCCTCTGCTGTTCTATGTTTCAAAGATTTTGCGCTTTCCTCAGCGTGGCCGCGTTCCGCTCCCAGATAATGCGCAATCCCTCCAGCGTAAGCAGATCATCCACTTGTTTAATGTATTTTGAATGCTCGCCGATTAATGACGCCAATCCGCCGGTAGCGACCACTTTCGTTTCCGGCCCAAGTTCCGCCACCATCCGCTCCAGGATTCCATCCACCAATCCCAGGTAGCCGAAGAACATCCCGGATTGAATACTGCCGACCGTGTTGGTTCCAATCAGTTTTGCAGGCACACGAATGTCCACAAGAGGCAGCCGTGCCGTGTTCTCAAACAGCGCTTGCGCTGAAATGCCGATTCCCGGCGAAATGACTCCTCCAAGGTATTCACCTTTGCGGGAGACCGCGTCAAAGGTTGTCGCCGTGCCGAAATCAACCACCACGCAAGGACCGCCGTATTTCTCAAACGCCGCCACACCATTGACGATGCGGTCAGCGCCTACTTCCTGAGGATTGTCATAGTGAATCGGCATCCCGGTCTTTATTCCCGGCTCCACAAAAAGGGGACGCAGATGGAAATATCTTTCGCAAACTTCCCGCAGGGTGGAATCCATGGGAGGAACCACCGACGAAATGATGATGCCGCGCACGTTCTCGGCTGCTACTTTGCCGATGGCGAACAGGTTACGGAAAAGCACGCCGTATTCGTCCACCGTATGCCTGCGCACCGTGGCCACGCGCCAGTGGGCAATCAGCTTTGCGCTGTCCTGGCCGGCAAAGCCAGAAACGCCCGCTTCATACACACCGAGCACCGTATTGGTATTCCCTACATCAAGAACCAGAAGCATCAGGTCTTCTCTCCAGGGGGCGAACGCTTCCGGATATTACGATGCGCAGACCTTTATCAGTACGAACGCGCAAGAACCCTCTCGGGTCGAGTCCGTCCGTTACGCCGCTGTACCCGCCATCCTCGCTTACCTGTACCGGCTTTCCGAGGGCATAGGTAGAGCGCCCCTCAATCCTGCGCATGATCGGCTCAAACCGGAGCGCCGGAGTGCGAATGGGACTGTTCATGGCACGCAGCAAAGCACGATACTCGCGGTCAAATGCGCGGACGGTCGCGCCCACCAGTTCAAGCCGGGACCATTCCTTTCCCGATTCGAGCCGTAACGAGGTTGCCACGTCCTCGAAATCGGGGGGAAAGCTCTGATGATTGACATTGATCCCAATTCCGACCACCGCGTAGTTTACGCGTGTACCCTCGGAACTCATCTCCGTAAGGATGCCGGCGAATTTTTTGTCGCCAAAAAGTAGATCGTTTGGCCACCGGATATCTGCCTGCAATCCGGTGATCTCCCGTACTGCGTCTTGCACAGCAACTCCCGCAATCAGTGAGAGCCAGAGTGAATCGCCCGGAGAGAGCGGCGGACGCAGTAGGAAGGAGCAATAAATTCCGGTGCCGCGTTCGGAGTGCCATGAGTGGCCTTTGCGCCCCCGGCCTGCTGTCTGTTCATCGGCAAGAAACACCGCGCCTTCCGGCTCGCTTTCCCGCTCACCATTACTGCGGGCGCCGGCCTGCATCGCCAACAGATTGGTGGATTCCGTTCTCAAACTGCAATGAATATTGCCGGAGAAGATGGTGTTCCGCACCAGCGGGCCAAGGTTCTCAGACGATATCAGGTCAGAAGCCAGCAAGTTTAGCTCCCAGTTTCAGTTCGAGGTCCCCGACCCCTCGTCAATGTGGCCATGAAAGCGGCAGGCTTTGCCGAGTGAAAGACAGCCGGTCTCTCTGCAACTTTGTAGCCTTGAGCAATCCAAAGTCCCACACAATGCACAATTCTCTTCGAGCCGATGGGGAAATGGGCAACAGCTATTGAATTTCCCATCCTGGTTAGGCATCGGCGCGGGCTTCCGCGGGCGCAGTTAGCGTGACCAAACAGCTCCTTGCGTCGAGCCGCGCACCCGTGGAGCCGTAAACTCTGTTTGTTGCATGCCTCGCGGAGTTATCGGCGCCTCTTCTTCGGAGAACCTTTTTGCGCCGGTCTCTCTCTGGGGTTTGCTTACAGCTTACGCCGGAACAATCCTCATACTCAAGTCCACAGCCTGAGGGGAGTGCGTCAGCGCGCCGACAGAAATATAATCCACGCCGGTTTCGGCATAGGCGCGCACGTTCTCCAGCCTGATCCCGCCAGATACCTCTACCGGAACCGGACGGGAATGCTCCTTTATCTTCGCGACGCCGGCGCGAACAATATCCACACTGGCATTGTCCAGCAAGATTCTCTCTGCCCCGTTGGCGAGCGCCTCATCGAGTTCGACCAGGCTACGGACTTCAATTTCCACTGGCTGTTCGCTACGACGATTGCGAAGGGCTTTTTGGAGCGCGGCGGCAACACCGCCAGCGAGCGCGATGTGGTTGTTTTTGATTAGCACGCCGTCAGAGAGATCAAGGCGGTGATTGTGGCCGCCTCCGCAGCGCACAGCATATTTGTCCAGCACCCGAAGCCCTGGGACAGTCTTTCGCGTATCGAGGATGCGGGCGTTCGTGCCATGGATTGCGTCCACAAACTGCCGGGTAAAGGTCGCGATGCCGCTCAGGCGCTGCAGCATGTTCAGGACAACGCGCTCGCAGCTCAGCAGGACGCGGGCATTGTGCCTCACCACCGCAATTGCCTGCCCTTTGTGCAGGCGGACGCCATCGAAAATCTCGCCATGGCTGATTACTTCCGGATGTCCGATCACGTTCTGGTCCAGCTGCTCATAGAGCTCCAGAATGCGGGCGACTGCGCCTACACCGGCCAGAATGCACTCCTGCTTGGCCAGGATGGTGGCGGTGGCGCGTTGCTGCGGGTCAATACACGCGCGCGTAGTCGCGTCGCTGGTCGCCTTGTCTTCCAGCAGCGCATGTTCCAGAATGGCGCTGATTCTTCTACTGTGCCAGTCCATAGATGGTTGAGTTACTTCAACGCTCCTAAAGCCATGTTGTTTTTTTCAATCAGAATTTTTAGTTCCCTGACCTGTTTCTTCAATCCTTCTACCACGTGAGGCGGGGCCTTGGTGAGAAATTGATCGTTCCCGAGTTGCCTCTCAGCATTCGCCAGCTGCCCTTCAAGCTTGGCCAGATCTTTTTTTAGCCGTTCGCTTTCAGCGGCTTTGTCAACCTGACGCTCGTACACCAGAGCAACCTCGAATCTTGTTGTTGTACGCGAGCCTGGGGCATGGGCCAACGATTGGGCGGTGAATTCAATCCCTTCAACGTTCGCCAACCGCTCCAGCATCGAGCGATTCTCCTGGGCCAGCTCTTGAATGCGGGTATCCGCCTGAACCCGGATCGGCGTCTTTACCCTCGGCTCCACCTTCAATTCCGCGCGCAGGTTGCGAACGCTAACAATCAGTTCTTGGAGCACGGACATTTCCTCTTCGGCCTGGTCGTTCAGCCAGTGTTCCTCGCCTTGCGGATAGCGGGAAAGCGCAATGGACTTCAGAGGCGGTGTGCCCTCGTGCATGGCGTGCCAGATTTCTTCTGTTATAAATGGCATGAACGGTGAGAGCAGGCGCAAAGCGCCTTCAAAAATGTATGCCAGAAACTCCAGCGCGCACCGCGCATCCTCCGCCGACCCGGAGAGCCGCGGCTTGATGATCTCAAGGTACCAATCACAGAACTCGCCCCAGAAGAAACTGTAGATGGTGTTGGCTGCCTCATCGAAACGGTACTCGACCAGGCTTCGATTGACGCTTCCGGCGATGCGGTTCAACCGTGACAAAATCCAGCGGTCTTCGAGGGTATCAGCCTCTTGCGGCAAGCCGCCCGTGAGATTGGCGCCGCCCACGCGGTCCAGATGCATGAACATGAAACGAGCGGCGTTCCAAATCTTATTGGCGAAGGCCCGATAACCTTCCGTCCGGCTTTCATTGAAGGCGATGTCGGTGCCCGGCGAGGCCATGGATGCGAGCGTGAAACGAACCGCATCTGTGCCGTACTTTTCTGTTACTTCGATGGGGTCCAGAACGTTGCCTTTGGTCTTTGACATCTTCTGCCGCTCGGCATCGCGCACCAGCGCGTGGATGTATACCTCGCGGAACGGCACGCTGCCCTCAGAATGCTCCGCCATAAAATGGCAGCCGAGCATGATCATGCGTGCGACCCAGAAAAACAGAATGTCGAAACCGGTAATCAACAGCGAGGTTGGATAGAAAATATCCAGGTCTCGGGTTTTTTCCGGCCAGCCAAAAACGGTGAACGGCAGCAGTCCGGATGAAAACCAGGTGTCAAGCACGTCAGAGTCTTGCGTGATGTTGTCACTTCCGCATTTCCCGCACGCGTTCGCCGCGCTTCGCGCCACGGTGATGTGCCCGCATTTGCCGCAATGCCATGCGGGAATACGATGTCCCCACCAGAGTTGCCGGGAGATGCACCAGTCGTGAATATTGCGCATCCACTCGAAGTACGTCTTCGAGTAGTTCTCCGGCGTGAAAACGATTTCCTGCTTCTCAACCGCAGCAATCGCGCGGTCCGCAAGCGGCTGGATCTTGATAAACCATTGCGTTGACAGCCGGGGTTCCACAATGGTTTTGCAGCGATCACATTTTCCAATGGCATAAACGTGATCTTTGATCCCCGCCATCAGCCCACGGTGCTCAAGATCGTGCAGGATTTTTTCGCGGGCTTCGTAGCGATCAAGACCCGCGTACGGTCCGCCGTTCTCATTGATGCGGCCCTGATCATCCATCACGTTGATCTGCGGCAAATTGTGCCGCAACCCGGCCTGGAAATCGTTCGCATCGTGTGACGGAGTGACCTTCACCGCTCCGCTGCCGAACTCCGGATCCGCTAGTTCGTCCAAGATGATGGGAATTTCGCGATCCAATAGCGGCAGGATCACTCTTTTGCCGTGCAGGTCGAAATAGCGCGGATCTTTTGGGTTCACCGCGACCGCCGTATCGCCCAGCATGGTTTCCGGGCGCGTGGTGGCAATGGTGATGAATTTGCCGCTTTGGCCCGCGACTGGATACCTGATCTGGTACAGCTTGCCGGGATACTCCTCGTGCACCACCTCGAGATCAGAAATTGCGGTCATGCAGCGCGGGCACCAGTTCACGATGTAAGCGCCG
This sequence comes from Candidatus Angelobacter sp., assembly GCA_035712465.1. GTDB lineage: Bacteria > Acidobacteriota > Terriglobia > Terriglobales > Acidobacteriaceae > Angelobacter. Next base: position 80,640 of record DASTAS010000001.1, read on the forward strand.
CGATAAATTAATCCCTGCTCGTGCAGGCGAACGAAAACCTCAGTGACGGCGCGCGAGAGGTTCTCGTCCATGGTGAAGTACTCGCGGTCCCAATCGACGGATGCGCCCAGCCGCTTCATTTGGGCCAGAATGGCTCCGCCGTAATGCTCGCGCCAGTCCCACACGCGTTTGATAAACGCTTCGCGGCCGAGCTTTTGCCTGCTGATGCCTTCGGCGGCAAGCTGCCGTTCCACCATCATCTGCGTGGCAATACCCGCATGGTCCGTTCCTGGAACCCACAGCGCCAGAAACCCACGCATGCGCCGCCAGCGCATGATGATATCCATCTCCGTCTGATTGAGCATGTGGCCCATGTGCAGCCGGCCGGTAACATTCGGCGGTGGCAGCAGCAGGGTGAAGACAGGCTGACGGGCGGCATCTGACCCGGGCTCCGGCGTCTTTACATGAAAGAGCTTTTCCCGGACCCAGTATTCCGCCCATCGGACCTCGATTGCGCCGGGGTCATATGTCTTTGGGAGATCGTGTGGCATTGTGCGCAGTCTGCAAAGCACGATATTACAGGCGCAGCGCGGGACTGGGCAAACAGGGGAGAAGAAACAAATCGCGCGATCCAGAACTTATCGATCGCGCGATTCGGAAGATTGACAACGGGCAGTTACTTTTGACAGCGCAGGTGGCCATCGTCATTGATAATGTCGCTCCTGCACTTCCTGTAATCATCGAGTTTGGCATCGCGGGTATCCCCGCCGCGCGTCTGGCAGCGAGCGTGGAGATCATCTCCGGATACGTGGATATCCATGCAAGTCTGCGTGTAGGACCCATTGGGAGCGCCTCCCGCATAAGTCCCCGGCGTCCCGTATGCGGCGCCGACAGGAGACCCCGTGGCACAGCGTAGCTTGCCGTTTACATTCACGATGTCGCCATGGCAACTGTTGTAATCATCCAGCTTGGCGTCATGCCAGCTTCCGTCCTGCGCCTGGCAGCGCGCGTGCAAATCGTCGCCGCCCACATGGATGGCTGTGCAAGATTGGATATAGGAGCCGTTGGGGCCGTTGACGTTGCTATATGGGGCTGGGCCGCGATACGGTCCGGGTTGGCCGTACGATCCTGGCGTCGCCACGGGCGCGCCCGTTCCACAGTGCAGATGACCGTCCTCGTTCACAATGTCACCTGTGCATTTTCTGTAATCGTCCAGCTTGGCGTCGCGAATATCCCCACTGCGTGTCTGGCAGCGTGCATGCAAGTCGTCACCCTTAATCTGCACGTCCTGGCAGGATTGCAGGTAGGAACCCGAGGGGCCGGCGGCGTTCTGCCCCGGCGAACTGTAGCCGCTGACGACGCAACGGAGCGTCCCATTGTCATTCTGGATGCCGGTGGTGCAGCGGTCAAAACCCGGCAGGCTCGTGCTGTGCCAGCTTCCGTTTGCGTCCTGACAACTGGCAACCAAAGTGTCACCGTTAACTGAGATGTTGTTGCAGGTCTGTTGATATGAACCTTGCGGAATTCCCTGCGCCATGGCTGCGGTTCCCCATAACGCAGCCACGAATGCGCCCACGAAAACTAAAATAGATCTTCGCATGTATCCTCCCGGGTTTTCCGGCGCTTGCGATATCCGGAAAACCGAACCATTGGAACTTAGATTCGCCGCGCAAATCCGCAGTTGTGAGCGAGGGGGCAGGAGTGCTGTAGACACGTTGTGTGCTGCTGCCCTTAAAAAGGCAGAGCATCAGGCGCTAAATCGAAAAAATGCACTTTGAATCACGCTCTCTGTGAGAGTACATGGAAAGGAGAACTGCAACAAAAAGAGGTCGATAGGCCCGAAATGAAGCAATGGCGCAGAGTCAAAGGATACAGTCGTAACACAAAATGACAAGCGAATTGCGAAGCGCGGGAGGCCCAGGCTTTAGATCTTGCGACGCGCTCTCTCAGGAAAGTGCGCGGGCAGCATTATCTTTTGGCCTTTAGCTCGCGAACAATTTCTTCCACCAGATTTTCCTTCATACGCTCCATTACGCGATGTACAGCCTGCGCAATGCTGTCGTGCTCTGTCTCGCCCGAAGCTGCCTGTTGTGCGACCGCTTCGGCAGCGGCCGGCAGTTCGGCCTCGAGGCGGGCCGCAACGGCGTCATGATTCATCATTGGCTCTTCCGCTTGTGCGGAAGCATTGCTGATCATCTCCGGTTCAGGTTCACGAACGTACGCGGGCTCGTGCTGACCTGCACTAACCGGGGGCTCAGCGCCGGCGTAAACGGATGGAAGCTCTTCAGGCTGCTCGGGTAATTCAGGCGTGTGTTCCACTGCGATGCCAATGGTGCTTGCAGTAACCGCAGGCGCGGCATCAGGAAGCGCAGTAAGCTCTTGCGTCTCCTCGGGATCACTTGCAGTCGCTACCTCAGGTTCCTCATTGGCGACTGCGGTAGTATCGCTGCTTTCCGCTGCCTGGCCGTAAGCGGCCAGCGCGGCAGCCACCCGGGCTTCAAAATCGGCGTCGGAAAGGGACGGCGTGGTCGGCCGACTTTCGGCGATCACGTGCTGCGGCTCCTCCGGAGCCATTGCTGTATGCTGCGCAGCCTCCTGGAGCGCAGAAACTCCATCCACAGCTCCGTTGGGCATCTCGGCCACGCCGGACGCGGTCGCAGCACGTGGAGGCTGGGCGAAATGCTGCATTGTCGGCATCAGGTCCGGGTCACGCAAATCCGCCACCGTATTTCGGGTGGCTTCTTCTGCTGTCTCCTGCAATCCTGCTTCACGGGGTATTTCGATATCGCCAATCGGAGCCGCGGCCGTCGGAACCACCTCAAAGCGGGCTGGCTCCTGGTAAACCGGAATCTGCATAGGCCGGACAGGAACCGCAGCCGGAGCCGACGCCGCTGAAACTGGTGTGTCGATCACCGTGGGTTGTGGCTGAGCTTCCTGCCTCCATGAGGCGGGCACGTCGTATTCCGTTGCGGCAACCGCTGCCGGTGCGCTCTGCACAGGTGGAGGCGGAGCAGCTTCTGCGGCCGGCGCATAATGTTCTTCCATGCGCGTAGCCTCTGTTCCCAGCAAGTCACTGAATGCCGAAGAAGAAGCCATGTGGTCCGGTACTTCCACTATCGGCTGCACGGCCCTTGGCGGAGGCTCGTGATTGACATCCGGAGCCGGAACCTTAATTTCCTGCACAACCGCTGGAGGCGGCGGTGCAGCTACAGTGGCTGCTGCGGCGGTTTCCGCGATTCGTTCCTCAAATTTCTTGATGATGGCAAGCAAATCGCTCGCTTCAAACGGCTTGATGATTACGCCATCAGCTCGTACGCGATTCGCGTCTTCCGGCTTATAAGGCTCCATCTTGCCGACCGTCAGAAGCACCGGCGTTTTGATGGTGGCTATGGAAGAGCGAACTTTCTCGCAGACCTCCAGGCCGGTGTAGCCCGGCATGTAAACGTCAAGGATGATGATGTCAGGTTTTTGCTCGGCGATCTTTTTGACCGCTGCAGCGCCATTGCTGACAGCCACAACCTCATAGCCTGCTTCCGTGAGGATCTTCTTGCCCATGTTCTGGGCGGTTACGCTGTCATCGGCAAATAGGATTCTTAGCGACACGTCAACATACCTTTAAAGGCGGGGGAAATAAGGGACAACTTACTGGTAATTACCTTTGAAGTCAATGGAAAGACCACCTCAGTACCCGGTGAGGTATATGTCCTATCACATTCCAAGGTGCTAGCACTGTTGGGCCGGTTCGTCATCAAAATGGGTTTAATCTGCGCAGCCCTTTCTTCTTCCTTTTCTTTTTGCTGGTCGATTCCTTCTTTTTGTCCAGCTTCTGGGCGGATGCGCTGTCCGCAGTGGAAGGCTGTGCCGCGTTCGCATTGTTCTGGTCCGGGTGGACTTCATTCACCTGCGCCGGCGCAGGCGGTGGAGGCGCTCCCTCTGTGGCGGAGCCGTTCGGTGTGATTCCCGGAGGCGGCTGGTTGGGTCCCGGAGCGCCCTTCCCGGTGATTCCCGCCAGCGCCTGAATGCCGACTTTGCCATCGCCTTGAGCGCCGGTTTTCAGTTGGTTCTGCAGGTCCTTCACCATTGCCGGCGCGCTCACTACCTCCTCATCCTGCATGTTCGGTTCACCTACCCTGCTAGCGCGTGCGACGACAGGATTGCTTTTAAAATCCGACATTAACCCTTGCATCATGCTTAGGCTGCCGCGGCTTTCTTCTTCTGCCTTGCTCTCCGCCAGTGCTTGCGGCGTGGGTACCGGGATGGTGGCATTCAATGCTGCCAGTTCCTTTTTCGCATCCTCCGCCCGGTGCATCGCCGGGTAACGAGTGATGATGCGCGAAAAAGCCTCTACTGCCTGTCCCTGGAACTCGGCTGCGAGTTTCTCTTTTTCAGCTTCTGGAATCCTTGGCGATTTCTTCATGGCGTCAGCTTCTCGTTCGTAGAGCTGGCCAAGCTCGAAGAGGGCATCATCAATGCGGCTATAGAGCGGATACGAGTCCACCAACGATTTCAGCCGCGCCTGCGCGGCGGCAAAGTTCTGCCGCAAATAGTAGAAGTTCGCGATCCGGAACTGCCTTTCCGCCAGCACTTCCTCCACTTCGCGGAGGCGCTGCTTGGCTTCGGGCACCAGCGGACTGTCAGGATAGGTCTGAATCAGCGTCCTGTACTCATCCGCCGCGCGCATGGCTTCCTTGAAGTCGCGGTCCGGCTTCTCCATCTGCTTGTAATGAATATTTGCTACCTTGAGCTGCGCTTCGGAAGCTTCCGGCAGGTTGGGGAAGAAGGTCTGAAAATCCTTGTACTCTGCCTCCGCCTGCTGCCAGGCTGCCGTGCCGCCTTCCTGATACCAGGAATCGCCCACCGCCAGCTTGGCCCGGGCGAGATATTCTGAATCGGGATAGGCGTTGATCAGTGTCTCCAGCAGCGTGCGGGCTTCCTGGTAGCGGCCATGCTTGATCGAATCGAGAGCGCGGTCATAAAGGCCCTTGTCGGGCTGCTTGGAATTGATATTGGCCAGCGGGTTCTGTACTTTATGATGGCATCCTGCAGCCAGCAGCAGAGCACAGGCTAGTACGGAGGAGACAAAAAATTTACGCACCATTACCTACCTCAAAGATTGCAAAATCACTTATACCCTTTGCAGGGTAGCTTCCTGGGCAAGCTTCAATAAAGTCTGCGCATTCTGCGTCGGGTTTCCATGGCCGAAAACGGCGCTGCCGGAAACCAGAATCTCCACGCCTGCGCGCACGGCATCGGCAATTGTATCTGGGCCGATACCGCCGTCCATTTCAATCCTGAAATTCAGCCGCCGAGCCTCGCGCATGGCAACCAGCCTGCGGGTCTTCTCCAGCGCCACAGGAATGAACTTTTGCCCGCCAAACCCCGGATTCACAGACATCACCAGGACGTGATCCACCATCTGCAGAATGTCTTCCAGCATCTGCACCGGTGTAGCCGGATTGATGACCACGCCAACATTGATGTTGTGGCTGTGAATCAGCTCCAGCGTGCGATGCAGGTGCACGCATGCTTCCTGATGCACTGAAATCCAGTCCGCGCCCGCCTCCGCGAACGCCGGAATGTACTGATCCGGATTTTCGATCATCAAATGCACATCCAGCGGCAGATTGGTGGTCTTTCGCAGAGAAGCCACCACCGGCGGCCCAATGGTGATATTCGGGACAAAATGCCCGTCCATCACATCTACATGCAGCACCGTCGCGCCGCCCTGGGTCACCGCATGCACGGCGTCAGCCAGGTGCGCAAAATCAGCGGACAAAATAGAGGGCGCTAGTTCAATCAAGAAAAGCTTCTCTCAAGTGGAGTTAACCAGATTCTAACACGCTGGCCCTAGGTCACTTGCACCGCCCGGGTGAGCGACGCGAGCGTCCGTCGCGGCTATATTCCAGCCGTTTTCTTGTGAACGGTCTTGAGCTTCCAGTCTTGCAGCGCTTCCAGTTTCCTTTCTTTCCTTAACTCAACCCCTCATTGACTTCCAGCCATGCCTCCGGTCTAAACTGTCAGCCATCCGCCCGGTTTGGACGCTACCAAAGGCACCCCCCTTCCCCAGATCAATCAGGATTCTAAAGAAGTTAGCTCATTCAACCCAAAGCGATCCCAAGCCCTCCTTGCGCGTCCAGGCGGCGCTCGCTTTACTGCGCCTCCAATCTGCGCCGGGAAAAAGATCCGCAGCTCGGCTCGTGATAACCGGAACGCTCGTGAAGCGCTCAAGAAACATCGCGGATTTTGAGCTCTGGGTTATATTCTCACTTCCATGCCTCTCCTCGAACTCCGCAACCTGGTGAAGGTCTATACAACCGAAGGCGCCTTCGGGCAGGCGCAGCGCGAGGTGCGGGCCGTGAACGGCGTTTCCCTCGATATCGAACAGGGGGAAGCGTTGGGGCTGGTCGGCGAATCCGGATGCGGCAAGAGCACTCTCGGGCGCATGACGCTTCGCCTCATTGAACCCACTTCCGGCAGTGTTCGGTTCAACAATCAGGACGTGCTCGCTGCTTCCGGCGGAACCCTGCGCCGCTTGCGCCGGGACATGCAGATCATCTTTCAGGACCCGTTTGCCTCGCTCAACCCGCGCATGCGCGTTTCCGAAATCGTGACCGAGCCGCTGGCCATCCATGAGGGCCGGACCGTTAGCCCCGCGCAACGACGCGCTGCTGCGGAGGAGATGATGCGGGCGGTGGGGCTGGATCTTTCGGCGCTGCGGCGCTACCCGCACGAGTTTTCCGGTGGACAGCGCCAGCGCATCGGTATTGCCCGCGCCCTGGTGCTGCGGCCCAAATTCATTGTCTGTGATGAGCCTGTTTCCGCCCTGGACGTGAGCGTGGGCGCGCAAATCGTGAATCTGCTTAAACAATTGCAGCGGGATTTCGGCCTGACCTACCTCTTCATCTCACACTCCATGCCAGTCGTCCGCTATCTTTGTGACCGCATTGCCGTGATGCGGGCCGGAGAAATCGTGGAACTTGGGGCGGCAGAGCAGATCACCTCGGACCCTGCGCACGAATACACGCGAACCCTGTTGGCCGCGACGCCAGAACCGGAATTTAAATAGCACTCAGCATTTAGCACTCAGCATCCAGCCCCTGAACATCGCCGGAATCGCGCGCAATCGCAACGAAATCGCACGTGATCGAAGCAACAAATCCACAAGGGCCCGAAACGGCCATAAAAAGCATACCCTCTTGATCGAAGTGGTCGCAAACGAGCATGAAAATGTTTTGGTGCTCCGCCTACGGCTCCGCTCCCGCTTGCGGCAGCGCAGAGTTGGCTTGATTGAATAAGAACTGGCCGCTGCTTCCGGCTGTTGACTTTTGGGATTGCTCCTGTTCCTCTTTGAGGTGATGTTCAGGGGCTGGATGCTGATTGCTGAATGCTGATTGCTGAGTGCTGACTGCTACTGCTTTCCCAACAGCCTGATCCGCCCGTTGAACGTCCGGTGCGCTACTCCGATGGGTTCCCCAAAGGTGGGTGAGTCCCTGTTGTTATCGATCGCCAAAGAGTTCGAACTGTTGGTGATGTTCTCGATTCCCACCCGCACAGCCCAGCGGTAGTGGCGGAAGGTGAATTTCTTTTCGATGGCCGGATTCACGGTCAAGAACGCGGGCGTGCGGAGAGAGCCCGGTGGTTCTATGATCTTTCCGAAATTATTGACGATCGGGAACGGAAAGCCGCTGTGCCACAGCAGGGAATAAGCCAGGTCCATGTCCTTGAATTTCCAGAATGACGGCAAGGGAGTAGAGCCCCATGACGTCACCTGGTTGGGAGCGTCCCAGGGCAGCGGCCCTCCCGCCTGCGCACCCGTGGTGAAACTGTCAATGCCGAAATCCACGCTCTCATTGGAACGCGCCCGTGAGCGCGTGTAGGCAATCATGAAGGGATAGCCGCGCTTGAATTCCTTGCGTAGCGTAATCTGCGCGCCGTCATAGCGGTCAGTTTTCTGATGACCCAGCAAAAACAAGCCGTTTTCCTGCGGCTCATAGGCCCATACATTGTTTCCATGGCGGCTCAGGAAATCAACCCGCGCGTATACCTTGCCCGGTAAGCGCCGCTCCAGCCCCACGCTCCAATTAACGAACCGGGGCAGGGTAAGCTGATTCGGATCTGCAATGAAGGTAGCTGGAATAACGGTGACCACAGGCGGGCCGGGAGCGCATGTGTCCTGGGGAGTGATGTTGCAGTGGAATGTATCAACGCGCGGTCCCTGGAAGGCCTGGCCCACCTCAAAAAGGTTGGTCCTGTCATAGTAAATTCCAATACCGGCGGAGAGCTTGGTCTCGCTCGCCGTGTCCAGCATTGCGGTTCCGGCGATGCGCGGAGAAAACACATCCTGCCCCAGAAAACTGTCATGGTCCCAGCGCGCGCCGGTTTCGATGCTCACGCGGTTGCGCGCTGACCAGCGGTCTACTACAAACGCGCTCGGCTCCAGAGTGCTCAGGCTGAAGTGCGGCGCATTGGAGAATGTGATGTCGCGCAGCAGATTGCTATTGCCGTCCAGGAACTGAATAGGGTCCCGTGTAGCCTGCCCGTTGAAGATCACACGATCCACGCCGCCGCCCAGGGTGAGCTGGTGCTTTCCCAGAAATGACCACGGGCGGAGATAGAGGTTGGCAAACGCCTGCGTGCGCGAAGAGGCGGTATTACTGTCCAGATAGTAGTTGCCCAGGTGCCCTGCGGGAGTTTGTATATAGTCCTGAAGACCCTGCGGTTGCACAAGCGAGTTGGTCTGCTGGTAGCCGGCGCCCACCTCCAGCAGCGTGGTGCCCGCTATGGTCATCTGATCTTTCAATGTGTACAGCTTGAGCGAGGGCTGCTGGTTGGTCGAGACACTGACGGGGTCGAATTGTGAAATGCCCTCCTGATCACCGTCAAACAGGTTGATCAGGGCGCTGGCTGTCGCCACGTTTCCGGGAGAAACGTTGAGGCGAAGGCGCGCCAGATCTGCGGTGCGCCATTGATTCGTGGTGTCAGCGCCGTCGGGCAGCTGTTTCACAATCGTGAGATCGTTCTCGCCTTCATGAGACAAATCGAACCACAGCTTGTCCTTGATGAGCGGGCCGGAAAAGTATGCCCGCGGCGTCCAGTTGTTCAGATGGACACCTTTTACAATCTGAAATGTGGGAATAAAGTCAGTGGCATTGATGCGGAACCGGTTATCTCCATCCTGGACTTCAAGATTGGTGAGTCCGCCGGAACCCTTGCCGAACTGGGCGGAGTAGCGGGTGCTGCTGACACCAATTTTCCGCAGCGAATCCGGATTCAACTGCACCGCCAGCGCTCCCGAAGCCGGCTGGCTCACCTCAAAGCCATCAAGGTAATCCTGCACTTGCTGCGTGCTGGAACCCGCGACATGAATCTGTCCGCCACTATCGGCCAGCACTCCGGGAATGAACGGTAACACGTTGCGATAGTCGCGCGTGGTGGGATAAGGGATGGTGGCAATCTCTTCAGCGTTCAAGTCGTGGGAACCGGTAATTTGCTGCGGATCAATACGCGAGCCCTCCGCTCTGACCTCAATCTCCTGCCGATATTCCCGCACCGGCTGTAAGCGGATCTCCACCGGCATGGTAGCGCCTGCCGGTATCTGGACCGTCTGGATAGAGGCGTTGTAAAAGCCAGTACGCTGTACCGAAAGCTTGTAAGCTCCGGCGCGAATGTGGTCGAGAACAAGGCGTCCGGAGGGCGTGGTCTGGGCCTGGGAGATTGTCTTGTCATTCTGCTGAACGAGCACTACCGCGGAGGCCAGCGGCTGCCCATTCTGATCGGTCACGGTCACGTCGAGCTTGCCTTCAGGCGCAGCCTGCCCCATCGCTGCCATTCCGCCGCTTACGACCAAACAGCACAGCAGCAGAATCATCGAGCCACGAAGCTTGGCATTGTTGAGCAAGGTGAAACCCAGGCAGGTGGGATAGCCGATTCCGTCTCCTTGAGCGAATCAGACTTAGGATCATTCTATTCTCGGGGAGCAAAGGTCTGCCACATCGTAGGTCTATGAACCTGCAGTAAGCATAGCCCCTACTCCGTTGGGCCTCCGGCTGATTCAACCACAATCGCCTGGGATTTCCGCGGTTCTGGCTTCGCTGCTTCCGGCCGCGGCTCACTGGCACGGATGCGCTCGTCGAATTTGCCGAAGATCATCTTGCCCGCTGTGGTTTGCAGGACTGAAGTTACAGCAATATCCACGTTCTTGCCGATCAGCTTGCGCGCGTTGTCTACCACTACCATGGTCCCGTCATCCAGGTAAGCCACGCCCTGGTTGTATTCCTTGCCTTCTTTCAGGATGAACACGCGCATGGTCTCACCCGGCAGCACAATGGGTTTTAGCGCGTTGGCCAGTTCATTGATGTTCAGCACTTCCACGCCCTGAAGCTGCGCGACTTTGTTCAGGTTGAAATCATTGGTGATGATCTTGGCTTCGTAGGCCTTCGCCAGCTCAATCAGCTTCAAGTCAACTTCGCGAACAGCGGGAAAATCATCTTCCACGATCTGGACGTTCACGGTGACGATCTTCTGGACACGTTGCAGAATATCGAGTCCGCGCCGCCCCCGATTGCGCTTGAGCGAATCAGCGGAGTCTGCCACCAGTTGCAACTCACGCAGCACGAACTGCGGAATCACCAGGACGCCATCCAGGAAGCCTGTCTCGGCAATATCGGCAATGCGCCCGTCAATAATGACGCTGGTATCGAGAATTTTGAAGCTTTTGCGCCCCTGTTTTTCCGCGCCGAAGATCCCGCCCAGCGCAGCCAGATTCAGCAGGTCGCCTTTGTTCGCGCCCACCACCAGGCCAACGTAGGACATCAGCAGCATCACCATCAACTGCATGAAACGCTGTGTTTCCGGGTGAGTGATGCTGTTGCGCAGGACGATGCTGAACAGATAAGCGCCAAGAATTCCTAGAATGCTTCCGATGACCGCTCCGATCAGGCGCTTCAAGCTGACGATGCGCAGGCGCATTTCAAAGCCCACGACCACCACGCTCATCAATATTCCCGCGCCCACGGCGGGCCAGCCCTTTAATCCGAAAGGATGAAGGAACAAGCAGGTGACTGTTACTAACGCAATAAATGCAGCACGAATGAGTAACAGGTCCATAAGGACCCCTCCCGACCGGGGCGGCCGCTGGTCAAGATATGAAGATTCAACAACCCCGCAGTACCTTGGAATGAGAGCTGCCCCACACAGCTTGGAACGGAGCCGTAAAAATCGAATAAATTCGCTCCGCTTCTCAGGTCGGGCTCAGTATACCCCAATTTCAAGCCCTGGCAGCGGCATCTGCGTGGTTAATAAGCTGCTAAGTGCGGAGAAGCCATTTGCTATTGACCGCTCTTATCTTCACACGGCATCTTGATTACATGTAGTTGCTGTCCCTCTTGCATTCCAATAAAAATTGGCCGAAAGCAGATGAGCGGCCGGTCAGTCCCTTGTATCGAGAGGGGCTGACTTTGAAAGCCGGCGCTGAAAATCTCGGGGGAGAAAAGGCGCCGGTTTTTTAGAGTTTTCCAAGAATTCCCCTCCATTTGAGATCAGCATCAATAGACGAGGATGATGAATCTTCGTGGGTCTGGGATTGCTTCAGCTTGAAGCTGAGCGTCGTGGCGGCGGCGCCAACTTTTGGAGGCAGAGAGTGCTCGAAAGGCGATAGCACTGCCTCATTGAAGCATCCTCATTGAAAATCGGTCGACGACCGTCTCTGGGACGTCTGATGCGCTTCACGGTTGTTAAGAGCGCAGCTCGCGCCGACCGCCAGCAGAGGCAACCCCCAGAGTGTGGGGTAACTCTCTGGACAAGGGTAATGTTGCCGTGGTGCGCGCGAATGTGCGACAGTATCCGTTCCTGGCAAGAACAAGGGAGAATTAGCGTGCGTCAGGACGCACGCGGCAACAGGTGACTCATGGCAAAGAAAACTCACGCACGCACGTATGATGAAGCCGTCGCATGGCTTCGCGATCATGGCTTTGACATTCTGGACGCCCCCGGAACCCAGAACCGCGTCTTCTTAAAGAAACTCAACTGCTCGGCTGCAATCGAGAAGAACGCAGAAGGCGGTGTGCGTATTTTTGCCAAACCCGGGTACCTGATCGGGACGGAGATCTCCCGCCTCATAGATAAGGGTTATCAGAAGTTTCTCAAGACAACCAAGACTGAGGTTCCGGCCACAGCCGACCATCTTAAAGCCTTACACCAGTTTTCCGAGGAGTTGCGCGAAGCCGTGGGCGACGTCAGCCTGTACAACGAGTCGCTGGGCACAGTCAGTGATCGTTATGTCTACGACCGCGTGAAAGACCGCGATCTGCCTGAGGCACAGCGCCCCAAGCGCGCCTGGGAGTCCGGCCAGCCTGTAGTGGATCCGAAGCGCGCATGACAGGCCCCACACCCATTTACCTGCCATTCTCTTAGCACTGCAAGAAGCTGCCGTTTTTGACATTTTCAGGCGAAAACCCTAGACTCCTTTTCAGGCAAAGATTTTGCAGTTTATTCCATCTGCAAGAAGGAGAATCACCTATGATCCGGAATTTTGTTCGGATAATGACTGTGCTCTGTGCCTTGGGCCTGTTTGCCGGCGTGACGTTCGCCCAGACCAGTGCGGACCAGAGCAGCACAAGCACAAGCAAAATGAGCAAAAAAAGCTCAAGCATGAAGTCCAGCAGCAAGAAAGTGGATATCAACACGGCGAGCAAGGAAGATCTGGTAGCGGCCGGTCTGGACGAAGCTACGGCACAGAAGGTAATCGATGGCCGTCCTTACACCAGCAAACGCGCTCTTCTCAACAAGCACATCCTTACCAAGGATGAGTACAACAAAGTCAGCGGTAATATAGTTGCGCACCGCGCCAAGAAGAAAGCTGCCAGCAAGATGTAGGAGCATGGATTGACAAGGCTTATCAATCTGCGGAGGCGCCTCGCCCGAGGCGCCTTTTCTTTTTCTTTCTGCCATGGGTTCGAGCCTCCTGCCAGTCCACGCTAAATACCTGCACCGGTTCTGATCTTCCCCGCACCCGGCGGACCCGTAGCCTGGTAAGCTTGAAGTCGGGTCCAAGGTCTTGCGCGGTGGGCTGGGAGATAAGAATCTGCCCTCCCGAGGCATTGTCCATCAGCCTCGAAGCAAGGTTCACTGCGTCGCCTACAACGGTGTAATCCAGCCGCCGGGGTGATCCGATGTTGCCTGCCGTTACTACGCCGGTGTTGATGCCAATTCCAACCGCCAGTTCAGGCCAGCCGCGGGCCGCGGCATCGCGGTTCATCTCCGCTACCAGGCGTTGGATGTGAATGGCCGAGCGCACGGCATTGCCGGCATCCTCCTCTTTCGCAATCGGCACACCAAAGACGGCCATTACCGCGTCGCCTATGTATTTGTCGATCATCCCATCGTGGTCCAGAATCACGTCCGTGACGCGGGTGAAATATTCGTTCAGCACCTCCACCACGCGCGCCGGCTCGGTGTGCTCGCTGAACTGGGTAAAGCCACGGATATCGGCAAACATTACGCTGACTCGCTGATTAACGCCGCCCAGGCGTATCTGCGGATTGGCGGCGATCATCTCTGCCACTTCGGGAGCCAGAAAGCGCTCCAGAGCCAGGCGCTGCTCCGCCTGCTGCGAGATCTTCTGGTGTGCGGCTGCGTTGTCAATCGCAGCGCCCGCCTGGGCCGCCACCACTGAAAATACGTTGAGTTCCTCCTGCGTGAACGCCCCCGGCTTGTCCATGTTGTCCACGTAGACGACCCCGAACAGCCGCTCTGCTCCCATCAGCGGGGCGCACATGGCGGAGCGCAGGCCGGAGATCTTCAGGCTCTCGCTGCCGCTGAAGCGCTCATCCGCGCTGAGGTCGTCAATGAGAATGGCCTGGCGTTCTTTTCGGATCAGCTCAAGAACGCTGTGGCTGAGCATGATTTGCGACTGGTTGCCGGAGTGCGCCGGGTCGCGGTACACCACTTCGCTCTGCTGCACGGGCTCGCCGGATTCGTCAAACAGCATCACGAATCCGCGCTCCACGCCTTCGATCATCGCGGTAAGGGCGATTACCTGCCGGCTGAGATCGTCCATGGAAAGTTTGGAGTTGAGCGCCTTACCGGCCTCATAGAGCACCGTGAGCAGGTAGTTTTCCCGCTCCAGCTTGCGTACGCGCGCGGCCAGCTCGGCGGGAGATTCAAGCGCCTGGCCGGACCGCGGCAGCGGCACCTGACCGGTGCGCCCGCGCATGATGTGGTCCAGCGTGGAAGGCCACTCCGCCCGGCGAATCTGGATGTCTTTTTCCTCCAGCTTTTCCAGGCGCAGGGAATACTGGCCCACCTGAATGACATCGCCGTTCTGAAGTTCGCTTTCTTCATTGATCTTCTCCCCGTTGCGGATGATCCCATTGGTGCTGCCACGGTCGGCAATGGAGAGGGTATGGTCCTGAACTTTGATTACGGCATGGAAGCGGCTTACGCTGGCGTCGTTGAGTACGAGGTCATTGGCCGTGCCTCGTCCGATCGTGATGACCGGCCGCGTGAGCTCCAAAACTCCTCGTCTTCCGTCGGGAGAAGAAATAATAATGCGGGGCATAGAAACAGCAGTCTTACTGTTTCTCTAGTATCTCATCCACACTGACAATTTTGCCTTGCACCACGCGGATGTTCCGTTGCACGGTTTTATACCCCGGCATTTCCAGAAGAATGCTATAGACGCCGGGATCGGCCGGCCAGCGGACGTTGGTTTTCTTTGGGGCTGTTCTTCCGTCCACAATGATGGTGGCTCCCTCGGGCTCGGTGCGGATGTGTACCAGGCCCTTGCCTTCGGGCACATCATTATTTTCCCCACCGAACATTCTCTTGAGCAGATTGCCGTTGCTCGCGTCTTTGATATTTTCGTTCGCGCTCAGCAGCATGGGAGAGAAACTTACTGTCTGCCCTTCTGCCACAGTCTCATCGGCCGTGGCATCTTTGAACCCGGCCTTGCGGACCACGACACGATGCGGGCCCTTTTCCACCGTAAGCTGCGCCGGAGTAATCTTGCCGCTGTCTTTTCCGTCCACCCAGACGTTTGCTCCCGACGGATTGCTGGTAATGACCAGCGTGGACACCGCCGGGCTCAATTCGGCAAAAATCGGGACGCTCTTGCCCACGGCTGATTGCGCTGCTTCGGCTTTGGGCAGGTATCCTGGCTTGCTGAAGGCAATGGTGTGATAGCCGGCCGCCAGATGCGAGGCCGTAAACGGCGTGACCCAGTTCGGCTCGCTCCAGCCGTCAATCTCCACCTTGGCTCCTTCAGGCTTGGAATCAAACGTGAGTTCGCTCTGTTGCGTGTAGACCTGATTGGGCGAGCTGGTTGCCTTGCGCGCCTTTACCGGACGTAAAAGCACAGGCGCTCTCTTCGGCTTGGGCAACTTCACAAACGTGACTGTGGTGTCGGGTGCGATCACGTCATCATGAGCGGGCTTCGAGGCTGTTACTGCCGGAAGTGCAGTTTTCTGCTGCCGCAGCACCTGCTCCTGATGCGTCTCTTGCTGGACGTTCATCTGCGCCTGGAGCTGCCGCATTCTTGAGCGCGTGTGCATGAAGGCATAACCGGCCATTGCGCTGCCGAGTAACACGATCAATGCCGCAGCCGCGATCAGAACTTCTTTGCGCGGCGCACGAATCTGCCGCGCCGGCTGGCGCACCTGCCGGGGCGCTTTGGCAGGAGCGGCTGCTGCGGCTGTCGCTCCGCTGCCGTTGCCGTTAGCGGCTTTCGCCGGCAGGACGAGAGTTTTTTCATGCGGCAGAGCCGGTTGTGGCGGGTGCGTCGTGCTCATCGCCGCCAGCTTGCCGGAGGTTATCTTGCCTAAATTCAATTTTCCCGTGATTAACTTTGCGGGTGTGATTTTCGAAGTGGCGTGCAGCGGGGCTCCCGCCAGTTTGTAGCTTTCCAGGTCCCGGACCAGGTCGGCGCCATTCTGATAGCGGTCATCGGGCGACTTGGCCAGGGCCCGTGTGACAATGGCGCTCAAACCTGGATGGACGGTCACGTCAAGATCGCGTGGCGCGATCGGGTTTTCATTGACGATCTTGTAAATGATGGTCGTGACGTTCTGGCCCACAAACGGTTTTTCTCCGGTGAGCATCTCGTAGAGAATCACACCGAAGCTGAAAAGGTCTGACCGTCCGTCCAGCGGCCGCCCCTTCACCTGCTCGGGAGACATATAGTTCGGAGTGCCCAGCACCTGGCCGGTCGAGGTCATGCTGCCCCCGGCTTTGGCAATGCCGAAATCCATGATTTTTACCGTGCCGTTGGCCGTAATCATGATGTTCGCCGGCTTCACGTCACGATGGACAATTCCATGGAAGTGGGCGTAGTCGAGCCCTTTGCAGATCTGTCGCGAATACTGGATGACATCTTCCGTAGGCAGGATGTGCTGCTCAGCCAGCAGCTCATGCAGAGTGGTCCCCTGAATGAATTCCATGGCGATGTAAAAGATCCCATCGCATTCGCCTGCGTCATAGATGGTTACGATGTTGGGATGGCTGAGGACCCCGGCGGCGCGGGCTTCATTCTGGAAACGGCGCACCATCTCGGCGGCGTCCAGTCCATGGACGTCGAGACGTAGAGTCTTGAGAGCTACAGTGCGGCCAATGGTGGGATCTTTGGCCTTGTAAACCACGCCCATTGCCCCGCGGCCAAGCTCTTCAATGATCTCGTATCTTCCGACCGTTTCAATTACAGACATGAGGGCTTCTCTTCTCGACTCTGTGGCGCCCTTTAACTGTCAGGGGAATTTTGCTGGTCAACTGTCCCGATGTATTGGAAGACAGAACCTTTAAGTGAGTCGAAAATAACCCACCCATGTACGCGGGTCAATGTACCTCTGCACTTACCATGTGACTTTGGTAAGCCTCGCAAATTCGGACGTTTACCTTAGCCGGCGGGGCTTAAAATGGCCCCATGCATAAATCTTTGGTTCTGCTTCTGCTCTCCCCTATGTTGTTGATTGCACAAAAGAACTATCCGGTGCCGCAACCTTCTGAACCATCTTCCCAGGCGGCTCCGCAACAGGAGAAAGAGCCATCGGAGGAGATGCGCGAGCAACTCAAGCAGGGCGTCAAGCACGTGTTGATTTCACAGGTGGAGGCCTGGAACCACGGCAATCTCGAAAACTTTATGGAAGGCTACTGGAGGGCGCCTGACCTTACCTTCTTTTCCGGTGCCACAGTCACCAAAGGATGGGAGCCAACGCTTGCGCGTTACCAACAGCGTTACAAAACTGCAGGCAAAGAAATGGGCCACCTTGAATTTCAGGACCTCGACATTGACTTGCTCAGCCGCCGCTCAGCCGTCGTCACCGGCACGTGGAGGCTCACCATGTCAGACGGCAAGACGCCGCACGGACTGTTCACGCTCATCTTCAAACGCTTTCCTGAAGGCTGGAGAAT
>DASTAS010000002.1:0-84418 GCA_035712465.1 Candidatus Angelobacter sp.
GACGTTCAGCCACGGGTCTGACCAATCTCCTTGACGGGGTCGTAGTGCCCCAAAAGGCGCGCAGCCTGTGGACCTGTCCACTCCAGAAAGTTCTTCCGGAGCATACCGCCAGGAGACAAGACATTCATCTCATCTCCTTGGTGGTCAGCAGGGGAACGCTCCAAGCCTGGTTTTACATCAGTGATTGAAGTTTCGCTGTGGGGTCCACCGGAAGTCCGAGGCATCGGGACCCTACAGTACCTGGGCAACATCGTTGGGGGGTATGGTTCGAAGCAGGGCGTCGCTTCGAAGGTTTGGCGTCAACTCAGCGTTGACCGCGAAATAAATTGTTGAACCGGGACTGCTCGTTGCTATACAGCCCCGGTCAGCATGCGCAGCTCCTTCTTTCGATCCTAAGCGCCAGGACGCGGGACATTACTCACTCTCGGAGGCCAGCTCGTGCTTGTGCTTCATCCACTCGAACAGAGCCCCGTCCCATATACCAGCGTTTAGCCTGTTCTGCGCCTGCATCTGTTCAATACTGCGGGGGGAGTGTACTCCAGACCAAAACGGAATGCAAGAGATCAGTTGGTATAAAAACGAACCACTTGATTCGATTCAGATTTTCGGGGGTTAACAGAGCAGGGGTAAACTCATGCAAGAGCGAGGCCGTGAATCCATTGCAATATCATTTTGGATACGGCATCGCCCTCTTTTTCCTTCGTGCCTAACAAGGAATGGGTGCCTCTCAGGTTGGCCAAGGCTAGGATCAGCGTCCGAGAAGCGGCGACTGCGTCAAGATTGCGCACTTTCGATTTGCGGGCCTCTTTTCGGATGGTATGCGCCAAAATGTTAGCGATTTCCGCAATGCGCACCGATGCTATTTCGCGCCATTCTGCGTTTTCCGAAAGAGCAGCATGCATTAGCAATCGCGCCGATTGGGGGGAAAGCGAGGAGTACCACCTTCGAATGGCGCGGTGAACCAAGAGCGGAAACTCGTCGGCCTCAGCCTGTAGTAACTTCTGGAAGTCTCCTGGCGCGAGCGACCGATAAACAACGGTTTTCAGTGCCTCCTCAAAGAGACTTTCTTTGCTTTCAAAGAGGCGGAATATTGATCCGGGAGTGACGTTGGCAGCCGCTGCTATGTCTCTTATTCCCACTCCGGCGTACCCATGAATGGCGAATAATTCGATCGCGATTTCTAAAATTGGCCCCTGAATTTTGGAGGTCATCCGTGGCTGCCTTAAACATAAGGAGATTCTAATCAAATCCGAACGATAAACTTAATCCACAATTACTGCCGAAGCAATCCATATGATGGGGTGAGTCGTCCGGGGTAGTCATTATGACTCCGAAAGAGCTTCAGTGCTCCAAAGAGCAATAATTATCCCCGAATACGGCTACTCTGCCTAAAGAAGATACGCTTTCCCATCGACTCACCTGAATATTATTAAATGTTCTTCACGCTTTTTCTGCAAATCGACAATTTTTATAGTCACGAAATAAGTCAATGAGACTCAGGTTACAAGGGGAGAACGAATATGCTCTTCGTGTCCGCTCACGCGGGCACAAATACCACTCTCGGAGAAAAAAGACATGAGAAAGATCAGTGTGCAGTTCTTGCTGGTAACAACACTTCTGCTAAACACTGGAGTTCCTGCGGCAATAGCCAATCAAGGACCGCTTCCTCAACCAACGTGCATCCCCGGTGACGTCGGTTGCCCGAAATAGCAAGAAGTCATTTACCGATCTGTGGGGCTGGTTTAAGCTGGCCCCCTATTTATGCTAAGCGTCATCGACAGAGTTTTGGGATTGATAGGTGCGCTTTTGGAAATCGCGCTCGCGGCAGTTCTCGTCCGCGGCAGAATATGGCGCAAGGGCTTCCCCTTTTTCTTCCTGTACATCTGCTACGCCATCATTTATGTGCTGGGGCTTCTCCTGGTCGCAACTTTCAGTAATCGACAGACATACGCGCGAATTTATTGGATAGCACAGGCCGGCTACGCCCTACTAGGGTTAGCAGCGATGAATGAATCGTTCCGCCAGGTGTTTGCTGTTTATTACTTCCGGCGCCGTTGGTTTCAACTCCTCGTTCCAGGCGTCGTTTTCACGATCCTTTCCATCTCCGTCTGGAAGTGGCTCAGTCATGCGCCAATACAGGCCGGCCCCTTAACAGTCGCTTACATTTCATTCGACTTGGCAATGAACTATATGCTGGCGGGTGTCTTTGCCCTTTTCGGAATTTTGGCTATTTTCTGGAGGCCGCCAGGCCAAAGTCGGGCGTTTGCCATTCTCTTCGGATTCGGTCTGTTTAGCGTGGTCGGCATGATTGCCGACGCGCTGCGTTCCGATTTCGGAACAAAAATGAATTCAATTTTCAGTTATTCGTCTGCTGTGGCATACATATTAGCTTCCGCGATCTGGCTAAGAGCCTTCATACGGAAGGAACATCGCGGCCCTCAGCAGGCAGACTCTACGCCAGATCCCGGTGAGCTTTTGAATTTATTGACGCGCCATACCAAAGAGCTGGATAAGAACAAGAAAGCGAACAGATGGAAATGAGCCTCTTTGCCGTTTGGGTCCCAATCATCACGTTTATCGTCATTGGTCTTTATCTGGTGGTCCAGCGGCAATTTCGACTTCACGACGACCGAACGATTGACGAGGTCACGGTGTTTTTACGGAGAGTGGATTGGGACGAGGCGCAAAATTTGTTTGACCCCGCAAGCGAACGATACTCGCGACTTGTTCAGTCTGATTACCACTTTCGCCGGACAATGAGAGTGAGAATTCATGCCGCGCGCGAATTCGTCTGGCGCATGTACCACAACGTCCGTCTCGTTCATGAATGGGCGAATACAGAGTTGCGCGACCTCCTGGATAAATCAATTGATGATTGCAGCGACAGGGAAAAATTGATCATGGCGCTTGCGGAACAAGCCTCCTACTTCCGAGCTCTCGCATTGATGCGGCTCTTTGAACTAACGATGTGGACAGCCTTTCGAGTTGAAAGATGGCCTTTCATGTATATTCCCAGCGTAGCGGCGATGCGTAAATGTGGTCAGCAGAATGAACTTGATTTCCTTGAGCTCTATGACCAACTGAAAAATGCCGCTGCTGGGCTTGCGCTCAACTACGGCAAGGATTTCTACGACGAAATGCTCGCATTATTCTGAAGAGAGGGGTTTCAATACTGCCGCGAGGAATACACAACCGCTCGTCGAAAACAGAATCTTCTCATTTCATATTTTTCCAAAACGGAACCCAACCATTCCAAGTCTGCCGCCCACGCTGCTGCCGAAGATCAAACACGAAAGCTTAAGGAGGCCAGCAGGGTCGTCTGGCATGGAGGAGCAGCAAGCGAAGCAGAGGTTAAATATGAACTAAAAAAGATCAACATATGACACGGAAGTAGATCCGCTTCTTGAAGCAAGCCGCAACATCTTAGCCGAAAAACGCTCCAATCCGGAGCGTATCGGCTGTCCTGGCCTCGATTTCTTGCGCAGATTGGCTCGGCATTCGGTGAGCATTGATGAACTCAATCTTTGGAGTCCCCATCTCAGTTCGTGTGGGGAGTGTTTTCGTGAGTTTCAAAGCCTGAAGCAGGGACCAAGCCCGATTACCAGCGGATTCTTGAAGGCATTTCGGGGATTAGCCAAACTCGTCAAAAAATAAATGCAACACAAATAACGAAGCGCGGATTCCAGTCCGCGCCTTAATTTGCGATGGGGAGGTTTCCCATTTTCAGCTCTTATGCTCTAGCAAATCGCTGCCTTTCGTAGTAGCGGATGTCCTTTTGTCTTTGTGATCCGCCAACTCTCGTCTTTCTTTTTTCTTTCTTAGCGTGTCTGCCATACAGCTCAAAAGTAAAGTACATACCGAAAGCCCAGAAAAAGGCTACCAAGCCCATTGACACAAGCTCGAACGCAATTCTGAACATCGTCCAGCCAAGGCTGCGATTAGCCAAACTTCAGTAGTATGGAATAAATCAAGGCTCTCCAGGCCCCCGAGCACAAACGCAACGAATACTCCACCCCAAAGCCATTGCCGAAAGACATCCCATTTGATTTTCATTATCCCCACACCATTTGTTGATGGGCATCCTGGGCGCGGCACGGAGAGACGATCACCCGGATAATATTCAGGCCGCCCACCGCCGATGCAACCGGGAAAAGGGATCCCGGGATAACGACGAACTGATAGCCGATGGGCCTGCACGAGTTCGTGTGGTCCTTGAATCGCGCAGGAAGTTACACAGATGCTTCCTTTCTCTTCTTCCGGAACACAAGCCACGTAATGATCGGTGCATTGATCAGCACAATAATGTATCCTATGAACCCACCATGGACAATTTCCGATAGAGCAAAGCCACCGCCCGCAATACCAACGAATACCAACGAAATACCCAGAAATCTTGCAAGATCAATTACTGATTGCGAATTGGCACCCGGCATCCATTGCGGAGCGAAGTGCTTCGGATTTCCATACAACCACTTTCCGAAAGCTACAAAACCACAACCCAGAATAACTGTAACAAATGGCGGCACCGCTCCTCCTTATTTTTACGGATGTAATTGAAGCAGATAGTTTTCGCCCTGCATGCACATAGACTACTATGGAGATCCGACACTCCCGTTCTGGTCATTAGGTTTATTTGGCGACGGAGCGGGTACAGGATATGGTATTTTCGTCTCGGTCTTGCTTTGGCCTAACCCATCGCTTTTAGAGCCTACCTTCTTGTCGCCAATACTTAAACCAACACCTACACCGAACACGCCAGCCTCACCACCAACCTTTACCCCGTCGCTTACCCAAAACCGCGGTGGCTCCAGCGCACAGCACACAAACGTTTCCGGACAATTCGACACTGCCGATCGAAATAGATCCTCCCCAGGTCTGCAATTCGGCGCCTGCCTGAAATCCCGTCGCTTGAGTGCCAACTGATCCACTTACCGAAGCAGTGCCGAAGTTATCTGTAACAGTGCCTTTAACGTTGCCGCCTTCAACCTTCTTCGTAAAGCTGACGATGGCTGCGTCTGCTTTGACGCTTGAGTTGAGCCCCGAAGATTTTGCGCTGACAGAACCTCCAAGAATCTTAACGTCATGCGAATCGGAACCTTTGGGGTGTTCATGCACCAAATATTTCTCCGCACTCTTATCGATTTTGGTCGATTTAAAAGCTTCTATATAGTCCTTAATGTAATCCATTACTCCGTGCCCATCTGGATCACCCTTCACGATCGGATTGTCTCTCACGTATCCGTACAGATTGAGCGTTTGAGGATCGTGGAAGTCCGCATACGGCACGCCTGTAGCTTTCGCAGACCAGTCTGGCATAATCCAGCGACCCATGTTGTTGCTGTAGTAGCGGGCGCCGAAGTAGTCAAGCCCGGTTTCGGCATCGCGTTCTTTGCCGGTGAACCAGTAGTGGTTGGCGAGATTGCTGGTGAACTGCAGCGTTCCGCCCCACGGATAGTAGTCGGCGTCGTCTTCGACGTTCCCGTTCACATCCGTGATCAGCGCCGTGCTGTGAATCTGGTTTGAGAAATAGTAGTACTCATTCGTCGCAATACTGCTGATGTCCCGCCGTGCGACTCGCTGTCCGCCAAAGAAGACGTACTCCGACTGCGGATTGCCCAACAGGTCGGTCTCCTCCACAATTCCTGGAGCGCCATACCAGTACAGCGTTCCGCTGGCGCCATTGACCTTGGCGACACGATTACCATCGCCGTCGTAGAGATAGCTGTAGCCATTGGGCACGGAAACCAATTCGCTTTCCGCATCATAGGCATACGTCGCGCCGCCGTTATTGATGAGGTTGCCGGCCACGTCATATCCGTAGGCCGCCAGCTGGTTGTAAGCGTTCGCCGCCAGCGGAGTGTTCTCGGCGCTGCACTGCGTGCTGGCTTTGCCGGTGAGGTTGCCCCACGGATCGTAGGTAAAGCTCTCGCCCCAGTACTTGGTTTGCGAGCCACCTGGAACAACCAGGATCGAACAGTCGATCTGCCCAGAAGAATTCAACGTGCCCTGGGTCTGAGCCGTCAGAATCCGGTTCAGCGTGTCATAGCTATAAGTTTGCGTGCGGCTGGGGTCTCGCTTGTTCTGCGCCGTGTAGAGATTTCCGTTGTCGCTCCCCAGATGAAAGTCATACTGGAAGTCCATCACGTTGCCGGCGTGCGTGCTGTCGGTGCACGACTGCGGGACGACGCCGGTGCTGCTGGCCATCTCGCGGCAAATCTGTAGCCGCGGATTGTAGAGGAACGAACTGGTGATTGTGCCACCGACCTGCTCGTTGAAGCCGGCGAGACCGCCATTCGGCGCATAGGTTGCGCCTGTCACATAGTTCAGGCTGTTCGTGCCATCGCTCACCGATTGCACGCGCCCGGCGTTGTCGTAGCTGTAGTTGATCTGCGTGTTGTCCGGATACGTGATCTGGGTCAGGTTGGCCATGAGGTACTTGTATCCAATCGTCTGCGTCACCGCGTTCAGGCCCGATCCGGGATTCGTCGTCCGCGTCTCGCTGGTGACCTCGCCGGTGCGGTCGTAGGTCCATGTGGTTTTGCCGGTTGCAACCGACTGGACGAAGTTGTCGTCCATTTCCACTCGCCGCCCGATCGCGGGCGCCGTCTGGCCGTAGGTGTTGACCACCCACGGAGTCGGCAAATAGGGCGCGGCCTTCGAACACTGCTGCGGAGCGTTGGGCGAATTGGCAAAACCCTTCGCCACCACGCGGTTCAGCGTGTCATAGCAGTACGTAACCGTAGTGGTCGCCGTGCTGCCCTGCGCCTGATTGGGCTGCGGAGAGGTCTTATTCACTACATTGCCGTCTACGTCATAGGTATATGTGATGTTGCCCGTCTCGGGGTTATACGCGGTGAGCAACTGCGAGAGCGAATTGTAGGTGAACATCCTCGGACGCCAGGTGTCGCCTGCGGCCGGATTCGGATAGCTGCTGCATCCCGCGCCGCTGGTCGAGTCGCCGTGCTGCTCCACGCACTTGAGATTGCCTAAGCCGTCGTATTGATAGAGCGTCACGTAGGGTACACGCAGCGTCGAGCCGGCATTATAGCCGCCACCCAGCATGGTGGTATTGCCGGAGAACGATCCGCTGCCAAACAATGAGGAATTGCCGGAGGTCGAGTTCACGCTAACCTGCGTGCCATCGGCTGCCGCTCCCGGCGTCTTTTCTGTCAGCAGAAGGCCGCTGCTGGTCACCTGGGAGGTCACCGGCGAACTCGCAGCATTGAGCACGGTATTGAGCGCTGAAAGCGCCAGCGCATTGGTATTATTGCCGCTGTTTGCGCCGCCGTTGCCGTACGAAGCCGTGGAGGACGTCCACGAGCCGACGGTCACCGTAAGAGTGCCGTAATCATAAGTCGTCCTGGCGTTCGCGCCGCCGGTCACATTCGATCCGCCGGCGGTGAATCCTGGCGGGCTGAAGCACACCACTCCGCACGTTCCCGGAGCATAGTTCGAAGTGACCCCGGCGGTCACCGGGTACGTGAGTACACCGGCGGTCTTTGCGGTAACAGTCACCGTGCCATTGTTTGCGGAAGCGATGACAATCGTGTTCGCAACGCTGTCGCTATTGATTGCCGCCGCCAGATTCGTAGCCATTCTGGCGATATCCTGCGTATTGTTGCCCGTGGCGGTATATCCCGTCGAGATCTGGTGGCCGCCGTTGATCGTTGCCCACACCGTACCCTGGTCGCATACCGTCTCGGTGCCCTGGCCCCCAACCATGAATGACCGGCAGGGATTGTTGGGGGAGATCGCGATGGATCCCGAAGACTGGGTGGCGGGATAGGTGTACGACTTAAGCGAGTTGCCGTTGATCGAGAGTGTTGCCGTGGCCGGAATCGCCGACTGCCAATCGCCCGGCTCATCGACCTCGACCAATCTTCCCAGTCCATCGCTACAGCTCTTGCGCTGATTGCCAATTTCGTCCGTAACCGTTGTGCAGGGGCCGCTGTAGCTGGTGGTAACCACACTGCCATCTTGCCGCGTCACCTTCGTCGCCCGGCCGAGCGCGTCAAATTGGTTCGCGGTGACACCATAGGTCGTATCGCTGGTCGAGCGGAACGGATTGGTAATCGAATACGTACGTGCCAATCCGTCGAAGGTGGTATCGGTCTCGTCTGTGCCTTGCGGATCGCTGGTCAACTGCGTCTTATAAACATGGCCCATGCCATCCGAGGTCGCGACCGTGGTCACATTGCGGCTGTCAAGCTTCTTCTGGGTTGTAATCGTCGTCGGATAAGAACTAGCGGGATAAGCCCCATCTTGATAGGAAACCTGCGTTTGCCCAAAAAGATTTCCGTTGGAATCGTAAACATCGCTCTCTTTAAAGCGCCGTAGCGGATCTTCCAGGCCACCGCTGCTCTTCGCGTAGTAGTAATAGTGCGTCACCTCTCCGTTGGGATCGGTGATGCTACGCAGCGCCCCGTCATTGAACGCGTATTGGAAATACGACTTGTTCCCCAGAGCATCGGTGATGCTGGTGAGATATCCGTTCGTCTGCCCCGGCCCCGCGGGAGCGCCTTCATTCGAATCGTCGGTGGCGAAGTTGTCTACGTAGGAGTAGCTGGTGGTGTTGCCCAACGCGTCGGTCTTCGACGCCATCTGCCCGGTCTCGTACCACGCATACTGTGTAACCGTGTCGCCCTGAGTGCATGGCGTAGCAGTTCCGCCGACAAAACAGCGCGAGATTGCGGTGGTCACATTGCCGCGCGGAGTTGTCGCGCCGCTCGCGTAGTTTGCCTCGTCATGCTGGATGGCGACACTTTGGCTAGGCCAGACCGGCGCAATCGACGGTCCGGCTTTGCACTCAGACCAAGGACCGCTCGCATTGTCGTAGCAGTAATCGGTTTCCGCTACTTCGTTGCCGCTGCCGTCGTAGGTGATAATGTCGTTTGGCCGGTCAAGGATCGTCGGCATGCTCGGATATAGCGGAGTGGTAAACGAGTTGTAATCGGCATGCTTGTGTTGCAACAACGCGCCAGGCGTTCCGACGGTTGCTGCCGATCCCGTGGCCGTGCCGTAATCCAGGCTGAAGACATCGCTGATCATCTGGCCAATGCTGCTGGGATTGCCGTTAGAGGTTGGACACAACGAACCCGCCGGATACGTCATTCCTCCCAAATAGCAGGTTTCAGTTTCTTTGGTCTGCCCGTTATCCTCCGTCTCCTTCACATCGACGGGCCGCTGCCAGTAATCCCAATAGGTCTTGTTCACCTGCTTGAGCAGCGTTTGTTCCATATCGGCGTAGTAAAGAATGTTCTTCTCGCTAGGAGTCTGTATGTACACTGCGCTAGCTAAGTATGAATTCACCACCGAGGGGACCGACAGCGGCTCATAGTTGTAGACGGTCTGATACTGCGAAGTCAGTTGCTGGCTCCCATTCACGATGGCATAAACCTTAGTCGTGACCGTCGTGCTTTTCGCGCTCCAATTCTCAAAAGGAGAAACGCTGGCCGCCGCCCAGGTAGTTGAATAATTGTAGTCTTGCTCCAGCGCAACATTAACGCCGTCAAACTTTACCGTTTTCGTTAGCAGCGCGGGCTCGTCCGATTCCGCTTCGCAGGTGTATTGCGGATTGCTTGCCCCGAACACTTCCTGTACCGATCTCTTATTGATGGTCCAGGAATAGTTCACCACCGCTCCGTCGGGATAGGTGACCTGCTTCAGCAAACCAGTCCCAGTGCCAGTGGTGGGATCCCAGTCGTACAGGAAGAGATATTTCTGCCCATTGGGCAGGTCAAGTTCCGAGATCACCGGCTGATAAGCATTGTCGCTGGCCTTGACAGTGTTGGTGACCTCGCCACTGGTAACTTCGTCCTGACCCGCGAACATGCAATGGGGCGGCGAAGCAATCCCGTTCGCAAGATCGTAGTTGTACATCGAAGTCAAGTTCGGGTCCACGAGGGCCTTAACATTCCACGATGCCGCAAACTGCTTTTGCTCCCACACTAGCGCGTAGGGGTTCAGTCCCGGAACCGTGATGTGGGTCGTGCCCATGCCAAAGCCGTCGGTCGAGACCGACGTGCGTCCCATCGTATCTTTGATCGCAATCTGCCCGTTGTTTTGGTCTACGACGTTCACCACATTCCCGTTACGGTCCTCTATGGAATTGGGAACACCAGTGTAGATGGATGAAACGGCCATCCATTCTGAGTTCGGGTAAGTATTGTCACCGGGATACTGATGGCTCGCCGAATTGAAGGTGTATACGGTACCATCGTTGTCGCTTGCGGTCAGAAGTGGAGTTGGGATTCCGGGGGTGCCGAAATCTTCTGTAACACCGATAACGCTGGAATCGCCTCCGGTAAGATTCTCGTAGATGCCGTAAGGATATTGGCAACCGGTACCTACGGTCTCTGATATAAGAGGGAGGCTGTGCGTGGCGTCGTTCAAGTCCGTAAGAATGAAGTTGTTGTAGTACGGACAGCCGGCGTATTGGCCTTGGGGATGATTGTTGGTGCCCGTTCCCTGGGTCACCGACACCGAGGGAAATGTGAAGCTCCAGCCGCCTGCCGCGAGATACGCCGCATTCCCCATCCAGTTCTGCCCGTGATGCGCGGAGTTCGAATCGTATTGCACGGCAAAATTCGCAAGTTCGCCCCGGTCGCCTGGGACGTCGATGCTGATCTTCAGGCTCACCGCGCCCGTCGCCGGATTGATCGTCTCGTTCAGAGAATGCGTCTGCAGGAAATTGTGGTCCGCGTTAAATACCGGCGGGGCCTGGTCGGCCACCGGAGAGGTGATCTGCCCATGGCAGGAGAAAGTGAAGAAACACGCAACAATGACAACGAGGATACCCAGTGTCTTCCGAATCATGACGAACTCCATGTCGCCGGCGCCAAGCCGGTTATAAGCGTTCTTGTAAACACACGCCTGTTTACATTTCCCGCACTTTGCGGCGACGAGCACACTTCGGACAGCGCCACTCAAACCCGCAGAAGCGAACAAACGTAGAGATTTAGTTCTTACCGATCTTGCCTTGCGTGGTGAACTAGCGAGCGTGGGTCTTCCATGCGGGACCTGGGGAGGGGGGCTGCTTGGCGACTCAGGCGAAGATCTTAACCCACTTATACACTGGGTCACCTAGAACCAGCAAATTCGCCAAATTTCATTTATAGCGCAAGTTTAGCCACATCTGGAACGTAAGTGACTGATTTATTGGCCAACTGTGAGGAATCAAAAAATAACTGGAGAAATTTTTGCGCCATCAGAGATGCGCTCGAATTTGGAATGTGACTCATCGGCTGTGTACGCATCGGATTCAAGCCGCGAATATGGCTGGTTATGCCGCTCGACATTCGTATTCGCTTTGGCCGCGCGATCCGGCGCATCCGCGAGGCCCAGCGCATTAACCAGGAAGAGGCTGCGGAGCGGTGCGGACTCCATCGAACCTATTACAGCGGCGTCGAACGAGGCGTGCGCAATATTTCCCTAGTAAATCTGGCCAAGATCTCCAAAGGGCTGAAAACGCCCTTAGCCAGAATATTCAAAGAGCTTTAGCTCTCCATGCCGATTTTTGTGAGCCCTTGTTATTGCCATTCCGAGGGAAGGGCTTAAGCCAGCCGCTCTTTCGATGCGCGTTCCCGCGCGTTTGGGCGGACTGGCGCTTCAGCCCCTATTTTCCATCTATACGGCGAGAGCATAAATGAGAGGGAAAAAGGTATTGGACGTACTCTGTCGGTCTCGCCTACTCTGCAAAATGAGTTGCGGCTTCCCGCGCGGAATGGTCTCGCGGGCGCAGTATCACGGTGGTCCTGATGGCAGTAGGCACTCCAACGCGTTTCCCTGATTCCGATTCGCCGCTCTCCGGGGCAGAGGGAACTCAGGGTCGCAAACCTAATCAAAGCGTTCGCTTTACCGATGACGAATTGAAAGCCATTCGCGATTTTTTCCTGCTCCTCGACAAATGGGATCGTCAAAAGAAGATTGCATAACTTTCTATCCATACGGTCATATTACGCATCTATGTGTTATTATTGTGTCTGTGCTAGAGGAGCATCCCTTCGTGAACTATCCTTACGAGATTGAATACAAGGGCAAGACTATTCGCTGCCGCACTCTGGAAGACGCGCAGCTGGCCATGGAGCAATTTGAGGGCGGCAGCTTAGTCAAAGCGGATAGCCCTTGGACAGCGGAAGAGTTTGAGAAGTTCACAGGACGCGTTCGTTACCCGCAGCGCCGGCTTTTGGCAAAGCTCCTCGAATACGGGACAACGGCGTGGCTGGAGGATTGGAAGTTGCGGGACGTTCTGGACCTCGCCACAAATCGTGAGTTGGCGGGTACGCTCTCTGGGATCTCCAAGGTGGCTTTGATGTTTGGCATTGATCCGCGCCGCGTTTTCATCCAAACCAATGTTTACAAGCAATCAAAACCTATGCGGGTGTATCAGATTACCTCCGGCTTCTTGCAAGCCGCGGCCAAATTCGGATGGCCATCAAAAAATGACTTGAAGGAGCCGAAATAAGCGGGAGAATAGACATATGACGTTACTGGCAAAGCAGGCCGTTATTTATGCGCGTGTTTCCAGCAAGGATCAGGAGAAAGAAGGCTTCTCGATTCCGGCACAATTGAAATTGTTGCGCGAATACGCGCTGAAGCATGGAATCACGATCCTTCGTGAGTTCGTGGATGTGGAGACGGCCAAGACCACGGGCCGCAAGCAATTCGGGGAGATGGTCCAATTCTTCAAGAAACGTCCGGAGTGCCGGGTCGTTATCGTGGAGAAAACAGACCGCCTGTACCGCAACTTCGCTGATTGCGTCACGCTGGAAGATATGGGGGTGGAAATCCATCTTCCCAAAGAGGGCCAGGTCATCAGCAAGGAATCGAAGTCCCAGGCCAAGCTTGTGCACGGCATCCAACTGGTGATTGCCCGCAATTACATTGAGAACCTGCGGGAAGAAGTGAAAAAGGGCATGCGGGAGAAGGCTTCTCAGGGCGTTTATCCGAGCCGGCCACCCCTGGGCTACATCAACAATAAGCTGAATCACACGATTGAAGTCGACGAAACCAATGCCGCCGTTGCCAAGCGTGCATTTGAACTTTATGCCACTGGCAAATATTCATTGGCAGAGTTGCGGAAGATCATTCGCACGGAAACCGGCAGAACGTTTCAGAAGGGCTATCTTCACAAGCTGCTGCGCAATCCGTTTTATTCCGGTTTCTTCGAGTGGATGGGTGAGCGTTACAAGGGTACTCACTCGCTGATTATCAGCCCCAATGTGTTTAATCAGGTGCAAGCGGTGTTGCATGGTCATAACCGCCCCCGCTATCAAAAGCATCTCTTTCCATTCCGAGGTTTGTTGACTTGCGCTTTTGACGATTGCATGTTGACGGCGGAAATCAAAAAGCAGAAATACACTTATTACCGTTGCACCGGCTCCAAAGGGAAATGCGATCTCCCGTATGTTCGTGAAGAGGAAATGGGAGAACGTCTGGGGCAAATCCTCAAAGATATTCATATCCCCGATGACGTGTTGCAGCAATTGGAAAGCTCCCTCACGCAGAGCGAAAAGAATTGCCAGGCTGAAAAGAAAACGCAGATGGAGAGATTGCAGCAACGCCTTACCGCTGTTCGCAATCGCATTGACCAAGCCTATACGGACAAGTTGGACGGCAAAATCTCAGAGGAATTTTGGCAGCGCAAAACCTCGGAGTGGCAGCTTGACGAGCAGCAGATTCTCATGGCGATGCAGGGACTTAGCGAGGCGAACCCGGATATGCTGCTAAATGCGAAGAGAGCCTTAGAACTCGCGAATAAGGCGTATTTTCTATATCTTACGCAGAATCCATCAGAACAGGCACAATTGCTCAAAATGGTGGCTTCGAACTGCCGCTTCGATGGCGCAAGTCTTTATCCCACATACAGAAAGCCATTTGACCTGATCTTTGAAAGAGCAAAATCGAAGGAATGGCGCGCCCGGAGAGATTCGAACTCCCGACCTATTGCTCCGGAGGCAATCGCTCTATCCAGCTGAGCTACGGGCGCGCAAGACATCTCTAGGGTAACACTTCCGTCGTAAGCTCGCACTCCGTTTTGAAATGCGTATCGCCACTTACCGCGGCTTGGTTGCCATCAGCAGCAACGCCCCGATGCGCTTGAAGTCTCTCAGTTCGTCGGCGTTCTTGAACCATTTCCCTGAGTAGTTTTCGGGTGTAGGGCTGCGGTCGGGGATGCGGCGCGCCTCCACATCTACAAAACCGTGCTGTCGCAGAAGCTCAAGATATTCGGCTTCTGACCGGACCTGCACCGGAACTCTCAACTCGCCCACCCAGAGCAGCGAATAGTGATTATCGCGGTAGAGATTGATCAGGATAAAAAGGCGGCCGCCGGGAGCCAGCACGCGGCGCAGTTCGTCCAGGGCCTTACCCTGATCGGCATAGTAGTAAAAAGATTCAACCGAGAGCACTTTGTCAAAGGAGCTGTCTACTGACGGAATGCGCTCAGCCGATCCCCAGACATACCGCGCATTTCTGATCCCCGAGGAGGACTGCTGGGCCCGGTGCAGCATCTCATCAGCCACGTCGATGCCAACGGCTTCACCGTCTGGCACCAGTTGGGCCAGGCGGCGCGTCGCCCATCCCGTACCGCAGCCGAGGTCCAGCACACGGTCACGCGGTTGCAGGTCCATCAGAGCAATTGTCTGGTCAGTGATATCGGAGTGGTGATCCTCCATGGCATCGCCGCGGCCCGCGGCAGCCCACTCATTGAATTCCTGTTGCAGTTTCTGGTCCGCTTGCGAGGGAAGCGCGTCTGTCCTGGTCTCCATGCATCTATGCTACATTGTGGGTTCAGTTCGCTCAATTCAGGCTCATTCGCATCATGGCAGAACCTCCTCAACCACCTCAGGCTCCTCATTCTCCTGCTGAAGCGCTCTACTGTCCCAATTGCGCGCGGGAAGTGACTGATCCGTTGATCTGTGGGGACTGCTCGGCTGTGATCTGCCGCGTCTGCGGCACCCCGCTCGAATCTTCCTCCGACCTGGGTATGGGATAGCTCCGGCGGAGCGGACCCTCAACCGCGTTGCAGTGAAGGCGCCGGAATGCTGGCAAAACGATTTCGCTGAAGCTGCTCGCAAGGAGCCAAGACGGCCCGCGACTTAGAAATGTTCTTGACGAGTCGCCCTAATCTTGCGGGGCGTAATATCCCTTTCTGGCCTGTATCTTGTATCCCTGTTTGGACTTCACCTGAATCTTGCGAAAAGTCCCATCGTGCTTGTCGTTGGTCGGCGTGTAACCGATGCTGTACTGGCTGCGCAGTTCGTCGGAAATCTCCTTGAACGCATTGGAAAGCTTATCCGGCTTATTGACTGTGATGAGACGTCCTCCTGTCTGTTCCACCAGTTCGTTCATCTCATGCGAATCGGATCCCCAGTGAGGATCGCTGATGAGCAGGACATAACAGATGGCATCCGCTTTTTGCGCAGCTTCAACGGCATCTTTCAGGCGCATCCTGCTCCCCTGGTCCACGCCGTCGGTGAGCACGATCATGGCTTTCCGTCCGACCTGCTTGCTGAGAACA
Source organism: Candidatus Angelobacter sp. (assembly GCA_035712465.1). Classification (GTDB taxonomy): domain Bacteria; phylum Acidobacteriota; class Terriglobia; order Terriglobales; family Acidobacteriaceae; genus Angelobacter. Next base: position 15,521 of record DASTAS010000002.1, read on the forward strand.
TCGTCGGCAGCAAGATAGACTCCGTCATAGAGCAGCGTGCCTTTGGGCCGGGAAACCGGAATCGGTCCCTCGCCGACGCCGGGAAATCCTCCGCTGCCCGCGCCAACGTTGATTCGCGCCCGGTCCAGCCCCGTGCGCAACAGGTGAACATCGCTGGTAAGGTCCTGCAGAAGGTCCACGCTGATATCGAAGCTGATGACGAATGCCAGGTCTTTGTCCGTGAGCACCTGGCGCAGAAAATCTCCCGCGACGATTTTTTCTTCCGGCAGCATGGCCTGCATGCTTCCGCTGGAATCCACAAGAATGCCCAGCGTGAGCGGCTGATTGCTTTCTGCGGAGAAATATTTGATGGTCTGCGGCTTGCCGTCTTCAAAGATCTCGAAGTCATCGCGACCCAGACCCGGCACCAGGGCTCCGTGCTTGCCTTTGACGGTAAAGAAGAGATTTACGACATCGACATTCTTGCGATAAACCGGCGTCTGGTCTTGTTGATTTTGGGCTGGTGCGCTCTTCTGCGCCGTTGCCGGGGCAACGTACACCAGCGCGGCAAATATGCCGGCGATTAGAGTCCGCATGCGACTGCCTCTCTGGAAATTGAGCTGTTAAGGACATTGTATTGGATGCAGGCAACCCTGTTTCAGAATGCCTCAATGCGGAAAGCCATTTACAATGCTTGAAGGATCCATAGCTGCCCGCGGGCGAACACCTGCAAGATCAGGCAAGAGCCTCGATCTTAGAATGTGTTGGCCAAGCTTTTCAGTGCCGGAAACTGCTTTATGTCGCTGAAGCGTCTTACATACAGGAGGAGGACGATGATCGGCTTCGAGCCTGGTGTTAGAAGGCTGCTTTTCTTTCTAGTGCTGGTGCTGCCCCTGGCGGCGCAGCAGAGCATACCGGACGCCCCACAACCCAAGAATCCTCAGCCTCAGTTCCCCGCCGGCACCGCTCCGGCCCCGAAAAACGATCACCCTGAAGCCCCTGCGCCGGCCGCCGAACCCACCCCTCCATCTCCCACACCTCCGTCGTCTACGCAGCCGGAAGGAGGCATTGCCACCAGCAGGAACGACCTGTACACGTACGGCGTTCGCGTAAATTTTGTTCAGGTACCTGTTACTGTGAAGGACAGTTCAGGCCAACTGGTTGCCGGTTTGACGCCTCAGGATTTCCGTATCTATGAAAACGGCGTGCGGCAAAGACTTACGTTTATGACAAGCGATCCGTTCCCTCTCACGGCTGCTGTCGTCATAGACACTGACCTGCCTTCCACCACGATGAAAAAGGTGAATGAGACCCTTCCCGCTCTGATCGGCGCCTTCAGCAAGTTTGACGAAGTCGCGCTGTATCGCTACGGCCATACGGTACAGCAGGTCACAAATTTTTCCGGCGCAGATAACATCTCAACTGCGAGCCTGCACAGCATCCAGCGCCCCGGGCGGGAAGGCGGACCGCCGATGATAGGAGGAGGACCGTTTTCGCACAATGGACCGATGCTGAACGGGCATGAAGCGGATCCCAGCGTGCAGCCGCAGGCCGTGCCTGCTCCGGTACAGGAATCATACGTTCTTAACGATGCAATCCTCCGCGCCGCCAACGATCTTGCCCGTCGCGACAAGACCCGCCGCAAAATTATTTTCGTCATCAGTGATGGACGGGAGTTGGGCAGCACGGCGCGTTATGACGAGGTCCGAAGGGTTTTGCTGTCACACAATATCCAGGTTTATGCGCTGGGCGTGGATACGGCAGCCATACCCATTTATGACCGCCTCAATCGCATTCGCTTCCCCGGTTTCGGCTACGGAAATATTCTGCCGCGGTACGCGAGCGACACAGCGGGTCAAACTTATGCCGCGTTTGATCGCTCCTCAATCGAAAAAGCCTATTCAAGAATTACTGACGTTGCCCGGAACCAGTACACGCTGGGCTACAACGCGCGGCCGACGGCGTCGAGCGGCTATCGATCGATCGAAGTGAGAGTACTCCGTCCTAACCTCACTGTAATCGCCAAGCAGGGATATTATCCGCTGCCACCCGGACCGCTGCCGCAGCCGGCCGCCCAGAAGCGCTGAAAAAATGCTTCTGCTTTGCTCTTCAGGCGTGTGGGCTGAAGCGTTGGGTCCAGGACTGTTGTCAGCGGGAACGCGCCAGCTACTTTAGGTTCCCCTCGAAGCAGTTCTGATATGGTATAAACAGTCTTTTCAAGCGATATAGGTTTTAGCACCTGTTCGAGCCCCGGTCTGTTCACGGTGGCGGCATATCTGAGGAGAGTCTTGAGTTTCATCAACTTTGCGGCTCGGGAAATCAACTGCAAGATCGTTTATTACGGCGCCGGTCTGGGCGGTAAGACCACGAATCTGCAGTTCATTTTCGATAAAACCTCCGATAAGCAGAAAAGCAAGATGATCTCACTGGCAACGGAAACCGACCGTACCCTGTTTTTTGACTTCCTGCCACTCGACCTGGGTACCGTTAAGGGCTTCAAGACCCGGTTCCACCTGTATACGGTTCCCGGACAGGTGTTCTATGACGCCAGCCGCAAGCTTATCCTGCGCGGCGTGGATGGTGTGGTATTCGTGGCAGATTCGCAGGAAGAGCGCATGGACGCCAACCTGGAAGCACTCGATAACCTTCAGGAGAATCTGAAGGAACACGGCTACGACTTTAAGAAAATACCCTACGTCCTTCAGCTCAACAAACGCGATCTGCCTAGCGCCTTGCCCGTGGCAGAACTGAGCCGGGAACTCGTCAAAAAGAGTGAACCGGTTTTTGAAGCTGTGGCTTTCCAGGGGCAGGGCGTCTTCGAAACGTTGAAGGAAGTAGCGCGGCAGGTGCTGGTTGAACTGAAAAAGGGATGAAACCTTCTCCCCTGCCAGCTTGCCTAACCTGAAAACAGAAAAGCACAGCCCACGGCTGTGCTGGAATTATTGAGCTGAAGCTCTATTCTGTATGTAATCCGGACTTCCGAGCCTGCTCCTCAAGGTCGGCGAGTTTTTGTTGGGCCGCGTCAATGTCCTGCTTCTTGGCGTCCATGTCGTCCTGCTGCTTTTTAGTATCTTCGGCATACTTGGCGGAGTCGCGCAACATGGTTCCGGCATCCCCGTAATATGCGGCAGCACGCAGCTTCTGTTCGCGTTGCATGAGGTCAAGCTCATGCTGCATATCTGCGATTTTCTTTTTCTGTGAGTCGATGTTCTTCTGCAAGTCCTCTTTTTTCTGCTGCTCGGCTTCAGCGTCGTCTTTCTTGCTGGCCTTGTCTTTCGCAGCAACTGCCTTCTGGGGCTTGCTGTCCTGATCGCCGGGATTGCTTTCATCCTGATCGGGCGCGATTGTCCGGTGCATGGTGTCGTCGTTGAACTCCATCACGGAACCAGGCTTCTTCTTGGCGCGATTGTGACGCGCAACATCTCCCAGCGACTGCTGGCCAAACGCGCTCGCGCCCAGCAGAACGGCAATTAACATCGCGAAAAATGATTTCATGAGACCACCATGGCTGTTTTTGCTGGCTTCATTTTACAGCCGATTTCAACTGCTATTGTCATGCATTCCCAATCGTGGAAACGATAGGGTAAACGCTCTATCAGACCGAAGTAATCAGGCGTTTCCTGGCATCAGTACAAGCTCATGTACCAGCGGATGATGCCCGCCCCCCAAAAGGCCGCCACCAGCGCTCCACCGCCAAGAAAAACGCCAAAGGGGATTTCGAAATTTCGATAGACTAGCCGGGCTGATTGCCATGCCCGCCCGGCGGCTGCGCCGGCCTCTTCTGCCCGATGGGTGCGCCTCCGCCGCGCTAGCCGCTTCCGCCACACCACGAGCATAAGGAGCAATCCGAAACAACTGCCTACGAGCGAACCCAGCAACAGCACCAGCAACGTGAGCTTCACGCCCAGAAAGGCGCCGATCAGGGCCATCAACTTTACGTCGCCCCGGCCCATGCCTTCCACTTTGCGCAATGCTTCATAGACCAGGGCTACTCCCAAAATGAATGCCGAGCCCAGCACCGCCCCCGCAAGTGAATTGAGCAGGGAAACAACGCGCCAGTTCTCTATTGCGTGAACAAAAATGCTGACCGGGCCTTCGATCGGCAGGACAAGGCTGAACGCGAGTCCCACAACGATGCCCGGCTTGGTGAGCAGATCCGGCAGCAGCTTGGTTTCCGCATCGGTAAAGATAAGCCCGATCAACAAGAAACCCAGCGCGCAAAGCTGAAAGGCCAGGGCATTGGGCTCATAGGGCGCCGGCCGGTTTCCGTAGCTTCCCAGGATCACATGGCGGTAACTGCTCTCAAACCAGCCGGTCCGGGGCGCAACCCACGCGAAAACAAAAAAAATGCCTGTCAGCAGCTCAACAATCGCATAACGCGGCGAGATCGGAGCTTTGCAGTACCGGCACCTGCCCCGCAGGACGATCCAGCTCACAACAGGAATATTGTCGTAGAACGCAATGGCTTCCCCGCAGTTCGGGCACATGGACCGCGGGCTCACCACCGAGAAGTCGCGCGGAAGCCGGTAGATACATACATTCAGAAAGCTGCCAAACGTCAGCCCGAAGAGAAAAAAGGCTGCCACATAAAACGCGCCCGGCAAATTGGCGAACCCCGCTGGATCCAGATGAACCTCCGAACCGTGAATATGTCCACATAATACTAATGGGCCGGGAACAGATTTGGTAATTGCGCAGTTTGGTGATCACGTGAATTTAAAAGCGGTACGAAAAGCGCTTCCCAAATTCCCAATGACTGAATTGCCCTGCTGAACGTCTCACCGCTCGGAAGGAATCCTGAGTATGTAGCCCTGAAGCTTCGGCGCATTGGGATCTTGTGGCGGAAGCTCGCCAATCCAGTTGATCTGTTTGCGATTGGCCAGGCGCATCTCCGGAGCCAGGAACTTCCATCCCTGGCCCTCCAGCTCGCGAATGGAGATGTTGAATCCAATCGTATCGGTAGATTGCTCGCTTTCACGCCATTCGTTCAGAGAGGCCTCAAGATCTTCTGCCAACGCCTCAGAGGGATGCAGGCACAGGATCCAGTCGTTCGCGGCGTCCTGAACATATGCGCCGTTATCCACGCCATTCACTGCAGTCACTACTTTGGCGCCGTGCTCGCGCGCCACCTTGGCTGTATCGTCGCTAGAGCCGTGATCGATGACCACCACCTCATCACATGCTCGCAATGAATCGAGCGCACGGCCAAGTTGTAATGCATCGTTGGAGGTGTGAATCAGGGCTGTGAGCTTCGTCTTGGCCATCTTGTCTGTTGGATGCCGTCCGGAGAAGATGCGGCTGAATTAAGCTGCCGCGCCCAAACTGTCAATCCGGCAAGGTTTTCACCAGTGCAATCCGGATGGCGAAATTGTGCTCCGCCGGTCCGGAGTGGCGGTAATCCCGGAGTTCAACCCGGATTCGAGTCAGGTCAGTGATTTTAAACTCGAGCCCGCCGCCGAAATTGATCGCGTTTCCCGTGCCAAACAGACGTGTATACCCGCCAGTCAAAAAAGTCATCACTCCGGGATCAGGCCGGTCAGAAAAATTGAACCTGCCTAAATAATTCAGTGACAGGATGGCAGATCCGGCGGAAAACGAATTGGCCGGGCTAATGTAACCGCCTTCAAACAGATATCCGACCGGAAACATGGGATGTGACCGGCTCCAGGCGGCCGACTGGTCCAGGTCCGCCCCGAACTGCATGGAACTGTGCACGGCATTCGAGGGATTCGCGTTTGTGATTCCCATCCCGCCGAACAATGCGACGTTGGGCAGGCGCGGATCCTGGATCTGGCAAGCGGCCGGCGATGCAGCCAGGGCCAGCAGAGCGCAACCAATGAATTTTCTGATTTGAGATGCGAGTAATGTCCTTCCGGCGTTCCTGTGCACGCCTCTATTGTGCCATCCAGCATTCCTGGAGCCAAAAAAATGCCGTCCTCGTGTGGGCGGCAGTCGAAAGCATTTCTTTGTCTACGCGGCGCAAACGTCCGCACAGCCGATTTTTAAGCGTCCATCAATCGTTCATCGCCTGCCGGGAATTGCCCGGCTGAACAGAGACGGGACTCTGCAGTTGGAAATTGAGCACGGTCTCCGGTTTCAGGTCGATCTGCTGTCCCTTGGTGGCAGCGGACACGCCCGTTCCCGCACCGGCGCCGGCAGCCGCGCCAATGGCCGCTCCCTTGCCTCCGCCGAAAATACCGCCGAGGATAGCGCCAAGGGCCGCGCCGCCGCCGACCTTCTCAGCAGTGGACTTGCCACGTGCATTGCCCTGCTTGGACCAGCGATCGCTGGTAATTGGGTAGCTCTTGCCGCGCATGACCAGCCGGGTGAGTTCCACGGTCAATAGCGATTGTCCCTTAAAGCGCCCGGCGGACCTCACCTCCACGACTCGCCCTTCCACGTCAGCACTGGTCGGGATCACAGTCCTTCCCTGAACTGAAACCGGAGAAGAGATGGAGCCGTGGAATACATCTCCCGGCTGAGCTGTCTCCGAGTTCAGCTCGTCATTGATGCGGATGGAGAGCTGGGTGCCTGCGGGAATCGTGACCTTCTCTGGCGGCGTCGGAGCCGGAGGCGCGGTAGGAGTATTCGACGCGGAATCGTAACTGTTGCCGGCAGGCTCGCTGCTGGCGCTGGTAGCCGGGACAGTCGTTCGCAGACCATTATCGCCATCGTTGTCGGCATTGTCGCTGTTGCGCGCCGCGCGATGCGAGGGCGAAGAACGCCTTTCTGAGCGGCGTGACGATTCGTGCCGGGCCGGTTCAGGATTGCTGGCCTCCTGCTGCTGTTGCTCTTCCGCCTGTGTGTTGCTGGCCGTGGTTGGAGCAACCTGAAGGTTGTTCACCACCGTCTTGACCCCGTCCACCTGCGCAGCGTCGTTGGCTGCTGCATTGCGCGCCGCATCACTGCTCACATCGCCCGAGAGCGTTAGCACGCCATTGTTGGCATTGATGGTGAGTTGCTTGTCGGGCAGATTACTGTCCGTGTTGATCTTATTCTGTACGTCGGAAGCAATTTGCGCGTCCGTGCGTGCGCTGGGCGTTCCTTTGCAACCGGCGGCAATCAGCACCAGAGAAGCGAGAGTCAACCCGAGATATCTCCTCATATACTTCATCATCTCCTGTTGTTTGTGGCGTCTCGTGTGTTAGATGCAGAGCTGCTGGAATTAACTGTATGGTTTTGTAAACCCTTTGCCCGATAACAACTTATCGGTCGCGAGGGTACAAGTGAAGCAGCTCAATTTTGTCGGGCAGCCACTCACCCGATTCTAACCCGCCGGACGCCCGCCAGTTGCGATAAAGCTCCCTTAGATAAGCGTTGGTAACTCCTTAGTACTCATTTACGCCCACAGCCAGCAAAGCCCCTCGGTTGCAAACCAAATATATGGATCATCGGCCCAAGATCGCAGGTGGAGCCCTCGCGCAACATACGCAATTGGTCCACCGTTACAGCCGGATTGGGCAGAATACCGGCGAGTGCGGCGACTGCAAACATCAGCGGCAAGGGAACGTGAACCACCGGTTTGTTGACGTCGGCGCAACGGGCGATCTCTGAAAGAACGTCATTCAGTGTCAACTCGTCCGCGCCTCCAAGTTCGATGGTTTGATTGGTTGCCGCTTGGCTGGTCAGAGCGCTCACGAAGCAGAATGTCACATCATCGATAAAGACGGGCCTGAACCTAAAGCTGCCATCGCCGGGGACAGGGCGGAAAAACGGCGCTTTTTTCATCATCTCCATCATTTGCGTGACAAAGCCGTCGCCCGGCCCAAAGATGAGAGACGGCCGCAGGATGCAGTACGCGATTCCGCTGCGCCGAACCTCCTCTTCTCCTCTCCACTTGGAGGTTTGATACGCAGCCACCCCATCTGCGCGCACACCCAGCGCCGACATTTGGACGAAGCGTTGAATGCCGTTGCGTTTCGCAGTTTCCACCACATTTCGAGTCCCGATATGGTGGACAGCTTCAAACGTATTTCTTCCCTTCTCCGCGATGATTCCCACCAGGTGGATCACCGCATCGCAACCCTGCATACCTTGGTCCAGCCCCACCCCGGAGACGATCTCGCCACGGATGTAGGCAACGCCTGGCGGTTCATGGAGCCCCTCATGTTCGCGCACCAGAGCGCGCACCGAGTGCCCGTTTTCCAGCAGCCGCTTCAGCATGTTGCGGCCAACAAACCCAGTCGCTCCAGTGAGGAAGACTTTCATTTGTCACTCAGCAGTGAGACTCTCAGCAACCGGCTCAGATTGGCAGTCCCTTCAGGATTTTCGATTAAGGGCGGCATTTCTCGCGCATGAAGGATATCAGCGTTTAGGCGTCAGGTTGAGCGTCTCAATACTGAGTTACTGACGACGGAGTGCTGGTTGTGGTACAACTTCCGTTCTCTTTATATGTCTCTGCGAGTCGCGCGCGGCGTCTTCAATCCGGAAAAAGATCGCTTCCACTTCTACGTGGCTTTCAAGCCGACGCTCGATCCGACAGAAGACGAGCGCGGCGTGGAATCGTCATTTCAGGTAGATGCTGCGGTTTCAATTACCGAAACCGGCGAACTGGCCGACCTCGCAGTCACCTTGCCGGAACCCTGCCGGGGCCGGCGGTGCCTCGAATACATTTCCCGAACCCAATCAGCCAGCGTGGTCGATGACCGGCTCTTTGTGACCATTCCGGGGCTGAACGGCGATTCTGTCCTCGCCGCCGACGGCGTACTCGAACTGGACGGCGCGGGCAAGATCATTGGCATTGAGATTACCTGAAGGCAGCAACCACCTCTCAGCACTCAGCCGCTCGGGATAAAAGTCTTGCGAAGAACCATTCCCGGTTCCAATCCCTTTTGCGCGGTTCCACATCCAACCGTTGTATTAGACTCAACCACAGAGGAGATATCCCGTGAGCAAGTCCGCTGTAGCCTCTCCCGCCACCCTGCAGACAATTGGTTATGCCACCGGTTCAGCACAGTCACCTCTGACGCCGTTTTCATTCCAGCGCCGCGAGCCTGGTCCGCGCGATATCCAGATTGAAATTCTCTATTGCGGGGTGTGCCACTCCGATCTGCACGCCGCGCGTAATGAATGGCAGAATACCATCTACCCCTGTGTTCCCGGACACGAGATTGTCGGACGAGTCACGACAGTTGGCGAGCAAGTGAAAGGCTTTAAGCCGGGCGATCTTGCCGGCGTCGGCTGCATTGTGGATTCCTGCCGCGCCTGCCCAAGCTGCCGAGATGGCCTGGAACAGTATTGTGAAATTGGTTTTGTCGGCACTTACAACGGCGAAGACAAGCACCTGGGCGGCGTCACATATGGAGGATATTCCGACAAGATCGTCGTTGATGAGGATTTTGTTCTGCGCATTCCCGCCAACCTCAATCTTCCCGCAGTGGCGCCGTTGCTTTGCGCCGGCATCACCACGTACTCTCCGCTGCGCCACTGGAAAGTCAGCAAAGGGCAGAGGGTGGGGATCGTCGGCTTGGGTGGACTGGGACACATGGGCATAAAGCTGGCTCACGCCATGAGCACGCAGGTGACTCTGTTTACGACGTCGCCCAACAAAAAAGAAGACGCCCGCCGGCTGGGCGCGGCTGAGGTAGTGGTATCAAAAAATCAGAGAGAAATGGAGCAGCACCTTAACAGCTTTGATTTCATTCTGGACACGGTCTCGGCAAAGCACGACGTGGACGCGTATCTGCAACTCCTCAAGCGTGACGGCACCCTGTGCATGCTGGGGGCCTCTCCGGAGCCGCTGCCGGTGCAGGTTTTCAGCCTGATCATGAAGCGCCGCCAGTTCGCAGGTTCGCTGATCGGCGGTATTGCGGAAACGCAGGAGATGCTTGATTTCTGCGCGCAGCACGGAATCACCTCTGATATAGAAATCATTCCCATTCAGCAGATCAATCAGGCCTACGAACGCATGCTGAAGAGCGACGTGAAATATCGGTTTGTCATTGATCTGGCCTCGCTGAAACACTGATTGGCGCGGTTTGATTCCCGGCGCACGGTTGTGCCCGGGGACCGGCCACAGTTGAAAATGCAGGCTGAAGGCCGCTCAATCCAGCGTTGCACGCCTCCTATTCTTAATCGGTTACGTGAGTAACTTTGGTGTAATGGCCTTTTGGTGCACACTGCTCTTACGCAATCGGGCTCGAATGTTCGACGGATGAGAACCAGGTGAGCCGGCGCCCGATGTAGTCCAGTTAGAGGAGTTTCCAGTAGATGCTTACGCAGGTCAGCGATACGCAGGTGAGCGATACATTTACGGCTTCGAGTTCCGGGACTCGTCGCAAATCACGCCGTTCGCCACGAGCCAAAATCGCGATGCATGTAAAAGTTTGGCGAACGGTGAAAGGCAAGAAGAAATTAGTACCGGGATTTTCCAGAAACATCTGCCAGGACGGGATCGCAGTCTTTATGCCTGCAGACATCCCGCTCCATGAAAAGCTGGAGCTGCAATTCACGCTGCCCGGCTCAACGCGGGAAATTACAGTGCACGCCATTGTGCGCGGCATCAACAAGTTCCAGTACGGAATGGAATTCACCAGCCTGGATGGCATGAGCAAGCAACTGCTCGGATCGCTGGTGACCCGTTAAGAAAATCCCGGCCTGCTTAAAGGCTGCAGAGTCGTTCGCTGGTCTTCAATCATGCCGGGATGGTTTTCCTGCCGGATGTAAAGCTCCATGAATAATCGTCAAGTTGCCGGAAACGTGCACCTTAGTCCCTGCCGCCGTGTCTAATATGAATGTGAAGTCCAAGGAGTCCATTATGCTAAAAGCTAAAGGCATGCTCCTGGCGGCAATATTCGCTCTCAGCGTGCTGTTCGTCCCGTTGTCTCATGCCCAAGACCAGTATGACGAGCAGGAGCCAACCCCAACTTCTCAGGTCCGAATTGTTCGTCTGAGCTATGCCGAAGGCACAGTTGAGATGGTGACTGATCACGGTCGCGAAAATGCAACCATGAACGTGCCTCTGACCGAAGGCGATCAAGTCACTACGGGCGACAATGGCTGGGCCGAAGTGCAGCTTGAAGACGGCAGCACCATTCGTCTTGCTCCCTCAACGCAGATGACTTTCAGCGAGCTGGGGAGGGCATCTTCCGGCGCCACTCTGACCACAGTGGATCTCGACGGCGGTGAAGCTGAGTTCAATGTTTCCCGCCAGCATGACGACCACTTTGCCGTTACTGTCGGCCCCAGAACCATTCTTCTCGATCACTCGGGACGTTTTCGCGTCACCAGCAGCAACCAGGATCCGCTGGAGCTCGTGGTTTTTAAGGGCGCGGTGAAACTCAAGGACCCGGACTCAGGCGAGCAGGTTGCCGTAAAGAAAGGCGAGACATTTACCCTCGATCCAATGGACTCTGCCCATTACGCTTTGGACAAGGAAACGGAAGCAGACGACCTCGACGACTGGAGCCAGCAACGGGATAACACGTTGAGCAGCTACGCTTCCGCCGAGGCATCCAACAATGTGCAGTCGCCATATCAATATGGACTGAACGACCTGAACTATTACGGAAACTACTATGATGTCCCTGGCTACGGGTGGCTGTGGCAGCCTACCGGTGCCGGCCTGGGCTGGAACCCGTTCATGAATGGCTACTGGACCCTCACCCCAGAGGGCTACTGCTGGGTTTCTGCTTATCCCTGGGGCTGGATGCCGTACCGCTACGGCCAATGGGTTTTTGTCAACGGGTCAGGCTGGATGTGGCAGCCCGGTGGCTGGCACGGCTGGTGGAGACGTCCCAGGCTGATCAACACGCCTCCGGGATTCCATCCTCCGGCTCCCCCCTCGCGCGTGATTGCGAGGAATCCCAAGGTGCCGCCCATACCGAGAATCTCCCGGCCGGGCGACCGTCCGCGGCGCGTCTTCAACAATGACAATGTGGAAGGCAGCTTGCCATCACACGACCGTGATCGCGACCGTCGCCCGAATGCGAATTCCGGAGACCGCGTGATCCATGCTGAAACCACGCCGGCCATCGTGCCCCGCCAGAACCCTGCGGCCTCTGCTCCTGAAGCCAGGGTCCCGGAGAACAGGCCCGCACCGCAACCGAACACCGGCGAATTTCGCGGCAGACCGGAACGCGCGCCTTCAGTTCCTGAAGCACGGCCGCCGCAACGGCCTGCTCCAGTGGTGCATGCTCGCCCCGCGCCGGCTGTGGTCCCGTCGCGGCCTGCAAGTCCGCCGCCCGCGCCGCATATGTCGGCGCCGCGACCGGCCCCCAGGTCATTCAGCCCTCCGGCGCACGTGGGAGGATCGGCCCCAAGGGCTGCAGCACCGGCTACCGGCAGACGCAGGTAATTGGTTTAGCCAGAAAAAGGACACGAGGTTCACGAAGAATAAAATTTTGTGAACTTTGTGTTCTTTGTGGCTATCGGCTTTTTCTCAGATTCCGGAACAAGGCTGCCATGCACTCCAATCCTACGGCTTCTGCCCTCACGTCCGGACGCAAGCCGCCCTGTTGCAGCGCTGCTTTAATGATCTCCTGCGCATAGTTCTCTTTCAGGTTGTTGAGCAGAGTTTTCCGTTTCATGGCAAAGGCTGATTTCAGGAAAGCAATAAATTCCGGCGGCTCAATCCGCAACTCGTCAAAACGAGGCGCGATCGTGAGGCGCAGCACGCTGGAATGCACTTTGGGCGATGGCGAAAACGCGCCCGGCGGAAGAGTAAAAAGATTTTCCACGTTGCTGTAAAGCTGTGCGGTGGCCGAGAACAGGCCGTAGTCGCGGGAGCCGGGTTGCGCGGCGATGCGGTCAGCCACCTCGCGCTGCACCATGATCACGATCACGTCAAACTGGTCATGGAATTCAAACAGGCGAAGCAGGATATCAGAAGTAATGTAGTAGGGAAGATTGCCGGCAACGCGCGCGCGCGATGGCTTAATCGGGCGAAGATCGTTCAGGGGTCCAATGGTGCGGTTCAGTACAGTACGAAAATCAATCTTTAGAACGTCGCCTTCCAGAATTTCAATATTAGGGTGGCGCGAATACTTGTAGCGCAGTTCGGTGGCCAGCATGCGGTCCAGTTCAATTGCTATCAGCCTGCCGGCGCGGTGCGCCAGTACATCCGTCAATGCACCCTTGCCCGGGCCGACCTCCACCACAAGCCTGTCTGAAATATCGCCCAGCGCATCTACTATTCTGTCTGCGGCGCGACGGTCAGCAAGGAAGTTCTGGCCCAGCGGGGCTTTTTTGGTTTTCGGCAAAGTTTGACCCCTGCTCCTTCCGCCTTTAGACTTTTGAACGTGGCCGCGCCCACGGCGCGATTTCTGAGTTGCCCGGAGGCCCCATGAACATTGCCTTTGCCGCTTCTGAGTGCGTGCCTTTCTCCAAGACCGGCGGCCTGGCCGATGTAGTCGGCGCCCTGCCGCAAGCGCTGGCCGCAGTCGGCCACAAAGTATCCGTCTACATCCCCAAATACCGGCAGACGCGGCTGCCTGAAGCAAACACTGTCCTGCGCAGCATTACAGTTCCTTTTGACGATCAGTATCGCTTTTGCTCACTGCTGGACGGCGGCAAAAACGCCGGCGTGCAATTTTACTTTATTGACTATCCGCCATTCTTCGACCGCGACGCCCTCTACGGCACCCCGGCAGGCGACTATCCGGACAATGCTGAACGGTTCGCGCTGTTTTCCCGCGCGGTGCTGGAGGCATCAAAAATTCTCGGCGTGCCGGACATCTTTCACTGCCACGACTGGCAGACGGCACTGATCCCTGTACTGCTGCGCACCAGTTACCTGGATGATCCGGTGTTCCAGTCCACCGCCACAGTGTTCACCATCCACAACATGGGATATCAGGGGCTGTTCCCGCCGGACACACTCCCTCTTCTGATGCTGCCGTGGGACCTGTTCACCATGGACAAGATGGAGTTTTGGGGCAAGGTGAATTTTCTGAAGGGAGCGCTCGTCTTTTCCGATTTCATCACCACAGTCAGCAAAAAATACAGCCAGGAAATCCAGACGGCGGAGTTCGGCTTTGGACTCGATGGTGTCCTCCGCGCGCGCGCAGGAACCGTGACCGGAATTCTGAACGGCGTCGATTACAACGAGTGGAACCCGGAAAAAGACCGCCTCATCGTACGGCAATATTCTTCCGAAAGCCTGGAGGGCAAGAAAGAATGTAAGTACGATCTGCTCCGTCAATTTGGAATTGAGAACCCGCACAATGTTGAACTGCCTGTCATCGGCATTGTGTCGCGTTTCGCCGCTCAGAAAGGCTTTGACCTGATTGCCGAGGTCGCCGAAGACCTGGTGCGCCTGCCCGTCATCTTCATCATTTTGGGCAGCGGCGATAAGGAATATCAGGACCTGTTCATGAAGCTGAACCGCCAGTACCCGGAGAAATTCGCTCTGAAAGTTGCCTATGACAATGTCCTGGCACACAAGATTGAAGCCGGCGCGGACATGTTTCTGATGCCCTCGCGCTACGAGCCCAGCGGCCTGAATCAGATGTACAGCCTGCGCTACGGCACCGTGCCCATCCTTCGCGCCACAGGCGGCCTTGATGACAGCGTGGAACAGTGGGACCCGGCCACCGGCAAAGGCACCGGGTTTAAATTCTCGCCCTATTCGGGGGCGGTTCTGCTGGCCACCGTGCATGAAGCCATCAAGGCGTTCAAAGATAAAGAGTCCTGGCGCAAGCTGATGCTCAATGGAATGAAGAAGGATTTTTCCTGGATGGCTTCGGCCAAAGAGTATTTGAAGGTCTACGAAAAACTGGTGCCGCCGCGCCAGGCGCTTTCAGAGAAAGTTCTCGAATTCAGCAGAGTGTAAGGCCAACGACAAAGGACACGAAGCCTAGCGCCGTGTCAGCCGGATAATTCTTCTGTTGGTTTTCCTTTCTGCTCTCTTGTCGAAAATGAAACCGGGAGCCACGAAGGTTCCGTCATTCGCGAGAGTGCAGCGCCGTTAGGCGCAACCGAAAATAGCCCGGCACGGTCCGAGGCGAGCGTTAGCGAGCCGAAGGGCAAGTGCCGGGTAAGCGGAGTATCAGACTAACACCGTGCTGCCGCAGGCTGGAGCGCAGCGAAGCGGAGCGACAACCAAAAACATTCTGATGCTCGTTGGCGCCGTTTCTCCAACATCAACGTTTGCCTTAAGCAGTTTTTCTCTTCTTCGCAAAGTACAAATAAAACGGTATCCCCGCCAGGATTACCACGGTGCCCCCGAATGAATTTCGCAGGTTATCAGTAAACGTGTAGTACAGCAGCACGGCGGAAGATACGATGAACAAGGCCGGCACCACCGGATATCCCCACGTGCGGTATGGCCGGGGAACATCGGGTTCGCGCTTGCGAAAGACGAAGATGGTGCTGGCCGCGATCATATAAAACAGCCATTCCGCAAAAATCGCCAGCGAGAAAAGATCTTTGAAAGCTCCGCCAACCAGCAGCAGAATGATGGCCAGAATTGCCTGTACGACAATCGCGAGCGATGGTGTGTGAAACCGGGGATGGACTTCTGCCAGCGCCTTGAAGAAATAACCATCACGCGCTACGGCGTACGGTATGCGCCCTCCACTCATGATGGTGCCGTTCAGAGTCACGAGAACGGAAAGAGCCATTCCCGCGGAAACCAGCAATGCGCCGAAATGTCCAATGGCAATCTGCGTGGCGCTGGATGCCGGCACCGGCGAAGCGGCTACGGCGCTGGCGGGCATCACGTACTGGACGGCGCCATTCACTCCTATATAAAGCACGGCCACAATGGCCACCCCGGCAATCAACGCGATGGGAATGTTGCGGCCGGGATCGCTGATTTCTCCGCTAACCATGTTGAGGTCGTTCCAACCATCGTAGGCCCAGAGTGCTGCCACCAGCGCGGCCATAAAGCCCGCCATACCGCCTTTTGCCCCTAAGAACGTGGTGCCAAAATTCCCCCATCCGCCCGTGCTTGCAGAAAACCCGGCCAGGATAATCAGCGCGATCATGGCGATTTTGAGCGACGTCAGGAGCAGTTGGAAGTTGCCGGCCTTGCGCACGCCCACGTAGTTCACGCCGGAAATCAGAATAGTCGCAGCGATTGCCACGAGCTGGCCCCAGCTCACTACGAAGTTTCCTATCCTGAAAAGCTGGTGCGGAAGGAAGCTGAACACCTGGAAATCTCCCAGCACGCGCACCAGTCCTGCCGTAACGCTGGCAATAGAGGCCGGCTTCGCGATTAAGAACCACGTCCAGGCGTCGAGGAATCCGGGCAGCGGCCCGTAGCCATCGCGGATATAAACATAATCGCCGCCGGCGAACGGCCGCACCGCGCCCAGTTCGGCATACGTCAGAGCGCCGAATAAAGATAACGCGCCGCCTACCAGCCACACCAGATAGACGAGTTTGGCGGAGCCCACGGCCTGCATCATCTCAGCAGGCACAAGAAAAATTCCCGTGCCAATGATCGTCCCGGCCACAATTGAGGTCGCATGCCAGACGTTCAGCTCCCGGACAAGTTCCGGGCCGTGGCTGTCTGCCGCTCTGGCCGGAGATGCGAGGATGGCCTCTTTATGGTTTGTCATTCGCCGCCGGTTGCGCTCCCGCGTTGATTGTAGAGCCCCTCGTGGAAACTGTGCGTGATAACGAAGGCAGATGCCAGTATCTCCGCAGCCTGTGGTATTGCTCCATCGGTAGTTGCACCAGCATAGGCTGGCGCGCAGGATCGAGCCAGCCCAGCAGAGCTTCCAGATCGGCCTGTGGCATGGCTGTGCATCCTACTGTCGGCTTTCCGGGGCCGCGCCAGATATGCATGAAGATGCAGGAGCCGTTCCCTGGAACAGCAGGATTCTGGTTGTAATCCACCAGAATGCCCCAGCGGTAGAGATTGTCTGAGCGCAGCATCCTTTCGTTTTCATGGCTGCCCCAGTCCGGAGAAATCCTGGCTGCGTCCACAAGCTGGTTGTAGAACTTTGAGTTGGCATCATCCACGCATTGAATTGATGGGCCGAGGGCCAGGTAAGGCATCTTCCAACCCGGCTGCTCCTCTGGAGCGTAACCAAAAGCCTTGCTGAGGCGGAACACGCCTGCAGGCGCTTTGCCGTCGCCTTCCTTCTTTACCGGATCGCCTGGCTGGCGGAATCGGTCGCCTATGGTAGCGAGTCCTGTCCCCCATCCCAAACCTGTCTTGCCGACCATGACTGCAAACGGCTCGCCCACGGCTTTCCAGTGTTCTCCCGGACGGCTGCGTTCATAGCGCTGCAGCATCCCTTCCGGCGAATTCCAGCCCGCCGTAGTCACCAACACCATTTCGGTCGATGATCGAAGAGCGGGCGGTTCTTTGGCGTACACGCCGATGCTGAACAGGCAGATACTGATCACGAACAAAAAATGAGCCCGGCTTCTCATTGGGCAGATTCGAATTGATGTATGTTGGACGACAGGTCGCATTGGCATTCGATGCCAGTTTCCTATTGCATATGACTCTCTACCGCTTCCGCTTCGCGTTCCTTTGGCGCGGTACTCAACAGACTCGCTACGTATCCCACAGCGAACGTCGCGGAAGCGCCAATGGTCACATACCAGGTCCATGCGATCTGAGTCCAGTGCCAGATGTATGTGTTCACTGCCAGGCCGCAGAGCATGCCGGCAATTGCGCCCTTTTGTGAAGCTCGCTTCGTAAGCAGCCCCAGCAGGAATACGCCCAGAAGACCGCCATACGCGACCGATGCGATGCTCAAACCTGTTTCCAGCACAGCGCGGCTCTGGCGCGAAACGAGCGCCAGTCCGAACAGCACAATGCCCCATACGATGGTTGCTCCGCGCGAGAGCCCAAGACGTTTACTATCGGAAGTCTGCGGCCGGAAGCGCAGGTAAAAATCAATCATGGTTGTAGAGGAAAGTGAGTTCAGGGCTGCACTCAGGTTTGACATTGCCGCTGCCAGAATGGCCGCTATCAACAGCCCGGAAATTCCATGAGGCATGTAATCGACTATGAAGCTGGGAAACACTCGGTCTAATGAAGTGAAATGCGACGCCGGCGGAAAAGCGCGATAGAACACCCACAACCCAGCGCCCACCAGGAGGAAAAGCGTGAACTGGGCGAGAATCACCAGCCCGCTTGAAAGCAGCGCTTTCGTTGAGTCGCGTTGATTCCGGGCCGAGAGCAGCCTCTGGACCATAAGCTGGTCCGTGCCGTGCGTCGCCGTTGTCAGGAACATGCCTCCGATCAGCCCTGCCCAGAACGTGTAAGTCTTGAAGAAGCTGAAGCCAAAATCAAGGACCTGAAATTTGCCCGCGGCTGCCGCTGCAGAATGGATCGCCATCCATCCGCCCGGGACCAGATGGATCAGCGTGAAGAAGCCCACAACGGTTCCGGTGAGATAGATAATTAACTGCACCACGTCCGTCCAGATGACGGCGGCCATGCCGCCTTCGAAGGTGTAGATCAGAGTGAGCAGCAGAACAATGGCGATGGACCCAATCTGGCTGGTGCCGAGTGCTATCTCAATCACAATGGCGACAGCCCAGACGCGTACGCCTTCAGCAGCGGCGCGGGTCACCAGAAAAACTCCGGCGGTAATCCTGTGTAACGCTTTGCCAAAACGGCGGTCTATCAATTGATAGGCGGTAAACATTTCACCCCGAAAATAATGCGGGATGAAAATGATGCTGATCACCACGCGTCCGGCGAGGTAGCCAAAGACGACCTGCAGAAAACCAAAATTGCCGCCGTACGCGAGGCCCGGGGTGCCGATCACTGTCAGGGTGCTCGTCTCGGCGGCCACAATGGAAAGGGCGATAGCCCACCAGGGAATGGTACGGTCGGCCAGAAAATAGTCCCGCAGCGATCTTTGCGATTTCCTGAACCGCAGCCCGAAAAAGGTGATCCCGGCGAGATACGCGATGATGATGATTACGTCGAGAGGATGAAGTCGCATGAATAAAGTTGACGTTTATTATTGGTGAAAACGCTCGAAAGCAACACTAAATTCTGTAAGATGAAGTACCCCCTATGGCACTCTACCTGGGCATTGATGCCGGAGGAACCAAAACCGACTGCGCCGTGAGCAACGGCGCCGAACTGCTGGGCCAGGCCAGCGGAGCCAGTTGCAAGCTGGCGCGTGTGGGAAGGTCCAGAGCGCACGATAACTTGCACGCTGTGGTCCAACAGGCCTGCGGCGGCGCGCGCGTGCTGGCGCGCGATATCCAGCACGTGTGCATCGGAATGTCCGGGGCTTCCCTGCCGGAGGCGGTAATCTGGGCGCAGGACACCATCCGCGAACTCACTCCCGAAGCAACGATCTACGTGGCTGGCGATCACGTGATCGCGCACCGGGCCGCTTTCGGGACTTCTCACGGGGTGCTGGTAGTCTCCGGGACCGGCTCCATCGCTTTCGGCCGCAATCAGCAGGGTGAAACAGCGCGCGCGGGAGGCTGGGGTCCTGCCATTTCCGATGAAGGCTCTGCCTTCTGGGTAGGCCGGGAAGCTGTCGTCGCCGCGTTGCGCGAATACGATACCGGGGTTGCTGATGGCCTCCTCGCCACCATTGCCCGCTTCTGGAATATCGCTCCTGAAGAAGTAGTGCGCGTCGCCAATGCCTCGGAACCTCGTTTTGCCGAGCTTGCGGCAACAGTAGTGGCCGCCGGCGAAAAGGGAGATGCGCTGGCGCGCGATATCACCCAACGCGCCGGACAGTCCCTGGCCCATATTGCCGCCGCGGTGGTTGGACGCTTATGGCCCGAAGGAGGAGTTGTCCCGGTGGCGCTTACCGGAGGCGTGCTGCAGGGCTCGGCTCTCGTCCGTCAGTCCTTCCGTGACGCCATGAAGCGAGAGAACCCGGACGCTGCCGTCAGCTTTGCCTATGTCCGGCCCGTGCTGGGCGCGCTGGAGATCGCTGCACAGCGCAGCCGCCGCTAACGAACCATGAGTGACTCACCTCCAGGTTCTGGCGAGCCGCAAAGGAAGCTCCTGCTGCCCGCTGATGCGGCGCTGGACCGGCTGATTCACGAATCGGATCCCGAAATCCTTGTCGCGGTAGCTGCCGATTCCCGGCTCACCGAAGATCTCGCGCTGGCCATGCTCGAACGCCGTGACCTGCCGCGCCAAGCCCTGGAGCAGTTGCATCGCAATAGCTCAGTGGCGAAGTTGCGCAAGGTTCGGCTTGCGGTCGTCACTCATCCGCGAACGCCCCGGCACGTATCCATCCCCAACATTCGCCACCTGTATCTTTTCGAACTGATGCAGATTGCGCTCATGCCTGCGCTGGCGCCGGACCTTAAGCGTGCTGCCGAAGAGACGCTGCTCGGGCGAATGGCGACTATCTCCTCGGGCGAGCGCCTGACGCTGGCGAAGCGCAGTTCCGGCCGCCTCGCCGCCGCATTGCTGCTGGACAAGGAGGAGCAGATCATGCAGGCGGCATTGCTCAATCCACAGATGACTGAACTGTGGATCGTCAAAGCGTTGAAGGCAGGTGCAGGCGCCGAGTTGCTGGCTCCGGCAGTCTGCCGTCATTCCAGATGGCTGCATCGCCTGGAGATCAAAGCCGCGCTTCTGGGGAACCGGCACACGCCCTTTGCTTTTGTCGTCCAGATCGCCAATGAATTGCCCCTGCACGCGCTCAAAGATGCTCTGCGCAACATTCAGCTCGCGCCCAATGTGAAAGCATATCTACACGGGATGCTGGACAAAAGAAGCGGAAAGCAAATCGGGTGATCGGCTGATCCGGTGATCGGATGATTGTGCGATCCAAATCAAAATCCGAGCGGCCCAGGTAACCCAATGGCCTGATCGCCCGATGACCCGATTCAACTCAGGCCCTCACCTCTCCACCACTGTATCCCTCGTCTCTCCCCGGGATTCTCAACTCATCCAGTTCCAGGAACTGGCGGATGACCTCATCCGGACATTGCTCCATTTCGGCCATGGAGCCGAAGAAGATGGCTCGCGCTTCATGCAGAAAAACGACGCAGTCGGCAAGCTTTTTGGCCAGGCGCATGTCATGGGTCACCACAATGCTGGTCAGCTTGAGCTGCTGTTTGAGCTTCTGGATCAGGTCGCCAAGCAAACTGGCCATCAGCGGATCCACCATGGTCGTGGGCTCATCGTACAGGATGCATTCCGGCTGAGCGGAAAGCGCCCGCGCAATCGCGACGCTTCGCTTCATTCCGGTGGAGAGGTCGGAAGGGAGGAGATCGCGCATGGGTTTCACCCCAACCATCTCAAGCAACCCGTCCACGATCTGATAAATCTGTTCCTCATCCAGGTCGCGCCGCTCGCGCAGAGGAAAAGCGACATTCTCTCCCACTGTCAGCGAATCGAAGAGCGCGCCGTTCTGAAAGACCATCGTGACTTTCTTGCGAATGCGTTCCAGGTCGGCTTCGCCGTAATCCGTGATGTCCTCAAAAGCAACGATTACGCGCCCAGAATCCGGCTTGAGAAATCCCATGATGTGGTGCAAGGAAACGGATTTTCCTACTCCGCTCCGCCCGAGGATGCAAAGAGTCTCTCCGGGAAAGACTTTAAAGCTGACGTCGTCCAGGATTTGCTTATCGCCAAAGGCCTTGGAAACATGCTGGAACTCAATATAAGGCTGCAGGGGTTCACCGGCGGTGTGATCGTGCTGATGGGAATCGTGAGTCATAAATCGGGCGTCGCCGCCCCGCGCCGTCGCGCGCGCTCCATGTCAGCTGGAGTATTTAAATTTTCAAACATCTCCGGTGCGAAAGCAAATCTGCGCAGTTCTTCCTCCGTGATCACGCAGGTGCCGTCGACGGGGAACAGAGGCACAATTTTGTAGTCGCGGGATTTAGCAGTGCTCGCCTCGCCCTTACTTCTGGTCATCGTTGATCCAAGTTGTGCCGAGGAAGGAGCTTGTTCCCCCCGCAGTGCCGCTTCGGCAATGGGGAGGAATGCGCGCGAATACACCGAACACAAAGGCTGCCTGTAGCCGCCGATTTCAGGAGTGCTCACAACCGCGCCGGAACTCACCGCCCCCTTCGCCATAAAGCTGAGAAACTCCGCGGAGAGGAACGGCGTATCGACAGCGATGATCAGGTTAAACTCCGTAGTGGTATGTGATAAAGCCGCATGGATCCCGCTCAGCGGTCCGCATCCGGGGAAGATGTCTTCCAAGACGACAGCTCCATAGTCGCCATAAAGCTGCCGCGATCCGAGGATCACCGCCTCCCGGCAGACGTGCCGGAGCGTCGCCAGCGCGTGCTCCAGCAGCGTGCGGCCCTCCAGCATTAGAGCCGCTTTATCATGTCCCATGCGCGTGCTCTTTCCGCCGGCCAGCACAAACCCGGTAACGTTCTCAAGCGGCATACGGGAAGTATAAGTTGCCGAGGGCCGGATTGACTCCAAGCGCGGTCTTTATAGGCAAGAACTGTTTTCCCATGGCAGTGCGAATTCGGCCTCCTCGCAGACAAAGCAAGCGGGTCGCATTTCAAGTCCTCTCGCCGAATCGCGGTGTGTATAAAGGGGGGTTACCCCCCATGGTCAATTAGGATTCTAAAAGACTTAAGCCATTCCATCCCGGGGTGATCTTAGGGCGAAGCGGCTTGACTTAACGCCGGAATGCGCCCCGATTGTTGGCGAATGCAAATCCGGCTTTACTGATTCCCGAGGAGCTAACCGCTTGCACGCCAAAGCTTTGCCTCGGGCGAAGCGAGATTGCCAAATGCTAATTTTCAATGAACCTCTCTGACCACCGCTCGCGCAGGGTCAGCCGGCCTGGGCCGGTTTGCTTTTGCCAAAAACCAATCAGGCGCCGGCTCCCAACTCCACGATAGTTTTACCATATATTCGCCCGTCGGGTCACGCGGGAAATGGTACATGTTGGCACTCCACAGCCGGGCAGACTACGCGTAGAGCTTGAACCTCCCACTAAGACGCCGTTGCAATTACAATTCTTTGGGTACGGTCCAGCAGTTCTCGTACGTCCATCGGCACTGCCGGCGTTCTTTCCCGGGCTGTTGTGCAAGGCTCTCATCAGCGGACGTTCCTTGAGGTGGCTCGACAGTGCATCTGCTTTCTTCCGCGGAGCATCTCAAGAGGAAGCGCCAGAGTAGTCGATTGCATGTCCAGTTCGCCAAAAACGTTTATGAGACTCAAGATTCTGAATTTTATTCTGCCCTCAGCTCTCCTGCTGTTGGGTCTTCCCGCATTTGCGCAATCCTGCCAGACCCGTGATGAAATGGCCGAGCAGACGCGAACGGCGCTCGACAACGCCGCAAAGCAGGTGTTCGATCACGCTGTCCAAGGCGATGTGAACAGCATTCGGGCGAATTTGGCGCCGGCCTACGCCTCTGCGGCCAACGATATCGCGAGCGCGGTCACCGGCAATAAACCCGCGTTTCAGGGAACCCAGGCGCAGATTCGTACGTCATTCCTGCTGGATACCGGGGCAACGCCGAGCCAGCAGGGGGCGTTCTATTGCGGAGTTTTCGGCACCAATGGCATGGCTGCCGATGGCGCCGAGTTTGCCATTCCGGGTATTTCCGCCGGGAAATATGCAATCGTTATTCAGGATTTCATCGGACCCAAAGGGCCCTATTCCTTTACCACCATCTTTCAGGAAGCGGGCGACTGGAAACTGGCTGGACTTCGCGTACGCCCGGAGTCCGCAGCTGGTCATGACGGCCTGTGGTACCTTGAGCGCGCCCGTGAGTTCAAGACCAAAGGCCAGAACCATAATGCCTGGTTCTATTACCTCACTTCATGGCATCTGCTGGCTCCGGTAGACTTCATGGACACCCGGCTGCTGAGCAAGATCACACATGAGTCGGACGCCATTCTGCCCAAGGATGTGCCCGCCGGAGGCAAGCCGGTCACTTTCACCGCCAACGGCAAGACCTACACCATCACGGATATGAAAGTGCAGGACCTGGACAACAGCTTTGATCTGGCAGTGAAGTACTCGGTGCCCAGTACGGCGGATTTCAATGCCACCGCTGCAGATGCAAGAAGCCTGGCCACTGCGCTGGTGACGCAATATCCGGAACTGAAAGAAATCTTCGATCATATCTGGGCGCATGCAGTTGATCCCAACGGTGGCGATGTCCCCGGCTTGATCACTCTTAAGCCCACAAAAACCGCTTCCGCCCGGCCGTGATTGAAAGATTCGCGAGCGTTTTCTCAGGCGTGATTGACTGGCTGTGACACAAGAGAATGTGCTGCCCCGTTTTTTGCTAAGCCCCTTTTTTGCTAAACCAAGAGTCAAAGCTTTCTTCCTGGGCAAGATTTCTCGCCGTGGAGCGCCCATGCGAGGATGAATTCAACTCAACTCTGAGTGGCACAGCCGCCCTCGGCTGTGCGTGTTTTTCCTTGATCAGCCATGGTATTTGCCGGAGCTGCAGCTCGCATGAACACGCGCCCACGCACTGGGAAGAGGAAGAACAGCTTACGAGTGTATGGTTTTGCAACGCAGCCGCAAGGAGCTCTGCGGAAGAATAAGGCATGCGCTGCCATATGGGAGGAAGACTGCGCACAGCCGGGGCGGCTGTGCCACACAGGTCCTAGTTCGTGCTCCAGCCGGCGCCCCACAGCGAAGAATCGTTCCCAAAGCGAAGCAATTTGATTCAAGGGGCACAGCAGTGCTTTGCTCATTGCGGCTGGCCACGCTTGCACGGACGCTACTCTGATCAGGGTACGGCAGAATGAATCAGTTACCGACCTCTTCTCTGCCCGAACTTCCCTCAACTCGCTCTGGAAGTGACCTTCTCCTCGATTAAGCTGGATGCTTTGATCCCGCTGCGTTGAGTTTCCACTACTTCCATCGTCTTCCAGTCGTATGCGAATTCGGTGCCACACTCGAGGCAGACATAGTATGTCCCGGTGACAGCAGCGGTCCCTGAGCGCCGCTCGCCAGCTTTGCGAGTGATGGGGAAGGTGCATCGCTTGTGGCGACATTGAAAAAGCGCATTGATGAGCTTCAGCATCGTGTCACCTCCGGTAATCCCGATGCCAGTCGGTTCAGCTTCAATGACACTGCGATTACTGGGGTCCCTGCATTAAGCGCAGATTAAATTTTCTAATCTGAACCGGGTGGCGGAACTCAACGTATTGCGCTCTTCCGGCCCGGAAAGCTGCAGGCCCGTTGCTCACCGGATAAACCGTACTGATCCGGTCTTGTTTATCTGAGCCGAGTCCACTAAAATTAATACTAGAACAGTATTGATTTATTTCCGTCTGCCGGAACGAGGCTTGGTATGTTTCGACTCAACAAATTGACGGACTACGGGATTGTGCTGATGGCGCATGTGGCGCGGAGCTCGGAAGAGACTCCGCACACGGCACGAAGCCTGGCCAAGGCCACGCGGCTGCCGCTCCCGACGGTAGGCAAGCTGCTGCGACAGCTCTCTGACGCCGGATTGCTCAGTTCGCATCGCGGCGTGAAGGGCGGGTATAACCTTGCCCGAGGAGCTGCAACGATTTCAGTGGCGGACATCATCCTTGCCCTGGAAGGGCCGATCGGTTTCACCGAGTGCAGCGTGGTTCCCGGCCTGTGCGACATGGAGCGATCCTGCTCCATCAAAATTAATTCGCAGATTATCGGTGACGCGCTGCGTGATGCGCTGGAGCACGTGATGCTTGCCGATTTGAACCGCCAGATGCCGCAGCATGAGCGGCGAGCAGACAAGATTATTTCCATTGAACCGGCAGGAATTGCATAAGGAGCATGATGAGCTCAGTTGACCAGATTCAGGACCTGACAAAGCAGGAATACAAGTGGGGGTTTGTTACTTCCGTTGAAGAAGACCGTTTGCCCGCCGGCCTTAACGAGGACGTCATTCGCGCCATCGCGGCGAAGAAAGGCGAGCCCGAGTTCATGCTGGAGTGGCGCCTGAAAGCGTATCGCCACTGGGCATCTCTGGAAGCACGGCAGGCTGAGCCCAAGTGGGCCAACGTGCATTATCCGCCGATCGACTACCAAGCAATTACCTACTACTCTGCTCCTAAAGCGAAGAAGGAGCTCAAGAGCCTGGAGGAAGTGGATCCTGAGATCCTCGACACCTATGCGAAGCTGGGCATCCCGCTGCACGAGCAGAAGCTGCTGGCGGGCGTAGCGGTAGATGCTGTGTTTGACAGCGTCTCGGTGGCGACAACTTTCAAAGCCAAGCTGGCTGAAGCGGGTGTCATCTTCTGCTCGTTCTCTGAGGCTGTCAAAAACCATCCTGATCTGGTCAGGAAATATCTCGGTTCAGTGGTTCCTTATACGGATAATTTCTTTGCTTCGCTGAACTCGGCGGTGTTCAGTGACGGCTCGTTCTGTTATGTGCCCAAGGGCGTGCGCTGCCCCATGGAGCTTTCCACATACTTCCGCATCAATGCGCAGAATACCGGCCAGTTCGAACGCACGCTGATCATCGCCGATGAAGGCGCATACGTCAGTTATCTGGAGGGCTGCACCGCGCCTGTGCGCGATGAGAATCAGTTGCATGCCGCCGTAGTCGAGCTGATCGCGCATGACAATGCGACCATCAAGTATTCCACGGTGCAGAACTGGTATCCCGGAGACAAAGAAGGCAAGGGCGGAATTTACAACTTTGTCACCAAGCGCGGCAAGTGCCTGGGCAAAAATTCCAAGATTTCCTGGACGCAGGTTGAGACCGGTTCTGCGATCACTTGGAAATATCCGAGCTGCATTCTGCAGGGCGACAACTCCGTGGGCGAGTTCTACTCGGTGGCGCTGACCAACAACTATCAGCAGGCCGATACGGGCACCAAGATGATCCACATCGGCAAGAACACGCGGAGCACGGTCGTTTCAAAAGGCATCTCCGCCGGCCACGGGCAGAACACGTATCGCGGGGGCGTGAAGATTTTGAAAGGGGCGAAAGGCGCGCGCAATTACACGCAGTGTGATTCCCTGCTGATCGGCGACAAGTGCGGCGCGCACACCTTCCCCTACATTGAAGTGAGGAACTCGACCGCCCGCATGGAGCATGAGGCGTCGACTTCAAAAATTGGCGAAGACCAGATTTTTTACCTGCAGCAGCGCGGCATCTCCAAGGAAGAAGCCGTCAGCATGATCATTAATGGCTTCTGCAAGGCCGTATTCCGCGAGCTGCCCATGGAATTTGCTGTAGAAGCGCAGAAACTGCTCAGCATCAGTCTTGAGGGGAGTGTTGGATAAGAATGAGTCTCCTGGAAATCAAAAACCTGCACGCCAGCGTGAACGGCATCGAGATCCTGAAAGGAATTGATCTGACCATCAATCCCGGCGAGGTGCACTCCATCATGGGCCCGAACGGCTCAGGCAAGAGCACGCTGGCCGGAGTGCTGGCACGGCGTGAAAGCTATGCAGTCACGCGCGGCCAGATCACGTTCAATAACAAAGACCTCCTGGAAATGAAGCCCGAAGAAGCTGCGTGCGAAGGCCTGTTTCTGGCTTTTCAGTATCCGGTGGAGATTCCCGGCATCAGCAACGCGTATTTCCTGCGCACAGCCTTGAACGCCGTTCGCAAGTATCGCGGGCAGGATGAGCTTGACGCCATGGATTTTCTTCCTCTGCTGCGCGACAGAATGCGCCTGCTGGAGATGGACGAGAAATTCCTGAACCGCCCGGTAAATGAAGGCTTCTCCGGCGGCGAGAAGAAGCGCAACGAAATTGTGCAAATGGCCGTCCTTGACCCGACGCTCGCCGTACTGGACGAAACCGATTCCGGACTGGACATTGACGCCCTGAAAGTCGTAGCCCACGGCGTGAACAGCATGCGCAGCAAGGATCGTTCATTTCTTGTCATCACGCACTATCAACGGCTGCTGGATTACATTGTGCCGGATTTTGTGCACGTGCTGGTCAACGGCAAGATCGTGAAATCCGGCGGCAAAGAACTGGCGCTGGAACTGGAAGAGAAAGGCTATGGCTGGGCAGAGCCCGAACTGGCCGGTCGCAGATAAGGATCGGAGGTGTCATTCCGAGCGAAGAGAGGAATCTGCTCTGCAGGTAATCGTAGAAGCCAGCACGCCCAGAATGTGGCGGAGCGACCCTCACCTTCGGTTCGGGATGACACGCATTGAAGTTTAGCAAGCTGTGAATCTTGCTCTCGCTGAGTACAAGAGGACAAACGAAAAACCGTGATCACAACGACTACAGCTCCGGAACATTATCTCGAGGCATTTGACAAGCTGGAAAGGACATCCGACCACCCTTCCTGGCTTCGCAAACTCCGCCAGGAAGCCTTTGCCCGCTTCGCCGAAACCGGCTTCCCCACCACACATGACGAAGACTGGCGCTTTACCAACGTAAACGCGATCGCCAATGCGCAATTTGTGCCCGCGCCGTCCGCGAAAATCAACGCAGCCGATCTGGAGCCCTTTCGAACATCGGATTTCGCTTGCCAGCTTGTTTTCATCAACGGCCATTTTGCCGGCGGACTTTCACGCATCCCGATGCTGCCAAAGGGGACCAAACTGGCTTCTCTCGCGGAGGCGCTCACAACCGATCCGGGCACGATGGAACAACATCTGGGCGGATATCTGAACTTCAAGCGCGATGCATTCGCTGCCCTGAATACGGCGTTCATGGAGGACGGCGCTTACATTTACGTTCCGCGCGGAACTGTAGTAGAACAGCCGGTTCATGTGCTGTATGTATCGGTGGCGGGAGAAAAGCCGGCCATCGAGCATCCGCGCAACCTGATTGTGGTGGAAGAAAACAGCCAGGTCACAATCGTGGAAGATTACGTTTCGCTGGATGATGGCGGCGCTCCCTCGTTCTCCAACACCGCAACCGAGCTGATCGCGCGTGAGAACGCCGTGGTATCGCATTACATGGTCGTCCGCCCGGCGCAGGATGCGTTCAACGTATCCACGCTTCGCCTCCAGCAGGGACGCAGTACGAATACCGCAACGCACTCTCTGCTGCTCAGCGGCGCTCTGGTGCGCAACAACGTCCATCCTGTTCTGGCTGGAGAAGGGGCTGAGTGCCTGATCAACGGCTTGTTCATGGCGAGCGGCCGGCAGCACATGGACAACTACATGCTGGTTGAACATGCCAGCCCGCACTGCAACAGTCGGCAGTTCTATAACGGCATACTCAACGGGCAGTCGCACGGCGTTTTTCATGGACGCATCATTGTGCATAAAGACGCCCAGAAGACTGACGCCAAGCAGACCAACCGGAACCTGCTGCTCTCGGATGAAGCGCAAATCGATACCAAGCCGCAGCTTGAGATCTATGCCGATGACGTGAAGTGCACCCACGGCGCGACCATCGGCCAGGTGGAAGAGAATGCGCTGTTCTATCTGCGCTCCCGCGGCCTGGACGAAGCTTCAGCTAAAAATCTTCTCTTGCTCGCCTTTGCCAATGAGTGCCTGGACCGCATGAACTCGGAACAGGTGCGCAACCATCTCAAGCAAATGGTGAATGAGTGGCTCCCTGAAACGGCCCGGTACGCCGGGGAGCGCCTTGCCGAAGTGGAAAGAAATTGGGAGGAAGTGGGATGAGTACCGTAGCCAAGACGCCGCACGCAATTCAGCCTGAGTTTGTCGCCTACGATGTGCAGAAAGTGCGCGAGGACTTTCCCATTCTGCACCAACAGGTCCACGGCAAGCCGCTGGTTTACCTGGATAATGCCGCCACCACGCAGAAACCATTCGCAGTGATTGAGGCGCTCGAACATTATTACAGCCGCGACAACTCCAATATCCATCGTGGTGTGCATGAGCTCTCTGAACGCGCGACGAATGCATATGAGAAGGCCCGGGCAGCGGTGCAGCAGTTCATCAATGCAGCGGATACAAGGGAAATCATCTTTGTTCGCGGCGCGACGGAGGCCATCAATCTAGTCGCGCAGACCTACGGCCGCAAGAACGTGGGAACAGGCGACGAAGTTCTGATTACGGCCATGGAGCACCACTCTAATATCGTGCCCTGGCAGATATTGTGCGAGGAAAAGGGCGCTAAACTCCGCGTAGCGCCGATCAATGAACGCGGCGAATTAGTGCTCGAAGAATTCGAAAAGCTGCTGACCAGGAATACAAAGATCGTGGCGGTGGGCCATCTCTCGAATGCGCTCGGCACAATCAATCCAGTCAAGAAGATCGTAAAGATGGCGCACGCGCAAAATATCCCCGTCCTGGTGGATGGAGCCCAGGCGGCGCCGCGTATGAAAGTCGATGTTCAGGATCTGGATTGCGATTTTTACGCCGTCTCCGGCCACAAGATGTACGCGCCCACAGGCATCGGATTCCTGTACGGAAAGGCGCGGCTGCTTGAAGCCATGCCGCCGTGGCAGGGTGGCGGCGACATGATCGCGTCGGTTACCTTCGAAAAAACGGTATACAACCGGTTGCCTTACAAGTTTGAGGCGGGCACGCCCAACATCGCGGACACCATCGGCTTGGGAGTGGCGGTTGAGTACCTCAACAATCTGGGTGTGGACCGCATTGAAGAACATGAAGCTGATCTGCTGGCCTACGCTACGCAGGAAGTGCAGAAAATCCCAGGCGTCACCATCATCGGAACTGCACGCGAGAAAGCCGGCGTGCTCTCGTTCATCATGGAAGACATCCATCCGCATGATATCGGGACGATTCTGGACAGCGAAGGCATTGCCGTGCGCACCGGCCATCACTGCGCCCAGCCGGTGATGCAGCGCTACAACATACCCGCCACGGTTCGCGCTTCCTTTGGGCTCTACAACACGCGCGACGAAGTGGAGGCGCTGGCGCGGGGCATCCGGAAAGTACGCGAGGTGCTGGGCTGATGTCTGACGATCGTGAGCTGCGCGACCTGTATCAGGAAGTGATTTTGGAGCACAGCAAGAAGCCGCGCAATTACGGGGTACTTCAATCGGCCGATCATCAGGCCGAAGGGTACAACCCGCTGTGCGGGGATCACTATACGATCTTTGTCAACGTGAAGGACAGCGCGATCTCCGAGATTAGTTTTCAGGGAAGCGGCTGTGCCATTTCCAGAGCTTCAGCTTCCATGATGACCCAGGCGCTCAAGGGCAAGTCACAGGCTGAGGCGGAGGCATTATTCACCCGTTTCCATGATCTGGTGACCGGTCACGGCGGCGATGCGAATGCCCTGGGCAAGCTTGCCGTGTTTGCCGGCGTATCGGAATACCCGTTGCGCGTAAAGTGCGCCACGCTGGCGTGGCATGCCATGCGCGCCGCGCTGCGCGGGGAACAGCAGGCAGTTTCTACGGAATAGTCGAATGGAGGAATGATTTGAAATCGGGCGAAACCACCACGACCACCCGCGACGCGCTCGCCACGCAGATTCCCAGTGGCATTCCTCATAGCGTTCCGGCAGGCACCAGGGTCAGGCTTACCCAGTCGCTCGGCGGCAGCTATACCGTAACGACCGATATGGGTTACATGCTCCGCTTCGATGCCAAAGATGCGGACGCGCTTGGCATCAGCCCCGAGGAAGCGCAGGCGCAGGCAGCTCCCGCCGAGTTCAATGAAAAACTGGTATGGGACCACTTGCGAACCGTCTATGATCCTGAAATCCCCGTCAATGTGGTTGATCTCGGCCTCATTTATGACTGCCAGATCGTCCCTATCGAAGGCGGTTGCCAAATCGATATCAAGATGACCATGACCGCGCCGGGCTGCGGCATGGCGGACGTACTTCGCGCAGACATCCAACGCCAGCTTTCGGCGCTCCCCACTGTCAAACAGGTAAACGTTGAAGTGGTTTTCGAGCCGCCCTGGCATCCGGGACGCATGTCAGAAGGCGCCCGCCTGCAACTCGGGCTGGATCTGGACAGCACACCGTTCCAAATGTATGGCAGGTATTGAAAAAGCGGGAGAGGCGCTCCACGCGGGAGGGGCAGCTAGCTCCTGATTATTAAGGATTTTGATATTTGGAGCGTGGCGCGCCGTGCTCTGCTGAAGTTAATTCTCAATCTTTTCAGCAACTTAAATCTTCAAAGGTTTCAGCCCTAAAACTTTATAAGAAAAAGTCTTGGGGCTTGCGGCGACGGATGATATAGTCGCGCACAGTAAGAAGCCGGAAATGCTCGATAAGCTGCGCAAAATCGTACTGTTCCTGATGGGGGCCATGATTGTGCTTTCGCCCTTCATGCAGTTGGACAGTTGGGACGCCTTTCCGCGTTCCACAGACGATCTGGAACTGCAGCTTATCTTTGCGCTGTGCCTGATCGGTATGTTTCTGGTCTTCGTTGGTGTGGTTAAGCTGCTTCCCATGCTGGTTGGCGCTATCCGGCGCAGCCCTGCAGTGGCAGTTCACCTGGCTGATTGTGAGACCTTGACGCCGGCGACCGCATTCTCCCTGCTTTCCCCGCCTCTCAGAAACTGATTTTTCATTTCCGTTCCCGAAGTGTGTCTGCCGCCAGGAATGCCTTATTTCGAGGGGTGATCGTCCTGGAGCACTTCAATCGTCTCGCCCATGCTGAGCGGGCGAACTCACTGATGTTGAGCCGAAAAAGGAATGGAGCATGAAATCCACCGAGTTCTCTGAACCCGAGTTGACCGGCATCTTGCGTGGAAAGCAATTGCCGGTTAAGGAACAAAATGACGAACCCTTACTTCCGTGCTGCGCCCGTTGCGGCGAGGCTGGGGATTCTGAAGATGCGCGGCTTATTTCCGCCTGCCTTCACGGCGACCAGCGGGCATGGGAAACGCTAATCGACAAGTACAAAAAGCTGATCTATTCGATCCCCTTCAAGTACGGCGCCGGAACTGAAGATGCGGCTGACGTGTTTCAGTCAGTCTGCATTGAAGTTTTCAACAGCCTGGGGCAACTGAAGAATGCCGATTCTTTCCGCTCATGGTTGATCACCGTAACCGTCCGCCAGTCGTATCGCTGGAAAAGGAAGCAGTCCAATCATCTTGAACTCGACGCCTTGGAGCCAGAAATCGCGGAAGAGCTGGCGTCGGTTCCGGAAACTGTGCTGCAGGTGCAGCAAGAACAAAGCGTACGCGAAGTAGTGGAAAAACTGCCGCCGCGCTGCTCAGAACTGGTACGGCTCCTGTTTTTTGAGCAGCCGCCTCTGCCCTATGCGGAAGTGGCTCGCAGGCTCGGACTGGCAACCGGTTCCATCGGTTTTGTGCGCGGCCGCTGCCTGGAACGTTTACGCAAGATCCTGGTGGAATCGGGCTTTAATAGCCCGGTGATCGCCGCCAGAGAACAGCAATCAGCCCGCAGGGTGTTTTAGAAAAGAGCGGCCGCGCCGGAATTTGCGGGCCGGCGCGTCCGCTGCCCTGCGGCGATTGCTGGCACACAAATGTGAAAGACGGCAAGCCGTTCGTTTGGTGGATGGGAGTTCCGGCGCTGCCTTGAAACTATAGGTGGCTTTGTGCTTTGGCCTGGTAAGCCAGGTCCCGCCGGTAGCACTCAAGTGGATCAAGACCTTGCAGTTGCGATTGCGCTGAATCGAACTGGAAAGCCTTGCTGGCGATGGCGGAAATGCGGCTGCGTACTTCCTCAACGCGGAAAGGCTTGGTGAGGTAATCGTTCGCGCCTGCGAGATAAGCGGCGCGAATATTTTCGCGCGAGCTTTTCTCCAACAGGACGATGATGTGGGGCTGAGTCTTGAGCTCGGATTGCCGGATGCGCTGGCATGCTTCCAGGCACTTCAAGCCGCTGATCTCCCAGTTCAAAATGCAGACGTCCACGTTGCCTGCCTGCAACGCTGTGCAAGCATCCGCCGCATTTTGAACGGTCACCACCTCGCAGCCCCAGTACGACAAGGACGACCTTAAAAGTCTCCTTGAGACGGGTTCTTTGTCGAAGATGATGACCCTTAACTTCTTCATAGTTTTGACAACTTCAGCAGCAGGCCAGCTTGTAATCCGCCCGCGTTTCCGTAGCTACAAAAGTTTGTGAGTTACAGCCATGCGTTTCAATGCAGTAGAGATCATCCGGCTTGGGCCAGGCCACGCCAGTACGGGCATTCTTGAGATACACAGCCAGGGTTATCTGTAACGATGTGAGATCCTGGTCAGTCAACGAGGCTTTTAAGTAATGAATGTCTTCCTCGATGCCAGCCGCAGCTTCCAGCCATTTCTGATAATCGTCCATGGTGCCTCTCCCGGGGGGAATGAATTATTTACAATTTCCGGCAATAATTACACGAGAGCAGATCCGCCCTGAAACCGGCAACTTCCTCCAGCGCCAGGATTCAAACTGCCTGTTTACAAACATCTACAGCCGAACCGCAACTGCAAAACTTGTAATGCGTGTACTGATTTATAAGAGTAAGAAAGGCCTAACGAAATATAGAGGGAGCAAATAGATCTCCAGTTACACACAGTTACTTTAGTGTGCTGAAGTCCTGCATGATTCAGTGTGCGCAAAAGGCCCGGAACTTTAGTAACCGCCCTGGAGTTGGTTCGTCTCGGAGCGTTCTTTTTCACGCGCGCGCGAAATCAATATACCCGCGCTGTGAGTCGGTGCTGATCAATTTGACGCGCACCCTGTCTCCCACATCGACTCCGCGGGCATGCACCAGCAATCCTTCCGCGTGCGGCCTTAGGACGCGAACAAAGGTTCCGTGCTCGTTGACCCCGGTTATGATGCCATCAAAAATCTGACCGATTCTGCTGCTCATGGTCACAGCGGTAATTCGCTTGGTCATGGCGCGTTCAACTTTTCGGGCCGCATCTTCCTTGAGTGTGCAATTGCGGGCGATAGCGGCGAGATCATCGTCTGAATAAGGGCCCGGCTTTTTGGCCAGCATGCCCTTGACCAGGCGCTGCATGACGACATCAGCAAAGCGGCGGTTCGGCGCGGTAGAGTGCGTGTAATTCTGCACGGCAAGCCCGAAGTGTCCGGTGGAAGGATCGCCGGGACGCTCGACAACGTATTCCCCCGGTCCCATTAATTTAATGACGGCGAGCGACAAATCTGCAAAGCGGTCAGGATCGGCCGCTTTCTGTTGCGTCAAGAAATCGTTTAGCGCTTTCGCGTCAGGCTGGGACGGCAGCTTTCCTCCGTGTTGCGCCGCCAGGACGACAATGCGGTCCCATCGTTCCGGCGTTTTCACCACGCGCCGGATCGATGAAATTTTTGCTTCCTCCATCATCCCCGCCACAGCGCTGTTCGCCGCGATCATGAAATCCTCAATCAGTTCAGTGGCGCGGTTCTTCTCCTGTTTCACCACGTCGACCACCTGCCGATTGAGCACGACCGGCTGAATTTCAATCGTTTCAATCTCCAGCGCTCCACGGCGGTGCCGGCTGTTTTTGAGAGCCTGCGCTGCCGTGTCCTGCAGTTTGAGCTGTGCCTGGAGTTCCTGCGAAACGGCAATCTTTTCCGGCGGTCCGTCCCGGCCTTCCAGCCACGCGCCCACGGAGTTGTACGTGAGCTGCGCCTTGTTGCGGACCAGAGCGCGATAAATCTGATGGGCCGCGACCTCGCCCTGCACATCGACCACAAACTCCGTTACCACGGCAAGATTTTCACTGCCTTCCAGCAGCGAACTCGAGCCCGTGGAGAGCTGCTCCGGCAGCATGGGAAAGTTTCGCACGCCGGTGTAAACCGTTGTGGTTTCTTTGGCGGCGTGACTATCAATTGGCGTTCCCTTGCCAACGAACGCGTCCACGTCGGCGATTCCCACCATAACCTTGATGGAGCCGTCCGGCAGTTGCTCGGCGATCTCAATCTGGTCGAGGTCGCGCGAGGTGTCATTGTCGATCGAGGACCACAGCAGTTTGCGTAAATCGCGAACTTCCGCCGAGGCGACGACCTGCGGCGGATGTTTGGCAATTTCCGCCAATTGCCGCTCTACCTCCGGCGGAAAGTCAGGCTCAAAGCCATTTTGCAGCATGATCTGCCGCGCCGTTGCCTGCAGGTCAACGTGAGAAGGATGGTGGTTCATGGATTGTGAACGGAAAGAGTATCACGCCGCGCAAATGCGGTGGGAGGGCGTGCATTCAGCACAGGTCAAACGGACTCTAGCGGGCCGCTACCGTCTCCTGCGAAAGCCGCTGCACTGAGTCTTCCAGCAACACCTCAAACTTGTGCCCGCAGCGGGGGCATTCCATTTTTTGAAAATCCCAGGCGCGTGATTCGGTCTTGCGCACCGGAAACAAATCTCCAAACGGGCATTCGATAAAGGTGATATCACCGGCGGCCATCGATAACTCCCGAGGGTCCCTGCCACCCGGGGATTGTGGCTCAGGAACCTGCTCTGCTTGCAACGATAGCCCAGCCTGCTCAGCCGCACAAGTTACTCCGGATATTACACTCCCGCCATCTTCGCCCGCAGAAATAGATGTGCGGCACAGGCGCGGCGAGCTGCAATGAGCAAAAGCGCTGCTGCTCTTGAAGGAGTGGCACAGGCGCCCCGCCCGTGCGTTTTTTGGTGCTGCAGCCATGGTATTGACCAGAGATTTCAGGTTGTGGAAATTCGACCTGAACGCGCGCGATCTATGCATTGCAGAGGGGATATAGGGCTTTACGGAATGTATCTTCTTGCAAAGCAGTCGCAAAGAGCTCTGCGGAAAGTAAACAATGTGCCGCGTGATGAGGGCAGCTTCCGCACAGCCGAGGCAGCCGTGCCACACGGAGTCACCTTTAGTTATGCTCGCGCCAGGTATCCCACAGTGAGTTTGTTCCGAGAGGGAATTCAGGCACAGACAAGAGTGTCTGTGCTCCACGTCCCGCTTCAGATAACTTGAGCGCACAAGACAGGCGCGCTGCCCGGGAGTTACAATTTCTCCGGTTCGCATCACGCGGTGATTCCAGCCCGCAAGCACGGAGGCCCCTGTGGACGACCTGCCTGAAAAGAAGAAACGCAATAAACCCAAAAAGTCTTCATCATCATCCGGCGGAGTCTCGCGGCGGGACTTCCTCAAGATTTCCGGCGTCTCCGCGGCTGTGCCGCTGATAAGCGAGGTTTCCGCGCTCGCCATGGCCGACGAGGTGAAGGAACTTGGCCCAGGCAAAGTGCCGGTCACGCTTAACGTGAATGGCAAAAAGATGAACGCGCAGCTTGAGCCCCGCGTAACCCTGCTGGACGCGATGCGCGATCGGTTTCACCTTACCGGAGCCAAGCGGGTTTGCGATCGCGGAACGTGCGGCGCCTGCACCATGCTCATGGACGGAAAGGCTGTCTATTCCTGTTCCGTGCTGGCCATTGATGCGCAGGGCCATGAGATCACGACCATTGAATCCCTGGGCGAGCCGGACAGGCTGCACCCCATTCAGCAGGCCTTCGTCGACAACGACGCGCAGCAGTGCGGATTCTGTACGCCAGGGTTTGTCATGGCGACGAAAGCGTTCCTCGATCAGAACCCCAATCCTACGCTTGAGCAGATCAAGCACGGACTGGGAGGAAACTTCTGCCGGTGCGGCACCTATGCCGGCATGCGGCTGGCCGTCCTGCAGGCCGCCAAGACAACGAAAGGAGCGTAAGCCATGGCCGACGACACAATGAAATATAACTGGCCCGCCGCTGGCCAGCGCACGCTGATCGGGACACGCGTCTCGCGCGTGGATGGTCCGGCGAAGTCTTCGGGCCGCGCGACGTACACCTATGATGTCCACCCTGCGGGCATGCTGTACGGCAAAGTGGTCCGCTGCCCTTACGCTCA
Organism: Candidatus Angelobacter sp.; assembly: GCA_035712465.1. Lineage (GTDB taxonomy): Bacteria > Acidobacteriota > Terriglobia > Terriglobales > Acidobacteriaceae > Angelobacter. Next base: position 52,938 of record DASTAS010000002.1, read on the forward strand.
TGCCAAAGTCACGAGCGTGGACACCTCGGCGGCAGAGAAGATGCCAGGCGTGGTGGCAGTGCACGTCGTCCAGGAACCCGGCTCAGAGATTCACTGGGCCGGCGATGATGTTGTGGTGGTTGCCGCACTGGATGAAGGCGCAGCCGAAGATGCGGCCAAAGTCGTGAAGGTTGAATATGAGCCCCTGCCGCATTTCGTCGACGATTTCGCGGAACCAAAGAACGTGCCGGAAGAGCACGGGCCTCTCGATCAGGAAGACTTCATCACCATGCTGCGCAATGACGCGCCGGACCCACAGATTGTTTCAGCGCTTCAGACGCGGGGCATCACTTTCCAGCCGGAGAAGCGGCTGATTGACCGACTGAATGAGAACGGCGTAAGCGAAGGCGTGATTTCCGCGCTGCAATCCGCGCCGGTGAAGCCCTCAGAAGATCAGCCGCAAAAGCGATATCGAAAGGAAGCTGCGCAGACCAAAGGCGATCCGGACGCCGCGTTCAAACAAGCTGAAGTTGTTTCTGAGGGCGTGTACGGATGTCCGGTGATCACCCACTGCTGTTTGGAGGCGCACGGATCGGTGGCTGAATGGCCGGACAAGGATCACCTGTTCACGCATATTTCCACCCAGAACGTCTCCGGCCTGGCAGGACAGTTTGCTCAGGCGCTGAAAATTCCCGCCGGCAACGTGCACGTGCACCAGGACAACATTGGCGGCGGTTTCGGCAGCAAATTCGGAATTGACCGTTGGGGGGCCTATACGGCCGAAGTCTCGCGCAAGGCTGGCGGCAAGCCGGTACGTTACATGCTGGAGCGCGCCCCGGAACTGGAAGTAGCGGGTTGCCGGCCTTCGGCCAACGCTCACGTGAAGGTGGGCGCGAAGAAAGACGGCACTTTGGTCGCCTGGCAATCGGATTCCTGGGGCACAGGCGGTCCTGGTGGCGGCGGCGCGCCACCCATGCCATATGTCTTCGAGATTCCCAATCAGCGCAAAGAGCACATCGCTGTCCTGACGAATATTGGACCAGCGCGCGCCTGGCGGGCTCCCAATCATCCTCAGGGCTGCCTGATCACCATGGCGGCACTGGACGACACAGCCGCCAAGCTGAACATGGATCCTGTGGAGCTGTTGCTCAAAAACCTTTCCCTCACCCAGCGTCCCGACGTCTACCGCGAAGAGCTCACGATTGCATCCGGCCTGATGGAGTGGAAAAAGAAATGGCATCCGCGCGGGCAGGGCGGCTCCGGTCCGGTGAAAAACGGCGTTGGCGTGGCGATTCACACCTGGGGCGGACGCGGCCACAACAGCAACTGCGCGCTCACTATACATCCCGATGGCTCAGTCGATATCAAGATCGGAAGCCAGGACCTGGGTACAGGCACGCGGACGGCAATTCTGATGGTCGCCGGAGACACACTGGGCTTGCCGATCAACAAAATTCAGCTCTATATCGGTGACAACCAATACCCGCCGGATGGCGGCTCGGGAGGCAGCACCACGATTGGCGGCGTCAGCTCTTCCACCCGCCGGGCTGCCGTGGATGCTCGCGATCAGCTTCTGGCAAAAGTTGCGCCGGCATTGAAGGCTCAGCCGCAGGACCTGGAAATCGTGCATCAGGTCATTCGCGTCAAGTCGGCTCCCTCGCGCAGCATGAGCTGGAAAGATGCCTGTGCGCGCCTGGGTACACAGCCGATCCAGGCTCTGGGCAAGAACCCCGGGCCGGGCGATCTCATCTCCAGCGGCGTGGGCGGCGCAGTGATGGCCGACGTCAGCGTGGATACAGAGGCCGGCATCGTCAAAATGAACAAAATGGTCTGCGCCCAGGATTGCGGGCTCATCATCAACATGAAGACCGCTGAGAGCCAGGTCTACGGCGCCATGATCATGGGGATTGGCAGCACGCTCTATGAGGAAAAGGTCATGGACCCGACCACGGGCACCATGCTCAACCCGACCATGGACTTCTACCGTCTTGCCGGGATCGGCGACGTTGGCGAGCTGGTCGTGCACATGATGACCGGCAAAGGCTACGACGAACGCGGGCCGATAGGCTTGGGCGAGCCGCCGACGGTCGGACCCATGGCGGCCATTTCCAACGCGGTAGCCAATGCGATTGGAGTACGCGTACCTTTCATGCCCATCACGCCGGAGCGCGTTGTCACAGCTCTGAATGAAACTGAAGGAGGCAGCCATGCGGGCGTTTAGTTATGCTTCTCCAACCAGGAAGGAAGAAGTCCCCGAGCTGCTGGGAAAAAGCTGGGGTGAGGTGGAGATCCTTGCCGGCGGCAGCGATCTGCTCTCGCTGATGAAGGACGACATCACCACGCCAAAGCGGCTGGTGAATATCAAGAAGGTCGCCGGCATCCATGCCATCAGCAATGAGGCCGGTGCGCTGCATCTGGGCGCGTTGGTCACCCTGGACAGGATTTCCGCTGCTTCGCAGATTAAACAACACCATCCCGCGCTGGCCGCCGCCGCGGGAGATGCGGCCAGCCCGCAGATACGCAACGTGGCCACCATCGCCGGCAATCTCTGCCAGCGCCCACGCTGCTGGTATTTCCGCACCGGCCATGGATTGCTGGGGCTCGACAAAGATGGCAAGTCGCTCGTCCTGCAGGGTGACAATCGCTATCACGCCATCCTGGGCAATGACGGCCCGGCGTATTTTGTGAGTCCTTCCAGCGTGGCCCCGGTGCTGATTGCTTACAACGCGCGCGTGCGGATTCTGGGTCCGAATGGCCAGCGGGAGGTCCCGCTGGAAAAGTTCTTTGTCATCCCAAAGACGGAATCAGAGCGCGAGCATGACCTGCGTCCCAACGAGTTCATCACAGATGTTATTGTGCCGCCGGCGCATGGCGTGCGCGCCGCGCACTACGAAATCCGGCAAAAGGAAGCGTTTGATTGGCCCTATGCCACGGCCGCTGTCGCGCTGACAATGAACGGACGAACCATTGAGAACGCGCGCGTGGTGATGGGCCACGTAGCGCCCGTACCGTGGGTCTCCGTGGAAGCCGCGGAAGCCTTGAAAGGAAAAGCCATCACGCAGGCTACAGCCGAGGAAGCCGCAAAAGCCTCGGTTGCCAAAGCGAAGAGCCTGGGCCACAACGCGGCGAAAATCCATCTTGCGCGTGTGGCCGTGAAACGCGCAATCCTGAAGGCCGCTGGTGCGGAAGGAGGAGCAGCATGAGCAAGATACCTGATCGTTTCAACACGGACCGCCCCGGCTTGTGCTCCGCCTTGCACTGGAAGAGCCAGTACATCTGGTCGGAGCCCGATCCCACGGTGCCACGTTCCGGCGACGGCCTGTTCTGGTGCGGCCTGACGCAGACGTGCATCGGCCCGGACGGCAAGCTGGCGGAACCCGGCAACTGCTGCTCCGGCGAGCGCGGCTGCCATTGCGGGGCAAGCAAGTAATCTGGCCGCAACGCGAATAAAAGGCCAGTCGCCGCAGATCTACGCAGACAAACGCTGATGCGGATCCATTCTTGGCGCTGAGCTGTTTGAAGCATAATCAGGATGCTGTGGCGCCCGAAGCACGTCGCGTGGGCCCGGCAATCCGGAATGAGCAAAAGCGCTGCTCCAGAACGTGTGGCACAGCGCGGCCGGCCGGAATGAGCAAAGCGCTGCTGCGCTCCTGACGGTGTGGCACAGCCGCCCTCGGCTGTGCGCCTTCCCCCTTTCCTGCAACGATTGCCTTTGAGCAGACATTTCTTGAGAACATCCTGCTTCCCCGGACAGCCCACAGTTATCGTCACAGTTTCCTCAGATCCCGATCATCCAGTGGATCATGCTGATTCTGCACACCGAGGGCGGCTGTGCCACACTTTCAAGGAGAAGCGCTTTACTCATTGCAGTTCGCAGTGGCTGCGCCGCACAAGCCTGTTGGCCGATGAGGACACGATTACACGAGCAGTGTCGTTAGCGCGACGGCTCAAAAATCTACGCTTGCGCCATGGCTCCGGGACTAGAATAGAGGGTTGGGGTGCCACATGCGCAAGGTCAATCTGTTCTTGCTCTCTGCAGTAGTTCTTCTGAGCATTTCCGTTTTTGCCCAGCAGGCCGCGCCGGCTATCCAGGGCGAATATCTTGAGACCCGGAGCGCCGATGTGTACACCGGGCAATGTTTCGCGAACAGCGAGATGAATCTCACCGGCGATGAAGCCATTCTTGCCTGGCACGTCCGCGAAGGCAAGTGGGACGGCGTGGCCCTGAACGGCCTGACTGTGGGCGCGGCGGTAAAGGCGCATGCCACGTTGGGCGATCCTTACGGCAAGCCCTACCCAGCAAAGGCGGTTATGTTTGTGGACAAGAATGCCTCCCCCGTCCAGCGGCAGGCGCTGATCAACTTTGCCCAGGAGATGGGCGGCGAGCTTCTGCGCCATGTTGTTCGCGTGGTGGACGTTCCCGTGGACATGGAAGTTTTGCGGGCGCACAGTGTCCATGCGAGCCTCCATGCGGGTAATTTCATCACGGTCACTACGCGCGCGATCGGCCCTTTCGATCACCTCTGCGGCAACGAAGACACCTTCTATCCGCCGCTGACCAAGACGAAGCACGCCATGCCGGCTGTGGCCATCACCAATTCCTACAGCGGCAAAGACCTGAACGATACATGGGAACTGCACGACAAGCGCAGCGCGTTCGTCGGGACGTTTGCGGCGAATGAGCAAGTAGCTGCTAGCTATTAGCTCCTGGCTGCTGGCGATTAGCCACTTTCTGAAATCTCGAACCTGCCAGCGGGTGAGAGATCCCTACCTTTCCAAATCTATGCAGTGAGGAAAGCTCTGCGCTTCATCGCCTTATGCCACGCCCGTAAGTTGTTGTTCTGTTGCTCTGCCCGATGCGTTCTCAACAGGGTAGCGGTCCCTCGCTGCGCTCGGGATTCGGAAATTTTGCTTTCCAATCTCTATTTGCAACCGCCGGCTGAGTTTACTTTTCTGATCTCTTCAGCAACTCCGCCAGATGGTCCTTCCAGATTGCCGGAAAGCTGTGCGTTCCATGCCCGCGCGTTTCGGGAGTAATGGGCAGCAGAACGTACTTGCCTTTTTTCACCCGCTGAATGTCCTTATCCAGAATATGCAGTTCCGGCGGGTTAATTGTGTCGTCAGCGGAGTTGATAGCCGTCAGGGGCGCGGTGATTTTTTCCAGGTCCGGCTCGGGGTTGTAGTGCCGTGAAGAAGCAAAGGCGTAGAGCACGTCATTGGCGTCATGCGTTTTGACGGCGCGAGCGATGAAATCTTCCAGAAATTTGTCTGCCTGGGCGCCGGTGGGCATTTCTCTTTGCATCCGCACCGGCGCGCTGACCATGATGAGCAGGACCTGCATGGCGGCAGCGAGCCCATGCGGCTGCTGAGTGTAGTCGCCGTTGTTGTAATCGGGAGAGTTGCGTATGTCATCGATCACCATGCGGCGGAATATGCGGTTGCGTCCGGCAATCTCCACCGGAAGGCTCGCCAGCGGCATGGCCGCATCAATGAAATCAGGATGCTGTTCGGCCCACAGCCACGAATGCATTCCCCCCATGGAAGTTCCCATCACCAGGCGAAGATGATTCACGCCGAGCCCCTGCGTGAGCAGTCGGTACTGGAGTTCAACCATATCATCGTATTCGTAATGCGGAAACCGGGCATGCAGGCCATCGCTGGGCTTGGAGGACTGGCCGTGGCCAATATTGTCTGGGAGGATGATGAAATACTTCGCTGCATCCAGAAGCTCTCCGGGACCGAACAAAACACCGCCGAAATTAGGCGTGAGGAACTGGCGGCCTGAGCCTGTGGTTCCGTGCAGGATGAGGACGGCATTGCGCACTTTCCCGGTGGAATCTTTCTGCGGTGTCCCGAGCGTGTAGTAGTGCAGTCTCACTTGGGGGAGCATTTCTCCCGATTTGAAATGAAAACCTTTGACAATGAAGTTGCCCTGATGAGGCTGAGGATATTCCGCCGCGTAGCTGACCGCAGTCAGCAACGCAGGGACGAGAATCAGGGCGATGCGGCGCAGTTTCATAATCGATCTCCTCAATGAAAAACCAGAAAGCTTAGCGCAATCGTTTCGGCTCTACAACCATTTCGTCATCAGGCGGCGGTCTTCCGCTTTGAAGCCTTCCGCCACGTAAAGTGATTGCGCCGCGCTATTACCCGTCCAGACTTCAAGCCTGAGGACCTTAACATTGGCTTCACGGCAGACTCTCTGGGCGAACTCCACCGCGCTGCGTCCGAACTTCTGCCGGCGGTAGGGCTCGCGAATGTAGAGTTCATCAAGCATGCCGAATCGGCCGTGGAATTCCAGGCTGAAACAGAACGTCAAAGCAAAATAGCCCGCCAGTTCCTGCCCGCGGAAAATCAGATAAATCTGCCCCAGGGCAGGATTCCCAATGGCTCGCCTCACTGCTTTGGTTGCAACTTCCTTCTGAAACGTCATCTCCTGTTGCGCGTAGAACTCGCGCATCAATTGCAGGAGGATTTCCAGTTCCTGCTCGGAGACGAGTTGGAAGAGAGCGTTCACACGAATGCGCGTATTGTACAGCGCCTCAGCCGCCGCCAACTTTATGCAAGGAATCCGTTGATACGGCTATAATGGCCAGCTTTCCCAAAAAATACTCACCGCCCGCGCAGCTCAAGGTGCGCATAGGCGGCGATCAAGGAGAAACCATGCTGGATCGCAGGGCCTTTCTTGCCGTTTGTTCACGATTTGGAGTCTCAGCCACGCTGCTGCCAGGGGTCTTGTGGGCGATGGCGGACGAACAGGGCAAGATCACCCGCGACATGATCGACAAGGCCGCCGACATTGCCGACGTGCCCATTGCGGACGAATACAAAGACATGATGCTGGAATCGCTGAACGACCGGAAAAAAGGTTATGACGCGATATATGCCCTGCACATAAAGAACGAGGTGCCGCCGTCTTTCATCTTTGATCCCGTGCCGCCCGGTATGAAGTTGGAAACAAGCCGGCGCCCCATGCGGCTCTCTGCTGCTCCGGCAGTGCACGGTGGCGGTGCGCCGAAAAATCTTGAGGATGTTGCATTCTACTCTGTGCGGCAATTGGGAGAACTGGTCCGCACCAAGAAGGTTTCGTCCAGCGCGCTTACAGACATGTATCTGGCCCGGCTCAAGCGCTACGATCCCACATTGAAATTCGTAATCACCCTGACGGAGGACCGCGCCAAAGTCCAGGCAAAGCAAGCAGACCGGGAAATTGCCGCAGGCAAATATCGCGGCCCTCTGCATGGACTGCCCTGGGGCGCAAAAGACCTGCTCGCCGTGAAAGGTTATCCCACAACCTGGGGCGCAGGCGGCTTTCAGAACCAGATGATTGATGAAGACGCCACGGTGGTCAAGCGGCTGGACGCGGCCGGAGCGGTTCTGGTCGCCAAACTTACCCTGGGCGCACTTGCGATGGGAGACAAATGGTTCGGCGGCATGACCCGCAACCCGTGGGACCCCAAACAGGGCTCCAGCGGCTCATCCGCCGGTCCGGCATCAGCCACCACCGCGGGATGTGTTGCTTTTTCGATCGGCTCGGAAACTCTGGGGTCCATTTCATCTCCTTCCACCCGGTGCGGAGCCACCGGATTGCGCCCTACTTTCGGCCGCGTTCCGCGCACCGGGGCCATGGCGCTCTCCTGGACTATGGACAAACTTGGCCCCATCTGCCGGGCCGTGGAAGACTGCGCCGTGGTGCTGAACGCAATCTATGGTCCCGACGGCCACGACCGCACAGTAAAGGAAGCCGCCTTCAACTGGGAAGGCGGCGGCGACTGGCGCAAGCTGCGCGTCGGTTACCTGAACAAGGATTTCGAGCTCCAGCCCTCACAGCCGCAGCAGCAACCAAAAGAAGAAAAAAATCTTACCCAGGCAGAACAGAAAAAGCGCTCCGAAGATGCGGAACAGCAGGCAGCCTTCCGCGCCATGCGCGAGTATGACCACAAATACGACGAGGCCGCGCTGAGTAAGTTGCGTTCCATGGGCGTGAAGCTGATTCCGCTGGAGCTGCCCAAACTGCCGTATCGCCAGATGGTGGTGATGCTTGAGGCCGAAGCGGCCGCGGCATTTGACGAACTCACCCGAACCGGTCGCGACAAGCTCCTGACCTCCCAGGGTAAAGACGATTGGCCGAACAGTTTCCGCACCTCACGCTTTATCCCAGCCGTTGAATACATTCAGGCCGCCCGCGCGCGCATGCTGGCTTTGGAGCAAGTAGCGAAAATCTTCAATCAGGTGGATGTCATCGTGGCTCCGACCAACAGCACTCAGCTTGTGGTAACCAACCTGACAGGGCATCCCGCGCTGATCCTGCCCAACGGATTCCGCGGAGAAGATGCCCCAAAGCCGAAAGTGAACGACAGCGGAGAACTTCAACCTGGCGGCCCGGGCACGCCGGTGAGTCTGACATTCCTCGGAAATTTGTATGGCGAGGCAAGAATGCTGGCGCTGGCCAAGGCATACCAGGATGCGACAGGCTTTCACCTGAAGCACCCCGCGCTGGCAGGATGAGGAGAGAAATCAGCAAGCACGCAGGCGAGAATTGCGTTTGGCTCGTCAGGAGTGTGAAACGTGAAAGTTGATATGAATCCGTAACGTGCAACAAAATCCTAAACTGATCCATCTGTTCAAAGCAGGATTTTATCCAGCAAGGCCGGATCGGGTTAACATTCTGCAGTCTGGCGACGACTTGCATCTCTGTGGACGAAAGGCCAAGTTGCGAGATGTACTTAAATCGCCTATATTTTTTCCCGTCGTCCTGTAATCTTTAAGGCAAAGAGTCGCAATCAAAAGAGGCAATTTGGAGGAAATGTCAGTGATGAAGATTACTGTTCGTGTGTTGGTTCTTTTTGCAGCATTCGGCATCGGAATGCAGAGCTTCAATCTGCCCGCCCCCCCGACGCCAGTTCCCAGCTTTAATCTGCCTGCGCCCCCGACTCCGGTCCCAAGCGCTCAATTAACGTAACGCCCCATATTCATGGAACGGGAGTTCTCCGGTACTCGTATACTAAACACGTGACGGAAATGCGGTGCAGATGATGTCGCTCGCCGGAGTGCTCCCAGGTATTTTGTTTTGGTTTCCGGTCCTCGTCCTGGCCGCCATATCGGCTTTGTTTTGGCAACACCGGATCTACCGTGAACTGCCGTTCTTTTTTCTCTATATTCTTTCGGCCCCCACGGTTGGCCTGCTGCGGTATGTAACTTTTCGCCTAAACAAGAGCGCCTACTTTTATGTGTACTGGATCGCTGAGCTTGGACTTGCGGTTGTTTTTTCGCTCGCTCTTTACGAAGTCTTTCTCCGCCGCCTTTTTCCGCGCTTTCACAAAGTAAGCCTTTATCGGGCGCTTTTTCCCGCGGTGGCGGCAGCGATTCTCCTGCTGACGATCATCGCCGTTTTGCAATCGTCAGACCGGCGGACCGCCTTCCAGGTAGCATCGCGTGCGTTCGACTTTGTGCGCACTGCCTTTCTTGTCTTTTTCATGCTGTTGATGCTGCTCATGGGCCGGCAATGGAGCCGGTATGATCTGGGCATTACACTCGGCTTCGGTATTCAGGCGGCAGCAGCTCTTGTAAATGCGGCTGTGCGGAGCCGGCTGGGCCACCGGTCGCAGTTTTTTGATACCGCCGAGGCCATCACGTTCGAAGTTGCCTGTGTGATATGGCTGATTACGTTTTTAAAGCCGGAGCATGCTCACCGGCTGCAGCCTGTTGAAACGCTGGATCCTCTGGTGCTTCCTCAGGCGCGAAAATGGGAGTCAGTTCTGAAAGACTGGCTTACGCCGGGCAAGCGAATGCTGTAGACAATCAGGAGCAAATTCAGAGGTTCTGGATCACAGCTTCATGCAGGGCGGAAAACTTCAGGCAGGTGAGATTTCCGGTTTTCTCTCTTAGCTGTTCATATGCGGGAATGAGGCTTCCGGACATCATCCTTTGCAGTTCGGCCAACTTTGCGCTGGAAAGAATCGCTACCGACCCGAAGCTGAAGATCCGGCTCACACGCAAAGCCGTCAGCCCGATCAACGTGTACAGCCTTACATGCACGCCCGCATCGATCATCTGCTGGGCCAGGTCCATTATCAGCGGATTGCCGCTCTGCAACTGGCTGTAGCCCAGCCTCTGCAGCAGCGCCGCATTGTGGTTCATCCGCTTCAAAAAATCAATCGCCAATTCCCTGCGCTGCCATTGCAATGTCAGTAGCTCTTTTGCTGAGACTTCTCCCGGTGCAACTTCAGAAACCAGTTCTGTGAACGCATCTATATCCACAGGAGCAAATGACTGGACCAGCTCATCCAATGCTACCGGACGGCACTGCCGATTCCGCAGAGTAGCGAGAACAGCGTACAGAAACAGCAGCAAAAGAGTTGCTGAGAGTGCAATCCATAGCGCAAATAGAGTTTCTGACATAGTCTTAACTTACCCGGAAACTTTAGCCCTGCTATCTACCATCGTCAACGACAATTAGTGTCAGCATCCTTCCTTTCGTAACGATCTTTAGAAAACTTAATCTGGCCGGGCCGACCGGTATTCCCAGCCGGCCCTTTAGATTCATTGGGTTGCGCCTGAGGCATTCGCTTCCGGCTTGGACAAAATGATGGCCGGAACCGCCTCTTTTCTCACCAGATTGTTATAGGCAGGCACGTCCGTAGCCAGGATCTGCTTCCATTTTGCCAGTTGCTCATCCAGTTGCCGGCTGAGCATGTTAAATACGTCATAGGATGCCTGGGTAGGCGCCGAATCCGCGCTTCCCACCACTCCTCCCAGCGCCACCAGATAGTTGTTCAGCCGGATCGGATAATTCAGCACGTCCTCGTTGGCCTTGGCCTTTGTCTGGATCAGCACCTCTTCTACGGCCGTCATCTTCTTATCCAGATCCCGCCCGGCATCGGCGACCGCCTTGGCCTGCGGCTGCCCTTGCAGACGCTTGTTGAGAGCGTTGATCTGCGCTCGAATATCGCGAATCTCGTTCACCGTATCATGGGCCTCGGTCACGCGATCACGTATTTTCAGCAGCAGGTCAAACTGTTTCTCCAGGTCCTGCTGGGTGATCTTCAACCGCGGATCAGGCTGGATTTCCAGAGGCTCCGTGTAACTCTTGCCGTTCACCGTCAGCCGGACTTCATATTTCCCGGGCAGAGCCACCGGACCATTGGTGCTTCCACCCCACAGCGGTGAATGCGGCACGCGGCTTGCGCCTTCATAGCGGAGGTCCCAGACAAAACGGTTCAGGCCCGCATCCGTTGGCAGCTTCTGCGGACCGCGGAAACGGAACCCTCCTTCTTCCTCTTCCGGCCGCTTCGGCGGATACGTGCGGATCACCTGGCCTTTCGCGTCCAGAATCTCCAGCTTGATCGGCGAAAGCTTGTGCGCATTGCCCGCACTTCCCTCCGCCGTAGTTTCGGCCTTCGTGGGAACCGGCGCGTTGGCAGCTTGTTGCTGCGCGGGTTCCTTGCCTTTCGCTTCGGCTTTTTGGCCCTTGGCAGAGTTTTCTTCCGCCGCTTTCTCGGCCGCTGCGTCTCCCGGCTTTTTGCCTTCTGCCGGCTTCAGCGCTGTCTTGAGCGAGTAATAAATCACAGCGCCGGGCGGCGGATTTTGCCCGCTGAACGCCCCGCCGAAGAATCCACCAAAGAACTGCGTGTGATTCGCCGGACTCGGCGCATAGAGGTGAACATCCTCATTGGCAAACTCCGGCTTGTACTGCCGGAGAGGAGCGAGATCATCCAGCACCCAGAACGACCGCCCATGGGTTGCGGCTACCAGATCATTGTCATGCACAATGATGTCCCACACCGGTACGGGAGGCAGGTTGGTCTGCATCTGCTCCCATTTCGCGCCATCGTCAAAGGACACGTACACGCCCTTCTCCGTCGCGGCATAGAGCAGGCCCCTGCGCGCCGGATCTTCCCTCACTGCGTGCACGTAATCATCCGCTGGAATGCCGTTGGTCAACGTGCTCCACGTCTTGCCATAATCCGTGGTCCTGAAGATGTAGGGCGCAAAATCATCCAGCCTGTGCCGGTCCGCCGCAACGTAAGCCGTGCCCGCCGCAAACGGCGAAGCTTCAATCATTCGCACCGTGGCCCACTCCGGCATGCTCTTCGGCGTCACGTTCTGCCAGTTCTTGCCATCGTCGGTGGTGATATGAATCAGCCCGTCATCGGACCCGGCCCAAATCAGATCTTTCTGCTTCGGTGATTCGGTGACCGAAAAAATTGTGTCGTAAACCTCCACGCCGCTGTTGTCCTTGGTAATCGGCCCGCCCGACGCCACCTGCTTGCTCTTGTCATTCCGCGTCAGGTCAGGACTGATCACCTGCCAGTGCATGCCGGCATCACTGGTCTTGAACAGCACCTGAGCGGCAAAGTACATCGTGTTCGGATCGTGCAGCGAAAACACAATCGGCTCCGTCCACTGGAAGCGGTACTTCTGGTCCGCCGCCGCCGAGCCAATCGGATTCACCGGCCACGGCGTAATGTTCTGCTCCTCGTCCGTACGATGGTCATAGCGCGTGATCTCTCCGCCGTACGAGTCGGCATACACAATCTCAGGATCGCGCGGATCGGGCGCCACGTAGCCGCTCTCGCCGCCGCCTACCGGATACCAGCGGGCGCGGTTGATCCCGCCCTGCGCCGCGGTTGCGATTCCCACAGTGGTGTTGTCCTGCTGCGCCCCGTAAATCCAGTACGGGAAGCGGTTATCCGCCATCACGTGGTAGAACTCGCCCGTGGGCTGGTTGTCCTGGCGCGTCCATGTAGCGCCACCGTCCGTGCTCACGTTGACTCCGCCGTCGTTCGATTCAATCATCCGCTGCGGATCGTTGGGATCAATCCACAACCCGTGATTGTCGCCGTGGGGATCACGAATCTGCTTGAAGCTCTTGCCGCCATCATTGGAGTGATACATCCCCGTATTCAGGATGTACACCCCGTCTTGCTGCGCCGGATCGGCAAACACGTGGGTGTAATAAAACGCGCGCTGCCGGTAGTCATTCCCGCTGTTTACCAGCGTCCAGTGGTCGCCGCCGTCGTCCGAGCGGAAAAGGCCGCCCTTCTTGGCTTCAATCAGCGCCCACACGCGGTTTCCATTTTGGTACGCCACCGCTACGCCAATGCGCCCCAGGATGCCATCCGGCAGGCCGTTGCCGGACAGGTGCTTCCACGTGGCGCCGCCGTCCGTGCTGCGATACAGCCCGCTGCCGGGCCCACCGCTATCCATGCCCCACGGATACCGCCTTGCCTGCCACAGCCCGGCAAAGATCGTGTTGGCGTTGCTCGGATCAAACGCCAGGTCGATGCCGCCGGTGTTCTCGTCCTTATAAAGGACTTTCTGCCACGTCTTGCCGCCATCCGTCGTGCGGAAAATCCCGCGCTCCGCGTTCGGCCCAAACGGATGTCCCAAGGCTGCGACCAGCACAATGTCAGGATTCTTCGGGTTGACGATGATCCTGCCAATCGATAGCGTGTCTTTGAGCCCGACGTATTGCCACGTCTTTCCGGCGTCAATCGACTTGTAAACCCCATTGCCGGCAATGATGTCGCCGCGAATACAGGCTTCGCCCGTCCCCGCATAAATCACGTTCGGGTCCGAGGCCGCGACAGCAATTGCGCCAATCGAAGGCGACATGCCTTTGACCTTGTCCGTCAGCGGATGCCACGTCAGCCCGCCGTCCGTGCTCTTCCACACGCCGCCGCCCACTGCGCCGAAATAATATGTATGCGGCTCGCCGATGACCCCTGAGACCGCCAGCACTCGCCCGCCGCGATACGGCCCCACCAGTCGCCACACCAGGCCGTGCCATGGACCTTTCTGCTCGCCGGCTTCTTCCGTCTCGGTCACGCCGGATGCGGCCGCTGCTTGCGGCGCTTCCGCCTTTTGCTGCTGCGCTGCCTGCGCTTTTTGCCCACGCTTGCTCTTCTTCTGGCTCGACTTCTGCGCCGCCTTCAGCGCCAGATTCCCATTCGTCGCCGGCTTCGGCATTGCCAAGGTCAGACTTGCCGCCACCACGGTGATCAAAAACAGATATAAGCTCCGCTTGCACACTTGCGTTGCGCCAGACATTGAAATCCCGCCTCCAGAACCAAAATGACTCTATTATGCGAACCGCACATGGTAAAGGAAGCAGCGTCCGGTCACAACCTAAACAGCCGAACGGCGCGCGGTAACTATTGGAAGCCTGCACTCTTTGGACTTTTGGGGTCCATGCCAAGCCGCTCTTGCCGCTGCCGAACTAACCGGTATCTGTCTCGCCGATCAAGCGCGACCTGTCCCGCCTGCGGCGGAGCAGTCAATCCGGCGGTTTACCGCAACGCTGTCATAGGTTCGATCACCTGATCACCCGATTGCCTGAGCGCCTGATATGAGGCAGAGGGTACCCGACCCGGCAACTAGGATTCTAAAGCACTTACATACAGTCACCCCGGCGTGCCCCCGGCCAGAAGCTAGCTGCCAGCCGCTGGTTAGTCAAAGTTGTCAAAGAGCATGACTGCTTCAAACCGCGGAGCAGACAAAATCTACCCATGTTAGCATTTTCTTCGCCCAAAGTCACTCGCGAAACAGTACATCCTGCCGATCCCTTTTGACCGTCAACAACAAGAATCAGGTGACCACGTTGAGTATGACCTGGCGGGCGACGTTATATCTGACGGCCCACTAACAATGACCTACGACGCGAAGGGTCGCTGACTGCCGCCGTGGGCGGCTCCGTCAACGACACATATACTTACGACGGAGATGACCACCTCGGATCGACTGCGGCGATCGCCAGCGGCGACGGTAAGGTGATCGAGTGGGAAACGGATTACTATCCGTTCGGCAATCAACGAAAGGTCTTTACCAGCTCAGTCAACAATCAGTATCAGTTCACCGGGTATGAGTACGATTCAGATACCGGGTACGACTATGCGGTCGCTCGCTTCGAGGCTGGAGCGTACGGATTGTTTTTGAGTCCCGATCCATATCTCGGCAGTATAGATCTAACTGATGCGCAATCCCTCAACCGGTATACTTATGTGGAAAACGATCCTACCGATGACACCGACCCGCTTGGGCTTGTAAAGCCAGAACCAGGACTGGGTGCTCCACTGTTCCCTGGCTGTATCGGTGATCCGTGTTTCGCGCCCCTTTTGCATGGGGTGCCAACTTGGAGGTCCGCGCAAATCGTGTCAACTTCAACCGCTTCAAGAGGAACTTGGAAATCAATGGTGTCATTGTCAAATGCAAACTAACCTGGGCTGCTCTCATCGTGCTTGGACTTTCCTTGTGCGGTCCCTTCAGCCATGCCCAAGAAATCCATATCAGGACTCTGAATGCAAAGAATGGAAAGCCAATCTCGAATGAATGTCTGAACGTGTGGTCCGGGACCGCGCGCGGTGCAGATGCATGAGCCTGAATGAGATTTTAAGAACGATGGAAATCAATAGTTCCCATTGCTAAGTGAGCGCAGGACCACGCTTTTGAATGCTCTCCAAGTCGCTCAATCCCTATTCTTTAATCGCCGCGTTACGTGCGAAATCCAGCCGATAAACTCGGCTTGCCATGCTGAGAGCAAGAAAAAGTTCGCGCTGGTTAGAATTTACTTCCGCAGTAGTTTTCTGAGCGGATTGAACGATTGAACCGCTGGGGCCGAAAGCTCCTGTGACAAAAGTCATACTCGCTGCTGCTCGCGGGCACTAAGCTCATGTTCAGGGTTGAGTGCTGTTGAAGCTCCAGCCCAAATCCCTCGGAGGCTGTACATGGCTCTTACCGCAAACCAAACCGTTCGCCAGTTGGCGACCGAAGTTCCCAACGCCACCCGCATTTTTGAAAAGCTCGGCATCGACTACTGCTGCGGAGGCGGGAAATCGCTTGCGGACGCGTGCGCCAAGGCAAAGATCCCCGTCGGCGAAGTCCTTGCCACCCTGGAGCATGGCAGCGCTCCGGCAAGCGCAGTTCACGATCTACCCGATTTTCGCAGTGCGGCCCTGAGCGAACTGGTTTCGCACGTTGTCAACACCCACCATGCTTATGTGAAGCAGGAGGTCCCGCGGCTGCAGAAACTTCTGGCCAAAGTGGTTTCCGTACATGGCCGCAACCACGCTGAGCTGCGTGAAATTCAGAAGATTTTTGCTGATCTGTCGGTGGAAGTCATCTCCCACATGATGAAAGAAGAGATGGTGCTGTTCCCCTATGTCACGTTGCTTGAACAGGCCCGCCAGGCAGGCAAGCCGGCGCCGCGCGCGCGGTTCGGCAGTATTGCCAATCCCGTGCACATGATGGAGATGGAGCATGAGTCATCGGGCAACGCGTTGAAAGCGCTGCGGTCCCTTACCGGCGACTACACTCCTCCTGCAGACGCGTGCTTCAGCTACAACACGCTGTTCGCCGCACTCAACGAATTTGAGATGGACCTGCATCAGCACATCCACCTTGAGAACAACATTCTGTTCCCGCGCGCCATCACACTGGAACAGACGCAAAAGCAAGCCGTCTGACCCGCTCAGACGAGGCCGGCTCCGTCACCCGCTTAACGGAGCCGGCGCTTTTTTGTTTGCAACTTCCGTTATCGAGCGCATGATTGTGTCGTGCGTAACGGAGAAGCTCCTTCCGGCTCGCTCAGGATGAGCCAGGTTAAAGCTTCTTCTTTGCGATCGATTTTTCTCGTCGCCTTTGGAACAGCATTCTCCGCCGCCGCGTTGATGTAGAATCTGAGCTCAGCAAGAAAGCCGGACAATCTCATGCACGTGCCCGCTCTCGCCGCATTCTTCGCAACTTCGCACACGGCGGTGGCAATGTGCTCCACCGGCGTGGCACTCTTCCTGATCGCAGCATGGACGGCGAAAAGCGACGTCAGCCAGGCTCGCGGCCCGGAGAAGATCGTGGCCCTGAGAAATTTGTGTCTCGCGGTCCCGCTGGCAATCTTCGGCGTGCTGAATATCTTTGCTCCGGAAGTCGTTAAAGACCTTGTGCCCGCGTACATGCCGGGCCGTATGTTCTGGGTATATTTCACTGGCTGGGCGTTGGTGGCCGCGGGTCTGAGCATCGCCACCGGGATTGCGGTGCGCTGGTCCGGCGCGCTGTTTGGCGGCATGATGCTTCTGTTTGTCGCCATGATCTATCTTCCCGGCGCGCTGGCGCACTTGCACGCCAGAATTACCTGGACAATCGTCTTCCGCGAATCGTCATTCGGCGGCGCCGGCTGCATCGTTGCGGGCATGGCAACGGAGGGATGGCACCGGCAAGGCAAGAGCATGCTGGTCACCGTTGGCCGTGTGCTGATCACAATGGCCTTGATCGTGTTCGGCATCGAGCACTTTCTGCACCCCACGGGGCTTCCCGGAGTCCCGCTGCAGCGAGAACTGGCCACATGGATTCCGGGACGCGCGCTCATTGACTATGTAACAGGCGCGGCTCTTCTGCTTGCTGCAGGCAGCAGTCTGCTGAACAGGAAAACACGAACGGTGGCGACCTGGGCCGGCGGCTGGCTTTTGCTGATGATCCTCGTCATTTATGGGCCCGTCCTGGTCTCGGCGCTCTTCCAGCCCGGTCTCGCAGACAAGCTGGAAGGCATCAACTATTTTGCTGATACGCTGCTGTTCGCCGGAGTCATCCTTGCGCTGGCGAGCGCGGCGCCACGCTCCGATGCCGCCAATGCTGCCACTGTTCAAGGTTCGCTCAGCAGTGCGGTTTCGGCAAGCCGCACTGAGGCTTCTGCTCGAGATTGAATTACGCTCACCCCGCCATGGGGCATCCGTCTAAGTCTTACTGTAAGGAGACGATCCCTCATGAAACACTACATGCGCTTAGGTTGTGGTTTTCTGGTCTTTGCTTTGCTCTCCAGCGCTGCCGTTTTTGCGCAGCAGGATACAAAGAACTTTCACTGGAATGGCAAACTTGCGACAGACCAAACCGTGACGGTCAAGACAATCAATGGCGAAATCCAGGCCGATCCTGCTTCCGCTGACGAGGTGGAGGTCACGGCCCAGGCTACCGGCACCTATGCCCAGGAGGTCAATTTCCAGGTGCATCAGGACAGCAACGGCGTGACCATCTGCGAAACCTATCCCGGACACGATAGTTGCAGCGGACATAACGTGGGCCACCATCACGATGACCACACGCGCATCAGCTACCAGGTGCGCGTGCCCGCAGCCAACCGCTTTGCCGGGCATTCGGTGAATGGAAACGTCACCGCAAACAACCTTGATCGCCAGGTTAAGGCCAGCACGGTGAACGGCAACGTGAAGGTTTCCACCAAGTCGTGGGCGGAAGCGGAATCAGTCAACGGCACCGTGGACGCGACCATGGGCAATGCGAACTGGCCGGGCACTCTGCGGCTTGCCAGCGTCAACGGCGCAATCCACGTCGGCCTGCCTGCGAATGCCAACACGGATGTGGATGTGCGGACGGTCAACGGTAGCTTCCACTCCGACTTCCCCGTTACCTCCAATAGCTTCTTGTCGCACCACGTGGAGGGTCGAGTGGGCAGCGGCGGGCGTGAACTCGATCTGCGCACCGTCAATGGCAGCGTGAGCCTGGAAAAGACCACTATGTAAAGTAGAACGTGTCGGACGATCGGGAAAAGGAATCAGCGACTTAAACCATCGCATTCTTTTTTCCATCGCTCTTCTGCAAATGTCCGAATGATGGACGTGCTTTCGCTCATTCATGCAGGCAGCAACTCTGAACTCGCTCTTCGGCGGGACTTGACCTCTGCGCGGACATTCCTTTATTCATGGAAGGCTGCATGCTGAAGGAGAAAGAATGCCCGCCAAAAATGGCCTTAGCGAAAAAATCACATTGCGCGTAAACGATGGCTCCTCCATGGATGCCTACGTCTCGCGCCCCAACGACTCATCATCCCACCCCGGAATCATCGTTCTCCAGGAAGCCTTTGGCGTGAATTCGCACATTCGCAATATGTGCGACCGCTTTGCCGCAGAAGGTTACATTGCCATCGCGCCTGAATTGTTTCATCGCACCGCGCCCGGATTTGAAGGAAGCTATACCGACTTTACGGCGGTGATGCCGCACATGCACGCCATGACCAACGAAGGAGCAGCAGCAGACCTGCGCGCAGCTTTTGAGTGGCTGCAAGCACAGAAGAACCTCCAGCAGGATCACATCTTCTCTACTGGGTATTGCATGGGCGGACGGATGTCATTTCTTGCCAATGCGACGCTCCCGTTGCGGGCCGCAGCCTCGTTTTACGGCGGCGGAATCACTTCCGCCTTGCTTAACCGGGCTCCGCAGTTGCATGGTCCCATGCTGTTCTGCTGGGGCGGCCTCGATAAGCATATTCCGCCCGAACAGCGCCAGGCTGTGATGGATGCACTCCGCGGAGCAGGTAAGAGCTACGTCAACGTCGAATTTTCTGATGCCGATCACGGCTTCAACTGCGATGAGCGTGCGTCCTACCAGCCGCGCGCTGCCCGGCAGTCCTGGGCGCTGCTGCTCGAATTTCTGCGCTCTTAGAATCTGCGCCAGATGCGCTGGCATCTCAGCTTAAGCAGTTCTTCTTTCAGGATGGCCGAATCCAACTCCAATCAGGCAACCTCTTCGCAGGCTGAGGGTTTTCGTTTTCTGGTGCGCGCCCTGAGGTACCGGAATTACCGTCTCTTTTTCGGCGGCCAGAGCATTTCCCTGATTGGCACGTGGATGACCAGGATCGCCACGAGCTGGCTGGTATATCGCCTGACTGGGTCCGCCATGCTGCTCGGGCTGGTCGGCTTCGCGGGACAACTGCCAACCTTTCTGCTGGCTCCGTTTGCCGGCGTTTGGGTGGACCGCTGGAACCGGCACCGAGTGCTTGTAGTTACGCAGGTGCTGGCGATGCTGCAGTCGTTTGCCCTGGCTGTTCTGGCGCTCACCGGACGCATCACCGCCATGGAGATTCTGTGGCTCAGCGCATTCCAGGGAGCCATCAACGCCTTTGACATGCCGGCGCGGCAGGCATTTGTTCTTGAGATGGTCACCGACCGCGCCGACCTGAGCAACGCCATCGCACTGAACTCGTCAATGGTCAACATGGCACGGCTGATCGGTCCATCCATCGCGGGGCTGATCATTGCCGCTGTGGGCGAGGGCTACTGCTTCCTGATTGACGGGTTCAGCTATCTCGCAGTGATTGCTTCCCTGCTGCTGATGCAGCTTGCGGCTGCCGTCCCGTCGCGCCGTGGCAAAAACACTCTGGACGATTTGAAGGAAGGCTGGCAGTACGTCTCCGGCTTCACTCCTGTGCGCGATGTGATGTTGCTTCTGGCGATCGCCAGCCTTATGGGCATGCCATATATGGTGCTGATGCCGATCTTTGCAGGCAAAATCCTGCACGGCGGACCTCATACGCTTGGATTTCTCATGGGCTGCACCGGAGTAGGCGCCCTCGCGGGTGCTGTGGTTCTTGCCGCACGCAAAAGCGTGCTTGGGCTTGGCCGCGTGATCCCGCTCGCCGCCGCTGCTTTTGGCTCCGGGCTTATGGCTTTCTCTTTTTCACGCTGGCTATGGCTTTCTTATCTCCTGATGTTTGTGGTTGGATTTGGAATGATGCAACAGATGGCGTCCAGCAACACGATTCTGCAAACCATTTCTCCCGATGACAGGCGCGGACGCGTGATGAGTTACTACACCGTCGCAATTGTCGGCATGATGCCATTTGGAAGCCTCTTCTCCGGTTGGCTCGCCGATCGCATCGGAGCGCCTACGGCGCTCGCCATTGGCGGCGCATTCTGCTTAATCGGCGCAGGTCTGTTTGCGCTACGCCTTGGCCGGATACGCGAACTCGTCCACCCGATTTACGTGCAGCTTGGCATCATTCCCGAAATTGCTGAGGGCCTGAACTCCGCCGCGGTGCTGAGTTCTATTGGCGAAGAATAAGACCGCGAGTCTAGCGGTAATATCCTTCCCTCGCTGTGACAATCGCATCTTCGTGTGCGCGCTTCGCTTCCGGCGACAGCTTCACCTGAATCTTGCAGAATTTCCCTTTCGGTTGACGCTCCGCGGGATGGTATCCCAGCGTGTACAGTTTGCGGATGTCATCGATCAATGAAGCCAGACGCCTGTCGATACGTTTGTGACTTGTTTGCACCACCTGTCCGCCGGTGGCGCGAGCGTATTTGTGAACTTCTCCCGGCGGATAACGCAGGTTGTTCAGCATGGTCTCACCGGCTTTGGAAAGTCGCAGCGAAAATTGGTCGTCCGAAATTTGGCTCGTTTCCAGCAGCGTACAGACCACCGTGCCCGTCTGCAATAATTCCTGCGTGGCGTCTTTTTCTGTGTGCAGTTTCTTCTTGGCCAGGCTGCGCCCGTAACGGGCCTTGACCTCATCGGAAGGGAAATTGGGAATGTCATCCGTGAACCAGATGATCACGCGTCGATTCAGCCGGTTTCCTGACTTCTGCAGGCGCGCAGCGGCCTGATAGATGCCTTCATTAAAGAAAGCCGCCTCTGCGCTCTTCATGCGACTGGCTTTCTCGATCGCTTGAACCGCCAGGGCGCGGTCTGTGGTGAAATCCTGAAGCAGTTGGGCCGTGGCGGAATAGGTCATCACCGCAACTTCATCCTGCGGCTTGAGATGCTGCAGGGCATCCAGCGCTCCTTCTGACAGAGGCTTGAGCACGGGACGAACGCTGTCAGTCAGATCAAACAGCAGCACCACGGAGAGAGGCAGTTCATCCTGGCTGAACGAATTGATCTGCTGCTGCCGGTTGTCTTCATAAATTTGAAAGTCGCGCGCTGTCAGTCCGGACACCGCATGACCGCTCTTCTTTTCCAGCACCTGCGTGTCAACGGTGACAAGGCGGACGTCGACCCGGTACACTCCCTGGTCGCCAATTTGATTCGCCTGGTTTTGCGCAAAAACACAGCCGCAGAACAGCGGCAGGAAAGAAATAAGTTTCGCCACAGAGGATTGCCAGTTCATCACCTTCTCCAGGACGCCTTGGCAGTTCTTGTTCCGCAGCCCACAGGACCCGCGTTAATCTAAAACGATAAGCCGTTGCAGGCGGCGCGTCCACAGGTAAATCCGAAAACGTGGAGAAACGAACCATGCTGAAATCGATCATTAAGCATCAGGATCCATGGGCACTCACAGTAATAGGTATAACCTTCATGCTCTTCGTTGTCGCCTTGTTCATCAAAGGGATCGAAGCACGATATGCTCCTGGAAGCCGGTGTTTTCCTGGTCTCGCTCAAGCTGATCATGATGAATTACAAGCACAGTGTGGAAGCGCATCAGACATGGGAGCGTCTGGATAACATCTATAACTTTCTGCGCGACCTTCATAACTAGCGGTTTCCGGCGTGCTTCCTCTTTGCGGCGGCAATCGCTTGAGAGCTTGCCCTGCGCGCTGGCTTACTGGCAAGCCAAGAAATCCGGAATGCACCATTCGGTGTGCACGCTGAGACGTCGGGAGCACCAAACTTGGTTCTAAGTAAATTTATTTAAAAATTATCATCGAAAATAAGGTATGCTCACGCAATCTAAGTTTTTCACCTTAGCTAAAAGCTATCCGTTGCGCCACGAGCAAAGTTACGACGGCTGCATATATACGCTGTCGTGGCAGGGCTGCCGGTCTACCCGCAAGACGGCAGCCCCTTTTATGTACTCCGGCGTCCCGATTCGCTTGCACTTCAAAGCCCTAATTTTTGAGGAAAGCGGATTTCACCTGCTCGCGCGGGACGCTCGTTGCATCCAAGCCAATGAAATAGCAGTTGATCCATTGCTTTTCAAGCACTTAGAACCGAGGCGATCGACCATGCCTCGCCGCTGTTTGCTTGACCGCGATTCAACTGAAAGCATCTGTTTTCGCAACGCTGGAAACATCCTCTCAATATTGGAGTACAGCATGTGCCTGGCTATTCCGGGGAAAGTAATTGAGGTGATAGAAGGATCTCCGACTCTGGGGACGGTCGAGGTGGTTGGGGTCCGTCGCAAGGTCGATCTCGGGCTGCTGCAGGACGACATGCCAAAAGCTGGGGACTGGGTCCTGATCCATGTTGGTTTCGCGATGTCGAAGATCAGCGAACAGGACGCTCTCGATCAGATGCATACGCTTGCCATGCTGGGAGAAGCCGAGCAGGCTGCACAGGAAGTCCGCGGTTATGGACTGGGAGAAGCGGACGCTCCCGCTCGAGGAAAGCCAAGCTGAGATCACCACCTCAGCCAGGCCTGACTTTTTGGGAGAGCACAATGCGATTTGTCGATGAGTTTCGTGATCCTGAGATCATCACAAGAACGGCAGAAGAGATACGGCGCCTCAGCGAATCGAAACGGCATTACCGGTTTATGGAAGTCTGCGGCGGCCATACGCACGCAATATACCGATTCGGGCTCAAAGACCTGCTGCCCGAAAATATTGAACTGATTCACGGGCCCGGCTGTCCCGTATGCGTTCTTCCCATGGGAAGAATCGACGACGGCCTTTCCATCACACAAAACAACAACGTGATGTTCACGGCTTTCGGTGACATGATGCGCGTACCCGGAACCCACGGCAGCCCGCTCGAATACAAAGCTCGTGGCGCTGACATCCGGATCGTCTACTCGCCGTCCGATGCGCTCAAACTGGCTCGGGCGAATCCCGAAAAGCACATCATGTTTTTTGCTATTGGATTCGAGACCACCGCACCGTCAACAGCGCTGACGCTCATGCGGGCCAAAGCGGAAGGCATAAAGAATTTTTCAGTATTTTGCAATCACGTCACCATTATTCCCGGTATTCGCGCCATTCTGGATTCGCCGGACATGCGGCTGGACGCCTTCATCGGGCCTGGTCATGTTTCCACTGTGATTGGCTGCAGGCCCTATGAATGGATTGCGGTGAATGAGCACAAGCCGATCGTGGTTTCCGGCTTTGAGCCTCTCGATTTGCTGCAATCGATCGTGATGATCCTGCGCCAACTCCGTACCGGAGAAGCAAAGGTGGAAAACCAGTACAAGCGTGTGGTGCCATGGGAAGGCAACCGCGCCGCTCTGCGCGCCATGGCGGAAGTTTTCGAACTGCGTCCTTATTTTGAATGGCGTGGCCTTGGGTTCATCTCGCAATCGGCATTGCGTCTGAAAGAGGCGTACGCGGATTGGGATTCCGAGCGCCTCTTTTCCGTTCCTGGAGTGCGCGTTACCGACCCGCGGGCAGCTCAGTGCGGCGAAGTGTTGAAAGGTGTGCTCAAACCTGCACAGTGCAAACTCTTCGGGCGAGAATGCACCCCGGAACATCCAATTGGCGCGCTGATGGTTTCTACAGAGGGTTCATGCGCAGCGTATCACAGTTACCAACATCGCAAGGAACTGGTGACCAGCGTTCAACAGGCGGCATAGAAAGCAACAGACCGGCTGCACAACAGGCATCGCCAGCAATTCGCTTTCGCGATCCTCAAATTGAAATGGCGCACGGCGCCGGAGGCAAGGCCAGCCGCAGGCTGGTGGAAGGTCTCTTTGTTCCTTTGCTGTCGGAAACAGCGCCACAGACGCTGTCCGATGCCGCTCACGTTGAAATCAATGGCGCCGCGCTGGCAATCACAACCGATAGTTTTGTTGTAAAGCCGTTGCGCTTTCCAGGCGGTTCTATCGGCGAACTCGCTATCAACGGCACAATGAACGATCTGGCCGTATCCGGCGCTCGCGGCCACGCTCTGGTAGCCACATTCATCCTTGAAGAGGGACTGCCAACCGAGGTCCTTGAGGCTGAGATCCGCGCCATGGCTGGGGCCGCGCGGCGCGCGGGCGTTTGTATTGTCGGGGGAGACACCAAGGTTGTTGAGCATGGCAAGGCCGACAAAATGTACATCGGCACCACCGGCATTGGACAGCCTTTGCCGGGTGTAAAAGTCGATCCTGCTTCGGTGCGGCCCGGCGACAAAATCATCCTTTCCGGTCCCATCGGCGATCACGGTATCACCATTCTTTTAGCGCGAGGCGAGCTGGATTTTGAAGCCGATCTGAGCTCTGACACCCGTTGCGTCCTGCCGCTGGTTGAAGCTTTAG
This sequence comes from Candidatus Angelobacter sp., assembly GCA_035712465.1. Classification (GTDB taxonomy): domain Bacteria; phylum Acidobacteriota; class Terriglobia; order Terriglobales; family Acidobacteriaceae; genus Angelobacter. Next base: position 77,866 of record DASTAS010000002.1, read on the forward strand.
CGTCGGTCGCAGCGCCCGGTATTCACTGGATGCGCGATCCCACGCGCGGCGGTGTGGCCACGTCGCTCAACGAACTGGCCCGCGACTGCGGCCTGAGCATCGCGCTGGATGAGGAACTGATTCCCACGCGAGATGCCGTTCGCGGCGCTTGTGAACTACTGGGCCTTGATCCGCTGCATATCGCCAATGAAGGTCAGTTTCTTGCGGTAATCGCGCCTGAATACGCCGAACCGGCTCTTGCCGCTCTTGCGAAGGTAGAAGGCGGTGACGGCGTCTGCATCATTGGTGAAGTGCGCGAAAAACCCGCCGCGGCGGTGCTGGTCACCACGCGCTACGGCGGCAGCCGCATCGTCGATATGCTTGTGGGTGATCCGCTGCCCCGAATCTGTTAGGCATGGCCATGATTACAACCTCAAAGCTGGCAACACACATTCAGGAACGGCTCCTCACCCGCAATGAAATCTTTGAGAAGTTCTTTTCGCATGAGGCTCCGCGGCTCGCCGCTGCATGCCATGAGATGTCGGAACGCTTTCTCCGTGGCGGGCGGCTGCTCGCTTTCGGTCGCGGGCCATACGCCACCGATGCGCAGCATGTGTCAGTAGAATTTGTTCACCCGGTGATCGTGGGAAAGCGCGCGCTGCCGGCGCTCGATCTCTCCCTCCTGTTCAGGCCGTGGCTGGAAGCCATCCTTCGCCCTGAAGATATTGTGATGGGCTTTGGCCCACCTCAAGGGGATTCCCAGGTTGCTGCAGCCCTGGCATATGCGCAGCAGCACAATGCGATGACCTTAGCCCTGCCCGGCTCATCGGGGTCGTTTGCGCTGCAATCACCCGCCAACGATCCTTTTATTCACCAGGAGCTTATTGAAATCCTCTATCACACGCTTTGGGAGACAGTGCACGTCTATTTTGAGCACCGTGAGTTGGGGCACGATGTTGGCGCTTCAGAATTTCTCTATCCGTTCCTGGGACAGCAAAAGCAGGAAACAGGCGACCTCGCTGCTGAGGTGGCGGCATCCATTCTGATGAAGGTCCGCGATGATGCGCGCTTGCGCGAACAGGTGGCCGGCGAAGAAGCAGATGCGATCGGCGGCGCAGCGCAGGCCATCCATGAGCGGCTGGAGCGCGGCGGAAAGCTGATCATCTTTGGCAATGGAGGCTCAGCCACAGATGCCAATGATTGGGCCATTGACTGTGTCATGCCTCCCGAGGGATACCAGCCGGTTCAGGCAGTTTCACTTGCGATGGAGCCGGCCAACATTACGGCAGTTGCCAATGACGTGGGAACAGAAGTGATTTTCCTGCGCCAGTTGGTAGCACAAGCACGACCGGAAGACGTGGCCATCGGCATCTCCACCAGCGGCGGGTCGCGCAACATTGTGATGGCCCTGGAAGAGGCAGGAAAGCGCGGTTTGTTGACGGTCGCACTGCTCGGCTATGACGGCGGAGAGGTTCTGCGGCGCGACCTCGCTGACTTCCCTGTGGTTATCCACTCTGATTACATCCCGCGCATCCAGGAGATACAGGCTTCTGTGTATCACGTGATGCGGGAAATGTTTGAGGTGCTCCGCCGTGGGGAAGCTTGAACTTTTCGGGACTGCACGCTGCCCGTACACACTGGAGATGCGGGAATGGCTGGAGTTTGGCCGCCGTGAATTTGTGGAATATGACGTGGAGGCGGATCAAGAGGCGCGCGCGCGCCTGCGAGCCATCGTCGGCGATCTGCGTACCGTACCTGTTCTGATCGAAGATGGCAAAGTGATGGAAATCGGATTTCGCGGCCGCGGCTGCATGGTGGAGAAGTAACGTTGGCAAGCGCCTGCTCCATTCGCGTCCGAGGCATTGTGCAAGGCGTCGGGTTCCGTCCGTTTGTTTACCGCCTGGCCCAGGACAACACACTGGCTGGATGGGTGCTGAATGGCGAGCAGGGCGTGGAAATCTTCCTGGAAGGTCCTGAGCAGCGGCTGGCGGACTTTGTGCGCGATCTCAAGTTGAAGCCTCCGCCCGCCGCCAACATTGCCGAGATTGAAGTTGCCCCCGCGCAGCCGCAGGGCCTCGACAAATTCACCATCCGCGAAAGCCAGCGTCTTGACCGGCCTACAGTTCACATTTCTCCTGACTTGCCCGTGTGCGATGACTGCCTGCGCGAGCTTTTCGATCCGGCGGATCGCCACTTCGACTATCCATACATCAACTGCACAAACTGTGGCCCGAGATATACGGTGATTGAGAAATTGCCGTACGACCGTCCCAACACCACCATGAAAAAGTGGCCGCTGGACGAATACTGCGAACGCGAGTATCACGATCCGGCAAATCGCCGCTTCCATGCTCAGCCGGTTGCCTGCCCGGAATGCGGGCCGCAGTACTATCTGCAGCAGCAGAGCGCGGTCCTGCGCGGCGAATCCGAGGTTGTGGCGGAAGCCGCAAAGCTGCTCCGCGATGGACAAATTCTCGCTATGAAAGGGCTCGGCGGCTATCATCTGGCGTGCGACGCCCGGAACATAAACGCCGTCACGCAACTCCGCGAACGCAAATATCGCAAAGAAAAGCCGTTCGCGGTGATGGTGAAAGATTTGCCGGCTGCGCGTGAGCTGATTGAACTGTCTCCTCAGGCCGAAGCGTTGATTGCATCCACAGCGCGACCCATCGTGCTTGCGCCTGCGAAGCTTGAGCTGCCGCAGATCGCGCCGGATACAAATGAGCTTGGCGTGATGCTTCCCTATACTCCGCTGCAGCATCTGCTGTTCGCAGCGGGAGCTCCTGATGTGCTGGTGATGACTTCCGCCAACCGGTCCAGCGAACCGATTGCCTATGAAGATGAAGATGCGCTGGAACGTCTCTCCGGCATCGCGGATGCGTTCCTGATTGGAGAGCGTCCGATTGCGCGGCGCGTCGATGACTCCGTCGCACGCATAGGAGCGTTCGGGCGGGTGATTTTGCGCAGGGCACGCGGCTACGCTCCGAGCGCCGTTGTGAAGCTGCCCAGCACGCGTCCGATTCTTTCCGTTGGCGCCGATCTGAAAAACACAATCACGCTTGTTGTCGACGGGCAGGCGTTTGTCAGCCAGCACCTTGGTGACTTGGAACATTACAAGGCCTTTCAGGCGTTTGAGCAGACTATTCGCGATCTGGTCTCCATGTATGACTTGAATTGGAACGACTTGCTGATTGTCCGCGATCTGCATCCGCAGTATTTTTCTGGTGCGCATGCTGCCACGCTGCGAGCGGACGGCGCCACACCGCTTGCGGTTCAGCATCATCGCGCGCACATCGCGTCAGTGCTGGCAGAACGCGGAGCCTGGGAAGCGCACGTGCTCGGCGTGAGCTGCGATGGCACAGGCTTCGGCGATGACGGCGCGATCTGGGGCTGCGAATTTTTCGTCGGCAGTCTGCAAACGGGCTTTGATCGCGTGGCTCATCTGCGCCCGGCTGTTTTGCCGGGAGGTGACGCGGCAGCGGAATATCCGGTCCAGGCTGCAGCGGGTTTCCTGACTCAACTTCAAGACCTGCCCGACCTGACTGCAAATCCATTTCTATTTGGCAGCCGTTATAAGGATGCTGTTCAATTGGCGCAAAAGGGCGTGCGCGCCTTCCCTACCACATCCATGGGAAGGCTTTTTGACACCGCGGCTGCCCTGCTTGGCTTCATCCGTCCCATAAGCTATGAGGGACAGGCGGCGATGTGGCTGGAGCAACTGGCGCGCAAGTCGAATTGCGATGATGCTTTTCCATTTCCATTCAGCGGCGGTGAATTCGATTTCCGGCCATTACTGCAGGATCTGATCCGCGGCCGGTTGAGCCGTCGTGCGCCGCACGATCTTGCACGGGCTTTTCAACGCGGCCTTGCCCGTGGTTTGGGTGACGCCATCATAACGCTGTGCCGGCAACATGCTCTTGATACTGTCGTTCTTTCCGGCGGCGTCTTCCAAAATGAGCTTCTGCTGGAAGACGTGAAAGCAGAGCTCGCCGGCGGAACTCTTCAGATCTGGACCAACCATGCCGTACCACCTAACGATGGGGGCATCAGCCTCGGTCAGGCCGCTATTGCAGCGTTTTCCGGAATTGCAAACGAAAGGATTGGAACGCAGTGCACGAACTCTCGATAGCGATGAGCATTGTGGACATGGCGGAGGAAGAAGCCCGGATGCGCAACGCGAAAATTGCCGCCGTGCATCTGCGACTGGGTCTGCTTTCCGGCGTCGTGAAAGATGCTCTGTTATCTTGTTACGGTATGGCATGCACCGGGACACCTCTGGAAGGCTCGAAACTGCTGATAGAAGAAGTGCCCGTGGAGATATTCTGCGCGGCGTGCCAGGCCCCGCGTGTGCTCAGTTCAATGCAATGGTTTTGCTGCCCTGAATGCGGAACTCCTTCCGCGGCCGTAGTCCATGGAAAGGAACTGGAAGTCAGCGCCCTGGAGATAGAACAATGAGTACGCCACGCCTTGTGGAGGTTCGTAAAAACGTATTAAAGCAGAATGATGTAATCGCGCGCGCGTTGCGAGAGCGCTTCTGTCGAGAGAGCGTGTTCGTTGTCAGCCTGGTGTCAAGTCCCGGCGCCGGCAAAACGGCCTTCCTCGAGACGACGCTCATGCTGTTGCGCGAGAATTATCGAGTGGCAGCCCTGGTCGGCGACCTGGCCACGGAAAATGATGCCGTGCGTCTGGCGCGCAGTCAGGCTCCGGTAAAGCAGATCACCACCGGCACATTGTGTCATCTGGAAGCCGCCATGGTGCAAACCGCGCTCGAAGGATGGGACACAGGCAAGCTGGACTTTCTGTTCATTGAAAATGTAGGCAATCTGGTTTGCCCCTCTTCTTACGATTTGGGCGAGAATCTGCGTTTGGTGCTGATGTCCGTAACCGAAGGCGAAGACAAGCCGCTCAAATATCCGACGATCTTCAACAGCGCCGACGTGGCGGTGATCACAAAGATGGACCTGGCAGCGGCAGTAGAGTTCAACGAAACAGCGGCTCTCGCCAACATTCAAGCTGTAAGGCCGGGGATGAAAGTGTTTGAAATATCTGCCAAATCGGGGCAAGGGATGGAAGATTATTTCAATTACCTCGCCGCGTGCCAGGATGATCTCAAAGCTATGGAGCAAGTGGAGAGCAAATCATGATCAGCTTTCTCTCCATCATTGCCTTGGGCTTTTTTCTCGGCATGCGGCACGCGACCGATCCCGATCACGTAATCGCCGTCAGCACCATCGTGAGCCACGAGAGAAAGATCATTCGGGCTGCGTGGACCGGGATCTTCTGGGGCATCGGTCATACTTTGACGATCTTCTTTGTTGGCGCGCTGATTATCCTGTTCGGAGTCGTCATTCCCGCGCGCATCGGACTCAGCATGGAATTTTCGGTTGGCTTGATGCTGATAATCCTCGGGCTGATGAATATCTCCAGTTTCATCCGAGCTCTACCGGTCCCGGCCAAGGCGCAGGCGCATGCCGAGCCTGAAATGGTCCATTCACATGCGCACAGCCATGGCGATTACGTGCACACGCATCCGCATGGGCACTCGCCTGAGGCGCATCCGCACAACCCCGAGCAGACTCCTCTCAGCGTGCTTGATCGGCTGTTCGGCAGAATGGGCCTTTACCGGCAGGTCCGGCCGCTGGTGATTGGCATAGTTCATGGGCTGGCAGGCTCGGCCGCTGTAGCTCTGCTGGTTCTCACGACCATCCGCAACCCGCGCTGGGCTGTGGCGTATCTGCTGGTCTTTGGCGCAGGCACAGTAGCAGGCATGATGCTGATTACCATGAGCATCGCATCGGCGGTGCATCTGGTGGGACACGGGAATCGGACATTCGCTCGCCGGCTGGGGCTGGCGTCGGGCGTGCTCAGCTTGTTGTTTGGGCTGGTGGTCGCATACCAGATTGGATTTGGCGCAGGACTTTTCACAGCGCATCCGCACTGGACGCCGCGATAACTTTCGTCCTTCCATGGCATCGCGTGCTGGCAAATTGAGAACAGAAGGTGATGCATGAGCCGGACATAGTCGCGGTCCGTTCGCACTTTGCCGATTTGAGTCGACTTTGGCGCCTTGCCATCATATTTTCGTGGTTGAGCGAAATATGCAGATCGTCCGATTCATGGGGACCACTCCGAGCGTTGCTTATTGTGACGTTTGCAGGGTTGACCTTCAGGACCCGGCAGGAATTCATTTCCGATCCTGACAAAGTGAAAGAGCAACTCCTGGCCGACTTCGCCAGACATGAATGCAAGCCGGAGAGAGACATGGTCAACAGCACTCTGGCGCAGATCAAGTAATCGGCCCCCGATCAACTATCGGCTAAGGGAAATTGGCTGACAGGTGTCCAGCGCTCATCAATAACGGGATGACATTATTTTGGAACATTCACTCCTCAACTAGCCAAATTGACCGTGTAGAGCAGGCATCATAGAATGGAGTGAGAGCAGCCGGCTGTTCTAGCCGGCTCATTCGTCTTTCACTGCCCCCTCGTTCAACGGCAGGACAGCTGACTCTGGATCAGCATATCGGGGTTCGAATCCCTGGGGGGCAGCCAAATCTTTCAATCACTTACAGATA
>DASTAS010000003.1:0-2442 GCA_035712465.1 Candidatus Angelobacter sp.
GAGGCGGTCGTCTTTTTTGTTGAAGGTTCGCCCGAGTACCGGCTTGACGCCGAGAATTTCGAAGAATCCCGCCGAGATCATTTCACCCTGCAGATGCTCGGGCTGGCCTCTGCCGGAGAGATTATAGTCCTGCGCCCGATAGGCAGCGATGGCCGAAAAGCTGCGATTCATGCGCTGCCAGTCGAGAAAGTTGGGATAAGAAATGGACCCGGTTTTGAACTGCGGATATTCGTCGAATAACGAGATGATCCGGTCGGCGTGCGGGTACGGCAGCGGATTGAGCAATACGCCGTTCACCACGGAGAAGATCGCCGTATCGGCTCCGATGCCGAGCGCCAGCGTGAGAACAGCAGCAACCGCAAAACCTGGCGCTTTCGCGAGGCCGCGCAGGCCGTAATAGATATCCTGGCGGATGGATTCGAGCCAGGTGAAGACCTTGACTTCGTGACTCTCCTCGCGCGCACCACGGCTGTCCGGTTAAAAGTCCAATAGTTTGAGTTGGTTAGTGGGGTTGGCATGTTGTAGTTCGGGAGTTTCATGCTGGAAGAGCCGTAAAATGGGCGTTTTTTCAAAAAGGCTCAACCCTAAAACCTGTAAAAAGCTGTAAAGGCTGACCGACAATCCGAGCCGCTTCTTTACGATAGCCGCTAGCACGTAGACGCTGATCGCGATCCAGATTTGAGTCTTGACTGCGTTTTCTGAGGTTCCGTAGAACGCCTTGATCCGCAGATGCTGCTTGATCCAGCGGAAGAACAGTTCCACTTGCCAGCGGCTTTTGTACAGTTGCGCCACGCTAAGCGCCGGGACCAGAAAATTGTTGGTCAGGAAAATCAGGCGTAACCCGCGCTCCGGGTCCACGTAATGGACGCGCCGTAGCGGGCTGAGATAAAGGTCTTTGGTGTAGCGCCCCGTGAGCACGATGGTTTGATCGGAACGTAACCCTGTAGAGCTATCCACGGGATGGGAATAACGACGGCAGCACTGCAGGTTCTTCCAAGCTCGGGTCACAAAGAACGCGCCCGCCCGATGCAAACGATGGAATCGGGCGAAATCCACATAGCCCCGATCCATCACATAAAAGCTCCCCGCTTCCGGCTGCAAGTGATCGAGCATGCTCACATCGCTGACACGCCCGTGACTAATGCGAATCACGCTCGGGATATTGCCGCGCAGATCCAACAGAGTATGCAGTTTGATGGCGCCCTTGGACTTTTGGAAAGGCGCCCAGGGGAACAGCGATAAACATAAATCAATGGTGGTCGAATCCAGTGCATAGACGGTTTGTTCTAACTGCACAGCCAAGGCGTCCTCGCGATAGAGGCGGCGCGCCATGCCGATCAGCACCTGCGCAAAATCGGCATAGGTGCGCCAATCCCTAGACTCATTGGCGTCTGCCAAAGTGGCCCGCGCCACCTTGCCACGAATGCCCAAGTGATAGAGCCGTCCCGGCGGCAAAGAACGCAATGCCGCTTCAATATCCCGCAGGCTCTCGCGCTGAGTGCATTGGGCGAATGCCATACACAGGAACTGATCCCAACAAGAGAACTTTTTCACGTATCGCTCTGCCCGGTAGCGAAGCACACAGCGGCGAAACGACGAAGAGGGCAGATGAGCACAGAACTGCGCAAACACGGTTCGGCCTTGATCCATGCGACATTGTTGCTCAAATCGTGACCAGGCTCAAAACGCTTGAACCCTCCTCAATTCAACACTTTGCTGGCAACGCGCTCCACTTTCCCCGGACAGCCATGGGGTGAAAGGGAGATTTGCAATTGACACCGTCCGGAAAAGAATCACGGCAGATAAGTAAGCGACAACCGCTGCCGGAGAGCTACCCGGTTTTCTTGCAGGAGCTGAAAACGGCGCATCCGCGAGTCGCAGTTGCGGGCGTCGATCTCAGTGAACCGCGAATTGGTCCTGCTGTATTGGCGGATTGGGCGAGACATCCTGGTTCGGCAGGAGCGAGAAAACTGGGGCGCCAAAGTGATCGACCGCTTAGCGGCTGACCTGAAAAAGGCCTTCCCGGAGATGAAGGGCTTCTCACCCAGGAACCTCAAATATATGCGGGCTTTTGCGGAGGCTTGGCCAGACGAGGAATTTGTGCAACAAGCTGTTGCACAAATTCCCTGGGGCCACAATGTTCGGATCCTAGATTATGTAAAAGGCCGCCGTGATCGGGAGTGGTACGTCCGAGCTACGCTGGAACACGGTTGGAGTCGCGATGTCCTCGTCCACCGGATTGAGAGCGGGCTGCACAAACGTTCAGGGAAGGCGATTACCAATTTCGAGCGGACGCTCCCTCCGCCGCAATCCGATCTCGCCCAGCAAATTACGAAAGATCCCTACACGTTTGACTTCCTCACGCTGGCTGAGGATGCTCACGAACGAGAGCTGGAGCAGGGCCTACTGACACGCTTGAGGGATTTCCTCCTGGAGTTGGGC
>DASTAS010000004.1:0-93829 GCA_035712465.1 Candidatus Angelobacter sp.
GAACGCGACCTGCCAACTATTGGAGTGATTGTCCGGTGGAAATCCCAGCCGGACCTGTTGTCCCATCAGCAGTACCCTAGGAGGTACGGCGGGGAGGTAACAACCCGTCTAAAAGCCCTCCGACAATGAATCCCGTAGCCGAACGGGCGAGCGTAAACCGCAGACCCACAGGTTAGCACTGAAGCCGTGAGGTGACAATGCAACTGCCAGCATCAGGCGGTAAGGGGCTAGGGTTGGTAATACGGCCAGCATACGCAAACTCTCGTTAAGCGTCGTCACGTCAAGGGAGCCGAAGATGCTTACCGGCTCTTAGCGCAGTGCGGTACAGGGGGTTCGAATTCCTCTGTCATGGGCAACACAACACTGTCGGCGTATTGAGAGGGCCTAAGTTATCGCGTCTCTCCGATGGAACAGGGTAAACCCGTATTTCTCCTCTTTCGAGGAAAGGGCACCGTAAGGCGACCCGATGGAAGTGCGGGCAGCAGAGGAAGGAGAAAGCGAATGCCGCTCTGTAATCGAGTGGATACCGGATTGAGCCGGCAAGTTGGCGACATAACCCGGACTGCGAAAGCAGGCAGACTTCCTTCTGGTCTTTCACACGAGAAAACTTGATTAACCGGCTTACGAGGCAAAGCAGATGACGACAGTTAAAACTGTTGGTGCGGCTTCGCGCAGACCCCTCGCCTGGGCTGCCATTGACTGGCAGACCGCGCAATGGAATGTGCGTCGGCTCCAAGTGCGTATCGTGCAGGCGACGAAAGCAGGCAGATGGGGCAAGGTGAAAGCCTTGCAACGGCTGCTGACTCACTCCTACAGCGGCAAGATGCTCGCCGTTGGCCGAGTGACGGGAAACGCGGGTAAAAAGACAGCCGGAGTGGACGGGGTAACCTGGAACACTCCGCAGAAGAAAGCTCAAGCAGTACAGGGGTTGAAGGGGCACGGCTACCAGCCGCAACCTCTTCGGCGCATCTACATCCCGAAATCGAATGGCAAAATGCGCCCCCTTGGAATCCCCACGATGAAAGACAGAGCGATGCAGGCACTTCACCTCCTTGCTCTCGATCCCGTCGTGGAGACCAAAGCTGACCGAAACTCCTATGGGTTTCGCCAGCAGCGGTCCTGTGCCGATGCCCTTGAACAGTGCTTCCTGGCATTGCGAACCGGCAGCGCACAGTGGATTCTGGAAGGTGATATTAAAAGCTGCTTCGATAAGATCAGCCATGAATGGCTCTTGAACCATGTTCCTATGGACAAGACCGTTCTGCGAAAGTGGTTGACATCGGGATACATGGAAAAGCACGTCTTTTACGACACGACTGAGGGAACACCGCAGGGCGGTATCGCTTCCCCGGCGCTGGCAAATTATGCGCTGGATGGGCTGGAGCAACTTCTCCGGGAGAAATACCCGAAGAAACGACGTTTCAAGTCCTTGGGAAACCGGTACGCCTGTGTGAACTTCATCCGTTATGCAGATGACTTTGTTATCACATGCAGATCGAAAGAACTGCTGGAAGAGGAGATCAAACCCCTCGTTGAAGCCTTCATGCAAGAACGAGGGCTGCAACTCTCCTCCGATAAAACAGTCATCACGCACGTGACAACGGGCTTTGACTTTCTCGGACAACATGTACGCAGATACCCTAACGGGAAGCTGCTTATCATGCCTTCTCGAAAGAACGTGCAATCCTTCTTGAAGGACATGCGGGAAACCATACGAATGGGGCTGTCCAAAACAGCGGCTGATCTGATCTTTGTGCTCAACCGCAAAATACGAGGTTGGGCCAACTATCATCGGCACGCTATCAGTGGCCGCACTTTCAGCAAAATAGATGCCGCCATCTTCACCAGTCTTTGGCAATGGGCACGCAGGAAACATCCGACTAAGAGCGCGCGCTGGATTAAAGAAAGATACTGGGGCCGTCATCAAGGATGGAACTGGACTTTCTTCGGTGTCTGGCAAAAGGCGAATGGCAAGCCATCAATAGTATGGCTGCAACACGCCCGCAGGATATCGATTCGGCGCCACATCAAAGTCAGGTGTGAGGCAAATCCCTATGATCCGGCTTGGAAGGAATACTTCGTTCAGCGAAGAGCCTTTCGTAGCGGTCGAGAGGTTTACTTCACTGATCCGGCAATGCCCGAAACTCCGCAAACGACCCATCGTCACCGCGTCTCGTCACGAGGCGTTCGGAAGGCTTGAGCTGTGTGAGTTGGAAACTCTCACGCACAGTTCTTAGAGGACGGGACAGGAGTAATCCTGTCCTGTCACTCGGTACTGCTGGCCAAACCCCTACACCCTCGCCACATCCTGGCGCGTCTCTGAGAATTCTCATAAAAACCTCTGGGGCCGTTGGCATCGCCCCAATGTAAGTTGACCAAAATTGCAAGCGCCTTTTTGCGTCATAATGCGCAGCGCAGCGACAAAAGGAGCGGTATACTTTAAGCACCCAAGTATTTATTAAAGAGCAGTATTTGTTATGAACGCTGAAGTCCTGAATTCCTGGAAAGAGATCGCAGCCTACATGGGCCGGGGCGTCAGGACCGTGCAGCGGTGGGAGCAGGAACTCGGACTACCGGTGCGCCGTCCGCGTGGTAAAGAACGCAGCGCCGTCATCGCCCTCAAACCTGATTTGGACAAGTGGCTCCATAAAGTTCCCCAAGGGAATCTACCTGCGCGCGCACCCGATGTGCAGCCGCATGAGGCTCTCCATGTGAACACTGATTTGCTTCTGAAGCGGATGCATGAGGTTGTTGAGCGCTCCGCCCACATGCAGGAGACTGTAAAGAGCACTCTTGCTCTTGCCTCAAAACTCAGGGAGCAGCAGTCCAGAAGGATGCGCGAACGCGGGACGTCCAGCGACCCGCAGAGCCTGCTGATGAGAAAGACCATTGATCTCAGTACCCGCGTAATGAAGAAGGCCGTTGGGGGCGATTGAAATCAGAGCGCTTTGTAGAGCTTAATCGCAAATGACTTGGCAGGATTTACCTGCCGCTCTTTCTTTTCTTTTTAACGGCCCCGCTTTTCTTCCGTTTCTTTGCTGATGCTGCCCTGGGGGCTCTTGTATTCGTTTTCGCCTTTCCCGGCTGAACCTCAAACATGACGATCACGTCTTGCCGCTCCCTGTCATACGGCAGCGGAGTGAAGTGCGCGTCCGTCTCACCGTCAAAACGATTCGTCACCAGATGCAGATTGCACAGGGTGGTCTGCCGTTGTGTCTGCACGGCGGATCGGTGCCGCCGAAGCATGGCCTGGCGCGAGCGGTTGTCCATGGGCAGCTCTTCCAACTTCATGCCGCGCTCTGAGGGCTCGGCGAACCCAAACAGCTTCTGTGCGGCCGAGTTAAACATGTAAATCAATCCTTTCTGGTCCACCAGGAAAACCGGCCATGGCATCCGCTCCATCATTTCCGAGTAGCGGGCATTCACCTCGTCAAGTGCGCGGGTACGCGAGGAGAGCTCTTCATTCGTGGTTTCCAGATCTTCGTTCAGAGATTGCAGTTCTTCGTTCGTGGTTTCCAATTCCTCGTTCGTGGACTGCAGCTCCTCGTTCGTGGTCTCGAGCTCTTCGTTGGTGGACTGCAGCTCTTCCGCCGTGGTTTCCAGATCTTCAACCCTTCTCTGCAGGGTCACGCGGGGCGTGACATTTTCCATATAAAGGAGCGTTCCCAGAAGAGCTGATCCGCTTTCAGTAACAATGGGTTTAATGGTGACACCGACCATGGTTGCCGGATTGGCATGGCATTCAAACTGTACAGAGTGCGGCTGGTCTTTCCGGCTCTCTTCCAGATACTGTTTCAACTCCGGGCAGCGCTGCCAGAACTCCGTGTTCTGCAGCTTCTGGCCTTCCATCTTGTTGTTCAATTCCCAGAGCTTCAGGATCCGCTGATTGCCGCTGATCACGATATCGTCCTGGTCGATGACCAGGACTCCCGCTTCGAGTGTGCCGAGGATAGTGTCATAGTAAAGCTTCAGTGCCTGGAGTTCATGTTGCGCCTTCTCTTCCGGCTCAGATTCCATGTTCATTCTCCCGGCAATTTTGTGCCATTCGACGTCTTGGACGAGCGCCGCTGAAAAATTCTCCACCGCGGACTGATCGGGACAAACTCGGAGTTGTGTTTCAGCTGTGATTCAGGCTTGCCTAAAAATAATACGCCGCCCTCATTCAGCGCGTAATGAAATTGCCGCATGATGTGTTTCTGCGCCGCCGAATCAAAATAAATGAGCACGTTACGGCACACCAGCAGGTCCACGTGCGATATAGGCGCATTTACAAGAAGATTGCTGCGCCCGAAGATCACCATCTGGCGGATGTCGCGCGTCACACGCAACGTGGTTTCGCCTCTAAGATACTTTTCCCTGATCTCTGGGTGAATTCCGCGCAGATGGTCAGGGCTGTATTCTCCACGGCGCGCAGTGGTCAAGGCATCCTCGTCATGGTCGGTGGCATAGATCTTGATCTGGTAGTCCCCCGCCCTCGGCCCTAGAAACTCGCACAGCATCATCGCTGTGGAGTAAGCCTCCTCTCCGGTGGCGCACCCGGCGCACCAGGCGCGAAACGGAGCGCCGATGGTTCGGTTGCGGAACAGCACCGGCAGGACTTCATGCTCAAGGGTGTCCCAGGCATGAATGTCGCGGAAAAAGCGCGTTACGTTGATGAGAACGGTGTTGAGCAGTTCGCTGGTCTCGCCGGGATGGCTGCGCACGTATTCCAGGTACTCCTGGTAGGAGCCTATGCTGAGCTGCCGCATCCTGCGCTGGATACGGCGTTCCAGCGTGGTGTGTTTGTAACCGCGGAGATCGATACCGCCCTCCTCCGCGAGTTCCTGGATCAGGTCGGGGAGGGTCGCCTGTTCTGCCATGCGTTCAACTATGCGCAAAGATCAAGGAGCGTGCTTCCTATTCTCTCCAACGGCAAAATGAAGTCAATGCAACCGGCATCCACCGCGGCCTGCGGCATGGGCTTAAATTTCGCGGTGTCCGGCGACCGCGCAAGGGTGATGCCGCTGGCTTCCTTTATGGCGCGTATCGCGCGGATGCCGGTGGAGCCCACATAGACGTGCCCACCCCGAATTTGCCCACCCCTCGATGGGATGCTTGGCCGGAAAAGGCCCGGCGCGGTTCAGGATTTCAGGGTGTACGCTGTGAGACTGCGGAGACAAGCGCAATACAGCAAAGTTCGCTGCAGGAAACCGCTGATGACGTGCGCCTTTCGGCGAACAAGACGGCAAAGGCCGCGCGGGATTCACCATTGTGAGACCCTGGTTGAGCAATCACGCGATGTGCTGCAAAGAGCAGATAGGATGCTGCGCAACTCAGTCCAGGGACGCGAGAGCAGAGCAGCAAAAAAGCGGGCATTGGCTAAAACAACGAAAAAATGCAGAATCCGCAAAGTACGTGACGACCGAAGTGATGTCAGGCGGCGGCTATCTGCATATCAGCTTTGCGAACGAAAAAAATGTGGCCCTCCACGGTGCAACGCAACACGATCAGCGCCCCTATAGGACTTTCAAAGTCATCGTAACTGGCAGTCACGGTGACTTTGTCCAGCACAGGTTCAACTTCTGATCTGCCGCACAAAGGACATCGCACCGAGCCAGTCATGGCAGGAGCTCCTTAGCCTTAAAACAGTAGTTCGCGTCCGGAGCTGTTGGAAGCGCCAACTTACGCCTGAACAGAAGGAGCAGGAGTGGTGCAAAACAAGTCTCTTCTTTTCATTTATTTCTGCCTTTTGCCAATTCAAGCTTCTGGCGACTGATTCCGGCTGGCTCGAATCCTGGATCCTGCTCGATCGCCTGGTTCATGTAGTCAAGTGCTGCCGAATCATGCCCCAGCCCCAATTCGCATAATCCCAGGTTGTAACTGGTGGGCGCGGACGGGCCGAGCATTCTCTCGGATTCGCGAAACATGGGAAGCGCCTCGGCAAAGAAGCGCAATCCAAGCAGAATCACGCCGCAATCAAAGGCCAGCGCGTTGTCAGAAGAATTGACGGGAAAGTTGTTGTCCCAGATGCGCATGACCGCCCGGCGCAGATCATGGCGTTCCGCGTTCACCATCCCAAGCTGCGGCGCCAGCACAGGAAATATGCGCATCAATGCCACCGGGTCCCAGCCGCTCAGCCGCAGCATGGCCAGGATCTGAGCAACGTTCATTTCTGCCATGTGGGAATGGAGCCAGCCGAGCAGCGTAAACACGTCGTCAGGCCCGATCTGAGCTTGTGCCTCCTGATAAGCCGCGAGTGTCGCAGCAAAATGAATGTGATTCGGTGACTGCAGAAATCCGCAGATGCTCAGCGGCGAAAAGTGCTTGTCCGGCAGCAAGGCCACGCCGCCCATTTCCGTAAGATACCTGGCAATCGCATCAAAGTTCACGATTTGCGAGAAGCAATTCCCGGAATGAAACTCCAGCGGGGGCGCGCCACGGGCGAGGGACAACTCGTCATCATAGGCAAAACCTTTGTCGGCGGCCAGCACAAGCATGCGGCCGTCGCTCGAGTTCTGAAGCTGCTGCAGTACGTGCAGCGCGGCCGCCGGGAATAGGACCGTCGCGGAAGGCAGTTGCAGGCGGTAATCTTCAAGAATTTTGTTCCATAGCGGGTCGGCGTAGCGTTGCGGCGCCAGCGAGACATTCTTGTATGAGAGCGCCTGCGGGCCGATGGGGTCAGCGGCCCCGGCCACGGTCACCAGAACTTCAGAAATATTTCCGTCTTCCACCGCAAAGGCATCCTGGGGGAGACTGTCAAATACGTAATTAGCGATCACCAGCAGAGGGCCGCCAGCATGGTGTTGCAGCGTTCCGGCGATGTGAGCATCAAGTCCGTTTTCATCTGCGCATAAGGCTTGAAATTGCAGGATGCCCGCCGCCACGAACTCGGCCAGGTAAGGATTCGTGCGCCAGCCGGCGATTACCTGCTCAGAGCAGTCTGTCATCGTGTAGCGAAACGAATCCCGTGAGATGCCGCGGTCACGCAGTAGTGCGAGGAGCTTGCGCAGAAACAGGCAGGCAAATTTTCCGGTTCCCGATCCGAGTTCCAGAATGCGCAGAGGATTATCTGGCGAGAGTGGCGGGTAGAACGACGACGAATGGGAAGCGCAGTCGCTGAAGAAAGCCGCGACAATTTCTGCATAGATTTCCGCGATCAGAGGGTTGCTGGTGATGTAACTGGGAATCAGGTCCTCAGTCCAGGCCTTCAGGCCTCGTTGTGCGTAGAAATCCCGCTGCAGCCGCCAGATGATGGAGTGGGAAAGGGGAACGTCACGCTCAAGGAACTCGGCCGCGGCTTTAGCTTCCGGCTCAGGTTGATCTTTCGTCATGGCAGCCTTCAGGGTAGAACGTAACATGACGGAGTGAAGAGTGGCTAATCCAGGCAGCGTGCGGACCCAATTATGCGCAGCCAAGATTCGTTCAAAGAATGGGAAATCGAGTGGGCACAGCGAGGAAAAAGAAAATGGGCTTCAGGGGGATGAAACCCTGAAGCCCGTAGCAAAGCGGTTGTCAGGGCCGTGCAGGGAAGATTCCTTGCAGCGCAATACAGAAGTTGAGGGTCAGGTACGGCATCAGGTTGTTGTGAGGCTGGCTGCCGCCAGTGGGTGAAGTAGCCTGGAAACTCATTTGTACGTTGTCCGGACCTGAAGGAGCATACACATCACCGAATCCCTTTTGTCCGGAGGCCCACGCATTGTTCGTCGGATCACCCGAGTTGCTTCCGACTGCCGCCAGCACACCATGATTATGGGATGGCATCTCGGGTTGGAGGAGCGTTACGCTCGGCTCGCCGCCGGTTTCGCCCAGGTCGCGCAGGGTCAGCCCGGGGCCCTGTCCCTGCTGCATGGGCGTCTGGCCCTGGAAATTTGGCAATGCAAAGGTGCTCTTGCCATCGCCGCCGTAGGTGGTGCCGAGAAGGGAAAAAAGCGCGGTGTTCTGGCTGATCGGCAGCAACTGGCCGTTGCAGAACGCCCATCCTCTGGGAGCAAAGTTAAAACCAAAAATCCTGATTTCAGCTACAAACGGATCGGACATAGCGAAGTTTCTCCCTTTCTAAGTCTGCGAGGGGAAAATCCCCTGCAAGGCAATGATGAAGTTGAGTACCAAGTACGGCGACATGTTGTTGTGCGCTTGGCTGCCGCCCGCCACGCCGATACAGGCCGGGTTCATTGCCCCATTGCTGCTCGGGTTGAATATTTTTGCCCCTGTCTTGGCCCACAGGTTGCCCTCCGCAGTGGGAGACGAGGCGCCAGCGTTGGATCCCACTGGGACGTGATTGTGCTGCGGCATTTCAGCAATACTGAGCGTGTGCGCGGTTTCACCGCCGACTTGGCCGAGTGTAAAGCCCGGGCCCATGTGATTGGGAACACGTCCCTGGAGGTTGGGTAACCCGAAGGTCCTCATCCCGTCTCCGCCGTACATGGTGCCAAGAAGCGAGAACAGCGCCTGGTTTTGGTTGATCGGCAGTAACTGGCCGTTGCACAGGGCCCAGCCCTTGGGAGGGAAAGGGAAACTGACAATTTTGATTTCAGCGAGGAACGGCTCTGACATGGTGCTTGAATCTCCTTTCAGTAGTAGCGCTCAAGGTGCATCAATGAGGCTAGGTCTGTGACGGAAAGACCCCGAAGAGTGAAATGATGAAATTGATGGCCAGGTACGGAACCATGTTGTCGTGCGGCTGTGAGCCGCCTGAATTTCCCAGAGCGTTGGGAGCCATCAGGAGGCTTGGAGCAGTAGACGAGTATTGCGTGCTGGGGCTGGATGAGGCCCAAACGCCATTGGCAGGGCTGTCCTGACCACCCGCACCAGAAAAAGCCAGCGGTACATGACTGTGCGCTGCAATCTGCTGCGTGGACAGGGTGACAGTCTCCGAACCGCCGGTTCCCGCGAACGGAAAATTCGTGGTGAAGTGAACCGGGACGCGACCGCGCAGATCGGGCAGAGCAAAAGTGTTTTGACCATCTCCGCCATAGGTTGTGCCGAGAAGATTGAACAATGTCTCATTCTCGGAAATGGGCAATAGTTGTCCCTGGCAAAGCAACCAGCCTACGGGGGCAAAGTTCCCGGCGAACATACGAATCTCACCTACATAAGGTGTTCCCATTTTTGCGTTCTCCTATCAAGTATCTTGCTGCCTCCTACTACTGTACGACCACATTGAACGTTGCGGTTGCCGTCGATCCCGAAGCTGTTGCGGTCACGGTAATCACATAGGTACCTGCCGGCGTGCCGTGAACCGGCGGGGGTTGGTGGGGAATACCTCCGCAACCCACCATGCCCAGGACAAGCGCGAGGCCAAGCACTGCCAGAACAAGCCAGCGTATCGCTTTCTTTTTGTTCTGCGCGCCGAAGCCGGCCAGTACTATGCCGAAAGCAGGGAATGACAGCATGGCATAAAGCGGTGCTCGTCTCGCCGGCCCGGGACGCGACGCGGATGAAAGAGCTGCCCTCGACTTGATGGTCAAAATCGAGATGGTCATTGGCGTCGGCGAGGGCGCTGTTGCGGCATCAAGCAATACCGGATTCGAATGGCACAACGGTCCTCCTGACGATCCGCTGCAGCTGAAGAAAATGGTCCCCAGAGTTGGATCTAACACATCCACACTGATGGCCATTTGCGCAGTTCCGTTTGGGCTGACCGTCACCTCGGTGCTATGCGGCGTCATGATGATTGGCGGCCCGAGATTGACTGTATCCGTGGCCGTGTTGTCGTTGGGATTCACGTCACCGCCGCCGGAGACGGTTGCCGTGTTGGTGAAAACATTTTTGATATTGATGGGAATGTTCACCGTCAGCGTGATAGGCGGATAGGAGCTGCCCGAAGCCAACGCGTCACTCCGCGTGCAGGTGAGAGTGGCCAGCGTGCAGGTCCAGCCTGTGCCACTGATCGCCGTCGGCACAATCGTATGCACGATGTTGGGCGGCGTATCTACTACAGTCACGGCTCCCACGGTTGGTCCAAAGCCAACGTTGCTCACCGCGATCGTGTACTGTGCGCCGGTCTGGCCGCGGGTGAATTTTCCCACGTGTGTTTTGGTGATGGCCAGGTCAGGAGCATTCACGTCGATTGTCGCTGCGGCCTGATTGCCGGAACCGGCGTTGGTGGAGGTCACCGTGCCCGTGGTGTTTACCTTGTGACCGGCCGTCTTTCCCACCACGTTGATGGAGAACGTGCAGGATCCGCCAGCAGCAATCGTCCCTCCGGAGAGGCTGACGGACGAGGCCGAGGTCGTAATGGTTCCCGCGCCGCAGGAACCGGTGAGGCCGTTCGGGCTGGTGACCGCAAGTCCCGCAGGCAGAGTGTCACTGAATGCCACTCCCGTCATCAGCACCGTTGGATTGGGATTCGTGATGGTGAAGCTGAGCGTCGTGGTCGCGTTCAAGTTAATAGCAGCCGCTCCGAATGCCTTGGCGATGGAAGGCGGCGCAATGACTGTGATAGTGGCCGTATTGCTGGGTGCCCCCGGGCCGCTTTCCGTCGCGGAAATCGGGCCGGTGGTGTTGTTCTGGACTCCCGCCGCAACGCCTTTAACGTTGAGCGAGATAGCGCAGGATCCGTTTGCCGCGGGCGTGCCGCCGGCAAGAGTCACTGATCCGGAGCCTGCGGCAGCGGTTACTGTGCCTCCGCAGGTACTGGTCAAGCCATTCGGGGTCGCCACCACAAGGCCGGCCGGCAGACTGTCTGTAAAGGCCACACTCGTCAGCGCAAGACCGGTGTTGGGGTTGGCAATGGCAAAGCTCAGTGACGTGGTGCCGTTCAGCAGAATGGTCGGGGCGCCAAAACTCTTGCTGATTGTGGGCGGTGTGGCCACGGTCAGATTGGCGGAAGCAGTGTTGCCCGTTCCTCCATTCGTCGAAGTCACATTCCCGGTGGTATTCGTGTACTGCCCTGAAGCTGCGCCGGTCACCGTCACGCTGAACTGGCACTGGCTGTTGGCGGCAATCGTGGCTCCGGACAGCGAGATTAGCGTTGGCGCAGTGGTGGTGAGCGTTCCACCGCAAACCGTGGAGGTTCCACTCGCTACCGTAAGGCCTGTGGGCAGCACGTCACTAAACGCAACTCCTGTCAGGGACACCGCGTTCGCGGCCGGGTTGGTGATCGTGAAGCTCAGCGACGTTGTCGCATTCAGAGTGATGGCCGAAGGGTTGAATACTTTGGCAATCGAGGGCGGAGCCACCACATTGATAGTGGCTGAAGCCGTGGCGCCCGGTCCTGTTTCGGTGGAGGTCACATTGCCGGTGGTGTTGTTCTGTGTGCCGGCGGCGATTCCTTTAACGTTCACCGCGATTGTGCAGGATGCGTTCGCTGCGAGCGTCCCGCCCGACAAGCTGATCACGTTTGTTCCGGCTGTCGCGCTGATGCTTCCAGCGCCGCAGGAACCGGTCAAGCCATTGGGCGTGGCAACCACCAGTCCGGCGGGAAGTGTGTCACTGAATGCAAGTCCAGTAAGCGCAGAGGGATTCTGGTTCTGAATCGTGAAGCTCAATGACGTGGAACCGCCCAACGGAATGCTGGCAGCACCGAAAGCCTTGCTGAAAACCGGAAGCAACAGCTTCACCGTGAGGTTCGCAGATCCGGTGTTGCCTGTTCCACCGTTGGTGGAGGTGACGTTCCCAGTGGTATTGGTGAAGCTTCCTGCAGCCGCGCCGGTTACGGTTACGCTGAACTGGCACTGGCTGTTGGCCGCGATGGTAGCGCCTGAAAGCGCGATTCCCGTGGGCGCGGTGGTGGTGAGCGTACCGCCGCAAACCGTGGCAGGGGGTGCCGTCGGCACAGTCAGGCCTGTGGGCAGCGTGTCAGTAAATGCGACTCCCGTCAGGGCCGCCGCATTCGCGGATGGATTGGTGATGGTGAACGTCAGGGACGTAGTCGCGTTCACGTTGATCGTAGAAGGATTAAACACCTTCGCGATGGATGGCGGCGCTACCACGTTGATGGAAGTCGAGGCCGTTCCGCCCGTGCCGCCTTCAACCGAGGTGACATTGCCGGTAGTGTTGTTCTGTGTGCCCGCGGTGATGCCGGTGACATTCACTGCGAACGTGCAAGAGGCGTTCGCTGCCAGGCTCGCACCAGTAAGGCTGATGACGTTTGTTCCCGCCGTTGAGGTAATCGTTCCGCCGCCGCAGCTTCCGGTCAGAGCGTTTGGCGTGGAGATCACCAACCCTGCCGGCAAGGTGTCACTGAAGCCGACGCCAGTCAGCGCAACTGTGGTATTCGGATTATTGATCTTGAAGCTGAGGCTGGTTGAGCCGTTCAGCGGGATGCTGGCCGCGCCGAACGCCTTGGTGATTCCCGGAGCGCTCACCACAGTGACGGTGGCCGTATTGCTTGGGACCCCAGGTCCGGTTTCCGTCGCAGAAATCGGACCGGTGGTGTTGTTCTGGACTCCCGCCGCAATCCCTTTGACGTTGACCGAGATATCGCAGGATCCGTTTGCCGCGAGTGTACCGCCGGCAAGAATCACTGATCCGGACCCTGCGGCAGCGGTTACTGTGCCTCCGCAGGTACTGGTCAAGCCATTCGGCGTCGCCACCACAAGGCCGCCGGGCAGAGTGTCAGCGAAGGCCACACCCGTCAGCGCGAGACCGGTATTTGGATTGTTGATGCTAAAGGTCAGTGATGTGGTGCCGTTCAGCAGAATGTTGACTGGGCTGAATGCCTTGTGAATCGTAGGCGGAGTGGCGACAGTCAGATTGGCGGAAGCGGTGTTGCCAGTTCCTCCGTTCGTCGAAGTCACATTGCCGGTGGTATTCGTGTATTGCCCTGAAGCTGCGCCAGTTACGGTTACGCTGAACTGGCATTGGCTGTTGGCCGCGATGGTTGCGCCTGAAAGCGCGATTCCTGTTGGCGCAGTGGTGGTGAGCGTACCGCCGCAAACCGTGGCAGGGGGTGCCGTCGGCGCAGTCAGGCCTGTGGGCAGCGTGTCAGTAAATGCGACTCCCGTCAGGGCCACTGCATTCGCGGTGGGGTTGGTGATGGTGAACGTCAGAGACGTAGTCGCGTTCACGTTGATCGTAGAAGGATTAAACGCTTTCGCAATGGATGGCGGCGCTACCACGTTGATGGAAGCCGAGGCCGTTCCGCCCGTGCCGCCTTCAACCGAGGTGACGTTGCCGGTAGTGTTGTTCTGTGCGCCCGCGGTGATGCCGGTGACATTCACTGCGAACGTGCAAGAGGCGTTCGCGGCCAGGCTCGCACCACTAAGGCTGATGACGTTTGTTCCCGCCGTTGCGGTAATCGTTCCGCCGCCGCAGCTTCCGGTCAGAGCGTTTGGCGTGGAGATCACCAACCCTGCCGGCAGGGTGTCACTGAAGCCGACGCCAGTCAGCGCAACTGTAGTATTCGGATTATTGATCGTGAAGCTGAGGCTGGTTGAGCCGTTCAGCGGAATGCTGGCCGCGCCGAAGGCCTTGGTGATTCCCGGAGCGCCCACAACAGTGATGCTGGCATTCGAAGTGTTGCCGGCGCCGGCTTCTGTGGAAGTTATGCTGACGCTGTTGTTCTTTACTCCCGCAGTTACTCCCTGGACGGAGACTGCCACCGTGCATGAGGCGCTTCCCGCAAGCGTGCCGCCTGAAAGCGTAACCGAAGTTGCGCCCGCAGCCCCCGTCGCCGTGCCGCCGCATGTATTGCTCAGGCTCGGAGTGGGTGCGACCACTAATCCAGCGGGCAGATTATCTGTAAAGGCCAGGCCGTTCAGGGTGAGCCCGGTATTCGGATTCTGAATGGTGAACGTCAGCGAGGCGGTCCCATTCAGCGGAATCGTGGCCGCGCCGAACACCTTGGTGATCGAGGGCGGCGAGGCTACCGTCAGATTGGCGGAGGCGGTGTTGCCCGTTCCTCCATTGGTCGAAGTCACATTCCCCGTGGTATTCGTGTATTGCCCTGAAGCCGCGCCGGTTACGGTTACGCTGAACTGGCACTGGCTGTTGGCCGCGATGGTAGCGCCTGAAAGCGCGATTCCCGTGGGCGCGGTGGTAGTGAGCGTTCCGCCGCAAACCGTGGCGGTTCCGCTTGCTACCGTCAGACCGGTCGACAGCGTGTCAGTAAACGCCACTCCTGTCAGGGACACAGCATTCGCGGCCGGGTTCGTGATGGTGAAGGTCAGCGAGGTGGTCGCATTCAACCCGATAGTGCTCGGGTTGAACACTTTGGCAATCGAAGGCGGCACTACCACGTTGATGGACGCTGAGGCTGTCCCACCCGTGCCGCCCTCAACTGACGTGACGTTGCCGGTGGTGTTGTTCTGCGTGCCTGCCGTGATACCAGTCACGTTCACTGAGAACGTACATGAAGCGCTAGCCGCCAGGGTGGCCCCAGTGAGGCTGATGACGTTTGTTCCCGCTGTTGCGGTAATTGTTCCGCCGCCACAGCTTCCAGTGGGGCTGTTCGGAGTAGAGATCACCAGCCCTGCCGGCAAGGTGTCACTGAACCCGACGCCGGTCAACGCAACTGTGGTGTTCGGATTGGTGAGAGTGAAGCTGAGGCTGGTTGAGCCGTTCAGCGGAATGCTGGCCGCGCCAAACGCCTTGCTGATTGTCGGCGGGCCAACCACGGTGATGGTGGCATTGGAAGTGTTCCCGGCGCCGCCATTGGTGGAGCTAGCCTGGACGCTATTGTTCTTTACCCCGGCGGTCGTTCCCTGAACGCTCACGGAAACTGTGCAGCTCGCGCCTGGGGCCAGAGTCGCTCCGATGAGGCTCACGGATGAAGAGCCTGCTGCCGCAGTCGCAGTCCCTCCGCAAGTGTTGTTTAGATTCGGTGTGGACGCGACAACCAAACCTGCCGGGAGACCGTCAGTAAAGCCGACGCCATTCAGGGTGAGATTCTGATTCGTGCTGCTGACTGTGAAGGTCAGGCTAGTGGTTCCGTTCAGCGGAATCGTTTTCGCGCCGAAGGTCTTGGCAATGCTGGGGGGATTGATCACCGTCAGGGTGTTGCTTGAAGTCGATTGTGCTCCCGTCCCGGCAGCGGTGGAATTAATGGTGACGCTGTTGTTGTAAACGCCGTCAACCGCGCTTGAGACCTTCACTGTGATGGAGCAGCTTCCCACGGGAAGCGAGGCATTGCTGAAGCTCACGCTGCCGCTTCCGGCAACCGCCGTGACCGTTCCACCACAGGTGTTGGTCACTCCGGGAGTAGCCGCGACGACCAGACCGGCGGGGAACGTATCAGTGAAGTTCGCGTCCACCGCGATTACGTTGGGATTGGTGACGGCGAAGGTCAGTGTTGAGGTGGCATTCACGGCGACGGAGGTTGGGTTGAAGCTCTTAACGACCCGCAGCGGCTCCAGAATCACGATGTTGGCAGTCACGGTCGCCTGGTCCACCGTTGCATCAGCGTGGCCCTGCCCGCTGATTCCGCCGGCGTTGAATGTTGCGGTGGCTGTTCCGCTCGCGCCGATCGTTTCCGGTTGTGCATTGGGGATCGTCCCCAGGACAGCATTGTTGAAGGTTATGGGCAGGCCGATCAGCTCCGTCAGATTGCTAGTGGGAATCGCGGTACCGTGATTGTCCTGAGCAATGCTGCCGGTCAGCGTAGAGCTCTGGTTGATACGGATCGTCGCAGGGCTGGCGGTATGCGTCAGCTCGATGAAAGGATCAAACGTGGTGCTGCCGGTGTTAATGGTGGAGATGGTTCCCGAAGGCGAATTTGTTCCCCACCAGTTATCGGTCACGGAAGCAGTGGTTGAATCGTTGCTGAAATTGTTTCCGGTTGGGGCAGTGTTACCTGCGAGTCGGCTGAAGTTCATGGTCAAAGGTCCCGCGCCTGTATCGTTACCTGCGGCAATGCCCCCTCCTCTGAGGGTAGCGCTGTTGCCCGTGATGGTAACTTTTTGTAGGCTGACGGAATCTGTGCACCCCGTAGGGCAGCCGTTATCCGGAGGGTTCAGGAACAACCCGCCGCCGTCCTGCGCGTTGGTGAGGTTCGCAGTCCCGGCCACGTTGTTAGTGATCGAAGTCTGAGTGACCGAGAGATTGGACTCATCGTGAATGCCACCGCCGTTGCCGGTCGCGTGATTGCCCGAGATAATGCTATTTTGAATGACGCTTTGCCTGGAGCCAGTAGTCGTACGGTTGGTGATGGTAATGCCACCGCCTTCCCCAGCCACAGAACCATTCACCTGAGTGGCGTTGTTGTTCAGAACCTGGCTGTTGAGCATTGAAATCCGCGCGGGATCTGAAACCCAGATGCCGCCGCCGGTGGCGGCTATTCCACTGGTGTTATCGACGGCTGAATTGTTCTGGATAATGCTGTTGTTGAAAGTGGCTAGTCCGGGCCCGTTGACGAGGAAATTGAATACTGCGATCCCCCCGCCGTTGCCGTGCGTGGTGCTGCAGCCCTGAAGCGTAACGTTGGTCAATGTAAGGTTGGCTGTTCCGCTGGTGCCAGTATCGAACTCCATGCAGCCGCCATCTCCATCATTGCCGTGTGTTCCGTTATTGGTTCCATTTTCAATGGTCAGGTTGGAAATACTGGCCGTCGCATTGGAAAGGATCGTAATATCCTCATTGACGGCCATCACCATGTCCACAGGACCGCCTACGGGTGCTCCCCAGGTAATGATGGTCGAGTTCTGGCCTGCTCCCGTGATAGTTACCGTGTCGTTGATGTTCAGTGTGCCAGTCTGCGCATCGTAAGCCGGGGCGGCGGCGCGCCCTCGGGTGAGGGTGAATGTTCCAGCAGGCACAATGATCGTGTCGGCCCCCGTAGTGGCATTTGCCCTGAGTACCGCCTCGCGAACACTGCAGGAAGAAGACAGATCGGTGTTGTTAACGTTATTGCAGGCGTTGGTAATAGGCGAAGTCGGAGTTGGATCGTCGTTACGATTCACGAAGAAGGTGGGATCGGGCAGCGGCATCATCACCATGGGCGCGAGCTCTCCCGCGTGCAGCGCCACCACGCCGGGACGCCCATCGATATTGGTGCGTATCGCCAGCGCGGCAACCGGAGATCCCGTGTAAGGCCGCGTGGAAATCTGTGCCGGCTGAAAGCTCGGTGCGCCAGGCGCTGAATCGGGATGGGAGATGACCTCCATCTGTCCCACAGATCCGTTCAATACCATGAGATCATCCGCGCCGTTATCCGCAATGCGTGTGCGGAAGAAAATGGGAATGTGCCCTGCCGCGAAAGGAACGGCTGCGGGAATGGTCTCAACAATTTGCCAGCCGTTTACGGCTGCGCCGCGCGGCGGGACAATAGGGTTAGGTTGGCCGTTTCTGAGCGCCTTGCGGATAGCCTGCATCTCGGCGACGCTCAGCCGGTGCGGGTCAAATTCACTATGCGCCGCGATGTGAACGCTGCCGTCTGAGGTGAGCAGCGCGATCTGGATATGCGGGTTGCGATCGTAGATGAAATTGCCCAGCGCCATGGCGCTGGCCGAAACCGGCAGCGAAATCTGCTCAAGCTGCATGGATGAAGCGTGCAGGACCATGACGTCCCCGCCGCTCAAAAATGCAGCATCATCGCCGGAGCCGCCAAATTCACCAAACAGGATGTTGGAGGCCGCCGCGGGCAGAGAAAAGTTCGCAGACTGTGCGAAACCCTGCGACGTCTGCCCGTACACTTCAAGAGAAAAACCGGTCTTCGGATCAGAGGTACCGGCCAGCAGGCTGGAAAGATGCGCCCGACCCAGATTGCCGGCGGCGAGTGTGGTCACGCTTCCAGGCAGATTCACAACCTGCGGAGCGGACAAGCCTCCCTTGCCGTCTCCCAGAAAGATATAAAATCCGCTTCCACCCATGGCCGCCACGGCCACGTCTGGATGTCCGTCGCCGTTGAAATCCCCAGTGACCACGAAGTCAGGATGGACCGGAACCACGAAGGACTGTTCCGGAGCCTGAAACGGGCTGGGGAACTGGCCACGGCCAATCGCCAGCAGCGATGCCGTGCTTTGCGGCGCAAAAGCATCAAGATTGCCGCGTTGAATACTTAATAGACCGCTGTTTCCGGTGCTGTATCCAACCACCAGGTCCGCCACGCCATCGCGGTCGAGATCTGCCGATGCCAGAGAGTCCGGACTCGGCACGCCACCCGGCTTAAACGCTCCGATTTGCTGGAAGGCCGCAGGCTGACTTTCCCCCAGCCAGATCCTTGGCCCGGTGGTTTGCGGCGCCTGGGCCGCAGCGGTTACCAGCGACAACTGCTGCAAACCAAAAAGAGTGATGAAGATGAAAAAAGCCGAGGCAATGCTACAGCAGAGAGACGAAATCCGTTGTTTCAAGGGACGTACTCCTGGCACACGTTCTTAGGGTGTGGACCTGTTCAAACTGCGGTTTTGGGATTTGCTGTGTCCGTCGAGACAGGCAAATCAGTTTGTTGGGGGTGCCATCCGGTACTCTGCCCTTCAACAAACCTTTGTGTCAAGAAGAAATTGTCCCTAAGTATTGAATTTTCTCGGGTTTAAGCCCAATTTGGTCCGAAGTCTGGGCGATTTCCGCGACGGCTAAGTACAAGATTTAGGACGAGATACAAGATTGTCCGAATTCCAAAAAAATGCTTCCATTTGTGCAGGTACTTAGGTTATGTTGGTGCCAACCTTCCCCCTTCCGGATTCTGGATTTTTTGTTCCATCGGCCTGTGCTCAGGTCTGAAAAGCAAGAGGTGAATATGGCAGTTTCTAGACGGATATTCCTGCGCGGAGGTATGCTCGCCGCCGCTTACGCTGCTTCGCCCTTCAAGGCTTTGGCAGCAAACAGAGCCCTGACTGCCGAAACGGGCTTGCAGTCTGACGGGAGCCTTCCACGAACGAGCTTTCCGCAAACGATCGTTTCCCAACCGAACTTTCCACAGAACGGCGGCCATCACGCAGTGCCAACTCCAGGTGGCGAGGGTGGAACCCTGGAGCAGAAGTACGCCGGACTTTCCCACATCCATCAGGACGCGTTTACGCAGTGCATTGGATCGGCTTTCAAAGTAACCAGCGCTTCAGGCGATGACAGCGGCGTGTTCTGGCTAACTCTGCTGAGGGTGCAGGACATGCCTGCGCCGGTGATGGGCAATCCGGCGAACATGGCCGTGCCGCCACCGGCCGGCTACGTTCTCGCAGCGCAAAGCAGCGCCTTTGTGCTGGAGTTCTCCGGCGGCCCCGCTTCGGGAGTCGGACAAGACACATACTTTTTTCAGCACGACGATCTGGGAGAATTCGCGCTGCTGATCGTCCCCTCCGGACCGGAGCAGTATGTAGGAACCATCAATCGCCTGCAGACGCTCAAGGCGATTTCGGTTTAGTCAGAACGCGTGATGCGAGGCCGGAGTTTGCGCGAACCACTTCATCATATTTGAAAGAGAGATGAATGGAAGATTAGTACTCGCTAGTACAGTGAACTAAAAATAGCTTGGAGTTTCTCTGGCATGTCTATACACTCCTCGAACTGCCAAGAGAGAACTTGTCCAGGAACTAGATGAGAAGGTAGTCATTGTTAGAGAAATAGGAGACTACCGTGATCACAGGCTTTCGCTGCGGCGCAACTGTTCTGCTTTCCCGCTTCCTCCTGCCAAACGATACTCGGCGCAAGCCAAAAAACATAAGCTTGCTTATGCTCACCGCGTTTCTGGTCGTGATGGTGGGCAATTCGCTTGCGCAGGCGCCTACAGAGTTCTGGCCGAATTCCTTCAGTTCCACCTATATCTCCGGGGATCTGCAGATGCAGACCTCGGGTTGGAGAACTCGTACTGATTACTTTTCGGCGGATCTGTTGAATCAGCCCACAGGCGAGTATCTGATCCAGGCATTCGACGTCCCCACCGGAGTCCCCAACTCCTCATATTTAATTAATGGAGCGGAGTTCGATTTCTGGATGGCACAGCCAACCGGCACCACTGGCTCGCTCTTTCCTGAAGCCAAGCTTTTCCTGAACGGTCCCAACGGTATGCCCATTTGTTCTATGACCGTAGACACACCCCTGCCGGCCAACATCCTAGACGAGGAAGCCGATGGCGCTATGATTCTCAGATGCACCGCTGCAAGCAATATACCAGTTACACCGGCTGATCATTACTATCTCTGGGTCGGCGTGCGTTCAACGGCCTCGCCGGTCGTCTCCACGCAAGCGCAATTTGCGATTGGACCGATACTGCGTGGTGCGGAAGAGACGACTCTTTTTCTGAATCTTGTTCCCATCCCCGCAGTCAGCGGAATCAACCCGAATACTGGCCCTGCAGGAACTCAAATCACTATTGCGGGTGCCAACTTCGGCGGCAGCCAGGGCACAAGCTCTTTACAACTCGGAGACCTGCCGCTGACGGTAACGACTTGGAGCGATACCGCGATCACCGCCGTCATTCCGCAAGGTTCAGTCAGCGACAACATTGTCATGAGCGTAGGCGGTGAACAAAGTAACTCCGTCCCATTCAGCGTTGTCGTAACTCCGGTGCTGGCCGGCCATTTCAGTCAAACCGTCACTGCTGTGACGCTTACATCGCCGCTTGCGCTGGATTGGGAGCACTGGGGGACGTCGAACGATGAACCGCTGGTCAGGATGGCCGGTGTCGCGCCTCTGATTAGCGATTTAAGCGTAATCGGCTCCGGTTCTCCAGTGCTGTTTGATGATGGAGAAGTGGAGTATCTCTGGACGGACGGAGACGTTTTGACTACTGCTGAACGCACAATGACTGGGGTCGCAATCACGGGCACCGGGAGCGGATTCCATTTGAGCGTGCCGGCTGATACCATTCCAAGAACTTTTCTGCTCTACACAGGCGCCGCCAACGCGCAGGCACAACTGACAGCTTCCATCAGTGACAACAGCAGCGCACCATATGTCGACACTTCGCTGAATGCCGGATTGGGAAACGACCTTAACGGGACTTACAAGGTTGATTTCCGGGCGACCCAGCCGGGACAAACGCTCAATATTGATTACGTCCTGCTGACGGACAACGGAAATGGAACCGACCAGATCGGAAAAGTCACACTGCAATCGGCTGTCCTGTTACCGCATCTTCCTGACGTGAGTCTCAGCGCGCCACTCAATGGCCAGACATTGACCGCAGGAACAGACATCAGCGCGGTTGCCGATGCTTGGCAAATCGATTACCCCGTCACGAAAGTCGATCTTTACAGCGACTCGCAAGATCTCTTTGATGCGCTGACGGCGCCATACTCATTCGTAATAACCGGCGCCACTCCAGGAGATCATCTGCTTGCCGCGGTGGCAACGGATGCAAACGGTCTCACGTCCACCTCTGACCCAGTGTTGGTTACGGCAGTTCAGCCGGGCGGCTTGTTGACTGCCACCGTGGATGTTCCTGCCGACGTCGACCTGAGCGCTGGAACAACCGACTGGGTGCACTGGGGAAGCGCAGACACTCCCGATAATCTGGATCGTAAGGGCGGCATCACTCCACAGATCAGCGACTTGACTACGCTGGCCAACGGAGATGCCTTCATTACGGACGAAACCGGAAAAGGGAGCGTGAACTACAGTTGGAGCGGCGGCACGCCGACCGATTCACAGCCCGGCACTGGCACTCAGGTGTTCATGCAGGGATACAAGAACGGCTTCAGTATCAACATGCCCGCCGATCAGACTCCGCGCACGGCGAAGCTTTATCTCGGCTATGGCTATGGCGCTTCAACTCTGCGTGTCAGCCTGAGCGACGGCAGTGCGTCTCCGTGGATCAACACTTTCTCAACCACCAGCTTTTATGAAGAGAAAGTAGTCACCATCCAGTTCCAGGCGGCTTCACCAGGACAGAAGCTTCTGATTAGCGACCAGGTGACCAATGATGGCGGCTTCGCCTATGTCGATCTCGAGTCAGCAACAGTTTCCGACCCGAATTCGCCTTTAATTAGCACGTTGTCTCCTATCACCGGTGGGCCTGGAACCGTGTTGACCATTTCGGGGTCTAACTTTGGAGATGCTGCGGGTTCAGTTACTCTCAACGGGAGTCCGTTGACCGTGAACTCATGGACCAGCAATTCGATAGCCGCCTCGCTGACCGGCGGGTACTAAAGTGGACCGGTGATCGTTACCCAGGGACTCGCGAACAGCAACGGCGTTCCGTTCAGCTATCTTGGACCGGCCATTGCAAGCATGATTCCTGATGCCGGCGCTCCCGGCACTCTGGTTTCCATTGTTGGTCAGAATCTCGGAGATTCCCAGACAGCAGTGTCGGTAAGCTTTGGTGGCGTGGATGCCCCCGTCATCAGCCGAACGCCGACCGAAGTCCAGGTCGCGGTGCCTTCCACCCTCAACCTTGGAACTGCAGCCGTCGTTCTGCAGGTGGGAGGGCAGCCCACCAATGTTCTTCAGTTTGACGTAGTCCAACCCCCCGTTCTCACCGTTCTTACACCAAACTCCGGGATAACAGGTAAACTGGTCAAAATTTTTGGGTCAAATTTTGGCACAGCTCAGGCAGACAGTACTGTCTTCTTCGGCGAAGTCGAAGCGACTCCTACCTCCTGGAGTGAAACTATCATCCAGGTTCCCGTACCGCCCGGTTTTTACGGAGGTGTAGTGACTGTAATTGTTGGCGGAGAGCGCAGTAACGGGCTCCCTTTTGTGGTGCCCTTCCGCTGCTTCACCGATTGCAATGCGCAGCGCACCTCGATCTCTCTTTCGCCACAAAACCTCTCGGTAGTGGTTGGCGAGCAGGTTGATCTAAGCGTGGCGGATAATCTCGGTGAGACGGTTCCTTTCCCCACTTTCTCGCTCAGCGATTCCACACTCGGCTCAGTCAGCACAACCGGCAACGTCGGTACGCTGACCGCGCTGTCCCCAGGCACGCTCACAGTTACTGCGACTGTAGGCTCACTCACTGACTCAACAACCATCACCATTTATCCTGGTCCGGCTCTTCCTGACGGAACCATTCGCTGGCAACTGCCCGCCTCTCTGGTTGGAGTCGCTGAACAATTCATTCCAGCGGAGCCGGCAGCCGACTCTGACACGGCGACATTTGTGCGCGATGACACGTTTCCAAACTCTGACGTAGTCATCCGGGCTTTGAATGAAAACGGGAGAGAACTCTGGGCCTGGGATACGGGAACAAATGTTAGTACCCTTTTTCAAAGCCCAATCGTTCCCACCCCGAACGGCGGCTTTGTTTACACCACTCAGTTCTCCATCACCAGCATTGACGCCCAGGGGCACCCGATGTGGAGTTATCCGTTCGCCCAATATCACTTTGAGCCTCTAACAGTTGGTTATGACGGTACTGTCTATGCGCTTGTGAATATTGGAGTACCCACAACGCCAGGTGAAAACAATTTCGTTGTTACTCATCTGGTCGCGCTTGACGGACAGACAGGCGCGGAGAAGTTCCGGATTCCGCTGACGGACGCCCAAGGTAATCGATTCCCGGTTATTAGCAGGCCGATCATGTTGACGGACGGCTCAATCAACCTTGCGGTCTGGAGGGAGACTAATTCCATAAGCCAGTTGCCAAATACGATGCAGGCAATTCCGCGCAACAATTCTCATGATCCTCAGCCGCAGCAGGGTAGCACAACCATCTTTTGTCCTTCTGAAGTATTGGAATGCTGGGCGCCAGTTGATCCGTCAACCGGCGTGCAGGAAACTAATGAAACCGACACTGTCGAGGAACAGGAGACCACATTAGTCAATATTCAACCGGATGGAAGCTCGAACCAATTTGTATTGAGCCAGAGTCAGATCGAGTGTTCCGAATTCGGAACGCACTACGTTTACATCCTCGATGATAATTTCCTTCTTCCCGGCAACCATGTTTCCGGCACCATCCATGATTCCAATGGAGGCGCAGTTGGAGACTCGCACGAGTACGAGGAATTGCGTGAGGCTTGGAACACCGGCACCTGCGGCGTCGGCCCTCCCGGCCCCAACGGACTTGACCTGATGGTGATCCCGAATGGATCCGGCGGTGTCCTGGTCGCCTCTGAAACGAATGATGACCAGAATCCGGTGTGGATCAAGAATGTACCGGCGCCTTCGGTTTCCGGCGATGGCACGGAAATCCATCTCCCGACACTGGACACAATCAACAACCTGGTCGTGGGCGAAAATGGCAATGCCTTCGCGGCCGGGACCTGGAATTTCTTCGAAACTCCCCGTTTAGTCTCATTCAATTTGAACTCGGGAGCGACCAACTGGTCTTATGACTCTCCGTTCGGCACGCCGGACGAGCCCGGCTATGTTGATATCGTCGCTGCAGGCCCCAACAACTCGCTCTATGCGACCGAAGGAGATTTCTTTGAGCAAACACCGGAAAACGCCTTCACCCTGGACGCAAGCGGCGCGCGCACCGATAATCCAACCAGCATTCAGGCAGTAACATTTGTAACCAGTGCCGGGATCGGAAGCAACATCTGGTTCGGGCAAAACGTAACGCAACTGGCATCTTTAGGCGGATTCGATCTGGGGTTTGGCCCGCCGATGCTGTTGCAATCGGGTGTTCAGCTTGGCGTACCTGGGATTACTGCGTTCGCTTCGACTCTAGTGGATCCTATTCTCGGCACTTTTCCATCCCCTTCGCCAAGTGGCGACGAAACGTGCCCTCTCACTGTCGGTCTCGACTACGGCCTTCCAGTTGATCGGACGATACAAAGCAATGTCGTCTCAAAATTAAACAGGCTGTTTTCTCCTGATGTCCGGCTGGTTTTTGGAAGCGGGATTATGCAGCTAAACATGTCCATCGAAACGATTACTGTGGATGCGGAACGCCAACTTGAGAGCGGTGTATTTGGTTTCGTTACTCTGGATCCGCAAGGCAACCCCACGAATCATGGGATCGTTGACTACGGCAAGCACTTGCAGGAACAAAGTCTACTCAAAGCCAGTGATGTGGCGTTAGGGAGAGCGCTCGGGCAAACCATTGGTCACGAACTAGGCCATGAGCTGTTCTTATCCCACAACCCACTGGATGAAGGCCTAATGGCTGCTCACATGGACCCCTTCGTTCCTAACGCATTTACATCTACAGATAAAGTTAACATCCGGAGCCGCTGCATATTTTTGCAGCCGAATCACAAATAAAATGGTATCAGGCTGGAAGCTATGAAGAACTCCAATGGTACGGGAAACATCTGTGTGTATTGGTTATATGTCCTGATTGTCTGCCTATTGGGATGTAGTCGCACGGGCCCTGTAGCCGGAGCGTACTCGGGGCATTTTGTTTGGCAGGCCGGATTAAAGAAGCTAAGCTTGGTGCATGATTCTGGTGGTCATCCGGCGTTGGATCTCGGGGACAGGACAATCCGTTCAGAAGTTCAATCTATGATTCAAGAACAGACCAGCCGAGCCAATGTTAGCAGTGCTCAAGGTGTGCTAACCGTTTTATTAGTCGGGTCTTCGCCTCTTCTCATGTTCCTGCAGTACTTCGAAATTGACACGCCAGATTTTTCGGAATTGCTTAGATACGTGGAGTTGCAGGATTTGAATGAGATAAAACACGTTATAGCATTCGAGCACAACCAAAATCAACGAGATCTTCCGAGTCAAAGAACGGCGCTTTTTTATGCTGCCGCTGGGAGGAAAGCAAAAGCGGCCCAGGTGCTGCTTGAGCTTGGCTCCGACCCCAACATCCCTGACTTTGAAGGCGATACTCCGTTGATCGCAGCTGTAACAGCAGGTTCTGTCGAGGTAGCGCGTGAGCTGATTCTCTCAGGAGCAAACATCAATCAGGCTAACCAAGCCGGTACAACTCCCCTCATGCGGGCAGTCGAGCTACGACGACTTAAGTTGCTGGCGCTCCTATTGCAATCTGGAGCAGACCCCAACCTCGTTTCCCAAGCAGGGGAATCGGCTTTGAAGATCGCACTCGTTAAGAATGACCGGGCAGCCGTAGCACTTCTAAAGAAGCTTGGCGCTTCAAAATAACGCTGCTCTTGGGACGAAGGCGTGGGCCTACCCGAGATGTGCCATTTCGCAGAGGGATACTGCCCTGATGCATCTGTAATCAGGGTCGCTCCAAGTTAAGGCTACAAGCATGAGCTATATGATGCACAAAGTACTTCGTGCAACTTTATATGGAGCGGCGGCAGTCGCCGTAGCGAACTGGCTGGATTACGCCTTCTTCTCATGGCAGGTTTATGGCTACAAGGTTCCACTTTTGCTGTGGGTAGCTTTGACCGGCTGCGCGGGTTTGGTTGGGGCGTGTGTCGTTTCCTTTTTTAGCTGTCGCTACGGACTTTTCCTGGGACTCTGCGGGATATGTTTGCTATGGCCGTACTTCGGAGCTCTGGCGTGGAGTCTGCCCTGGAAAAGCTTCATCTGGCTGGTTCGGATCCACGACCACGGCCTCTCGCAAGTGACAGCGGTTTTTATGTTGGTTGCGCTCACGGCTTTTAACATTGTTCGGTTGCGGCTAGCAGCACAGTCGCTCGCAAACGCTTAATGGCTCTTAAACTCAGGTTCGTGCTGCCCGCAATTCAGGTGATCTTGGCGGCATCGCTCCTCATTATTGGCGCTGCGCAACATAAAGCTGACCGAGGCAAAGACATTTACTACGGCGCGCCCGCGGAGAGAGTCTGTTACGCGATTAACGCTCCTGCGCTGTTGTTTCGCTCCGCAGGTCTGTATCTTTGGCATACCACCGATTTTCCCATGGTAAATGACGCAGTCGATAACGGCATTTTTATGATCGGCGTTGTTCTTCTCTGGTTCCTGGTGGGAGCGACGATTGAGTCGCGATTGAAGGGATGTCACAAAACAGCTTTATCTCGCCCGTGGCGTCTGGCAATCGATTTCTTCTTAATCGTGGTCGGGATTGCATTCGTGTTAGTTGGTGTCGGCGCGTGGAACCTGGTCCACCTTGGCTCTACGCTTCAGGGCTTTGCTGAAGCCGCCATTTATTTTCTCTGGGCCATGGTCCTAGTCCTCATTTCCGGGCGTGATTTAAGAGTTCTTTCTACCAACCGATAGCCGCAGACCCGAAGGGCGGTGTCAACAGATGAATGGTGATCTGGTTACCTGAAGCCAAGGCCGCTTTGCCGCTCATACAGGCAGCAACTATGAATCGCCTTCAGCCCTCAAAGGCCATCTGTTCCACTCAGGAAGCGTGCACCGAAGCCGGCTTTTGCGTGGTCCATTTCATCAGGAAGTGGAAGCCCTTTTGTTCGGTGGTGGTGAAGCCGAGGCGCTGAAAAAATCGCAATGACGGATTGAAGGTTTCTACAAATATGGTGACCGGTTTCCCCGCCAGACTGGCTTCTTCCATAATCCGGCCGAGCAAGATAGAGCCGGTGTTCTGGTTGCGATGTTCGGGTAAAAGCGTGATGTCCAGGATGTGAAAGGTTTCGCCGGTACGATCGACATAGAGGCGTCCAACGGGTACGCCCTCGCGGCAGATCACCACATGCGCGGCCTGCGGGTATTCCGCGGCATAGTGCCGTTTCTGGGCCTGCCACTGCATCTGCACGAAAGCCTGCTTTTGCTCAGGGGACCACGGTACCTGCGCCAGTTCCGCCTCACGGCTGCTGTGATAAAGCTCGCGCAACAGTTCTTCATCGGATGGCTGGACGGGGCGAAGTGAGATTTTGTCTGGGTTGGTCATGGCTGGCGCAGCCGATGGAAAACGGCCTCGTAGGTAATGCTGGTCTGGTCGCCCTCAACGGCAGTGAGAAAAATCTCCATTGTGCCCATCTTTTTGTGCTGTAGGGCATGGATTTGCTGGGGCAGGCGCGGAGCCGCTGGCCCGCGAAAAAACAATGAAAAGAGCTCGACCTGGGGAGGCGTTTCCTTCTCAGCGACCTCCACCAGCTCCAGGCTTACAGGGGCTCCATTGTCCATTCGCGCTGAGAATATTGTGTGGAGGTGTTCTGAAAAGCTGCTCCCATGGAGCGTCTGGATATCGGTCATTTAGCTACTCTTAATTTGCTTGGACTGATTCAACCCCGGTTTTCCGCGAATGTCAGGGGCAATGAAACCTTAGAATGAGGACTCTCCACTGTTCGCGGAGAAACAATGTAAATTGCGGCGCTTGATCTGCAAAAGTATCACAAACCGTTGGGGCTTAGAAAGGCAGGGACTCCCGAGGGTAAACAGCGTCACCTTGAAGCGGCTTCAAGAGCATGACCAACTTCGCTCAACACTCGTAGGCGAAAGTATGGTAAAGTCGATTGGTTTGGGCTGTTTTGGGCGGCTGCGTGGTGCTATGAACGCGGTGGGCGGAGAAACACGGGATCAGGGCGGCCGCCGGGTATTTTCGGAGATTCACTCCGGGGTGACGCGGCGTAAGTCCTTTAGAACCCTAGTGCCCCCTGGGGGTAGGGGGTGCCTGGTGGTACCCATGATGGCCGAAACAGTTGCCGCTGATTGTGCGGAAGGAACTGCTTTCCGCTGTTCTTCCGCTGTCCAATTGCGCGCAATTGTGGCGGCCAAAGTTGCGAGTGCGGCTCCCGGAAACATGGTTCATGTCACGCTGGGTGCAGTGCAGCAGCGGGGAGAGTTTATGAGCCTGGAACGCTGAGGGTGCAACGACATCCGATACCTGTGGCGTATCTGGCAACAACGAGAGGTGAGGTGCAATACTAGTAATATGCATGCAAAACCGAAATTTGCTTTAGAGCCCGACATTCAGGAAGTTGCTGAATGGATTGAGGCGTTTGACCAGATCGTGACGGAAGAGGGTCCCAGCCAGGGCGCACGGGTGCTGGAGGCGCTGACGCGCAGGGCCCGCGAGGCGGGCGTCGACCTGCCTGTCCACTTGAATACCCCGTATGTGAATACCATCCCGGCTGATGAGGAAGTTCCCTACCCCGGCGACCGCCCGCTGGAGCGCCGCATCAAGAGCCTGATTCGCTGGAATGCCATGGCGATGGTGCACCGGCAGAACAAGAAGGACCCTGGAATCGGCGGGCATATTTCTACGTTTTCATCTGTAGCTACTTTGTTCGAAGTCGGCTTTAATCACTTTTTCCATGGCAGTTATGGCGACCAGCCGGGCGACCTGGTTTACTTTCAGGGGCATGCTTCTCCGGGTGTGTACTCGCGGGCGTTTCTTGAGGGCCGCATCAGCCAGCAGCAGGTGGAAAACTTCCGCCATGAACTGCGCGACACGCCGGGGCTGTCCTCGTATCCGCATCCCTGGCTGATGAAAGATTTCTGGAACTTCCCTACGGTTTCCATGGGACTGGGGCCAATCGACTCGATTTATCAGGCTCGATTCATGGAGTACCTGGAGCATCGCGGGCTGATTCCGGAGACGCCGCGAAAAGTCTGGGCCTTCCTGGGCGATGGCGAAACAGACGAACCGGAGGCGCTGGGCTCAATCACTCTGGCCGCGCGCGAGAAGCTGGACAACCTGATCTTCGTGGTCAACTGCAACCTGCAGAGGCTCGACGGCCCGGTGCGCGGTAATGGCAAAATCATCCAGGAACTGGAAGCAGCGTTCAAAGGCGCCGGCTGGAATGTGATTAAAGTCATCTGGGGCTCCAACTGGGACCCGTTGCTGCGGCGCGATGTGACCGGCACGCTGGTAAAGCGCATGGAAGAGTGCGTGGACGGCGAGTACCAGGCCTTCAAGGCCAAAGACGGAAAGTTCGTGCGTGACCACTTTTTCGGCAAGTATCCGGAATCGGCGAAGCTCGTAGAGAACATGAGCGATGACGAGATCTGGCACCTGCAACGCGGTGGGCTGGATCCGCAAAAGGTTTACAACGCCTATAAACGTGCGGTGGAACATAAGGGCGGGCCGACGGTCATCCTGGCGAAAACGATTAAGGGTTATGGACTCGGCTCGGCGCAGGCGCGGAACGCCACGCATCAGGAAAAGAAAATGACGGACGAGGCGCTGACTGCGTTCCGTTCTCGCTTTGAGATTCCCATTCCCGATAAGGCGGCCAAGGAAGGTGCGTTATACCGTCCGCCGGAGGACAGTCCTGAGATTCAGTACATGCAGGAACGGAGGCGTGCGCTGGGCGGCTACGTGCCCGCGCGCATGGTGCCGGGCAAGTTGTTTGATGCGCCGCCGCTGGAACTGTTTAAAGAATCGCTGGAGGGGTCGCGCGGTCGCGCGGTTTCAACGACCATGGGCTTCGTCAGCATGCTCCGCGTGCTGCTGAAGGATAAGACACTGGGCAAGCTGGTGGTGCCGATTGTCCCGGATGAGGCGCGAACGTTTGGTATGGAGTCGATTTTCCGCCAAGTGGGCATTTACGCCAGCCAGGGCCAGCTTTACAAGCCGCACGACGTGGACATGCTGCTCTACTATCGCGAAGAGAAGAACGGGCAGATTCTGGAAGAGGGCATCACCGAAGCCGGGTCAATGGCATCGATGACCGCAGCGGGCACAGCATACGCCAACTACCGCGTGCCCACGATTCCGTTCTACATCTACTACTCCATGTTCGGCTACCAGCGCGTGGGCGATCTGGTGTGGGCCTTCGCGGACGCGCGCGGCAAAGGCTTTATGATGGGCGGGACCGCCGGCCGCACGACGCTGCTGGGAGAAGGCCTGCAGCATCAGGACGGGCACAGTCCCATCCTGTTCAGCGCGGTGCCAACCTGCGCCATCTATGATCCCGCATACGTGTATGAGATCGCGGTGATTGTGCATGACGGCTTGCGACGCATGTATCAGGAAAAGGAAGACCGTTTCTACTACATCACGCTTTACAACGAAGACTACGCCATGCCGGAGATGCCGAAGGGAGCCGAAGAGGGCATTCTGCGCGGGCTGTATCGCTATAAGCCTGCTGATGGCGGAAAAGCCGTTGTGCAACTGTTTGGTAGTGGTCCCATCCTGAATGAGTCGCTAGCCGCGCAGAGCATTCTGGCGGAGAAGTACGGCATCGCGGCCGATGTATGGAGCGCGACCAGCTACAACGAACTTCGCCGCGACGCGATGGCCGTGGAACGCTGGAACCGGTTGCATCCGGCGGAAAAGCCAAGGCAGCCATACATTCTCAAGGCGCTCGAGGACGCCGGCGCGGAAGGGCCCATCATCGCTGCCAGTGATTACATCAAGGCTGTGCCCGACCAGTTAGCGCCTTGGATCGGCACACGACTGGTAACTCTCGGCACGGACGGATTCGGCCGCAGCGATAACCGGCAACACCTGCGCCAGCACTTTGAAATCAGCGCTGATTCCATTGCGGCGGCTGCGCTCTCTCGCCTGGCTCGCGATGGAAAGTTCGACGCGAACAAGGCACAGAAAGCGTTGCAAGAGCTGGGACTCAATCCGGAGAAGGTGGATCCGGCCTGGGCCTGAGATGTTGAAGCTGATGAGGAAATCGAATAGGAACGGGCGTAAGTTTCTAAGACTTTGGTTGGTACGAGCGGCCTAAGGCAATTTTCCCTGTTCCGTTTGCTGCACGGATGAGGTCTAAGACTCCGTGGGGCATTGGGAACGTTGGCTGCGCTCCCTTGGGGCTTCGGCCCCTCGCCCCTCCAGCCTCTTTTCGTTCAGCTTCGGTTCCTGGGCCGTTGGCTTCTCTGCGCCGTGCGGCATTGGGTGGCGCAAATTGTTCAGGCGAGGAGTTTGCCAGGCGCATACAGATTTCTTCACCGCTGCGGCTGCTGTTGCTCCGTGCTAAAGAGAATCTGCCCGTCGGGAAGCCTCTCCATTCCGGGGGCGTATTCGCCCAGCAGTGTGCGATTCCACCACGCTCCGGTGCGGCGCTTCTCGTCAAGCGTGGTAAACCAGTATTGCCAGACCACCACTCGAACCTGCCTCGGAGGAGCCGAGGCAAATGGGTTTCCTGCGAACAGGTCAAGCACATCCGGCTGGTTGCGCAGCAGACGCTCTTCGGTTTTCACCACGAACGTGTTCTGCCGCCAGTTTGCCAGTGACGCGAACCACAGGTTCCAGTCAAAGCGCGGCTGATAAGGAGCATAAATTCCCGGCGCTTTGTAAGGATCCTGAGGGTTGTAGCGGAAGGGATACGGCGTCCAGGTTTTTCCGTCATTGCTGCCCTGGAACTCGATCTCATAGCGCTGGTGCGTCATGACGGCAAACAAGCCATAACGGTTGGCAATGCGAAACGGCTCCAGCCATTGCTCAGGAGCCTCAGGAAACGGATTCCCGATGGGCAGCGTGGCCAGAAGGCCGATGGTTGTGACATAGAAGACCAGCGCCAGGCACCACGCGGCGAAAATCGAGCCGGCAATTTTCAGCCAGCGCCGAGGAGCGAATCGCGCAAATTTTTCCGCGGCCTCTTCTTCTGCCGGCTTTGGCGCAGCGGCGGCTTCCAACTCCGACCGCCACTTGCTGGGAGTGAAATGGCGCAGCAGTTGGTCATCCAGCAGCAGGAAGCCAAGGCAGAGCACGAGGTAATTCAGAAAGGTGTAGTTCGCGGTGAGGATGATGCCGACCTGGAATGGAGTAACAATGCAGAAGCAGACAATCTTCCAACGGCGGGGCAGAAAGAGCATGAAGACCAGCCCCAGTTCGGCGACCAGGGTCATCAAAGCCGTAGCTTTATGGAACCAGTAAGGAAGGTGCTGCACATAGTAGCCAATCCAGGTGGGCAATGGCCCGTTCTGGTAGTAGTCGTACATGGCGGTCAGGTGCCGCCAGGACTGATCTCCGCTGGCCAGTTTGACCACGCCCGACTCGAAGTAAATTCGGAACCACTCCCAGCGCAGCAGAAACAGGCTGGCGCGCGATGCCGGATGAGCTATGCCGAGCCCTGGCCGCAGGCCCGGAGGAGCAAAGAACAGGGAGATGAAGCCTGCTTCCAGAAGCATTCCATCAGATTGGTAAGAAGCAAAATCCTGCGCCGCAGCGATAAAAGAAAGAAAGCAAACGAAGCTGATCAACAGCGATGCTCGCGGCCAGAGATTCAGGAAGGCGGCAACCGACGCCGCCAGACCTACCCAGCAGATCGCCATCAGCATATGGTTGCCGGAAGAAAACCACAGCAGGGTGGGCGCGAACCAGAAGCGCGCAAAGCCTGGATAATATTCGGGAACCGCGGCAAGATACTCTTTGGCTGGGAGAATTCCGCCGGGACCAATGAGACCTTTGATTTGGAAAAGCAGAGAGTAGAAAGCGGAGAAGTAGATCAATCCCAGAGTGCGAAGAAAGATCCAGCGGGACAGCAGGTGTCCGCGGTAATTTTCATCCACAGGTTCCGGCCCAAAGAGCCATCGCGCCGCTTTCGCTGGTTCCATCCGTCGCATTATAAAAGGAGTGAAATCACCGGACTTAAAGCGCGCCACCGTCTACTGCTCCACCCGCCCTTCAGCGGCGGCGCCATTCGGATGCGACTGCCGGCGACCGAAATATCGAGATAGCGTGAGCAATATAGAATCCAGTGAAAAGGCATGGTTCCCGTCCTCACCTCCGGACGCTTGATCCTCCGGCCGCTCGAACTGGCCGATGCCGCTCAGGCGCAGCTCTTGTTTCCGAACTGGGAAATCGTGCGCTATCTCGCTAAAGGCGTCCCATGGCCTTATCCGGCTGACGGAGCTTACACGCACTATCGAAATGTGGCGCTGCCCGCGATGGATCGCGGCGAAGCCTGGCATTGGAGCCTGCGGCTTATCACCAATCCTGGCCAGATGATCGGGAGCATTGCGCTCTTTAAAAGCGA
Organism: Candidatus Angelobacter sp.; assembly: GCA_035712465.1. Taxonomy (GTDB): domain Bacteria; phylum Acidobacteriota; class Terriglobia; order Terriglobales; family Acidobacteriaceae; genus Angelobacter. The sequence continues at coordinate 33,441 of DASTAS010000004.1, forward strand.
CAAGATCAACCGGGGCTTCTGGCTGGGACTACCCTGGCATGGACAAGGGTTGATGAGCGAGGCTGCGGATGCCGCCACGGATTACTGGTTCGAAGTGCTTAAATTTCCGGTGCTGCGAGTCCCCAAAGCCGTTGCCAATACGGGGTCGCGCCGGATTTCAGAAAAGCAGGGAATGCGTGTGATTGCCCGTGAGGAACAGGATTACGTTTCCGGCAGGTTCCCGTCGGAAATTTGGGAGATCACAGCGGAAGAATGGAGAAGGCATAAGGCCAGTGGCCGGGTTGCAGTCAGCCAATAGAACCCGCGCAGAAGAGGGTTGGGCCGCAAGCCTACTGGATTTCCTCAATGGTGCGGAACGGGAAGCGAAACCTGTGGGCAACTTCCGGCCAAAATTCGCGCAGTACGTCCCACGCCATGCCGTTTCCAATGGTCACTCCCACCCGGCTCGCGGTTGGGCCAAAGCCACGCTCATTGCCAGGATGATAGAGATTGCTCAACGCTTTTGAGGCTGCATCGCCGAACCACTCCGAGTAGTTCAGCGCCGGTTTGCCGGAGTCGTTGCGGGCGACAAAGCGATGTGCCAGCGCGTGTTCCAGCCGCATTTTGACGGCTCCGTCGCCCATCCGAAAATACCGTGGGTCCTGATGGAAGATGGCAGGAAATAGATAGATGCCGAAAAAGTCGCTCTGCACATTATCGGCGACGGCTGCGAAGTAGCGCTTCCCATACCCTCCGGCCCCCTCGCCAAAAGAAGGATCGTCGAGGTCCAATTGCGCCCATCCCGCGTCCCATGCGGCACTCACGTAGGCGGCCGGATCAATGTTGTTACTCACGAACAGACGGAACTTCTCGCCGGCCGTCATCTCGCATTTTGACGAAAAGCCGTCCGCTATATGAGGGGTCGCGCCGTCCAGACCTTCCGAGAACCGCATTACCATTCCGTTGAGTGGGCCGCTGTAGTCATCCGGGTCAAACGGCTCAATGAACCGAGCGCAGCGCGACACTGGCGTGATCAGTATGGATTGCGTGATCGTGGGTAAGGCGCTAGTCGCGAGGAGCGAGAGCTGGGGCGTCATGTTGCCGGTCTGCGGCAAGGTTTGGCCGAATCCTGAGGCGCAAATTGCCAGCACACCGCAGAATGCGAGTTGGCGGTGTAATTTCATTCTGCTAGTAGAGCTATTCGGCCAGTCCGCATACTCTAGCCCAGCGCTCCCATTCCGGTCAGGGTTACGTTTGTTGCTGGTCCAGAAATACACCCGAACCTGTCCAACCTTTTAGACACGCCAGAGTGTACTGGAAAGAACAGTTAAGAAGTGACAATTTTTGCCAAAAAAGGAACAGGCGCTCAGCAATCAACTCAGCTCTTCAAGCAGATATCCCTCGGCGCGATTTTCAGGGAACGAACCTCATGATTGCGCTTCAACTGAGCCGCAAGAACCCGCGGTCATCATCGGAGAGAATCATCCGTGAATGTGCGCGGCCAGGTGCGCCCAAGGTCCCAATGCTAACCGCTGGATGTGCTATAACATTGCGTTTCCTCCAAGGAGCCTCCATGCATCGTGCAGCCCGTCTGCTTGTTACCGTCTTCATTTCTGTCGCGGCGATTGCCGCATTCGCGCAAGCGCAAAAGCGTCTTATCACTGAAAAAGATATCTTCGATTTCCATTGGATCGGAGACCAACAGATTTCGCCCGACGGCGCGCGCGTAGCTTTTGTGAGGGTCTCCGTCGACGCAAAGAAGACCGGCTATACCACATCCATATGGGTAGTCTCGACGAAGGGTGACGAACCGGCCCGGCGCATGACCGATGGCGAGCACGACTCCACTCCGCGCTGGTCGCCCGATGGCAAGTGGCTGGCTTTTGTGCGGGTTCCGCAGCCTCCAGCAGGTCCGCCGTCCGGCGCTGAGGCAGGCGAGCGAGCTCACGGAGCGGCGCCGCAGATCTACATGCTTCCGCTGAGCGGCGGCGAATCGTGGAAGGTTACAGATTTGCCTCGTGGCGCATCGGGGCCGGAGTGGTCACCGGATAGCAAATGGATCGCCTTCACCAGCACTACAAATCCTGAAGACCTTGCGCGCGCCAGGAAGCATGAGCAGAAGCCGGAGGAAGCCGCAGCCCGGAAAGGCACGCCTGAAGCCGGGCCGGCCGCGGCCAAACCCTCGCCGGAACCCGAGCACGTGAGCGATGTGCGCATCATCACTCGTTCGGTTTATCGCATCAACGGCGTGGGCTATCTCGATCCCAAGCATCCCCAGCACATATGGGTCATCGCCGCGCCGCAGAGTTCAGAGGACATGGTCAAACCGCGCCAGTTGACCAGCGGAAAATTCCAGGAAAACGGAATCATGTGGGCGAATGATTCCCAACACATCTACTACAGCACAACCAAAGCCGAAGATCCTTCTTACGAACTGCCGCACGCCGATATCTATTCAGTTGCGGTGACAGGCGGCAATCCGGAAAGAGTTCTTAGCATCAACATGGAACCGCGTTCCATGTCGCTCAGCCCGAATGGCAAGCACCTTGCTTTTTGTGCAGAAACGAATCAACCGATACGGTCTTACACCGAGCCTGATCTGTGGGTCGTCGATCTGGCGGCAAACGCCAAGCCGCGCAACCTGACCGAAAAATTTGATTTTGATGTGTGCAGCGGTCCTTTTGGCGATCAGGAACCGCCACGCGCGGGCGGCAGAAACACAGTGCTGTGGTCGCACGATGGCCGCAGCCTGTTTACCACCACGGCGGAACACGGGCGCGGCAACCTGATGGAATTTGATGTTGCTACAGGAAAGATTACGCCGGTTACCACCGGCAATCAGGACGTGGCTTCTTACCGTTCAACCGTGGACGGATCGAAATTTCTCGTGGAGATATCCACACCGGTCAGCATCGGGGACCTGTTCTGGATTGATGGCCCGGGAGCGCAGCCGCGGCAGATCACACACATCAATGACAAATTGTTTTCTCATCTCAACCTGACCGAGCCGGAAGAGTTCTGGTACACCAGCTTTGACGGCAAGAAAATTCAGGCCTGGGTCCAGAAGCCGCCGAATTTTGATTCGCACAAGAAGTATCCGCTCATTCTCGATATTCACGGCGGGCCGCACCTGGCCTATGGATGGGTTTTTGAGCATGAGTTTCAATGGATGGCGGCCAAGGGCTACGTGGTGCTGTATCCCAATCCGCGCGGCAGCACGTCCTACGGGCAGGATTTCGGCAACATCATCCAGTACCGCTATCCCGGCGATGACTATAAAGACCTGATGGCCGGCGTGGATGAAGTGATCAGGCGAGGCTACATCGACCCGAATAAGCTCGGCGTGACGGGAGGGAGCGGCGGCGGGCTGCTGACGGACTGGGTGATCGGGCACACAAACCGCTTTGCTGCCGCCGTCTCGCAGCGCGATATCGCAAGCTGGGCTGCCTGGTGGTACGCCGCCGATTTCACCTTGTTCCAGCCATCCTGGTTCAAGGCTCCGCCATTTGACGACCCGCAAGATTATGTGGAGCGCTCGCCAATCACTTACATAAAAAATGTACACACGCCTCTGATGCTGATTGTGGGGGACGTCGATTACCGTACTCCTCCTGCAGCAGGAGCGGAAGAGATGTTTCGCGCGCTCAAGTTCCTGCGAAGGCCAGTGATCATGGTGAGATTCCCGGGTGAATCGCACGAGCTCTCGCGTTCCGGGCAGCCATGGCACCGGGTGGAGCGGCTGGAACACATCGTCGGCTGGTTTGATAAGTACCTTCAGGGCAAGAGCCGTCCGGAATATGACGATCTGGGGCCGGCAGAGGTCGGAGTACAACCAGGCGAGCTTCCGGGAAGGCCGCCGCAGCCGGGTGAACAGAAGAAACCGCCGAAGAACCCAAGGTAAGATCGCAGTCCTGCGGCGCGAGCTGTTGCCTAATGCAGCATCTCGCGCTGTTCGACCGTATGCAGCGGCACTCTGAGGGTACGAAACTTTTTTCGAGAAGGCGGGTCTAATAAGCCAGAAAGCGCTTCTGTTCTGGGACAGAAGGCGCGGTCGTGAGGCAAGACCCAAAAAGGGGAAGGGCGCCTTCATGACTCCTTACTAGGGAAAGCGACAAGCAAGAGCGGCTGCATGGTTTCCGTGCAGCCGCATTACTCTTCAAGACGTTTCCGGCAAGCGGAAATTCACCCGTACTGGTCCGGCAACTCTCGCCAACCGCTATAAAATCAGATTTATGTCTAACCCCGGGCCGCTGTTCAGGCCGTACCAAAAACTGGTCAAAATCACGATTGCCGATAAGCAGTTTGAGGTGCCTGAAGGCAACATGCTTCTGCGCGCCATGCAGTATCTCGCTCCCGAAGATGTCTCCTACGGGCGGTTCTGCTGGAACGAGGAGTGCCAATATTGCCGGGTCAATTTTGATCTGGGTCCGGGAACACAGACTCGTACGGCGCTTTCCTGCAAGCTGATGGTACAGGAAGGAATGCGGGTGACCGAGATGGCGCAGGAAATCCGCTACTGTTTGCGAAAGCTGGCTTTGAACGCGAAGGGCTGATCAGGGAAACTGAACAAGGAAGAAGCGAGGCCAGAGATGGCTTAGATTGCGCTACTCACGGTTCCCGGGTTCGCGGCGGCCCGGTGAGGGACGGCGCGGACGCGTTGCCGCCCCCAGTTTGGTAAGGCGCTCCTTGGCCTGCACCGCTTCCGGGCTTTTGGGATAGCGGGCGATCAGGCTGCGCAGTTCCTGTATGCCGTTATCACGCTGCCCGAGTTGAAGCAGCGAAAACCCCTTCTTCAATTCTGCCGCAGGCCCTTTATTCCCTCCGGGATACTGATCAAGCACCTTGTTGTAGTCCTGGATGGCGGCAGTGAAATTCCCGCGCTGGTAGTCGATTTCACCCAGGTAAAACTGCGCATTCCCGGCCAGGTCAGTATTGCCATAGACCTGAACGTACTGCGCAAACTCCTGCGCGGCCAAATCGTTCTTACCGGCGTGGTAATCGCTTAGCGCATTGTTGTAGAGCATCTCCGGGGGAGGCGCCTGTTGGGCGGCGGGGGCCGGGGTAGCGCCGGGCTGGGCCGTCCCAGGCTGGGGGATGTTCTGCTGCGCGGACTGTATGGCGTCCAGTTGAGTGCTCATCTTGGCCAGGCGCGCCTTGAGTTCGTCAACGGAATCGTGCAGCGATTGCACCTGTCCTGACATCTGGTCCACCTTGGTGGAGGCATCGGTTGTCTGCGCGCCGAGCGACTTCTGCAGATTCTGGACGGCAACGCCCATCTTGTTTACGTTGTCAGTCTGCTGCGTGATCATGTCTTTGAACATGCCCATGCGCTCGTCAAACGACTGCTGCATGCGCGCCATGTTGTCCTGCAGCATCTGCAGTTGCGTCTGGATCTGGATGAGCTGTGATTTGGTGCTCTGCGCTGCGGCGGAAGGCGCCGTGAGCGCGATCATGGCAAATACGGCGAGCAGGGCGGAAATTCTGATTGTCTTCATAGGCTATTTAACTCGTTAGATGCAGAATAGCTGCTTCCCTAAATAAGATTTTAATCGAGACGAAGGCAGCGCGTGGATTGACGGAAAGGGTGCCGGACGGGGGGAGCGCCCCGTCCGGCCATGGCTCTAATGGCTAAGCAGCGTGAAATGATCACGCCGGTTCTTCTGCCAGCATGCCTCATTGTGGTCCGTGCAGACGGGCTTCTCCTTGCCGTAGCTGATGGTCTTGAGAGCGTCAGCGCTCACACCATCCTGGGTCAGTTGTTGCTTGGCGGAGTCGGCGCGGCGTTCTCCGAGCGCCAGGTTGTATTCGGTTGATCCGCGCTCATCGCAGTTGCCCTCGATCTGGACTTTCCAGTTCGGGTGCGCTTTGATGGCTTGCGCGAGATTGGCGAGCACCTGCTGCGCGTCAGGACGCAGGTCCGACTTGTCAAGATCGAAGTAGATGTCCTGCGCCGTCTGATTGAAGACCTGCTCGTCAGTCTGTGGCGGCGGCGTGGGCGCCGGGGTTGGCGTCGGCGTTGGCTGCATCACGCTGACCTGTGCAGTGGCATCGGTGCTTCCGCCGGGGCCCTTGGCAGTCAGATGGTAGGTTGTGGACTGCGTCGGAGAAACCGACTCTGTGCCGCTCGTGTTCACCTTGTTGCCGTCCAGAGTGACATCATCCGCATTTTCCGTGCTCCAGGTCAGGGTTGCAGACTGGCCTGCTTGAACGGATGTCGGGTCTGCCGAAAGCATCGCAGTAGGCGCTTTAGGCGGCGGCGGTGGCGGTGGTGGTGGTTGTTTCTTCTTGCAGCCGCTGACCACAATCAGCAGCGTCAGCATGGTCAGGATCAATGCCCAGTTTCTATTCTTCACCTCATGTCCTCCGAAACAATGCGATTTGAACTCGCCAATTTACACAAAGCTTTTTAGCGGTAGCTCCAGTTAGGCTGCGTGTTGCGTCCTACCCGCGTAAGCTGCTGCAGGTGCGTGCCGTCAGCCAGGACGCTCCATATCTGCTCGGTTCCGCTGCGCGTGGATTCAAAGACGATGTGGCGGCCATCGGGCGCCCATGAAGGGAAGTCGTTCCGTCCGCCATCGTGCGTCAATTGTACGATTTGTCGTGAAGCGATATCCATCAGGTAAATATCGGCGCCTCCGAGCACGCCCGGGCCGTAGTGCCGGATCCAGGAGAACGCCAGCAGCAATCCGTTGGGCGACCACGCGGGCGAAACCGCATAGCCCTGGTCCGTCATTTTCTGCACGTTACTGCCATCGGCGTCCATGGTATAGATCTGGGGCTCGCCGGTGCGCCCGCTCACAAAAGCGATCTGCGCGTTGGTGCGAGGATTGAATACCGGCGAGACGTCGGTTTTGCCCGTGGTCAGCCGTCGCGGAGCGGCGCCTGACGAATCCGCGATAAAGATCTCGCTGGCTCCCGTGCCCATGGATGAGGAAAAAGCAATTTTAGTCCCGTCCGAGCTCCATGCGGGAGAATAGTTTCCCCCGCGAAAATGAGGAAAGCTGACCATCTTGCCAAGGTCGAGCGAATACATCTTGATCTGCCAGGAATCGTTCAACAGGTCGCTGAACGCGATGCGCGAATTGTCAGGAGAGACGCGCGGAGAAAGAGCGATACCGCCGAGATGCGTTACCTGCTTCTGGTTCGCGCCGTCCCAGTCCATGGACCATACTTCCTTGTGTCCGGTGCGGTTGCTGATGAAGTAGATCTTGGTTTCGGTAGGTCCGGGGATCCCGCCGAGCTTCAGAATGATCTCATTGGCGAATTCATGAGCGATCTTCCGCGCGTTATCAACAGTGGCGTTTTCCTGATACTGCTTGCCGAGAACCTGCGGGTACTGCTCATTCTTTGTATCGTATAGCCACCCCTGAACGTTTACCTTTCCTCCGGATACACCCAGGTTCCCGAAGGCAAGCATGGCCGCATTGATCGGTGGATTGCTCCATGTCTTCAGAGTGACTTCGTTGGGAAAGCCGGGCGTCTGCGACGGATAAAAGCTCTTGGCGACCAGAGTAAAAATTCCGGCGTTGTTCAGGTCATACCAGAGCGTGTCATTGAATACGGCAATCAGGGGCTGATTGCCCGGGTCGGCGTTGGCCTGCTTAAAATCCGGAACCGCGATTACCAGCGGGGCGCCCATGTTGGTTCCGGTCTTTATCTGGTCCTGAGCGTAAGCGGACGTGAAGGGAAGAACGAGCGGGATGAACAGGAGGATGAAATAAATTCTGATTTTGTTCAACATGGCTCCATTTTTCTATCTTTGATAATCGAACCAAAATTCTACAGAAACCTTGCCGCCGGAGTACTCGCCCGGTAGCGGTGGAAATTCGCTGCGCTCGACCGCGCGCATCGCCAGTTGATCGAGCGAGGGCACGCCACTGGACTGCTCGACGCGAACATTCGTCGGCTGCCCGCTGCGCAGAATGTCAAACTGAATGTAGGCCCGCCGTGGAGCAGAGACATCCGGCTTATACCAGTTTCGGGAAACGGTCTGGTTGACTTCGCGTACGTAATAGGCGAAGCGAGAACCAAAATCCGCATTCTGGAAGCTGAACCCACCCTGCGTATGCGGCGCCGTGAACGCGCCATAAGGCCCGCTGACCGGTCCGCCTTCGCCATAGGGCACGGCGGTGTCTTCAGGCGTGGGAACAGGACGCGCTTGCGGCGGAGTGGGTGGCGTGACTTTCCTCTGCGGCTTGGGCTTGGTCACGTGCCCCGGGATGGAGATGCCATCCTGGGTCTCAACCGGCTTGGGCTGAGGGACGGTCTGCGTTACGCCTTTGGACTCATTCGCCACAATGTTGTTTGTCGCTTCGGGGTGCGGAATTGGCAGTGAAGATGCGCTCACCAGCGTCGCCTGCACCGCCTGGCCGTTATTCGTGCCCCAGGTGTTTACGGTCTGGTGCCCATAAACGTAGGCCACAACAGCGATGGAAACGACTAAAAGGCCATGGAAGGCCAGCGAGAGCGTGATCGGTTTTTTCCACGACTCCCGTTCATAGAACAGATTGGCACGGGCGTATGCCATATCTCTTAATTACTTCTTCACCTCTAGCGGTTCCGTCACAACGCTGATCTTCGTAAAGCCGGCCGTCTGCACGGTGCTCATGACGGTGGCAAATGCGCCGAAAGCCACGTCCTTGTCAGCGCGCACGAAGATAGGCTCGCCGCGCGGGTCGCGGATGAGCTGATGCAGCTTGCCGCCGAGCTGGTCGAGCTTTACGTGGTCATTGTTCACATAAACTTCCTGGCCTTTGGTAATGCTGATGACCAGGCGCTCCTCGGAAATCTGCTTGACGATTTTGGTCTTGGGCACATTCACTTCAATCCCGGACTGCAACACCGGGGCGGTGACCATGAAGATGATGAGCAGCACCAGCACAACGTCAACGAATGGAGTTACGTTGATATCCGAGAGCGAGCTCTCCGTCCGCCCGGCTTTGTTGGTGAACGCCATCAGCGCACTCCTGTCGGGATCCCCGTGGTGCGTTCAATCAGGTTCAGTATTTCCAGCGAAAAATCGTCCATTCGCGCGCCGAATTCTTTCAGGGAGTGAGAGTACTGGTTGTACGCGATCACCGCGGGGATCGCGGTAAACAGGCCGGCGGCGGTGGTGATGAGGGCTTCAGAAATTCCCGGTGCCACGGCTCGCAGAGTGGCTGCACCCGCATCTCCCAGGCCCGTGAAAGCGCTCATGATGCCCCACACCGTGCCAAACAGTCCGATAAAGGGTGTCACCGCCCCGGTTGTCGCCAGCAGGGGCATGCGGCGTTCAAGACGCGTCAGCTCTTCAGAGGAAGCAATTTGTGCGGCTCGATGCACCGCAGTGATGTTGCCTTCGCCCTGTTTGCGAAATTCGTCATACGCGTTTTCGAAGACAGGGACGAGCGGGCTGGGCTTGAACTGCTCGGAAACTGCTGCGACATCCTGCATGCGCTGAGCGCGGCGGAACGCGCGCAGGAACCGGCCACTCTGCACGCGAGCGCGCTTAAGTGAGCTCCATTTGGTAAGAATCACTGACCAGGAGAGAATGCTGAAAATAAGAAGAATGACCAGCACAATCCTGGCCACGAGCCCGGTCTGCGCCACCAAATCCATAACTTCGCCGCTGACGGCGAAGGCAATCATGGTAGTCTCAATCATTGCAAATCCAAGTGCCTCTAAGACTTATATGTTGACCGTAACACTGCCTGCAGCTCACGTCAAACAGGTGAAGGACGTAATCCGCTTTACCTATGGCCGCCTGGCGAGAAGCCACTGAACAGCTATTTCCCGCGTGCGTTGGGCCAGTTTTTATGTCTTGCCACCCAGGACGAAAGCGACGTTGCGGTTTTCCACCCATTTGCCGAGCGCAGGCGAAAAGGTGCCGACTAACAGAACGCTGAACTTAGCGCAGCTTGCTTCCATTTTCACCTTGAATCTTCCCGGCTGAGCTGAAGACTTTCTGCAATGAACTCTTTGGGTAAACAGAAAGTACCCGGATTTCAGTGGCGTATGAAGCTCTTGTCTCATTCTATGGAGCTGGGAGCGCGATCGAGTAATTACGTGCGCTTTAGCACCTCCCACGCGCAGGAGTACATCTGCTGTGGCTACGGCCGCGAAAATTATGTTGCCGGGGAGTCGCATCGGCGGGCTAGAACCGCGGGGCGAGCCCGGATCTGCACTAGATGGGCCTTTCAAAGAGGCGCTGCACCTTATTGATTTTATTGCGTTCACAGACCTGACGCATTCACCTCTGCTTACATCTAATGAGGAGTGTAGCTGCTGCCGGGAACCATGGAACTGGTGTAATCTCAAGGGAAAGGGGAACAGCTTGAGCACACAGGAAAAAGTCCTCATTGTGGAGGATGAAGAGAACGAACGGACGGGGCTTGCTGAACTGATTTCCGCCTGGGGATATCGCACTGACACGGCCAAAGACGGGCTTGAAGGCCTGGAGAAAACCGCCACATGGTTCCCGGGAATTGTGGTAACAGATTTCAAGATGCCGCGCATGGATGGCATGGAGCTGCTGCAACGCCTTTCTGACCAGCCGCAACCGATTGCCGTTGTACTGCTGACGGCGCAGGGCAGTATTGATGTCGCGGTAGACGCCATGAAGTCCGGCGCATATGACTTTATCCAGAAACCGGTAGATCCCGCCAGGCTGCGCCAGATCCTGCAAAACGCTGCGCGCCAGCGGGGGACCTCGCTTGAACTGGAGGCGACACGGCGCAAGCTCCGCGATACAGGGCTGTTCGGCCAGATGGTGGGCTCATCCAGGGCCATGCAGGAAATCTTTCATCTGGTCGAGATGGTAGCCCCCAGTACGGCCTCAGTGCTCATCACAGGAGAAAGCGGCACGGGCAAGGAGATGGTGGCCCGCACCATTCACGAGATGAGCCCGCGTAAACCCAAGCCTTTTGTGGCCATTAACTGTTCCGCCATTCCGGAAACCCTGATCGAAAGCGAGATTTTCGGCCACGAGAAAGGCGCGTTTACCGGCGCCATGGAGCGTCGTGCCGGCTGCTTCGAGCTAGCCGAGGAAGGCACGCTGCTGCTGGACGAGATCGGCGAGATGCCGGCGGCCACGCAGGCAAAGCTGCTGCGCGTCCTGGAAGACCGCAAGCTGCGCCGCCTGGGCAGCAAGGTGGAAACTCCGGTGGATGTGCGTGTGCTCGCCGCCACTAACAAAGTTCCGGAAGAGGCTGTGGCGCGGGGCGAATTGCGCGGCGATCTCTATTACCGCCTGAACGTCTTCAATATTCATCTTCCGCCCCTGCGCGAGCACAAAGAAGACTTGCCGCAATTGGTGGAAGCCCTGCTTGCCGATATGAATCAAAAGCACGGCCGCAGCGTAAAGGGAGTGAGTGACAGCGTGCAACAAGCGTTCAGCAGCCATAACTGGCCGGGCAACGTGCGCGAACTGCGCAACACGCTGGAGCGCGCCGTCATCGTGTGCGAAGGAGGCTTCGTCGAACCGAAGCATCTTCCCCCGAATTTCGGCAGCAGCAGCCTCAAGGTGGCGGCGAGCGACGGAGCCGGAATCCGGCTGGAAGTGGGAACCACGGTGGAAGAAGCGGAAAAAATGCTTATCCTGAAGACGCTGGTCGCGACCAATAACAACAAAACCCGGGCGGCGGAAATCCTGGGCATCAGCCTGAAAACGCTGCACAATAAACTGAAGGAGTACGGGACCGCTTCCGGCGTCGCCAGTGAAGCGGCCAGCTAGCAACCCGAGTCATGCCTGCCCTGCGCCTCAAAACCAAGCTGGTGATCTATATCACTCTCATGGTGGTAGTGATTGTGGCTGCCCTGGCCGCCTTCTACATCTATGAAGTCGTGCGCCAGCGTGTGCAGGAGACCAACAGTGATGCCTCGGTGATTGCGCAAATGACGGAAGCAGCCGCCAGCGGCGCGCTGCAGGTTGACCTGGCAGACACCAGCATCAACGTGAATGATCCTGCCCAGGTGAATAAAACCCTGAAGGATCTGCTGCAAACCGACTCGGCGGTGAACTCGCTGCTTGAGTCGTGGATCGGCACCAGTACGTTCATCTCCGATATCGCCATCACGGATACTGATGGCCTGGTGCTCGCCCACTCGGATCAGTCCTTCATAGGGAAAACGATAGAGAGGCGGGAAGATTTCTCTGACCTGGTCAACGCGGGTGTCCGGAAGCAGATCAGGATCATCTTTGGTCCGTACCGCGTATACGAATATCGGGCGGAATTATCAAAACAGGACGGCAGTCCGTTCGGAGAAGTGCGTGTAGGCATTCCAACCATATTCCTGCGCCATCAGATTGGCGCCAGCATACGCAAAGCCGGTATGTTCTCCGGAGCCGCGATTCTCTTCTCTCTGCTTATTGCGGCAGTCGTCTCCACCGTTGCTTTGCGTCCCCTCACCGCGATCAGCCGGCGTCTCGATCTACTTGCATCCGGCCAGGCCGATCCCCGGGAGACAGGCGTCAAGCGCCTGGACGAGTATGGCGTTGTGTCGCACAAGATCGAACGCCTGGGGCGACAGGTGCGCGACGTGAAAGAAGTGTTTTCCGCCCTGAAGGAAAATCTCGACCAGATCATGGCCAATCTCCAGGACGGGCTCATGTTGTTCACAAGCGATTTCCATGCTGTTCTGGTGAGCGCGTCCGCGGAGAGGTTCATCGGCAAGCCGCGGGGCGAGATGCTGGGCTGCACTCCCACGGAGATCTTTTCCCAGCGGACCGCGCTCGGCAGCGCCATTCTTGAGGCGTTCAATACGCACCAACCTCTTAACGGAGAGGAGATCGAAACGGAAAATGGACGCCGTCTGCAACTGGCTTTGGATTTCATTGAAGAGCGCGGCGAGCGCATCGGCGCATTGCTGACGCTGCGCGATGCCGAATCCGTACATCGCATTGAAGATGAGATTGAGCTCTCCCGCAGACTGGCGGCCATTGGCCGCCTCACTTCCGGCGTGGCGCATGAAGTAAAAAATCCCATTAACGCGATCGTGGTGCATCTGGAAGTCATGCGCCAGAAGTTAAGAGAAACCGATCCTGACACGCGCCGCCACATCGACGTGATCGGCAGCGAAATTCAGCGCCTGGACCGCGTGGTGCAGACGCTGGTGGACTTTACCCGGCCTGTCGAACTGCGGCTGATCGATACAGATCTGGGCAAGCTGGTGGATGAGGTGGTGGTCCTGGCTTCACCCGCCGCTGAGCAGAACCAGGTCCACATTGAACGCAATGCCGGGCAGGAGGCCCTGCGCACGCGCATTGATGTTGACCTGGTAAAACAGGCCGTGCTGAATATCGTGATCAACGGGGTGCAGGCGATGCCTGAAGGCGGAACTATGCAGCTTGGAATGCGCCGGGAAGGCGAAAACGCCCTGTTGAGCATCCGCGATGAGGGTCAGGGAATTCCCGAAGATATCCGCGATAAAGTGTTTAACCTCTATTTCACCACCAAAAAAGGCGGCAGTGGCATCGGATTGGCCATGGCCTACCGGGTGGTGCAATTACACCATGGCTCGCTGGAATTCGATTCGATAGCGGGCGAGGGAACAACATTCTACTTGCGCTTTCCTCTGATTGAATCTACAACAGCAGGAGAACAATCTGTCGCAGCTCCAGAGGACTCGGTCAGTAAAGCATGACGCCACTTCGCAGTTACCCGGTCCTGCTCCTGCTGCTTTCCGCCCTGGCTATCCTTTCCGGCTGTGCCCGGAAGAAGCCGGTGACGGTAGCTGTGCCACAGGAGCAGCCTCCCATCGTCGCGCCCACACCCACACCTGCTCCTACGCCTCAGGCACAAACCCAGCCGCAATCGCCACAACCTGCCGCGCAGCCCTCCGAACAGCAGCCGAACCAGGAAACGGCCGGGACCTCAACCCGGAAAACGCAGAAAGAGCAGCGTCGGAGAAGGCGTGTTGCAGTGAAAAAACCCTCCCCGGTGGTCAGGGCTGACGCTACTCCGCCCAGGCCGGATGCTCGGGCGACTCCGGCGCCGATCTCGCCCACCGTCTCTCCGAGGGATGCGCAGCGGGACCAGAGCAGCACAGAAAAGCTTTTGCAGTCCGCTGAGTATACCCTCAACAACATTAAGCGCCAGCTATCCAAGCAGGAGGAAGCCATGGTGGCCCAGGCCCGCAGCTACATCAACCAGAGCCGCCAGGCTACGAAGGACAACGATCCCGCGCGAGCCTTTACCCTGGCCCAAAAAGCGAACTGGCTCTCCAACGAATTAGTGCGATAGTAAGATCGTCACGCCTCGAATACGTACTTTTCTTCCTTCCTGAACGGCATCCGCAGGGAAAAGCTGCGCTTGTCTTTCAGGCCTTTGGCGCTCAGGAAATCCAGCACATTCAGCGTGTGATTCAAATGCATGGGGTGAGCCTTGGTCGATCCGGCGGGTACGTCAAAGACGAATACGCCGTTGGGAGCCAGCAATGAGGAGAGAAAGGTAAGTTCTCCGGGCAAATCCGGCAGGTGCTCCAGAACGTCAAAAGAAAAGATTGTGTCGAAGCCACGTTTCTGGGCGGCCGCTTTCAGTTCCTCTTTGCTGCGGGCGACGTCCATGGCCAGGCCATGCTGTTGGGCGCGCTTTTTAGCGAACTTCATGGTCACCCCTTCCACGTCGAAATAGGTCACCGGATGTCCGCGCCGGGCAAGCTCCAGAAGAATTTCGCCATTCCCCGCCCCGTAATCGAGGCAGGAGCCCCGGGCAAAGCGGATGACTTTCAAATTGGACTTGATGCGCTTGTATTCGAGGTTATAGGCGGAAATCGCGAAGAGATACAGCTCAGAGTTTTGCCGGTACCACTCCGCCATCCGCTCGCGGTCGTTTGGGGGAATGGCCGCCTGCTCCCAGTTTTTCGCCAGTTGCTGATTGCTGGTCTCCCAAAGCTGGCGGATGCGTTCAGGCGTGTAGCCGGTGAATTCCACGAGCTCGCTCATGGCGGCAGCGACGTTGGCAGCCTTCTGCCCCTCAGCGTGGCTGACCGCCCATGTGGTCATGATGGCGACAATCGCAACCAGAGCGACGCACAGCAGCGCGATCAGAAGAGGATAGGCATAAACGCGCGCAGCAATACTGATTAACAGAGCTGCTACAGCGATTGGCATGCCAAGTAGAGTGGAGCGTTTCCCGGTGAGGATTGCAAGGTGCACACTCGCGGCGAGCAATATTGAGCCCAGAAGCAGATTCATTGAGCCGGCCAGCATCAGCGCGGCCAGCAGCGCCAGATCGGAGGCCCAGAACAAGAGGGCAAAATGGCGCAAGGACGCCAGCTTTTTGATTGCGAAGTTAACTGCGCACAGCCACACCGCTGCGCCAACAACCACCAGGCGAGCCTGTAACGTGGTTGCCGCAAGCAATCCCAGAACCAGCCCCGCGGCAACGATTCGCCAGCGGATCTTCACCTGCCAGCGCGCCGGCTTGTACGGAACCACCGTCAGGTGCAGATAGTCAGGGCAGTAATAAATGGAACCGGCCAGCGCGAGAGCAACCAACGCAAAGATGGTCAGAGAAGCCGGCCGGATTGGGCCGCTGCTGAACACGCATGCGGCCGCAATAGCGCCCAGTATTGCGACGGATACTATTCCCCGAATACGGCTGCTTCTCAGGTAGGCTTGCTGTTCTCTGTAGTCCATGAGCTCTGGCGTGGAGTGTTTCATATTTTACACTGCCGCTGATATGCTTCCGCGCATGACTCTCTCCGTCTGCATCATCACTTTCAACGAAGAAGCCAATATTGCGCGCACGTTGCAGAGCGTGAAAGGCATTGCCGATGAGGTAATTGTGGTGGATTCCGGCAGCACCGATGCGACGGTTGCGCTCGCTCAGGCGAACGGCGCGCTAGTTTTCGTGGAACCGTGGAAAGGCTTTGCTGCGCAGAAAAATTCCGCGCTGGCCAAAGCTGGCTGCGATTGGATTCTCTCTCTTGATGCCGATGAAGAAGTGAGCCCTGAACTGGCTGCCAGCATCGCGGATGTCGTAAAGGCATCCAAACCGCCGCAGTTTACCGGATATACCATGAACCGCCGCAATCTATATTTCGGCAAATGGATCAAGCGCTGCGGCTATTATCCTGATGCCAAGCTGCGCCTGATCCGGCGTGGCGCAGCCGAGTTTGAGCTGCGCGCGGTACACGAAGACATGAAAATGTCTGCCCCCAAAGGCCACCTTCGCGGCGATCTGATCCATCATGCCTATCCCACGCTGGAAAGCTTTATCGACCACGCCAACCGCTATTCCTCGCTGGGCGCCGGGATGGTGGTTGCGGAAAGAAACGCCGGCTTCAGCTTCATCAACATCGTGCTTCGCCCGCTGGTCCGGTTTGTGTACAGCTACTTTTTCCGGCTCGGATTCCTCGATGGGCGGGAAGGCCTGCTGGTGCTGATGAACCATGCAGCGTATGTGAGCTGGAAATATGCAAAGGCATGGGAGATGTCAAAGAAGACTTCGCCCGGCAAAGCGTGAGGTCCATACTGCCACTGCCCGACGGCTTGTCGTAGGTTCTTAATCCCAATCTTTCCCATCAATACGTTCGTGCCGGAAGAATTGCTGTTTTTTCCGGCAAGATTCTTGGCGAATCCCAATTTTTCCCTTCGGGGAAGTCTCTCGCTGTGGAACGCCGAGCGGAGCACGATCAGGCCTGGCTTTGCGTGGCACAGCGCGGGAAGCCGCAATGAGCAAAAAGCGCTGCTGTTGTTAAGGGTGTGGCACAGGCGCCCCGCCTGTGCGCATTTTCGCTCATGCAGCCATGGTATTGACCAGAGCTTCTCACCTTGACCTGAACGCGAGTGATCCATGTAATGGAGGAGAGAAAAAAGGGCTTTTACGAGTGTATGTTCTTGCGAGAGAGCGGCAAAAGCTTTGCGGAACATAAAGAATGCGACGCCAGAAGTCAGACTTCCGCAGCCGAGGGCGGCTATGCCACCCGGAGTTGAACCGAATTCATGCTCGCATAGATGCCGCACAGCGAGAGAAAAATTTTGACTATTAGTAGAGAACCCACACCTGCAGTGCCGATATCGGCACCACAGGAAACTCAAGCTCTGATCGCGTCTGTTTTTGCAAAGCGTGCTGCGCTGATCTACTCCGCTTTAATGGGGATCGAAACGTTGGTAGTTTCCCACTGCATCACCAGGTCCGCGCTGTCGTCACTCTTTTTATTGAATGACATTGTGAATTCCTGGACTGGAGCGCTGAGTGAGGTTTTCTGCATGTCAACCCGTGCCAGGTCCTGCTTCGGGTCGTAGTCCGTGCCCCACTGTCCGGTCTGTTTGTTGATGATGAGCTTCCAGGTGCCCGCGGAAGGCAACGTCCAGAGTGTGTACTTGCCCGCCGGAACTTTCGTCCCGCCAATGTTCAGGTCCACAGGCGTGGTCAGGGTGGTGGCCTCATTGGCTCCGGTCCGCCAGACCTTGCCATAGGGGACCAGCCCGCCCATGATCTTGCGTCCGCGCATGAAAGGGCGGCTGTAATCAATCGTGATTGTCTGTCCCTTGAGAGTGACCTGGGCCTGGCCCGGAGGGCTGGGGCGCTTGCTCTTGTCCTCCTGCTGCTGGGCCATGGTCGCTGTAGCGAAACACACGCACAGCAGGGAAACTGCGAAAGCAAAGGATCGTGTTCTCATCTTCAGATTTTCTCCTCTTGAATGCGTCAATTATTATCTCCCCGGCTGCCGTTTTCCTGCCAGCCAGAGCCCGCTAGGCCGGGAACACGAGAATCCCGGAGTGTACACGAAAGTACTATAACCACCCTGCACCAAGCGTTCCTTTGTATTCGCTTCTTCTGACCTTAAAGTTATGCATAAAAGCACAGCAACTTTTTGAGATTAGAGGCTTTAGCAATGAAGAAATCCCTGACTGTTTTGGGCTTGTTGTTCTGTTTCAGTGTTTTTGCCGCTGGCCAGAGTCAGCCCGATAGTTCGCAATCGGCGAGCGTTTCCCGTAGCACGAAGGCGATCAATTACCGGCTGCGCGGCAACGACGTGAAAATCGAATTTACCGGGACTGATTTAATGCCCGGCGCCACAGGCGAAGCCAAAGTGGCGGGCAAGAAGAGCAATGTTGAAATCGACGCGCACTTTGAAAATCTGGACGATCCCACAAAGTTCGGGTTGGAATACCTGAGTCTGGTGTTGTGGGCCGTTTCGCCGGAAGGCCGCGCCGTGAACCTGGGCGAACTGGTTTTCGACCACAATCACAGCCGTGTGAAGGCAATTACGGATATGCAGACTTTCGGGCTGATTGTGACGGCTGAACCGTATTTCGCGGTGAGCCAGCCGGGCAACATGGTGGTAATGGAAAATGTGATTCCTCCGGGATTGCATCAGGAGGACATTGAGGCGCGCTATTCACTGCTTGCCGCGGGCACCTACTCTTCAACCAACACCCATATTCAGGATGCCATCTTCGGCATCGACCACAAGACACCGAGGTCGTTATTTGAGGCCCGTAACGCGGTGCGCATCGCGCGCATCGCTGGCGCCGACAAGTATGCGCCGTCCATCTTAGCCACGGCGAATCAGCAGTTGCTTTCCGCGGAGGAGGCATTCCAGCACAAACGGGATAAAGGCTCGATTGACACTCTGGCTCGCGGCACTGTGGAGACGGCGGAAGAAGCTCGCGTGATGTCCGTCAAGAAGAAGGCCGATGAAGAGGCCCAGGCAAAGGCCGCGGCTGAAAAGAAAGCCGCCGAAGACCAGGCTGCCAAGGAGAAGCTGGCCGCGGAAGAGGAGGCTCGGCGCCGCGTAGAAGCAGAAAACGAGCGGAAGCAGGCGGAACTCGCCCGCCAACAGGCGGAAGCAGCGAAGGCAGAGGCTTTGCGTCTACAGCAGGAAGCGGAGCAGGCGCGCAAGGAAGCTGAGGCAGCCAAGGCACAGGCAGTCGCACAACAGCAGGCTCTGGCCGCGGAAGCAGACAAAGCCCGCCAGGCCGCCGCTGAGGCGGACAAACTTCGGCAGCAGGCGGAAAAAGAAAAAGCTGATCTGCGCGCGCAATTGCTCTCCCAGCTCAACGCCGTGCTTGCGACTCGCGATACCGCTCGCGGCCTCATCGCCAATATGTCTGATGTACTGTTCAAGACCGGCAGCTTTGAGCTGCTCTCCGGAGCGCGTGAGCGCCTGGCCAAGGTTTCCGGCATCGTGCTGGCCCACCCCGGCTTGCATCTGGAAGTTGACGGCTACACGGATAGCGTCGGCAGTGACGACTATAACCAGCAGCTTTCCGAAAAGCGCGCCAGCGCGGTTCGCGATTATCTGGTTGAACAGGGAATTCCTGACGCCGCCGTGGTTGCGCACGGGATGGGAAAATCGAACCCAGTGGCGACCAACGATACACCGGAAGATCGCCAACAGAACCGGCGTGTGGAAATGGTGATTTCCGGTGATGCGATTGGAACAGGCAACTCCAGCACGGCTGCGGCAACGCCGGATACATCGAGCCCGGCAAGCACAAGCGCTCAGCCGTAGGTCGACAGCTAGAGAAGAGATAGTGAGGAGCCCGAAAGACAAGGGCTCCTCAATTTTGTTTCACGGAACTAAATGGCGGCGGGCCTGATTTCGTCGTGGCGGAGGATTTTTTTGACAGAGGAGAGCAAATCTTCGCACGTCTCCCCGGTTACAAAGCAGTCGCCTTCTATGTCAGGGCGGATTCGGCCCGTTTGCAGGATAGGCGCTTCTGGGAAGAAGTGGCGAACTGTGAGTCCGATTGCCTTCTTCATCTTGGGCTCGACCGCATCGGCAACCACGACCATGTCGAACGAACGCGCATGACACGCCTGCTCAACGTCCTTAAGACTGAAGGCGGGGTTCACTCTGTAGCCAGCACGCTGTAGCCATTCCACACGAAGTCGCAAAGCGGCTTCCGTGGCCACGACCAACAGGAGGGAGGCTGCTGGGATTGGGTCCATAAACAACTCTTTCGCCCCTGCAAAGGAGACTGGCCCAATTCTAACTGGCATTTGGCCTATTGGACAGTGGTTTATTCTTGATCGTTTATATTCAGCAGCTTAGATGCGACATTTGTAATCTTCGAATTAGAAATTCCAATGTGAAAATCCTCATGTTTAGGAAACATTTGGGAATTTTCATTATTGTGCCGGCCACTCATCGGCTTTGGCAGAAGGTCCGCTTGAAATCTCAGGCAGCGTCATCCGGCTCTGCTGTTTCCACTTCGTCGAGCAAGGCGCGGGCGGCCGCGGCATCTCTTCCATTCACCCACAGAATCATGTTGGTTGGTAGGCCGGGAATGGTTTGCCCTCCCAGTTCGCAGGCGATGCCATTGGCCCGCAGCAGGCCGCAGTCGATCTCAGCTTCTGCTCCAGTGTCGGTATCGTAGCGCTCAAGTTCCACGCGATCATGAGGGTCCACGTGCTCCAGTGCGGGATCGCTATCAGGCTCGCCGCTGTCCGCGTCGGGTCCCAGATTGATCTCCGCGCCGCACGAGGTGCATGTAGCGGCGGTCACAGGATTCACCACTCCGCAAGCAGGGCAGCGCTCTCCGGTTTTCATTGGCTCAGGCATGTGTATTTCAGAAAGATGCACCGGCTCTGCTGCGGGTTGCGGCAGGCAACGCCAAGACCTCATCGCCTAACAATCATGCTGCTCTACTCTTCAAAAATGACTTCTCAAATCAGCAAACGATTCAACTTGCAACAGACGCACTCCCGCAGGAGGGAGATCCACACTTTCATGCTCCAGAACCCATGTCATATCATGGGGTACAAATACGGCATTGATGCCCGCAGCCATTGCGGGATTGATATCCGATCGCGGGCTATTGCCAACCATCCAGGTAGTTTCGGGAGGCACGGCGTATTTGCTCACGATCTGCCGATAGGTCATAGCGTTCTTCTCCGCCACAATCTCTACAGCGGCAAAATAGTTCTTGATTCCTGAACGTTCCACCTTGCCCGCCTGCTCGGTAATGTCTCCCTTGGTCATCACAAGGAGGTGGTGCCGGCGGCTGTTTAGGTAGGCCAGCGTCTCCGGGACGCCGCTGATCAGCTCAATGGGATAGTTCGAGACC
The DNA here is from genome assembly GCA_035712465.1 of Candidatus Angelobacter sp. Classification (GTDB taxonomy): domain Bacteria; phylum Acidobacteriota; class Terriglobia; order Terriglobales; family Acidobacteriaceae; genus Angelobacter. Next base: position 54,421 of record DASTAS010000004.1, read on the forward strand.
TTGTGGGCGAATCCCCAGATGAATTCATGCAGAGCCGGGGTCACGGGTCCCTCGCTCAGGCGCTCAAAGCATTTCACCAGTGAATGCGCAAAACTGTGGGACCCATATCCGCGCTCGAGAATGGTTTCCCGCTCTACCTCGTTCAGAAACATCCGTACTTCGTGAGCGGACATGTGCCGGTGGTCCAGCCGCTCGATGAACTCGGCGATGGCGTGCTCGAAGTAAACATTGTTCTCCCATAGGGTGTCGTCCGCATCAATTAAGAGCGTTTGAGGAATTGGCGCGAGCGTGGGCATTGCGTGGATATGATAAACGCATTCAGCGCCGCAGGCGGAGCTACAGAAACAGAGCGAAGAATGTCATCTGGACGGCTTCCCGGCAATTTTTTTCCGGTCTCAGCCTGGGCTATTACTGATTCCCTGTTGGCGGAGCCTCACGTCTTGCGGCGGGACTTGTTACAATTCCAGCAATGAAAACCGCACCTTTTGTATTCATACCTGCTCTACTGCTGGTGTCTACATCCTTGTTTGCACAAGCCGGACGCCGTGGCGCCCCGCCGTCGAAAAAAGCTGATAAATGCGCCATTCACGAGCCAATCAATGAAGACATTGCCGCCCAGGTAGCCAAGTTCAAATTGGTTTCCATGCCTTTCAGCGTGGTTGGGCTCAGCGATAAAGAGCAGCAGATGGTTTACAAACTGGTGGATGCCGCCCGCTTTCTTGAAGCCATTTATTGGCGCCAGAGCGATCCTGCGGGGCTGGTCCTGCTGAAGCAAATCACCGGCTGCAACCAGGTGGAAGACCAGAAGTTGCGGCGTTTTCTCATCATTAACGGCAGCCGCTATGATCTGTTGGAAGACAACAAGCCATTCGTGGGAACAGAACACTTCCAGCCCGGCCGTGCCCTCTACTCGCCGGGAATCACGCAGCAGGAAATCGAGGCATATGTAGCCAAACATCCCGAACAAAAGGCAGCTATCTACGATCCGCATACTGTCGTAAGGCGTCACGGGAAACGGCTGGTTACAATCCCTTACCATGTGGAATACAAGCAATGGCTTGTGCCTGCTGCAAAGGACTTGCGTGAAGCTGCCGCGCTCAGCCCCGACCCGGCATTTGCCAGCTTCCTGCGCCTGCGTGCGGATGCCCTGCTGACGGATGACTACTACCAGAGCGATCTGGCCTGGCTCGATCTGAAAAACCCAAAGTTTGACATTATCTTCGCACCCTATGAGACCTATCTGGACGGCGTGCTCGGGGTGAAGACCTCATACGGCGCAGCGGTGATGATTCGCGACGATTCTGACAGCGCCAAACTGGACGTGTTTATGAAATACGTCCCTGAGATCCAGGATGCGCTGCCGCTCGACCCGCAGGACAAACCCAACCTTCAGGGTAAGAGCACTCCCATGGAGGTGATGTTCACGCCCTTTCGCGCGGGCGATCTCCGCCATGGCTACCAGGCAGTGGCGGACAATCTCCCCAATGATGCCCGCATCCATCAGGAGAAAGGCACTAAGAAGATGTTCTTCAAGAACTTCATGGATGCGCGCGTAAATTATGTGGTTCTGCCCCTGGGCAAGGAGCTCTTGCGTGAGGACCAGGCCAATCTGGCTTCCATGGACGGCTATCTGGCTGCGGTGCTGATGCATGAAATCTGCCACGGGCTGGGACCTGCGTTTGCCCGTACCCCCACCGGCCAGCAGGATATCCGGGCAGCCATAGGTCCGGCCTATGGCGGTCTCGAAGAGGCCAAGGCGGACGTGGTCGGGCTGTTCGCTCTCAACTGGCTCATGGACAAAGGTGTGCTGCAGAAGGACAGCGCGCCTGAGGTTTATGCATCCTATGTAGCTGGAATCTTCCGAACAGTGCGTTTCGGCGTGGCCGAGGCGCACGGCCGCGCCGAGATGATGGAGTTCAACTACCTGAGCGAGCAGAACGCCATCACGCGGGACCCCAAGAGCGGAAAGTACGTGATCGACTACGCGAAAATGCCGGTCGCCATTGCCTCACTGGCCAAGGAACTTCTGGAGATCGAGGCCACCGGCGACAGAAATCGTGCAGAACAGTGGTTTACAAAGTATGATTCCATGCCAACGGAGTTAAAATCGGCCCTGGCCGGCATCAAGGATGTCCCGGTGGACATTGATCCGGTAAGCGCTTTTGGCGAGCAGGTGCCGTGAGCAAGGTTCGAATCAGCATGATCAAGCAGATGCCTACAGCCCCCACAACGGAAGAGAAACGCCGCTTTGAGCGGATTGACATTCGCCCTGAAGCCCAGATCGTGGTTCTGGATAAAAAAGGCAGGAGAGCCGGTTTGTTGCGGCAACTCGCGCGCGGCGGCTTCGCCATTGAAGCGGATAAACCGTATCCTCGCGACAGCAAAGTGCATGAATTTACGATCCACGAGCCTTCAGAAGATATTCGTGTTGACGTCAGCGCGCGCGTGCGCTTCGCAGAGGCTAACCTGATCGGCTTTGAATTTGTCGATCTCACACCCGATTCAGCCGTAGAGGTGGGGGTGATCATTGGCAAATATTATGAGCACGCCAAGCAATGAGATTGGCTCGCGGAGGCGCAAGAGCCTCTGCGGAATTACGTAGTAGCGCTAGCCAAGCGACTTTCCGAGAGCATAGCACCTCCTTAGCCTTTGCCTGGCAGGGCCGCTTCTTCACCGCAAGTGAAGTTACTCAGGTGCATGTACCTTTGCGTCAGTGAGCCAATGCGTCCTTACTTGCTTGCAAATAGAGGAGTTGCCATAATCTTTGCGCTGTGCTCACGCGCCACAAACATGGCTCGCGCAGCTTCAGGATTGTGCTGCTTGCGGCCGGATTGGCATTTGCCGCTCCATCTCCCTCGCCTGCTGCGCCCAAGCCCTTCTCTGTCTACCACGACGGAGACCGCATTGTTTTTACTCCGGAGATGACCGGAACGCGACGAATGGCAAAGGTTGGCCCCTGGATTTTGGGCGAGCTTCTCCGGGACGGCAAGCCGATCGACAAACACCTGAACCTTTATATTGTCCTTCCGGGAACGCAGTATCGCTCGCCGGAATATCCTGACTACGACCACACCCGCATCATCAACAAGTACACGGTGGAGGGCGAGGTGCGCGACTGGGACATCTACTATTGCTTCGTCATCGATCCCAAATTGGCAGTCAATTTAAGTCGGGAGAGTGAACTCCTCATGGCGGCCCACCAGACCTTCCGGCCGGGCGACCTCCGTTTCAGCGATGTTCCTTCCAGCGAAATCCTCCGAAAAAAGCTGGGCGTGAAATCCATGGCTGATCTGCGGAAATACGACCGTAAAGGCCACAGACTGCCACGGCTTCTGATTATTCCCGCGCATCTTGCTGTGCGTGCCACGGCAGAACTGCCGGACGTGATCATTACCCACCCCGCCGCGCAGGATGCTTCCACGCAATAGTTTCCAGCCTCTCCGTTATACTGAATGAGAAATTCCTTTCTGAGGACAAAGACTGCTTCCTTATCTGCAGATTGGCCCGCTTAACGTGCCCACTTTTGGGCTGTTCATGTGCCTGGCGTTCATCGCGGCCTATATGGCGCTGGCCGCGGAGATCCGCCGGCGCAAGCTCCCAATCGATCCTTACAGCGTGGTCGCCTACGTCGCCATTGCGGGGATTATAGGAGCCAAGGTCTGGCATGTCATTGACACACCGGTAGACCGGCTGAACTATGAAATCCTCACCAGCCCCGGTGCGCTGCTGGGGTGGTTCCGTGGAGGCTTTGCCTGGTTCGGAGGCTTCGTTGCGGGCATTACAACTCTCCTATTGATGGCCCGCAAGTACCGCATGAACCTTCTCACCATGCTGGATGTGGCCAGCCCAGCAGTGGCAATCGGTTATGCCGTGGGGCGAATCGGCTGTTTGATATCCGGCGACGGCGACTACGGCAAACCGACCCATTTGCCCTGGGGTATGGCGTTCCCGAATGGACTCGTACCCACGACCCTGACTTGCCCGCAATGGGGAGCGCCGCCGAACTGTACGGTGCATCCCACGCCCATTTACGAGTTCATCGTAATGATGCTGATCTTCTGGTACCTCTGGCGCAGGGGCAAACGCGCCTTGCAGCATCCCCTTGCGCCGGGAGTGATTGTGGGCGAGTTTCTCATTCTCAGCGGGTTGGAGCGCTTTTTTGTTGAGTTTCTGCGCATCAATCCACGGATCATTTTCGGCATGAGCAACGCCCAGTTCACGGCGTTGCTGTCAGCCATAGCCGGCTTGATTTTGCTGGTGATTGCGAGGCGTCGATTTCGCAAGGTTGATCCGGTCCGGAAAGTTTTCAACCATGTAACACAGCACGGAAGCGACCCCAAGCCGGAATATCATCGCTCAACGCCCGAGTGTCCTCACCCGGAACGCTGGAGGATGTTTGACACCATGACCGCCGAAGTAGAGGTGCTGGAATTTCTCCGCTGCCTGATGACCACCATGAAACCCCGCCTGGTCGTGGAAACGGGAACCTTCCTCGCCGTGAGCACGTTGTACATGGCCGAAGGACTCAAGCAAAACGGTTCGGGGAAGATCCTGACCTGCGAGCCAGACAAGGAAGTTTTTGCGAAAGCAAAAGAAAAGATCGATGCTTCCGGCCTCAGGAAGTGGGTCGAGTACCGATGCGAATCCAGCCTCGATTTGAAAGCGCCCGGCCAGATCGACGTACTGTTTTGCGATTCACTTCCCGAGTTGCGCGAGCCTGAAGTCCGTCATTTTCTTCCTAATATCAATCCCAACGGACTGATCCTGATGCATGATGCCAGCTCTCATCTGAAGATAGTGCGCGAGGCAGCTTTGCGCATGGAGGCAGAGGGGTTGATTTCGGTCGTGCTTTTACCCACTCCAAGAGGGTTGGTGATAGCGCAAAAGAGGGAAGGAAGAAAATAATCCTGGTACTTATTGGCAGCCGCTGCCGCCGCTTGAGGCAAAGCGTGAAGTCCCACCAGCACCCGGCACAACGATGTTAATCTGGCCGCCCGCTGTAGCAGTAAAAGAGCAGCGGCCTGAAATTCCGCTGGCTTCGGGAGTGCCATTCACGGTATAGGAGAGAGAGGGTGTCTGGTTGTCGCTCACGATATTGAAGACGTATCCGCTCTTGTAGCCCGCCACCAGAGAACCGTCCATGAGCAGGCATGCGCTGCTGGGAGTCGGTGACTTGCAATCGCTGGCATCGCCGCCCATATCGGCGAGCTTCTTCGCATATCCATGATCCGGATATGCTTCTGAGTACAGAAACTCCGCGGTTTGGATGGTATGCATTGAATTGACCGCGGACGCCTCATTGGCCTTCATCCGGGCCTGGACGAAGCTGGGAATGGCAATCGCGGTAATCACCAGGATCACCATCACGACCACCAGCAATTCCACGAGCGAAAATCCTGAAGCTCGAGGACGGACGGGCACTTCGGGTTGAAAGCTTACCTTGGACATTTGCACAAAAGTATCTACTACAATGGTAACCAGCATACCTCAAAATTCAGTAGTTTAACTTAATTAATTTTCCTAAAGCCCGCATTTTGAGCTCGTTTCAGGCTAGCTCACTGCCCCTGAAGAAATCGAGATTTGGGCAGCCGAAATGTTGCTATCCGTGGAGATAAGTTGTTGCTGGACTGGGACTTAAGCTGCAGACAGATCGTTGCCTGAGGCCGCTGCCTCGCGCGTGCTGCCGGGGGCTTCAGGAAGGCTCACCCCCGCCGGAGAGGCGAACGTCACTGTTTCCAGCGCGACGGGAAGGAAAATCACAAAACAAGTCCCATGGTGCTGGGGGCTACAACTGCTGCGCACGCGGATCCGCCCTCCATGCTTTTGTACGATTCCCTGGGTCACCCAGAGCCCCAGACCGGTACCCTTGGATTCCTTGGTGGTGAAGAAAGGCTCAAAGATGTGGGGCATATTCTCAGGTGCAATGCCCGCGCCGTTGTCGGCAACTGTGATTCTCAGGCCCGGGCGATCGTCGCGATCTTGAACAGACCGCACGAGCACGGAAACTCTTCCATTGTCTCCCACGGCTTCCAGCGCGTTCATCACGAGGTTGGAGAATACCTGGCGGAGCTCTGACGGGAATGCCGGCAGTGACCAGGTATGTCCGTAGGATTTGTGCACTGTGACGTTGTTCTTTTCGATCTTGCCCGCAAAAGCGGCGAGAGCCTCATCCAGCAGCCGGGGAACATCGACCATCACGGGCGAGGAGAATTCGCGATAGAAGCCAAGGGTCTGGCGTGTGATATGCACGACGCGTGAGAGTTCCAGTTCCGCCGTGCGCACGTATTCGATAGCGGACGAGGGCATCCCCCGTGTTGTACGCAAAATGTAGAGGGCGTTGGTGACAGCGGCCAGCGGGTTGTTGATTTCGTGCGCGATGCTTGCCGCCAGATGTCCTGTGGCCGCCAGCTTTTCTGAGTGGCGCAAGGCTTCTTCCGCCCCCTTGCGGGACGTGATGTCCATGGCTACACCCAGCATGCGCACAGCCGTATCGGCGATCACAATCGTGCGGCCGCGCGCCTCCAGCCAATGCACGCTCTTGTCAGGAAAGACGACGCGGTACTGAATTTCATATTCGCCATTGTGGGCCATCGCCTCTGTGATAGCACGATGCACCTGCTGGCGGTCCTCCGTGTGGATGCTGTCCATCCAGCTTTCATATTTTCCGTCAAACTCCTCACCGCTGAATCCGTGCAGACGGCGCAACTGCTCTGACCACACCAGCGCGCCGGTCTGGAGGTCCCATTCCCAGATCCCGACGCCCACATATTGCTGGGCCAGTTGCATGTTCTCTTTGCTTCGCTCAAGCGCTTCCTGCGTGCGTTTTGTCTCCGCAATCTGTTCCTGCGCTTCGCGATAGAGGCGGACGTTATCGATGGCCACGGACGCCATATGGGCGAGTTGGACGAGGATCGCTTCATCGTCGGAGGAAAACTCGCCGTTGATTTTCCCGGAAAGCTGAATCAGGCCGAGATTTCTGCCGTCGCGCGTTAATAGTGGAGCAGCCAGCCAGCCGCTGCTGGTGGCTTCACTCGCCTTGATCATCATGGAGCGCCACGGCCGTTCCTCTCTGGCGGTGGAACTCAGCCGCAATGGCGTGTTCAGGTTGCAGGCCAGCATGAAGATTTCAGAGGTCTCGCGCGGAAACTGCATGGCCGGCTGTCCCTCAGCGGCTGAGACGCAGGTGATGCTCTTGTGCCACGCGCCCCGGGCCAACAGAGTGGTAAACGCCTGGCGCGCGCCAATGATACTGCGCGCCTGATCGGTGATGGCCTGCAACAGGGAATCCAGCGCCAGGCTGGAATTGATCTGCACGGCAGCTTCCGCCAGCGACCGCAGAACGGCGGTACGCTGCTGCTCAGCGGCCAGTGTATCCAGAGAATTGCGGTAAAGGCGCGCATTGTCGAGCGCGTTGGCTGCCTGGCGGGCATAGAGTTCCACCAGTCGCGACTGCCGCTCGCCCGGCGAGTTGGGATGCCGGAAGAAAGTGACGACAACGCCCAGTGGCTCGCCGCGAACATTGAGAATGGGCGTGCTGAATAGGGCGCGCAGGCCAACCTTTTCCGCGGCATCCATGAATGGAAAATACGTGCCCGGCTGTTCGATATCTTCGATAAGCACGCGACGCTCAAGGGAAAAGAAGTCCGCCGGTAATTCGCCGAAAAGTTTGATCTGCTCCGGAGTAAAGCCGGTGAAGGTTTCCACGCGCAGCCGCCTGCTGGAGGGTTCCGGCAAGACCAGCAGCATGGCGAGATCGGTCTTTTGCAATGTTGCAATGGACGTCAGCACGTCATTCAGCAGGCGCTGCAGTTCCAGGCTGCTGGAGAGCCGCACGCTTAGATCGTGAAATCGCTTCAGATCAGTACGCTGCGATTCCAACTCGTCACGCAGCCGGGCCAGGTCGGTGCTCAACCGGCCCGCGCGTATCTCTGCGGCCGACCATTTTTCTCTCGCGTAGCCGATGATCAATGTCACCGCAACCAACAATGCGGCCCACAGTCCGGCCGTGCCGCGAGGAAGCGCGGTTGGATCAAGATAAGAAAAAAGAGCAAGCCCCAGGATATTCAGGAGGGTGGCCGCCATAGCGGTGGGCATGCCTCCAATGGCGGCTGATAAACACGCGGCAGCTACAAAGAATGCTCCAACGCCGGGATGAAAAAATGTCCCACTGAAACCGCTCGCCACCCATGCGGCAACAGGCAACAGCAGAGTGATGCTCCAGATAATGACACGAAGGCGGGGCTTGGGGAAGAGAGCCAAATTTGTCCTTTCTCCTGCTGACAAACAACCCTGTACTAATATTTCAGACGAAGTTGGCAAGTTGAGAATAGCACGGCTGCTCCGAATCCCGGCCTCTGTCATTGGGCCTAGTTCGGCAGGACAATACAAAGTTGGCCAGATTTCAATGATGCTGTGTGCGTATTGTGAGTTGGCCCCCCAAATAGGTGTCTTGAAGGCCGATTCGAGGCCGGGAAAAATGATTCTCTTAAGTTTTTCTCATGAACCATTCAGAGATCCAGGCACAATCTGATCCAGCAGAGTTCCCGCCGCTTCGGAAACAGAATCTTCACGGAGTTTTTTCGATAACATGAGGTCTTGGACTCGAATTTGGCAGCAATGCGCGGATAGCGGCTTTGCGACGCGAAATCTAGACTGCTTGCAGGAAGTGATGATTTCGCGGAGGACAACATGCAGCCGGCAATCAATGTGAAGAACAACGGGAACACCGATCAGCGCTGGGCGCTGGTACTGAGCAGAGACTCAAGAGCCGATGGCCATTTTGTGTATGCCGTGCGGTCAACGGGAATTTTCTGCCGGCCGTCTTGCCCGAGCCGAAGACCCCGGCGCGAGCAGGTCGAATTCTTTGCTTCACCCGTTGCAGCCCAGCGGGCGGGGTATCGCGCTTGCCGCCGCTGCATGCCGCTCGCGCGCAATGCGCAGATGACGAAGATTGAAGCCGCATGCCGGTACATCGATCAGAACGTTGAAACCATGCTCAAGCTGGATGAAATTGCCGCTTCTGCTGGCCTGAGCCCGTTTCATTTTCAGAGGTTGTTCAAGCGCACTCTGGGCATCAGCCCCCGGCAATACCAGCAAGCAAGACGGGCGGGCAAATTCAAACAGGAGTTGCACAAGCAAGCGCGCATCACGGACGCCATTTACGAAGCCGGTTACGGCTCCAGCAGCCGCGCCTACGAAAACGGCGGCGAACAACTGGGCATGACACCCACGGCGTTCCGTCGCGGAGGCGAAGGCGTGAAAATCCGGTACACGATCACTCTGTCAGAGCTGGGAAAAGTGCTGGTTGCCACCACGCCGCGTGGCCTGTGCGCGGTGCGATTCGGGAATAACGAAGTGGAACTGGAAAAGGAGTTGCGCCATGAATTCAGCGCCGCTGAGATCCAGCGCGATGAGCAGGCGTTGCAGTCGCTCGCCGAAAAAGTGCGGAAATTGTTTTCTCAGCCGATACCCGCCGCATCAATACCCCTCGATATTCAGGGCACCGCGTTTCAGCAGCGCGTCTGGAACGCATTGCGAACAATTCCGCACGGCGAAACACGCAGTTATGCCGAGATCGCAAAGCAGATCGGCAAGCCGAAAGCCATTCGCGCCGTAGCCAATGCCTGTGCTTCAAATCCAGTGGCCGTTGTGGTCCCGTGTCATCGCGTAGTTGCCAAGAGCGGCGGCATGGCAGGATACCGGTGGGGGGTGGAGAGAAAAGAGGCGCTGCTGCGTACGGAGAGAGCCCAGGGCTGAGTGAACAAGAGCTTTGGAGCAGGGTTCCGGCGGTGATATTCTGAGCGGGTACATGAGTGCAAAACAAGAAGTCCGAACGCTTCTGGATAAGTTGCCTGACAACTGCTCCATCGAGGACATTCAATACCATCTATATGTTCTCGAGAAGGTTCGCCGTAGACTGGACGATGCAGCGCTCGGGAACACCATTTCGCAGGAAGATGCTGAAGCACGACTGAGTAAATGGCTAACCGAGTAATCTGGTCGGCACACGCAGTTTCAGACGTAGAAGCGATTGCCAGGTATATCGAAGCTGATTCTCCCGCATACGCGAGATCCGTCGTTAAGAAAATTACCGCGTCGGTTCACCAGCTTTCTCAATTTCCGCGTTCAGGGCGCGAAGTCCCAGAATTCGAAGACCCGTGCATTCGGGAGTTGATCGTGTATAGCTATCGCGTCATATACAGGATCACTGATTCAGAAATCCTGGTTGTAGCTATGATCCACGGCAAAAGGAATCTCCGCTAAACCTGGCAACGCTTACATCGCGGAGTTAGGATATCTGGTGCGGCGATTTTTGCCGCTAAACATATGCCAACTCTGACTCTGCTTGTGAATGGAACGGAGCACAAGGTTGACGCTGAGCCGGGCGAGCCGCTGCTTTGGGTGTTGCGCAATCGCCTTGGCCTGACCGGAACCAAGTACGGCTGCGGTGAAGGCCAGTGCGGTGCGTGCACGGTTCTGCTCGACGGACGCTCCATCCGCTCCTGCCGTATGTCGGCGGAAAATGCCGCCGGCAAAAAAATCCTGACCATTGAAAGTGTGGCGGAAAACGGAAGTTTGAGCCCGCTGCAGCAGGCATTCCTTGAGGAAGAAGCGTTTCAGTGCGCTTACTGCACCTCAGGCATGATCATGTCTGCGCATGCGTTGCTCGCGGCCATCCCCCATCCCAGCGACGAGCAGATTATCCAGCACATGAACGGCAACATCTGCCGTTGCGGGACGTACCCGCGCATCATGGCAGCAATTCACCGCGCGGCAGGAGGCAAAAAATCATGAACACGCCTCCAATTTTCAGTGAACTCCAGCAGGAGGAAATGCAGCATGACGTCGCCCGTCTCCATCACATGTTTGAAGTCAGCCGGCGGGATATTTTTAAGCTACTGGGAGCAGGCATTGTGATTGGAATCTGCGCGCCTTCCGCACTAACGCAGGAATCAGGAAGATTTCACCGCGAAGAGGAACCGCAAAATCTGGATGCCTGGCTGCACATTGGTGAGGACGGCAAAGTGACGGTGTTCACAGGCAAAGCCGAAATGGGACAAAACATCCGCACGTCGCTGAGCCAGCAGGTGGCGGAAGAGCTTCGCGTCCCCATGTCATCGATAACGCTGGTGATGGCCGATACCGATCTGACCCCATTTGATATGGGAACCTTCGGCAGCCGCACCACCCCGCAGATGGGCCCGCAGCTTCGCGAGGCGTCGGCCAGCGCGCGCGAGCTGCTGCTACAGATGGCGGCGCAGCACTGGCAGGCGGAGCCGTCGCAGCTTGTTGCGGAAAATGGAGCCATCAGGAATAAGAAGACCGGCCAGAGCATCACGTACGGCGAGTTGACGCATGGGCAGAAGCTGGTGAAGATGATCGGCGATGATCCGCCGATGACGCCGGCAACGGAATGGAAAATTGCTGGAACTTCGGTGCCGAAAGTGGACGCTAAAGACTTCGTCAGCGGAGCGCACCAATACACTCTGGACATCAGCCGGCCGGGAATCATGCAGGGAAAGGTGCTGCGGGCTCCGGCGTTCCACGCCAAATTAGCTTCATTCCAGGATAACGGCGCAGAGAAACAACCCGGAGTCAAAGTGGTGCGCGACGGCGACTTCATCGGAGTTGCTGCGGAAACCCTCCCTGCCGCGGAGCGAGCGCTCGGGGTGGTAAAAGCGCAATGGAACGCGCCGCAACAGCTCGCAGAGAAAGATCTCTTCAGTTATCTCCGCAACCACCCTGATCAGGAAGAGCGTGGCGGGTTCGGCGGAAGATCGAATCATGTTACCGGCTCCGTCGAAAAAGCAATGGCTTCCGCGGCCAAAACCCTGGCGCAGACTTACACGGTGGCATACATCCAGCATGCGCCGCTGGAGCCGCGCGCTGCTGTAGCGGAATGGGAAGGCGGGAAGCTGACGGTCTGGACGGGAACGCAGCGGCCGTTCGCGGTGAAGCAGGAATTGGCCGGGGCGTTCCACATTTCCGAAGACAAGGTGCGAGTGATTGTGCCGGACACAGGGTCTGCCTATGGAGGCAAGCACACCGGCGAGTGCGCGGTAGAGGCTGCCCGCCTTGCCAAAGGCGCTGGCAAACCGGTGAAGCTGATCTGGACCCGTGAAGAGGAATTCACGTGGGCGTACTTCCGTCCTGCGGGCGTGATCGATGTGAAAAGCGGCATTGCGCGGGATGGGACCATCGTCGCGTGGGAATTTCACAACTACAACTCAGGCCCGGCGGCGATTGATACACCGTACAACGTGGCCAACAAGAAGATTGAATTTCACCCCACAGAGAATCCGCCGCTGCGTCAGGGTTCCTATCGTGGACTGGCGGCGACCGCCAACTTTTTCGCCCGCGAGAGCCACATGGATGGCCTGGCGCACCTGGCCGGCTTGGACCCGCTTCAGTTCCGGCTGAAGAATAGTAATGATCCCCGGCTGAGCGCGGTGTTCGAAACCGCGGCAGAAAAATTTGGCTGGGGCAGGCAGAAGGCGACACCCGAGCGCGGATTTGGAATCGCCGGTGGCTTTGAAAAGGGCAGCCATGTAGCGGCCTGCGCCGAGGTGAGTCTCGACCCCTCCACGGGAAAAGTGAAGATTGTGCGCGTGGTGCAGGCCTTTGACTGCGGCGCAGTGATCAATCCGCAGGGATTGAAAAACCAGATTTCCGGCGCGATTGTGCAGGGTATTGGCGGAGCGCTGTTTGAAGCCATTCATTTTGATAATGGCAGAGTGCTCAATCCTCACTTCCGCGACTACCGCGTGCCGCGCTTCCACGATGCCCCAAAGATCGAAGTCGAACTGATCGACCGTAAGGACCAGAAATCCATGGGGGCAGGCGAGACGCCCATCATGGCGCTGGCTCCAGCGGTTGCCAACGCGATCTTTAGCGCGAATGGAAAGAGGTTACGGAGTTTGCCTCTGGGAGTTGGATAAAAATCCACCACGGAGACACGGAGAAGAGTAAAGAGTGAGCTTGGCCTAATCAGCTTCAGCTCTCAGCCTCGCTATGCGCGACAGCGTTGGCTCGAGATTTTCAAACAACCACCCCAACTATAATTATTCCGAGGAAAGCTTCTGCATGCGCAAAATCTTCCACTTTGCCTCGCCGCGCGAGCGGTATACAGCCGACGCGGCAGTTGTCTGGTGCTTCGATCACCGCTTTGATCTTGTCCTGCACAAACTGCTGAAGAAAATTGGCGTGGAGCGTTTTGATCCCATTCTGGTCGCTGGCGGAGCCAAAAACCTGTCATCGCCGCCCACCGCGAAAGACAGAGAATTCGTGCTGGACCAGATTCGCGCCTCGATTCAACTCCATTCCACTAAAAACGTGATTTTGATGCTGCATTCCGATTGTGGCGGCTATGGCGGTCTGGCAGCGTTTAACAATGACCCGGCACAGGAGGCTGAGAACCATCGCCAGGAGATGCACAAAGCGGTGGCGTGCCTGAAAAAGGAGATTCCTGCAGTGGAAGTCAGGGCTTTCTTCGTGGACTTCGAGGGCGTGTGGGAGGCCGACATCACGGCCAGCACGGAGAAGGCAAGCTAGGAGAAATTGTTAGAATTGCCGAGATTGCCAAAATTGAAAATTGGCGCCTTTCAATCGTCAATTTGGCACTCCTGGCAATTCTGGCAATTTCTTCTGAAAACCTGTTACGATTCTTCGCAAAGAATCACTTACCAATCGGGTCTTTAGGTATGTTTCACGGTGTCCATGGCGAATACAGGTGGGTGGAGTCGGCAGCGCACGGCATCCTCGACGTTCTTGTGCACTGTCCGGACGCGATCAACAACAAGGGCCTGGTAATTACGGCCTTTACCGGCGGGCCGCCGCTGCCCAGCGACGAAGACGCACAGCGTGGCTGGCAACTGAAAGGCTCGGTGCTTTACGTTCCCCAGAACGAAGCGCCCGACCACATTGTCAGTGACGACTTCCGCGAGTGGTACATCTTTGACTCCGCCCCGCCGGAGCGCGAATTCGCGGTGTTTGCCAACTATGACTGGTTCACACTGGGACCGGCCATCGCGAGCAAGCCCCAGGCCAACAGCCGCTGGGACCTGCGCCGCGTGCAGCGTATCTTCTGGCAACTGATGGAGTCAGCCTCGCCGGAGAGCTATCTCGCTTTTGGCTCGCGGCTGATCTTCGTTACCCGCAATCCCGAGTACTTCCATTGCGTGCTCAGAGGCCTGAGCGCACGCTCCCGAGCCAGGGCGGCAGGGGAATAGAGCGTGTGTCGCTCCAAAACTTTTACGCGGTTGCCCAGTTCTCAAAGGGCGTGTGGCACTTCCTTTTCGCACCTGCGATGCTGCTGGAGTAATTAAAGAAGTTCCTTACCATTGTCTGAACGCCTTCCTTGAACTCGGCAAGAGTTGCACACTCCGCCAAGAATCTGCAATGGCGGATTAACAGTGCAGTGGCCGGGTATTGGCGCAATGCTTAGGTGAGCGCATGCTCCAGCGCTGCCCTGGCCAGCAGGCGCGTTGAATCCAGCGTCGGGAGCGGTGAATCTTCATTCGCAATCAGCAGGGGGAGTTCAGTGCAACCCAGCACCACAGCGTCACAGCCCTGGTTCTTCATCTGCTCGATGGTTTGCTGCACATAAAAGAGCGACTCCAGAGTCTGCTCGCCGCGCACGAGTTCATCAAAGATGATGTGGTTGATCCGTTCCCGCTGCTCCTTGGTCGGGCAGAGACAGCCGATACCCAGCTTTTCCAATTGCTCAGGATAGACGCTGCTCTCGACCAGAAATTTCGTTCCTGTAATTCCCACCTGCCGCAAGCCGCGGCGCTTCGCCTCTTTCCCCACTTCTTCCGCAATATGCAGCCAGGGCAGCGGCGACCGCGGCAGGACGTAGCGCATGGCGGCATGAATCGTATTATCCGGGCAGATGAGAAAATCGGCGCCCGCTCTCTTCAGCGTCTCCACTGAGCGCAGCATCAGCCCAGCCACGTCTTCCCAGTGCTCCGTGCCGTTCAGGAATTTCATGTACTCGGCCAGGCTGATGGTGTGCATGGTGATCTCAGGATGAGCGTGCAGGCCCATCAGCGGCTCGGCTTCCAGGCAGATCGTGCGATAGCACAGCGCCGCGCCCTCCGCACTGCAGCCGACAATCCCAATGTGCCTGGGCTTGGTCATGCCAGCGTGTCCACCTGCTGCAGAAAGCGGAGCTTTTTCTCGACAGGAAGGAACGATGCTTCAAAGCTGTTGCGCGCTATCTCGCGAAGCTGCTCTTGCGAGAACCCGAATTCTTCCACTGCCAGCTCGTATTCCCGGCACAACGATGTCTGGAACATCGCCGGATCATCGGTATTCAGCGTCACCATCAATCCTTCATCAAAAAATTTCTTCAACGGATGCTCGCCAAAATCCGCGCACACTCGGGTGCGGAGATTACTGGAGATGCAAATCTCCACCGGCACCTGCTTGTGCGCCAGAACTTCCACCAGTTCGGCATCCTGTGCGATCGACAGCCCGTGGCCGATCCTTTCGGCGCCAATGTTCAGCGCGCCCCACACCGATTCCGGGCCGGTAGTTTCACCCGCGTGCGCGGTCAGGCGCAGCCCCTGGTCCGCAGCTTTCTTGTAAAGATCACGAAACCATTCCGCCGGCCCGCGCCGCTCGTCGCCGCCAATGCCAATACCGGCGACATTGCGCTCACGATAATGCGCCGCCAGCCTGAATACTTCTTCAGCTGCTTCAGGCCCGAAGTGCCTGACTGCATCGAAGATCCACAGCAGTGAGATGCCGAAATCGCGCTGTCCGCGCTCACGCCCGCGCTCCATGCCTTCAAAAATCGGCTCGAACTCCTGCCCGCGCCAGCGGAGCACGCCTACGCTCACGTAGACTTCGGCATGCATGATGTACTGCTGGCGCAGCTTCTGCATCAGGCGGTAAGTGATCAGCTCGTAGTCTTCAGGCGTGCGCAGCCGCTCAGTCACAGATTTAAACGCCAGCATGAAGCCATCGAAATCTTTATAGGAGTACAGCCGGCGCACCTCATCTTCGCTGAGCACGTCGCCGCTGCCGCGAACGTCATAACGGTTGTTCTCGGTTGGCAGTGGCGTACTGTGCCGGCGGCTCAGTTCCGCAAGCGTTCCGGGTTCAACACTGCCTTCTAAATGAAGATGCAGTTCCGCTTTCGGCAAAGATTGAATAAAGGAGCGCGGCATGTCTTATCCGCGCGTCGCGGCCGCTCCCGATTGCGCAAACTCGCTGTGCTTGCGGCTGTACATGAAATAAATCACCAGCCCGATTGCCAGCCAGGCAAAAAACCGGAACCAGGTAATCACCAGCAATCCGGCCATCAGCGACACGCACATGACTACAGAAATGATCGGGAACAGGGGAACAAACGGCACCTTGAATCCACGTGGACGCTCCGGTTGCGCGCGCCGCAGGAAAAGCACCCCGAGAGATACCAGCACAAAGGCAAACAGTGTCCCGATGTTGGAAAGGTCAGCCGCCTCGCTGATGCTGAACAGTCCGGCGGGAATTCCTACCGCCGCCCCGGCAATCCAGGTGGACCAGTGCGGAGTCTTGAATTTGGGATGAACGGCAGAGAACAACTTGGGCAGCAGCCCATCGCGCGACATGGCAAACCAGATTCGGGTCTGGCCATACTGAAAAACCAGCAGAGAGGAGATCATGCCCATGAGCGCGCCAATGACAATCACCGCCTGGAACCACTTGTTGGCGCCAAGATGTGAGAGCGCGTAGGCTACGGGCGCGCTGGCCGCTGCGACAATGCTGCCATTGAAGGTTTTGTATTTCATCATGGCCAGCAGCACCAGCGCCACGCCAATGTAAAGCACGGTGCAGACGATCAGAGATGCGATGATGCCGAAGGGAATGTCTTTCTGCGGGTTCTTTGCCTCCTCCGCCGCCGTGGATACCGAATCAAAGCCAATGTATGTAAAAAAGATGATCGCGCCGCCGGAGATGATTCCGGAAAAGCCCGAAGGCGCAAACGGGTGCAGGTTGGCTCCGCTGGAGAGCATCCCGCCCACCACCAGGAACGTCAGGATGGCGCCTATTTTTATCACCACCATGATGTTGTTGGCTTCCGTCGACTCGCGAATGCCCCACACCAGCAGTACGGTCAGCACGAACACGATGAGAAAGGCGGGCACGTTGAAGTACGAGCCGGTGAATCCGTTATCGATCACCGGCGTCGATAATTTGTCCGGGAGCGACAGCCCCAGCGCGCCCAGTTCCGCCTTGAGATAGCCGCCGAATCCGATCGCCACGGCTACGTTGCTGACCGCGTATTCAAGAATCAGGTCCCAGCCAATGATCCAGGCGATTAATTCCCCAAGCGTCGCGTAGGAATACGTGTAAGCGCTGCCGGCAATGGGAATCATGGACGCCAGTTCCGCATAGCAAAGCCCGGCAAAGCTGCACGCCACCGCGACCAGCAGAAATGAAATGGCAATCGCCGGGCCGGCCGGCGGACGCCCGTGCATTAGCACACCGGAAAGGCTGCCGTGCTGAAACAGGTTCTCAAATACGTCCAGCACCTGGGCATGCCAGATGGAGGGCACCTGGAAATTTTCTCCGGCCGCCGCCGTTCCGGTCAGCACAAATATGCCCGACCCGATGATTGCGCCGATACCCAGCGCCGTGAGCGACCACGGCCCCAGCGTCTTTTTCAGCCGGTGCTCGGGATTCTCCGAGTCGGAAATCAGCTTGTCAATGGACTTCTTGGCAAACAGTTGGCTGGCCAGAAGCGCCTCCTTGAAAATTCCCTCGGTTAACCGCTACGCAGGCGTTCGGAGATTGCCAAACCCCAACCCGTTGTCATCCTGAGCGAGCGCGAACGAGCGCGCCTGGCGCGAATGAGCGCGGGTCGAAGGACCCCGATAAAGCGTGGCTCTACCCATGCGGCTTCAGGGAGTTCTCTAGAATATCCCCCGAACTGCTAATTGCAGCACGAGACAAATCTCGTATTTTCGCCGCAACCCCTACCGCTTCGCTTGGCCGCGCGCCAACTTTTTCACTTTTGGCTTTTTGCTGCCGCGTGGATAATCCCGCGGCTTCTTGGGCGCCTGCTTCTTACGTGCCGTTCTTTTTGCCTTCTTGCGTTCTTCCCTGCTCAGTGCTTTGGTATTTGCCATTCACCTGTCCTGAAAATATGAAATTAAATCTGCGTTGGATCTGCGAAAATCTGCGGCTAAGCCCTCTCCAGGCCCGCGTATCTTTCCACCAGCTTTTTCAAACCGAATCTCGGAAATTGTACCGTAACCTTGGCGTTTTCCCCTTCGCCTTCCCGCTGGTAGACCACACCTTCGCCAAATTTCGGATGTTTTACCCGCTGACCGGGACGGAATGACGTCTTGCTTTTCGGCTCCTCCGAGGAATTTTGCGGCCTCGTGAACTTCTTTCCCCGGGAAGCAAAAAATTCTGCAATGTTATCAATGGAGTTGTACTTCGGTCCCGAATACCCGCCCGCACGCGGCTTTTGCTTTGGTTGGGCGTACCGCACCGGCGCGCTCTGGTCTTCATCCTCATAGCTGTAGTGCCGGTCTTCATAGATTGGTTCGCGATGCGCTGCCGAGCGTCCCCGCCCGGGCGCGCTCAGGTCTTCAAGGAGATGCTGCGGCGCCTCTTCCAGAAAGCGCGAAGGCACGCTGGCATCCGGCATATCGGTTCCGTAGCGACGGCGAAAGCGCGCCTGGCTCAGCACCAACTGGTCCATCGCCCGCGTCATGCCCACGTAGCAGAGGCGGCGCTCTTCTTCCATCTGGTCAGGATCATTGAATGCGCGGGAGTGCGGGAACAATCCCTCTTCCATGCCGATGAGGAACACCAGATTGAACTCCAGCCCCTTGGCCGAGTGCAGCGACATCAGCGTGACTTTTCCGCGCGGATCGTAGGTATCCACGTCGCTCACCAGCGCTGCGTGATCCAGAAACTCAGCCAGCGTCTCACCGCGATCGCGCGAATCCATGGCGGCGTTCACAAGTTCACGCAGGTTTTCAATGCGGGCAAACGCGTCCGGCGTAGCCTCTTCTTCCAATTGCTTGATATAACCGGTACGGTCGATTAGGAACTTCAGAATCTCGGGTACAGTCGCCGCTCCTCCCGGTGCGCGAAAGCCCTCAACACCTTCGCTCTCGTTAGTGCCAGGTTTGCCGGACCCAGTTTCACTTTCGAGCTGCTCCGGGAGGAAATCTGTCTCATCCGCGCCGGCAGGAAGACCTTCCGGTTCCTCATTCGCCCCAAAATCGAAGCTGATGTTCTCTCCAAACTCAGCCGGCTCAAACGAGACATCCTGATTATTCTCTGGTTCTCTCCGCGCCTCCGCGTCTCCGCGTTGAAGCTGATTTGCTTTCCTCCGTGTCTCCGTGTCTCCGTGGTGAATCTCCCCGTCGGCTCCTTCCGACCGGTTGGCGGATCCCGAGACCCGATCCACAAATGTGCCCGTCAGCATGGAACGCGCATCTTGGATAATTTCTTTAAAAGAAGCCAGCGCCGCACAGGCCCGCTGCGGCAGCAGCTTCCGGTCAACCGCCTCAGCTACCGCCCCCCAAAGCGACATGCCCGTTTCCAGCGACAACCTCTCCAGCGTCTCAACCGTCGTTTTCCCGATACCGCGCGCCGGGGTATTGATCACCCGCAATAAAGCAATCGAGTCCTGCGGATTATTGATCAGCTTCAGGTAGCTGATCATGTCCTTGATTTCCGCTCGCTCGTAAAATGAAAATCCGCCCACTACCTGATAGGGAAGCTGGTAACGACGCATCGCTTCTTCCACCAGGCGCGACTGCGAGTTGATGCGGTACAGCACGGCGACGCGTGGATTATCCGCACGCTCCTCGCCGGCCTTGCGCAAATAGTTGGAGATGTAGTCAGCGGCAAACAGAGCCTCATTTTCGCCGTCCGGCGCTTCGTAGTAGCCGATCTTTGTTCCGCCCTGGCGCGCCGTCCACAAGGTCTTGCCTTTGCGCTTCACGTTATTGGCCACCACCGCCGACGCGGCTTCCAGAATGTATTGCGTCGAGCGATAGTTCTGCTCCAGGCGGATGATCTTGGCTTCCGGAAAGTCCTTTTCAAACTCCAGGATGTTGCGTATATCGGCGCCTCGCCAGGAATAGATCGACTGGTCCTCGTCGCCTACGACGCAGACGTTGTGGCGCTGGCCGGCCAGCAGCTTAATCAGCTCGTACTGCGGACGGTTTGTGTCCTGGTATTCGTCAATCAGCAGGTATTCGAAGCGGCGCTGATATTTCTCGCGAACTTCGCTGCTCGATTTCAGCAGGCGGACCGTTTCCAGCAGCAGGTCATCGAAATCTAGCGCGTTGGCCTTGCGCAGCTCTTTGCGGTATGCCTCAAAGATGTGGGCTACCTTTTCCGTGAGCGGATCGGAGGATTGCAGGTACATCTCCTGCGGGTCGAGCATATGGTTCTTGGCCCAGGAAATCCGTGAGAGCACCGCCGACGGTTTGTTCTGCTTGTCATCGATGCCCAGCCGCCGCATCACCTGCTTGACCATGCTTTGCTGGTCGGCTTCATCATAAATGGCGAAATCTTTCTTGTAGCCTGTGTCGCCGATTCGCATGGCCTCAATGTCCCGCCGCAGCACGCGCACACAGAAGGAATGAAAAGTGGAGATCAGCGGCTTGCGCAGCAGGCGTCCGCCCAGCAGGTGCTCCACGCGCTCGACCATCTCCGCCGCTGCCTTGTTGGTAAATGTGACGGCGAGAATCGCATCGGGCTCGACGCCCAGGTTCTCTATGAGGTGGGCAATGCGATAGGTGATCACCCGCGTCTTGCCGCTGCCCGCGCCGGCCAGAATCAACACCGGTCCCTCGATGGCTTCGGCCGCCTCTCTCTGCCGCGGATTGAGCTGGTCAAGAAGGGTCATAAGAATCGCCGGGATCGCGCGTAATCGCAACGGAATCGCGCGTGATCGGGCTAAGAAGATTTCCTTGTATTAATAGTAAAGGCAAACGAGCCCGCTGGCTCATGTCATCTGAGCGAGCCGGAGGGAGCTTGCGACGACGGCAAGTCGAAGAATTCCAAGGGTTGTTAATTCGCTCATTACAGCGTCAGGGAGTTCTCACGATTCACCGAACTTCCGATTGCTCGTGATTACGCGCGATCACGTGCGATTCCGCGCGATTTCGGCGATCTTCGAGCACTCGTCGCACTTGCACGACTCCCGCAAATAGTCCCACGAGTAAATTCCGCTGGCGTGCCCATCATTCCAACTGATGTTCAGGGCATACCTGCCTACCGGCTTCACTTCTTTGGGCTTGGGCGGTTCTTTGTACATGGGCAACAGCGCGGAGGCTTTCTTTTCCGGCTCGCCGGGCTTACGGCCCTTCTGCTCGCGTTCCTCGTTGCACGTGGCGCAGGGGCAGGCGTCGCGCAGCCATTGGAAGCTGTAATGCGTGCGGTGCCCGTCGTCCCATTCAATGTCCATGCCGGTCCCGGTGGTCACGTTCACCTTCACGGATTTTGGGTTCGCTACGGCCATAAATTCCAGTATATAGGGTGAAAACGCCTACTCTGCTGATGGACGCAGGTCGAGACTTGCCGAGAAGCGCTCTCACCGGGTGTTTGGTTCAACTCACCCGCCAAGTTCGGCTCGCCAGCTGCCCCGCAACGAATCGGCTATTGCTTCTTAGGCCGGATCACGGCGATGCCGGCTATTACGCGCGATTACGCGCGATTCCCGCCCCTTTTCAAACCCGAAACCCGGCGAGATAATATCTCGTAGACAGGTTCTTGACTCTTCCGCCTGGGAGTCCGCGACCCTCTTGACCAAAAGTTAGCCAACAAGTACAACTTTTCGGATCAAAATTTCGCCCTGCAGTCCGGTCCCGGCTTGCCGCTAAGGAGGCGCTTTGAAGGTTTACGAAGGCAAGGATATCCGCAATGTTGTTATCATTGGCCACTCCCATTCCGGAAAGACCTCCCTGGTTTCAGCCATGCTGTACACCGGAGGCGCCACCCCCAAGCTGGGCCGTGTGGATGACGGCAGCACCGTCACCGACCACGACGAGGAAGCGATTGCCCGCCAGATGACGGTTTCCACCGGCATTGCGCCCCTGGAATGGCATAACACCAAGATCAACCTGCTGGATACTCCCGGGTTCACCCTGTTTGCCCACGAAGGCAAAATCGCCATGAGCGCGGCCGAAGCCTGCATGGTCGTGGTGGACGGCGTCTCGGGCGTGGAAGTGGTGACGGAGAAAGTCTGGCAATACGCCGAAGAGATTAACCTGCCTCGCGTGATCGTAGTCAGCCGCATGGACCGCGAGCGCGCCGACTATGAAGCTGCTCTGGAAAGCCTGCGCTCGGCTTTTGGCCGGCAGGTGGTGCCCGTCCAGCTTCCCATCGGCAAGGAAAAGGACCTGAAGGGCGTGATCGATCTGGTCACCATGAAGGCTTACACCTATGACATGGGCGGAAACGGAAAGGGTAAAGAAGGTCCGATCCCGGGGGATCTCCAGTCCGCCGCCCAGGCAGCACACGAAAAGCTGGTGGAAATTGTCGCCGAAGGCAAAGACGAGCTGATGGAGGAGTTCTTTGATAAAGGCACCATCTCTGAAGAACATCTCATTCCCGCGCTGCACGAAGCCATTCGCGACGACAAAATCTTCCCTGTACTGTTCGCCTCCGGGCTGGGCAACATCGGCACCGACCATCTGCTCGATTTCATGGTTGATTACTGCCCCACCGCCGCCGAACACTCTGCTGTCCATTCCGCTCCGGACTCGACCGGCAACGGCCATAGCGGCGACCGCAAAGTCACTGACGCCGAGCCGACCTCGGCTTACGTCTTCAAGACGGCGAACGACCCCTTTGCCGGCCGCATCACTTATTTCAAAGTCTTTTCCGGGGTATTAAAAAACGACGCCACCTTGCAGAATTTCACCCGCGGTACATCGGAAAAGCTGGCCCACCTTTCATTGCCGCAGGGAAAAAACCTTTTGCCCATCGCTGAGCTGCACGCCGGCGACATCGGTGCCGTAGCCAAGCTGAAAGACACGCTCTCCGGCGACACCCTGGGCGACAAGGCCAATCCCATTCTGTATCCAGGCGTCACGCTGCCCGAGCCGGCCATCACCTTTGCCATCGAGCCCAAGAGCCGCAACGACGAAGACAAGCTCTCCAACGGCGTACATAAGTTGATGGAAGAAGATCCCATGCTGCGCTTCTTCCGCGACGAACAGACCAAGGAATTCCTCATTGCCGGAACAGGCCAGCAACACATAGAAGTTGTGGTTTCCAAGCTGAAAAAGCGCTACCACACAGAAGTGAATCTCAAGGCGCCGAAGGTCCCGTACCGCGAGACGATTCGCGGCAAGGCTGATGTCCAGGGCCGCCACAAGAAGCAGAGCGGCGGCCACGGCCAGTACGGCGACTGCAAAATCAAAATGGAGCCTATGGAGCGCGGCAAGGGATTTGAGTTCGTGAATGATATTTTTGGCGGCGCCATTCCCAAGAACTTCATTCCCGCCGTGGAGAAGGGAATCGTTGAAGCCGCTCAGCGCGGTTTCCTCGCCGGGTATCCGGTGGTTGATTTCCGCGTGATCCTCTACGACGGCAGCTACCACGACGTGGACTCGAACGAGCTCTCATTCAAAACGGCCGGCCGCATCGCCTTCAAAAAGGCTATGGAGCAGGCCAAGCCCACGCTGCTTGAGCCCATCATGAAGGTGGAAATCACGATTCCCGACGAGTTCGCCGGCAGCATCATGGGCGACCTCAACTCCCGTCGCGGACGCATTCAGGGCATGGAGAATAAGGCCGGGAAAACCATTGTGAAGGCTGAAGTCCCCATGGCGGAAATGCTCACTTACGGCGCAGACCTCACCTCCATGACGCAGGCCCGCGGCAGCTTCAACATGGAGCTCTCGCATTACGACTACGTCCCCGCCATTAACCAGGAAAAGATCATCACCCAGTTCAAGGCGGAGAGAGACGAAGTGGTGGAGGTGGAGGAGTAGTCGCAAATAAACGCGAATAAACGCGAATAAACAGGAATTAAAAGAGAGCCGCCCTGAACAGGCGGCTCAACTTGGTTTTATTCGCGTTAATTAGCGGCTGAAAGGCTACTCTACTTTCGCTTCCTGTTGGAGCTTGCTGATGGCAACAGTCTCACCCAGGTCGCCCACCTTGAAGCGGGCAAAGCGCCGCACGGAGATGTTCTCACCCAACTTGCCGACCTTGCTGGCGATGAGCTGGTGCACGGTGATGCTGGGCTCCTTCACAAAGGGCTGATCGAGCAGGCAAACTTCCTCATAAAATTTGCCCATCTTGCCCTCGACGATCTTTTCCACCACCTGCGCTGGCTTGCCCGTGGCCGCCGCCTGCGCGCGATAGATGTCTTTCTCTTTCTCGAAAGCTTCGGGCGTCACATCCTCCTTGCGGACGAACTTGGGGTCGGCCGCGGCGATGTGCATGGCAATGTCCTTGATCAGGTCCTTGAAATCGTCCGTGCGGGCGACGAAGTCGCTCTCGCAGTTCACTTCTACCAGCACGCCGATCTTGCCGCCGGCATGAATATAGCTGGCAACCGAGCCTTCACTGGTTACGCGGGCTGCCTTCTTCGCCGCCGTGGAAAGGCCCTTTTTGCGCAGCCACACCAATGCCTGTTCAACATCGCCCTTTGATTCCGTCAGGGCGTTCTTGCAGTCCATCATGGGAGCGCCGCTGCGCTCGCGAAGTTCCTTCACCTGGGCCGCTGAAACGTTTGTAGTGCTTGTACTCATGGTTGTTCCTTTTTTTTAGTGCGTATAACGTGCGGCCCGCGTGGCTCCTCGCCTGTCGCGGGCCATATAACTCCTGTGATTGCCGGTTGAGGTTGTGGCACAGCCGCCCTCGGCTGTGCTGATCTTCCTCTAAAGCGAAGTGGAGCGTAGCGGCAGAATTTACTGCCCTTTGGCGATTGCGTCCACTGCCGGCGACTCCGTATCGGTCGCGGTTTCAGATTCCGGGGCCTTGCGCGCCTTGCCGCCGAGCACCTCTTCCATGTTCAGCTCTTCCTCTTCCATCAGGTCCGCAGAGGTGGGAACATGTGTAGCCTCAGCCGGAGGCGGCGTCATCGCGTTGGCGATTTCCTGTGTCTGCTTATCGGTCGCAGCCTGCGCGCCTTCAGCGATGGAATCGGCGACCTTGGATGCAAACAGCCGGATCGCGCGCAACGCATCATCATTGCCCGGGATCACCCAATCCACTTCCGTGGGATCGCAGTTCGTATCCACCACGGCGACCACGGGGATGCCCAGTTTGCGGGCTTCCTTCACCGCAATGGCTTCCTTGTTCGAGTCGATGACAAAAATCAGGTCCGGCAGCCGGCTCATGGCCTTGATTCCGGCCAGGTTCGCCTGCAGGTGCTTGCGCTCGCGCTCCAGCTTGATAACTTCCTTTTTCGGCAGCAGCTCGTAACGGCCATCCGTGGCCATTTCATCAAGATCCTTGAGCCGCTTTACCGATTTCTGTACTGTCACCCAGTTGGTGAGCAGCCCGCCCAGCCAGCGGTTGTTCACGTAGAACATGCCGCAACGCTGCGCTTCTTCGGCGATGGCGTCCTGCGCCTGCCGCTTGGTGCCGACAAAGAGGACTGTCTTGCCCTCCGCGGCTGAATCCTGCACAAACTTGCTGGCGTCCTTGAACATCTTGAGCGTTTTCTGCAGGTCGATGATATAGATTCCGTTGCGCTCGCCGAAGATGAACTCTTTCATCTTGGGGTTCCAGCGCTTGGTCTGATGCCCGAAGTGAACACCTGCTTCGAGCAACTCCTTCATGGTGATGTTAGCCAAAAGACCTCCTTATTGAATTGCATCCTCTGCGGCAGCGTCCGCCGCTCGGGATTTATTCCCCGGTCCGCTCCCGGCGGAGCGGGAGGGAAGATTTTTGTCCCGGTTCACTGCCGCTCTTACCGCCCTCGGGACCGCAGGCGGGGAGCAAGCCCCTAAACTTTCTGCTAAACACAAGACGGCAGCCATGCCGCCCAAAAATTCCTTGTTTACCGCTTGCTGAACTGGAAGCGCTTGCGTGCACCCTTCTGCCCGTACTTCTTGCGCTCTTTGCCGCGAGCGTCACGGGAGAGGAAGCCTTCCACCTTCAGTTTTTTGCGCAGTTCAACGTTGAACTCAAGCAGGGCGCGGGCAATGCCCATCTTCAAAGCCCCGGCCTGGCCATTGATTCCGCCGCCATCCACATTGGCGTGGATGTCGAACGTGGTCGTGGTCTCCGTCACCACCAGCGGCTGGCGAACTTCCACCCGCTGCGCGTCAGTAAGAAGATATTTATCGAACTCGCGGCCATTCACCATGAACTTGCCGCTTCCGGGCCGCAGAAAAACCCGGGCCACACTCGATTTGCGACGTCCCGTGCCGTAATACTGAACTTGATCAGCCATTTGTTTCTCTATTAACTCCTGTCGCTCACCGCTTTACCGGCTTGCCAGCTCCAGCGGCTCAGGTTTCTGTGCCTCATGAATATGTTTGTCGCCCTTGTAAACCCTCAGCTTCTTGCCCATGGCGCGGCCAAGCTTGGTCTTGGGCAGCATGCCCAGCACCGCTTCCTGCACCACCTGCTCCGGCCTGCGATTAAACCGTTTGCGGAACTCTTCTTCGCGCAACCCGCCCGGGAATCCCG
Organism: Candidatus Angelobacter sp.; assembly: GCA_035712465.1. Taxonomy (GTDB): domain Bacteria; phylum Acidobacteriota; class Terriglobia; order Terriglobales; family Acidobacteriaceae; genus Angelobacter. Next base: position 81,037 of record DASTAS010000004.1, read on the forward strand.
TGTAATGCCGGTAAACCTTCTGCTCTGACTTCATTCCCGTCACGCGCACTTTCTCTGCATTGATGACGATCACGTGATCGCCGGTGTCCAGAAACGGTGTGTATTGCGGGTTCTCTTTTCCAGCCAGGATGCGCGCCACACGCGACGCGAGCCGGCCCAGAGTCAACCCCGAACCATCTACGACGTGCCACTTGCGCGCAATTTCCTGCCCGCTCGGAAAACGGGTAACCATGTCTCAAACTCCTGAGAATAAAACGCTTAAGAAAGACCGCTCGATTGACGCCGCTTAACTACTTCCTGAATGGAAGACACCAGGCGGGCTACTGCAGAGCAGTGAAGTTTAAAGGATACTCAAACCAGCGCACTGATGTCAACGCTGCCAGTATCCCACCGGTCACCAGTGTACCACCTGCAAACGGAGTGGCACCACAGCAGCATCTCACCCCGGGTACATAGGCTCACGAGGCGACGCAAGGCTCTGATTCTGCTTTTCTTTTTCTTCACCATGCCGGTCTTGCCACAGTCGCCCAGCATCTCGGACATGAACAACGAGATTCGCGGAAAAATTCTCGCGCTGCGTATTTCTACTTTCCCTTTTGCCGTGCCCTGCCGGTGCAATCTTTATCTTTAGATTTGATCTTTTTGCGATACACTTCCCGCAAATGAGAACAATCGCCCTCATCGCTGTCCTTTGCTCTCTCCCGCACTTTCTCGTGGCATCCGATCAAAACCTTGGCGCACAACTCACCGCTGCCTATGCACATAAGGGCCTGATATTGCTTCATCCAGTTCGGCAAAATTCGCTGCGGTATGACTCGGCTGGCAAGCTGCTCAGCAGCAGCGAAGAAGGACCGTGGACTCTCTACGGCCGGTGGAGGTCACCAAGATCGATCTCAGTTCGGACAAGCTCAGCATAACAGGAATGCGTCTTATTGAAGTTTACGACTCGCCGCACCATCAGTTCATTCTCGACGGGTATAAGCACGCCGCGAAAGTCAAAATTGAAATTGAATTACGCGCTCCTTTGAATACTCTTCAGGATGCCATCGCAACCATTGGGCAGGTATTCACGAGTAATCTGGATGACCTTGTGCCATCGCTTCCTGACTACTGGCGCACTTACTTGCAGCGACAACAGAAGACAACATCTGCAGAAACGGTTTCTTCCGGGCCACGAAGTAATGCCAATGCCCCCGCCCAGAAAGACGCTCAAGTGGCCAGGGTCGGGGACAAGGGAGTCAAGCCGCCGAAGGCACTGTTTACACCAGAGCCAAAATACCCGCTCTTGGCCAGAGCAGCGAGCATACAGGGCGCGTGTATCTTCTCAGCCACTATCGGCGTTGATGGGGCGGTGCACGATTTACATCTTTTGCAGCCCCGGGGTGCGGGTCTGGACGAAGCAGCGCTCAGTGTCATGCGAACGTGGAAGTTCAAACCAGCCACCCAGAATGGGCAACCAGTCCCGGTAAGGCTGAGTCTGGAAGTTTCGTTTAACCTTTACAAGTGACAATTACTCCTAACAATCGAAGGCGTTTCTCCCGAATTTTCTGCAGCATGAAATCAGCATTCCGAAGATGCCCGTAACCAAAGGTGGCCTCGCATCTCAGTTCACTTCTGATTTGGGCTTGTTCAAGATCGCCGGGATGGAACTCTGATTCAAAACTGCGGAACGAATGCCTCGGCTCTGATCGCCCTCCTTCGGTTACAATCATCCGCTCTGCCTGGCCACACCCCTACTGCAATCGATGACTGCGTTCTCGTCCTCAGCTCGCGTACCCCTGGCCCTTGCTGCTGCCGCGTTTGCAGCGGGAATCCTGCTTTCGGCCTACGTGCAGCGCCCTGCTTGGCTCTGGGGCTGGGCGGCACTACTGCTGGTTGCGTGTGCGATGATCGCCTGCATGAAAGCCGGCGCGCGCCTGGCGCTGACCACTGTCCTGCTGGCATTTATCGCTGCGGGCGCATTTTCAAAATTCAATGCTCCTGTTCCTCACGTTACGGCTCCGCCGGAGGAATTTCTTTATCGGCATGTGGAGATCGTTGGCCACGTCATCAAAGACGGCGCACTCCTCGGAGACGGCCTGCGGGACCGATTTGATGTTGAATCTGAGCGCATTTCCTTCAGTGATGATCATGGAGTCAGTCATGAATTCCGGCAGCCAGTGAGCATTCGCCTCACTGCCTATCTGCCGGATTACTCTTTGTCCCCGCAAGAGCTCGCCAAGTTTCAGGCGCAGCTTGCTCACCTGGTTTACGGCCAGCGTGTGGACCTGGATGCCAGACTCAGGGCACCCAGGAATTTTCGCAATCCCGGCGCTTTCGACTACGCAGGGTACCTGCGGGGCCTCGGAATTGGCGCAACCGGCTCAGTGAAAGCTGACTCCATTGTGTCTCTGGCGGGGCGAAGCGGAAACCGTGTTGGCGTATTGCGCAGCGCGGTGCGCCGCAGCATTCTGGGACAGATCACCGGCAGCGGCCTGTGGGATCGCAGGGACTCCGCTCTTCTTGCCGCGATGGTGATTGGCCACGACTCTCTGCTGCTTCGTGGCGTACGCGATCAGTTTCAGGAAACCGGCGTTTACCATCTGCTGGTGGTTTCAGGAATGAACGTGGGCCTGCTCGCGTTTGCTGTTTTCTGGCTGGCCCGCCGGCTGCGCGCGCCCGACTGGCTGGCATCGCTCGTGACCCTGGGGTTGGCAGTCTTCTACGCACAAATTGCCGGGATGGGCGTCCCCATCGAGCGCGCCGTGCTCATGCTGGCCCTGTTTCTTGTAGCGCGGCTTGTTTATCGCGGACGCGCGCCCCTGAATGCGGCCGGCTTTGCCGCCCTGGTAGTACTCATCGTATCTCCTCAGGCTTTGTTTGAAGCCGGATTTCAACTCACGTTCCTGGCCATGCTCGCCATCTTCGGCATCGGCGTTCCGCTGCTGGAACGCACATCCGAACCGTGCCGCCGAGCGGTACGGCACCTCAACTCCACGGCTTACGATCTGCATCTTTCGCCCAGGCTCGCGCAGTTGCGGCTCGATTTGCGCATGATCGCCGAGCGGCTGTCCAGCTTCATCGGCCGTACCCCTGCACGATGGCTCGTCGTTGGAACTCTCTCCGGCTCTTTTGCGTTCTTCGATATCACAGTGGTTTCCAGCATTATTCAGGCTGCCCTTGTGCTGCCGATGCGCGTGTACTTTCACCGGGCAGCCATCATCGGCATGCCGGCCAACATTCTGGCTCTGCCTCTCGCCGGCGTGCTGCTGAACGCGGCGGCGGCCGCGATCGCGCTGAGTTATGTCTCCATGCCGCTGGCGCGGCTGGCGGCGTTTGTTGCCTCAGCTTGCCTGCACTGGACGCTCACGTCCATCGGCTGGCTTTCCCATTTGCACATCTCACAATGGCGAGTGGCAGAACCCGGTACAGCCTTATGGCTGCTGGCCGCCGTTTCCATCGGCACGGCTTTATTGGCCGTCCGCCGCAGGCCGGCCGTGATCTTTGCGGGATTGGCCGCCTTGTTCATAGGTACGGGCATTGCGGCTTTTGCTCATGCCACGCCGTCCCTCCAGCCTCACGATCTCGAAATCACAGTGATTGACGTGGGCCAGGGCGATTCCATCCTGGTGGTCGCGCCCGATGGCGCCACCATGCTGATCGACGCCGGAGGCAGCCTTAGCCCTGCGCCAACCGAATTCGATTTTGGTGAAGACGTGGTGTCACCGTATTTGTGGTGGCGCGGCCTGGATCGGCTCGATGTTGTGGCCCTTACGCATGCGCATGCCGACCACATCGGCGGTCTGGCTCGCGTGATCGATAATTTTCATCCGCGAGAGCTTTGGCTGGGAATCGATCCTGAGACCCCGGCGCTGGACCATGTGCTTGCGGTTGCTTCCGCCGATCACGTGACGGTACGACGCCATACCGCCGGAGACGCCCTGGAGTGGCACGGCACGGAAATCCGCGTGCTTTCTCCGCCGCCGGACTACCGTCCCGGTGCACGCCCCAAAAATGATGATTCGCTGGCGCTGCTGATTTCCTACCAACACACCAGCGCTCTGCTGGCCGGGGACATCGAAAAGAAGATGGAGAGCTTTGTTGCGACTGAGTCGCCGCGCGCGGACGTACTCAAAGTGGCGCACCATGGCAGTGCGACTTCCAGCACGCCGGAGTTCCTTAACGCGGTGCAACCGCGATTCGCGGCTATTTCAGTCGGCTGGCAAAACTCTTTTCACCATCCCCGCCCGGAAGTGCTGGCCCGCTTACAAGCCGATCATGTGCGCACCTACAGAACAGACATGCTGGGCCTGACGAGCTTTTTTCTTGATGGGAAAAATGTAACTGCGAAAACGGCGGCTGATTACTGAGGCGGCGCGATTGGACCCGCTCCAGGTCATCCCTCGTCAGCCTCTTCATCGATTTCTTCTACATCGCTTTCCGCGCTGTTGTATTCCGCAATAATCTGTCGGGCTTCTTCAGCCTGGGCCGGATTCACCACCACCACAACGCCACCCACGCCGGGCCACAAAGCCTGATCAGCATCAATGCTGGTCACCAGGGACTCGATTCCTGCAGAGGTCAGCAAGCCTTGCACCACCATCGCTTCGGATTCCTGTTGCGTATCGAAGACCCGTACCGGCTCGGGTGCTGGCTTAGGCTCGGCGGATGAACTCATGGCATTCCTCCCGTGTTTTTCAGGTGCAGCATCAATCCTGCGAGGCCATCATGCCCCAAAAACAACCGCTTACGCAACCCGGCCCATCCAAGTCTTGAGATAACGATAAGGCACTTTGGGCACATAATAAGCAGAGAAAACAGTTGATCTGGAGTGATGGATGGATTCTCGCCAACCCGGCCGGGAGCAGGTACAGGAGAACGGCCAAAACGCCCCAACAGGTGACACCGGAAAGAGTCGTTCCGGCGCTCAGACCGATGCTGAAAGAGAAACTGAACTGCGCAATCTGCGCCGCCTTCAACTCATGATCGACATGGTGCTTTCGGTCCTCAGCCAGGACCCGGACCTCACCCGCGATGAAGCCCTGGAGATGGCGGCGAATTGCAAGAACGCTGCCATGGCTATGTTTCCGGACAAGGAGTTGGCCTTTGATTTGATCTATCGCCCTCGTCTTGAGCGGGTGATCAATGAACGTTTTCGGCTGCAGTAGAGCATTCAGCAATCAGTAGTCAGCATTCAGCCCTTCAACATTTCTGGCGTCAAGGATGTAAATCTTGAGTCCATGCCGGTGGTTGGGCTGAATGCTCATTGCTGAGTGCCGACTGCTACTAACTGCTGCCAGGCTACTTCTTCTCCACCCTCAGCAGGCTGAAGGTCAGCATGCCCCAATACATTCGCGCCCGCATCTGCACGGGGATGCGAGCCGCATCATCGGAGTACCATATCCATATCTTCCCTTTGTCTTTCAGCACCCCGGAAGCCGCTTCCGGCTGCACTCGCAGTGTGTTGAACGTGCCGGCAGGAGTCTTGATCTGCTCGCGGGCTTCCACGCGCAGGGTTACATCCACGGTTTTGCCCCCATCGTTTAGCGGGAACAGAAAAGACCGGCCCGGCTCCAGAGGAAGAGATGCCACGTAGTAGATTCCGGAAAGCACGTCGGTAACGCAGTTTGGGATGTCGTGCTCTTCGTGGCGCGTTTCGTTTTTCTTGAGGTTCTTCTGATCCAGCACCGCCTTGTTTTTCTGGTAATCGAAGCTGATGGTGTTTTCCACCCGCCGGAACCCTTCTTCGATATGGTGGGAAACGTTATGAGAGCAGAAGGTGGCGGGATCGAAAAAGGATTCGAACCGGTCCTGTACGTGATAGAGCACGGCCACTGCCCCGGAAGCGTCCGCCGTCCCGAGCACCCTGTTCTCGCTGCCCGCCTGCTCCATGCGCAGAGTAGCGATTCCGGCATTAAAGATTCGCCACTGTGCGGCGTAGACGTACGTCTGTCCCACCGGATAAGGGTAATCAGCGCGGGGCTTCGCAATGGCGGGACCGCTGATCAGCGTGCCGCTCGGCGCGGGTGAAGGTGCGGCTTTGGACGACTGCGTGGCTGCGAGCGCCGCTTCCGTCACCCGGAACCAGGCGCTGGTATGGATAGCCGCGACCAGACAGCAGGCGCAGACAAATCCCAGACACGCCGAGGCCGGCCAGGAATGCGCTCCTGTGCGTCGCCCGATCAATGTTGAACCAGAACCATTTTCAAAATGAGAGCTCCTATCATTAAAACAGAACCGAGCGCTGCCTGGTACTCGCGGTGCCGGCGGTAAAGCTCGCGAGAGAAACCAGCCTCGTCCGAACCTGACGACCCGGGCGCAAGCGAGCGATACGGAGTCAACCGCGGCAGCAGCCTTGGAACCTGTGTGGCGTAATTTGAGTATTCCGGAAAAGCACCGCGGAGATATGCTTCCTCAACCTTAATCTGAGGAATGTAAATGGCAATAAACATCAGTACCGCAGCCAGCGCGATCCACGGATTTTTTGCGGCCAGCACAAAACCGGCAGCAATCAGCACGGAACCGAGATAGAGCGGATTGCGGGTATGGGCATACGGCCCGGTGGTGGCCAACTCCTGGTTTTTGCGGATATGTCCGGCAGCAGTTGCGCGAACCGCCAGACCAGCAACCACCAGCACCGTTCCAGCGAGCAGCCAGGTCCACGCCGGGCGCGCGAACCACAGATAGGCAGCGGCAAAAACAAACCCAAGCGGCACGCGTATGTGAATGGCGATCCGTGACCAGCTAGGCATGCGCGGCTCCCAGCAGATACCGCGCTGCGCCGATAACTTCTTCCGCGCTGATCTTCAGCAGCGCTTCATCCGGCTCACGATCATGGGCGAAAGTGGTCTTGCTTTCCGGATGGCGCAAAACCACGGCTCGCGTGCCAAACGGCCCGGTGCGAGCCGGATCCGTAGGGGCGAACATGGCGACGACGGGGATTCCCAGGGCCGCCGCAAGATGCAGAGGCCCGGTATCGCCGCCCAGAAAAATTCGGGCCCGCCGCGTCAGGGCAATCAGTTGCGCAATCGTGCAGCGCACGGCAACAGCGCCGCCGCCGCTTGCTTGGACCACAACGTTAGCCAGATCTTCTTCTCCGGGACCGGCGTTGACCAGGGTTTTTAAATTGTGCGCGGCAAGAGCACGCGCCACCTGACCGAATCTCTCCGCAGGCCACTGCTTGCCGCCCCAACCCGCACCCGGCGTGACCATGGCAAAATTTCCAATGCCAAGCCGCGCGATCTCCGCTTGTGCCCAGGCTTCGGCTGCCGGATCGCAGGGAAGCTGCGGAGCCAGCAGTTTCAGTTGCTGTCCTGCCAGACAGGGCTGTATAGCCTGGTTGGCCAGAGCCAGATTCTGCTCGATCACATGCTCTCCCCGGCGCGGAAATCTCCTGGCGTACAGAAAGCGCGCCGCTGCTTCACGCGGATTAACAAAACCGCTGATCTCCCGCGCGGCGCTTGCCCTGGCACATACTGCTGACTTGATGTTTCCCTGGAAATCGATGGCAACATCGTACTGAACACCCCGCAGACGCTTTAGGTAGCCGCGAATCTCGCTCCACGTTTTTGCTTCAACCATGTGCCGACGCCAGCGTCTGGTGTTCACCGTGTGAATCAGGTTGACAACAGGACGTTGCGGGCCTGTGGCCTCCGGCGGAAGCTTGTGGCCGGGAGCAGTCAGCAGCTCAGACCAGTTTTCCTCCACGACCCAACCAATGGTCGCCTGAGGCAGAGCCGAGCGTATGGCTGTGACCGCCGGCAACGCGTGAAGAATGTCGCCGAGTGCGCCCAGCCTCACAATCAGGATTTTGACCATTCGCCCCTTCTCAGGAACTCCGTGGTGGAATGGTCTTTGGGATCGCCCACAATTTCCACGCGGCCGCCGCAGGCGATCACAACCTCGCGTTCGGGAACAGTTTCCGCGGTGTAATCAGTCCCTTTCGCGTGAACATCAGGCCGGATCAGGCGAATCAACTCGCGAACGTCCGGCGCGTCGAAGATGAACACCGCATCAACGTCCTCGAGCGCCGCCAGAATTTCTGCGCGTTCGCTTTCCGGGACACGCGGACGCCCGTTGCCTTTGAGAATGCGCACACTGGCATCAGAATTCACCGCCACCAGCAGTTTTCCACCGAGCCTCTTTGCGCCCTGCAAATAGCGAATATGGCCGACATGCAAAATGTCAAAGCAGCCGTTGGTGAGGGTAATCTTTTCTCCGTCCGCCCTCCATGCGCGCACACGCTCAAGCAGCTGCTCCAAGCTAATCAGCTTTTTCTGCGTGCCGGGCAGGGTCAGGCCTCCATCACCGCGCTTAGTAACTCCGCGCGGGTCGCGGTGGCTGTTCCACGCTTCATTACCACGATTCCACCTGCGTAGTTAGCCAGGCGCGCCGCGGATTCAGGATCGGCGCCTGCGGCGAGCGCCGCGGTGTAAGCCGCAATGACGCTATCGCCGGCGCCGGTCACGTCGGCGGCTTCATGAGAACCGTGAATAGGAATCTGCACCGGCTTGGCGGCGCGGGAGAATACCACCATTCCGTCCCGGCCGCGCGTCACCAGCAGAGACTTTAACTTCATTTTCTGCAGGACGGCCCTGCCTGCGGCCAGAAGGCGCTCCGTGTCTGAGCCGATGCGCGTGCGCAACGCTTCTTCCAGTTCAACCTCATTGGGAGTGGCAGCCGTCACGCCGCGGTACGCCAGTGTGCGATAGCGAGAATCAAGCGTCACCGGTATATGGTCCACTGGAGCCCGCGAACGGATTTGATCATAGATTTCTGGCGTGGCCGCTCCATATCCGTAATCGGATATGAGCAGCGCGTCAGAGGCACGCAGGTATCCGCGACTTTGAAAGACCAACTCGCGCACCGCACTGCGGTCGAGAGGTGTTTCCGGCTCCCGGTCCACGCGAATCACCTGCTGCCGCTGCGAGTGCGTCATGCCTGCAAGCACTCGCGTTTTCGTAATCGTATTGCGGCCTTTGATGCGACGGATTCCCGTCACCGAGATATGTTTCTGGCGGAATGCGTGCAGCAGCATGCGCCCGGGCTCGTCATCACCGATCACGCCCACGGGCAACACAGTAACGCCGAGGTCTGCAAGGTTGTAAATGGCGTTCCCCGCGCCGCCGGGAACAACGGTGCGTTCGCGGTGCCGCAGGATCAGAACCGGCGCTTCGCGTGACACCCGCGAGATTTCGCCATAAATGAACTCGTCGGCAATCAGGTCGCCCAGGACCGTGATGGTGAGTTTAGAAAACTCCTCGATAATCCTGACAAGCCGGTCAGCAGGTTTGGAATTTTTTTGCATGTCCGAACGGAAATTCTCTCATGCCGGAGCTAAAATCCGCAGCCGCAACGCTGTTCTAAGGTTTTTATCAGGGTACCTGCAACGGCGACGGAATCCAAGGCGAGCCGGAGCCGCGCCACCTGCAAAGGCCGGAGCGCTCCGGCAAGACTGCCCAGGTTGATCTCGTCTTTTTCCGTGGTGATGAAACCCGCGGCTCCGCTGGCTGCTTGTGCTTCCATCAAGCGATCGATATCGCTTTGCAAATATCGATGATGGTCAGCGAAGGCCACCGTTGCCGGAATGGCAACATTCATCGCCCTGAGCTGCTCGAAGAATTGTTTTGGACGCGCCACACCGCAGAATGCCACCGCGCTCGTGATGCCCTGATAAACTTCAAGCACGCGGCGCGCACTCCACAAACTTGCTCCTGGCTTCATGCATTTGCGGGCGAGTTCAACATCCTGTTGATTCATATCTGATGATATGACCACGGCGTCAGCCCGCTGCAAAGCAGAGCGCGGCTCACGCAGTCGCCCCAGCGGCAGGAGTATGTCGTGCAGGTCCGATGGCGGCAGCATGACGATATCGAAATCGCGGTGCAACCGGCGGTGCTGAAAGCCGTCATCCAGCAGATGCAGCCTGCTGCTGAACTTCTCCTCCGCGAACAGCCCGGCTTTATACCGATCAGCCCCGACCACCACCGGCACACCGAGTTTGCGCGCGATCAGCAGAGGCTCATCGCCAAACTGCTCGGGCGAGCCTTGCGGGTCAACCACAGCGATTTCCTGTGATCTGCGCCGGTATCCGCGGGAGAGGACATCAAATTCAATCCCACGCTGCTTCAAGAGTTCACCCAGCGCGATCACAAACGGAGTTTTTCCGCTGCCTCCGACAGAAATGTTGCCGATGCTTGCCACCGGACGGCTCAGCCTATGTACTTTGAAGATGCGCCCGTCGTACAAGGCGTTTCTGATCGCCACGCCGGACCCGAAAAGAGTAGATAGAGTTTTCATTTGGCCACAGCCGTCTTTCCGGTCAGGAGCGGCTGCAGCGCCGCCATGGTCTTCTCCGTCGCGCCGGTATTCTGAGCGAACAGCTCATGCGCGCGCCGCCCGAGGATGTCTCTTTCTGAAGCGCTGCCTAATAGCTCGATCAGCACGGCCCCGAAATTTTCAGCAGTCACCACGCGCAGTCCGCCACCCTGTTCAAAGATGCGGACGATCTCGCGAAAGTTGAAGGTGTGCGGCCCGGTAAGAACAGGAACTCCATGTTGAGCCGGTTCCAGAATATTGTGCCCGCCCAGCGGAACCAGACTCCCGCCGACAAATGCCACATTCGCAAGCTCGTAAACGCTCGCAAGCTCACCAACGCTGTCCAGGAGAAAAATGCTTCCCGGCGGCAGCGGCGCTTCGGGTTGCCACGCGCTGCGCCTGGTCAGCTTCAGGCCGGATGACGCAATCAGCTCCGAGACTTTTTCAAACCTTTCCGGGTGGCGCGGCGCCAGAATCATTATCGTTTTCGGAAATTGATGCAAGACCTGCCGGAACGCTGTGATGACCTGCTCTTCTTCACCTTCGGCGGTGCTGCCGCAGACAATCACGGGCGAGTCCGCCGCAATTGCAGTGTGCAGGCTGGCTGTCAGCGGCGAACCGGCGCTCAAGCGGATATCAAATTTCAAGTTGCCGCTGACGGCAATGCATTCCTCCGGCGCGCCGATCTCTTTGAGCCGTCGCGCGTCCTCTTCTGTTTGCGCCAGGAACAGATCGACGTTTGATATCACTCGCGAGAAAAACCACCGCAGCCGCCTGTAGCGCGGAAATGACCGGTCAGAGATGCGTGCATTTACCACGGCAACTGCCGCGCCTCTTTTCCCGGCCAGATGCAGCAGATTGGGCCAGAACTCGGTTTCGGCAAGAATCAACACTCCTGGCCGCAGCGTGGTCAGATAAGGCCGCAGGGCAAAGTGAAAATCGAGAGGCATATAGAACACGCGGCCTTCGCCAAAGCGCTGCTGCGCCAACGCCTGCCCGGTTGCTGTGGTGGTGGAAACAAAGATGCGCTTCTCAGGATATTGCCTGCTGAGTTCGCCCACCAGCCGGCTGATGGCCAGCACCTCGCCCACGGAGACCGCGTGAATCCAGATGCAGCCTTCGTTACCGGCCGGTTGCAGCCATGGCGGAACTGCGCCCATTCTCTGCCGGAACCCCGCGCGGTATTTACCCAGCCGCGCCATCTGGAGCAGCCACCAGGGCAGCGAAATCAGCGCGGCGCACCCGAGCAGCAGGCTGTAAAGGATGTACATTGAAGGAATAAACATTCTAGCCGCTGGTCCGGTCGGTTGTGAAAACGGTGAATCGTTGAAAACGGCCAGCGTAAAGCCGGCGATTGTGGAAACCGGGCCGCTCCTCGATAATCGTACAAGTGAAAACCGCCCACATTGCCGTGATGCTGCTCCTCTCTGCCACGCTCATTTTCAGCAGTGATAAAGGATTCAAGCCTCCACCCGCCGGTCCGGCAATCAGCTATCCCGCTCACGAAACCCACAACAACGAAGACGTCAGCATCGCAATTGACCCATTCACCAGCGCGGACAAAGCGGCCATCTTCAAGGTGAAATACAGGGAGTATGGCTTCCTGCCCGTCCGGCTCATCATCACCAATGACGGCAACACACCGCTGATGCTCGACGATATGAAGATCGAGTACATCACCGGCGAGCGAGAAAAGCTCGAGCCCGCCGTGCTCGATGACATCTTCCGCCGCATCTCCCGTCCTGAGAAAGCGGTCAGCCGCCCCAAGATTCAATTGCCGATTCCTATGGGGCATGGCAAAGACCCGGTGGGCAAAGAAGCGCGCGATGAAGTACCCGTCGCCATGTTTTCAAAAGTTCCCGTGACTCCGCATTCGACCAATAGCGGTTTTCTTTTTTTTGACGTCTCGGGCATCAGCGATCCTGAAGACGGCGCGCATATTTATATATCCGGCATCAAGGCTGGCACGCAGGAGCTGTTCTACTTTGACATTCCCTTGCGGCCTGACCAGCAACCGAACCAGCCTCCGTCAAAATAGATCTGCGGCCCTGAGCTGCTAAAGCATGACTCGCTGTTTCTACTTATCCTAAGCGGAGCAACATGCAAAGCGATGCTGCTGCTAAAGGTGTGGCACAGCCGCCCTCGGCTGTGCGGAAGCTGCCGGCCATGAAGCAGAGCACTTTTTACTTTCCGCAGAGCTCTTTGCGGCTTCTTTGCAAGAACCTTCTTTGCAAGAACATAGATCGCAAGGTTCCCCTCCGGCCTCCGCCCAGTGCACCGATGCCCTGCGTTGAAGTCAATTCTCGAACTACAAAATCCGGATAATACCTGGCTGTATAAAGGAAAAATGCACAGGCGAGGGCGTGTTCAGTCTCATGACATCCTATACACATTGTTATCAGGACATCCTTTACACTTCCGGCCCGAGAAGACGAGGGCGGAAGCAGTAGAAAGCTGCCCCGGGAAAGAGGGCAGAGGATGGCGTGGGGCAAGGTGG
>DASTAS010000005.1:0-47997 GCA_035712465.1 Candidatus Angelobacter sp.
GCTGATTCTTCTTGACCATTCCGATCACTTTCCTCGACAATCTTCTCGCCAGCGTCGCTACGCTCCGATCCCTGATCGACATCGCTGGAACCCTGATCGCTTTCCCTCAGGAACACTGATCGCCTTCCCAGGAATACGCAAAGCACAACAGGACAACAGAGTCAGTTGGCCGGCCGACAGAAACAACCCAATATTCCTCAGGAAATTGGTGCCATCCATACTGCTTTCGACAAGAAGGTAGCTGAGATGACGGCAAATGGTCAGCGCATTGGCTACGGCACGGCTGGTGGTGCTATAAACAACATCGTAAGCAGCATTCAGCGGATCGGCGAAGTGCTTCACCTAACCAAACATCACCTGTGTAGCTGCAACGAGCAGGCTCTGATCATTTCGACTTCTCTCAACTCGAGCATGAGGGGGACGAGCTACATGTTCAGCATGAAACAATCTCTGACGCATTCTTGGGTTGTGGGCACGTCGTCGGTGAGAGGAGCCCCCGTCCTAGTGCTCGATCCCTGGAAGAATAAGTTTGAGGTGCAGCCACAATGAGTGGAATAAATCGTTCAATAGTTCGCCGCGTTTTAATGTGGAGCTTGGCGTTGGGCTGTGCATCCGCCCTAATTGCGGCAAAGGCAGCTACTACGTTCGGCGCAAGCGACTGGGAGAATATTGCCGAGTTTTTTGCCAGCGGGTGCGCACTGGGGGGCCTTCTTGGCATGTTGACTACGGCCTATAACCGGCGACGAAAGAGCACATTTCACATCTGGGGATGGGCTTTGCTTCTCGGCATGTTCGGCCTTGCATTCAATACAGGAACAACTCGCGGCTACTTTCTTGGGACGTTGATCGGTTCCCTTGTAGGTTTGGGCATCGGCTCACTGCTGTACCTCCGTATATCGAGAGGCCAAGCTCCGAATGGCGGCGTCCCTGCTGGGTAGTCTGCGATGGATGAAGCACTTAAATGAGGCTGATTTCGGTCTTTTACATAGTCGGACTCTTTCTGGCATTGCCAACTCGATCAGTGTGCGCGAGTTCGCCCCTTGGCGAACTCGGCTCATCTGTCGTCGAGCAGATGAACCTGCAACTGACCTCCAACGGTAAGATCGCCCCGGCTGTCCTCACGGGGTCGGTCGCGTTTGTCAAAGAGTGTCCAGCAAGCGTAATCCCCGCCTTTAAGCGATTTGCAACTGACGAACAGAAGCTACATCATTCTTGGATCGAGGCTCTGAAATCAGGCAGTGAGATGCCTGCCGATGGCAAGCTACGAGGATTTCTTGCAAAGGCAAAAGAGAGCGTAGAGCGTAGATCGTAGTGGGGATGCCTCACTCAAAGCATTTGTTGATGGTATCTTTCAGGTCTCAGGAGAGGCTCAAGAGATGGATCGAGTGCCTCTCGGACGCCTGTTTGAGCAACAGTCATTGGCAACTTTGAGGCAATTTCCCCACTGCGACGCGGCGGAGTGTTATGCTGTTTCCGATTTTCTCTTGTTCCTTCTTACCGCTCAGCCAAAGGCCTTCTTCGCGGCCCTGCACGCCGACGGGCCAGATGCAACAAACTGGCTTTCCCAGTTGGGAGATCTCTCTTTTGCTGGAGGTCCATCAGATAAGGAATATCGCGATTCGATCAGGAGATCTCTGCTGAGGAAAATCTCTGGGTCAAAAACATCTGAGTTCCCGCGTGAAAGGGCCCAGATTGAAAACGCGCTGCGCCATATTCGCTTCAGAGCATGGAAGTGATCCCGACTGATAAAGCGGCTGGTTTATCCTGATGGCCGCAACGTGACCACCGCATTCAACACCGCCGGGAGGGTGATTGGGGTGAAGCTGGCGGCCTTCAACGGGACGCAGGTCAACGCGCCCTACTACACGGTGCCGCAGGGCACGCAGGCATCCACGTGGGGCTATCTGCCGACCGGGGCCATGAACCGCGGCACGTACGGCAACGGCCTGCTGGAGACCATCGGCTATAACAATCGCCTGCAGATCAACTCGATGACGGATGTCGAAGGCGCGAGCACGCTGTTCAGCAAGAGCTATGGCTACTATGACAACTCCGGGCACAACAACGGGAATGTGCTCACCATGACCGATGCCCTCAACTCGGCCCGGAACCAGACGTTCACCTACGATCAGCTCAACCGGCTGGCCAGCGCCGCCGAGAGCGATAACGATTTAACGTCGGCTACAGTCAACCTTAAGCCTCGCCTCCCTTAGGGTACGGTCGTAACTTGCTCGTTATCAAAGAAAACAACCAAAATACGGCAGTTAACTGCTGTTAGTTGTCTTTTTTGCTCAAGTGAAAGTCCTTATGACCCCTGGTGTGCCCATTCACGCCACCTACGACTACCGGCTGGTAGCGCTTTCTGTCGTCATCGCCATCTTTGCGTCTTATGCGGCGCTGGAGCTGGCCGCGCGGGTGACGGCGACAAGAGGCACGGCAAGATTGGCATGGCTGGTGGGCGGCGCCTGCGCCATGGGCACAGGCATCTGGTCAATGCATTACACCGGAATGCTCGCCTATCAGCTTCCGATTCCGGTCTTTTATCACATTCCAACTGTCTTACTCTCGCTGCTCGCCGCAATTTTTGCCTCGTGCATAGCCCTGCTGGTTGTGAGCCAAGAAGAGCTCACCACGGTGCGGGTAATCATCGGCAGTTTGCTGATGGGGGCAGGCATCACCACCATGCATTACACCGGCATGGCGGCAATGCGCCTCTCAGCGATGCACCACTACCACCATGACCTTTTGACGCTTTCCGGAGCGCTCGCCGTCATGGTGTCTTTGGCCGCACTGTGGCTCACCTACCATTTCCGTGAAGGCAAGTCCGAACGCCTGCTGAAGATTGTCAGTTCCATCATTATGGGGCTGGCCATACCGGTGATGCACTACACTGGAATGGCCGCAGTTCATTTTGTTTATACCGGCAAGCCACCGGATCTTACGCACGCTCTTGGCATTTCCACACTGGCCAATACAGCGGTGATTCTTGCGACCCTGGTGATCCTGGGAACCGTTCTGTTGACGTCACTTGTAGACCGCCGGTTCTCCGCTCAGGCTCAGGAACTGGCAATGAGCGAGCAGCGCTATCAGCTTCTGTTTGAAAGCAGTCCGCAGCCCGCATTCGTTTTTGATCTGAACACTCTGGCCTTCCTTGCGGTCAACCGCTCTGCCGTCAAGATCTACGGACTTGAAAAAGACGAATTTCTCACCCTCACACTGCCAGCGCTTGCCGCATCGCAGGACAGCAATCGCTGGATGGAGACGGCAGATACGGGATCGCCGTTCAAGACGCAGCATCGGCGCAAGGATGGCAGTGTCTTTGATGTGGAGCTCTTTTTACGCAGGATCAACTGGACCGGAAGTCCGGCCGCTCTGATGCTCGCGGCGGACGTCACCGAGCGCAGGCGCACCGAGCAACTCGAGCTTGAACGGCGGAACTTTCTGGAGACGATCACACAGAACCAGCCGCTCGAAGACAGTCTCCGCCAACTGGTTCAATTGCTGGAACATCAGCTTCCCGGGTCGCTTTGCCTGATTCTCCTGGCCAAGCCCGGCAGGCTGTGCCAGATTGCAGCCAGCAGCTTCAGCAAGGAACAGGTGGCGGCATTTGAAGCCTTGCGCCTGGAAGAAATTGGCCAGGCCTTTGGGATGGAGAGCAGCGCGCGCGACATTCTCTTTATCGATGGTCTGTTGAGCAGCAAATACACCGGCAATGTACGTGACTGGGCCCAGCTTCTGGACGTGAACAGCTGCTGGCTTGTCCCCGTGGTGGACCCATCTGACGCTCTTGTCAGCCTGATTTTTGTATTTTTCCCGGCGCAGGATCAGCCTGGGGCGCAGGACCGCGCCCGCCTGGAAATGGCCCGCGACATGGCTTCCATTGCGGTCAAGCATCGTCAATTGACGGACCGGCTTTCCTATCAGGCACAGCACGACGCGCTTACGGGACTGCCCAACCGCTTTCTGTTGGAAGACCGGTTGCAGCAGGCCATTGCCTACGCCAACCGGCATGAATCGCAGCTAGCCGTCCTGATCATTGATCTGGATGGATTCAAATACATCAATGATACGGTCGGCCACCAATCCGGAGACCAACTTCTGGTTGAGGTGGCCCGGCGCCTGCGCTCCGTGACGCGGCGAACGGATACGCTGGCGCGCATCGGCGGGGATGAGTTCTGTCTGGTGCTGAGCGACCTCTATAAATCCAGCGACTCGTTTCAGGTGGCGCAAACCTGTCTTGACATTCTGCGCAAGCCCTTCCTGATCGCTGAGAGGGAATACTCCATCAGCGCCAGCATCGGCGTGAGTTGTTATCCCGAGCACGGCGCTGAACCCGAATTGCTTCAGCAAAACGCTGATACTGCCATGTATCACGCCAAGTTCAACGGCAAAAACGGAGTGCAGGTGTTCACGCCGGAAATCAACGCTCATCTTCGCGAACGTCTTGAATTGATGGCGGACCTGCGGCACGCGCTGGAAAACGGGGAACTCCATCTGGTATACCAGCCGCAGTTCGTTTCCGATGGCGTGCTCGCGGGCTTTGAAGCTCTGCTGCGCTGGCACCATTCCAAGCGAGGCATCATTCCTCCAGACAAGTTCATCCCCATTGCCGAAGAAACTGGATTCATTGTCCCGCTCGGCAACTGGGTGCTTGATCAGGCCTGCCAGCAGATCGCCTCATGGCGCCGCAGCGGCCACTCAAATCTCCGGATCGCCGTCAACGTCTCCACATTGCAGTTTGAACGCCAGGACTGGATGCAGACCATTTCCGGCACCCTGAAAAGACATGGAGTGCCCGCCTCTTGTCTTGAACTTGAACTGACAGAAACGGTGGTCATGAAGAATTGCGAACGTGCGGCTGTCCGGCTTGCCGAACTGCGCAAGCTCGGCGTCAGGTCCGCAATCGACGATTTCGGAACCGGCTACTCCTCACTTAAATATCTTCAGAACTTGCCCATCGATACTCTCAAGATCGACCAGTCATTCATTCGCAACCTGGATCGGTCCGCGGAAGGGCTTTCTGGAAACGGCGCCATCGTGCAGGCGATTGTCACTCTGGCGCAGCAGCTCGGATTGAGAGTGGTGGCGGAAGGAGTAGAAACCCAGGAAGAGCTTGAGGTTCTGCGCCAACTGGGTTGCGATTTTGTTCAGGGATATCTGTTCGCCCGCCCCATGTCGGTGGAAGACTGCGAAAGGTTTCTGAGCTCCAGCTCTTCTGGAAATCAGACTCTGCCGCTGCTGTCGGAGGCGGCCAAAGGCGCCGTCCAGGGCTGATCTTTGTTACAGGTGTCCCTCGTCAAACGCTGAAATTATCTGGGACGACGATCAGGCGCCAGATAACGTGATGCCCGCTTCCGCTCCTAAACGCCGAATGCGCCATTTTGCCTTTGCAACTGAAGCTACCTTGTTGGGTCCAGCGCCAAGCCGCGTGGGCCGTTGAAAGTAGTCGATCCCCCGCCGATACTGCGCGAAGGTGTGATGTTGCCTCCGCTGGTATTCACGCTGGTAAAAGTAGTTACCGCATTGGTAGTGGAGTCGGCCACATAGATCTCATTTGCGGCGCTCGCGGTATTCAGAACCACTTGAGCGGGCGCGGACAGCGTGGTGTTGTTTCCTCCGATCAGGACGATGGGTTGCACGTCCGCATCGGCGCCCGCCGCATTGGCGTATACGGTGATGTTGCCGAGATTGCCGTTACCACCGTTCGCAACCACAAGATCACCGGAGAGATCCAGTGTCAGCCCCTCGGGGCCTTGCAAGCCGGTGTCTGCGCCAGTGATGGCCCGGTTCGAAGTAACCTGGCCGTTCAGTGTGCTGGCATTGTCAAAGACACCGATAGCATTGCTGGCGGTGTCGCTGACATAGAGCCTGTCATTGGCGGCATCCAGCGCTATGCCGCCAACACTGGCTCCCGTGATGATGAGGGCGCGGCTCGGAGCCGCATTGCTGCCCACTGTTGATGCCGGAGAGAAAACGAGCACCTCTCCTTGTGTTGCGTCGGCAACGTAAAGCAGATCGCGGGTTGAATCGAGAGCGACAGCGATGGGCGCAATCAATCCACTGCTCGGTCCGATAGTCCTGGTGGGAGCGATATTGCCATTGAGCGTGCTGATCCCATCCCAAATCAACACCGAACTGCCGCCGAGATTTGCCACGAACAGACGATCGGCCGAGGGATCAAGAGCCATGAACTGTGGGTTATTCAGCCCTGTGTTCGGGCCGAAGATGGCGGCAGCGGGCTGGATGTCTCCCGTTGCCGTGAGCGCATTGTCAAAGCGAACAATCGAGTTGCCGCTCTGATTGCTGACGTAGAGCTTTCCCGCAGCGCCCGGAACGGGCGATCCCGTGGGTCCGGGCGTGGGCGTAGGTGAAATCGAGCCGTCAACACTACGTCGCGGCGAAATCACACAACCGCTGAGCGCGGCCAGAACCGAGACGACCAGGATCGTCAAAATCAGAAATCGATTGCGTTTCACTGTGGCCCATCGCGCAACGCGGTATCGTTCATCCATGAAAGTTAGCTCGTCTGCGATCCTATTGTAGCTGCCTAAGAACGGCAGGGAACACCCATCTTGCGGGACGATTTCCTCAAGAAACGTTAAAAGCTGCCACTTCCGAAATCGCAGGGCAGCGCTCAGTCTTGTCGCTACTCCGTGCTTATTGCAGCAAGCAGGCGTGAACATGTTGGCAATGCGGTGATCGTGCGTTGAATCAGCGGCACTCCCGCTTCGGTTGTACTCTCTTGGATTCGAAGGAAGGTTCGCAGGGCTTGGAATGGTGGGCGGTCACAGACTCGAACTGTGGACCTCCTGCTTGTAAGGCAGGCGCTCTAACCAGCTGAGCTAACCGCCCGTTTGGGAAGCTGGTGGATTGATTCATTATACAGGCTGCGGATATCGGAGCTCGCCGGTAACCTGCGTGATGGAATGAAACTCACAGCAAAAGGGCCCCGCTCCTCGCAGGGCCCGGTTCATGGTTTTAGGCAATTAAGGAAAAGGGAACTGCCGGTTAGCGCCGCTTTTTGGATCCGAAGAGTCCAGCACCCAACGAGCCGAGTCCGAGGAGCCCAAGCAGGGGAAGAGGTGATGCGGTTTGGGGAAGTTTTCCGTGTGCTTTCTTTCCTGTCTGACCCGTCGCCGCGGCATTGTTCTGGTCAGTTGCCGCCGTACCGCTCTGGTCTGACGTTGAAGGCGTTGTTGCCTGGTCCGAGCTTGACGGCGTGGTTGCCTGGTTCTGGTCTGACGTTGACGGCGTCGTTGCTGACGTGTTGCTGTTCTGGCTTGAAGATTGTGTTGCGCTCGTCTGGTTATTGGGGTTGGTGCTTGAGCTGCTTCCGTTGCCTGTCTGTGCCGCCAGGCACAGGCTGGCAAGAAGAAGCGGCGAAGCGAGCCATAGCTTTTTCATACCAAAGAACCTCCAAAGTTTTTTGCACAATAACTCCCTCCAATAGATGGCGATTCTCCACGCCAGAACGTGCGCCAAATGACGCCAGAGCTGATGGTTCGCTTGGAGTTACTAAAGTTACTGTACCGGAGTTTGGCCAGAGTAAATGCAGGGCAGGTATATGGTAGATTTCATCTGCTCTCAAAAAATAATCCTTCATGGCCACTTTGTTCGACAAGCTGCCGACGATCCTTGTATTAGCCGTACTGGTAGGCATCTTCATTGCCCTGCGGCGATACGTGAGGTCGTCGAGGTTGAATCTTTGGATTGCGGCGTGGGGTCTGATTTTCGTCCACTTCATTGCTGACTGGCTCGACAGTGCCAATCCGAACGGTCCGGTGCTGCTCTGGATCGTGGCTGAAGGCGCGCTCCTGCTTTCCGGCATCTTCTTTGTCGCTTCGCTTACATCATTTTTTGACAACAAGAAACTCACGGCAGCGCTGATCCTTCTGTTTGCCGTACCCATGATGGCCTATACCGCCGCGATTGCCTATGACCGCGACTGGCCGGCTCTATACATAGCATCTTCAGCAGTCATATTCCTGGGTTTACCGGCATTCATCTGGTCTGTACGCAAAGTGGGCCGTTCTTCACTGATATGGATGCCCGCTTCCGTTCTTACCGGCGTAGTGGCCATGATTCGCGCGGCGCACCATGAGCCGCTCTTTGGCTTTCTGGCGTTGTTGACGTTCGTCTTTGCGCTGCCTGCGTTCTTATACCTCCGCCGCTACTGGCGCCTCTCACCTGGTGTAATTACCACTGCAGGCGGATTCATCTTGTGGGGGGCGGTTTTCCCGCTGGGATATTTCGTTACCACTCATTTCAAAACTCCGGTGAATCCTGAGCTATGGAACACCCCGAAATTTTTTGTTGCTTTCGGCATGATCCTGACCCTGCTGGAGGATAAGTCCTATTTCCTGGCCGCCGCGAAGTCGCGCGAGCGCAAGGCCAATGAACAGATGCAGAAATTTGCGGGAATTACGTCGCGTCTGCTCACCGGAGTGGATCTGGCGGAGATTTCCCACGAGATTGCCGAGGCGATTTCCGAAACCAGTACTTTTTCCCGTGTGTCCATTATTTTGACGCACGATGGCAAAACGCTGTATCTCGCCGGCTGTGCCGGGATGACGCCGGAGGCGATCGCGCAGATTGAAGCCAACTGCGCCGGCTACTGGACCATGGATGATTTGATTGAAATCTTCCGGCGCGGCAACAAGTTGGGACAAGCGTCGCGCCTGATACGCGCTGAAGAGCTTGTCGAATACAAGCTATCGATGAGCCCCCGAGTGTATCCACCGGCATCCGCGTGGAAAAAGGGAGATCGCGTTCTGGTTCCACTTCAGTCCACCCGAGGCGCTTACGTCGGGTGCATCTCTCTGGATGATCCCCGCGATCTCAGGCGCATTAAAGCGGACGAGTTGGTCAAGATCGAATTGCTGGCCGGCGATTTGGCGGTCACAGTGGATAACGCCAGTCTTCATCGCCAACTGTTGCGTTCAGAAAAACTGGCCGCTATTGGACAACTGGTGGCCGGAGTCGCGCATGAGTTGAACAATCCGCTGGCATCCATTATTGGATATTCCGAGCTCATGACGGATGAGATCAAGGATGGCGCGCCCCGGCAAAAACTGGAGAAGATGATACGCGAAGCGCATCGCATGAAGCGCATCATTGAGAACCTGCTGCGTTTTGCCCGCCAGAACAACCTGGAGAAAAAATCAGCGAACCTGCAGACCCTTCTGCAGGACGTGGTTGCGCTCAGGGAATACCATATCCGCACTCACGATGTGGAACTGAGCGTCTATGTTGAACCGGGCCTTCCGCCCGTGGCCCTGGATGAGGACCAGTTCAAGCAGATTCTTCTCAATCTGCTGAACAACTCTATTGACGCGCTGGAAGGCAGGCGCGAGAAGCGGATCAGCATTGAAGCCGTGCGCCGGGAAAATCGCGTCCTGCTTCGTTTTGATGACAACGGCCCAGGCTTCCGGGACCCCAATCGCGCTTTCGATCCGTTCTACACAACCAAACCCGTGGGCAAGGGAACCGGACTGGGGCTCAGTATTTGCTACGGCATCGTGAAAGAGCACGGCGGCGAAATCCAGGCCGCGAACCTGAAACGAGGCGGCGCTCGGATCGTGCTGGAACTCCCCGCTAATCCAGCCCCTAGCCTCGACCAGACGCCGGTCATCTCCTAACCCTCCTTTTTTTCCGAGCAAAAATCCGAACACCTGGCATTCTCCTGCTGTCTTTCTACATGGGATGGCGAAATGGCCGAAGAGGCGATGGTTGGAGATGCGGTCCTGAAACCCGCGAAGGCAAGTGCTGCCATGGCTGAGGTGAATAGCGTTGAAGCCCTGGCCGACATTCACATGCTGATGGTCTTTCGCATCTGCTGGTCCATTCTGAGGAATCACCACGACGCAGAAGATGCCGTTCAGGAGTGCTTCCTGCGCGTGTTGAAGTTTCAGGATCGCATGCATGAGGTCCGCAACCCTAAAACGTGGCTGGCCAGGATTGCATGGACCACGGCGCTGGACCGGCGCTCTCGCCGTAGTATCACGGCTGCTATCTGCGTCGAAGAGGGTTCGTCTGGGCTGGAGACAATTGACAGTATTCCTGATCTTTCCATGCCCCTGGATGAGCTGGTTGCAGGAAGGGAAATGCAGCAGATTCTGGAGCGGCTCATTGCAGGTCTTCCTGATGATTTACGCCAACCGCTGGAGCTTTCAACCGTGCAGGAGCTGAACTCAAGCGAGATTGCGGAGATCATGAAAATTCCGGCTGAATCTGTGCGCACACGCCTGCTCCGCGCACGGCAGCTCTTAAAAGCAAAGTTTGGCGCGCTGCTGGAGGTGAAAAAAGATGGCCGATAACGACAGGGAAAAACAGCTCGATCGCCTGCTTGATTCGTTGCTTTCGCAATACTCGGCTGCCCAGCCGCGTCCGGGGTTGGAGACGAGAGTGCTCGCTCAAATTGCTGAATGTTGTGAACGAAAGCAGGCAGGATCGGGCTGGCGGCGGTGGCTGATAGGAGCAGGCATTGCGGGTTCGGCGGTTGCAGTCGCCATTGTCATGCTTGTCTTTCGAGCTGAGCAAGGGCATAGTCCTACGCCGTCACTGGCGAACAACACTCATACCGAGCAACCGCAGCAAAGCAGCAAGACCGTTCAAGTACCGCCAACGATTCCGGCAACCAGGCGTAAAGTTGCTGCGCAGCATACCGTCGCACACCCGAAAACGGAAAAGAAGAACCGCGAATTCGAGACGTTAGCTGTGTCGCAACGCCCAGCGGTTTTTCCCACACCGGTACCGCTGACTGAGCAGGAGCGCTTGATGTTTTCATATGTCGAAAACACACCGCAATCGGAAGTTGTTGCACAGATCAAGAGTGAGGATCAAAAGGAAGCCAGGGCGTTTTGGGCGCAGGGCGAGCCACTGCTGAAAAGCAAGGCTCGGTAACGATTCAAATCAAGGAGCTGAACATAATGAAAAGAGTTTTCATTCTGCTGGTGGTTTTCGCGGCCTTTGGGAGCGCATTATCGGGACAACAACAGGCATCAAAGACGGAGATGGAGCCGCCAGAGAGGCCCGCCTTCAGGCAGCAAGCCGCTCCCGCATATAAGCTGGCCTTCGCGTTTTATGAATTGCAAAATGGGAAAAGAATCAACGAACGCGATTACAGCGTGAATCTCCGGGCCGACAACAACTCAAACACGCTCAAGATTGGCACCAAGATACCAATCGAGACTGGACAGGACGCCTATACCTATTTGGACGTGGGCTTTAAGCTGGACGTCTCTGCCGTAGAAACTACCGACAGCAAGGTCGATGTACGGCTCGACATGACTGTCAGCAACTTTGCCACTCCCGAGCAGAACACTCATCCGGGAACAGTAGGCAACCGGCCCATAATTCGAGACGTGACGCAGCGCGTCCGCAGTGTGCTTGTCCCCGGCAAGCCGCAGATTATTACCAGCATGGATGACGTGAACAGCACCAAGCGCATGCAGGTGGAACTGACAGCGACAAAAGTCGAGTGATACCCTGCGCGGTCCCAGCTTTCAAGGCGCCTTCAAAAAAGGCGCCTTTTTACGCGCATGTGACCTGTAGCTCCAACCCATTGCTTTCCGGCGTGAGAACTCGCAAAAGCGTATGATGATGCTTCATTGATTCACTCTTTTGAGGAGTTTTCCGCACTATGGCCTTCCTGAAACAGGGTCGTTGCCTGATTTTGCTTGCTTGTCTGTTGCTTTCATTTGCCGCTCAGGCGCAAAAAGCGTCGAATGCCTCATCCGAACAGAAACATGCGAGAAAGTCTTCCACCGGTACCCAGGCAAAGGCGCAAAGGGCTGTCGCTTCGGGTGAAGCGGGTGCTCCTGCCCCTTTGGTGAATGAAAAACTGTTTGGAGCAATGCGCTGGAGGGAAGTAGGCCCTTTCCGCGGTGGGCGCGTTCTGGCCGTGACGGGGGTGCCGGGTGAGCCGAACGTTTTCTATTTCGGCGCGGTCGCAGGCGGCGTCTGGAAGACGACGGACACCGGAGCAAACTGGCAGCCTCTGTTCGACAAAGAGGATATTGCCTCGATTGGCGCTATCGCGGTCGCCGATTCGGATCACAACATCATCTACGTAGGCACGGGTGAGGCCTGCATTCGCGGCGACATCAGCTACGGCGACGGCGTGTACAAGTCTGTGGATGGCGGCAAGACGTGGACGAACGTCGGCCTCAAGGACACGCGCCATATCGGTGCGGTAATTATTGATCCCAAAGATCCCAACACTGTCTTTGTTGCCGCGCTGGGCCACGCTTATGGACCCAATGAGCAACGTGGAGTATTTCGCACCAGGGATGGCGGCAAGACATGGCAGAAAGTGCTCTACGAGAACAACAAGGCTGGCGCAATCGACATCGTATTTGATCCGAATAATTCCCGGACCTTGTTTGCCTCGATGTGGCAGGTCTATCGCACGCCCTGGAGCCTGGTCAGCGGCGGCGCAGGCAGCGGGCTGTATAAGTCCACAGATGGCGGCTCTACCTGGACGCGCTTGGAAGGGCACGGCCTACCTTCAGGCATCATGGGGAGAATCGGCATATCGGTTTCCGGCGCGGATTCCAACCGCGTGTACGCCATGGTTGAGTCCCATGAGGGCGGACTCTACCGGTCCGACGATGGCGGTGAAAACTGGATTCGAATCAATGAAGACGGGCGTCTGCGGCAGCGGCCATGGTATTTCTCCCACGTTTTTGCCGATCCTAAATCAGCCGACACGGTTTACGTCCTGAATACCGGGATGTTGCGCTCCACGGATGGCGGGCGCACGTTTAACCTGCTGCCCGCGCCGCACGGAGATCACCACGCTTTGTGGATTGATCCAAACGATCCCCGGCGGATGATCAACGGCAATGATGGCGGCACTACCATCTCCACCGATGGCGGTTATACCTGGACGACGCAATACAACCAGCCCACAGCAGAGTTCTATCACGTGATCACGGATAATCGCTGGCCCTACTACATCTACGGTGCGCAGCAGGATAACAGCACGGTCGCCATCAAGAGCTACGACGATGACGGTGTGATCGGCCGGCAGGATTGGTATGAGGTGGGAGGCGGAGAAAGCGGCTACATTGCGCCTTATCCCCCCGATCCCAATATTGTATTTGCTAATGCGGAGGATTTTACCACGCGCTTCGACAAGCGCACAGATCAAGTGGTGGACATCTCGGTCTATCCTCTGGACGCTTCCGGCAACGCCGCGGACAAGCTGCTGCACCGCTTCAACTGGACCTCGCCGCTAGTTATTTCTCCGCACGCCCCCAACGTCCTCTATACGGCAATGGAGCGTGTCTTCAAATCCACAGATATGGGGCAGAGCTGGACGGCAATCAGTCCTGATCTCACCCGTAATGACAAATCCAAGCAGAAGCCTTCCGGTGGCCCGATCACGCTGGATATTACCAGCGTTGAGTATTACGACACGGTTTTTGCCGTCGCGGAGTCGCCGGTGAAGAAAGACATGATCTGGGCGGGGACGGACGATGGCCTGGTGCAACTGACCACCGATGGAGGGCAGCACTGGAGTAATGTGACGCCCAAAGACATGCCTGAATGGAGCATGATCAGCATCGTGGAACCGTCGCACTTTGATGCTGGAACAGCATACGTCGCGGTTGACAGGCACAAATTGGATGATTTGCGTCCCATGATCTTTCGCACTCGTGATTCGGGCAAAACCTGGATCATGACCGCGAACGGCATCCCCAATGGTGCTTACGTGCATGCGGTACGGGAAGATCCGGAGCGCAAAGGGTTGTTGTTTGCCGGAACCGAACTGGGAGTCTATTTTTCCATCGATGACGGCAGCCATTGGCAGCCGTTAAAACTCAATCTGCCCACGGTCCCGATTCACGATCTGGCGATTCACGGCGACGATTTGATCGTTGCCACCCATGGAAGATCCTTTTGGGTGCTGGACGATATCACTCCGCTCCGGCAGATCGAGCCGGATTTCGCAAACAAACCAATGATCCTCTACAAGCCGCAAACCGCTCTACGGTTGCATCTGCCAGAGGAGGTTGACCGCCGCGGGCCGGTCGGCAGCGATCCTCCGCCGGGAGCGATCATCAGCTATTACTTTAGAGAAGCTCCTAAAGATGAAGTAAAGCTTGAAATATTTGATAAGGCGGGAAAGCTGGTACGCAGTCTCTCCAGCCGGGAAAAGAAGGAGTTTGAACAACCACCCGAGTGGCCCGATCAGGTCAAAGAAGTAACCACCATACCTGCTTCGGCAGGAATGAACCGCTATGCCTGGAACCTTCGCTGGGAGCCGCCCGTGCAGATTCCAGGCGCGTTTTACAGCGATCAGGGACCGCAGGGGCCGCTTGTGATGCCCGGCGACTACACGGTTAAGCTGGCGGTGGGGAACCAGAGCCTGACTCAGCCCTTGAAGGTTGTGATGGATCCACGGCTGAAAAATGTCAGCGTTGCGGATCTGCAAAGCCAGTTCAACCTGGCAGTGCAGGTACGGGACGCCAACCAGGAACTGCATCAGGCCGTGAACCAGATCCGCGCCATGCGCGGCGAACTTAAGGCGATTCAGGACCGCTTTGAAAACGATCCAAAGCTTAAAGATTTAGTTCAGCAGGCGGGAGCGCTGGATGCAAAGATGGCGCCGGTGGAAGAGCAACTCATCCAAGTCAACATGAAGGGTTCGGAGGCGAATCTTGCCTTTCCCAACATGCTGAATGAGCAACTGGACAGCCTTGCCGGCATAGTGCAGGCAGGCGACAGCGCACCCTCGAAGCAGCAGTATGAAGTCTTCAAGATGTTGCGTGGCCGGCTCGACCAGCAGCTTGCGGCCTGGAAGCAGCTCTTGTCCACTGACGTGCCGGCGTTCAATCAACTGGTGCACAACAGCAATGTGCCTGCTCTTTATGTTCCGCCTTCAGGCGACTGAATGCCGCAGCTGGCAGGGGTCTGAACCGGCCCCTCTTCTCTGCGACACGGAGTAAAATTACCAGTGATCGAGGCATCTTTTCTGACTTGCCAGGAAACCAAAGAAGAAAGGCCGACTTCGTCCCCCCAACGGCCTCTCAGCAGTGTGTATGTTCCACCCGGTACTCCGGAGGAGGTTTCATGAGAGCCATCCTGTTTGTCGACGACCATGAGATACTGGCGCGCCTGAGTTGTGAAATCCTGGAAATGCAGGGGTACCGCGCGGTCAGTGCTTACAGTGGAGCGGACGCGCTGCGCAAGTTTGATGAGGACGATTTTGATATCCTCGTCACCGATTTCAGGATGGAAGGCATGAACGGAGTGGAACTGGCTCGTAAGGTCCACGAGAAACATCCTGAAGTCCCCGTCATCATTGTTACCGGTTACGGTCCTGTGGACGGCGGTAAAGATGTGGCCGCCTGTCTGCAGAAGGAAGACCTGTTCCCAACCTTGCTTGAAAAAATCAAGATATTCCTGGACGAGAAGACACCACAGCCTGTTTCGAGGACCGCCTAGTTCCAAAGTGGGAAATTCAGAGGATCAAGGCCAGAAATGTGCCGCGCCCGTGTTCTGTTTGCGCCATCATAGAGACTGGCCCGAATGGGCTGGAATTATGAAAGGAGAACGCAATGAACGCTGAGAACAGAGTACTGGGCCGTCAAGGCGCCCGTGAGTTGACAACCGCTGAAACTGAAATGATCAGTGGCGGATTCATCACACTTTCAGTCTGCACCGCCGCTCCTTCTCCTGACGGAGATCAGCGCCCCTTTGAGACTGGCTGCTGATGGTGGCGTTCTTTCCACCACCTTTTTCCATTATCTGATTGGGATCTTTTCATCCCGGATTCGGCGGGATTTTTCTGCCAGGTCCGGGGTGTTGATGTACTCCCGGCAAACAGTTCGCTGTTTGCATAGCAACTGTTACGAGGCGATGCCACTTCGTTTTGTTAGACTCTCTGGGTGCGCCGGCTTATCGTCAATGCAGATGACTTTGGTCTAACTCTGGGCGTCAATCGCGCCATTGCCCAGGCGAACCGGGAAGGCATTGTTACCTCAGCCACCGTCATGGCAAATTCTCACGGCTTTCAAGAAGCCGTGGAAGTGGCCAAGTCTCAGCCGGAGCTTAAGACCGGGTGCCACGTAGTCCTGATTGATGGCGAGCCGCTGACCACGGGCGCGGCTACGCTGACCAACAACTCCGCGCGATTCCGAGGCAATCTCAAGGAATTTGCCTCCGCTGCGGTGCGCAAAAAGATTTCCAGCGACGAGATCCAGCACGAAGCTGAGGCCCAGATCTGCAAGCTCCAGGCTGCGGGACTCACTGTAACGCACGTTGATAGTCACAAGCACACGCACATGTTTCCTCACGTGCTCCGTCCGGTGCTACGCGCCGCGCGGAGATGCGGTGTGCGCGCAGTACGCAATCCTTTTGAACGGTGGCGATGCTGGCCGAAATCTGTTGTGTTTGGGAACGCCGCCATGTGGCTTCGCGCCGCCGGAGTAGGTTGCTTCGCCGTGTTTGCGGCAGCCTTTCAAAGAGCGATTCGCGACGAGAACATGCTTACGACGGACGGAACCGTCGGCATTGTAGCGACGGGGAAGCTGGATGCCCGGTTGCTGCTGTCCATGCTGGAGAGTTTGCCGGAAGGCACCTGGGAATTGGTCTGCCATCCCGGTTATGCCGATGCCGAACTGCAGGCCGCGGGGACGCGCCTGGTCCAATCGCGAGAAGTCGAGCTCCAAGCCCTCATATCGCTGGAAGTGAGAAATCTCATCACACGGCGCGGTATTGAGCTGATTTCGTATTCCGATCTGTGCTCTTAAAGAGACGCGGCAGGAAACAATCTGAATCCGCAAGCACATGACTGAAATCGAAAAGCAGCAAGGGGAAACCGTTTGAAGATAGGAATCACCTGTTATCCAACATATGGCGGGAGTGGCGTGGTTGGAACGGAACTGGGAATTGAACTGGCTTCCCGGGGGCACGAGGTGCATTTCATTGCCTACCAACCGCCGATTCGCCTCAACACAGAGCACCCACGGATTTTTTACCACGAAGTCACGGTTTCACAATATCCACTCTTCGAGTACCCGCCCTATGACCTGGCCTTGGCAACGCGCATGGCGGAAGTGGCCGAAATTTACGACCTCGACATTTTGCATGTCCATTACGCCATTCCGCACTCGGTGAGCGCGTTGCTCGCGCGGCAGATGCTTGCTGCAATGGAGATGCCACGGAAGCTGCCGTTTGTGACCACGCTGCATGGGACTGACATCACCATAGTCGGCGCCGACCGCTCCTACCTCCCGGTGACCCGCTACTCCATTGAACAGAGTGACGGGGTAACGGCGATCTCCAACTGGCTGAAGCAGAGGACGCTCCAGGAGTTCGACATCAAGAACCCGATCGAGGTGATCTACAATTTTGTGAACTGTGACACCTACCGACGTGACCCGAAGGCGTCCGAAAAGCGGAGCGAATTTGCCCACGACAGCGAACGCATCCTGGTGCATGTCTCCAACTTCAGGCCCGTCAAGCGCGTTTGCGATGTGATCGAAGTCTTCGATCGGATTCAAAGAGAGGTCCCTTCACGGCTGCTCCTCATGGGAGATGGTCCTGAGCGTTCACGCGCAGAGTGGCTGGTGAGCCAGAAGGGTTTGCGGAAGAAAGTTGAGTTCCTGGGCAAGGTGGATCATGTGAATGAGAAGCTTTCGGTCGCCGACCTCATGCTGGTACCGAGCGAGCTTGAGTCCTTCGGCCTGGCAGCACTGGAGGCAATGGCTTGTGAAGTCCCTGCTATTGCCACTGCCGTAGGTGGCGTGCCGGAGGTCATTGAACACGGCCGGACCGGCTACCTGGCCGAGGTGGGCGATGTCGAGACGATGGCCCGTTGCGGCATCGAAATACTTTCCGATGAAAAGCGTCTGCGGGAGATGGGGATGCTTGCCCGGTGGGAGGCGCAGTCGCGCTTCTGCTCCACTAAAATCATTCCGGAATACGAGAAATTCTACGAACGCGTGCTGGAACGGGCGGCGTAGATCGACGAAGAAGCACTTGCACCCAGCAGATCGTGCTGCAGCACGGGAAGCTCGAGCATCACCAGAGTTCCGTGGCCATCGCGGCTCTGCACGATCATTCGCCCTTCATCGCCGAAGAGCACATGCAGCCTTTCGGCTACGTTCATCATGCCGATGCCCCGGCCCGACGCCATGGTTTGTGCTGCAACCGCGGGCGGCGCGCTCATGCCCACGCCGTCATCCTCAATCTGTATGACGAGTTTTCCTTCCTGCAGGCGGCTGCGTATGGTGATGCTGCCGCCGTCGACCTTCGGCGAAAGGCCGTGTTTGATGCTGTTTTCGATCAGCGGCTGCAGAAGGATGGAGGGCACCACGACGTCAAGGGTATCCGGATCAAGGTGCTTGTAAAAACGCAGTTTGTCGTGGCCAAAGCGCGCAACCTCAATCTCCAGGTAGTCGTCCACAAATTCGATTTCGTCGCGAAGCTGCACAAATTCATCGTGCTTGCCCAGCAGACGGCGCAAAATTTTTGAGAGCTTCAGGATCAATTCCCGCGCCCGGTCCGGATCAAAACGCACGAGAGAAGAAATGGAGTTCAGAGTGTTGAAAAGGAAGTGAGGATTGATCTGGCTTTGCAGCGCGTCCATGCGTGCTTCCAGCAGCAGCTTCTCCTGCTCCTCGAGCTTCATTTCAATGCGCGCGTTGTTCCAGATTTTGATCGGAATGGCGATGGTCGCCACCGTAGCAGCAAATACAAACAGCATGGCCACAGGGGAGGGAAGATACAGCACCCAGAGCCATCTCGGAGTGGCATAGCGCAGCTCAATACGCCCTGCCTGAAGGGCTATGATGATCAGGAAAAATGCCGTTTGCCAGTCGATCCGGGGATGCCGCAAATTGCGCCTGAGCCAGCGGTACACGCTCAGGTCAATAAAAGGGGAGAATGTCCAGATTTCTTCTTCATTACGGCAAAAGTGCCGCAACGAACCCGCCAGTAAACCCGCAATGATATTGATGGGGAGCGTCAGGTATTCGCCATAAGCCAATGCGGGCAAGGCCATCAGCGCTCCGCCCATTGTCCCTGCCACGCGGCCTCCGATGACTCCGGTAAGGATGGAAGCTTCAAAACCCATGTCCGCAGCCAGAAAATTCTTTACGTTGAAGCGGATATACACGCCCAACGCAAACGGGAAGCAGGTGAAGAGCACGAAAAGCAAATTTTCTCTTACCGTTCTGCGCTGAGCGAAGAGCAGCTTCTTAAATTCGCGTGAACGGCCCAGGGCGCTGGCCACGGCCGTGACAACGCCGAGCTTCACCAAAAGCTGGATTAGGAGGTACTGAAGGTCCACAGAGTTATTTTTTCATGAATCTTGGCAACTGCGATGCAGATTATCTGGTTACGAGAGGATTAGCGTTTTGTGCAAAACGCGATGGCGAGAAGGCTGAAATATCCAGCTCCAGGTTTTTCCCCATAACCATTTCAGCAACAATCCTGCCCGTGTAAGGCGCCAAAAGGATTCCATTTCGAAATAGCCCGCTGGCAATAAAGACGTTTCTTTCCGCCGTTGACCCGATCACAGGCAGATTGTCAGGGCTTCCGGGTCTCAAACCTGCCCAGCTTTCGATGAGCGGTGCAGACTCAAGTTCGGGAAGATAGTCTGCTGCGGCTTGGTGCATCTTGCGGATGACCGCCGCGTCCACCGATTTATCGAATCCAACATCCTCAACCGTTGTACCGACCAAAATCTTGCCTGAGCTGCGTGGCACCATGTAAGCTCCCGGCGCTCTGACTGCGTGTTGCAGCAAACCGGGACGTGGAGCTTTCAGATAAAGCATTTGACCTTTGCGGGGCTTTACCGGCGGCCCTGACCAGGCGCCCATGCAGTTCACCGCAGCCTCGGCTTGCAATACTCCATTGTCAGTCAGGACCTCAACGTGTGATCCAAGCCACCGCATTCTCCGCACCGCGCAAGCTGCTCGAACTTCGACTCCAGCCAGTTCTGCGGCGCGTAAAGCAGCGCGGATGAGCAACACTGGATCAACGCTGTCTTCCGCAACAAAGAACACCTCGTATGCGTCGGCTTTCAGTTCGGGTTCCAACCTGTGCAGCTCTGGTGGCGGTAACCTGCGGTACTCGGGCGGAGGACTCTCTTCGCCGAGTACGATTGTTCCTTGCCGCCGAAAGTCAACTTTGCATCCGGAACTTTGCTCCAGCTTCTCGACAAATTCGGGATAGAAGAGCGCTGCCGCAGCGGCGAAAGCGCGTAGCAAAACCGGGGTTTCCGGGTCGGCCGGCGCCAGCATGCCGGCTGCGGCGGAGGAAGCCTCCCGGCCCGGTTGCCCGCTGTCCAGAAGCAGCACATTTGCGCCCCGCGCGCGTAGTTCCAGCGCGGTGCAAACACCTGCCAATCCCGCGCCTGTGATGATTGCGTCCCACAGATCCACGAAATGATTTTATTACTGCTGACGCTGAAAGTTTCTACTGCGCGGCGGCTCGGCTCGCCAGAGTTTGTTTGGGAATGTCATTTTCGCTTCCCACCAGCTTGGAAAATACCACCAGTCTCTTGGGCGCAGGGCCTATGTAATAGGTGGGGTAGCAGGTGATGAGGGTAAGCTGTGGGTCCGTGGTTTGCTTAAGAACGCCGATATCGTCCGGCATCACGATCTTCTTCCCGGTGACTTCATAATGGAAAATCTTTCCATCGCGGCGAATCTGGATTTCATCGCCTTTTGTCAGCTCATAGATGTGGCGAAAAAAGGTATCGCGATGGCCGCTGATGACCGCATTTCCGGGTTCTCCCGGCATGGCCGTGTCCTTGATGTGTCCAGGTCCCTTTGATAAGTCCTTGTGAGACACGCCTTCTACAACAATGTCGTCGACGTTGATCTTGGGAATTACCACTCGTGTCAGCAGATCATCAGCCGTAAGCTTGGGAGCGCCGGGAACATTTACCAGCGCCGCCTGATGTTGCCACTCCATTGCAAGTCTCTGCTGGCTGCGATACATGCCCCAATACTGGCTGCCGACATACCCAAGCAGTCCTATTCCTATGAGCAGCAGCAGGAGAGAGATGGTTCGACCTTGGAAC
This sequence comes from Candidatus Angelobacter sp., assembly GCA_035712465.1. Lineage (GTDB taxonomy): Bacteria > Acidobacteriota > Terriglobia > Terriglobales > Acidobacteriaceae > Angelobacter. Next base: position 21,044 of record DASTAS010000005.1, read on the forward strand.
AGGCCTGACCGCCACGCCCGGCCCGTTCGGGGAATGGAGGAACCCAACCGTCTGAAGTTCATGCCAACTTAGATGCAGCCAAACGCCTACTTGTCCCTGCGTTTTCCGTAATGCACTGAAAGCAATCCGCCCACCGCCATGCCCGCTCCCACACATGAGAGTAGAGGGACAGGGTCGCTCGTATGTGGCAAATCTCGGGTCGTTACTACGGGCGGTTTTGCCTTCGGGTTCACGTTTGATTTCTTTGTTCGCTGTGTGCCGGTTGCGAAGCAACTCACACCAATCAGCAGTAGCGTGGCGAGAATTTGGCAGGTCCTGGTCATTGTGCTCTAAAAGCTACTCACTTTGCTTATTCGTCAGTCTCCGTATGGAAGACATCTGATGAATATGGGAATTTGTATACTGACTGTCGAACCTAAAGTTCGGAGCGGCTTGTCGATACCTGAGCTACAGTAACGACCCTAACTCCTCTGCAATGTTCGAAATTGAGCCAGATCGTGCGGTCTTCGCGAGGGGAACTTGCTTTTAAAGTGAGCAACTGATGGTCCAAACTCTCCGAGGCAGGCACTGTAGTCAGATCGATTAGACTGTTTGTGAATGGCCGGACCACTCACGCGCGCGCAACTCCTCGGCTTTGCTGCATTGTGCGTGATTTGGGGCAGCACGTGGCTGGCGATCCGTCTGGTTGTGCGCGAGGTACCGCCGCTTGATGCGGCAGCGATCCGTTTCTTCGCCGGAGCGATCTTGTTACTCACAATCGCAGTGGCCCAGAAACGCCGTTGGCCTGCAGGCGAGAAGCAATGGAACGCCCTTCTGGTTCTCAGTGTCACAATCATGGCTGTGCCGTATGGTTTGCTCTTCTGGGCGGAGCAGTACGTCTCTTCATCCATGACCGCCGTTCTTTTCTCAGGCATGCCGCTGTTGGTTTCGCTCTTCACGCCTCTGCTGCTGCGCCGCAGCGTGCCGCGCCGGGCTTTGTTAGCCTTGCTGGTTGGGTTCGGTGGTCTGTTGTTGCTGTTCCCGAGCGGCTTGAGCGCCAGCAGTTCTGCGCTGCTGGGAGGCATCGCTATCCTTCTTGCAGTAATTCTGAGCGCATGGTCCATCGTCTATGCCAAGTATCGGCTCCAGGATGTTGATCCTGTGGTTGCGACCGGCATACAACTGCTGTTTGGCTCTGTCGTGTTGTTTTGGGGAACATGGGCGTTGGAAGCGCACAGCCATGCACTCTGGACGAGGACTGCGGTGCTGGCCTTGAGCTTCCTGGTTTTGTTTGGCTCATGCGCGGCCTTTGTCATTTACTATTGGCTGCTGAAAAGGATGCAGCCGTATCAACTCGCCACAACCAGCCTGATCACTCCGGTCATTGCAGTGCTGGAAGGCGCTTTGTTTGCACACGAAGCGGTGCCGTTGCTGATGGTTATTGCCATGGCGGTTGTTCTTGGCTCGGTGGGAACCGTGCTGCTATCCTCGCAGCAACAACAGAGTGAGACCGGCAAAGTGTTGCTGGTTCAGGAATGAATCCCGGCCTTCAACCGGCGAAGCGATTTTAAACTTTCAGCTTCGATCGACTAAGAAATTCAGGACAAACGAATGAAAAAGCTGGTTCCAATCCTGTTGCTGTTGGCCACGGCGGCATTCGCCAAAACCCCACCACTTCCAACAGTCTCCACCTTCTCCATTGTGGCCATTGATCCGCAAAATGGTGATCTCGGAGTGGCCGTGGCTTCGCGCTATTTCTCTGTGGGATCCGTTGTGCCGTGGGCCATGGCAAATGTGGGAGCAGTGGCTACACAAGCGAACGTGAATGTCGGCTATGGACAGCAGGCGCTCGATCTGCTCCGCCAGGGCATGACCGCTCCTCAAGTTCTCAAGAAACTGCTTGCGGATGACAAGTTCGAAGGCAAGGACGGACGCCAGGTTGCAATCGTGGATGCAAAAGGAAATATCGCCGCTTACACGGGACCCAACGCGCCACATTGGGCCGGGGACAGACAGGGAAAGACATGGTCTGCTCAGGGCAACATTCTGGTAGGGCCGCAGGTGCCGGAAGCCATGGGCAAAGCTTTCGAGTCTACCCAAGGTGAGCTGGCGGAAAAGCTCTACGCAGCGTTAAAAGCCGGTGACGCTGCCGGCGGCGACGCCAGAGGAAGGCAATCGGCCTCCATGCTCGTGGTTCGCAAGGGCGGCGGCCGCAATATCAACAATGATCGCTACATCTACATCAACGTTGATGACAATCCCGATCCGTTCAAAGAACTCCGCCGGCTGCTCGACCTCAATCTTGCCTATAACTATCTTGACCAAATGTACAAAGCTCTGGAGATGAAACCGGTTGACGTGAAGCGCGCACAAGAAGGAGCGCAGAAGGCCGCATCGTATGCACCGGGAAACCCGGCCATGCACATGAATCTCGCATTCATCGACTATCTCGCAGGTGACAAGCCCGCGGCACTGCAGGAATTCGGCAAGGCCAGAGCTCTCAATCCAGCCCAATTCGATCGGCGCTGGCAAGAAGGCGTTAGCTACGATCCCTTTAAACCTATGGCGGCGGATAAAGAATTTCTGCTAAAGCTCTTTCCCAACGGAGTGCCGCCTGCTCAGACGAAGCAACCATAGCAGAATAAGTGAGCCATCCCGGGTTGCTGGTCAACATCTCGCGCTGATAAGGAATCTAAGCTGCTGATGCCCGCACTCTGCCGAGGAGAAAGATTCCGCACCGCCTCAGTGTCGCTCCTGGTGTTCTTTCTCCTGCTCACGACTACTCCGTTGCCCGCCTACTCGGTGCTGACGCACGAGCAGATCGTCGATTTTCTCTGGCACTCAGACATCGCAAAGCTGCTGCGCGAGCGTTATCCGGATATCACGCCGGAACAGCTGCGCGAAGCGCACGCCTACGCCTATGGCGGCAGCCTTATCCAGGACATGGGCTATTATCCCGGCGGAAACAAGTTCTTTAGCGATCTTGTGCACTACGTCCGCAGTGGCGATTTTGTTCTGGAAATGGTGCGGCAGGCGCATAGCGCGGACGAGCTCGCTTTTGCGCTCGGCGCCCTGTCGCACTATGTCGCCGATACGAATGGCCATCCTACGGTGAATCGATCGGTACCCAGAGAGTTTCCCAAACTGCGCAGGAAATTCGGCAACGTCATTACCTACAGTGATGATCCGGCCTCGCACATTCAGACGGAGTTCGGGTTCGATGTGCTTGAAGTCGCGAAGCAACGGTACACGTCTCAGGCATATCACGACTTTATCGGCTTTCAGGTGGCGCAACCTCTGCTTGATCGCGCCTTTCTGGCGACTTACGGCCTTCAACTGAAAAGCGTACTGAAAGATGAAGACCGGGCTATCGGCAGCTACCGTCACGCAATCAGCGTCTGGTTCCCACGCTTTACCCAGGCGGCGCTCATTACAAAAAAGGACGAGCTGCAAGCCATTCCCAATTTCGACGCAAAGGCATTTCGGTACACGCTGAGCCGCGCTGAATATCAGAAAGAGTGGGGGAATAATTATTATCATCCCGGCTTTTGGGCGAAAGTTATCGCCGTAATTGTAAAGATCCTGCCCAAGGTCGGGCCGTTGCGAGTCATCGATCCCAAGCCGCCCATTCCAGAAACAGAAAAGATGTATCTTGCCAGCGTGCAGAAAACAGTGGCGGTTTATCACAAGGCGCTGATCATGACGGAGCAGCATGATCTTTCAGTACCAAATGATGATCTGGATACCGGTAAACGCACCAGGCCTGGAGAATACAGACTCGCCGATCGCGCATATGCCCGCCTGGTCAAGGAACTTGCCCGGGCAGACTTCGCGAATGCGCCACCCGAACTGCGGCAAAATATCCTGAGTTTTTACAGCGATTTGAATCAGCCGTTTGAGACCAGACGGCACAAGTCTGAGTGGGCACACTTAGTCGAGGATTTAAACCAGTTGAAGCTGGTGCAGCAATCAAATTCCCAGAAAGCAATTAGTACGGTGATCGCGCCAAATTGACTTCACCGCGGCTGTAGCTGGTTGGATCTCTCCAACCAGCTTCAACCCTTTGCATGCGATCGCGAGCCTTTAAGGTTCAACTGAGAGAAACGGCACCGGACCCTCCGAAAACTCGGGAGGCACCTGATCTTTCTCCGGCGACGCGCAGTAATCCTGCCACGATGGAAACAGCGCCTCACGTTCCTCAATTACTTTGCGCGATGCTCCTTCACCTGAAGTCAGGAAAGCCAGGAACTTCTGCTGGAGATTCACCTCACGATTGAACTCGTCGAGCCACAAGAATTGGCCCTCCTCATTGATTTCCAGGAACCACCAGCGACCCTCGGCATCAATCGCGAAATCCATGCTCCCGAATGTAATGCCCGCTCTTTTTGCGAATTCCAGGATCCCGGCCTCGACTTCCCGCGGGGTTTCAATCGGCCTCACCTCCACCAATCCCTGGCCCGCGTCCTGCCGCCAGTCAATGGCTCCTTTCGGATTATGGAGTGAGTAGGAGTAGACACTTGTACCCATCAGGACAGTTCGCACGTCGAAGTTCTTAACAACCATCTCCTGGTAAATCGCGGGAGCATAGGTCAGCACTTCATCCGCAGGAAGCTGATCCAATTTGATCTCGAATGTTTCAGTCACGGCAACACCGCCACCGTTCTTTTGCCAGACATGGGGAAAAAATGCTTTGCAGATGGTGCGAACGCCCTGTCGTTCTTCCAGGAAGCCTCTGACTGCTTCGGGTGAATTTGACATCAGGGTCGCAGGAACGTTCATGCCTGCTGCCTTTGCCAGAACCAGTTGTGTCGATTTGTTGTTGATGAATCGCGAGGCCGAATAGGAATTGATACAGCGTACGCCCAGAGGCTCAAAAAGATACATCACCGCCCAGGAAAACCACCGGTACTCTCCTTCCGCGAACTTGCGGTCCGGCTCCGCGACCTTCGGGTTCGGTATCGGCTGGTTGGGACGACGGATCCACACCACATCATCCGGCTGCAAAGTGTACGGTCCGAGTGTTAAGCGTGTGCTTCCATTAAAGCTGATTGTCGCCTGCTGTTCGGGACTCCAACCCAGGCCGCTCCAGCATTCCACCGCGTATCCGGCTTTTTCCAGGGCCCATTTCAGGGGCGCCGTGTGATTGTCATTGGCGTAAGCCAAAATTACGATTTTCATCTGTCTATCCCTCAATGCGTGAGATTAAGCAGGTGGCTTGATCAGCCACCTGCGTTGCAAATAAGCGCTCAGCACTCGCCAATGGCTGTATCGCCGTTCAGCAAATTCCCTCTGGTATCAGCGATGCAGGGTGTCAACGTACGAACGTGGCCGCCAGCTACGACATTCACTTCTTCCATGGTGAGATCACGTGCGCCGGTGCGGCCCAGTACTCGATTGTCTTGATTCATTGCTTTCCTCCTTTTGCGTTTTTCTTAAAGACCACAGGTCCTTAAGCTCTAGTTTAGGTGCTCAACTCGCGGGTTTCCGGTTCGTTGCTAGCACTCGCCAGTATCGCCGTCAGCGAACTTGTTTGCCAGCACGGTGCATTTGGTCGCCGTAATACGAGCCCCGCCGCTCACAGATTGCATTTCTTTCTCGTTAAGGACGCGGGCTTGCATACGCGCCAGTACTCTGTTGTCTTGTTGCATATTCTCTCCTCCTGCGGACTCTGCTACACAGAGGCGCGAAAAACTTGGTTTCATAGGCGGACGGCAGTGCCGCGCAGTCGATTAGCATTCACCCAGAGAGACGTCCCCATCTTTTGCGTGATTGGCGCCGATCGTACATACGGTTTTTGTGCCGATTCCGCCCATCACAACTTCCTTTTCGCTGTCAGTTAACTCGCGGGCCTGCAAGCGAGCGAGCACTCGGGTCTCATGTTCCATCTCTTTCTCCTTCATGTGTTCAAGAACGGTTCAGAGTGGCGGGGCGGCCAGCGGAGCCGCCCCCAAACATTTCAGCACTCTCCTGGGTCTCCATCCAGGGAGCCATTAAAGAAGGTGCACACTGTCTCCGTGTGTATTCCGCCAGTCACCTTTTCCGTCTCTTTCTCGGTGAGAACGCGGGCTTGTATGCGAGCTAATACTCTGTTGTCGTTTTTCATGATTTCCTCCTGAGGATGGTTGAATGGGGCCATTTCTGGCCGCGAAAAAGTCAGCCGCACTCGCCGAGATCACCGTCCGCGACAGAAAAAGCATTTGGAGCAGTGCACAGTGTCAATGTTCTGGGAGTGCCTCCGCTTACCGTCTGAATCTCTCGTTCGCTGAGATCGCGAGAGTGAAGGCGAGCCAATACTCTGTTGTCTTTTGTCACGATTTTCTCCTTTCAACGATAATCGGGGCCATTGCTGACCCCACAAATCAGCACTCCCCGCGGTCGCCGTCGGCAAAGCTGATGCCAATAGCGGTGCAGACAGTTGCTGTCCTGATACTGCCTCCGCTTACCACCTCAATTTCCTTTTCGGTGAGGTCGCGGGCCTGTATGCGGGCTAACACTCTGTTGTCGCTGACGTTTGCCATAGTTCCTCCTTTTCGGTCATCGTTACTGACCCCAAGCTGGCAGCCAGCTTTGTTGCCATGGGATGCTGCCATTACCTCCCGGCAACCAGGAGGAATTAAGAATCAATGAAGGACGACTTAAGCTGGCCCCGGACACTGCGTGTCCTCGTCTGTGCCGCCGCCGGGAAGATGGCTGAAGGTGATTCTGCAAGGAATGCCCGCTCCGTTGATAATGACCAGTTCTTCCTTGCTCAGTTCGCGGGCGCCCGAGCGCGCCACGACTCTAATCTCCTTGTGCTCTGACATAGGTTTCTCCTCCTTTTGCGTTTTCAAACGGGTGGTGTGAGTTGCCGGTGCGATTTACTCCAGCGGGAGCCGCAACTTCTTCGACGATCCCTGTTCGAGATATAGAGATCACCCGATCAGCAATGGCAACGGTATCGGGCCGATGCGCCGCGAAGATGCGAGTGATCCGCAGCTCAGCGAGCATGGCGGCGATTCGCTGCTCGGTGGGAACGTCGAGATGGCTCGTGGCTTCATCCAAAATCAGAATTGAGGGCTGCTGATACAGAGCTCGTGCCAGCAGCAGCCGTTGCTGCTGCCCGCCGGAAAGGGCCCCGCCCATCTCGCCGATGAGAGTTTCATAAGCCATGGGCATGGCCATGATCTCGTCATGCAGGCAAGCCAGCCTCGCGCATGCCTGAATGCGTTCCGGATCAGGTATATCGGAGGCAAAAGCAATGTTGGAACTGATACTGCCCGCAAAAAGCGAGTCGTCCTGCAGCACAAACCCGACTTTGCCGAGGACCGCTGCCCGGCTCGCGCAAACCGAATGCCCGTTGATAATGACGTCACCGGATTGCGGTTGCAGCAGGCCAGCCATCAATTTGAGCAAAGTTGATTTTCCCGCCCCGGAAGGCCCGGTGATGGCAACGCATTCCCCGGCACGAATCCGCAAATCAACGTCCTTGAGCAGCAATGGATCGGCTTCCGAGTAACGGAAATTGAGGGACTTCACTTCAATGGCAATAGCTTGTGGCTCTCCGGGCTCAAGTTCCATTTCCAGAGGCTCAGGACGCGCCTGCACGATGTCGGCAAGCCGTTGCGCCTGAATCGACAGCATGCGGAACTCATAGCCGCGGTCTACCAGGGCAATCATCCTGGCCTTGAACAACTCCTCGTAAGCGACAAACGCAAACAACATGCCGGTGGTGAAACTGCCTCGCAGCACCAGCGTGATTCCCAGCCAGATAACAGCAACCGATTGCACGCCGAAGATTAAGGTATTGGCGGACTTGAAGATGATCGAGAGCCGTTCTGCAGACACTTGCGAATTGGTGGTATCTACCAGAAGGTTCATCCAGCGGCTCTTACGGCTGTCTTCCCGGCCGAAGACCTTGATGGTTCGAATACCTCGCAAGGTTTCAAGAAAGTGGGTCTGCTGCCTCGCGGCGTTGATAATCTGCTCCTCCGTCCGCGTGCGCAGGCGCCCGTACATGAGGTTTCGCACAAGCACATAGAGACCCACGCTCAACACCACAACCGCACCCAGTTCCCGGTTATAAACAAACATCACAACGAGAATGGAAATGGAGATGATTCCATCCAGCAGAGACTCGACAAAGTTGTTTGTGAGCGTGCGCTGGATGGATTCCGCAGATTCAAAGCGGGACAGGATGTCGCCGAAGTAGCGCTTTTCAAAGAACGATACCGGAAGCCGCACCAGATGGGAAAAGATGTTGGCATACCATTGCAGCTTCATGGACGTCCCGAAATAGAGCGTCGCCCAGCTTCGCATGCCGGCCACCACGGCCTGCACCAGCACCAGGAGCATGAACCCTATCCCAAGCACCGGAAGCAGACCAGGGTTGTAAGCTGTGGCAACTTTGTCCACCGCCAATTGGAGGAACAGAGGACTGAAGATGGCGAGCACCTCCAGCACGGCCGCCAAGGCAAATATCTGCAGCAGGGCTTTCTTGAGCCCGGTAACGCGGCCGGCCAGTTCGCGCAACCGAAGGGGGCGAGACTCGTCACGGGGTTTAAAGGCCGGCGTGGGCGTAAGTTCCATTGCGACGCCGGTAAAGTGCGGGTTCGCCTCGGCGTAGCTCATCTTCCTCATCCCCATAGCGGGATCGTGCAGCACCAGGCCGGTACGCGTTGCCCTGGCCAGTACTACAAAGTGTGTCATGTCCCAGTGCAGGATGCATGGCGTTTTCAGATAAGGAAGATCTTCGAGCTCCAGGCGCAGCGGACGGCAGGAAAACTCCATCTGTCCGGCGTACCTGAGCAGGTGACCAAGAGTCGCGCCCCTCATGGAGATAGAGAAACGCTCGCGCAGTGATTGCAGATCGGTTTCCAGGCCGTGGTAGCCGGCAATCATTGCCAGACACGCAAGTCCGCATTCCGTGGCTTCGGTCTGGAAAATTACCGCGAGAGTACGCCGGAAAGGCAGTCTCATCTTCAACAGTCGCATCAGTTGTTAAATTTTCACAGTTCCGCTGCTCTGAATCAGCCAGCGAAGCAACGGTCTGCGCTCTAATGGAAACTCGGCTTCCAGTTTCGCCCCCGGATGCACACGATCTGCCCCCGCAGGCAGGGAGTTAAGTGAGATAGCTACCGTGACCTTGTAGACAGGTCCCGGTATGGCCAGATCAGGGGAGCCTACGCCGACAGCAGCAGTTTCTACCCGCCTGACGCCAACAATGATGCCCGGCAGCGAAACGCGATTTGACGAAAGCGGCCAACGCACGGTGAGCCGCGAGCCCGGCTGGATATTCCGCATCCATTTTCCCGGCGCGTAGAATGTGGCTTCAGATGAAGCGTCCTTCTGCCTGGCTGTATCGTGCGAAATGGACGAGATTGATCCGGAGACGGTAGCTCTGGGCTGGTACTGCGAAGACATCAGAAATCCCAGCCCGCATACAATCACTCCACCAACTAAGATAAGGAACGCCCAAAAAGAAAAAGGACGAATTGACAGAATGTCACCCTGTAACTTCTCACGTGCCGCCAAAGCCTCAGGACGAAAAAGAGGCAAAGGCTGAGAACACTCCGCATTGTTGGTTGCGGGTTCCATACGCTTGCATGTCGACAGACAACGTCACTTATCCTACGCCGTCCGATGGTAAAAATCTAAAAGCAATCTAAGAATTCAGCTACTCAGTTCCATTTTGAAACCAGACCGCCGTGGTTCTTGTGCATCCTGACTTCTTCTCAGACGAGGATTGTTGAGTGCATCATGGCCACTGTTGCAATCCGGTCAGTTCGCTTACCGGCCCTGCCTCGCCACTTCAAATCCTCATGAAACACGGCTTGTCCATCATTATTTGAGTGCCAGCCATGATCCTCTCGGATTTGCCGCCAAGCTGCGGGCTCATCGTGCAGCAACTTTGGGTCTACGGCAGTCGCTGGGAACGAATTATCATCAGAAGTGGGAGAGGACCGCAAATTTATGGCACGCGGGTGGGAAAGTAAGCAGGTGGAATCGCAGATGGAACAAGCGAGTGAGAAGCACACCGCACCGGGCGCAGAAGCGTCAGCAGATGACCGGAAAGCGGAACGGGAAAAGCAGAACCTGCTGCTCTCCCGAGCCTACATTCAACACCAGATTGAATCGTCTGCCAACGCCAGATACACGGAATCGCTCAACCAGGCGCTTGAAGAAATTGAACGAAAGCTATCGGACTTTTCCGAGAAGCAGTAGCATTGCTTCTCGGCGGCAGCAAGGTATTCAGACGGGGATCAAAGCCTAAACTGCAGCCCTGCGCCCGGTGATGAGCTCTATCAGAAGCACGATCAAAGCCACCACCAGCAGAAGATGAATCAAGCTACCAGCCACGCCGAACCCCCAACCTAAAAGCCACAGAAGTAGCACGATTACAAAGATCGTCCAAAGCATGGATTACTCCGCCGGGGGGAACTCCGGGCATTTAGACATTGGATGCCGATCGCGCTACACAAGTTGACTTGCCGGGCCACTCCGGTTGCATGCGCGCGCCCGCTTGCCAGAGTCACTGGAACCGAGTGCCCTGCTGAGCAACATCAAACCTCCGCGCTCTCTCTAACCAATTAGTTCTTGCCGCACGGCTGCTCAGGAGTCGAGAAGATTTCAAGGCTGACACGCATGTCCAGTTTCCCCTGTCGCAAAGCTCCGCCTGCTTTCATCTTTGCCCTCATCTTCATCTTTTCGTCGTCATTTGCGCAGGAAGCTCCCGAGGCTGCGCCCACAATCTCATACGAAGGGCAGAAGGTGGCTTCCGTAGAGCTTGCTGGTAAGCCTAACCTGAACCTGAGGACGATGGACAAGTTGATTGCGCAGCGCGTTAATGCTCCGTACGAGCAAAAGCAGGTGGATGCAACCGTAGCTGCCCTAAAAAAGACGGGAGAGTTCCAGGACGTTACGGTGGACGTCACTCCGGAGGCAAACGGTCTGCGAGTACTCTTTGTTTTGCAGCCGGCCCTGTACTTTGGCGTATTTCAGTTTTCCAAAGGGGCGTCGCGCTTCCCCTATACGCGTCTGCTGCAGGCTGCGGATTATCCGCACCAGGAGCCGTACACGGTCGGTCGGGTAGAACAGGCCGAATCCAACCTGCTCGATTTTTTGCACCAGATAGGTTATTTCAGCGCGACGGTTGAGCCGGCACTCCATGAAGATGCCGCTCATGGAGTTGTGAATGTGGAATTTCTGGTGAAGCCGGGCCGTCATGCGAAGTTCGGTAACATTACCATCGAAGGTGTATCGCCCGCTCAACAGCGCCGGCTGAAAGACAGTGTGAGTTCGTTCTGGGCGCGGATTCGCCGGGCATCTTTGAAACCGGGCAGGAGTTACTCGCGTACGACTTTGCAGAACGCGATGAAACGCATGCAGGCGAAACTGGCCCAACAGCATTACCTGGCAGCGCAAATCAAGCTGGTTTCCACTAGATATCGTCCCCGTTATAACCGCACCGACCTGCTTTTTCATGTAACGGAGGGACCGCAAATTCGCGTCAAGGTTGCGGGAGCTCACGTGTGGGGCCGAACGCAGAGAAAGCTCATTCCCATTTATCAGGAGAATACCGTCGATCCTGATCTGGTCTTTGAAGGGCGGGAGAACCTGAAAGGATATTTTCAATCCAAGGGGTTCTTTGACGCGCAAGTTCAGAGTCGGATTGAGCGCCAGGATTCAGGTGTGACGGTCCTGTACCAGATCAACCGCGGCAGGCGGGGTAAAGTGGAATCGATTGCGTTTCATGGCAACCATCATTTTGATGGAGATGACCTGCAATCAGATATTCCCATCAAGAAGGCGCCCAGGCTGCGCTTCTGGTCGCACGGCACCTTCAGCGATCAACTCCTCAATAAGAGCGTAAGAGCCATTGAGGCGGCGTACAAGGATGCAGGATACAGCAAAATATCGGTTACTCCCGAGGTCACCCGCAATCGCGGTAATGTTCGTGTGGCATTCCAGATCAATGAAGGCGAGCGGGATATTGTCGAGTCCCTTCGGATTGAAGGCAACAAGTCGATCCAGGAGCAGCAACTTGTCCCCAGTGGTGACCTGAACCTGAAGCCGGGCAAGCCTTACTCACAGCAACTGTTGAACAAAGATCGTGATCGCATCATGGCCACGTATCTGGACAAAGGCTTTTTACGCATGACGTTCCGCGCGACAACTGCGGCGGACAAGAAGAATCCACAACATATTAACGTGGTCTACCAGATCGATGAGGGCCCGCAGGTGTACACGGCCTCCCTCGCGCCGCTGGGACAGCAACACACGCGTCCGGAAATCATCACGCGTGCTGCAAATATCAAAGTAGGCCAACCGCTGAGCGAAACGGCTCTCCTGCAGAGCGAAAGCCAGTTGTACGCTCTGGGCGATGTCTTCGACTGGACGAATGTGGATACGCTCCGGCCCGTTACCGACCAGAGCAACGGTGACGTTCTGGTAAAAGTACACGAGGCCAAGCGGAACTCAATTACGTACGGGGTCGGATTTGAGGTCACCAAGCGAGGCGGGAGCGTGCCCGGTGGAACGGTGGCAGTTCCAGGCCTTCCACCGGTGGGATTGCCAAGCAACTTCCAGACCAGTGAACAGACGTTCTGGGGGCCGCGCGGTTCAGTTCAGTACAGTCGCCGTAATTTTCGCGGGCGCGCCGAGACAGTAACCGTTGGCGTATTCGGAGCACGGCTGGAGCAGCGTGCTAACGCAGGCTGGACCGACCCTCGATTCTGGAACAGCACGTGGACTTCAACCCTGAGCGCATCCATCGACCGGTCGAGCCAAAACCCGCTCTTCACTGACCGTCTGGCCAGAGGCGGGCTTGAATTTCAGCGTTACCTTGACGCCAAGAAGACCAAATCGATTTCGATTCGTTACAACTTCAATCGCACAAATCTCACCAATTTGCTGGTACCGCAACTGGTACCCGTCTCCGACCTTAACGTGCGTCTCTCAACCCTTTCCGGGTCTTTCATCCGCGACACGCGCGATAATCCGCTGGATGCGCATCTCGGAATTTACGAAAGCTTTGAAGCGGACCTGAGTCCCAGCGCCCTCGGCTCGAATACAAACTTTTTCCGATTGCTGGGCCAGACCGCCTACTACAAATCCATTTTTACGCAGAGCGTGGTGTGGGCAAACAGCGTAAGGGTAGGCGTTGAACAGGCATTTGCCGGTGCGCATATTCCTCTCAGCGAGAGCTTCTTTTCCGGCGGTGGCAGCACATTGCGAGGTTTCCCGCTCAACGGTGCGGGCCCGCAGCGCTCGGTCCCGGTTTGCGGCAACCCTGCGGATCCCAGCACGTGCGCCTTGATCACCGTGCCGGTTGGAGGACCACAGCTTTTCATACTGAATAGTGAGCTGCGTTTCCCGACCTCCCTCATAAGCAAGCTGGGCGGCGTGGTTTTCTACGATGGAGGCAACGTATTTACCAGTGTCGGTCTGGGCGACATCGGTAGCTACAGCAACACGATCGGGGTCGGCGTGCGGTATGCAACACCGGTTGGTCCTGTCAGGTTTGACATCGGACGCAATCTGAATCCGGTAAACGGAGAAAGCCCCTGGCAGTATTTCATTACTCTTGGCCAGGCATTTTGACGGTGAAATTGTGAACTGGAAAAAGCTCATTCTCTGGATTGTGGCGATTGTCGTAATCGTTGTAGTAGGAGTTGCGGTAACGGCCGTTCTGCTGCTGAAGTACAACCATTCTGTCCGCGAAGCGATTCTGGGCAAAGTTGAACATTCCGTGTACAGCTCAACCGGAGCAAAGCTCAGCGTACGGGATTTCAATCTCAGCCTCACGAACCTTTCCGTAAACCTCTATGACGTGGTTGTCCACGGCACTGAACCGCTCAGTGCGCCTCCTCTCTTTACTGCTGACCATCTGAATGCCGATATCAACGTGGACTCTGTCCTCCAGCGCAAATGGCATTTTCAGGACATCGTCATCGATCATCCGGTAGTGCACGTAGCCGTGAATCATGCGGGCGAGAACAACCTGCCGCAATCCAAAAGCTCGAGCAAGAGCCAAACAAATCTGTTTGACCTCGGTATTCGGCATTTTGTGCTGAATAACGGCGCCATTTTCTATAACGACCATAAAACACCTCTCACTGCAGACTTGCGCGACCTGGAAGTGACGGCCGGCTATGATCCCACTCAAAAACGCTACGTGGGCCATATGCGTTACGACGATGGGCAGTTACAGTATGGCAATTATCGCCCGTTGCCGCACAACCTGGATGCATCCTTCAGCATTACTCCAGATCGCTTCAACCTTGAGCATCTTGCGCTGAACGTCGGGCAATCGCACGCGGTGATGAACGCAACGGTGCAGGATTACAGCTCCGATCCAAAAGTTCAGGCGAATTACGATGCTTCCCTGGTCACGAGTGAGTTTGCCCGCGCCATGAAGAATCGCTCCATCCCTTCGGGCACAGTGCGTCTCACCGGAATTCTTACTTATCAGCATCAACCGAACCGTCCGTTTTTGCAGACAGCATCCGTCTGGGGCATGATCAGCAGCCCGGATCTCTACGTAAACACCTCCAGTCTGAGCACGGCGGTTCGCAATCTGAGCGCGAAATACCGGCTCGAGAACGGGAACGCGGATGTCGAAAACCTGCACGCAGAAGTGCTGGACGGCCGGCTGGACGGAAGGCTCACTATCCGCGATCTGGCTGGCGCCGGTGAAGGCAGGTTGCAGGCATCGTTGAAGGATGTTTCTCTTGATCTGCTGCAGAAGGTAGCCAACACCAAATCCCTCCGCGAAGCCCATCTCTCTGGGAACGTCAGTGCGGACGCGCGGGCATCCTGGGCCAAGAGCCTGCAGAACCTGGTGGCACACGCCAATGTCACGATTGCCGCCACGTTGGGACAGAACCCCTCCACGCCGCTCAACGGCGCGATCCACGCTGACTATTTCGCGCGTGGCCAGCAGATTGCATTGCACCAGAGCTACATTCGCACGCCGCAGACGTCCATCACTCTTGATGGCAAAGTCAGCCAGCTCTCGCACCTGCAAATCCGCATGCATTCCAACGATCTCCATGAAGTGGAATCGCTGGCCGCAAACTTCAAAACGGCCTCGACCTCTGCCCAGCCGCTGGATCTTCACGGCAAAGCCACCGTGAACGCCACCATCACTGGTTCGCTGAAAAATCCCAGCATTAAAGGACAGTTGGTTGCCAATGATCTTCTGGTGAAAGGCAGTTCGTGGAAGGTGCTGCAGACCAACTTCAGCGCCAGCCCTGAGCAGGTGAGCCTCAGCAACGGCAAACTGCAATCGGCCAGGGTGGGTCATTTCACTTTTAATCTGCAAAGCGGGTTGCATCACTGGAAGTACTCGGCCACGAATCGTATCGTCGTGAATCTCTCCGGCTCCGGAATTTCCGTTGCCGACCTGGAGCACCTTGTAAACAAGGATTATCCAGTTGCAGGTACGCTGGCTCTGAATGTCTCTGTCAAGGGGACTCAGCAGAATCCGGTTGGCCACGGAGATATCCTCCTGGCCAATGCCAAGGTCTCCGATGAACCAATTCAGAACCTCAACTTGAACTTTCAAGGTGACGGAAGGGCCGTGAATGCAAAGCTCGTGATTCATATGCCCGCTGGCATCACACAGGCGCAAGGCACTTACTATCCGGAAAGCGAATCCTACCAGGCGGAACTGCGGGCCAATAATGTGCGTCTGGAAAAGTTGAAAACCGTCCAGGCTCGAAATATGCCCGTGAACGGCGGGCTCAACCTCAACGTGAACGGCCGCGGCACTCTCAAAAATCCCGAGCTTACAGCCACAGTCGAGATACCGACTTTGCAGGTGCAGAAGCAGACGATTCAGGGAATCAAGCTGCAAACCCATGTGCAAAATCATGTCGCAGACCTCACACTTGATTCCAGCGTGGCACAGACTTACGCAAAAGCCCGCGGTTCCGTTGGCATAGAGGCTCCTTATATGGCAAACATCCGGATGGATACCGGACGTGTGACTTTCGCGCCTCTGCTCGCAATTTATGCGCCGGCACACGTAAATGACATCACGGGTCAGACGGAACTTCATGCCTGGTTGAAAGGACCGTTGCAGTATAAGGACCGCGTGGAAGCTCATCTGCAAATTCCACAGCTTGCCGTGCAATACAAGCAGCTTCAGCTTTCCGCCGGCCAGCCAATCCGCGTGGACTATCAGAACGAAGTAGCTGTGTTGCAGCCCACGTCCATTCAGGGCACAGACACAAACATACAATTGCAGGCGAAGGTCCCCATCAGGAACTTCAAAGCAGCGTCGTTTCTGGTGAAGGGCGGCATTGACCTGCGCATCGCGCAACTGATTCAGCCGACATTGCAGAGCACAGGCCAAATTCAATTTGATATTGATTCCCGCCGCTACGTCGCTGGCAGCAACCTCAACGGACAAATTCGCATTGTTAACGCTACGATTCATACACCAACGTCTCCGGTTGGGCTCGATCATGCGAACGGTGTCCTCTCTGTTACCAGGAACAAAGTGGAGATCACCAGCCTTCAAGCAGGCGTAGGCGGAGGAACCATTACTGCACAGGGAGGAGTAACTTACAGTCCGTCGATCCAGTTCAATCTGGCGATGGCGGCGAAACAGGTTCGCATCCGCTATCCTCAAGGATTGCGCACCGTGATCAATTCCAACCTTGCCATGACGGGCAACACACAGGCGGCTCTGATCAGCGGACAGGTTCTGATCGAGCATGTTTCCTTTACTCCGGATTTCAGTCTCACGAGTTTCACCAGCCAATTTGGCAATGCCGGTACTTCGGCGGCGCCGTCCAGCGGCTTCATGCAACGAGTGAAGCTCAACATCACCGTACAATCGACTTCGCAAATGGAGCTTCAGAGCACCGAGGTGAGCTTCAGCGGAAACCTGAACCTCCGGATTGCAGGCACTGCGGCGTTGCCGGTGGTTCTCGGGCGTGCAACTCTCAATTCCGGAGAAATGTTCCTGGCGGGAAACCGTTATGTCTTGCAGAATGGCACCATCGACTTTTTGAACCCGGTCCGCACGGAGCCCGTGGTAAACATTCGTGCTCAAACCAAGATTGACCAATACAACATTGCGCTGAATGTGCAGGGGCCCGTTGAGAGGCTGCATACCGAATACACCTCCGATCCCGCATTGCCGCCAGTGGACATCATCAACCTGATTGCAACAGGAAAAACCACGGAAGCCGCTAAAGCCAATCCTTCGCCGGGTATTACCTCAGGCGCTGAATCTCTCATTGCGCAAGGCGTGAGCAGCGTCGCGACCAGCCGCGTGGCCAAACTTGCCGGTATCTCACATCTTTCGGTGGATCCCGCCGTTGGCGGCAACGGAGAAAATCCCGGCGCTCGCATTGCAATCCAGCAGCGCGTCACAAGCAATTTGTTTATCACGTTTGCCACCGACGTTACTTCAACGCAGCGCGAAGCCATCGAAGCCCAGTACCAGTTCAATCGCAAATGGTCCATGACCGGCGTGCGCGACCAGAACGGCGGGTTTGGAGTGGACCTTCATTACAAAAAAGAGTTCTAGTGAAGCTCCAGAATTTCAACCGTGATCGTGGACAGGCGAGCGATTCATCAAGCAACAGACCTTGCGCTCCTTCCCGGATGCGGCTTGCCGTGATTTGCCGCGCGTGAGACGATTCGAGCGATGCTTCGCACAGAGTCTCGCAATCTCGCGCTCCAGACAGACAGTTACAAGTTCACGCACTGGAAGCAGTATCCTCCCGGCACGGAATACGTTTACAGCTATCTCGAATCGCGCGGCGGCATGTTCGGACAGCTCGTTTTCTTCGGCCTGCAGTATTACCTTCAGCAGTACCTTTGCGGCACAGTGGTGAATGAAGAAGACATTGAGCAGGCGCAACGCTTCGTCGATCAGCACCTTGGTCCGGGCATGTTCAACCGTGAAGGCTGGTTGCACATTGTCCGCAAGCACGACGGCAGGCTTCCGGTCCTAATTAAAGCCGTGCCGGAAGGCAGCGTGGTGGATGTAAGCAACGTGCTCATGACGATCGAAAATACTGATCCCATCTGTTACTGGCTGCCGAACTACCTTGAAACGCTGCTGCTGAAAGTCTGGTATCCAATCACCGTCGGCACACTCTCGCGCGCGATTCGTTGCGTCATGCTGTCCGCGCTGGAGCGCTCCGGTGATCCTTCTCTGATCGACTTCAAGCTGCACGACTTCGGCTACCGCGGCGTGTCCAGCGAAGAGACCGCCGGCATCGGCGCGGCCGCGCACCTCATCAACTTCAAAGGCACGGACACAGTCGCGGGCATACGGCTCCTGCAGCGATACTACAACTCCGATCAAATGGAAGGCTTCAGCGTTCCCGCGGCAGAACACTCCACCATTACTGCATGGGGGCGCGAAAACGAAGCGCTCGCCTACCGCAACATGCTCACGCAGTTTCCCACCGGCATTGTCGCCGTGGTCAGCGATTCCTACAACGTCTACAACGCCTGCGAAAAAATCTGGGGCGAAGTGCTGCACGACAAAGTTCTCGCGCGTGATGGAACCCTGGTGGTGCGCCCTGATTCCGGCAACCCGCGCGAAGTTGTGTTGAAGGTGTTGGGCATTCTCGGCGAAAAATTCGGCTACGAGATGAACAGCAAAGGCTACCGCGTGCTCAACCCGAAGATTCGTGTGATTCAGGGCGATGGCGTGAATTTCTGGACCATCCAGGATACGCTCATGGCCATGAATCGCGCCGGCTGGTCCGCGGATAACATCACCTTCGGCATGGGCGGCGCTTTGCTGCAGCACCTCAATCGCGATACGCAGAAGTTTGCCTTCAAGACTTCCAACGTGACCGTTCACGGCAAAGACTATGAAGTTTTCAAAGATCCTGTCGAAGGACACGAAAAAATGTCCAAGCGAGGCAGACTTGCTCTGCACTTGAGTGACGGCTCGTGGTCGACCGTTCGCGTTGAACGCGGCGTGTCAGACGAAGATGACCGCCTGCGTCCGGTCTTCCGAGATGGCGAATTGCTCATCACCCAGAGCGTGGCGGAAATCCGCGAGCGCGCCGCAAAACAGCAACCGGTGACCTTAGCAACCTAAAGGTGTAAAGGCAATTACCACAGAGGGCACAGAGGACCACGGAGCGATTTTTTTAGATCAACTTTTTGCAACGGTTCTGCGCAAATAAGCAGCTCTGTGCAGTAAAAGCTACTCTTATGAATGGGAAAGTACTCTGTGATCCTCTGTGTCCTCTGTGGTTTGATAGGTCATTTTGCCTTCGAAGCTGCCGTCTCTAGCGCTCTCCGCGTATACACCTGGGCCAGGTGCCTGCGGTAGTCGCCGCTGGCAAACAGATCAGAGTTCGGCTCGACGCCATCCGCCGCGTGATCCGCCGCTGCTGCCAATGTTTTGCCGTCGAGCGCGGCGCCTTTCATAGCGCGTTCCACACCGCCTGCGCGATACGCCTTGCCAGCAACACCGGTCACGCCGACGCTGCAGGCGGCGCATTTTGATCCTTCTGTTGTCAGGCTTACAGCAATACCCACCACCGCAAACCCTGATGCGGGATGGCGGAACTTCATGTATGCCTGGCCGAACCTGCCTTTGGGCGGGGTAAAGCGAATCTCGCGAAGAATCTCGCCCGGCTGCAGGGCAGACGTAAACAGCTCGACAAAGAAATCATCGCTCTTGATCACACGCTCACCCTTCGCGCCAACCGCAACCATTTCCGCATTCAGCGCAATGATTGATGCCGGCCAGTCGGCAGCCGGATCAGCATGGGCAATACTGCCGCCAATGGTGCCTTTGTTGCGCACCTGCATGTCGCCAAGATTTGTGGCTGCTTCCGGCAGCAGCGGGCACACTCGCCCGAGCAGGTCAGAGGTTTCAATCTGAAAATGCGTGGTGGTCGCGCCAATGCGGATCTGTCCGCGCTCTTCGCGAATGTAATTCAGGTCTTTGATGCGGCTGATGTCGATCAGCAATTTGGGCTGCGCGATGCGCAGCTTCATCGCGGGCAGCAGGCTGTGGCCGCCGGCCAGAAGCTTGGCATCGTCTTTGTGTTTCGCCAGGAGAGACAGCGCGTCATCCACACTTTTTGCGGCAATGTAATCAAAGCTGGTTGGAATCATGGTGTTCTCCTATGCGGCTCCTGCTTTTTTGTTGATGATGCGCCACAAGTTTTCCGGCTTGATGGGCATATCGAGGTGGCGAATGCCGAACGGGGACATCGCATCTACAACGGCTGCGACAATGGCCGGAGTCGCGCCGATGCTGCCTGCCTCGCCCACGCCCTTTACACCCATGGGATTGACGGGCGATAGCGTCTCCGTGCTGTCCAGTTCGAACCAGGGAACGTGCGCGGCTCGCGGAACGGCGTAGTCCATCAGCGTTCCCGTCGTGAGCTGGCCCTGATCGTCGTAAACAACTTCTTCGTATAGCGCCTGGCCAAGTGACTGCACTATGCCGCCGTGTATTTGTCCATGCACCAGCAGCGGATTGATTTGCCGCCCGCAGTCGTCCACCGCGATATAACGCTGGAAATGAACTTGTCCGGTTTCCGGATCAATCTCCACCACGGCAATATGGGTTCCGAACGGGAAAGTGAAGTTCTTCGGCTCGAAGAAGGTGGTTGCGGAAAGCCCAGGTTCCATGTCCGGGGGAATGTTTTTCGCCAGATGCGCCGCCAGCGCAATTTCCTGAATGCTGATCTGTTTGCCTGAAGGATTTGGCTCCGGCAATGAACCTCCGGGCGCCTGTCCCACAGGCACAACCGGTTCCGGCACACTCGCGCCTTTCGCTTTTGCGGCGGCAGGGCAGAATTTACCGTCAGAGAAGGAGACGTTTTCGCATTCCAGCAAATGGGCCGCGAGCTTGCCGGCCTTCTCTTTCAGCTTCTGCAAGGCCAGGTAAACCGCTGTTCCGCCCACTGCGGTTCCGCGGCTGCCGAACGTTCCAATTCCGTATTGCACCACCGCCGTATCGCCGTGGATCACGGTGAGGTCATTCACCTCCACGCCGAGCTGGTCGGCGGCGATCTGCGCGAATGAAGTTTCCTCTCCCTGGCCATGCGGGGAAGCCCCAGTCAGGATTGTGACTTTGCCGGTTGGCTCAATACGAACCGTTGCCGATTCCCAGCCACCGGCGGGCATCGCGGAAGAAGGCCCCATGGCGCAGATTTCAACGTACGTGGATACGCCGATGCCAATCAGCCGTCCTTCGCTTCGGGCTTTTCTCTGGTCCTCGCGAAGGCGGTTGTAGTCGGCCATTTTCAGCGCCTTATCCAGCGCCGCCTGATAGTTGCCGCTGTCATAAAAAAGCCCGGTCGCCGTCTTGAAGCTGTTGTTATCAAATGGGGCAGGGAAGTTCTTTCTGCGCAGCTCTACCGGATCCATTCTCAACTCCGCCGCCACCAGGTCCATGGCGCGTTCAATCACGTAGGTGGCTTCCGGGCGTCCCGCGCCGCGATACGCGTCCGTGGACATCTTGTTGGTGAACGTGGCCGTCACGTTCATCTGGATGGCCGGAATTTTGTAGCAGCCGGAAAGCATCAGGCCGGTCAGCGTGGGGATGGCCGGCGTGAGCAGTTGAAAGTACGAGCCCATGTCCGCAAACACGTTGTAGCGGAAGCCGGTAATGGTCCCATCTCTCTTGCAGCCGATCTCGATATAACCGGTTTGGCCCCGTCCGTGAATGGTCGCCTGCATGTTTTCCCGGCGGCCTTCAATCCACTTCACCGGTCGGCCGGTCTGCATCGAGGCGTAGCCTAGCATGGCTTCTTCTGCGTACACATTCAGCTTGGAGCCGAAGCCGCCGCCGACCTCGGGCGCGATCAGGCGCAGCTTGTTTTCCGGAATGCCCAGCATCAGCGCCACCTGGGTGCGGCACAGGTGCGGGATCTGCGTTGAAGTCCAGAGCGTGAGCTCCTGCTCTCCGGGATAGTAGCGGGCCAGCACGCCGCGCGGCTCCATGGCAATGGGGGCAAGCCGGCGATGCAGGATTTTGTGTTTGACAACCTTGTCAGCCGCTTTCAAAGCCGCTTCAATATCGCCCTCACCCGCCGTGAGCTTGTAGGCGATGTTCGAGCCGAACTTCTCATGGATCACCGGGCTTTTGGGATCGGCGGCTTTTTCCTCATCCACCACTGCCGGCAGTTCGTCATAATCCACTTCAATCAGGTCTATCGCATCACGGGCAGTGTATTTGTTTTCCGCCACCACCATGGCCACAGGATGCCCCACCCAATACACCTTGGTAGTCGCCAGCACGCGATGGTCGGGCACCTTCATCTCCGGGATGGCAGCGCCGCATGGCACCGGTCCGATCTTTTGCGCAATGTCTTTGCCCGTATAAACGGCCACCACGCCGGGCAGCTTCTGCGCCGTAGTGACGTCAATGCTCTTAATGCGGGCGTGCGCGTAAATGGAGCGCAGAAACACCGCGTGCAGAGTATCAGGCAGCTTGATGTCATCCACGTAGTGGGCCAGCCCCTGAATCAGCCGGGGATCTTCAGTGCGCTTAATCGGTTTGCCAACTGTCTTTTCCGCCATATCTCTACCCCGATTCAACTCCGAGTTGTGAATTCAAGCTTCAGTTTCAAATTAGAATCTGAAAGTCCAGTTTTCAGACTCGTTCTTGATCCGCGTTCATCCGTGCTGATCCGCGGTAGGGTTTTGCTTACCGCCCTGAAGCGACGCTCTTGGTTTGCATCTTTTTCGCGGCGCAGCGTACTGCCTGGACAATATGCTGGTATCCGGTGCAGCGGCAGATATTGCCTTCAAGACCATGCCGGATCTCTTCTTCGCTGGGATCGGGATTGCGCTGCAGGATTTGCGCTGTGGCCATGATCATGCCCGGAGTGCAGTAGCCGCACTGGAGCCCATGATGTTCCCAGAAAGCCTGCTGGACGGGATGCAGCGTCCCGCTAGCCGCAAGTCCCTCAATGGTGGTGACGGTCGAGCCATCGGCCTGCGCCGCCAGCATAGTGCAGGACTTCACGGCCTGGCCATCCACCATCACCGTACACGCGCCGCACAGCGAGGTTTCGCAGCCCACGTGCGTGCCTGTCAGGCCAAGCACGTCCCTCAGATAATGGACCAGCAACATGCGTGGCTCAACGTCGCTCTGGTGCGTGGTCCCATTCACCGTGATATTGATTTTTGCCATTCAACACCCCTTACACAGGAAGCAGCAGGAAGTGAAATCTCATAGAGCAGTAGCTTGCGGCAGTGCCAGAATGCTTCGGCAAAGCGAGAAAAATTGTACGCCTTTTTGTGAGCGCATGCCCGTGGCTCACAAACCCATACCGCTGATTGCGCTGATCTCTTGATAAGAACGGAGTCGTTTGATCCGCATATCAGTCGCCAGTTTTAATTGCGGGATTCCGGGGCCCCGGACGGCCCGGTTTCGGCCGGCGGGGGTGGGGATTTCGGCGATGACGCGCGATGTCGGCCATCTCGGCGATTTTTTGGGGGGCCGCCCCCCTTTTTATTGCTTTTGTTGCAAACAAATGTGCTTACCCGAAATCGACCCAGCCTCGACCCTTGGGTCACGCCGAGATTTCCACTGGGTCACCCCGAGTTTTCCACTGGATGACCCAACATTTTGCTTGGGTCACCCAAACTTCTTAACCAACCCGGAGGAGCAGCAGAAGGCCGCAAAAGTATTTGTCCACAATCGCGCCTTTCGTTGATGGCTCTCCGCAGTTGACATGCCCGACATAGCTCTGCCTGACAATTTTCGTTCATTATGATGTATACGTTGTTTATTCGCCTTTGTCAATGACAAAAACACTAGCGGGAGTGAAACGCGGCATATTGCCTTCGCGCACGTGAAAATCATCTATCAGGGACAACCTGGCAGGCTTATTCTGAAAGGTGAGTGAGTTCGCAAGCGTACCGGCAAAGTCGCCTCCTCGGACGGGCTTGCTCCGACGTTTCATTCGATGGCTCGTCATCGGGTTGGCGCTTCTCTGGTCGCTTGCCGCGCTGATGCTTGTGGCAGCCCGTTGGATTGATCCTCCGACAACCGCTGTGCACATCCAGCGCCGCTTGCAGGCATGGATTCATGGGAGGCCATATCGTGAACGTTACAAATTCATTCCGCTCCGCCAAATCTCGCCCGATCTCCAGCACGCTGTAATCGCCGCTGAGGACGCGCACTTCTACCATCACCACGGATTCGACTGGCAACAGATCCATATAGCTGCCGAAGGCGATCTGGAAGGCGAACGCATGCGTGTAGCTTCCACCCTCACCCAGCAACTCGTTAAAAATCTCTTTTTCGGAACCGGCCGCTCATTCCTGCGCAAGGGCGCGGAGGCCACGCTGGTGCCGGTGGCCGAATTCGTCCTGGGCAAACAGCGCATTCTGGAGCTATACCTCAACGAGGTCGAATGGGGACCTGGTATTTACGGAGCCGATGCGGCGTGCCGATATCACTACGGAACAACAGCCCGTAATATCGGCAGGGAACAGGCAGCACGGCTTGCGGCAATCCTGCCGGCTCCCCTGAAGCGACGACCGGAGCGCATGAACCAATACAGCGCGATCATCCTTCAGCGGATGAGTCAGATGGGATGGTAAGGGTTGCCGGGCCATACGCTACTCGCCAAGTCGTCCTGTCACCGTTTCAGGTAATGCAGCGCAACACAGCCTGATTTAAAAATCTTCGAGTCAACAAGTTTTAGTTGCACTCTCTCCGGCAGGCTGACGCCTTCCAACAGCCGTCTGCCTTCTCCTGCAATGATTGGCCCGACGGCAAAACGATATTCATCCACCAGACCAAGCTGTATCAGTTGTGAAGGAATGTCTACGCCACCGACCAAAATATCTTTTCCTTGTTCCTGTTTCAGTTTGACTATTTCCTCGCGTAGGTTCTCACGAACGATGCGCGTATTTTCATCTTCAACGCTGCCCAAGGTTCGCGAAAAAACAACTTTGTTGATGCCGACAAAGGCCCGGGCAAACTCGATCTCTGCTTTTGTCTCAGAGCGGTTTTTGAGGGTTTCAGGCCAATAGGGGACCATCAATTGATAGGTTTTCCGCCCAAAGACCTGCAGGCCAGCCTCTCGCGTGAGGTGAGTAAAATATTCAAGTTTTTCTTCGTCGACAAATTGTTTGGTGTGGTCACAGCAGCCATCCAGGGTAATGTTGATTGCATAGATCAGCTTTCTCATTTGATTGTCCTGACCTCTTTTTATTTGTCGTCCTGAGCGGGTGGCCCAGCCTTGCAGCCGCGTTTCTGCCCCTCAGAACTACAGTGGGTGCCCCATCCTTTGGGACTGAATCTCGCGCCGGTTTTGCGCGAGCTTGGGCTTAGTTGCGAAGGGTGGGAGATAATTATTCACCGATCTTGACCGGCCCTTCTTTGCCGTACCAGTAATGCCCGAAAGCTGCTCCAGGGCCAGAGCTCCGGAGATTCTACCAAGCCGCGCCTCACGGGGTTCCAATGTATATAGTTGAGCTTCTCAACATACTTCTTTTTCGTCCTGACGTTGAAGTCATAAGACCGGGGCTGCCAGAATGCGGGCGGCAACTGCTCACTGAAAACGGCGAGCTGCTGTTTCGCTGCTCTTTTCCTTGCGCGACACTGGAGCGAAACACGTTGTTTCAACACCTGCATGACACGGGGACGGATTTGCGATGTTTGGTTCGCCAATCAGAAGGTGGATGTGTTCCGGCATGACCACATAACCGGCTATGACAAACTGGTATTTCTCGCGTGCCTGCTCAAGAACTTTCAAGAAGAGGTCGCGCTGATCAGCTGATCCGAGAAACGGCAGTCTCCGGTAACAGGAACAGGTAATGAAATGCCAGTCGCCCTGTCCATAAATGCGGATGAGTCCTTTGGCACAGGCGTATTCTATATCCCACCCTTTGGGCCTCAACGAATCTCGCGCAACACCGGCGCGAGATTCAGTCCCAAAGGATGGGGCACCCGACATTATTCTGAAGGACAGAAACGCGGCTGCAAGGCTGGGCCACTCGCCAGTTACTGGTCGTTTGCAGAATAGTCCAGAATCTTCGCTAGCAGATTTCTTGAAGGATCGGAACGCGCCAAAAGCCGGAAGGAACGATCCATGTCCATGTGGCAGCGGCAAAAAGCACAAAAAATGCCACAGCTCGCTTGAGAAGGTTGAAGCTCGCGCTAAGCTCCTAGCCCCTGGCAGAGCTGCAAGAGGAATGCCGCAGCTTTCGCTTTACAAACCGCGGGCGGCGCATGGCTACGGGTCGAAAGAATAGCGAGGCTGTCTACTCGCACCTCGGTGCTTTACGAAAATAAGGAAAGATCTCCTGCCGCACCGCCGAAGCTGCTTGCAGGTTTGCAGCGCGCAGCGGCACAGATTTGATATGGCAGCCGAGACCCACTAAAAACCCTTCTGATCTTTGACCACTCGAAAAGTTTTAAACGCAAGTCGCGACTTAATCAGCCGCACCCGATATGCATACCCTTCGAGTGAACTCCTAATTATCTGCTTGGATTCAGTACAAAGCGGGCCTGCAATGACCTCCTGGAGCACAAGGTCGTCGCTAAACTCTGCAAAATGCAAATGAGAAACGGGATCACGTTCCTCGAGGCGCGTGTAGATGCGTGACTCTTCTTCATACTGCCAACCGGAAAATTTCGTAAATAATAGGCCCTTCGCCGTCGCTTGGTTTGCGTTCTTAAAGCTCGGCCGCTTGTCAACATAATCGACGGGCCGCAAAAGCTCATCGCGAATATCAAACCCAAGCGCCATCCCCCGGTGTCGATCTCCATAGTGACTCCACAACAAAGGATTGTGCCAGGAGCGGCTAAAACACAGAAGACCATAGCGCTCTGACATTGTTCTCTTCCAATCGCGTAATCCCTTACGAAGCTGCTTATTCGGCTGCGAAACCGCCCAGAGCTCGAAAGGATCGTTGAGTGTCAAGGGCGGAGAAAAATTAGACCAGCAGGACGGAGTAAAACTAGACCAGAGCGAGTGCTTGAAGCTAACAGGGTTGAAGGAAGGGATGGCGTCTGAAGCGGAGGCCTG
>DASTAS010000006.1:0-191430 GCA_035712465.1 Candidatus Angelobacter sp.
CGGCTACGGGATTCATTGTCGGAGGGCTTTTAGACGGGTTGTTACCTCCCCGCCGTACCTCCTAGGGTACTGCTGATGGGACAACAGGTCCGGCTGGGATTTCCACCGGACAATCACTCCAATAGTTGGCAGGTCGCGTTCTAAGATCGTCACCTAGGGCGCGCCAGTTCCACAGATTCTTTCATCTACGTCCTTCAACCAAGAGATGTGAACGCCTTTACACTGGTCAGAGGAGTCACTCCTTGGGCCAGCCAGCCTCAAGCCAAGCGTGCTTGCCTTTTTCATCGATATACCCGAATTTCTGGGCCGGCGCCATCCATATGCCGGATTTGCTCTGGTCCCAACTACATGTGCCTCCGGCAAAGACCTGTGCGAGTCCCCCGGAAAACTTGAGTGCGCCGGAAAACTGCGGCGGTATGATGATCCTTCCAGTGCGGTCGATGTACCCCCACTCGCCGCCGACCGATTTCGCTTCAGACGCCCAGGAAACATCGCCAGACTCGGGAACGAAGCACCATGGATTGGCAGCTGAAAAATCACCCCAGAAAGCCGGTACGTCCCAGCCATAGCCTAAACGCGAGCCAGGGGTAATCATTCCTCGGACGATGATGTCTTCTCTTTGCTCCCCCGCCATGCAGCAGTTGACGGAGGATCGCCATTCCTTTTTGAGCTCGTCGGTGGCGCCGATGTTGACGGCTGCCAGGCCCTCGGAAAAATCGCCCGCCAGATCGAATTTTAAAGATATTGCCATTTTCCCGCTTTTATCGATGTAGCCCCACTTTCCGGAAATTTCGACGCGTGCCAAGCCTTCCGCGAACGGTCGGGCTTTGTCGAACTTCGGCGGAATAACAATCTTGCCCGTGTTGTCAATGAACCCGACCTTATTGCCCCTCCAGAGAGTAGAGATGATTACTGGCGCCAAGCCTTCAGAAAATCTGCCGGCCAGATAATAGGAGGTTGGCATTGCGCGCGTGCCCGTCATGTCTATGTAAGTCCATTTGTGCCGGCTGACCCTTACCGCTGCCAAGCCCTCGGAGAATTGATCCAAGTCCAAGTATTGAGGCGGAATAACATATCGGCCCAGAGTATTGATGTACCCCTTTTTGACGCGTGTGTAGATTTGGGGGAAAATGCCGTCGAATTCTCCCCATCCATTCTGAGTGTCACTGCCGGGACTAGCCATGGCCAGCCCTTCGTGGAAGGTCCCAAGGGTGCCGAAAGCGGCCTTCGGTACTGGTGGTTCAGCATCATTACCCGGCTGCCCGCACAATCCTGCCTTTGTAGGCCGATCAGAGCCGGAGGGTTGCGGTTTAACAACGACAACACCCTGCCGGTTGATGCAGCCCCACGAATCGCCCGCTCTGATAGGAAATAGTGTTCGAGCCGCAGGGCCGCGGTTTTGGCCGAAATTCGCCGCGTGCATCTCCAGCGGGGATTTGCTTCCCAGCGGCGAGGAAACACCCCCCAATTCCGCAGAACGGGGGGCTTGCTCTCCCGTCAGCGGCTTGCTCCTAACAAGCTGGCCGTTCCCATGCGGATGCTTCGGCTTCCCCTTATCCTTTGCTGGCGCTAGTGGCTTTGGGCTCCCCGCCTTATAGATGGTGTAATGCCCATACACCTCCATCGGAGCCCAGACAAAGGCGGTTGCGGCCCCAGCCAGCATCGTGCCGACAGCAGCTACACTTGCTGTTTTATCTGCATCCGTTTCCGTTTTGTGAGAACCGATTGCGGCGGCCCAAAGGGCTCCAACACCGAGCAACGCTGCACCACCCCCGAACAGCGCAAATCCTTTCGGGAGATTCGCATGGTTTTTTTTGATCCGAGAGACTTCAGAGCGATCTATATCTACTTGGTGATCCTTGACCCAGAGCGAGAGCGTTCCTGGCGTGATAGCGACAAACTTCCCTTTGATCTTTGTGCGATTAACCTCATCCACCTCGAGAGGCATGCCGGCGTTCAGGGATTCAGTCAAGTCGCTCCAACCGTCCTGGTTGGTTTGTGGGTAGGCACGCCGTGAACAAAGCGTTAGTTCCATTACGGAAAGCACCAACGCTATCGCAATGCTCTTCTTGCTTTTTTTCATTTGTTGTTATTGCCAGGGATAATAAACCAGGAAAAATGGCTCTGCTATAATTTTTTCGCGGTTGGCCGGCATCGGCATAGCTTCTAACCCGCCCCCAATCGGCACGCTCGCTCCCATGCCGCTAAAGCCTCAACTCAGCTCAATATCAACCGGCAGCTCAGGACAGCGATCAGAAATCAGGAACTTTTCCCTGGGTTCATGCGTAGATGACACTGGCATTAGCATGCTCATTTTTCTTTTGTGGTGCATTCTCTTCGTGATGTGCTGGCCTCTGGCGCTGCTCGCGCTGGTGTTGTATCCGCTCATCTGGCTGCTTTTGCTGCCGTTTCATATTGTGGGAATTGCAGTTGGCGGCGTCCTGGAACTGGTGAAGGCGATCATCTTTCTGCCCGCGCGAGTGTTGCGCGGCCACATCTGACAACCGGGCGAGCAACAGCGTCAAAAAAGGAGCAATGGCTCTTTGAATGCTCCTGTTCAAAAGCTCCAAACGACCCTACGTTGGACTCCGCAAATATGATCAGAAGCTGATTTCAGAAGAGCCGATGATCTTGAATGGCAGAGAGCTGAAAGCCAGGTCTATGGCGTCACAACTATAGGAGACTTGAAAAGCCGGGAGGCAGGGTGTTGTCGAGGCCGGGTCACAGGGTGGTGGGGTTGTTGTGGAGACCAGGCTGCTGGAAGTTGATCCGGGTTGAGTTGCCGTTCCTGGCTGAAGCAGCAATGCGCCCCTGATATATCCCGTGCCACCTGCCGTGACCTGGAATTGCGCTCCGGTGCCTGTCCCGGAAAGAATATTTCCTGCCTGGATAAGAACAATTCCAGTCCATTGCAGCGCGCCGCCGCTGTCGACCTCAAGATCGTTTGGAACCACGAGCACGCCATATCCGGACAGGCTGCGATTCTGAAGAATCAGGCTGCCGTCTGTAATCCGCACAATCGCCGGGCTGCTACTGGTTCCATAGCTGGCCGCCAAACTGGCGGAAGATACGGGAAAATAATTGGCTTGGCCCTGGCTGGCAGCAACGAGCGCGCTTACCAGCGAAACTTCATTGGGCAGTGTTGCCGTCATGGAGGACTGATAGATCGATCCCGGAGTCTGGTTTCCGGGGCCTCCAGTGAACAGGCCAGGCGCCTGATCCGGCGGAAGATTGCCGGGAAGTGTGACCGTGGGAACCGGCGAACCGTATGAGGCCGATACTGCCAGAAGCTCCGGCGACGAAAGGTTCAGGTATGTATAGCAATTGGCCGTGCTGGAATCGCACAGGCTGGAGCCTGACCCCGAGCCTGAGGTAAACCTGTTGTCCCCGTCGCCGCTGGGTCCGGGGCCGCCGCTGCTACCGGATGAGGATGTGTACGTCATGAAGCGCGGACTAGAACCCGTCCCGCGCACCCACCATAACCCAGGAGTGCAGTTTTTTCCGCTCTTGCTGCTTCCGTCCCAGTTGCAGGAAGCGTTGGCGCTTGCCACGATGTCTTGCCGTAGAACATTAAGCTGCTGCTGAAGCTGCGAGGTCGAAGTGGTATTGTCGGTGGCCAGGGCCGCAACCGAAGAGCATCGTCCATTGGTCGCCAGAGTGCCATCCATGTTGTGCGACCGGCCGTCGACAACAGTCGACGGGATGTTCGTGCCATCGCCGAACGTGGGAGCCGAGCCAACCGCATCCATGGTAATTGCGCCGGGGGGACGAATTGACGGGGCCACCACTTCAGATCGCAGCAGCGTGCGCGCAGAGTTCGCCGGCAAACCAGGTGTTACCGCCAGTGCGGTCAGCATGTATACATTCTGCATGCCGTTGGCATCGCATGCAGGAAGCGCTCCGCCCGGTGAAAGCTGCTCAGTCTTCCCATCCCAGCAAACCGGGGCATCCAGCGGAGCAGTGTTACAGGATTGGCCCACACAATAGTTCGGCAGCATCGCCCGGTTGGTTTTCATGTTGATGCGGACCCATTTCAAAGCGGACAAAGTACCCGCCGGCTGCAGCGAGTTTTGCTGCGTCAAAGCCCAATCAGCCGCTACAGGCGCCGCGTCGCACTTTGCTCCAGTTGCAGCACCGGAATTGTAGTCGTGACAGAGCTGGTCATCGAAATAGCGGTTGCTCGGGTCTGCTGGATTCACGTTTTCGCCGCCACTTGAGTTCACGATATAGAGCACGCCGTGAGGGTTGCCGGCAATGTCCTTTGGCAGACGATCGGCGAGTCCTCCTGCAGGCTGATTGGGGGCTGAAGTATAGCTTACGCGGTCACGAACTTCCTGAAGGCCGGACTTTGCCGCGTAATAAGCGTCAAGCTTGCTGCCATAGTTCGTGGAAATGTGTGTTTCCGTCGCCGAGGACATGTACAAAAAAATCCCTATGGCTGAGAGCAGCAGCAGCGCAAAGAGGCAGAGCAACAGGGCAACGCCGCTCTGTGCTCGTTTTTTCATCTTTGTCCTC
This sequence comes from Candidatus Angelobacter sp., assembly GCA_035712465.1. Taxonomy (GTDB): domain Bacteria; phylum Acidobacteriota; class Terriglobia; order Terriglobales; family Acidobacteriaceae; genus Angelobacter. Next base: position 4,516 of record DASTAS010000006.1, read on the forward strand.
ACGGTTCCAACCTCGCTGTTGCTGACAGGGAAGTACGAGCGGTCTCGCCCGGGCCTGCTCCCAGTTCGCGGGTAAGCAGGCTCACATTGATCTTAACCGTAGCAATCCTGCCCAAGTCCTGGGGATCACTGTTGATGTCGATGCCGCTGCCAGTCGAAACTGGTGTGCCGCTGCTGTCGTAAAACGTGAACAGGTCGGATCCTGATTCGCCAGGATTGGTACCCGGAGGGATGACATGGCCGGTTTCTGTGTAATTGCCTGCGGCAACCGGTTGCGAGAGAGGATCCAATGGCTGTTTGCGTATCGCGCTACGCCGGATGCATGGACAGTTAGGGTCCCCTGAAGTAGCGTCCAGGTACCCGACCTGCACGCTTTCTACAAAGCCATCGCTGTTCACGTCGCCTTCGAGAATGATTTGAGTTGGCGATGCGCTGACCAATCCCGCGGCAACGTATTGGCTGCTATCATCCGGTGACGTGGAGTACATGGAAGCCTTCGGATATCCGGCCATGTGCAGGTCGCGTACCATCTGGTCAACAAACTCACGCGCCTGCTGTTCAGTATCTACCTTCGTTTCCTCCGCCAATGATTTCCGTTGCATTAACGTGATCTGCTCGAACACCGCTCCGGTTAGAACCACCAGCACGGCCACGCTGATCAACATTTCCAGCAGAGAGAATCCGCGCGGCCTGTTGCGGGAGGTGGTTGCGGATGAGGCAGCGGTTTGTGTGCGTCTCGACATGGATCAGTTTCCCCGCAACATCTGTAGCGAAAATTTTCGGATCAGGGCAGCGGCTGGGTTTGCCGGAGTCCGAATACTCTTGACGCTTACGGTGACCAGTTCGGTCGCCGGGGTAATCTGCCCGGCCTGGACGCTCCAACGGACATCAAAATTCAGTCCTGAACACGTCACGTAGATCATCGAATAATTCGCCACCGCGGGCTGACTGTAATCGATGCCCGGAAACAAGCCGCTCGTCACCGGCGATCCTCCAGGCGAGGTATTTATCACCAAAGAGTTACCTGCGCAATCAGTGAGGCTGGTGAGAGCCGCTGCCCCGGTTGCGCTTTCAGGAACGGCCAGAATCTTTTCCATGGTGCTCTGGGCGACTATGGCCGCGGCGGTGTTGATCTTCGAACTTGCGTTGCTGGCTGTAGCTGCACAGATAACGCCAATTCCGGCGGTTAATCCAACTGCCAGGATCGATGCGGCGATCGTCAATTCCAGCAGGCTGAAGCCGCTTGATCCAACGCTGGAACGTCCAATTGCTGTGTGCCTTCTCATCCGCATTTGCCTAAAACCACCCGCTTGAGCCGCTTCCGGGCGCGTAGTGCCAGATTCTTACATTTCCCGTTGGACTCACCGTGACTGCCGCATAGAGGACGTCATCACCTGAACGTAACTGCAGATACTGGACCCATCCGGCCGGTCCTGAGCAAGGCGAAGTGGATGAAGGCCGGAGGCAAGGCAGGCCAAGCGCGTTCCACGCCAGCGCCGATTCGGCTATCCCTTGCTGGCTGTAATTTACAGCGCTCGGGGCATCGCTTAGATCAGTGGTGAATCCGAGGGCCGTTGCATCCAGTCCTGCCGGAACAACTGCATTGCTCAAGTCCATAACAGCAGAAATCTGCGCCTGTGGTTCGGTCGGCGAGCAGGCTCCGTCGCCATTGAGATCCAGGCAGACCTGCGATCCCTGAATTCCGTTAGCCAAAACCGGCACGAGATAGTAGTTGTTGTCTTGCGTGGCGCGGATTCTGCCCTGTTGATAAATGCTGGCCACCTGCTGCGCCGCCGCGTTCAGCTTTGCATTGTCCAGGATTCGAGAGAGGCTGGGGAGGGAAAGGCCGCTCACGAGCATAATGATCGCGACCACCACAACGAGTTCCGTTAAGCTGAACCCCGCCTTCGACTTCACTGTTCACCTTTCCTTCGATCTGAGGGTCGTTCCAGTAGCTCCGGAAAATCCGGGTGTGTGCATCCTGGGAAGCGGGCGAGGGGGTGGGATCTCCGTGTTCCAGATGCGTAAGCAACGCTCAACTTTTTGGCATTACTTTAGTACCCAGACATAGTAACGCAGAGGTCGGCGCAGCCCCTTCAGTTTGATTGTAAGTTGCTGAATTGAAACCGATTATTTTTCTTTCCACTTTCTTGCCGAGATGCGTTTTTTGCGCGCAATTCCGCCGATTTGGAGAGCGTGATCGAATGGCCGTGTACACGTGGACACTGCCCTCTCGCAACGCAGGTTAGAATTTCTAATAGGATTCGGTGAAGCCATCAAGAAGATCAGTTGCAACATTAGAAACAAAGGTAAACGCCGGCAATATGGCGCGAACTGAGACGAAGATCTGACTCTCGGGGCAGACCACAACATCAGGAGGTCCTGCCAATTCTGAATCTGCTATAGCGATTTCATCTTATGACAGGGCCGAGATAAGACGTTTTCAGCGAGAAAGAGCCGGCAGCAATCCAGCAGAAGTTCATCTCGCCGGCAAGGACTACCCTCTGAATAGGATTGCAAGCCCGTTTCTGCCTCTCGCGAGTCGTTGCTTGCATCGCTGCAATTCTTTCCTTCTGCAAACTATTTTTTAAGGCTCACCCAAGGTAACTTGCAAGTCTCCAAACTCCCAGCAACTTCCTGAGGAACTCGGGTTTGTACCGCCAGACAGTTTTCAAAGTGAAGACTAATGGAAGGAGCAAACACTCAACATGCGACGACATTTGGCTTATCTTTTGGCAATCACTGTGCTCGCGTTTGTGCCCGCAGCAGTTGCGCAGACGGGGGACCATAACGCCGCCGATGTGAAGACTGACCGCAAAGACGTTCGTCAGGACCGCCGTGACTTGCGACAGGACCGCAGCGATATCCGCAGTGACAAACGTGACGTGACGAAGGATCGGGTAGATCGTAATCAGGACCGTCGCGATCTGAATAAAGATCGCCGGGACATCAATGCCGACCGGCGCGCACGCAATCAGGACGTGAGGAATGGTGACAGAGCAGACGCCCGAAGGGAGCAGCGCGACATCAACCACGATAAACGTGATGCCACGAAAGATCGCCGCGATATGCGGGCAGATAATCGTGATATTCGGCATGATGCCAAGGGCATTCGCCACGATCGCAAGGACGCGCGGGCAGACCGACGTGACATCAGGCATGATCGCAGGGATATTCGTCGGGACAAATAAGGGAAGTAGTCGCTCAGATAAACGGCCGGCGGCCAACGACAAGCGCCCCGAGGTACTCGGGGCGTTTTTGCTACTGTATTTCTCTCCATTCCATCAGGTTTGATGTATCCTGAGACGAGCTTCCGCAAAACGAATCCGCGGGCCACGCCCTATGGTTAGATTTCTTTCCCTCTTTCTCCTGACCGCTACCCTCATCGCGCAACAGGCCGCGCCTACTGCATCTGAACTCGATCGCCGTATCGAACGTCAGGTGCGCGCCTATACAGAGGTCCCGGTTGATGCGCAAATCTCATTGGGCGCCAGGTCTCCCAGCAAATTCAACGGCTATGACACCCTGCCCGTATCTATTGAAGCGAACGGAGTAAAGAAAGATCTGAATTTTCTCATCGCAAAGGATGACTCCAAGCTTCTTTATGTCACGGAGATCGACCTCAAACAGGATCCCTACGCGCACAACATGCAGCGCATCAATACCACCGGCCGGCCATGGCGCGGAGCGGAGTCGGCGAAGGTGTCCATTGTCGTCTACGACGATTTTGAATGCCCCTTCTGCGCCAAGATGTATGTGACTTTGATGAATGAAGTGATGGTCCACTACCGTGACCGCGTCAAGATTGTGATGAAGGACTTTCCGCTGGTTGATGCTCATCCCTGGGCCATGCGCGCGGCCATCGATTCGCATTGCCTGGCCGACCAGAGCCTTGCAGCCTATTGGGCATTTGCCGATTACGTGCATACACACCAGGGAGACGTGAGCGCAAAGGTGAATGCCGCCGGAAGTGGAGTGAGCGCTGTGGATGCTGTTGCTCGCGACATCGGCCAGAAAGACGGGCTGAAGACAAATACGTTGCAGGCATGCCTGGCGCTGCAGGACCCGGGGAAAGTTGAATCTTCACTCGCTGAAGGCAAATTGCTGGGCGTAAGCGCGACTCCTACCATGTTCATCAATGGTGAGAGAGTTGAGGGCGGCCTCACCGCCGAGCAACTTCGCACCATGCTGGATGACGCGCTGAAAGACGCCAGCACCCCTCAGCAGGGACAGTAGCTTTCATCGCGTCTAGATACACCTATAGAAAAAGCAGACAAATTAGAGCTATCAGAGTCAGTGCCAGTGCCAGAACTGCGCCAATGTCTGCATCCCATCCCTGAGTGATATCGAACAGCTTGTTCGCAATAAGGCCATCGGAGTCGCGAGGAGCAGGTGACCCAAGGCTGCTTTAAAGTCCCACGAAACTTAACCTTTGCTGGACCGCAAGGGTGCTAAGCTTTTAGCCTGAGTTCTGCGAACTGCTAATTGAAGAGGAGAGAACAATGCTTGACCTCTTAAACTCGACGCTCAGCAGAATTGGCGCGCTGTCTCAGAGGTAAAAACCGCATCTGAGCATACGGGAACTGCTAATTGAGAGGAGAGAACAATGTTTCACCTCTTGAAAGGTCGCTCGATTTTCAGCAGGATTGGCGCGCTTGTATTTGCGTCTCTGGTTGTCCCTTGTCTCATTGCAGCGCCTTTACCCCAGAGTGGCCGCGGCCAGACTCCCAACCCACCCTCGCAACAGCAGCAGAACAACCAATTGGACCAGACGCAGCAGCAGCAACAGGAACTGCAGAATCAGCAGGATCTGCAGCAGCGGATGGACGACCTTCACCGCCTGCCCGACAGAATGTACGAATTTGAGTTGGAGCGCGAGCGATTGAAATACGTTTTGCGCGAGAACTTTCGTGCTCACTACAAAATCGTTCGCAACGATGCCGACGAGTTGAAGAGCTTAGCGGGAGAGTTGCAATCCTATACTGAAAATCATCCTGAGCCTCAATTATCCGGTGACATGCTTGCCAAGGTAGCGAAAATCGAGAAACTTGCCCATGAAGTTCGTACGAATATGGCAGGCCGCAAGCTTCCCAAGTCCGAATCTGCAACTGCAGCGGCAAACACGACAAAGCTGACCCCGCAGCAGCTCTTATTGGCACAGTGCAAAACTGTCAATGAACTGGCATCCAAGCTCCAGAAGGCAGTGGCGGATTATCTGGCAAGCGACAATGAACAGACGGTCTCTGTGAAGGGACTGAAAAAAGATTCCGGCAAAGCTGGTTTCGACCCGAACTCTGTCCAAATTCTGACCGCTTCGATGCAGATGGAGCAACTGGCCCAGCAGATTCGCAGGGCTAGCGAATCTCGCTAGAAGTCCTCTCGGCTAGCTTCGAAGCAGTAATCTTACGAGTAAACACCGCATCTGGTGTTCTTTTGCCATAACCACACAAGCTGCAGACCGCAACCCAAGCAAGGTTTATTTTTCCTGAGAACCTAAAAAATAAATGTTGACACACAACCATTTAGGCGTAGGATGTGGTCAAAAGTGGTAGAAAGTGGATGTAAAAGGTTTAAACAATGGCTGAGTGGTCCAAAGTAGAGCAAATGGTGCAATGAACCAAAAGCAGCCCCAAATTGCGATAACCGAGACCAAAACAGTTCAAGAAATCGCCATTTTCACCTCTTTTTTAATGCCGGCAGTCGCCGGAGCAGTAGCAAGAAGACAAAATGTTCCGCGGCAATCACCCAACTCGCGTGGACGAGAAGGGGCGACTCAAAGTCCCTGCGGAATTCAAGCGCCTGATCGACGAGAAGTACGGCAACGAATTTTACATCACTTCGCTGGATGGGAAGGTTGCACAGATATATCCCTTCGAGGAGTGGCAGCGGATCGAGCAAAAGCTGGCTGCGCTGTCCAACTTCAATCCCACGAAGAAAAAGTTTTTGAACCGCACCAACTATTACGGCCAGGTCGTGGAGATCGATGGGCAGGGACGCGTGCTGATTCCCAGCCTGCTGCGCGATTCCGCCGGAATCAAGGGCGAGGTTGCCGTGGTCGGCAATCTGACGTACCTCGAAGTGCAGAGCATCGAGGCGTACCGCAAGGACATAGAAGAGAACCCGTTCACGGCTGAGGATGAGAAAACTCTCGACGAACTGGGCATCTAGTGGCGGACCAGGATTTGGAAAAAGCTCCCCAGGGGGCGCATGGCAGTGGAGATGTTGGCCATGTATCCGTTCTTTTAAAAGAAGCGATCGATTTTCTGGCAATCCGTCGCGGCGGGACCTATATCGACGCCACGGTGGGGCTTGGCGGCCACAGTTACGAAATCGCAAGTCGCCTCAGCCCACAGGGTCATTTGATTGGCCTCGATAAGGACACGCATGCACTGGAACTGGCAGAGCAGAGATTATCTCGGATCGGAGGTGATAACCGTCCGAAGATTACTCTTCTTCACGCCAGCTACGCCGAACTCCCCCAGAGCGTTCCCCCGGCCAGCGCCGATGGGTTGCTGGCCGATCTGGGTGTGAGTTCGCTGCAGTTCGGCGATCCGGCGCGCGGATTCAGTTTTCAGGCGGAAGGCCCGCTCGACATGCGGATGGACCCGCAGGGCGAGCGCACCGCCGATCAAGTGGTAAACCGCATGCGCGAAGAAGACCTCGCGAATGTGATTTACGAATTCGGTGAGGAAAGGAGGTCGCGGAGAATCGCCAGAGCCATTGTCCGGGCGCGGCCGATAAGAACAACCGCTCATCTGGCACAAGTTATATCGGCTGCGCTCCGGTCAATGAAACAGGGACCAGGAGCTCGGGACAAGATTCATCCGGCGACCAGAAGTTTCCAGGCAATCCGAATATTCGTAAACCGCGAACTGGACGATCTGCAAGCGTTAATGGACGCAGCGGCTGACATTCTCAAGCCGGGTGGCAGGCTGGTGGTGATCAGCTTCCACTCGCTGGAGGACAGGATCGTCAAAGATGCTCTTCGTAATGGATCCAAAGCCGGCGTTTACAACGTGCTGACGAAAAAGCCGCTAGAGGCCGGTGAAGAAGAGATTGATCGCAATCCAAGGTCGCGCAGCGCGAAGCTGCGGGCCGCGGAAAGAACATGACTTTAGCTCTTCCTGGCCGTGGTAGGCGGGAAGAGCACAAGATTCCGGGGCGGGCGCTGCCTTCCTTACTTGGGCGAATAAATTTCAGGTCCTTCCTTTTAAACAGTGGCCGCCCCGGGATAAAGGTTCCCTCGAGAAAAAGAGGATAAACGAATGATTCAAGGAACGATGATTGACGAGCTGATTCAAACGGTAGAACGCGCGGAACAGAAAGCGCGCGAACAGCAGCACAGACAGGCTGCGGAGATGGATTTCGAGCGTTTTCCGCTGCACATGACCAACTGGCGGCAGGTGACAGAGGTAGCGTAAATGGCTGCAGGCGCAATGCAAATCACGGGAATGATTACTCCGGTGGATACGCACATGCCGGTAAGGCGGTGCGTTGCCGGAATCACCCCGGAATTTTATTTTCACAAGACCATCGATAATTCGCGCGTTGTGAGGGTTTCCGACCCTCGTCGCAGGCGTGAAATCAGGGTATTCTCCGCCACCATGGCGGTGCTGTTCCTCCTTGTTCTTTTCTACGCCTGGCAGCACTTCAGCGCGGTCCAGTACGGCTACAAGATTGAGGCGCAAAAGGAGCAGCACGATCAACTGGTGGAACAAAATCGCACGCTGAAACTTGAGGAAGCGGGTCTGCGCGATCCGGAGCGAATTGACACCCTCGCGCGCAAAATGGGCCTGCAGTCACCTCAGCCGGGACAGGTGGTGCAACTCGAGAATCAGGATTCCAGTGCGCCCGTGATGGCAAGCATCAGCACAGTTGAGGTGGTGTCGGCGCAATAGTTCGTTGCACTCGGTAGTCAATCCAGCTGGAGGGCGGGCTGAAGATGTGCTGACCGGGCAATCCCGGAAAAACCGGGTAGCGGCTTTGGGCTATGGCCCAAATCAATGGCGGACTCTGGAAAACCTGCTGGATCCGCCATATTCGTTTTGCAATTTCTGCTCAATGGCTTACCGCCACAGAGACCGTCGGACTGCCAAGGCGAAGCAACTCGCGCTGCAGAAAGCCCCAATATTGACGACGTTTTCACGCGATCGTGTGCTACAGGCGGCGTCGCCTGGCCGGCGATTTCTTCTTTTCAAAACCTGTGGCGTGTCGGTCGTAAGCGTCGCTTGCGATAGGGAATGGCTGAAAGCTTAGGCGCTCAGGTCGGATTCTCGAGATGGAAGGGCCGCTGAATATGATGGCTGCACGAGAAGAAAGACGCACAGGCGGGGCGCCCGTGCTACACCCTCAAGAGCAGCAGCGCTTTTGCTCATTGCGGCTTCCCGTGCTGTGCTACACATCGCCGGAGATATCTGCAGCAAGTATTGTTCGACAGCTCTCCTCTCGTTCATGTCTGGTCGCGCCATGACGATGAAAATCGGTCCAAACCGTCGCTTGTACTGCCTGGCCGCTTTCTTTGCCTTCTGGTTCATGGCGATTGCTGTCCGCCTTGTCTGGCTGCAACTGGTGGACTACGGCGAGTACACGGGACGAGCCGCCCGGCAGCAACAGCGCAGCATTGAAGTCTCCGCAGTCCGCGGCAATATCTATGATCGAAACGGCAATGACCTGGCCATGACGGTGAAGGTCGACTCGATTTTTGCTGTCCCTTCGGAAATATCCGACATCCACGGCACCGCCCTTCTGCTGGGCAGAATCGTAAAAGCAGATCCCACAGAAATCGAAAACCGGATGCGGGCATCGCATGCGTTTGCCTGGGTGGCGCGGAAGGTGGATAACAGCGTCAGCAGCCGTGTCCGCGCGCTCAATCTCAAAGGAATTTATTTTCAGAAGGAATCCAAGCGTTTCTATCCCAAGCACGAATTGGCTGCCCAGGTGCTCGGCTATGTGGGAATGGATGACGAGGGCCTGGGCGGGGTGGAACGCGAGTATGAATCTCATCTTGCCGGTAAACCAGGCAAGATGCTGATCAGTATGGATGCCCGGCGGCGCTGGTTCGGGCGAGTGGAGAAGAGCCCGGATCCGGGAGAAAACCTGGTGCTTACGCTGGATGAGAAAATCCAGTATATCGCCGAGCGAGAGCTCGAAAGGGCCATGCAGGAGACGCACGCGGAAGCGGGAACGGTAATCGTGGAGAACCCGCATACCGGGGAAATTCTTGCTCTGGCCAACAGGCCCAGCTTTGATCCCAATTTCCTGAAGAAGGCAAAGCCAAATTCGCTCAGAGACCGTGCGGTGAGCGACGTTTACGAACCCGGTTCCACGTTCAAGCTTGTTACTGTGGCTGCCGCCCTGGAGGAGAAAGTTGCGCGGCCCGATGATGTGGTGGACTGCCAAGGCGGTTCCATCGTGCTGAGCGGACTTCGCATTCACGACCATAAGGCTTTCGGAGATTTGACCGTGCGGCAGATCCTGGAGCACTCGAGCGATGTAGGCGCAATCAAGCTGGCACTCAGGCTTGGCGATGAACGCTTCGACCGCTACATTCGGGCTTTTGGCTTCGGGTCGCAGACTGGTATTGAGCTTCCGGCCGAAACGCGCGGGCTCGCTAAGCCCGTGAGCCGCTGGTCCAAGGTAAGCATCGGAGCGATTTCCATGGGACAGGAAATTGGCGTCTCGCCAGTGCAACTGATTTCCATGGTCGCCAGCATCGCGAATGACGGCTTGTACATTCCGCCGCGGATCGTGGCTGGCACCACGCCTCCGCGCAGTACCCCCCAGTTAATTGCCTTTCATCCCGCGCTGGGCAGGCGCGTGATCTCGCCGCTGACGGCGGCGCGCATGAAGAGCATGATGGAAGGTGTGGTGTTGCGCGGCACGGGGAGGAAGGCGATCCTCGACGGGTATAGTTCGGCCGGTAAGACAGGAACCGCGCAGAAGATTGATCCCGCGACCGGCCGGTATTCGCATCATCGCCATGTCGCTTCCTTCACAGGCTTTGCTCCGGTAAATAATCCCGCAATCACGGTTCTTGTGGTGCTGGATGCTCCTGCAACGTATCCGCTGGATGAAGGCGGCCAGGTAGCCGCTCCGGTTTTTGCCCGCGTCGCACAGCAGGTGCTCGCGTACCTCAACGTCCCCCATGACGTCGAACTGGACGACTCGCACAGGCGTCAACTCATGGCCAGGAATGCTAAAGAGGATCTGAACGAAGCCGCGCCAGACCACATTGACGACGAAGCTGAAGCCGTACAGAATTTCGCGTTGTCGGCAGGGCAGCAGAATACGGCAGCAACACGGAATTCTGGAGACGCAGCAATGACCCCGAAAAATCAGACTGCAGCATTACCGGTCCAAGCCGTGATCCCTGTGCCAGTTGCTGCTTCAGCATCCCCTAGTCGCTTAACTCCCTCTAGCAGCACTGTTGTGGTCGATACAGCAGACGGGATCGCCGTCCCGGACTTTCATGGAAAACCGCTGCGGACGGTGCTTGAAGAGGCTGAGTCGGCCGGTATTGAACTGGAAGTCAGCGGCACCGGCGTAGCACAGGACCAGTCACCGGCGGCAGGCGCAAGAATTCCACCCGGCGGACACGTCGCCGTGACGTTTGGAAGGTGAGTCAGATTTGGTGATTGGGTAATCTGCTAATTTCGTAATTGCAGCCAATTACCAATTTCTTAAATGAACATCTCCTCGTCCTGTTCCATTCCAGCGCGGCGGGATGTCTTCATTGACCGGGCAGAGCGCAGCACGCCAAGGCCGGCGTTTACAGCCTGAACAATGGCCTGCACGCGGCGAACAGGAGAGAGAACCTTTGTCTCAAGTATTTCGCTGGCTGTCTCGATCTTGCCCATGGTGCTGCCGACAAATTCATCCATGCGGATGGCGTTAAGGCGCGCCCGCTCAACCATCTCGCCCGTGGCTTCGGCCATCTGCGAGACGTGAGCGCGCACCGTGGCGCTGGATTCAGCAAGATTGCTGGTGATCTCGGCGATTTTGGGCTGTGCATCTTCCAGAATGGCGCCGGCGGTAGTGAGCAAGGGCCCCGCCTGGTGTTCGAGACGTCCGGCAATGCCTTCGACCCGCGAGGCGGTTCGCCGCATCGCTACATAGAGCGCAATCAGGATTCCCATCTGGACCACGATGGCAACCGCCGCAACCCCTATAAAGACGGTGATGGTGGTATTCACTTAATCGGGACCTTCAGGAATTTTTTTTGCCTTCGGCGGTTTCACGGTAGGCCTGTCGCGTGGCTTCCACGGCGGAACCGAACTGTTCTTTGCCACGCGAAACCATCTCTTTGCCGCGATCCACCCATTGGTTTACGCTTTCGCGAGCTTCGCGCCCGCGCGTCTTGATGTATTCCCGGCCCTCCTGCGCGCTGCTTATGAGGGATTCACGGGTTTCCCGTCCTGCACGAGGCGCATAGAGGACGCCCAGAAGCGCGCCGAAACCCAGGCCGGCCAGGAACCACATGAAATTGTTGCCGCCGTCGCGATCAGACATTGCACAACCTCCAGAAAGAGCGATGGTACCATTCGGCAGCGGAGCAATTCAAATGACCACGGTGCCTTTGCCACGCTGAGCCTCGGTGAGCTGTCCGCGATAAGACTGTTCGGTCGCTATTCGTGGATGGTTTCGATGGCGCCTTGTGCAAGCCGCCAGATTACACCATGGGGTACGGGAAGTGAGAGGCGCTCCCTGCGGGAAAGGCCAAGGTATTCGCCGCGAATCATGCGCGAGGTAATGCCGTGCGACACGGCGATGACAGTACCTTTCTGCTCTGCCATCCACGAGCGTACGCGCTCCCTGAAATGGCTGTAGGTTTCTCCTCCCGGCGCCAGAAACCACCACTCAGCATTTGAGTCGCCGCCGATCACCCCGTTCCATCGCGCATTAACCTCCGCGCGGGTGAGCCCTTCCCAAATGCCGAGGGTCATTTCCTGCAGACGCGCATCCACGACAGGCTCCGGGGCGGATAGATGTTGGCGAAGAATGGCAGCCGTTGTGCGCGCCCGGCCAAGGGGACTGACATGGATCGGTAACGGTCTTGATCCAATCCGGGTACTGAGGGCGACTCCGAGTTGGCCCGCCTGCTCACGTCCACGTGCTGTGAGCAAGGAATCCTTCTGGCCCTGCAGCCGGCCTTCCGTGTTCCACTCCGTTTCTCCGTGACGCAGGAGGTAAATCTCAACGCCCGGATGCATCCAGTTCATTCCCATTCCCACTGACAAACTATCATGAATGCGTTTGCCGTACAGGTCGGTGCAGGTGAATGCGACTATTTCGTTCAAATTTGGGGACGCTGAGATGGCGCAAACGAAGGCGACGGCGAGCTTAGATCAGACCAGAGGGCAATCAAAGGCCGAGCCTGATGTAGCGGCATCGATAAGCGGGACTGTGGATGCCGTTTCCGAGCAGGCGATGGGGCGACTGAAATATAAAGTGGCAGATGGCGCTCTGCAGCGTTGCCGCTTTTCTGAAAACTCCCTTCAGAAAGGCATGGCGAGAGTGGGTGAGCCTATGGGGTTCGGAGTCACAACAGAACCACAGATCGTGCGCTGAAGGATCCAGCCCAAGTCTTCGAATCGCGTTACATATTTCGCACCGCATATTTTTTGACCCACTACTTTAGACACGCGAGCGATCAAAGAGTTTCAGTTGTGAGATGCTGGTGCTGCTCTGGGCGTTTTCTGCAAGCATCGTGCATTACCGGCTACAAAATTCTGGATCACCTGCGGTGCAGGACATCCGGCCGAGTAAGGCGAGTGTTTTCTGATTTTTACTGACGAGGACCAACGGCGTATTTTGCCGGATTGCGCCCGATAAAACTGTTCTCATTCCGAGCGCTTAACTTTTCTTTAACTTCTTTAACAGTCCGCTTCGCGCCAATCCGCAGAAGCGCTCTCGCCAGATTGAAGTATGACGCGGTTATCCGTGACATTTTCTGTCAGCATCGCGTGATCGACATTTTTTGTCAGCCAGAAATTCTGAAACAAATGAAACGATTGTGGGTCTAAGTACCACTATAGAGACAAGGGATTTTAGCCGACGGGATAGAGACGGATTTTTCTAGCGACTGTTTCTCGATGTCAGGTCAGTGGAGGAGTTTGTGAAGATTTTTGACACGCTGTTCGGATGCTGGCACAAGAACATCAGCTTTCCCCAGACGCACAAGAGTGGCCACCAGCGCCCGGATGCCGCATGCAAAACCGGAACTTACGTGGTTTGTCTCGACTGCGGGCGTGAATTCGCCTATGACTGGGAGCGGATGTGCATTATCTCTCAAGGCGAGAAAGATCGTTTCGCCCAGCCACAGCTCGAGGTCGAAGCGAAAGCGAGCTGAACCTATTTATCCCAGGGAGCAGTTATGGACAGGCCCAAAATCATGATCCGGGTTGCGGCAGTCGTTGTGACGGCCTTGTGTTTTCTCTTTTATAACCCGCCCATGCACGTGATGATGATTCGGATTTTTTCCTGATCTGCTTGTTTTCCGGATGAGCAGCTAAAAGACGCGGTTGCGGGCCGCGTCTTTTTTCTTGTTGGGGCGCGACTTCACGAACGGGATTGCCTGGAACGATCACACGGTGTCGCGACATGGCAAATGAGCCCGTTTGCTCCATCTCTATGATCTCCACCCATTCGGCCTTCTTGCGGGCGAGGTAAACCACCTTGCCGCCCAAAACCTGCGCACAAGCTTCCGGCGAGAGGTCGCGATGATAATCGAAGTAGCGCTGGTTCAGACGGTCCCATAATTCCGAATGGAACCACGTCGACCCCTCGTACTTGGTGGAGAAGAGATACGCCACCTGATAACGGGAACGCATCCCGCGCGCCCGCAGCATTTCCGTCGCGGTGAAATCACGAACCGGGATGGTGGCGAAAGGCTGCTGGACATAACCAAGATACGGTTTGGTAAGCTCATCCGTTGCCGGCCAGGCGGTGAGCACCGTTTTCCCTCTCTCGTGTTGCTCCAGAAAGTGCGCGGCGGCTGCGTGCAGCTCAATGAAGTCGCGATAAGTGAGATTGTCTTCCGGCGCAATGCGGTAAGGTGGATCAAAAGCCAGGGCGAAAACAAAAAAGACCACCATCACCGCCGCCGGCCATTCCCAGCTCACGATGCGCCTGTGCAGAGTGGACATTCCGATGATAATCACCAGAGGGTACACGGGGAGCAGATAGCGCGTCAGCAGCGCTCCGCCTAGCAAAGACAGCACAACAATGTAGGCCAGCATGATCAGAGCAAACTGGAGCTGAATCGGTACGGGGATGCGCCGGCGCTCTCCCGTGGAGTCCACCACGGGAGGGAACATCATCGCGGCTCCAGTGGCCGCAGTCAGGGCCAGCATGTTCATGGCGCCGAACAGGTGCCAGAATCGCAAGCCAAGCGCCAGAAGAAAGCGTATGGGCGTGATCGCCTGGACAACGTTGTACTGGTAAAACCCCGGGTCTCCGAAGAACCTGCCAGTCTGGGAATGATGGTAACCAAGCCACGCCAGCAAAAATGCGAGTGGGACGAGGAAAGGAACAGCACTGAGCAGGCGTCTCCGCCCCGATTTACCTCCAAGCCCCAGCAATTCCCAGATGGCGATCGCAAATGGAGCAAGGATGGCAGTTTCCTTGCTTAAGACCGCGAGCGAGAACGCAGCCTGGCTTCGCCAGATCTGCTTCTCAGCCGACGCGCGAATGCCCCATAAGGTAAAGGCGGCCGCCGCAAGGTCTGCGTGCGCGAGCGAGCTCTGCACAAAAAAGATCGGGTATAAAGCGGTGGCGAAGGTTGAGGCAACGGCTACTCCCGTGCCTGCCAGGCGGCGCGCGAGCAAAAAAACATTGGTCAGAGCAAACGCGGCGAGCAGCAACTGGGCGATTCTTCCTACCGCCGGCTTCCATCCGCTTAAAGTGAACCACAACGCGAGGTAGGCCGCCGGGAGTGGCGGGTGGCCCGTATCCAAAGTGGTCTTGGGAATGACAGTGTGGTAATGGGCCAGATCAAAGGCAGCCGGAACATAGAATCCGGCCTCATCCCAGAAAAAGGGAAGCCGCAGGAGCGGAGCGTGCAACAGAAATATCGCGACAAAAATGACGGGAAAGATGTGCAGCCACGAGAGTTGTCTCGGCTCGGCGGAAGTCGATCTCATTCGGCTGTATGCATTGAGGACTAGTGAATTTGGCCGGTGGGCTGCGGCAGGGCAGCGTCAAGCTTGATTTCGCCAAATGCTTTTTCATATTGGGCGACATTCTGTTGCAGGATGGACAGAAGCGCTTTCGCCTGCTGGGGGCTCACATAAACTCCCTGAAAATTCTGGATCTCCACTTGATCGGCGCTCACAGGCTGCAGCCGGCCAAAGGTGAAGAGAAAGTCCCAGACGCTTACACGGACCTGGACCGAGTTTGCGTACCCATCGCGATAATCCGGAGAGTTAGTGAGGCGAACGTTCGGTTGCGGCATTACGGACATACAGAGCCCCCTCAGCCAAGCATGACATGAATAATGACCATAACAGAACTCCGGCGCGCTGAGAAACCCTATGGATGCAGAAGGCGCGATTTGTATAAGATCGCTAATAGGCCCTGCCGCTGTGCGCGACTGGCCAACAGACTCAAGGGAGGGAGTACATGAAGAGGGTAGAGGTGAAGCTTTTGCTTGGGGTGTTTGTAATGGCGGTGTTTGGCGCTTTGCTTCTTCTGCCCGCTCCGGCTCAGGCCAAACCGCGTCCGCAGACGTTCCGCTCCCTCACCGGGCATGTATTTTCAAAGGACAACAAGCCAGTTTCGAAAGCAGTCGTGTACCTGAAGAACACAAAAACACATCAAGTTGAAAACTATATATCTGATCCTGACGGCAGTTACCATTTCCCTTGGTTGTCACCCACAGTGGATTATGAAGTTCACGCCGAGTTTAAGGGCGCGAGCACTGACACCAAGATGATCAGCTCATTCGATACTCGCAAGCAATTGGACATAGTTCTCCGCCTCAGGTGATTGAAGCCTTCAGCGGAGTTCGTGCTCTCGCGAATCGGAGCGTGAGCTGAGCGCCGGTCATTCCAAACAATACGGCTGCTGAACCATTTATAATTTCGAGTTCTCAGCCGGGAGGCACCATGGATTTAACCATCGTAGATATTCAAGCCCGCCAGATTCTGGATTCCCGTGGCAATCCGACTGTTGAAGCCGAAGTGGAACTAGACGACGGTTCCCTAGGCCGTGCCGCGGTTCCCAGCGGCGCTTCGACCGGCGAGCATGAGGCAGTGGAGCTTCGCGATGGCGACGCCGAGTGCTACCTCGGCAAGGGTGTGCTGACTGCCGTTGGCAATGTGAATCTGGCTATCGCCGACGCTCTCCAGGGCATTGAGGCCACGGATCAGCGTCGGGTTGACGACGTCATGCTGGAACTCGACGGGACGCCAAATAAGAGCAGACTCGGCGCGAACGCAATCCTTGCTGTGTCCATGGCCTGCGCGCGAGCGGCGGCCAATGCGCTCAAGGTGCCACTGTATCGCTATCTGGGCGGCGTAGGCGCAAACGTTTTGCCCGTGCCGATGATGAATATCCTTAACGGTGGCGCGCACGCTGACAGCAATGTGGATTTTCAGGAATTCATGGCCATGCCTGTGGGCGCGGATAGTTTTTCTGACGCATTACAGTGGGGCGTCGAAGTGTTTCACACGCTGAAGTCGGTGCTGAAGAAGCGCGGATACAACACCGCTGTTGGCGACGAGGGCGGATTTGCGCCTTCGCTCAAAGCCAACGTTGAGGCCATTGAGCTGATTCTTGAAGCCATCGAGCAGGCCGGCTACCGTTCCGGCCAGGATGTTTCCATTGCGCTTGATCCTGCCGCCAGCGAGTTCTTTGATAAAGAACGCGGGAAATACATCTTCAAAAAATCGGATAAGTCAGTGAAATCATCGCAAGAGATGGTGGCTTTCTACGCTGACTGGGTTCGACAATACCCCATTGTCTCCATTGAAGATGGCTTGGCGGAGGATGACTGGGCAGGATGGCGATTGCTCACCGACCAACTCGGCGACAAAATACAACTCGTGGGTGATGACTTGTTCGTGACCAACACTGAGCGCCTCAGCCGTGGCATTCAGGAAGGTGTGGCGAATTCCATTCTGATCAAAGTCAACCAGATCGGCACCGTGAGTGAGACACTGGATGCCATCGATCTGGCCCGGCGCAACGGTTACACAGCAGTCATCTCACACCGTTCAGGCGAGACAGAGGACACTTTCATTGCCGATCTCGCTGTTGCCACCGGGGTGGGCCAGATCAAGACCGGTTCAGCTTCGCGCACCGATCGCATTGCCAAGTACAACCAGCTTCTTCGCATTGAAGAAAAATTGGACGAGTCCGCCCGGTTCCTCGGCCTGGAGGCGCTGAACTACAACGGAGCTGAAGGCGGCAAAGCGGTGGCATGAAAATTCTTTTCAATTCGTTGCAAACTCTTACGTAGCAAAAATGAAGGACCCGGCTATCGCCGGGTCCTTTCACTGTAAAAAGGCTCCTCTTATTGTTGATCGTCGTCGTCCTGCTCGTCACCGGAGCCGGCGCCTGCGGCGCCTGCGCCAGCCTTGATCTGGACCGGCTCGCCTGCGAACAGCGTGCTCGAACCATGTTCCGCGGCGGTCTTGTTGAAGGCGGCGACATCAGTGTTCAGGAAGGTATTGAACTGCTGCAGATGAGTTTCCAATTCCTGCCGAAGCTCCGTCGCCTCCTGCACCACAAGCGGGCTGGGCGCTTCGCCATACGGGCCGAGCACCGCGCGCATGGCGCCCTGCAACTCGCTGTTGAATCGCTCCAGGTAATGTACGTCATCTGAGGCTCCCTGCTGGATTTCAGAGTTATAAAGCGGTTCCTCGATTGACATGATTTTCTTGTCGAGGTTTTTCGCGTCATCCAGGACGGGCTTGTACGATGCATTGACAACCGAGCCCTGCTCATCAGAACTCAGCAGTTGTTCGAGGGTTCCGATCTGCTGGTGCAGGCTGTGAAGGCGGTTCAACGCTTCATTCAGAGCAGAGACTTCATCCCGCAGCTCCAACCCAAGTTTGAGTTGAGCTTGCAGATCCTGCGGCTCAATCTTGAACCGGGGATCATACTGGACTTCGGCGGTCTGCGTTTCCGTCTTGCCGTTCGCCGTGACTGAGATCTTGTACGTGCCCGGGAGCGCGGCCGGACCCTGGTTGGCATCAAAGAAGAATTCCTCCTCCCCTTGGCGCGGCGGCAGGAAGTTCAGCTTAATGGGGCCGTCGTAATGCAGGTTCCATGCCACGCGGTTCAGGCCTGCCTTGGCCGGACCGTAAAAGGTGCGGATCACCTGCCCGCTGCTGTCAGAAACCGTGATCTTCACCGGAGTCTCGTGCTTCTTCTTCATCTCCGGAGTGACCTTCAGTTCCGCGGGCAGATAGTACGAAATCAGCGAGCCGGCAGGGGGATTGGGCGCGATAAATCCGCCGGAAGCAAATCCGTGCTTGTTCCACATATGCCAGTTCACCGCCGGCAGGATGGGGAAAAGATGGAAGTTGCTCTTGGCAAGCTCGCCACCGCTTTCTTCCAGCGGAGTAATGTCATCCAGAACGAAGAGTCCGCGGCCATGAGTTGCCACCAGCAGATCATGATCTTTCTTGACGAACTTCACATCGTAGATGGGCACGGTGGGGAAATTGGACTTGATGGCTGTCCAGTGAGCGCCATCGTCCGCGGAATAGAAGAGCCCGGTATCGGTGCCGAGGACCAGGAATCCTTTGCGATTCGGGTCCTCGCGTACCACGCGCGCCGGATCATCCATGGGTAAGCCAGCAGAGATCGAGGTCCACGTCTTGCCGCCATCATGCGTTTTGAACGCATAGGGTTTGTTGTTTTCCACTTCGTGGAAATCCACAGCAACGTAGGCGCTGTTCACGTCGGTGGGAGAGGCATCAATCTGCTGGATGCGTCCCCATTGCGGCAGCCCGGACATGCCGCCGGTGACGTTGTGCCAGCTCTGGCCGCCATCGCGGGTCACCTGCACTAAGCCGTCGTCCGTACCCACCCAGATTGTCTTTGGATCTATTGGAGAGATGGAGATTGACAGGATCGCGTCAAACGTTTCCGCGCCGCTCATGTCCAGGAACACCGGCCCGCCGCTGGCTACCTGCTTGCTCTTGTCATTGCGGGTCAGGTCGGGACTGATGGGATTCCAGTGTGCGCCGCCGTCCATCGAACGGAATAAAACGTTGCCGCCAAGATAGACTTCGTCCGGGTCGGTGCGTGAAACAGCGATCGGCGAGGTCCAGTTGAAGCGGTATTTCAAATCAGAAGGCTTCATCATGGAAACGCCTTTCAAATACGGGCGGATGAAGTTGGATCGGCCGTTCTCCGTGTTGAGGCGCTGAATGTAGCCGTTTTGCGAATCGGCATAGACCATGTGCACGTCTTTGCCATGCGCGGGCACGGCGTACTCACCGTCGCCGCCCACCACCGTGTACCAGTCGAAAGCACTGCCCCCGCCGCGGCTGAGGCTGTTCGAAGGACCACACCAGGCGTTGTTGTCCTGCAGGCCGCCGCAGAGGTTGTATGGCATGGAATCATCCGCAGCTACCATGTAAAACTGCTCGATCGGCAGATTATCGAGATAACGCCAGGTCTCGGCGCCATCCGTGCTGACATAGACGCCGCCATCATTGCCGTTGATCATGCGATTTGGATCCTGCGGATCGATCCAGAGCGCATGATGGTCCACGTGAACACGGCGCGAGGTTACTCGTGCCGTTTTGCCTCCATCTTCTGAGAGCATGATGTTGAACGAGAGGAAATAAACCCGGCTCTCGTCGTTCGGCGCAACCTGGAGTTCACTGAAATAAAAGCCGCGGGCGGCAAGCTGGTGATTGTTGCTGACCAGCCTCCAATGGTCCCCCATGTCGAGCGAGTCGTAGAGCACGCCTTTTCTGTTTTCGACCAACGCGTAAATATGGCGTGGGTTGCTGGGCGCCGCAGCCAGCCCAATGCGGCCCGTGGCCTCGGTTGGCAGACCCTCTTTCAGCTTTGTCCACGTAGTACCGCCATCCACGGAGCGGAAAATCCCGCCGCTGGTGCCTCCATCTTCAAGCGTCCAGGGATAGCGCTGTACGCGCCACATTCCGGCAAAAAGCACCATGGGATTGCCAGGGTCCATCACCAGTGAGCTGCAGCCTGTATCTTCATCGATAAAGAGTGTCTTCTGCCACGTCCTGCCGCCGTCGGTGGTACGAAACACCCCGCGTTCGGCATTCGGACCCCATGCATGCCCGAGCACGCCGACCAGCACGATATTGGGATCGTGTGGATCGATCACAATATTTGAGATCTGCCCGGCATCGCGAAGCCCCATGAACTTCCAGGTTGCACCTGCGTCCGACGAAAAGAAGACGCCTTTGCCGGTGATTACGTCATTGCGGATGTTCTTTTCACCCGTTCCCACCCAGATGAGGTTCGGATTGGAAGGCGCCAGAGCGATTGTGCCGATTGAGGCAGTGGGCTCCTTCTCGAAGATCGGTTTCCAACTGAGGCCACCGTCGTGGGTTGCCCACACTCCTCCGCCAGCCGCGCCAACGTAATAGATATTCGGTTTGCCGGGAACTCCCACCACTGCGGTAACCCGTCCACCGCCCGCTGCAGGGCCGAGGTTTCGAAATTTGATATTTGCGAGTGGATCCTTGGCTGTCTCGGACTGTTCAGTTTGCGACTGAACATTGACGGCAGGTGCTGCCTGCTTCTGGACTCGCTTGTCACTGGATTTGGTTTTTGAATCGCGCAGTTTACGGCCTTGCGCCACCATTACCGTGCCGCTGAGGGCCAAAATGACGCATGAAAGGCAGAGGTATCGAAAGAGTATCTTCATCTAAATCTCCATCACAGGAGGAGGTAGGCTGACCGCGAATCATACAGCAAACACTGGCTCTTTGCACAGTGCGCCCCGAGCAACATGCTCTCCTGCACTCAGGTTCTGCTTTTCCAGCCGACTCTCGTCGGCGTCCTTTCAACTTGCTGGAATCATGTAGACCGAGCCGCTCTCGTATCATTGCTCTTTATCAACTCAGAGCGTAATCTCTTAGCGGACATTTTGACTCGCCACGGGAGCCGCCATGAAGAAACTCATTACACTTCTTCTTACCCTGCTTACCTTGTCACTTTCCGCTCTTGCTCAGGAAAAAGAACAGGAACGATTGAAGAACGCCGGTGAAGTGCTCACCCAGATTCTCGGGATGCCGGATTCCGTTCCCAAGTACTGGCTGGATCGCGCCGAGTGTGTACTTGTATTCCCATCAGTAAAGAAATTTGCCATTGGTGTGGGAGGCAACTACGGACGCGGCGCCATGTCATGCCGTAGTGGCGCGACGTTCACTGGACCGTGGGGGCCTCCGGCCATGATGGCGTTGGAAGGCGCCAACATCGGTTTCCAACTCGGCGGGCAGGCCACGGACTTTGTGCTTCTGGTGGTCAATCCAACCGGCGTGAACTCCATTCTGAGAAGCAAGGTTAAGCTTGGTGGTGATGCTTCCGCCGCCGCGGGTCCGAAAGGCCGCGATGCTGAAGCTGCGACCGATGTGACCATGCATACTGAAATCCTCACCTACTCGCGTTCGCGCGGGCTCTTTGCGGGTATCTCGCTTGAGGGATCAACGCTCCGCCAGGACAACGGCGCAAATGAGAAAATTTATGGCCGCAAGCTCAGCGCCCGGGATATCGTCCTCAAGCATGCGACAGGCACGACTCCGGCAGGACGTGTAATGGTGGGGGCACTGGAGAAAGCCTCACCCCGCAACCTTTCTGATCCCAAGTCTCTCCGCCCGGATGCGACTGCCCCCGCCAGGAAAAGAAAGAAATGAAGAACTGAGTGGGTCTGCGATGGCTCACCGCAAAGGCGGTTAGAGTGATGAAATTACAGGAATTCCCACCGCCAGGCATTTCTTATTTGCTTACCGGAGTTGTATCGCCCCCGGGAATATGCCGGAAGTGCTTACGCAGGAAGCGCTGCAGTTGAGCATCGGCCCGGGGAAAGTGCTCGCGCAAAGGTTCGATCCAGAGCCGCGCCCAGTGATGGTTCGCGGAAAGCACCGTGAGGCCGATCAGAAGAAATAAGAGTCCGGGAAGGATGGGAAGGAAAAGCCCCGCGATCCCAAGCGTAATCAATGCCCAGCCGCCAACTTCAAGAAGGATTCGCTTCATTTAGACTGTTCCGTTGGATGCGCGGGACCGTGATTCGACTCCGAATTAATGTGCGCGGGCCGCTCGGGTAACCCAAGCAGAATTTGAAGTGCTTCCTGGTACGTGGTCGCTGGTGGCGTGGCGCGGAACTCCGAATTGCGCTCGTTGCGGAGGAGATGTGATGTGTTGAAGAGGACCCGAATTTTCAAATCAAGGTCGAGTGTGGTGATGCGCCATATTCCTGGTTTCACCTGCGTCTGCTCAATCCGGTAGTGACCGCCTTTGTAAAGCTTGCCAAAAATTCCCCAACCGAAAGAGACGTTCCTGGTGAGTGTGCCGTCAATCCGGACAAGCCTGCGCTGCTTTGGTTCTACCCAGACTTTGCCTTGCATTCCGCGATATACCTGAGTCTGACGGCCTTCGGGCGAGAACGAGCCATTCGGGCGAAAGCTGAATCTCAGCAACCCGTCTTGCTCTCCTTCGGGCGTGAACTTAAAGGCGAGAGGAAAGGCTTGCATCATGTTGATACGGCGCTTGACCTCGGCCTCTTGATCCGCGATTTCATGGCGCACCGCATCACGGTTACGCAGAAGCTTTCGCAAACGCTCCTCCTGCTTCGACGACTGATCAGGGGAGAGCGGTTCACCATTGAACTCAACGATCCTGTCTGCGCGTCCCTGCGGAGTTTCAATTACCTCGCGTGTCTCCGTTCCCCACTTCCACTCGAGCGTTTCCAGGTAGCGAAAGTAGTCCGGTGATTGCAGGGCCGCAACTTCATTTGCGGAAGCACGCTGGATCAGTGCAGCCGGATCAGCTTCTTCGCCCTGAATGCCGGGAGACGCAGGTCTTTGGCCGCTCAGCGTGATAGCAGAGATGAGCAGCAAGAGAAAGATGCGAATGGGCATCCATCCGGGCGTCCGGCGGGCAAAGGCTATGATTGGTGTCACAGATGAAAATGGCCCTGCTGCATACATTGTGTGAAGAGTGAGAGGAAGCGAGGCATGTCCACTCCTGCAACCACTACCACTCTGATGATACCCGCAGTGCGATTCAACCAACTCACATTCGCGACGGATTTTAAGCACTCGCTGAAGACGTTGCTTGCCTGCAATAGCCCTCACGGGAAACTCTGCAAATTGAAAATGGCCGGGTGAATTGCTGATTCAGGGTTGCAGCGCCTGCTTCCAGGTGGTGTTCACGTGGATGGACTGCAGGCTGGAAGCGTCCCATCCTCCTCCCAGAGCCTTGATCAGCGAAACGGAAGTGACTAACCTCTGGCCGAGCAACTGCACTGCAAGCCGCTGATTGTCGAGCAGGGTCTGCTCCGCCGTGACAACGTCAAGATAGGTTACCAGCCCGCCAACGTACCGGTCATTGGCGATCTTCAGCGCACGTTGCGCAGCATCCACAGCCTGCTGCTGTGTGTCGCCGGCTTGCGCCAGGATGTTCAATCCGGAGAGCCCGTCTTCCACCTCCTGAAATGCGCTGAGCACGTCCTGGCGATACGTTGCGACCGATGCGCCATAAGCTGAATTGGCAAAGTTCAGCTGAGCTTTTCTACGCCCACCGGTAAGGACATCCTCCGCCACATTGGCGCCAAACGCCCAGAATACCGAAGGAGCAGAGACAAGGGTTCCGAGAGCCTGGCTGTTGAACCCAGTTCCTCCGGTGAGTCCGATGCTGGGGAAGAACGCACTCTTGGCAACGCCGATCTGCGCGTTCTGTGAGGCCATGAGACGCTCATCCTGTGCGATATCGGGGCGGCGCTCCAGCACGTCAGAGGGAACGCCGACAGGAAATGCCGGTGGTTGAAGGTCAAGCGGCTTTGCAGGAACGCTGAAGGTGGAAGCAGGAACCCCGACAAGAGCCGCTATGGCATGCTCGAACTGAGCGCGCTGATTGCGAAGCAAAGTTGCCTGAGTGCGCGTCGCGTTGAGCTGCGTCTCCTGCTGGGCGACGTCCAGGCCTGAGGCGATTCCACCTGCGTGCCGGTTGTTCACAAGGTCAAGAGCTCGCGCCTGGTACTTTACTGCCGAGTCCACCACGGCGATTTCCGCGTCGAGTTCGCGCAGATTGAAGTAGCCACCCGCCAGGTCGGATGTGACCAGCAGACGTACGTTCTCCAGAGCTGCCGCGGATGATTGATAGGCCGCGTTCGCGGATTCCACGTTGCGGCGAAGCCCGCCGAAGACATCCGCTTCCCAGCTCACGTTGAAGGGAATGACAAAGCCGTTCTCAGTCGCGGCGCGGGTGAGCGGAATGCCGGATGCGGTGGGCTCATTGGCGGAAGTGCGTGTGCGCTGCGCGGTGACACCGGCAAGGAGTTGCGGGAAGAGGCCGGATTGCGTGATCTGAGCTGAAGCACGCGCCTGCTCCAGTTGGTAGCGCGCGACCTGAATGGTCTGGTTGGCCTTTACCGCCTGAGATTCGTACTGGTTTAGCTCGTCATCGTGGAAGATCGTCCACCACGCTCCTTTGGGAATGTTGTCCTGCGGGCTGGCTATGCGCCACGGCGCCTGCTCTTTCCAGGCAGGAGCTACCGGCACGGAAGGACGTGTGTAATTCGGCCCAACTTTGCATCCGGCGGAAATCGCGAACAGGGAAGCAGCAAGAAAAAGCCTGAACCAGGCGCGGGTCACGAGTGCGTCTCGCCTCCGGTCTTCACGATTACTTTCTGCCCTTCCTCCAGCGAGTCGGCGGGATTCACAACAACCTGATCATTCGGAGTCAATCCCTGCAGAATTTCCAGCTTGCTGCCGAAGTCACGGCCAATCATCACCGGCTTCAGATGTATCTTCTGATCGGGACCTACAACGGCCACCCGCGGCCCTTCGGCGCGGAACAGCAGCGTATTTACCGGCACCGTTATTCGCGTCTCCTGCAGCGGAACGGCAAATGAAACCTGGGCGTAAGCGCCGGGCAACAGGTGCTCGCCCTTATTGGGAACATCGATTTCGGTAAGCAGAGTACGGGTGGCGGGATCAATGGAGTCTGCTGTGCGTACCACCTTGCCGGCAAATTTTTGTCCCGCAAATTCCTGCAACTGAATATAAGCGGACATTCCGCGTTTGATGGAAGGAGCGTCCGACTGGGGAACATTTACGTAGACGCGCAGGGGATCGACCTGCGCAATGTCAAACAGCTCCCGAGTCTGGCTGGTGCTGCCCGCATTGATGAGGGCGCCCTTATCCACGTTCCGGCGCGTAATCACGCCCGAGAACGGCGCATAGATGTGTTTGAAGGACTCCAGCTGTTCAAGCCGCCGGACGTTGGCGTCGGAGGCAGCCAGGTTCGCCTGCGCCTGCGTGTAGGCGCTGGCCTGCTGGTCGGCTTCCTGCTGAGACACGGAGTCAGTCTTGCGCAAGTTGGCCCAGCGCTGCGCAGAGCTCTTCGCCAACTGGAGTTGGGCGGCGATCTGCTGGCGCGTCGCTTTGGCCTGTGAGAGCTCCTGGTCCACTTCGGGGGTATCAATATCGGCCAGCAACTCACCCTTCTTCACGTGGCTGCCGATGTCCTTTGTCCAGCGCAGCAAATAACCGTTTGTGCGCGCGTAGATCGCAGACTGTACGTATGCCTGTAGCTGCGCCGGCAATGTCAGTTGTTCATCACTGGGTTCTGCAGTGGGCAGGGTGACGGCGACTGTGGGAATCGCGAGCTTTTCTGTTTCCTTGGCAAGGGCGTGGCGTTCCGTAAACCGGCGAGCGATAGAAAAACCGCCGCCCACCAGCAGGACCACGAGTGCGATCACCGCCAGGCGAACACTGCTGGCGCCTGC
This sequence comes from Candidatus Angelobacter sp., assembly GCA_035712465.1. Taxonomy (GTDB): domain Bacteria; phylum Acidobacteriota; class Terriglobia; order Terriglobales; family Acidobacteriaceae; genus Angelobacter. The sequence continues at coordinate 30,460 of DASTAS010000006.1, forward strand.
TGGCGAGCGCCGGGCCGCCCTGGTCTCAGAAGCAGGCTGTTGTTGCTGCGTGAGCTGGGTCATACGTTGAGTTCCTCGGCCCGAGTCGCGGGCTTGCGGCCGTGAAGTACGCTGAAAACCACGGGAACAAAGAACAATGTTGCTACGGTAGCAAAAATGAGGCCGCCGATGACGGCGCGGCCCAGTGGAGCGTTCTGTTCGCCGCCTTCACCCAGGCCCAGGGCCATGGGCACCATGCCGATAATCATGGCGAGCGCCGTCATGATGACCGGGCGCATACGCGTGTAGCCGGCTTCCAGGGCCGCTTCCCACGCGCTCAATCCCTGGTTCATGCGCTCGCGCGCGAAGGAGATGACGAGAATACTGTTAGCGGTGGCCACGCCCATGCACATGACTGATCCGGTGAGAGAAGGAACGCTCAGCGTGGTATGCGTGAGCAGCAATATCCATACGATCCCGGCGAGCGCGCCAGGCAACGCGGTAATGATGATGAACGGATCGAGCCAGGACTGGAAATTTACGACGATCAGCAGGTACACGAGCATAATCGACATCAGCAAACCAAAACCCAGTCCGGCGAACGAACTGGTCATGGTTTCCACCTGGCCGCGGGTAACAATCTCGCTGCCGCGCGGCAGATGTTTTTCGAAGTCGCTGACGATCTTGCGCGTATCCGCCGCCACGCCACCGAGGTCACGTCCCTGCACGCTGGCGTACACATCCACTACCGGTTGGATGTTGTAGTGCGACACCAGGGCCGGAGTCACTGTCGGCTTGATGGTGGCCACGTTAGCGAGCACCTGCGGAGCAGGCGCCCCGGGCGCATCAAGCGGCGTATTCATCAGCGCCTGCAGCGAGTCCATGCGGTATTCAGGAGTTTCGACAGCCACGTTGTAGGTCACGCCGTTCTTCGGATTGAGCCAGAAGGTAGGCGTTGTCTGGAAGCTGCCGCTGAGCGAGACCAGAAGGTTCTGCGCGACGTCGCGCTGCTGCAGCCCCACCTGCTGGGCGCGGCTGCGGTCGACATAAAGCTGGAGAGCGGGGGCATTTCTGAGCTGTTGTACATGAACGTCAACCGCTCCGGGAACATGGCGCAGACGGTTGGCCAGTTTTTCCGCGATCAGATAGTTATCGTCCTGGTCCTTGCCAATAATCTGAATATCAATGGGGGAGGGAAGGCCGAAGTCCAGAATCTGGCTGACAATGTCTGCGGGCTGAAAGAAAAATTCAGTGGCAGGGAAAAGCGCCGGCAGTTTTTCGCGAAGCTCTTTGACGTACTCATCGGTTGGCTGGTGTTTCTGCTGGTTCAGCGAAACCAGGATTTCTGCATCCGAAGTGCCGATTGAGCCTGCGGTGCTGTACGTGTTATTGATGGAGCTGTACGGCAGCCCGATGTTGTCGAGGATGGTTACGAGTTCATCGCGGGGAATTTCCTGGCGCAGCACGTTCTCCACTTCGTCACAGAGCCGGGCTGTTTCTTCAATCCTCAGGCCGGCGCGGCCGCGCACGTGCAAGCGGAAGATGCCGGCGTCCACGCTGGGGAAAAAATCCTCGCCAAGGAAGAAGACCAGGCCCAGCGACAATACGCAGAACACCAGAAAGCTGGTGATGAACACGCGACGGTGTTCGAGGCAAAGGACGAGGGTTGCGTGATAGCTCTCGCGCAACTGTTCAAACCAGCGCTCAAACCACTGCTGAAAACGCTGGAACGGAGCGAAGAATCCGTGGGGTTCGCGGTGCTCTTCATGCGCGTGACCACGCAGCAGGTACATCAGAAGCGTGGGCACCAGCGTGCGCGAAAGCAGGTAGGATGCCAGCATGGCGAAAACCACTGCTTCCGCCAGGGGCACGAACAAAAATTTGGCCACGCCCGTCAGAAAAAACATGGGAACAAAAACAATGCAGATGCAGAGCGTGGAAACAAATGCGGGCACCGCGATCTGGGAAGCGCCTTCCAGAATCGAGGGAATCAGAGGCTTGCCCGTGGCTAGATAGCGCTCGATATTTTCAATGGTGACGGTCGCATCGTCGACTAATATGCCCACGGCCAGCGCCAGCCCTCCCAGCGTCATGATATTCATGCTCTCACCCAGAAAGCCCAGCAGAATCACGGAGCAGAGGATCGAGAGCGGGATGGATATGGCGATGATGAGCGTGCTCCGCCAGTTCCCGAGGAAGAGCAGAATCATGCCGGCGGTGAGGCAGGCCGCAATCAAGGCTTCCTTGATTACGCCATCGATGGACGCTCGCACGAACAATGACTGGTCGAAGAGCGGCTTCATCTTCAGGTCGGGCGGCAGGGTGGGCGCCAGGCGTTTCAGCGTCTCTTTGACACTGGCGACAATGTCCAGGGTAGACGCGGAGCCGTTTTTCATGATGCTGATGAGCGTTCCGCGCCGGCCGTTCTGGCGAACAATGTTGGTCTGCGGCGTGTAACCATCGCGCACATAGGCCACGTCGTGAAGATAGGTGGTCACGCCGTTCTGAGTGCGGATGGGAAGATCATTCAACCCGGCAACAGAAGTCGGACTGCCATTCATTTCCACCTGATACTGCAAAGACCCGATCTTGGCGCTGCCTGAAGGAAGAATGAGATTCTGCTGGCTGACTGCGTTGACCACATCCACCGGCGTCAGCCCCCGCGCCTGCAGTTCCGCGGTGTTCAGATCCACAGCGATTACGCGCTGCTTACCGCCGTAAGGAAACGGGATTGCGGCCCCGGGAATAACGGTTAGCGGCGGGCGAATGAAGTTCAGAGTAGTGTCGAACAGCCCCTGTTCTGACATGCTGTTGCTGCTCACGCCTACCTGTACGATCGGGACGCTCGATGCCGAGTACACGATGATCAACGGCGGCTGCGTACCCTGCGGCAGGTTGCGAGTTACCGTCTGCGAGATGGCCGTCACCTGGGCCAGAGCGGTCTGAAGGTTTGCTGAGGGATGAAAAAAGACTTTGGTGATTGCCCGGCCATCCATCGCCTGGGTTTCAACATGTTCAATGTCATTGACCGTGGTGGTCAGTCCGCGCTCGGTGCTGCTGACGATGCGGTCCGTCATGTCCTGGGCGGACATTCCGGTGAACTGCCAAATAATGCTGATGACCGGGATATTGATATCAGGGAAAATGTCAACCGGCGTGCGCAGGATCACAATCGGACTGAGAATCAGTATGAGCAGCGCCATGACGATGAACGTGTAAGGACGGTCCAACGCCAGCTTGACAATCCACATCTGTATGGTCCCTCAGGAATTATCGACGTGCGGCGGACCCATTCAACAGCAGGGAATTCAGGATGGATCACGCGGTCCAGCAGCCATGTTTACTCGCAGCAGCGTGCAAAGGATTCAGGGCTAAGGCGTATTCTAGCAGCGAGAGTTCGAAATTCAGCCGGTGAGGGAGTGGTTTTAACAGTTCTTTACGCGATGCAACCACAAAAGGCACAGAGGAACGGGAAGGCCCGGTGAATGGGATGGATAGGTGCTCAGATTTTGCGAGACAAATCCCAGATGTTTGCTGGTTGAATCAGCGCGTATCAGACGTTCGGAGTCCGCTGGCGCGGAACTGGAGAATGTCAGGAGCCGGGCGATTCAGCCAGCAAGGCTTCATTCTTTGACCGCCAATTTGGCACTTCACTCGACCGATCATCCCAATTGTTGCCTTTCTTTACATCTATATCTGCCCGTACACCGGTATTGCCCCACCGTGGATGAGTTTTGCGTCGTCGGAACAGAGAAAAAGGACCACGCGCGCGATCTCCTCCGGTTTTGGCCATTTTGAAAAATCGCCCTCCGGCATGGCGCGGCGATTCGCTTCCGTGTCAATGATGCTGGGCAGGACCGAATTGACGCGCACACCGCTACCCTTGAGATCCTGAGCAAGGCACTCGACCATGGCCAGTGCGGCTGATTTTGAAGCGGCGTAGGCGGCAGCTCCGGCGGCGTGATCGAAAGCTGCTTTGGCCCCGATATTCACAATAGATCCGTTCTTCTGCTTCAGCATGGCGGGAACCACGGCGTGGGCCAGTGCGTAGCCTGCATTCACGTTGAGATTGAACATGAGCAGCCATGTTTTCGCGTCGGTCTCCCAGAGCGCCCTGCCTCCAGCGTACCCTCCGATTGTGTTGACCATCACATCGAGACGTCCATAGCGGGCCGCGATGCCATCGACCAGGGCGCGGCATGCGGTTTCATCCGTGGCATCGAGAGGCAGCAATTCCAGACGGGCGCTCGATCCGACGGCATCGCGCAGAGCATCAGCTTCCTCCTTAATGATGTAGGTTGCGATGACAGATGCGCCTTCATGAAGAAAAGCCAGGGTGACAGCCCTGCCGAGTCCGCCAGTGCCGCCGGCGACCAGGACAATTTTCGAGGAGAAAGTGGTGTTCACGTGCGAGCGCTCCTTGCGATGAATCTACCGGGTCCATCCATACAGCTTTGCGGCATTGTCATGCAAGACCATGTGCGCCAGTTGCACGGCCCGCGCCCGCGTGATTTCGTGGTCTTCCATCATGCCGGTCAGGGCGATGGCCAGGGCCACGCGTGCGGAGTGCGTCGTTTGCCAGCCAATCACGTCCCAGTCGATTTCCGGTGTGTTGGGGTAGAGGTCCGTGCCGAACATCACTTTTTCGGGGTACCACTCGAGAAATTCCCGGATCACCTTGCTCAACGCGCGGGTGGGAATCAGCCAAGTCTGCTCGGAAAAATCCGTATAGACGTTCGGCTTCATCAGGAGATAAGACACATATTTTGTGAACGGACCGGCGCCCCCGTGCAGCATGACAAACTTGGTTTTGCGCAGGCTGGGATCATTGAATATCGAATCGAGTAGGACGGGGTTTGATCCCGCCAGGTCAAAATAGGTTCCGCATCCGCCACCCGTATGGAAATGGACGGGCAGGTCGAGGCGTCCAGCTTCACGGGCTATATAGCGGAAGAGATAGTTCTCCAATTGAGTGTATTCCGCAGACGGCGCAATGCCGCCTTGAATAAAGCGCGCGTAAATGGAACTCGCGCGGGCAAGATCAACCGCCTCACTGGGGGGGACCGGTCCGAAATCCAGGCTGCGCAGATACGCGGCCTCAAACTTGATGGCGACCGCGCCATTTTTCTTTTGCAGTTCAAGCGCCGGCGTGATCACTTTGGCGGTATATTCCGCCAGAGTGTGCGGCAATACATTAACGTTGATCTGCCGCATGTAGCGGTGCAGAAGGTCAGTTTCGCGTTTAAAGAAAAATTGCCTGTCCGGCGACTCAGCCTGAAGGCCTGAATTGTTGAGGGGATACATGAGGGCATCGTCGAAAGGAACCCAGCGAAAACGCGGAGGCTGCAGTCCGCGCCCCATGGCAATGCGATTCGCCAGTTCGGTCTCAATCCCAAGCTGGTCCAGGACCCAGTTGGGGAAATTATCGCCCTCCTGTTGCATGACCTTGCTGCGCGCCTGCAGCAGTTCCTTCACATGCTCGGGCGCCGCGTCATTGTAGGGATAGTTATAGAGAGCCTTCCAGGCTTCAAGATATTGCGGGTTTTCTGGCCGGGACGTGGTTGTGGGAACACTCGGTTCCAGCGGGTCGCATGGGAGTGCATCAAAGTCATCATCTTTTTCGCCGGGATTCACAAGCTTGGGCGGATGGGAATGATTGTCAATGGCTTTAATCTGCTGGATCTCGGCAAGTAGCTGTGGATCGGGAGTTTGCGCATGCGCAATGCTGTAGAAGGCAGCAATACAAACGGAAACAATGACATTTTTCAGCATGAGTTGGGCCATCCTTGTGAACCGGACGAGAGTAGCGGCAAAAGACTAAACCGCCGTTGAAATTTATGCAAAGCGGTGACGAGGAATCAATCCGCCGCGCTGCTCACGCCGGCCCGTAGCGTCTGCTTGCGCACTGTAAGCTTTTCGATCAGGTCAGGTTGCAGGGCAAAGCCGCGGCCGGGAGCCTGCGGAATTTTGATGAAGCCCTGGGCTGAGACTTCCACTGCCGGCTCAATGATGTCTTCCTTCCAGTAGCGCTTGGAGGCGGAAACGTCTCCGGGAAGGGTGAAGCCCGGCAGAGTGGAAAGCGCGATGTTGTGCGAACGGCCAATGCCGGTCTCAAGCATGCCTCCACACCACACAGGAATATTGTTCTGTTGGGCGACATTGTGAACGGCAACCGCTTCGCTGAAACCGCCGACGCGGCCAACCTTGATGTTGATGATCCGGCACGCGCCCAGTTCGATAGCTGCGCGCGCGTCGCGGCGGCTGTGAATGGCCTCATCGAGACAGATGCTGGTCTTGAGCTGGCCCTGCAACTGCGCGTGGAAGTAGAAGTCGTCATGCCAGAGCGGCTGTTCGATCATGAGCAGCCCAAACTGATCGAATTGTTTGAGGTGCTCAATCTGATCGAGAGTGTAGGCGGAGTTGGCGTCGCAGCTCAGCAGAATCTGCGGCCAGCGTTCGCGGATTCTGCTGAAGACCTCAATGTCCCATCCGGGTTTGCACTTCACTTTGATGCGGCGATAGCCTGCGTTCAGCTCGGTCTCGATCTTCTCCAGTAATTGCTCAACAGAATTTTGTATTCCGATGGAGACGCCGCATGCGATCTCCGCTTGCGAGCCGCCGAGTAAACGCCAAAGCGGGAGTCGCCGTTCCTGGGCTTCCGCGTCCCAGATGGCGTTTTCTACCGCGCCCTTGGCCATGCGATGGCCTCGGATTCTGCCGAGCAGCGGCGGAGCGTCAGCGCCCTTTTGTACTGTCCGGCCCAGTATGGACGGAGCCAGATAGCGCTCAATGGCATACCAGGCAGTGTCAATGGATTCTTCACTGTAATAAGGATCTTCACCGGCGACGCACTCGCCCCAACCTTCCGGCCCGTCGGTATGGAGCGTAAGCAACAGGATGCGGCGTTCCGTGGTGCGGCCGAAACTGGTTTCAAAAAAGTGCACCAGGGGCATGCGGATTTCACGCAGGGTGATTGCTTCAATTTTCATTCCGGTTCCTCTCCGGCGGCTGAAGCATACGACCAGTTTTCATCCCAGCGTCCCAGCAGAAACGAGCCGTTGCCCTGGCCGTCGCGTTCATAGCCGAGCGACGCCAGCCCGCCGCGAAAAGCGTCAAGAAATTCCTGGCGATTGCGCTTCTGCACCTCTGCCGCCTTGCCCCGCTCTGCATCGGAAGCTTTCCAGGTATAGATTTGCGCGGGAACACTGACTCTTTTTTCCACCTTGAACTGCGGAGCCGCGTTTTTTTCAAGCAGATTGATGACTCGCTTTGATTTGATCCACCACTCCGCCACCAGCCGGTCAGTGGGAAGCCCGCCTTGCAGCGGCGATGATGAATACCCGTAATGGTTCACACTATAGCGCCGCGCGATGGCTCCAAGGCGGACCAGGTTCAGGTGAGCGTTCTTGATTTCCAGCGGATCAAAGGTCCATTCCAGCAGTTCAAAGCCTCTGCCAATGGCATCTTCGCGCTGCGCCAGCTTGAGCCGCCGGCCGAGCCCGTAATTGCGGAACGACTCACGCACGGCCAGCATGTGCGAATGCAGATACGGATGGCCGTTGCGCGTCCCCGGAACGGAGAATGCAAATCCTACGAGATCGCCTCCATCGAATGCGCCAATGATCTGGCCGCCGATTTTTTCGCTCACCACGAACATGCGCAGAGGAACGATGTCCAGGTCGTCGAATTGCCAGACTTCCTTTTGCAGCGCAACACAGGCTTTAAATTCATCAATTCCATTACACTTGCGGACGGTGATGCGTTCGATATCGGGCGCGGTGGCGCTCACTTCTGTTCCTCCTGTGATTTTGCGCCTTGCCAGAGCGTCTCCATCTCTTCCATGGTGCTTTGCTCCAGAGACTTGCCCTTCTTGTACAGTTGCTCTTCCATCCAGCCAAACCTGCGGCGAAACTTGCGGTTGGTGCTGCGCAGCGCGGATTCGGGATCAAGGGAGAGATAGCGCGCAATGTTGACCAGCACAAAGAACATGTCTCCCACTTCGTCTTCAAGCCGCGCGCGAAGGTCTTCAGAAAGCGGCGTCTTGCTGTCGGGTTTCAAAGTTTCCGGCGGAGCCTGATCAATCTGCTGCTGAAGTTCGGCGGTTTCTTCCGCCAGCTTTTCGAATAAGCCCTCAATATGAGGCCAGTCAAAGCCGGCGTGCGCGGCTTTCGAACTGATCTTCTGGGCTTCCAGCAGGGCAGGCATGCGTGAAGAGACGTGGTCCAGCAGGCGCTCGGGGCCGCTGCTTGCCGGCTGGCTGCCGTTGGCGGCGGCACGCCTTTTCTCTTCTTTCTTCAAAGCTTCCCAGTTTTTCAGGACCTGCTGGGTATCGTCCGCCTTCACATCGCCAAAAACATGGGGATGGCGGCCTATCAGCTTGTTACTGAGAGCTTCCAGGACGTCATCGATAGAAAAGAGGCCCTGTTCGCGGGCCATTTCTGAATAGAATAAGACTTGCAATAGAAGGTCGCCCAATTCAGAGGTCAGCTCCGTCCAGTCTTTGTTATCAATGGCTTCTAATACTTCGTAGGTTTCTTCTAATGTGTAGCGCTTGATGGTATCGAAGGTCTGCTCGCGGTCCCATGGACAGCCGCCGGGAGCCCGCAACCGGGCCATAATGGCTACCGCTTTCTGGAATTTTTCTCCTGTAGTAGGCACAAAACTAATGCTATCATTGCCTCACTTCCTTGGTCTTGCACGTGTAGGAGATCACGCCACTGTGCCTGTAAATTCGACGAATGGGCTCAAAATACTTCCGGTAGCCCGAATCAAGGCAGCACTGATTCGCGTGCTGGACGCACGCACACTTCTTCCCGTTGCTTTCATGCTGATGCTTGCCTTCCTGGTAGCCATGGCATGGGACGGATACTCGAGCACGCGCCAGCTTCTCAATGCACAAGCTTATGTTGAGCGCACCCACGAAGTTCTGCACGAAATGGACGGAGTGGAAGACGGCATTCAAGATGCACGCGAGGCATGGCTGCACTATGTTCTGACTCCCGAACAGCAGGACCGAACCAATTTTGCTGATGCTGAAGCCCGCATCTGGGGACAACTGGCTAACGTGTACCGGCTAGATACCGAGCATCAGGAGGTCATCGAGACTTTACGCGGGTTGATCAGGGACGAGTTAAGCCAGTTGAGTAACGATATGGTCACGCAGCATACCAAGCTCATCTACCACTCGGCGGAGAGCGACGAGAAGCGCGACCGCGTGCGTGTGGCCATCCAGACGTTCAAGGATGAAGAGGTGCGAATCCTGCGCGAGCGCAACCAGGCCGCTGAGCAGCGGGCCGCCCAGATCACGCGCAGCGTTACCGTGCGCATCATTGTATTCAGCGCTTTGATGGCCATTCTCTTCCTGCTGGTGCTCCGCGATTCCAAGAAGGTGCGCATTGCCGAACAGAGAGCGCTGTTTGCGCAGACGCGCCTGGAAGGCTCCCTGCTGCAACTGCAGAGCGAGACGGAGAACAGCCGCTTGCTGAACGAGCTGCAGGCGGATTTTCAGATTTGCGTAAACGCGAGCGAAGCCTACAGAGTGGCGGCGACTTACCTGCGCAAACTGCTTCCCGGCAGCGGCGGCAACGTCTTTGCCGTTGCCGCAGACAACCGGATCGAGATGGTTGCGGGGTGGCCGGATGGCGAAGAAAAATTCCTGAACGAGCGTTTCTCCACCGAAGACTGCTGTGCCGTGCGCGGCGGACGGCTGCACGCGCATCTGGATTCACCGCGCGGGGTGGAGTGCCGGCACTTCCACGGTGACGCTCCCGCTGCATACATTTGCTTTCCGCTCTCTGCGCTGGGTGAGACGCTGGGCATTCTGCACGTGAACGCGGCCGGCGCAGGGCTGTTCACAACCTCGCGACTCACATTGATCCAGCAGATCGGCGAATATGCTGCGCTGCGACTGGCGAACCTCAAGCTGAAAGAGAAATTGCAGGACCAGTCGATCCGCGATCCGCTCACTGGCCTCTACAACCGGCGCTTCCTGGAATCCACGCTTGAGCAGCAACTGCGCGGCTTCACCGAAGCGCCCGACGGGATAGGGATCGGCATTGTCATGGCCGATATCGATGGATTCAAGCTCTTCAACGATACGTTCGGGCATGAAGCCGGCGACCACGTGCTGCGCGAAATCGGTTTGCTGCTGCGCCGTTGCGTCCGCTCGGAAGACATTGTCTGCAGGTACGGGGGCGAGGAGTTTCTGGCGGTGATTCCGGAAAGCTCGCCGGAAAGTGTCTGCGAACGCGCTGAGTTGATGCGGAATGCCATCTCCAAGCTGGAACTCGAGCACGCCGGCCGGCCGCTGGGCAAGATCACGGCCTCATTTGGCATCTCTTTCGCCCAAACCAATGAGATTTCCTCTGATACGCTGCTGCGCCGCGCCGATGAAGCCCTCTACGTGGCCAAGCGCAGCGGTTGCGACTGCGTACGTGTGTGCGAATCCGTTGCCCTGTTGCTGGCGCAAGCGAAGGACGAGAAAGATATGCCAACCCCGGTTTGCCCGCGCGTCACAGCAGCCAAGCGCGCCTGAAACAGCCCCGTATCCGAGATATGCCTCAGAATCGCGGCACTCTGCACATGGCGACGCTCAGCGCATTTCGTGCCTCGACGATTACTTTGAAGTAAATAGATTTCAGCCACTCTGTTTTGCAGCGATGGAGTTTAGCTTGAACAGCTCCCTTGTGGATGCGACGTTTCCGGTAACTAAAACCTAAACGCTGCGAAAGTAATGTTGTCAGAGCCCAGGATCGGCATCTAAATAGATGGTGTGAGTAGTGCATTTCCACTCCAAGGCCGGGGCTTTGACGTCCTGGTGGTTGGCGGCGGCATCAACGGAGTCGCCATTGCGCGCGAGTGTGCGCGCCGCGAGAAGCGAGTTCTGCTGGTGGAGCAGAATGACTTTGCCTCCGGCACCACGAGCCGTTCCACCCGCATCATTCACGGCGGCCTGCGCTATCTCGAACAGTTTGAGTTTGATTTGGTGCGTGAGTCGCTGCGCGAACGCGAGCGCCTGCTCAGCCAGTCGCCGCACCTGATCCGTCCGATGCAGTTTCTGCTGGTGCTGCCGCAGAAGGGGCGAACGTTGCTGCGCAGTTCGCTCGCCATCCGCACCGGCCTGTGGCTCTACAATCGCTGGGCTGGCGGCAAGCGCAATGCTTTTGGCGGAGTCGAGATGGTGGAGCGGCAACTCGATGCCGGCCGGCACTGGTCCATCTATTCGTACGAAGACGCGCAGTGCGAGTTTCCCGAGCGCCTGGTGGCCGAGTGGCTTGCCGAAGCAATGTCTGCCGGCGCTGTCGTCCGCAACCATACAACGGCGCTTGAGATTACACGCAGTAATGGCCGCGTGACCGGAGCGCGCCTTCGCGACCGCATCTCCGGCCAGGAGTACACGGTTTCCGCCATGCAGGTGGTGAACGCCGGCGGTCCATGGGCGGATGGAATTGCCACATCGGCGGGCATTAAGCACGAACGCATGATCGGCGGCGTACGCGGTTCGCACCTGGTGCTGCCGAAATTTCCCAATGCTCCCGAGTATCCCATTTACACCGAGGCCGCCGATGGCCGCCAGATATTCGTGCTGCCGTGGAACCGGCAGATCCTGGTCGGTACTACGGAAATCTTCGATTCAGGCCTTGCCGACAGCGTGCAGCCTTCGCCTGACGAAGTTGCATATTTGTTTGACAACTTCTCGCGGCTGCTGCCCAACTCCGGTCTCACTGCCGCCGATATCCGTTATAGCTTCGCAGGTATTCGCCCGCTGCCGTACGAGCCGGGCAAAAAGTATTCCGCCATTACGCGCCGCCACGTGCTTTATGACCACGCCGCTGACGGCGCCGCCGGACTCATATCCGTGATCGGCGGCAAGCTCACCACAGCGGCAGGGCTAGCGCGCGACGTCGGCCGCAAGCTCGGGATTGACATCCCTCAGCCGGTCAATGTGTTAGCCGCGCTGGTGGGTGATGGCAGCGTGGAATCCATCGTCCGCCAGTGGGCGCACGCCGTGGCTACCAAGGCACGCATTCCTGAAGGCTGCGCACATGGCATTGCCGAATGGCACGGACGCCACGCCCTCGCCATCGCGCACGCAGCATCTCTTGACGAGCGACTGCGCGAGCCCATCTGCGAGCACACCTGCCACATCGTCGCTGAAGCGGTGGAGGCTGTGGCGCACGAGTCCGCCATCACCCTGGGCGACATCCTCCTGCGCCGCGTGCCCGTCGCACTCGGGTCGTGTTGGTGCATGGAGTGCAGCCGCGAAGCCGCGCAAAAGATTGGCGCGGCGCTCGGCTGGGATCAGTCACGCATCGGCCAGGAGCTGGAGGCGTTTGAGGAGGAGAGGAACAAGTTCCTTCATCCCGCTTCGAACGCATCCACCACGGAGGCACTGAGGCACGGAGAAAAGAAAGCTCTTACCACTGATTTGCACTGAGCGCATTGATTCTCTCTGTCCCAGGTCATCCCACAAGAATTGCCAAATTCGCCGTAGTTGCCAAAAATCGACCATTTGAAAACGAAAATCCGCGTTCATCTGAGTTGATCCGCGGTATGGTCTGGTTTTCTCCGTGCCTCAGTGTCTCCGTGGTGGATGGTTTCTCAATCCTTGATAGACTTTCTCGCATGCAAGAGACCGAACCCATTGTTCCCCGGCACAACTGGACCCGCCCCGAAGTCGCCGAAATATTCCACCTTTCGCTGATGGACCTGCTCTACCGCGCACACAGCGTGCATCGGCGCTTCCACCATCCCGGCGAAGTGCAGAAATGCCAGCTTCTGTCGATAAAGACCGGCGCCTGCCCAGAGGACTGCGCCTATTGCCCGCAGAGCGCCCACTACAAAACTGGCGTTCACGCCGAGCCTCTCATGGACCCCGCCGACGTTCTGCGCACCGCGCGCGCCGCACGGGCCAATGGGGCCACACGTTTCTGTATGGGCGCGGCCTGGCGGCAGGCTCCCCAGGGCCGCGACTTCGACCGCGTGCTGGAGATGGTCCGCGGTGTGGCCGACCTGGGCATGGAGGTCTGCTGCACGCTCGGCATGCTCACCGCACCACAGGCTGCCCAGCTTAAACAGGCCGGTCTGACCGCCTACAACCACAATCTTGATACCTCGCCCGAGTTCTACAAGCGCATCATCTCTACTCGGGTCTATGAGGAACGACTGCGCACGCTGGAGCACGTGCGTGCTGCGGGCATTCAGGTTTGCTGTGGAGGCATACTCGGCATGGGTGAAACCGCCGAGGACCGCATAGGCCTGCTGCACCAACTGGCAACGCTTGAGCCGCATCCGGAAAGCGTGCCCATCAACATGCTGGTGCGCGCGCCGGGTACGCCGTTGGCGGATCAGCCGCCACTGGATTCGCTGGTGATGGTGCGCGCCGTCGCCACCGCGCGCATTCTGATGCCGCAATCACGCGTCCGCCTGGCCGCCGGACGCCTGCAACTCTCCCGCGAAGCCACTGCGCTCTGCTTTTTTGCCGGCGCCAATTCCATCTTTGTTGGCGAAAAGCTCCTTACTACGCCGAATCCAGAACTCAGCGAAGATGAGCTTCTGCTTGAGGAATTGGGAATGGAGATGATGCGATGAGGAACGCAGACCCCAGGGGAACAATTGCCAGAATTGCCAAAGATTGCCAAAGATTGATGATTGAAAAACCTCCGCCTGGTTCCCGAAATTCGGTAGCTCGTCTTGTCCTTGTGCCTCTTTTGTGGTTTTCCGGTTTTGCTTTTCCTCAGTGAACTCTGTGCCCTCTGTGGTTCGGTTTGTGCCTTATGGTTAAAGAGTTCCGCTGCGCACTCTCGGCCAGCGTTTCAGCACGCGGGAATTGCCGGTCTTCCAGCTTTCCAGCATCGCTCCCACGGAGATGCCGGGTTCCACGTCCAGCGTCATTTCGGTCTTGTCGTTGAAGGTGAGGGTAATCAAGTTGGCCTGGGAGTGTGCAGTCACGCTAAGGTCTTCCAGCGTCTTGCCCCGAACTTCGTCAAAATATACCGCGCCGGGAACCCGATTCCGTGCACTCGGCGCGCCTCTCTTGGCGCGGGACGGCTGGCTCGGTCTGAGCGATTTTAGGGGCAGAGAACGGGGAGAACGGCGGCTACGGCGAATGCTATTCTTGGAAACAGCCATGATTGCCTCCTCTTAGGCGGTTATGGTCAGGGCTCGCTCGGTGCGACTATCACCGGGCGCGCCCGCCCTTATGCCATCATTTCAGGCTTTTGGTTTTGCATCTTTTTCCTTTTGCCTTGTCTTCATGTTCTTACATCGAGTCTTGCGTTCTCTACGGTTTTTGTCAAGGAAATTGACAGTCCCTCGCGAAAAAACGAATAAAGTAAAGCAATCGTTTAATTTTCTAAAGTGTGCAGTTTGCAAGCGCAGTGTCCCCTCCCTTTTTCGAGGCGAGTTATGTCCCGCGGGAATTTTTGTTTGGGCCAGGCGGTCACGTAGTCGCCGGCTGCTGCTGGGTGGCGCAATGGATCGCTCCGAGCCCCCAGATGAAATCTCCGCAATGGATGCCGACGATTTCATGGCGGGGGAAGACTGCGGCAAGAACGTTCAGCGCGATACGGTCATTCGGATCGTTAAATGTTGGCACGAGCACAAGATCGTTGGCGATGTAAAAATTCGCATAGCTTGCCGGCAGCCGCCGCTTGTCAAAGACGACAGGGCGGGGAAGCGGCAGGTCGACAATCTGCATTTTGCGCCCGCTGATGTCAGTGGCCGCACGCAGGCGACGAAGATTTGCCTGGAGCGGCTCGTAGTTGAGGTCGCCACGGTTAAGCTCGCGCAGACTTACGACCGTGTCCGGAGCGACAAAGCGAGAAATGTCATCCACGTGGCCGTGCGTGTCGTCGCCCGCAATGCCCTGGCCGAGCCAGATTACTTTTTCGATCCCTAGATAATCGACAAAGATATTTTCAAGGTCTTCGCGCGAAAGTCCCGGGTTGCGCTGCTGGACGGTGCTCAGCAGGCACTCTTCCGTCGTGAGCAGCAGCCCCTGGCCGTTCACGTCGATGCTCCCGCCTTCGAGCACTACATGATAAGGCCTGCCGTTGCGTTCCACCATTGGCGTGAACTGTTTCAGCTTCAGCTTTCCCGCGATGAGTTCGGGTAGCTTGCGATCGTGCGAGCTGTCAGGGTATTTGGCCCAGGCATTGAAGCGCCAGTTAGTGGTGGCGATGGGGTCATCGGCGGCCTCGCGCCGAACAAAGATTGGGCCGGAGTCGCGTGTCCATCCGCGGTTGGTGGGCCAGAGATGAAATTTCACGCGCTTCACATCGGCGCCGCTGCGCGCCAGCGTGTTGCGCGCTTTGTCTTTGACCGCGGCGTCGCGGACAATGATATTCACGTTCTCCACACGAGCGAGGTGGCGAACAATATCCGCGTACACCCATCGAATGGGCTCGAACTTTCCCGGCCAGTCAGTGCGATTTTGCGGCCATACCAGCCACGTTGACGCATGACGTTCCCATTCGGCGGGCATGCGGTACCCGAGTTGGCGCGGGGTGGGCGCAGGCGCTTGCGATCCTGATCGTGCAGCGCTGGTCATCAATCCGAGTCCAGAAACCTGCTGGTGATTCCGGCGTAGCTGTCAATGCGGCGATCGCGCAGAAAAGGCCAATTCCGGCGCACATCTTCAAGCAGCTTGAGGTCGCACTGGCCGATCAAAATTTCTTCTTTGTCGTGCGATGCTTCGGCGATCACGCGGCCGAAGGGATCGCACAGGAACGATCCGCCCCAGAACTCCAGGCCCTTGCCTTGCGCGCGATTGCCGCGAATGTCACCGAACTCATGGCCGACCCGGTTCACCACGCCAACGAAAACGCCGTTGGCAATGGCGTGCGCGCGCTGAATTGTCCGCCACGCATCGTGCTGCGCCTCGCCGTATTCGGACTTCTCGTCCGGATGCCAGCCGATTGCCGTGGGATAAAAGAGAATGTTTGCTCCTTGCAATGCCGTCAGGCGCGCGCCCTCGGGATACCATTGGTCCCAGCACACCAGCGTGCCCATGCGGCCGAATTCCGTGTCAAACGCCCTGAATCCCAGATCGCCCGGCGTGAAGTAGTACTTCTCGTAGTAGAGCGGATCATCCGGGATGTGCATCTTGCGGTAGAGTCCCTTTATGTCGCCCTGCGGATCGATCACGGCGGCTGTGTTGTGATACAGACCGCGTGCGCGTCGCTCAAAGATCGACGCGATGATCACGATCTTTGCCTCACGCGCAATCTGGGCCAGCGCGTTCGTCGTGGGACCGGAAATATCCTCGGCCAGATCAAAGAGCGCCGCGTCTTCGCGCTGGCAGAAGTACTGCGTGCGAAACAGCTCCGGCAGGCAGACCATCTGCGCGCCCTTGCCTGCCGCTTGGCGCACTTTCTCGCAGGCGCGTTGCAGATTCTCGTCCGGATCGGGCGAGCAGCGCATCTGAATCAGGCCGACGGTGAAGGAATCAATGTTAGCCATTAACTAGCTCGCAAATTGCCATAAATGCCAAAATTGCCAAAATTGACAATTGAAAATCCCGTATGCGTTTGCCGCTTTTCACTTTCAGCGATTTTTGGCAGTCCTGGAAATTCGTTTCTCATTTCAAGCTCTCCAGCATAACAAACGCTCATCTCTCCTCTCATTGACTCGGCCATCGCAAACAGTTTACTTTTCTTAGTTTGCCCCGACCAAAATCCCGAGGAGACACCATTGAGTAAGAAGCAGGAAGGCACAGGCATTGACCGCAAGCTGCACAATCCCGTCAGCGACAAACTCTCTCCCGTCTTCCCGCTCGATCTGGGCAAGATCAAGTCCATTGACGAACTCATGCGCGGCATGGCCGATACCGCCTTCACCGGCCGCCAGCTCGGCGAAACCGTCAACGTGCTTGAAGCCATGGCCCGCGACCGCGACTGCTTTGTCGTCCTGACTCTCGCCGGCGCCATGACGGTCGCCAAGCAGGGCCTGATCATCTGCGATCTAATTGACCGAGGCCTGGTCAACGCCATCGTCTCCACTGGCGCGCTCATGGCCCATGGCTTGGTGGAAGCGACCGGTCAGCACCATTACCGTTATGATCCGCGCATGAATGACAAGGAACTCTATGAGGCCGGCTACAACCGCGTCTATGACACCCTGGAGCCGGAAACCAACCTTGACCATGTTGAAATGGTCATGGAAGAGGTCCTGGGCAAGTGGGACCCGCAGCAGACCATGTGCTCCTGGAAGCTCAATCGCGCCATCGGCGAGCATCTCAAGCGCCATGCCAAAGGCCGCGGCATTCTCAAGTCTGCGTTTGAGAAGGACGTCCCTGTCTTTGTGCCCGCGTTCACTGACTCTGAACTCGGTCTGGACGTGGCCCTCACCAACCGGATGCGCGCCCGCAAAGGCCGGCCGCAGCTGCGCTTTGATCCGTTCCTCGATCTCAACCACTTCGCTGAGACCCTGCTTGCCCAGAAGCGCCTGGGCATCTTCACCATCGGCGGAGGCGTGCCGCGCAACTGGGCGCAGCAGTTCGGGCCTTATTGCGAGCTGCGTGTTCGCCGCGCCGGAGAAGACGTTCCTCTCAAGCGCTACCATTACGGCGTGCGCGTCTGCCCCGAGCCGGTCTACTGGGGAGGCCTTTCCGGCTCTCCTTATTCTGAGGCCGTCTCCTGGGGCAAGTTCGTCCCTCCCGATGAAGGCGGCCGTTTTGGTGAAGTTTTCGTGGACGCCACAGTCGGACTGCCCATCCTGTGCGCGGCGTTGTTCGAGCGCCTGGGCAAGGGCTACAAGAAGCCGCCACATAAAACCGCGTAGCTCCTCTGGAATCCTCTGCGGCTGTGCCCTGTGCGCGGGAAAGCGCTTATCCTCTTTGCGCCTGCGGGCGCGCGAAGACTGTGCACCCCCTACCCACCTGCCTCAATTAGGATTACAAAAGACATAAGCGCAGCCATCCCGCGCTCACCCCGGGGTTGCAAAAGCCAAACCCTCATAATGTGGGGTATACCCAACCAGCGGGATTTTAGCCTCGCGTATTCCCCTGCTTGGCGCCAAGGCGCCAATTTGCCATTTGCTTGGTTTTCAAAGAGCTCGGTACTGCAACCTGTTCTCGCAACAGGCTCCGTAAAATTTTCCTACTATACTACTTTTATTCGCCTAGTGTCAAGAAAGTTGCAAACCGAGCCACGCTCGGCGAGAGCTCAAGTATCGCTGCGAATAGAGCCCATCGCGCGTCGTCTCAATCACGCCTCAGTAGACGCAGTCTCTTGAGAGGCACAGTTTTTTCCAGTACGGGTGTTTTCATGCCAGTCTTGCAGTTGGGAGGGAGTTTGCGCATCCCCAGACAGTCGGGTGGTTAACGCGAGCTCAGCTAACACAGGGCTAGAAGCCGCCGATCACTCCTTTGCAAATTAGAGAAATGGCGACTGCCATCGCGCACAACAAGACCGCTTTGCGCAAAATTGTGGCGGGAATAACCAGGCCGGCGCGGGTGCCAATTAATGTCCCAACGATTCCTGCTGGAATCATCCCGGACAAAGCCAGCCAGTTGCACTGTCCGGAATAAGCGTGGACTGTGCCTCCCACAGCGCTGACAACGGTACCGAAAACCAGGTCTGTTCCAACAACCACCGAGGGAGCAAGAGAAGTCAGATGGAACAGTACCAGCGTCCCCAGAGCTCCGGCACCGGCGGAAGAGAAACCAATTTCCATGCTTATTGGAAATGCAAAGAACGGCAGCAGGTGCAACTTTGACTTCTGCGCGCTTCCTTCATGGCCGGGCTTCAACAATTTAAAAGATGCAGAGGTTAAGACAACGGCGCCAATGATGCAGAGGATCCACTGGTCTGTCTTCGGACTCCGCAAACGCTGCAGAACTACCGCGCCGAGCAGTGTCCCCGGCACTCCGGCCGCCAGAAGATAGCCGAGGACGCGAAGGTCAACTTGTCGTCTGAATAAGTAGACGCCTGAAGCCCAGAGCTTTACCGCAGCGGAATAAACCAGGGCGGTCGTCACCGCCAGACGCGGCGAGTAGCCCATCAAGACAATCAAGGCGGGAGCCGTAAGCGTACCCCCGCCGACCCCGGTCGCACCGATGGCAACTCCGATCAGGAACCCGAGCAGAATTTCCACGGTTCACCGTTCCATTTCACCTGCTGCTACTGCGGCTACATCCGCTGCTTGCTCTCTGCCCAGAATGCCGGGATGAGAGGGCGCCTGAAAATGAGCTTCCAAATACTCGATTACCTTGGCTACGCTTTCAGCCAGAGTTTCGCGGTCGGTACGGCACTCAATTTCCGAATGCAACGGCGGCTCATAAGGATCGCTGACTCCAGTGAACCTTGGCAGCAGGCCGGCACGCGCCTTGCTGTAAAGCCCTTTCACGTCCCGCTGCTCGCAGACCGCGAGGGGAGCGTTTACGTACACTTCGATGAATGACTCGATTTTGGAACGCAACTCATCCCGTATCGCGCGGTAAGGCGAGATCATAGAGACCAGTACGACCACGCCATTCTTCGCCAGCAGGTCGGCGACAAAGCCGATTCTGCGGACATTTTCGTTTCGGTCTTCCTGCGTGAATCCCAGGTCTTTTGAAAGATGGCGCCGCACCACGTCGCCATCCAGGTGTTCCACCTTGTAGCCCATGGCCCAGAGCCTCTCATAGACCGACTGGCTGATGGTGCTCTTGCCCGCGGAACTGAGCCCGGTGAACCACACCGTGACTCCGGACTGCAATGGTTTGTCTATCGCCGAGGGTATCGTTTGAGCTACGCCCGAAAGCATTCCCGCCGCAACCGTCCGGTTGGTGATTGGATCAATCAGCACAAAGCTGCCGGTCCCGCGGCTCTTCTTATAAGCATCAAAGAACAGCGGTAAATGGGTTTCCAATTGCACTGTTCCGATTTCGTTCATTCGTAAACTTGCGGCAGGATGCTCCGCCAGCATATCCACGTCGAGCACGGAATCAATTTGTGACACCTGTGCGCACACTCTCTGCGAGGTGTGTTTCACCAGATATGGATGGCGCAAACGTAGCGGCTCTTCTCCCATCCATATCAAAGTGGCGCGAACGTGGTCCGCCACTTCAGGCGGACGAAGGGGGCTTGCGAGCATACAGCCCCGGCTCACATCGAACTGTCCATCGAGACACAAGGCCACCGACATGGGAGCATGGGCAAGTTTAAGATTTTCATCCAACGCGCAGATGGTACGGACACGGGTGATCTGGCGTGAAGGAAGAATCATGACTTCATCGCCCTCCCGCACCGAGCCCGCGGCGATCTGTCCCGCGTAGGCGCGAAAATCGCCGCCGTTCCGGATAACGTATTGCACAGGGAGACGAAAGTCCGGGATTGACGCTGTGTCCTCAATCTGTACAGTTTCGAGATATTCCAGCAGGTTGCATCCCCTGAACCATGGCATGTTGCTGCTGGATCGAACCACGTTGTCTCCCGCCAGAGCACTGACAGGAATGTAGTGGAATGTGCATCCTTCGAGGCGGCGGCTGAGAGAGCCAAGGTCGCCACAAATGTTGTCAAACACTTCCTGGGAATAGCCCACCGCGTCCATCTTGTTGATGACGAAAACGATGTGCCGGATTCCCAGCAACCAGGCGATGCAGGCATGGCGGCGAGTCTGGGTAAGCACTCCCTTTCGGGCGTCGAGCAGGACCAGTGCCAGGTCGGCGGTGGATGCCCCCGTGGCCATGTTCCTTGTGTACTCTTCGTGCCCAGGCGTGTCGGCAATGATGAACTTGCGGCGCGGGGTGGAGAAATAGCGGTACGCTACATCAATCGTGATGCCCTGTTCGCGTTCGGCGCGAAGGCCATCGGTCAATAATGCAAGATCAATTCCATCGCGCGAAACCTTGCGGACAGAATCCAACTGATCCTCGTAGACGGCATTGCTATCGTGCAGCAGACGCCCGATCAGCGTGGACTTGCCATCGTCAACACTGCCCGCCGTCGTGAAGCGAAGTAGTTCAGTTTCCATGATCAAAAATATCCTTCGCGTTTCTTAAGTTCCATGGACCCTTCCTGGTCCAAATCAATGATGCGGTTCTGGCGCTCCGACCAGCGAACGTCCTTCAATTCCTGAACAATTTCCGGCACTGTGGTTGCTGTTGAACGAACCGCTCCTGTGCAGAAACGGCATCCGAGGGAACGGTACCGCGAGAGCACAGGTTGCGGACGCTCACCGGGCAGCAGAGGAACATCTGCAAAAAACGGGATGAGGTGCTCGCCGCGCACAAGCATTTCTCTCTCCTGGGCAAAGTACAGCGGCACCACAGGGATTTTCTCCAGGGCTATGTATTCCCAGATATCGAGTTCCGTCCAATTGGAGAGCGGAAATACACGAATGCTCTCACCCTTGTCAACGCGGCCGTTGAAAAGGTTCCATGGCTCCGGGCGCTGGTTCTTCGGGTCCCATTGGCCGTGAACGTCGCGGAAAGAATAGACACGTTCCTTTGCCCGGGACTTCTCTTCGTCGCGCCTGGCTCCGCCGATCGCCGCCTCAAATGCGCCTTCGGCGAGGGCATCGAGCAGGGATTTGGTTTTCAAGAGAGCGCAGCATTTCTGCGTGCCGAAACGGAAAGGATTGACCCCCTGCTCCTTGGCCTCGCGGGGCTTGTGTACGATCAGCTTAAAGCCCAGCTCCGCACAGATTCGATCGCGAAAATCCGTCATCTCGCGGAATTTATAGGTTGTATCAATGTGCAGAAGCGGGAAGGGCGGTTTGGCCGGGTAGAACGCCTTTTGCGCCAGGCGAAGCATGACCGAGGAATCCTTGCCGATGGAATAGAGCATCACCGGCCGCGAGAATTCTGCAGCCACTTCGCGCATGATATGAATGCTTTCTGCTTCAAGCCTTTTCAAATGAGAGAGATGACCGATCATGCGTTTGCCTCCGATACCAGGTTTGCCAGGGAAGGATCACAGCAGGAAGAGAGAGCAACCAGGCTTTCAAAACGCGGGGCGGGCCGGTTGAAAGCCAAAGCCTGACCGCGCAGAGTCTGCGCTTTTCCCCCGCTGGCGATTACCAGCGCCACTCCGGCCGCCACATCCCATTCATGACGTGGCAGGAAGGTGCAGGTTGCAGCGGCGCGCCGCGCGGCCACCTGGGCCAGCCGGTATGCCACCGACCCTACGGGCCTTAAGGGCAGGCGCAGCGTTTCAAACCGCGCCCATTTTCCTTCGTCGTACTCTCTCCGGCTGACGAGTACAGAGCCACTGCCGGCAGGTTCCTGGCTTCCGCCGGTTGCGCCCGAATGGATGACGGTGAGACCGGTCTCATCTGAACCCAGAAACATCTCGCCGGTGGAGGGGTTGAGAACGCCTCCGGCAACTGCTTTACCGTCTTCAATGAGACCGATGGAGATGCACCATTCTGGCAAGCCAAGAAGAAATTCCCTGGTCCCATCCAGCGGATCAACGATCCAGATGCGCCGTCGCTCTAATCGTTGAAGATCATCCGGGGTCTCCTCGGATAGCCATCCTTCATCGCCTCGCGGCAGGAGAGCGTGAAGAATCTGATCTATATCCCTATCGAGAGAAGTTGTAAGACTGCCCTGGGTTTTGCGAGCGGCTTCGATGTTTCCCGGATCGGCAAGAAAGGACGTTACAACATCGAACGCTTCCTTAATACGTTCAATGTCTTGGTTCCGCGAGATGCGCGTCAGGGGGATGGCGCCTGGGACCGTCATCATACAGCTTCGATCATAAATAGCCGCTCTGGGTTGCTGCGCAACGACCTACGAATTTTCGTAGTCACAAAGTCCATCAAACGTCAACAACGGCGCATGGTTGGCCGTCTCAAGCTCGACTTAAAATATCGTAACTTTACAAAACTTAATATGCTGCCGGCATTTGCGGTTCCATCTTTGTGCACTCAAATCTCATCTCTACTCAGCAGATCGGGGAGCACTGCTTTCTTAATACCTTACGGAATAATGAATTAGAGGCCATCTATGAACGACTTTGCACCAAGCAATGCTGCACCGGCCATGCCGGAAGTCCGGCTGGCAGCCGCCTCCGCCGGTGAGATCCCCTGTCATGATTTGGCCGACCAAGCTGTTTCCGTTCCTGACCAAGTTCACTCTCTCCCATCGTTTTTTATTGTCGGTCCACCGCGTACCGGAACCACGTGGCTTCATTCCGTTTTAGACGGACACACATTACTGCCGGGCCCGACCAAGGAGACCCGGTTTTTTGATCTTCATTTTCAACGCGGCCTGAGTTGGTATCTTCGCCACTACCCTCGGCCGGCGGAAGGCCGTCGCGTGGGCGAAGTTGCTCCTACCTACTTTGCGTCGCCGGAAGCGCGGGAACGCATCCTGCGCTCCGTTCCCAATGCCAGAGTGGTTTGCTCGTTCCGGAATCCTGTGCAGCGCCTCGTGTCTCTCTACCGGGTGAAGCGCGCTTATGGAATGATCCCGTGGAGCCTGGAAGAAGCCATTGATCGGGACTCTGAACTTCTGGAGTCGAGCAGATATTCCTCCAACTTGAAAGCATGGCGGTCTGCCTTCGGAGCCGATAACGTACTGGCCACGATCTACGACGATCTGAAGTTACAGCCTCAGTCGTACATGGACAAACTGCTCGACTTTATTGGTGCGCCGCCCTTGCAGCTTACTGACGCGCAGGTTCACCACGTGCATGGTTCCGATGCGATGACGGAACCGCGCAACTATTATTTGACCCGCACGGCCAACTCTGTGGCGGAGTGGCTCAAGGTCCGTGGCCTGGACGAATGCGTGGCATGGCTCCGCAACACGAGACTTAAGCGACTGCTCCACGGCAGCGGCACGCCTTTCAGCAAGGTTCCACCCCAACTCGTCCGCAGACTTTGCGACGTGTTCCGGCCGGACATAGATGAGTTGGAGGGGCTTCTCAATCGCGACCTATCCGCCTGGAAGTCTCCGGACGGCTGCCTTGCTGAGCGCCTGAGCCGAACCATGCAAGCCGCCTGACAACCGCAGACTGCCCGTCCGACCAGTGCGCTGGGCCGGAAATGCTGGCATTCTTTACGGTAATTCGCATGGTGTGGGTATTCTGTTTTCGTTCCAGCCGGTCACGAGGACCTGAAATTCACGTCCGATGACGATTAGTTCAGGCCTGAGTGCGCCCCGTTCACATTCCTATCTTCGACGCAACCCGAGTATGCGCCGGCAGTTGTGGGAGTGGCTTTTCCGGCGCTGTTTTCGCGCGCGCGTAATGTCCGCCGGTCCAGTAGAGGACATAGGACTCTCCGGCAACGGTCTCGCGCAGAACGTCTCCGTTGGAGCGCAACAAATACTGGATGCCCACCGGCAGGAGATTATGCTTCATTTCGGCGCTGGCCGCGTGTACCGACTCTTTACGCAATCCGTTGGCCGTCACGTTGACGAGGAGATAGGTCTGCGTGGCGATGGGATTTCTCCAACCGTGAGCCCTGAAGCCGTGAATGATCGCCCACAAGTTGTCGCCCGCGCTCACGCGTACCGGCTGCCGGTTTACAGGCGGCATCTTCTGCACACGCTTGTTGGGGTTGGGAACCCAGATTTGTCGCGGATCTTCCACGATCCATGCCGCCACGTCACTATTTAAATCCGCCAGGCGAGCCGGGTTCGGGCGGACGGCGACCAGCACATCTTGTGAGCTATCGGCATTGAAGTCGCCCAGGAGAAACACCGGGTTGCGGCGCAGGTCAACGCTCAGGGCGCCGTGGTAAATACTATCCACTTTCGCGCGAACATCATCGAGCGTGGGCGGAGGAAGAGGCGCCTCGGCTGCTTTCGCTTTGCTTTGCTGCGCCGGTTGCGGGTTCAGTTTGCCATTGCATGACGAAATAACCACACACAGAATCAAGATCAGGATAAAACTCGCGCTTCTGCTCAAACTCACTTTCATGTGTGCTCCTCAAATCCAGAATTCGTGAAAAGTGCGGGGAGAGCTCCCTTGCGTTTCTCCCCGCTTGAGTTGCCTTTCCTTACATCAAAGCGATTTCAGGAAAGCAATGACGTCGCTTTTTTGCGCAGGCGTGAGGGCGTCAAACTGGTTCTTTACCGTCATCGCTTCGCCCCCGTGGCGCTCAATGGCGTCAATGAACCTGACCGATTCGCCGTCATGCATCAGCCGCGAACGCACGCGCACACCCCAGAGAGGCGGTGTTCGTAAGTACAAGGCCGTGGTCTGCAGAGGAGTACCGTCCGTAACCCTGATGTCGTTGAGGTCGCCGGCGTCAACAATTCCGTTGCCTGTCCCGATGTTGTGCAGCAGGAAGTCGCTGTAAGGATGAATGGTCTGGCTGCCCAGGGCCGCAGGCACGGTCATGCCGCTTCCGTCCGGCCCCAGTCCCGCGACGAACGTGCCCGCAGGAGGCGTTGTGAAGGTCTCCTGGTGGCAGATGTTGCAACCGACGGCTTCGAACTGGGTCCGCCCATCCGAAACCGCTGACGGGTTCGGAGGATTCATGTCCGGGGGCGGCACCTGTGTGGAGCGCATGAACTCAGCCTGTATATCGATGTCCTGGGACCCCACACTCTTGTTCTGGGGGTCTTCCGGATCGGCCACCGTGTCGCACGCCGCTACCGTATCCACTCTGTTTGGAGCCAGACGGTTGGTCATTCCCATTTCGTTTTTGAAAGCGTTGCTGGCGAAGCTCAGCAGGCTCGACATCTGGTCCTTCCAGCCGAACCGGCCGACGCGCCTGACCTCTCCTACATTAGGATTATCAGCGCTTTCCGTGGTTCCGACCATCACCGCTTTAGGCGCGATGAGTCCACCGCCGAGAGGGTTAGCAGGCTCACTGTTTAAGTTATTCAGGATGTCCTGATCCTTGAGCAGCTCAATAAAGCCGTCACCCAGCACGTTGAGCGAGATGCGGAAGGTGTGAAGGTTTTCAAGCGATTCATCCACGCGCTCCTGCGCCGGAGCGCAGATGGCCCTGTCATTGATGAGCGAGCGGTTGGCGATTGTAAACGTAGCGCCGTTGTTGTCGCGTACCTGCACAGTAGGCCCAACGAAATTGCCCGCTGCATCGTTGTGGCCGAAGCGCTGCTCGGTAACCTGGCTGGCTGCTCCGGTGACCGGGTTCTCGTGGCATTCTCGGCAGGCTTGGGCGTTGTAAACCGGCCCCAGTCCGTCCGCCACTTTGAAGACCTGATCGAAAAGCTGCAGGTCTGCATTGAACTGGCTTTGCGAGATCAGCCCGTTGGGCGCATTGGAAAATCCGCCGCTGCCCTGGCCTCCGGGGCTGCCATCGACAGGTGGGACAAGCGTTGCATTGCCCCGGGGTGTGCTGGCTGCTTCCACCAGCATGACCGAAGAGGTAAGAGTCACGAGGCACACACAGCTAATAAGAAGGATGTACCGCCGCATTGTTTTCGGCTCCTTTGGCGACGCAAGAAGACACGAAGTCGCCATCTGGTTGGGTGGATAGTTCTCTACTCAGTAAGCAAACGAGGCTGCCGGACAGCGCGAAGCGCACAAAGCCCGTTTGGCCTCAAGGCAGGGAAGCAGAGACCGCGGCAGCGCCCGAACTTTACCAGCTGCTCTGGAATTCAGGGCTGCGGAAAGGAATTTCGTTCGGGCTGCGGAACTAACTCTGGAAGTTGTACCTGTTTTATACCGCTAATGGCGTATGAGACGATAGGGTAACTGTATCGTTTCACGAACTTATTCAGATACGAATCTACGGCAAAGCGAATTTGCTGTACCAGGCAAGAATGTTCACTGCCTGCGGGAAAACTCGCGCCCCGGTGCTCACAAATCTCGGCGAGGCGCGTTCATCTCGCATTTCCATCCGGCGCAAGCAGTTCCTGCGCCAGTTTCACCAGGTCCGCGGGGTCGCCCTTGTGAAGGAAGCCGGTTGCAACGTTCTTCATGTCATCAGGCATGCTCTCACGGGAGGAGAGCACAATCAGAGGCACGCCGGGATAACGTTCGCGTAGAATCCCGGCCGCTTCCCGGGCTTTGATCTGGCTGTTGAGCTGATCATCAAGAAAAATCAAGGCCGGGTGCTCATTGTTAAAAGCGTCGAACGTATCTGATCCAACTACTGCCGTAATTGGGCGGAAGCCGGCATGGCTGAGAATCTTCGCATGGAGGCTGAGGTGCTTTTCGTCGTCATCGACGAGCAGGATTGTCTTGGCAGGCATGGCTCACGTCGCGCACAATCGGAGTAATTTGTCTCTTAGATGCATGTTTCCATTTCGTGCGAGCTTCCAGGCTGAGCAGGCGCCGGGAAAGGAGGTGCAAACGAGCGCCTTCGACAGCTTCTTTCACGCAAGCCAAATCGTGAGGTGAGACCAGCCGGAACCTTCAATTCCTCTCTAAAATATCTTCCATGCGCCTGCATATCGGCACGGCCGGGTTCTCATATAAGGATTGGGAAGATCGTGTCTATCCCGCCGACCTGAAGAAGCGCAAAATCCATCCCCTTGAATACCTGGCGGAGTTTTTTGATGCCTGTGAGATCAACACCAGCTTTTACGGCCATATCCGCCCGCATGTGGGCCGTGACTGGTGCCGCAAGGTCCAGGCGGTGAATGCTGATTTCCTGTTCAGCGCCAAGCTGTATCAGGGCTTCACCCACTGCCCGCGGGGAACGAAGCCTCCTTCGCCCTTCAACCTGGCCGTTGACCCTGAAGAAGAAAAGCTGGCCCGCGAAGGCCTGGACTCCATCGCCGAAGAAGGGAAGCTAGGGGCCGTGCTGATGCAGTTTCCCATCTCCTTCAAGAATGCGGATGATACGCGTGATTATCTTTTGCGGCTCATCGAGCGCTTCAAGCTCTATCCTCTGGTTCTGGAAATCCGGCACGCGAGCTGGAACGACCCGGAGCTGCTGGCGCGTCTAGCGGAACAGGGTGTAGGTTTCTGCAATATCGACCAGCCGCGGCTGGGCGCTTCGCTGCGCGCTACCCAGCACGTCACGTCCGCCGTGGGCTACGTCCGCCTTCATGGTCGCAATTACAAAGAGTGGTTTCAGGCAGACAATCGCAATGACCGCTACGATTATCTCTACAAGGTTGAGGAACTGAAGCCCTGGGCGGAGAAGATCCGCAGTGTGGAGCAGCAATCGGAAAAAACATTTGCCATCACCAACAACCACTACAAAGGCCAGGCGGCGGTAAACGCGCTCGAACTCAAGAGCATGCTCTCCGGCAGGAAGGTGAAGGCGCCGGAAACCCTGGTGAAGTCTTACAGGGATTTGACACAGTTCGCGGAATAAGTGGGGCGCGACTGGCGCGACGAATCTTTCCCGAAACGGGAAATAACCTGATTACGTAAGTCCCTCCTGTTCCACTGGTCAGCTTCTCGGCAGAATGCATCTTCATCCAGCATCTCTCAGGCATCAAAATGGATGTAAAAGAAATTATGGGAGACGCCGGATTCGTGATCGCCGCCGCGTTGCGGAACCTGACGGAAGACTTGCGGCTGCTGGAGCGGCAGCTTCAGACGGCGCCGCTGAGTGACCTAACCGCGCTTGCTGAATTTCGCCAGGCACTGGATGAAATGCGCATGACGGCGTGGACGGTGAATGAACTGCACATTGCACAGAGTGAGAAGAAGGAAGCGCTGGCCTCATTTCTTGCCGCGGAACGCATTCGCCGCTTTGCCCAGATTATTCGCGACCTGTGCCACGACCTTGAGGACCGGCAGTTGACCTGGGGCAGCGGCGGGATTCAGACGCTGTTTGATTCCGTCAGCCTGCTGCATTCCCTGCTGCAGCAGCTTGTCCAGCAGCATCGCGCCGGATTCCGCGACTTGAAAGATGAGAACGGGTGATGAAGACGGGATTCAATTATGACGGCCCGGCAGTCCCGCCGTCTCCGGCAATTTTTCCCGTTATCGGTCTGCCTTCCTGCGCTGGTTGTAGCGCATGGCTACGTTCATGAAAACACGGCTGCCGGCGCTGTCAAAGCACATGACCAGAGCCTCCTGGTCCTCGCTGCTCTTCTCGCCCAGCGCTTCGGAGTGGACGACGGGTGGATTGATCTTGAACTGGAACCCCTGGTCATTCAATGTGGTTATGGCGCTGCCGATGACCATATTGGCGAGTTCGCAAACAGTCTCGCGTGCTACTTCATCGCTGGCCGGCATGGGTGAACCCGCCAGACGGCTCGCGACCATGGCTGCGGTGGCGGCATCCATATCAAAGATGATCCGGCCTTCGATGTCGCCTTTGACCGTCACCAGAGATGCAACGCCCTTGCGGCGGTAGGCGTCTTCGTCCATGGTGACATCCCCGATGCTGGTGGGCGACTGCAGAGTCTCAGCGAGCACTGCGTCCGCGGCATTGATGAACGGCTGTATCAGCTCCATGCGCATGTGGATCAGTTCCCCTGCAGGGCAGCGGCGGTAATCACAGCGTCGTCACCCATCACATATTTGATCACTTCATACAGGATTTCCGGCTTGACCGGCTTCTGCACGAAGTGGCGGGCGCCCTTCTGCAGGGCCGCGACAATGTTTTCCTGATAGCCCACGGATGAGACCATGACGACGCGAGCTTCGGGATGAGAGCGCACGATTTTTTCGGCGGCTTCTATGCCCTCCATCTGCGGCATTGTGATGTCCATCAGAACCATGTCCGGAGAAATGCGTTCATATTCCGTGATGGCTGTGCATCCGTCGCCTGCTTCGCCTGCAATCTGGCCGCCAAAGCTCTCCACCATTTTGGCCACGTTCTTGCGCGCGAAGACTGAATCATCCACCACCAGGTACCGGATGGGTTGTCCGTCTTTACGTAATAGAAAAGGGAACTGTTCCATGCTTCTCTCCTCACAACTGCAAGTGAACTTTTTCATCCCTGGCAATCCGTTCCGGATTGCAGTGATTGACCAGCGCGTTTGCCAGCAGTTCCAGCGGCATGACGCGTTGAGCAAAACCTCTCTCGATTGCGGCTTTCGGCATGCCAAAAACCACGCAACTGTCCTCCGTTTGCGCGATGGTCATTCCGCCCGCATCTTTGATTAGGCCCATGCCGGCGGCTCCGTCGTCACCCATGCCCGTCATCAGCAAGCCCAGAGCGCGAGGTCCAAACTCGATCGCCGCGGAGCGGAAGAGCACATCGACGGAGGGTCTGTGCCCGTTGACGCGCTCTTCGTCTGAGAGTACCACCGTGCTGGCCAGCGGCATGCGCCGCAACTTGATATGCCGGTCTCCCGGGCAGATCAATGCCCGCCCTGCAATCAGCAAATCGCCGGACTGAGCTTCCTTTACATCGACGGCGCAGCACTCGTTGAGCCGCCTGGAGAACATCTCTGTGAATCCTTCCGGCATGTGCTGCACGATGACAATCGAACCCGGAAAGTCGCCCGGAAGCTGCGAAAGCAGATACTGTAATGCATTGGGACCTCCCGTCGATACACCGATGGCGACGATTTTCGTTGGCTCCTTGCGGACCCGCATAGCCGGCTTGTTCGGTTTGGGCCGCTCCAGGAGCCCGGGTCTCGCCGCATTCCTCGACTTTGTCTTCGAAGCGACCTTGATCTTCCGGATCAGGTCCTCGGCAATATCATCCATGCGGGCTGAAGCCGCATCGCGCGGCTTGGCCACGAAATCCAGCGCGCCCAGAGCCAGCGCTTTGAAGGTCGCCATGGCGCCTTCCGTGCTCAATGCGCTCACAACGATGACCGGCACATGGTACTTCTTGGTAATCTGGCGAAGCGTTTCCATCCCGTCCATGCGCGGCATTTCCAGGTCCAGCGTCACGACGTCAGGATGCAGGTCTTCAATCTTGCGCAGCCCGAAGGCGCCATCCATAGCGGTGCCCACCACTTCAATCGACTTGTCCCGCTCGAGGATCTGCGGGATGAGCTTGCGCATCAGCGCCGAATCGTCCACTACCAGAACTCTGATTCTCTCACTCACGCCGTGGCCCCCATGGTCATCTGCATTCGTCCCGCACGCGAAATCACTGCCGCAATATTCAAGATCAGCACTACTGTTCCATCACCCAGGATGGAAGCGCCGCTCACCAGGTCGGTTGCCACCAGATGATCGTCGAGGGCCTTGATAACCAGCTCTTCCTCTCCCACCATCTGGTCCACCACGAGCCCGAATTTCCTGCCGCCAAGTGATACCACGACGACAAACATTTTCTTTGCCGCACCCGTCTGCCTTGCCGGGGGCTGCAAATGGACGAGCGTAAGAATCTCCTCACGCAGACGTATCACATCGTGGTTTTCCACGCGATGAACTTCGCTCTGAGAAGCCCGTGTAATTTCCACCACCGCAGCCAGCGGCACAGCATAGACGCGTTCGCCCACACGGAACAGCAGCGCCTTAATGATGGCGAGCGTCAGCGGGACCCGCAGATAAAATGTCGTGCCCTTCGCTTCTTCTGTGGTGACGGTGATGGTGCCTTTCAGGCGATCGAGCACGGTCTTCACCACATCCATGCCCACGCCGCGCCCGGAAATTGAGGTCACATGCTCTGCAGTGCTCAGGCCGGGATGAAAGATCAGATCCAAGGCATCCTGCTCCGTCATTTCCCCAGCATCGGCCTGGGCGAGTATATTTTTTTCGATCGCTTTGGCAACAAGCCGATCGCGGTCGATTCCACGGCCATCATCAGCAACCTCGATCACAATCTGGTTGCCCTGGTGATACGCCGCGAGCCGTACCATTCCCTGCAGCGCTTTTCCAGCCTGCACCCGCTCTTGCGGCGACTCGATTCCATGATCCACCGAATTTCGTACCAGGTGCGCCAGCGGTTCGGCCAGCGCATCGAGAATGCTCTTGTCGAGGTCTGTATCCTGTCCCGTGATGACCAGGTTCACTTCTTTGCCGCATGACCGGGCCACGTCTCGGACCACGCGCGGGAAGCGCCGGAACAGATGTTCCACGGGAACCATGCGAATCTTCATCACGGATTTCTGCAGATCGTTCAGCACTCTTGCCTGAAACGCCATGGCATCAGAAAAGCGCATCTTGAGCGGGTCCCGTGGGAACCGCTTATCGAACTCGGCGATGGTCTGGTGCATCATGCTTTTTGCAATAATCAGCTCGCCGACCAGATTCAGCACGGCGTCAATGCGGTCCGCGTCCACGCGCAGCAGGTTTTCCAATTGCGAAAAACTCGTTGTCGGCTGCTCTGAAACCGTGACCGTGGATGGCAAGATCTCCTGCTCGGCCGTTTCTTCCGCATTCACTGCGGGTTCAGCCTGTTCCTGCTGGACGGACGTGGTCACGTGTTCAACAATATCGGGAACCTGTTCCGCACCCTCTTTGCTGGCGGCCTCTTCCAGAAGCAGCTCGCCTACAACGGAAGGAATGCGGCACTTTTTTTCCAGCCAGGCCCGGGTTCGCGCGGTGGCGATGAGCGCTTCCACAACGTCCACTTCCTGCCCCGCTGTGCTCTCCTCCGGTACAATCGCCAGCAACTGTCCGCATTCCAGCAGCACGTTCCGGATCACCTGCACCGCGGCCGCCCGCATGGGACACTCCGGATCGATGCTGAAGGCGATATTGAAGACCTGCTCTCCGCGCTTGCGCGCCGCTTCCACCATCAGCTCTTCATACTCGCTCCATGCGAATCGCGCCTGCAGCTTATAAGGAACGCTTGCCGCGGGCTTGTGCGTGAGCGCTTCAATCTGCCCCATCAGCTCATCGCCGGCGGGCGCCTGCAGGTTCCCGCGATATGCGGAAATCATCGAGGTAAACGCGTCCGCGGCCATCAATACCACGTTGGCCAGAGAGGCCTTTGCAAACCTGGCCACTTCCGGCGTTAGCGCATCCTCCAGCATGTGCGCGAGCTCACTGAGTTCCTGGAAACCACAGGCAGCCGAATCTCCCTTCAACGTATGAACAATGCGGCGCACCTCACGAAGGATTTCCGTGTCCTCCGGATGCTTTTCGAGCTCGAGGCCGTCTTCGTTGAGCGTCTGCAGCAGCTCTGTGGCGCTTTCGAAAAACAGCTCGCGCATTTCTGCCGCGCGTTCATCAGAAAAGAAGTTCAACCTGCCACCTCGATCCTCTGATAAGCAGTGCCGTTGTTCTGATGGATCATCCTGTACTTGTCGGAAAGGCCGAACAGGCTCTCCGCGTGTCCAATGAACAGGTATCCCTCCGGGTTCAGGCAACGATAGAACTTGTCCACCAGCCGCTTCTGTTCCGCTTCATCAAAATAAATCATGACATTGCGGCAGAAGATAACGTCGTTCCGCTGCGGCAGGAACTCGGTTTTGAGGTTATGAAAGTCAAAATGAACCAGTTCTTTAAGCGACTTCTTCAGCGCGTAGCGCTCGCCTGTTTTGTCGAAATAACGAAGCCGGGAAGCGTAGTCTACTGATTCCATCTGCGTTTCCGAATACACCGCTTCCTGCGCCGTGCGCAGCACGCTGTAATTGATGTCCGAGGCCACGATTTCAACTTTCCAGGGCGGCGGAATCAGAGGCTTGGGGATGGGCATCTCGAAGGGAAGCGGGTTGCGCAGATAGTAGTAAGCAAGAGCGTCGCAAACCATCATCGCCATGGTGTACGGTTCCTGGCCGGTGGAACATCCCGCGCTCCACATGCGCAGCGTCCAGTCGCGGCGCGCCTGCTTGCGGTGCAGCAACTCCTCGAGAATGTTTTTCTGGAAGAGATCCAGTTGCGGCTTGTTGCGGAAGAAGCTGGTCTCGTTGACAGTAAGGTTCTCCACCAGGGCAGCCATTTCAGCCTTGCCTCCATGGCTGGTCAAAAGGCGGTAATAACCGTAAAAGCTATCCAGACTGCATGCCTTTAATCGTCGCTGCAGGCGGTCCTGCAGAAAATGCGCCCGCCGTTCATCAAAGTACATCCCGCATTCCTGGTACACAAGGGTCTGCAGAAGTTTGTACTCCGCTTCCGTTATCTGCACTGGTACTGTCGGTGTGGCCATTTTGCCTGTAGATCCTTTTGCTTCCGCTCCAGCGGATTTACAACGTAATGCTCTGCGTTTCTGTTGTCGCGCCGGGGACCTCGCCGAGTTCGCCCAGGCGACGCAGTTCGCCTTTCTGTAACACTTTGGTCAAATCAATCAGAATGATCAGCCGCCCGTGCAGCTTTCCCAGCCCGGTCACATAGTTCACGTCACCCGCATCAAACACCGGTGGCGGCGGCTCAATCTCGCTCTCCGGGATTTTCAACACTTCTGAAGCAGAATCCACAATGAGGCCCACCAGTTTGCCATCCGTCTCGGTGACGAGGATGCGGTTTTTCTTGCTGGGTACGATCTCTGTTTCGCCGAATCGTTTCCGTAGATCGATGACGGATATAATCTTGCCGCGCAGGTTGATGACGCCCTCCACGTAATTCGGAGAATCCGGCACCGCTGTAATCTCCGGGACGCGGACAATCTCATGCACCAGCGCAATTTGAACGCCGAACGTCTCGCGCCCTATACGGAACCCGACGATATGTAATTCGTGCGCCATTCTCGCCCCGCTAGTTGTACTCGCCCGCAACAGCGTATTCCGGCTCCTGAACATGCGGCCGGCGCTGCTGGTTGGAATGCGTTGCTCCGTTGTGGCCGTTGCCGTTCATCGCCGCTTCCAGAATGAACCGGTCCATGGTTTCCAGCATCATGCGGGACATCTTCGACATCTGCTCGGCCGAGGCCGCCAGTTCCGTGGAACCGGAGGATGAGCGCTGCACAAGCTCACGCATCTTCTCCATCGCACGCACCACCGCCTGCGCTCCTGAAGCCTGCTCCTCCACGGACGAATTGATTTCATGCGTGATTTCGTTCAGGCGCGTCGTCGCCTTGGCGATCTGCGCCGAGCCGTGGGATTGTTCGTTGGTTGCCGCGCCGATCTCCTGTGCAAACTTGTAAACTTCGGCCACGACATTGGAGATTTTCTTGAGCGCGCTGCTCAGATCGCTGCCCAGCGAAATGCCTTCATCCACAATACTGGTGCTCTTCTCCATATTGTCCACGGCTTTGCGCGCTTCTTTCTGGATGTTCTGGATCAGGTCGGAAATCTCCCGCGTGGATTGCGCGGACTTTTCCGCCAGCTTTCTCACTTCGTCGGCCACCACGGCAAAACCCAGGCCGTGTTCACCGGCGCGCGCGGCTTCAATGGCGGCGTTGAGCGCCAGCAGGTTGGTTTGCTCGGCCAGGTCGTCAATTACTTCAATGATCTTTCCAATGTCATCGGCCCGCTGTCCCAGCGCGGAAATGATGTCAGCGGACGAGTTGATCGCCTGATTGATCCGGCTCAGTCCGTCCGTCGCTTTTTCCATGGTGTTGATGCCGCTGTGAACTTCGTCGCGCGAGCGCTGCGAGATATCCAGCAGCACCTTGGCTGTATCCGCCACGCGCTGAATGGACGCCACCATCTGATCGATGGACGCCGATGTTTCACTTACGTTGGAGGCTTGCATCTGCGTGCTCTTGACCATGTTCTGCACGTTGATGCT
This sequence comes from Candidatus Angelobacter sp., assembly GCA_035712465.1. Taxonomy (GTDB): domain Bacteria; phylum Acidobacteriota; class Terriglobia; order Terriglobales; family Acidobacteriaceae; genus Angelobacter. The sequence continues at coordinate 65,769 of DASTAS010000006.1, forward strand.
CATCTCGTGCATCGTGCTGGTCACTTCGTCGATGGCCGACGCCGCCTGCACGCTGATCTTGGCTGATTCGTCAGACGCACTGGCCACCTGGTTGGATCCGCTGGCAACCTGTGAAGCGCTGTCCCGCACATTCTTCACCAGCGTGCGCAGTCCGTAAGTCATCTCGCGGAATGCCTGGCCCAGCGTGTCACGGGTGGAGCGCGGGTTGATCTGTACGGAGAGATCGCCCCCCGCGATCGACTCGGAAAGCCCCGCCATTTCGCGGAGGTACAGCACCATCTTTTCAAACGCTGCCGACAACTGTGCGGCTTCGTCCTCACCCCGGATTTCCAGCTTTGTATCCAGGTCGCCTGTGTTGGCAATCTGCCCAGCCACCCCGATCAACTGGTTCAGCGGATTGGTAATGGATTTCGAGACCTTCCAGGCAATAAACCCGCCCATCAGCAGCATCAGTACGAGGCCGCCGGACGTAATCAAAATGATGATTGTGCCGGCGGCAGTGTCTGAGTTATTGGCATTATCCACGGCTGCGGCCATGATGGAGTCGAGTTGCCGCAGAGGCTGTTCTTCTTTCCTTTGTTCGGATCCGGGGTTGTGCTGCAGGTAGTCAATGGAAAGCTCAGCCATGGTGGAACTGCCTGCGTCCACCTGGCGGCGTTTCTCCACCAGCGGGGTGGCAAAATTCGCGGCCCAGTCTCTTTCAATTTCCCTGACCTGTTGCAGCAGTTCCTTGGAGTGTTCGCGGTCCTGAGCGCTCAGGTATGAGGTGGTATCTTCGGTTTTATTGATCAGCTGCTCTACATCACCCAGACCCTTGAACAGAGCGTCGGATTCTCGTGAATCACCATTCAGGAGGAAGTTGCGCAGGTGAAGACGGTTATCACGGATGGCTTTGTCCATTTCCGACCTTTGCCGCTCCATCGCGATCGCTTCACGATAGGTCTGTCCGGTGTTGCGCGCGTGCCAAACTGCCCACAGGTCGACAAGGAAGCAGACAATGACAATGCAGAGAGTCGCCCCGAACCCCGCGTACAATTTGCCGCTGATGGTTTTTCCAAGTTTCATTTTTCTCGCCTCCACGTTCCGCCTGAGCCAGGCAGCCACGTGTTACGTTTGCCGGGTGCCATGGACTGTTTCGCGCCGCAAACCACTGCTTGAATAGACGAGCGCTGGTAGACAGGGCATTTCCCCGCACGGCAACGTGCAATGCCGGTGCCATGTACGGGCAGACATAGCACTTCCGTACCGTCTACGGTTTAACTGGCTGTAATTACTCGATTTTTGAGGGGCGATATCCGCGTCCCGTGGTTACCGGGAAGGTTCTCTTCAACGCTTCCGAATCGGTTTTCGTCTCAAAAGTCCTTGAAAACTTGGATTTTGTGTCTCATGCTGAGACGCTGGGTAGGTTTTCTTCTGAACTCATGTTTTAGATTTTCCTTATTGACTCAAAATGAGATTCCAGAGTACCTTCACGACGTAATCCCATTGAAACCGAAACGGAAAACTGGAGCAGGCCGCACGCGAGTCCGAGCCAAAGCTGCTGGGCCGCTGGACAAGGTTCTGGAAGTGTGTACGCAACTGCCGGGACTCGGCGGCGAACCTGCTGTCGCGCGCGAGTTCGTCGCCGAAGCGGCGCGAAAGGTTTTTCTGGCTGCGCTTTCCGGCGTCTTGTTGCGCCAGGGAGACAGCTACGTTCTGGAAGCGGTATCGAGTGCTCCCAAAGTGAGTCCAGAGAAATCTGTACTCCTCTCCCATGTGACATCATTCGCGTCTCTGGCCATCGAACAGAACCGGCTCGTGAACTTTCGCTTCTCTTACCAGGATGGGGAGAGTGAACGCATCTACCACGGGCTTGCTTTGCCTCTGGTCACCACCCAATCAGCCGCTGCGTTGCTGCTTGCCCGCAGCACATCGTTTTCTGCAGCCGAATTATCCGCCTTCAACGTGCTCGGCAACAGCGCCCGCATGGCGCTCGATAACCTTGAGCTTGCGGCTCTTCAGGCGCTCAGAGATAAAGATTTCAGCAACCTGCTGGATTTGTATGGCGACCTGGGAGATGCTGCCAGTCAGGACACGTTTCTGGAAAAGTTCGTGGTCCGCGCAGCAAGTACTCTCGGGTTCGAAGCTGCTTTTGTTGCCGCTGTGGAAGCCGGCGGTTGCTATTTGCGCTGGGGCGCAACCCCTCACTCCCGACTGGATGTTTCCGCCCTTGCCAGGCGTGTGCTGGAGCCCCGCGAGCATTTTGTGACCGAAGATGCCGGCCGGCTGCCGGTGCCGGAGAAGGCGCAACTGCACAATTGGAACGCTAAAGCACGCCAGTATCTGGCGCTGCCTCTGCTGTCCAGCGACAGCGTGCCACTGGGAATACTGGGGCTGGTGAACAAGAAATCGGCCTTGCCCATCACCGCGGAGGAAATTCGGCGAGCTCGCATCCTCTCCTGCGGGGCAGCGATGGCCCTGGAGGGCAGGCGCAATCTGCAGTTTTCAGAACAACACAAGAAGCGGGCTGAAGACCTGATGGAGATGGCGCTGGATCTTGGCTCGGTGTTGCGGCTGCCCGATTTTGTCAGGACCTTTACTGAGCGCGTCGCTGCCATGATCGGCGCTCATACCGCGATTCTCGCGCTGGCCCAGGGAAGCTCAGTGGAGAGCGTCGGGTTTTTCGGAACCAAGCCGGAACGCGAATTACTTCGCAGGCTGAACACAGCGCTCTCTGAGTTTGGCGAATATCATGCCGATATCAAGATCACCGGTAGCGGAATCCAGATCCTTGGACGCGAGCTCAGTTCGGCTCTGGGCTGGCAGAATGTGACTCTGGTTAGGCTGGAAGGCACGGACGCGGACCTCCTCGGCGTACTGGCGCTGGCCGATGTGAGCCGTGAACTTCTCCCGGGCGATCTCAATCTGCTGCAGGCGTTGATTGTGAATGGGTCTGTGGCGCTGGAAAATTCGCGGCTCTTCACCCGTATTGCCCAGTCCAGCCGGCAATGGCTGGAGATTTTTGATTCCATCTCCGATTTCATCGTGGTGCACGACGAGCACTACAAGGTATTGAAGGTCAACCGTTCCCTGGCCGAGTTCATCGGCGTGCGCCCGGCGGAGTTGATCGGCCTCAACATGCGCGCACTCACGCCTGTAACCTCGGATTCACCAGACCCCTGCCCCTTCTGCCGCGAGCAGGAAGGCTCGGATGAGTATCTTCATCCTGTCCTGGAGCGAAGCTATCTGGTTTCCAGCTCACGCATGAATGGCGCGCTGGATGAAGGTCAGCAAACCGTGCACATCCTCAAAGATATTACTGACCGTCGCGAGGCCGAGCGCCGCTATCGCGAACTCTTTGACAACGTGCAGGAAGGCGTCTTTTTTTCCTCGCCGGAAGGGCACTTCATTGAGGTGAATGACGCGTTGGTTCGCATGCTCGGCTACGGCAGCCGCGAAGAGGTCCTGCAACTCGATCTCAATGCGCAGGTCTACGTCTCCTCGGAGCAGCGCGATGAGATTGTCCGCAGACTGGAAGAGCAGGGCAGCGTGCGCAACTTTGAAATGACGTTGCGCCGGTGCGATGGGTCGATCATCCATGCTCTGGAAAACGCCTTTGTCGTTCGTGACGGCCAGAACCGCATCCTGCAGTACCGGGGTGTTCTGCTGGACATTACGGAAGTCAAAAATTTCCAGGCCCAACTCCAGCGTGAGCGCGATTTCACCGGCAAGATCCTGAACAACACCCAGACCATGATCATGGTGGCTGATACCGCGGGATTGATCAGCTATGCCAACCGGCGCTGCCATGAGAGCGGCCACTTCCGGCAGAACGAACTTGTCGGCAATCGCCTGGACAGCATCATTTCATCTTCCTACCAGCAGGCTTTCCGGGAAGGCTTCGACACGGCTTTGCACGGCATGCAGGTGGACAACCTGGAACTGATGATCATTCGCGGGAATGGTTCGCAGGGGAAATTTTCCGTCAACATCAGTCCCATGCGCGATGAAGCGTCTGACGTGAACAGCGTAGTGGTTCTGATGACTGATATTACTGACGCTTCCATGATCCAGGCCAAGCTGATGCATACGGAGAAGATGGCCGCCGTCGGCCAGCTTGTCTCCGGTGTCGCCCATGAGGTGAACAACCCGCTTACCGCCATTATGGGATTTTCCGATTTGCTCATGGAAAACCCTGAAGTTCCCGGCAGCGCGCGCAAAGACCTGCAGGTGATTCTGGAGGAAGCGCAGCGCACCAAGGAAATCGTGCAGAACCTGCTCAGCTTTGCCCGCCAGCGTCCGCCGCAACGCCAGCGGCTGCAGATCAATGACATTCTGCGCAAAACAATCGCGTTGCGCGCTTATGATTTTTCCAACCATGGCGTGCAGATTGTGGAGAATTTTGATGAAGGCCTGCCTGAACTCATTGGCGATTCGCACCAGTTGCAGCAGGTCTTTCTCAATATTCTCAACAACGCCTATGATGCCGTGCATTCCAGTGGCCGTGCGGGGATCATTGAGATCGACACGATCCATGATGGAAGCTGGGTTGAAGTTCTCTTTCGCGATAACGGAGAAGGCATCCGCCATCCTGAGCGCATTTTTGATCCCTTCTTTACCACCAAGGAAGTCGGGCAGGGCACGGGCCTGGGATTGAGCATCTGCTATGGCATCGTGCGCGAGCATGAGGGCGAAATCCTCTGCGCCAACAACCAGGACACGCCCGGCGCCACCTTCAGCGTGCGTCTACCGGTGCGCACAAAAGCGGACTTGAAGGTGATGACGACTGCCACCGGAGCCAGACAATGACCCAAAGCGCTGCCGCGACGGGAATCCTGCCCCTGTTACTGATTGAAGACGAGCGCTCCGTGATGGACTTCATGCGTACGGCGCTGGAGCGCAGCGGATACGCGTGTACAACCGCCGAGTCAGCGGCTGAAGGAATCAGGCTGCTGGAGGATGGCCATCATGAGTTTGGCGGAATCATATCCGATATGCGCACGCCCGGCGGAGCCAGCGGCGCCGATGTTCACGAATGGATGGTGGCCCACCGGCCCGACCTCAGGAACAGGCTTCTGTTCATCACCGGCGATACCGTGAATGAAGACACAATGAAAACCCTGCTTCGCACCGGCGTTCCCTATATTGAAAAACCATTTCGAGTTCAGGAACTGATTGCGACTGTGGAAAAGCTCTTTGGCAAAGCGAAGTAGCGCGCCTGAATGGACAGATGACTGATGAACTCAAAATCCGCTTCCTGATCGTGGATGATCACCAGAGCATCCGCAAGCTGTGCATGACCGTCGGCGCGTCGCTCGGCTTTGAATGCCGTGAAGCGGAAAGCGCCGAGGCGGCTCTGGGCATTCTTGAGACTGCCGCGCCCGACATCGTTCTGTGTGATCTCATGATGCCTAATATGACAGGGCTGGAGTTCATGCCGCGGCTCAAGGAGCTGTTTCCCCGCTGTGAGATTGCCATTATGACCGGGCACGGCTCCATAGAGACAGCAGTGCAGGCCATGCGCCTGGGCGCGTATGACTACATTACCAAGCCGTTCCGGGTTGAAGAGCTGAAGCTGCTGTTGCAGCGGATGCAGGAGAAAGTAGCTTTGGTGGCTGAGAACCAGTTCCTCCGTGACCGGGTCAGCGCGGATATGGAGCTTAACGGCATCGTGGGCTCCTCTTCAAAGATTCAGGATGTCCTGCGCATGATCGCACGCCTCAAAGATACCCGCACTCCTGTGCTGATCACAGGCGAGAGTGGAACAGGCAAGGAACTTGTCGCCCGCGCTATCCATTATCGCGGCTCGTATGCCAAGCGGCCTTTTGTTGCCGTCGACTGCGGCTCGCTGGTGCCGACTCTGATTGAAAGCGAGCTCTTTGGCTACGAAAAAGGTGCGTTTACCGGAGCTACCAGATCCAAGGAAGGTCTCTTTCAGACCGCCAGCGGCGGCACGATCCTGCTTGATGAGGTCGGCGAACTCTCGATGGAGATGCAGGCCAAGCTGCTGCGTGTGCTGCAGGAAAAGGAAGTTCGTCCGGTCGGCAGCAATCAGAAAACCAAGATTGATGTGCGCGTGATCGCCGCGACCAACCGTAACTTGGAAGCAGCCTACAAGGAAGGGAGGTTCCGCAAAGATCTTTATTTCCGGCTGAACGTTGTTACGCTGCATCTACCTGCGCTGCGCGACCGCAAGTCTGATATTGCGGCGCTGGTGCATTATTTCCTCGACAAGCTGGCTCCTGGAAGCAACATCACTGTGTCCTCGGCCGCAATGAAAGCCATGCTGCAATATGAGTGGCCCGGCAATGTGCGCGAGCTTGAAAATTGCATGGAACGCGCCATCGCTCTCGGGGGCCATGACTCCATTGAAGTTCAGGACCTGCCGCCCTCAATCTATGCAGATGAGCCTGTGCACCCGCCAGTGATTGATACCTCCGGAGGGCCTGTTCCCCATAATCCCGCCAAACCGCCGGGTTCGGCAACCGACCTGGAAGAACTGGAGCGCGTCACCATTGAACGTGTATTCGAGCAGGTTCATGGTGACAAGTCACGCGCGCGAAAAATGCTTGGCATCAGCCGCGCGACTCTATACCGGAAGCTTAAGCGCTATAACATCGGTCAGGGAAAGAGCTCCTCCGCTGCTTCTTAAGACAACGGTGCTACTGAGACTGCCGTTTCATCTTGAGACGGTACAATTTTCGCCTTACAAATGGCTCCTCAAAATCAGCGACTTAGGTCATCTCCCTTTTGGAGCCCCTCTTGCTCTAGAGTCTCTTCTGAAGTTGAAACGATTAGAAAGCAATGTCTACTGCCACGCTCAACGCGGTTGATGTAACCACCTTCTGGCGAGTCGCCCGGCGACTGCACACTGTCTATATCGAGCTCGACAGCACGTACGAGCTCGGCGCGCCGCCTTGCTCCGAACTGGAAGCGTCTGCCGATCGGCCTGAGCCGGAAGTGATGGATCGCGTCCGCCAGTGGTTTGAGCAGATGGACAGCCGGATTCAGGTCTGGCAAATGCGTCAGCTCCTGCAGAGCACCAGCCTGCAAAGTGAAGAGAATCTCCGCTATCTGATTATTCGCCACCTGGAACGGCCGCAAAAGACGGAAGCCGACAAGGAAAAGCTCGACTTCCTTCTCGTCCAGTATTTCGCTCATTGTGCCCCTCACGGCATCGCCGAACAGCAGCTTGCTCTTGACGATGTGGCACGCGTCCTGGAGCCTGTCCTGGGAGAATGCCCGGAAAGCTATCCTGACTGGGCGCCGGGGCTCGATGACAAGCTTCAGCTCTTGAATGACTGCAACAGCCTTGAAGATCTGCAAAATTCCGGCGCTCTGATGGAAGTTCGCGAATTGAAACTGGCTGTGGGCGACCAGTACTTTGAACCTGGCTTACTGGTCGCGTTTACCCGCTTCAATTTCCGCGCCCGCCGCGCCTTCTTCAAAGCCATGCACCTGGATCTGCACGCGATTCGTGAAGCGGTTAATGAGCTCGAACAGAGGGGCCACACGACCATCGATTGCCGCGAAGCCGGTTTAACGGAAAACGAATCCCTGGATCAGGTCCGCCATGTGGTCCACCAGTGGAAAACGCCATTCCGGGCGCCTTATTCCGGCGGGTCTTCGTTCCTGCAATTGATTCTGCTGCGCCACATTCTGCAGGCCACTTTGAACGATGCACGTTCGGCTGCGGCGGCACAAGTCAGCCCACCGAGCGACTCCAGGATGATGAACCAGCCGCGGACGCCGGTCCCTGCTGCTGTGGCGGAGGCCCCGCATCACGAGCCTTTGGCTGCTCAGACTCCAGACAGGGTGGTTGCAATGAAAGTAGAGGAGCCGGTCGCCATCAAAACGGAGAGCGGCGCTCCGGCGGCAGAATCGGCCTCGGAAGAAGATGAATACCTTGAGCGCTGTGTGGCCGACATTGCGGTGCAGCTCTCCTCCGTGCCCGCTAAAAACAGTCCAAGCGTCTCGGCCATTACACTGGCCGGCTGCAAACTACTGATCGCCACATGGGAAGCGGATGCATTCATCCATTCGGGAACGGAGCTCTCTCGCGCGTTGCAGCGCACAGTCGCGGCCCGCACTATTCTTCACGTGTGCATGGAACGCCACCGCAAAGGGGAACCTACAGATTTGGCCGTAGCCCTGGGCCTGGCGCGGAAGCAGGTTGCGGAGATGCAATCCCAAGTGGCGGCAGCCAAAGAAGCCAGCAACATTGATGCCGCCGTCAATCTGGCGGCTACCACCAAGAGGCTTTTATCTCTCATCGACGAAGCAGCAAAGGTCGGATCATAGCCAGTCTGGCCGTCGCTGACCCGGCTATGGGCTATACATCGTCACCGACATGGCTGTCTCACCCTGAGACACTTGCCGTCTCATTCTTCTCATTATTTGTATCCGACAACTACTAAGCACCTGTTTTTCAATGAGTTGAATAAATAAGTCTCTGGCTACCCGATTGCACTAACTCGCAGAGGATATTTCCACGCACAGGTTTCTCAGCTTGAAGAAGATTCTTATCGTCGATGATTCACCGGCTGAAGTGCGGCTGATGCAAGCGGTCCTGGATGGCGCCGGTTACAAATCGGTGGCTACCAATGATCCGCGCCGCCTGGAGCAGATGATTGAGCGTGAGCATCCCAGCCTGATTCTGCTCGATGTTGTCATGCCTGAGCGCAACGGGTTCCAGGCCTGCAGGGAATTGAAGGGCCACGCCGAGTACGGGCGCATCCCCGTGGTGATGGTGAGCTCGAAAAAAACAGAAAGTGACAAGTTCTGGGCCCAGCAGCAGGGGGCCGATGGATATGTAACCAAGCCGTTCACGAGAGAAGAATTGCTTGGCGCCGTGGTCAGGCTGGTAGGCGCGAATTAAATGGAAGAAACTCGACAACCCGAATCCGCAGTGCCCGTCGAGCAGCTTGAGTTGCTGACCCAGTTCCCTGCCGGCGCGCTGGCAGAACCACAGATTGAGGAATTGCGCCAGTACTGCTTATTTCGCGCCGGCCGCGAGCGCTTCTGCTTCTCCGTGCTGGACGTGGAGGAGGTTGTGGAATGGCCGCGGCTCACGCGCATTCCTCTGGGGCCCGGATTCTTGATGGGTATTTTCAATTTACGCGGCGCGATTATTCCCGTCATTGACATCGCCATGACGGAAGGCCGCCGCTCTGACTTAATGCCGAAGCACGTCGTGGTTGCCAGCCTGACCAACGCATCCAGCCGTGAGGTGCTTCGCATCGGCATTGCCGCAGATGAAGTGCTCGGGACGTACAGCACTGCGGAGCCGCTCGTGCTCGAAGGCGTTCCACGCGATATGCACCATTGCTGCGGGCTTTTGCGCCATGAAGACCGGCTGGCTCTGGCGCTGGATTTAAAGAAATTGACTGAGGCGTTTCCCGTTCCGGTGATTTGAAAGGATGGACTGAGTATGAAAGGTCGCTTAAATTCGACCCTCTTGTGGCGAGTGATCGTGTTGGACGCGATCGCCTTATTCGCCGTATTGATTCTGGCCTATAGCGCTGGGGCGGGGGCCAAGGTACCCATCAGCAATGTGCTCAGCCTTCCCGGCAACTATGGACTGATGATGCTGCTGGCTTTCGCGATCTGCGCGGGCGCCGCCCTGGTGACGCTTTTCACTCTCGACAATCGCGTGCTTACGCCGGTCAAGCAGCTTACGGACTTTGCTGAGCGCTTTGGGCAGGGCGATTATCGAGCCCGCGCCGCTGTTGAATCCGCCGACGACTTCGGCCTGATCGCGGAGAACCTGAACCGCGCCGCGGAGAGCAGCTCCCGCGCCATGTACAACCAGGAAGCACAGGAAGCTCTCCAGAAGAGCGTGACGGAATTTCTGACCATTGTTAGCCAGATTGGCCGCGGCGATCTCACCTTGCGTGGTACGGTCACCAATGATGCCCTGGGCAACGTGGTGGACTCCGTCAACTACATGCTCGACAACTTCGTCAAGGTGCTTGAGCGTGTGCGCAAGGCGGCTATTGACGTGCAGTCGAGCGCCAACGACATTCTGATTGCCTCGGAGGAAATGTCTTCGGGCGCCGTGCAGCAGGACCAGGAAATCACGAATACGTCATCCGCCGTGGAACAGCTCACGGTATCGATGAAGCAGGTTTCCAACAACGCCGAAGCCAGTGCCGAGGCCGCTCGCCGCGCTCTCGATGCCGCTGAGCAGGGCAACCGCTCCGTGCGCGACACGTTGGACGGCATGCAGCGCATCCGATCCTCGGTACAGGCAACCGCAAAAAGAATCAAGACGCTGGGCGACCGCTCATTGGAAATCTCTGAAATCGTCAAGGTGATTAACGACATTACTGAGCAGACCAACCTGCTGGCGCTCAATGCGGCCATCGAGGCCGCGCGTGCGGGTGAAGCCGGCCGCGGCTTTGCCGTGGTCGCGGACGAGGTCCGCAAACTGGCCGAACACTCGCGCAGCGCTACCAAGGATATTGCTGCCCTGATCAAAGCGATTCAGGCGGAAACGAACGACGCCGTGGTCGTAATGGAAGAGGGCACGCGCGAAGTGGAGATCGGAGCAAGGCTTGCCGATCAGGCCGGTCGCGCGCTGGACGCGATCTCCACCGTGGTACGCCAGTCAGCCGAGTTGGTTCAGGAAATCTCGCTGGCTTCCAAACAGCAGGTGCGCGGCACAGAAGGTGTGGCCAACGCCATGCAGATTATCTCCAACATCACGCGCCAGACTTCGCAGGGCGCGCGCCAAACCGCGCGCACGGTGGAGCAACTGGTACACATGTCGGAACAGCTCAATGAGGCGCTCTCGCAGTTCCGGATTTCGAATACGCCAACCATGAGCGGCGCTGATGCACGGCCCGAGCTGGTCGCGGCAGCAAGGCGATAACAGTTGAATTGCATGAGGCTTCGGCCTCGGGAACGACGGAATGGTATAGAGAAAAATCTTGGCTACCTCTGTCACACTCAGCGAACACGAGCTAAGCGAAATCCGCGGGCTCATTGAAGCGCGTTCAGGGATCCTGTTCGATGATTCCCGTGAGCGCTTCTTCTCCACCCGCATACGCGAACACGTGGAGTCCCGCAAACTCTCCCACGGCACGGACCTTCTTCGCCTGATCCAGAATTCAAACGTTGAATACGATTCCCTGTTGCAGCGGCTGCTCACGCAGGAGACTGCTTTCTTTCGCTATCCATCGCTGTTCGACGCGCTTGAGAAGAAAGTGCTGCCTGAGCTGCAGACCCGCAAGTTCTGGGAGAACCCACGTTCACTGCGCATCTGGAGCGCCGGCTGCTCTACCGGCGAAGAAGCGTACAGCATTGCCATGACTGTGGCTGATGCCATAGAGTTTGCCGAGGCGTGGAAGGTTCACCTGCTGGCCACCGACATCAGCCGCCAGGCGCTCACCTGCGCCGAGCAGGGCATTTATGATCCCCGCGATATGGAGCCGGTCAGCCTGCGCCATCGCGAACAATATTTTATCCGCAACGGCAATCAATTCGCCGTCAAGCCGCAGTTGCGCAACATGATCACCTTTGCGCCCATGAACCTGGCGCAGGCGGTCTATATGGGCAAATTTGATTGCATCTTCTGCATGAACGTCCTTATTTATTTTTCTGAAGAGCGGCAGGCGCACCTGGTACAGCGTTTCTTTGATTACCTGGAGCCCGGTGGCTACCTTTTTCTGGGACACGCTGAATCCATCAGCCGGGCTGCCGTGAAATTTGAAACCCATATTCACCGCGATGCGCAGATCTACCAGAAACCGGCTTCATTGCGGCGAAATGGCGCCGCGCAGGAGAGAGCTTGAACCAGAACGGCGCAGAATTCGTGGAGATATTCCTGCAGGAGGCCTCTGATCGCCTGCAATACCTTCGGGAATATTCCAATATTCTCCTTGATGCATATCCCTCTGCGATCGAGCTGGAGCGCCTCTACATTGCCGCGCATACGTTGGCAGGCACCTCTGGTTCCTATGGATTTCCGCTCTTTTCTGAAATCGCGAGCAAGCTGGCGCACATTTTTCAATACGCGATACACGCCAGCATCGCCCCGGAAGCGGCGGCCCCCCTTGTCGACTTTATTGGCGAAGCTGTTGCCCTGCTCGAATCCGATCTCATCATCGTCAGCAGTACGGCAGCGGAAGCCGCCGACGATGTCTCCGCCTTTAAGCAACGCTATCCCTTTGCGTTCCCCGCGCCTGTAGCTCCTGAACCGATGCCTGAGCCGAGGACCCAGGCTGCACCGCAGACGCTTGCTGCTGAAACCGCGAAAGAATCGGAACCGGAGCTGGAAGAAGTTCCCGTTACGATTCAGGCCGATGCTGCTCCGGAACCCCTCCCGGAAGATGACGAGGTGCCGGCGGAAATCCTTGAGTTTTTCATTCCGGAAGCGGAGGAGCACCTGCAAATCGCCACGGAATGCCTGCTCGCGCTGGAAGAGAACCCGAGTGAAGATCAGGTCCACCGCATGCTGCGTGCCGTGCACACCATCAAGGGCTCCGCGGCGCAGGTAGGCCTGCACCGGATCTCCCATGTAGCCCATCGCGCTGAGGATCTCATCGGCCGAGTACGTGAAGGCGAACTCCGTCCCACCGCTCAGATCATTGACATCTGTCTGGAATCCGTGGACGTTCTCAAAAAGTTTATTTACCGGCAATGGAAGAGCGACGCGGAGATGCACACAGCGGTGCAATTGCTTTTCACCCGCATCGCCGGAGTCAAGCCAGGGACGGAAGCCGCTACCCAGCAACTCGAGCCGGTGGCGCTTGCGCCGGAAGACCAGGCAGACCCGCAATCTGAGACGGTCCACGCATTCACTCCGGAAGAGGAAGCTTTGCTGGCGGAATATGCTCAGGCCAGGACCGCCTTTGCCGATGCGCCGCCCACGCCAGCGGCCGCGATGCCCGATGCGGGTGATAAGGCCGATGACGAACTGCCGCGCAAGGATTTCCAGCCGCTGCCGCAAGCCAGGTCAGTGCGTGTTGCCCTGGAACGGCTTGACCGCATGATGAACGCCGTCGGCGAGTTGGTCATCAACCGTACGCGGATGATTGGCCGCATCAATGAGCTGGAACATCTTGCCGATGTGCTGAATCTTTCCAAGTCGCGCATGCAAGACAAAGTAGCCGAGTTCCAGGAGAAGCACGAGTTCAGCCGTATTCACATGTCGGGCCTGCGTCCCCCGGACAATTTTATTTCGGGGAATTTCGGCGCTTATGGCGGCTATCCGGTTTCCGGGCACTCTCCTTCTGAGTTCAGCGAACTGGAGATGGATCGCTACGATGATTTCAACATCCTCTCCCGCTCACTGACGGAAATCTCGGCGGACATCACGGAAGTGCTCTCGCAACTGGGCGGGTTCGTGCGCCGCGTGGATTCAGATATTGATGAGTTCACCAAACTGGCTCACCGTCTGCAGGATGAAATTACGCAGGCGCGCATGGTGCCCATTGGCAATCTCTACACGCGCCTCTCGCGTACGGTTCGCGATGCCGCCAAGGCCTCAGGCAAACGCGCTGAACTGAAACTGGAAGGCGCCGAGACAGAACTGGATAACAACATCATCCAGCAGATCTCCGATCCTCTGATCCATCTTGTGCGTAACGCCGTCGCCCACGGCATAGAGCGCGAAGGTGAGCGCTACCAGGAAGGAAAGAGTGACGTCGGCAACGTGACGGTGCGCGCTTATCACCGCGGCAACCACATCTTTGTGGAAGTTGAGGATGATGGCCGCGGCATTGATTATGAGAAAGTCCGCAGGCTGGCGGTTGAGCTCGGTATAGTGTATCCCGATGCTGCGCCCGACCTTACTCAGAACGAGCTGCTGGATCTGCTTTTCCAGCCTGGGTTTTCTACGGCATCACGCAAGACGGAACTCGCCGGCAGGGGTGTCGGCCTGGATGTGGTCCGTTCCAATCTCGTGGCGCTGAATGGCGAGATCGAAGTTGATTCTGAAGCGGGCCGCGGCACGCGTTTCACTCTGAAGGTGCCGCTCACCCTGGTCATCGCGCAGGCGCTGTTCGTTCGTTGCGGCCAGACCATGTTTGCCGTGCCGCTCACCTTCGTCCAGGAAATCCGCCGGGTCAGAGTTGATGAGATTGAAGAAGTTGATGGAAAGATGATGACCACGGTCCGCGAGATTCCCACCGAATTATTGCGAGTGGACGTGACACTTGGCCTTGAGCCTATCCAACCAGTAAACGATTATTATCGAATGGTCATCGTTAGCGCCACAGGCCGCCAGATTGGCCTGATTGTGGAAGATGTTGTGCGCAAGGATGAAATCGTCATCAAGAATCTGGGCGACTATCTACGCAAGGTCAAAATGTTTCCCGGCGCTACCATCGCGCCCGATGGCAGCCTGATTCTCCTCCTTGATGTCAACCGGCTTGTATCCATTGAGACCATGGACCGCGCTGCCGCTGCTGCCGCAGGCGAGCGCCCGCTGGTTGCGCCTCATCCGAGCGCCGCGCGGATTTTTGCTCCCGGAGCTGAAGCTGTGGCTCAAGGCGCGATTCCGCAGGAAGCCATTGATGTTGTCCAAGAAGAAAAAGTTGTTGTGTTGGTGGACGACTCAATCAGCGTTCGCAAGTTTGTGGGACGAATGCTGGAAAAAGCGGGCTATCGCGTCAAACTGGCCGCCGACGGTCTGGAAGCACTGGAAGTCATCGCCCATACGCGCTGCGATCTTGTAGTCACCGATCTGGAAATGCCGCGCACCAACGGATATGAGCTGCTCTCACATCTGCGCAATGATCCGCAGAAGCGAGGGTTGCCGGTAATGATTGTCACTTCGCGCGCCGGCGCCAAGCACCGCGACCGCGCGATGAAGGAGGGAGCTTCCGCATTCCTGACCAAGCCGGTGCAGGAGGACCATTTTATTGCCGCAGTCGGCAGGCTGATCGGGGTTTCCTCGACCGCCAATGTGGAGGCAGTACAGTAGGAAAAAGAAATACATGGCAGTAAACAGGCCAATTCGAGTGCTCGTGGTGGACGACTCAGCCTTCATGCGCAAGGTGCTGACTGGGCTCATTTCGTCCGACCCGCAACTTCAGGTATGCGGCGAAGCACGCGACGGCCGCGATGCCATAGCTCAGTTGGAAGCGCTCAAACCGGACGTGATCAGCATGGACATCAACATGCCGCACATGGATGGGCTGCAGGCTACCGAAGTCATTATGTCCAGCAACCCGCATCCGGTTCTAATCGTAAGTTCGGAATCGCGTGATGGGGCAGACGTTACTCTCAAAGCATTGCAACTTGGCGCCATCGATTTCGTTCCCAAGCCGTCGTCCGGCATCGACCTCGACATGAGTTCGATCCAGGATGAACTGTGCCGCAAGCTCAAGCTGGCTGCCAAGGTTCGCGTGGTCAGGACTGCAGCGCGCTCCAATGGTCAGCAGAAGCCGGCAGGTGAAGATCCACCTGCCAGGATCCAGCCAAAAAGAGCGATTGGCAACTCCAGCGGCGAGCCGGGTGGCAGTCGTGGGGCAGGGAAGTTTCCTATCGTGGTGATCGCGGCTTCAACAGGCGGCCCGGCCACATTGATGAGGCTGATTCCCGAGTTTCCCGCCGACTTTCCCGGCGCCATCATCGTGGTGCAGCACATGCCCGGGAACTTCACCGCCCAGTTCAGCAACCAGCTTGCAGACGCTTCTGCGATCAAGGTGAAAGAGGCTGAAGCGGGGGAAATTGTAGTACCTGGACAGGTTTATGTTTGCCCGGGTTCGCATCATCTGCGTGTTTCCGCTACCGGACGAATCGTTCTTGATGATGGTCCCAGGATCGGTGGCTACCGGCCGTGCGCCGATCTCACAGTTGAGAGCGTGGCAGCCTACTGCGGTCCCAACGCGGTTGCGGTGATCCTGACCGGGATGGGCAATGACGGATCCAAGGGTGTGCCCTCGGTTAGGGCGGCCGGCGGCCATGTGATTGCGCAGGACGAATCTACTGCTGTGATTTTCGGCATGCCGCAGGAGGCGATCAAGACCGGCGCGGTGGACCAGGTGCTTCCCATTGAGGCAATTTACGCGGCCGTGGAGAAGAAAGTTGCTTCGCACACATACTCGCGTGCGGGGGCGCTGTGATGAACTCTGCCGGCGCATCCGCCAAGATCCTGCTGATTGATGCCAATGTTTTTTTTGCCCGGCGGGTGACGGACGCGCTCAAGCAGGAAGGTTTTGAAGTGATCCACAGTACGCAATCTGGTTACGCGCTTACGATGCTTGAATATGACACGCCGTCCGCCATTGTGTGCTCGACCAGCCTGCGCGAGATCAACGCGCATGATCTGCCGCCCATTGTGCACGCAGATCCTAAAACCGCGAATGTGCCGGTCATAGCGCTGGGAGAAGGCGGAGATCAGGCCCTGATGGCAGCCTTCCGCTCAGGGTGCGCCGATTATCTGGACAAGCGGCTCGGTCCGGAACTCATCGCCACGCAGATCAAGAACTTCCTGCGCAGCAACGCGGAGGGATTCCAGCCCGTACAGATGCTCGGTTCGTCTGATACCGCCCTGAGCGGAAATCTCTCTCACATGGATCTGCCCGGTGTGGTGCAGATGCTCTCGCACACGCGGCAGTCCGGCGCGCTTTACGTGAACGCAAATCTGATTGATGGAATCATGTTTTTTGAAAATGGCAATCTCATCCATGCCGAATGCGGCGACCTGGCGGGGGACGACGCCGTGGTGCAGATCGTGAAGCTCTGCAATGGCATGGAATCCGGATCATACAAGTTCTTGCCGGGAGAGAGCGCGGCCACCCGCACGGTTCTGCGCTCCGCCACCGAATTGATGCTGAATGCCTTGCGCGAACTCGACGAGTCCACGCAACAAGAAAACGCCGACGGAGGATTCTGATGGCGGCAGCCGTTCCTACCATCTACTTTATTGACGATAGCGCTACGATGCGCGAAGTGATCAAGATCGCATTCCGCCGTGAGAACATGGATGTTCTTGCCTCGCATGACGCCGTGGCTGCCCTCGCTGAAATCGAGCAGAAGCGGCCCGATGTTGTGATCACGGACGTGATCATGCCGGAAAAGGACGGTTATGAAGTTTGCCAGTTCATCAAAAACCATCCTGAGCTGGCGAAGACGCCGGTCATTCTCATGTCGGGTGTGGTGAATCGCGCCGTCGCGGAGCGCGCCTTTTCCGTAAAGGCGGATGAGTTGTTACGCAAGCCCTTCCAGCCCCAGGACCTGATCGCGCGCGTCCGTAGTCTTCTCCAGGGAAGCGCGGCGTCCGCGGCTGCGCCGGCCGCTGCTTCCAGCGCTGCTGCGGCCCTGAGTGCTATTTTTTCTCCTGCCATTCCGCCTGTATCGGTTGTCCCGGCAGCGCCTGCCGCAATTGCCGCAGTTGGAAATTCCAAACCGGTGGTTCCGGCTGCGCCTGCTGCCTCTGCTGCGTCTGCTCCATGGGCCTCATCCCGACACGACCTGATTACAGACTCTGCAGAGGTCTTCGCCCAGACGGCGCCTCCCAAACCCGCGATTCCGGCATCCTCGATTTCACCAGGCCGGGATCTCGGATTGGTGAATCATTCCGGGCAGATTTTTGCCCCGGCGGCTGCCTCACCGTCGCCTGCTCCAATGCGAACCGCTGGCGCGAGCCCCGTAGCCAATTCCGGAAACGGCGGCAGCGCGACAAACGGCAACAGTGTAACCAAGCTTAAAGTCGAGGTCCTTCGTCTGGAAGGCCTGATCAAAAAGTTGCATGCCGAGTTGGAGGCAGAGCGCGAGTACTCCAGATCGCTGGAGGCGCACATTAAAACTTTGCGCGAAATCGATTAGCCTGAAGACTGGATTGGTTGTTATTCCAACCCCCCGGCACTCTCTCACGGTGCCCAGCCGTGCGGAAACAAAGTTGATGTGCTGAGTGTTTGAATTTATTCGGCAGCCCTCTTTCGGACAGTACTCTTCTTTTCCGGCATTGCAAACGGCTTCGCCTGAATTCCATTTTTCCGCGCGGCAGTTACAGCATTGAGCGCGCTCTCCGGCGCCTCTTCGTGTTTGAAGAACGCGTACACCTCACATTGCGTGCGATGACCCTGGAGTTCGCTGGCAACCTTATCAAGATCGGGCTGGCTGTACTCCGGTTCGCGGAAGCGGTAGTAGAGAAAATCAGCCGTCGCGATTTTTGGCGTGATGATCTTCTCGCTTTCCGCCCAGCATAGCGCGAGATTCTTCGTTTTGAGGATGTCGAAAATTTGATCGTTGAACCACGACTCGTGCCGGAACTCAAACGCAAACTGATAAGCATGTGGCAGGCATTGCACAAAAGATTCGAGCAGGCCGGCATCGGCTTTCAGATTAGGCGGAAGCTGCAGCAGTACCGGGCCCATCTTACCGGACTGGCGCATGGGCTCCATGCTCTGCAGGAAAAAGCGCATGGATTCATCTGCATTTTTGAGCCGCTTGAAATGTGTGATGGACTGGTGCGCCTTGGCGGCGAAACGAAAGTCCGGCGGGGTACAGCCCAACCAACCGGCAATTGCGCCGGCTGTCGGCATGCGCCGAAACGTGGCATTCAGCTCAACCGCATTCAATTGGGTGGAGTAGAACTCCAGGAACCGCTTTGAGGGAAGCTTGTCAGGATAAAAAGCCGGCTTCCAACTCGCGTACGACCATCCCGACGTGCCAATGTGCAGGTCCATCTGGCAAGTATAGCGAAGTCTGTTTTGTCTATTTTGCCGCTACAGACAGGCACAAGCTTCAATCATTGAGGCCAAGAGCACCGGCTGTCACTTGTAGAGCAGGTATTTGCTGCGGAGCGTGCGAAACGCGTCCAGATCGCTCTGCCACTTTTCGGCGATATTGCGTGGGTCCACTCCCTGCTCAATCGCGTCAAAGACAGCGCGGCTGCCGAGAAGCTGGATCATGCGGTCCATTTTCCAGTCGTCGGGATAAAGTTTGCGCAGTGCGGCCGCGAGTTCAATGCCCATTTCGGGCGAGTCCAGCACATTGCGATCGGTCACGATCAGGTTGACTCCGCCGCAGGAGTGGCCGGAATAAGGTCCGCTCGTGGGAGTAAACCTGACGGGTATAAAGCGCACGCCGGGAATGAGACGGGCATTGAGGTATTCGGCAAAAGCGCGGGCATCAATGTAAGGAGCGCCCACCAGCTCAAAGGGGGTGTCGGTCCCGCGGCCCACGGAAACATTGGTGCCTTCAATTAGCCCTACTCCGGGATAAAGTGTCGCCTCATTCACCGAGCGAAGATTGGGGGATGGATTTACCCAAACGACTCCGGTCGAGTCGAACCAATCGCCGCGCAGCCAGCCCTGCATGGGAATCACGCGCAGCCGGGCTCCGATCTTTCGCTCCACATTAAACATTTGTCCCAGTTCGCCCAGTGTCATGCCGTGCCGCACCGGAACAGGATAATAGTCATTGAAATTCTTGAGATCGGGCTCTGACATTGGGCCCTCGACAAAAGAGCCGGTGATGGGGTTGGGACGGTCAAGAACGACGACTTCAGTATTCGCTTCGGCTGCGGCTTCCAGCAGATAACCGAGGGTAGCCGGATACGTGTAGTAACGAACACCGGCATCCTGTATATCCATCACCACGGCATCGAGTTTTTTAAGGATGTCCACGGGCGGTCGCCTTTTTGCATCAGTGCCGCCGTAGAGGCTGTAAACCGGGACCCCGGTAACCGCGTCAGTGGTATTGCCGATTTTGGTTGTGTCCAGATTGCCGAACAGTCCGTGTTCGGGGCTGAAGATTGCCGCCACCTTTATGCCCGGCGCTGCGGCCAGCACGTCAATCGTGCGTCTTCCCTGAGCATCCATGCCTGTCTGATTGGTGAGAAGGCCGATCGTCATGGTGGCCTTCCCCTGCTTCAACGAAGCAAAGTTGTCCGCCTCCAGAACGTCGATTCCGGTCAGCACGTGACCGTTGCGGGCCGTCAGGTGACGCTCTGCGGAAGCGAGTTCGCTGTAGCCGGTAATGGTCAGCAGCTTTTTTTGGGCTCGCGATGTGACATCAAGTTTGAGTGCCGCCGCTACGGCGGTAGCCACGCGCGATCGCAGAGAAATGACAGGGGAGCTGGGTTCGCGTGGCCGCACCGTGTTGGTTAGCAAAATGATGTAGGTGTTGGTATAGGGATCGACCCACATCGAAGTCCCTGTATATCCGGTGTGGCCGAACGATCCCACTGGCAGCAGGGCGCCCCGGTTGCTGGAAAACGGCGAATCAATGTCCCATCCCAGGCCACGGACATCCAGCGAGTTGGGCGGTTGCTGAGGCGTTGTCATCTTCTCGATGATGTCGGGCGCCAGGATCGTGCGGCGATCGATGAGGGCCTGTGCGTACAGGGCGAGATCGCCCGCGGTGGAAAAAACACCCGCATGGCCGGCTACGCCGCCCATGCGCTCCGCTGTGGGATCGTGGACCTCACCGCGCAGAATGTGTTTGTCATCTGCGGCCAGCGTCTCCGCGATTCTCGGTATCCACGATGGCGGCGGCAAAAACCTGGTGTGCTTCATTCCCAGCGGCTGGAAGATGTGGACTTCTGCATACTTGTCCAGGGACATACCAGATAAGCGCTGTACCAGTTCGCCAAGTTCGATGAAATTTATATCGCTATAGACAAAGCGCGCGCCGGGAGGGAACTGCAGCTTCTCTTCATGCGCCATGCGAAACGCGGTGTCCTGACCCGACCAGGGTACGTTCAGTTCCAGGTCCGGCGGAAGCCCGGAAAAATGGGTCATGAGCTCGCGGATGGTAATGGATTCCTTGCCGTTCATTCCGAAGTCAGGAATGTAACGCGAGAGAGGATCTTCAAGCCGTATCTGTCCGTACTGCAGCAAACGCATTACGCTTGGCGTGGTGGCAACCACCTTGGTAAGCGAGGCGAGATCAAAGATGGTGTCGGTGGTCATGGGCTCGCGCCGCCGTGGGGAGATCGCGCGATACCCGAAGGCTTTCTTGTGGACCACATGCCCGTTGTGCCCGACCAGCAGGACAGCGCCGGTGATGGCGAGATCGTTGACCTGCTGCTGCACCAGGGCGTCCACCGGGCCAAAATCGACGGCCCTTTTCGGCTTTGATTTCGGCTTCGCATCTTTCGGCGCGGTGACTGACGCGACAGAAGAAAGACTGCACACCAGGACCGCGCAGAAAACGGCTAACCTGAACTTGAGTGTCATCTCTGACTTTGAGTGTGTTATAAACCGAAAACAAAAGCAACCCGAGGATGCTCTTGCACCACGTTACCAATAGTCTGCTACCCAGCGCTTTCGCCAGTCAGGACGAGCAGTTCGAACGAGCGTTTGCGGTGCTGAAGTCCGGTATTGAGCGGAGAGCATTTCCCGGAGCGCTGGTTGCTGTTGCGCAGCAAGGAAAGCTCATTGCGCACAAAGCTCTTGGGCGATTTACCTATGAGTTTGAATCGCCGCAGGTCACGCAGCACACCATTTACGACCTGGCATCCCTCACCAAAGTTCTAGCTACTACGGCTGCGTGCATGCTTTTGTACGCCCGTGGTCTCCTGCGGCCGGAGCAACGAATGAATGAAATCCTGCCGGATTTCGGCAGAGATGAAGCGCGAAAACGAGAGATTACCTTTCGCATGCTTCTGACGCACTCTTCAGGGCTGCCGGCATACGTGAAGCTGTTCGAAACCGCGCGAAACCGCGAGGAACTGCTCCAACAAGCCGCTGCATGTGCCCTCGCGCACGAACCGGGGACGCACGCCGAGTACAGCGATATTGGATTCATTCTTCTGGGTGAAGCTCTTGAGCGCATCACGGGCGAGCCCCTGGATGAGTTCTGCCGCCGGGAGATCTTTCTTCCATTGCGACTGCAAACGATGCTGTTCAACCCCGCTCCCGAATTGCTGGCGCGTATTCCGCCTAGCGAAGATGACCACACTTTTCGCCGCCAGCTAATTCGAGGTGTAGTGAACGATGAAAATGCCTGGGTCCTACGCGGGGTCTCCGGCCATGCCGGACTTTTTTCCACAGCTCTGGACGTTGCAGTGTTTGCCGAATGCATGCTTCGTGGCGGAGCACCGTTGCTGGATTTACACACTGTGGAGGTTTTTACGCGCCGTGAAGCCGACCCACCTGGCACATGCTGGGCCCTGGGCTGGGACACTCCATCACCTCCGTCGCAGTCCGGAAGGTACTTTTCTCCGGGATCATATGGCCATCTGGGCTTTACGGGCACGTCCCTGTGGATTGATCCGCAACGGCATTTGTCTGTTACTCTGCTAACCAACCGGACTTGGCCGGACCGCAGCTCACAGGCAATTAAACAGATAAGACCTGCGTTCCACGATGCCGTGATTGAAGCACTGAAGTGAAGCACAGCCAGAAGCCTGACCAGCAACTCGAAACCGAACAGCAGAATTCGTTTTCCACCGCACTTGACAGCAGATCAGCGCTGGAAATCGCCCAACTCATTAACGACGAAGACAGCAAAGTGGCGGGAGCGGTGCAGAACTCGCTTCCACAAGTTGCTCGGGCGATTGAATCTATTGCCAATGCCATCCACCAAGGCGGCCGCCTGATTTATGTGGGAGCAGGCACCAGCGGCCGCATTGCCGCGCTGGACGCGGCCGAATGCCCGCCGACATTCAACACCGATCCGAAGGCAGTACAGTTCGTAATCGCCGGCGGGGAAAAGGCGCTGAGCCGAGCCACAGAGCTTAGTGAAGACTCCCGGAAGATGGGGGTGCGCGACTTGGCCAGGCGCAAGCCTGGAAAGAAGGATGTCGTCGTGGGCGTGACTGCCAGCGGCAAAACACCTTATACAGTCGCAGCATTGGAGTTCGCGCGCCGGAAAGGCGCAAGGACGGTTGCCGTCGTGTGCAATCCCGGTTCCGAACTCGGGCAAATTGCTGAGATTGAGATCGTTACTGAAGTCGGGCCTGAAGCACTTTCAGGATCAACACGAATGAAAGCCGGCACGGCACAGAAAATGGTTCTCAACATGCTAACTACAGGGGCGATGGCGCGCCTGGGATACATTTACGGGAATCTGATGGTGAATGCCCATACCAAGAACCGGAAACTGGTGGAGCGGGGCATCGGCATTCTGGAGAGTGCGGCCAATGTTGATCGCGCGACAGCGCGACAGGCGCTGCGGCGCGCAGGCAACAGCGCCGCTGTGGCGCTCATCATGCTCAAGACCGGTTTGGACCGCGCGCAGTCGGCACAAAAACTGAAGCGTGCTAAGGGTAACGTCCGAAGGGCAATTGACGGCAGGTGATCTAAGCTCAGGGTAATCTAGAATGAAGAGTCTAGCGACGAGTCGCGAGGCCGGTTGCTCAGGCAATCCGGCGAACCTGGTTAAGGCTGCGGGTGGTGCAGTCAAGAAGGTTCCGCTCCGTGTAAAGGTGGATGGCTCTGCCATTTATGTACCGGGAAACCTTATGGACAAATTTGTAATTCGCGGCGGGAATCCATTACTGGGAACAATCCGCGTTAGCGGCGCGAAGAACGCCGCTCTGCCGGCCATGGCAGCCGCGATCCTGACTGACGAACCAGTCGTTCTGGAGAATATCCCCGACGTGCGCGATATTCAGACTGAGCGCAATCTGCTGGTCTCAATGGGCGCCGAAGTTGAACTCGGATACGGGCGCGCGCACCATCGCACCACCATCAGTTGCCGCGATCTGGTCAACCCTGAGGCCGCGTACGAACTGGTAAAGACAATGCGTGCGTCGACGCTCGTGTTGGGGCCTCTGGTCGCGCGCATGGGACGCGCTCGCGTCTCCCTGCCCGGAGGGTGCGCCATTGGCGCTCGGCCCATCGATCTGCACATCAAAGGCCTGGAGCAGCTAGGCGCAACAATTCGGCAGGAACACGGATACATTGAAGCTTCTGCTGACCGCCTGCGCGGCGGGCATATTGTTTTCGACAAGATCACCGTTACGGGCACGGAAGATCTCATGATGGCTGCGGCCCTCGCCGATGGCGAAACACTGATGGAGAATTGCGCTCGCGAACCTGAAGTGGTCGACCTTGCAGCCCTGCTGAACAAAATGGGCGCCCGGATCGATGGCGCCGGAACGCATAGTATTCGCATCAAGGGCGTATCCAAATTGGGCGGCGCTCGTCATCGCATCATTCCCGACCGCATTGAGGCGGGGACTTTTGTTATTGCCGCTGCGCTTACCGGCGGCGACCTCACTGTCAGCAACTGCGATCCAGGCCATCTGAGTGCCTTGCTGCAGAAACTCCAGGAGTGCGGGGTTACAGTTTCGACTACCGCGGACTCCGTGCGAGTTAAAAACGGTCACCGGCTCAAAGCCGCTGATATGGGCACAGAAGAGTATCCCGGTTTTCCCACGGACATGCAGGCGCAGTACATGGCCCTGGCCACGCAGACGGAAGGAACCTCCATAATCACCGAAAATATTTTCGAGAACCGCTTCATGCACGCTCAAGAGCTGGTGCGCATGGGGGCCAATATTAAGGTGGAAGGCAGCCGCGCTGTCGTACGCGGCTATACACCTCTCAGCGGAGCCGCGGTGCAGTGCTCTGATCTACGCGCATCGGCGTCGCTGGTGATTGCCGCCCTGGTTGCTGAAGGCGAGACCATCCTCGACCGCGTCTACCACATCGATCGTGGTTATGAGCGCATTGAAGAAAAGCTCCGTGCCGCCAACGGCCAGATCCGGCGTATTGGAGAATTTCTGCCCAAACGCGCGCAGGTTCCGGCCGGCGTAGCCTGATCCGCAATACGCTTCCACATCACTCTCCTTTTGCCTAACAACTTCCGGTTGCGGTACAACTGGGGCTTATGAAATTCGGCAAGAAACTGTTCAAATTGGCCGCCGAATACCGTGTGGCGCACGGCAAATCTTTCCGGCTCAAAGATTTTGATCCCGCTGACACGCGGGGCCTCCATTTGAAAGACCAGGCAGATGAGCTCTTGCACCAAAGTATTCTTCGTCTCCAGGAACTGCAGGACAAGCTCTATGCTCAGGACCAGTGGGCTGTTCTGCTGATGTTCCAGGCGATGGACGCGGCTGGAAAAGACGGCGTGATCAAGCACGTGATGTCCGGCGTGAACCCGCAGGGAGTTCAGGTCTCCAGCTTCAAACAACCTTCAGTGGAAGAGCTCAACCATGATTTCCTATGGCGGACAACATTGAGATTGCCTGGCAAGGGCGACATTGGAGTATTTAATCGCTCTTATTATGAAGAGGTCCTGGTGGTGCGCATCCATCCCGAGTTTTTGAAAAGACAGCGGCTGCCGAAGCAACTGGTTGGGAAAGATTTCTGGAAAGATAGGTTCGAGGATATTCGCAATCTTGAACAGCATCTTGTTCGCAACGGAACTGTCATCCGTAAATTCTTTCTCAATGTTTCCAAGGACGAGCAAAACAGGAGGTTTCTGGCGCGCCTCGACGAGCCGGACAAGAACTGGAAATTTTCGGATGCTGACGTAAAAGAACGGCAATACTGGGACGACTACATGAAGGCCTATGAGGACATGATCCGCCACACGGCCACGCCAGAGGCTCCCTGGTATGTGGTGCCGGCAAACCACAAGTGGTTCATGCACTTGATGGTAAGCGCCGCTATCATCGATGCGCTGGAAAGCCTGGAGCTTGAGTATCCGCAGGTGGACAGTGATCGGCTGAAACAATTGCAAGCCGCGAGAAAAGCTTTGGAACAAGAATAGGCGGAGACTCTGGAGGCCAACTCCCTTTCGCTTGAGCGGGACTAGTCTTGCTGCCTGTACTCGGGAGCGGAAACGTGATTTCGCAGAAAATTGAGAATGTTGCCAAAAGCTGAGCGCACATGTACCACTGGTTCCGGGCTTTTCTCCGAGCGCTTCAGCATTAAAGAAGATAACAGAACAACAACGATGATGACGCTAGACAAACCATAGACGAACTCTGCCATGAAGGCTGTGTCTCCAGGATGAATAATTTTTGGTTCGGAAAACAGGAAATTTTAGCACCATACGGAGATTCAACGTGCATAAAGTATCATGAAGTTTGTTACTTTTGTGCCGGATAGTTAAACACAAACATAAGTTTTTTCTAATCAAAAAAAGCTTGAAGATGTCCGGTGCTTGAGATGGAGCCAGCTTACAACTTACCTCTGCTCTCCGCGGCTACCTGTATTTCCTGCTGGACACCGGAGAGGGTCTGCCAACCACGCCGTGAGAGGTCCCAGAAAATCAAATATCCGGAGATCGCCGCGGCGGCCAACAGCAACAGGCCTGAGATCCACGAGCCGAAAATGATTTTTCCGATGCCAAACAGGGTGCCGTAAACCATAATGCAGCCCATCGCCCAATCAAACGCGTTGCTGCCCACATCCCGGACTTCTGCCATATCCGGAGCGAGCCGCGCAATCCTTTTCCAGCCGTAGACCGTAGGGTGGACGCGGCGATAAAAGCTGAGCAGCCTCTCTTCCGGCTCGGATGGAGTAAGGAAGGTGGCGATCACCCAGCCCAGAGTCGTGCAGCCTGCCGTTATCAGAGAGGTCTTGGCGAAAACAACGGCGTCGTTGCCCGTAAACTTCACGTGATGCAATACCACAGTGACACCCGCGGCCACCGTCATCGCCACAATCTCGCTCCAGGCGTTGATTCGCCACCAATACCAGCGCAGGATGTACACCGCGCCCGTTCCAATCCCAAGTTCCAGCACGATTTGCCAGCCCTGTCCTATTGATGTCAGTTGTCCCGCGACGTAGCCGCTGACGAGCACCAGCAGAATGGTGAAGAGCCTGCCGATGGCAACGTAGTGGCGTTCAGTCTTGTCGCGAACCATGAAGCGGCGGTAGAGGTCATTCACCAGATAGGAAACGCCCCAGTTCAACTGTGTGCCTAGCGTGGACATAAATGCCGCGAGAAAAGCTGCGATCATGATGCCCCGGAGCGCCGGAGGAAGATAATCACGCAGGACCATCACATAGCCTTGCTGCGGGTTGGCGGCAAAGGCGGCACTGGGATGAATGCCTCCCGCGGGCGAGTACACGGCCAAGGCCACCAAACCGGTGACAATCCACGGCCAGGGGCGGAGCGCATAATGAGCGACGGCGAACCACAGAGTAGCGCCCAGTGAGTTTTTCTCGTCACGAGCGCAGAACATGCGTTGGGCCACATAACCGCCGCCCCCCGGTTCCGCTCCCGGATACCACGCTGACCACCACTGCACGCCAAGATAAGTCAGGAACGTGAGCACGGGCAAAGTCCAGATAGCGCTCGAAGCCATGCCGAGATGGAAGTCCGGCAGGAACGCCAGGGCATTGCTGGTCTGATGGCCGCTTTGGTGTACTGCCTGGCCCACGATCTGCAATCGCAACTTGAGCGCCTGCATGCCGCCTATTTTCACCACCGCCACCCACGCCAGCACAATCACCATTGCCATCTTCAGAATGAACTGAAACAGATCCGTGACCAATACGCCCCACAGGCCGCCAATCGAGGTGTAAATCCCGGTGAAAGGAATCAGGATGAAAACGCAGATGAACAGGGCAGTGTGCTGCGGCGGTCCCAGCGTGTATCTCAACAGCGTGTGTCCGCCGATAGCGAGTTGCAGAACCTTACCCTGAGCGATCATGGGCCCGAGCAGCACTGAGATGATGCTGATCATGGCATTGGTCACCCAGCCGAGGATCAGGCAGTTCATGACCAGGCCGAGATATATTGCCTTGAAGCCGCGCAGAAATGCCGCCGGTTTCCCGGCATAGCGGATTTCAGTCAGTTCAACGTCAGTAAGGATTTCTGCTCGCCGCCAGTAACGGGCAAAAAAGAAAACGGTCAGCATGCCGCCCAGGCAGGCGCTCCACCAGATCCAGTTGCCGGCGATCCCCTCCGTCGCAATGATCCCGCTCACGAACAGAGGCGTGTCGGCGGCAAAGGTCGTGGCGACCATGGACGTGCCCGCCAGCCACCAGGAAACGTTGCGGCCGGAAATGAAAAATTCCTCGGTGTTGCCCCCGGCGCGGCGACGATAGTAAATGCCAATTGCAAGATTGATCAGCAGATACCCTGCGATCACCAGCCAGTCTGTCCAGGTCAGGGGCAATGTGCCCTCCAGGATGCACGAATCTCTTGGAATTTACGCAAGTCTAGCAAATTCAAGGGGTCCTTGGGCTCCGGCAAACTGCTTACGGAGCCATGAATGGCAACACGCGTCTCGTCGCCCGTTACGCGGCTGATCGTCGCTGATCAATCTGGCGGACAAACCTCACCATGTTCAGGTTGGACGCGCAACTGTGCCACGACTCTGCCGACAGACGCGCAGAAGAGAACCCCGGTCGTTATTTACTCAAGCGGCATCGCGGCCCATACTAAGGACCATGCAGCCCTCTGACCAGCGCCTGCTCAGGAGCTTCCTCGATTACGTGCGCGTGGAGAAGGGCCTGGCCGTGCTGACCGCATCCGCGTACGAGTCTGACCTGGTGCAGTTTGCCGATTTTCTCCGCAGCCGCCGTCGAGAATTGCTGCAGGCTCGCAGAGATGATGTGCGCGGCTTCCTGAGCGGCTTGTTCAAAAACGGCGTGAGTGATCGCTCGGTCGCCCGCAAGCTCTCTGCCATTCGCCACTTCTATAAATATCTGCTGCTGGACCGGATCATCAAGCAGGATCCTACGCTTGACATCGATTCGCCGAAGCAGTGGAAAGTCCTGCCCAAATCGCTGGCCGGCAGCGAAATTGATTCCATGCTGAAATCTGCATCGCAGAAAACTGACTCACCGCTTGCTGGCGCGTTGGCGGAAAGAGATCAGTCCATGCTGGAGATGCTTTATGCCGCGGGGCTGCGCGTTTCAGAAATCGTTGGCGTGAAGCTTGAGGATCTGAAACTTGAACTCGGCCACGTGCTGGTGCGCGGCAAGGGCGATAAAGAACGCCTTGTTCCTTTGGGGCGGGCGGCCCAGGTTGCAATCCGCAAGTATGTTGAAGATGGCCGCGAACTGCTGCTGGCCGGGAAGGTTTCGCCCATGCTGTTTGTCCGTCGCGGCGGCGGACGGCTCACACGCCAGCGCGTGTGGCAGATGGTGAATGCCGCATCGGCTTCCGGACGGCACGCCAGCCCGCACATGCTGCGGCACAGTTGCGCGACGCACATGGTGGAAAACGGCGCCGACCTCCGCACCGTCCAAACCATTCTGGGGCATGCCGATGTTTCCACCACGCAGGTTTACACCCATGTCGCGCTGGATCGCCTGAAGAACGTTTATCGCAAATATCATCCGCGTGGACGAAACGCCGGGAGCCATTCATGAAGCGCGAAGCATCCTCAAGAGCCCCCAGCCCGCAGAAAGAAACCCTCAGCCCAGAGGTCCGCAGGGGAATTCAGAAATTCCTCGACTACATGCAGGCGGAAAAGAGCGTCTCGGCGCACACGCTTCGGGCATATCGCAAAGAGCTGCAGCGCTTTGGCGAATACCTGGGACCGCAGATCCGATGGAAGGATGTTGATCACGTTTTCATTCGCGGCTTTCTAGGAGAGTTGCACAGCCAGGGGCTGAGCAAAGTTTCTGTGGCGCGCGCTCTGGCGGCGGTACGTTCGCTTTACAAGTGGCTGGCGCGAGAGGGAATGGTACAGCAGAACCCGGCAAAGCTTGTGGCCACGCCCAAACTGCCGAAGAAGTTGCCGCGCGTACCGACCATGGAGGAGATGAACGGGCTGCTCAACAGCGAGATGCCGGAGACGGCCAGCTTTCCTGAACGCGACCGCGCCATCTTTGAGCTGCTCTATGGTTGCGGGCTGCGCAACTCGGAGCTTGTTGGCATTGAGCTTGCCGATATTGACGATGCAAACGGCGTTATCCTTGTCCGTGGCAAAGGGAAGAAGCAGCGCTACGTGCCGCTGGAAGGCGCGGCTGCGGAAGCCCTGAAAGCGTATCGCCCGGAGCGCCAGAAGATCCTCCACATCACCGGCAGAAGCACGCGACGGCTGCTCATCAATCGTCGTGGCGGCCCGCTGACCACGCGCAGTGTAGGCCGCATTGTGAAGCAGATCGCCATCGCCAGAGGCATGCCGCCGGATATCCATCCGCATACCTTGCGCCACGCCTTTGGAACGCACATGCTGACCGAGGGCGCCGACCTTCGCGCGATTCAGGAGCTGCTGGGACACGAGCGTCTCTCCACCACACAGCGCTACACCCAGCTTTCCATGAGCCACGTGATGGAGGTCTACGACAAAACCCATCCGCGGGCCAAATAGGCGAGTGTAGTAAAGTATGGCATCCTTAGTCTCCGAGGGAACCTACTTATGCGGAACCTCACCATCGTCCTGATTGTCATTACTGGCTGCAGTCTGCTCAATGCACAGAAGCAAGCTCCGGCGGCGCATCATGCAGCCAAGCAGGCATCCACTGCCAGCAAGCCGGCCGGCTCCCAGCAGGCCAGCGCGGAGCAGGTGCGGAAGCTGCTGGACATGCTGCAGATCCGCGACAACCTGCAGATCACGCTGGACGCAATGAGGACCCAGATGCAGCACGGTTCTGAAGCAATGCTGCGGGAGAAAGTGCCGCAACCTACCCCCGACCAATTGAAACAGGTGGACGATATTGTCGAACAGGAGTTTGCCACCATCACCATGGATGACCTCATTCGTGATGTGGTGCCCGTCTACCAGAGGCACCTCACCAAATCCGATGTTGATGCCCTGCTCGCGTTCTATTCTTCGCCCGTGGGCCAGAAGCTGCGCCGGGAAGAACCGGCCATGATGCGCGAGAGCATGGACGCCACCTCCGCCGGCCAGCGCCAGAAAATGGAAGACCTTCTGGCCCGGGTTGAAGTCCGCCTGCAGCAGTTCATAGACAGCCAGCAGAGCAAATGACCCGAACGCCACGCGCCTCGCGCTAACTCGCCATGGTCGTTGTTACGATTGCATTCCATGCTGTGCGATATTGGCGGGTGAGCGTCATCTTCCTATCGGGTCCAATTGGAGCGGGCAAGACTTCGGTAGCAAAAATTGCTGATAACGCTGCAATCACGTAATGCTGAAGAGATTTCGCGGAAAATTGATTCGTTCAGGCGCGCTTTTTCCCCTTATAACAGTTTCCTGTCCCTGATTTTCGCGCGTCGGCCTGCATCTGGATCCCCCGGTCAATAAGCTGCTGCAGTACTTTAATAACTTACGTACGTAACTTGTGAGCCCTGTCTGGCTGCGATAAGCTTCCCGCAACTATGCCGGGTTTCCGGCTTTTGTGCAGGCTAAGGAGAACATTTTCATGCATTTGCAGGCGACATTCGATTTTCGTCTGGTTGCGCTGTCTGTAATTATTGCAATTTGCGCATCCTATGCGGCTCTTGACCTGGTTGAACGTATTACCGTGGCCGGGAGCAGCTCACGGCTGGGCTGGCTCACCAGTGGCGCCATCGCCATGGGGACTGGCATCTGGTCCATGCACTTCACCGGAATGCTGGCCTATCATTTGCCGGTCGAGGTCTATTACCACATTCCCACTGTCCTGTTATCGCTCCTGCTGGCAATCGTCGCGTCCTTTATCGCCCTTTTCGTGGTGTGCCGGCCGCGCATCGGTGTGCTCCACGTAATTGCGGGAACCGTGCTGATTGCAGCGGGTATTTGCGGTATGCATTACACCGGCATGGATGCCATGCGCCTGGCCGCCATGCACCATTGGGACCAGGGTATCGTCCTGCTCTCTATCCTGATCGCGCTGGTCGTCGCGCTGGCAGCTCTGGGCATGGCATCTCTGTTCCGCACCGACGGGCGTGACGACGGCCTCAAAGCCATCTGCGCCACGCTCATGGGATTCGCGATTTGCTCGATGCACTACACCGCAATGGCTGCCGTAAGCTATACCGCGATGACAGAAATGCCGGACCGGACAAATTCAATGAGCATTTCCGCTGTTGCCAACACTGCGATTGTTGCCGTCACGTTCGTTGTGCTCGGGTCAGTCTTCCTGTTTCAGCGCTGGTTCCCGGTGCAGGAGCCGGCTCGCTCAGAAGCATAGTTGCAACCAGGGAGCAGTCCGGGACAGCCTGAACTGAGTTACAGACACTCTTGTCTCTGCTTTGTACTCAGAAGGATGATCAGGCACAGACAGGAGTGTCTGTGCCACACAATTTTTTGGTTCGCTGGCGCCGCAGGCCGGCCTTACCGCGGCAGGGAAGAGGCTCATGTTACGACACGACTGGAGTCGTAGCTGATACAAGTCTCTGTTTCGCTGCCTGAACATCGCTTAGTTCAGGCTAACCGCTGCTTACCGGCGACGGGTTGTACTCCCGCCAAGGATTCCACCCAGCACGCCTCGCACAATCTGTCTGCCCACCTGGCTGCCGATAGCGCGAGCGGCGCTCTTGGCGAAAGCTTCCGGCAGTCCCTGGCGACGACCTCCGCCGAAGTTCCCTAACATGCCTCCCAGGGCGTTGGTCCAACCGCCTGAAGAAGGAGAAGAGGCAGGAGGCTGAGCCCTCTCTTCAGGCGACGAGGCATGCACGGGAGGCGCGGCGGCTGTTTCGGCACGGCCCTTCAGGCGTTCGTACGCAGACTCGCGATCAACGCTTTTCTCATAGTGGCCAAACAGGACCGAGGCTTCAATCACCTGCCGCCGTTCCGCGCTAGTGACCGGGCCGATTCGGCTTGAGGGCGGCAGCACAAAGCCACGTTCCACAGGGGCTGGCGTTCCAGTTTCGTCGAGCAGTGATATCAAGCCTTCTCCGACGGCGAGCTGCGTAATGACCGCAGCTGTGTCCAGTTTGGGATTACTGCGGAAGGTTTCTGCCGCGGCCCGCACCGCCTTTTCATCACGCGGCGTAAACGCCCGCAAGGCGTGCTGAACACGATTGGAGAGCTGTCCCAGAACGGCGTCGGGAACGTCGAGCGGGTTCTGCGTAACGAAATAGACGCCGACGCCTTTTGAACGCACCAGGCGAACTACCTGTTCGATTTTGTCGAGAAGGGCCTTGGGCGCATCGGTGAACAGGAGATGCGCTTCGTCAAAGAAGAAGACGAGTTTGGGTTTGGGCGGATCGCCCACCTCCGGCAACTGCTCGAATAATTCCGACAAGAGCCAGAGAAGAAGGGTCGCGTATAGCTGCGGCGCGCTCATCAGCTTGTCAGCGGCAAGGATGTTGATCATTCCTCTGCCGGTCTGGTCGGTCTGCATGAAATCTGCAAGGTCCAGCGCGGGCTCGCCGAACAGGCTGCTGCCGCCCTGCTGTTCCAGCGTGAGCAGGTTGCGCTGGATGGCGCCGATGCTCGCGGCGGAGATGCGGCCGTATTCGGTCTGGAATTGCGCGGCATCGTCCCCGATGTGTTGCAGCATGGCCCGCAGGTCCTTCATGTCAAGCAGCAGCAGACCATTGTCATCCGCGATTTTGAACGCGAGGGTGAGAACTCCCTCCTGGGTGTCATTCAGGTTCAGCATGCGGGCGAGCAGCAACGGCCCCATTTCAGAAACAGTCGCGCGAATGGGATGTCCTTGCTGGCCGAATACATCCCAAAACGTGACGGGCGAAGCCTGAGGCTGGAAATCAATGCCCAGTTTCTTCGCGCGCTCGGCCACTTTGGGATTGCCGCCCCCCGGCTGGCTCATCCCCGCCAGATCTCCTTTCACGTCGGCCATGAACACGGGGACGCCGATGCGCGCAAAGCCTTCCGCCATGGTTTGCAGCGTCACCGTTTTGCCCGTCCCGGTGGCGCCGGCGATCAAACCGTGCCGGTTGGCCATTGCCGGAAGAAGCTGCAAAGGCCGCTCACCTTTTGCGATCAAAATTCCATCGTCCATGTGATTCATCCAGAAGAATTGCTTTGCCAGGTTGCGACGCCTGGAAATGATTGCACGCTCTCGATTTGACGAACGGACGCTGAAGTCACTTCAGCAACAGCCGCCCTCCGGTGCTGCAGCGCGACCTGCGCGGGAATATGGGGCAACGCGCTCCTGAAAAACCCAGCACGTCACCCCTTGTGTTGTTCTCTCGTTTGTCCGATTTCAGGCTGCGGTTATGCTGTCTTCCGTCCAAGAATGTTTCCCGCTTTTTCCTTCAAACCTTCTGCTGCCCCTCCCGAAACAACACTGTCTAACTGGCCGGAAAGAGAGGAGGGAAGGCGTTGCTTTAGAAAATCAATCACGGTTTGCGCTGCGGAGCGGGCCTTGTCATCGTCTAGCCCCACGCGTGTTTTCAGTTGCTCGATAATTTCATTCATGGCAGGGTCTCCTTTCTTTTCCATGAGATGCGATGAATGCGGAACGCGGCGAGAGCAGGATCTAGAGCTGGAATTTCCAGAGAGACTGAAACGGGAACGGCCTAATCTGTTGCCGGAGACGGTCTGGTAGGTCCGGGCTTTAGCCCGGACTTCGCGAAGCGAATCCCCGGAACGAGACAGAAAAAAATTTGCACCACTCTGCCGAAGGCCGGCGCAAAGGCGCAGCCGGAGCGCAATAAAAATCACGCCCAGATTTGCATTGGCGCAAGCGTGAAAGTATCTCGCGTCATTGCTTCGTGCAAAGAAATTGGTGACGGCTACTTCGCAGGCGGGGTGGGGGAATCTTTGCGGCTTTTCTATTTCATATCCACCCATGCCAACCTGACGTGGATCCGTGGAGGTGAGGCTCGGAGTTAGATTTGTTCGTGTGGCACAGACACTCTTGTCTGTGCTTTTGTAGTTCCACAAGAATGATTCAGGCACAGACAGGAGTGTCTGTGCCACACAATCTTTTTGGTTTGCTATCAAGCCGGTGGACGCGGTCATTGACCTGGTTGGAGGAGACGCCCGGGAACAATCGTGTCGCGCGGTGGGCTATGGTTTCCCGCAAAAACTCGCGATTACCCTGATCTGGCCATGTATGTTCTGGTTGAAGTTCTCGAGTTCTTCTGCGGGAATCCAATACTCAAGATGGTTGGAGCCGCCCACCTTCTGTACTGTGTAGCTACTGATGTACTCGGCATCGACTTCGAATTGAGTCACATAGCCAATACAGGGCTCATTTTTGGTATTCCAGTCGCGCGCGATCTGCTCGGCATATTCGCGGTTGAGCACCGGATAGAAGATCGGTTGCTCCGGCAAGCGCGGCGGGAACGTTCGGTAGCCGCTGGCTGCGATGAGTTCGAGTTCCGTTTGCCCAACCGGCCGATAGAGTGTAACGGTGCGCATTCGCTTTCATGTTAGCGCAACAATCACCGAGATGTGTGCGCTTAGTTTAGGCTGGCCGCTCTTTCCTGCCGAAGCGTGGAAGTTTTGGTCTGCCTCGTTAACGTGATGGCCTGCGGAAGAGACGCGAGAGAAGGGTCGGCTTGGAGCCAGGTTCCATGGCCTCGTATCCGCTGCTGCCCAACTGCTGAGCGTCCGTGTCGTAGCGATAGCCAATCAACTCATGCGCAAGCTCCACGGGGATGTCGAAGATGTGATCGACTTCAACTTTTTCTCCGCCGTTGGCAGCTTGTTCTGTGAACAGCCGCTCCCGGATCGCTTCGTGCTGCCCCGGAGGCGTGCCTCTCACCTGCAGGTTATACATGCCCTCTTGCGCATCGTGAACAACCGCCCACTTCTCCTGGCCATTCTCCCACGCAGCCACCGAGCTATACATGACGTGTTCTTCCACGTATCCCACCATCAGGGACAGAGAATGCGACACGCGTCCTAAAAGGGCGGGGGGCAGTTCCTTTCGGTCGAAGATGACCAGATAGTATCCGCTGGCAAGCCGGATCGACGTGCACCTGGATGTCGCCGATCCTTCCATCGCGCCCATGTGACGAATCTGCAAAAGATGATCGAGTTGATCCGACGAGTTGCCGTCGACAGCGATCCAGGAAAGTGAGTACCCCATGGTTGATATTGTCGCGAAAGTTCGCAGTCAACGCCAAGTTCGAAGGAGGGTAACACCAGGGATCTGTTTGCGCTCCGGTGAGCTGCCTGCACGCAGTGGGGAACTGCCCTATGATCCGCCGCGCTATTCGGACCCGCGCAAAAAGATTAGAAGCCTTCGCGCACTGGGAGTTTCATCCTTGAAGATTGTGAGGCGCTGGCGCTAGTTTTAGAATCGTTCGGTAATTTCTCTTCGCAGAAAATATAAGGAATGATCGACCATGGACGAAACACTGGAATGCATCAGGTGCCACACGCCGATGGAACCGGGCTACATCGCTGACGCAATGTACGGCGGATATGCACAGCAGAACTGGACACCGGGCGAGCCGAAGAAGAGTATCTGGGTCGGGCTCACCGTTGACCGTAAGCACTCCGTTCCGGTTACCACGCTGCGGTGTCCCAAGTGCGGATATCTGGAATTTCACGCTCCTCCGGCTCCGGTCTCGTCGTGATTGGCCGCTGCTTCCTATGCTTGAGAGAGGCGCTCTCCTCTCGTACACAAGTCGCGCGGCACGCGTGTGTGCTCCACGGCCGCAGTACGGCTCAACTTACAGGAATTGTCATCCTGAGCGAAGTCCGACTCACCCTGAGCTTGCGAAGGGGAAAGGAGGACTAGTCGCAGGATCAAAGATCTATGTACCGTGAGAAGTGGTTTTACATGTACATCGTGTCGAATCGTTCAAAGACCCTTTACACCGGATTTACCGGCAATATCAAAAAGCGCATCTATGAGCACAAGACTGGAGCCCTCGACGGTTTCACGAAGCGGTACAAGATAGACAGGCTGGTGTATTTCGAGCGCTTCAAATATGCCAATAGCGGCATTAATCGTGAGAAACAGGTAAAGCGCTGGACACGGATCAAGAAGATGCGGTTGATTGTGAGTATGAACCCGACCTGGAGTGACCTGGCGCAAGATTGGTTTCCCGAGCTGAAGGAAAAGGCAAATACATAGATCCTTTCGACTCCGCGCTCATCTCGCGTTGCTCGACTCGCGCTTCGCTCAGGATGACAAATCATGGGGTCGGCCGGCGTGTAGGCAGTGAATCCCGATCGGCACTTAGGATGACACAGACGCGAGGGCCGCGTGTGTGTTACACGGCCGCAGTACGGCTCAACTTCTTACAGGAATTGTCATCCTGAGCGAAGTCCGACTGACCCTGAGCTTGCGAAGGGGAAGGGAGGACGAGTCGCAGATCAAAGATCTATGTACTGTGAGAAATGGTTTTACATGCACATAGTGTGAATCGTCGCGCGGACCTTTGGCAGGATGGACGCCGCCACAACTTTGAATGCTGATGCCCTTGCCGTTTCAGACCGCTCTCAGATCACCAGACCTCCCGATCACCGGATCACCGAGTTCCCGAAGGGAACGGGGGCGGTCTGGTAGGTCCGGGCTTTAGCCCGGACTTCGCGAAGCGAATCCCCCGGAACGAGACAGAAAGGAATTTGCATCACTCTGCCGAAGGCCGGCGCGGAGGCGCAGCCGGAGCGCAATAAAAATCACGCCCAGTTTGCATTGGCACAAGCGCGAAGGTATCTCGCGTGATTTTCCTGGTGCAAAGAAATCGGTGACGGCTACTTCGCAGGCGGGGTGAGCAATCTTTGCGGTTGTCTACTTCATATCCACCCGGGCCAACCTGACGTGGATCCGTGGATTGTGAGGCGCAGAGTTAGATAATGTCCGTGTGGCACAGACACTCTTGTCTGTGCTTTTGTAGCTCAGAAAAATGATCAGGCACAGACAGGAGTGTCTGTGCCACACAATCTTTCGTGCTTCGCTTGCGCTGCGGACGAACAGACGTTCCCACGCTTTTCGTCCGTAGCGCCCGCAAATCAAATTGCAGAAGCTGTTTTTGATCTGCCGCAGGTGAGAGAACCACGATTGAGCATATCCATATTTCATCCTTGCCAGGAGTGCATCCACGCTCGAAGGAATTGGTGGTTGGGTTCGTCAAAGAGTACTTGATGCCGCTGTATGGACCGATCTCGAGCCAAAGCCGACCACGAATTCTCGTTGGCTGCCGCTGAGGAGTATCTCCGCTCTTTGGACGTGGCCACAGCGCAGCAGGCAAGAACCTACATGAGGAACGCCCAAAAATCAGTGGACACACCGTTACGGCGCAGGCTCTATGAATCTGGTTGGATTTCATGGCTGGTTCATTCAAGCCGGTGAAGAAAGTCACGGGTAGCTGTGGTAGATCCCCGGATTGATTAAATAGAGTAGCTTGTTACGCTAGTTACTTGCGATCCGAAATATTCCTTAATAACATTAGCGCTCGAAATCACCAATACATCGCGATTAGGCGATTGCAAGGATAAAATGACCACATGCAGCGTTGCGCGCACTACGGGATCTTTAAAATAGCCATTTTTGTGCTTACTAATACCGTTTTGTTTAACCGCTCAAATGGGCCCGCGAATGGTGGCCCGTACTATACAACACCAACAACAGACGCCCGTTGCCACAAGCAAGCCAATCTCAATCAACTTCGAACCGACGGTCGCAACTCAAATCGCCTTTTCTTCTTTGAAAGTACCCGTCGAAGCTAGCCAACACATTACGATTAGTTTGGCAGATGGTACAAATTTCAAGGAGGCGCATCAGTGCGACACCGAGGAAAAGGAGAAAACTGACTGTCTGATTATCTTCGCCTTCATGGCCCAGAGGGGTACAAAGGACGGTGCGACTTTCAAAGACACAGCAAAAGTATCGACGGTAGATGATTCTACAAAAGATACCAAAATCACCACAGTTACTCTTAACGGAAGCACTCCAGTAGCAACCGCGTCCGCAAGCGTGACATCAACGTGCAGGCCCCCAGATAATAATTGGTTCCCAACTGTGCGCTCCTCTCTCGTGCCTCCAGGCAATTCCTTCCCCTCCGGCTCAGAGGATCTTGCCATTGCAGTGGTCAAGAAATTCGATTCTACGCGTAATCTCTGGGGTGAGCAGAAGGAAGCAGTTATCAATTGTTACTATCAGACGAACAGCCAACTCGCTTTTTTTACGCAGATCCGGTCAATTTACAACGCGATGTCAACTTCAACGACAGTTGCAGCAAATATTGGTTCCTACAACTTTAATAATGGAATGCAGTTGTCGTTAGGAACTAACATACAGGCTGGACCCGCAGGTCCGTCAAATAAAGCGGTCGCCGGGCCTATTCCAACTTTGACCGCCACTGGCTCGGCACAAGCGGCACAGAATCTCTTTTATGGCGGAAATCTCTATATATATGATGAGTTCCCCGTTCTCATCAAGAAAGATTCAGGGTCGATTCGTTGGCATTTTCTTTATGACATATTGGCCCGGGAGGGAGTTGACATCCAAAACTTCAACGGGACCACAACTACAGCAACGAGTCCGACTACTCACTTCAATCTCTCTAACGAAATGTATTGGCAGTACGACGCAGACCCACAGGATTCACCAACTCCTCCATTGGCCGTCTTTCTCGGAGGGCAGTACGGGTACGCATATACAGCGGTGCGTTATGCGCAGCAATACGGATTTCTGAACAAGTCTAATGCTCAGGTGGGAGCGATATCTCTCGGCCTGATAGTGACAGGCCAATTTGATGTAACAGTACTGCGGCAATTTGGCCCAAGCCAAAAGTTTATCGATAGCAGCACAGGAGCCGTTGGAGTCGTGAATAACTTCAAGTCATGGTCGTTTGGTATTCAATACCAAACGAAGGGCATATCCACATCAAAGTGAGGGAATGGAACGACCGGGTAGGATTTATGATTGTTTGTGATTTTGTGTGAGTTCCCGCCGGGCACGGTTTTCGTCTGGTGGGTCGGAGTCCCAAAGAGTGGCCACCCGACATTAGTTCTGAGGGACAGAAAAACCGGTCGAAAGGCTGGCCCACCGCCTTGACCGCTGTCCTTATTGTAACGACTCATTCCACCACCAAGGCGGAGGGGCGGACAGGAATCCTTTAATGTTGTCATATTCCCAGTATTGAGCGGATGGGAGGAGTTCCCGCCATCGATCTCTGGTTGCCTGGGAAGGATCGATCACACAAAGCCGTCGACGCGCTCCGCCGTCCGGAATCGAAATGTTGAAGAGTTCTCTCGCTTTTACGTCGGTAGTAGCCATTGAGAAGCCCCACACAATTATGAATTCAGTTTTTTTCAGCTGCTGGTGCGCCTTTTGCCAAAGCCAGAGCCATGGCTGTCTCGTGACTTGCTTATCCCAAAATGGAAGGAATATAGGGAATCGTGTGCCTTCTCCCGAACTCCGGTATCCTGGTGTATCATCAAAGTTGTCCCATGCTGTCGTCCGAACTTGGAGTTGGTCGTCTTTCATGCGCCAGTTGACGCTCCCGTGTAACTTGAGGATCTTTGGAAAATGGGAAACAGGGTGTTCCTTGGGATCTAGATGGTAGATTCCAGGCACGAATGGCACGTTATTCATTTCGGCGTATTGCCGCAGCGCTCTTTCGACCACAAGATCATAATTGAACGAGATAACCGCATCGTTCCTCCCAAGACCCTGGAGCAGCCTCTCGTGATTCTTACACGCCTGCGTACCGTGCGCCTTGCGAAGCAATGCGACGATCGCCCTTGCAAAGTGACTAACTACAGCTTCCTCCTCAGTTTTGTCCACCGCCCCCGTAAGCTTCCTCCGTAAATAACTGCGCATGTGCAATGTGTAAAAAGCTCTCTCCAATGAGCGGCGGTATTCGAACGGCAGCCGTAGTATTTTTTCCAGAACCCATCCAACCGCAGCCTCATCTTTCTCTTGCGGCTCCAAACGTTGAAGCAGATCGAAGAAGTCCCTGTCTAATGGTGATGGAACGTCGGTATTGCCTGCATATGAGACTGAACGGCTCGCGCCAGCGCCGAGGACAAATGTCACACTGCCATGTGCGCCCTTTATCGCTTCTACCATTTAATTGCACCTCGTTTTAGTCTGTGACAAGAAGAAGCGTTAGCCTGAAGTGAATCTTTTCTATAAGCATGGTTACCGTGGACGGAGAAGTGCTCAGTTAAAGTTAGCGGGTCTTCACTCTTCTTCCTAGGGATTCTTTTCCTGCGGCTTGGCGGGAGCTGCTGGGGCTACCGGTGTCATTGGGGCCGGCTGCCTTCCGCCTTGGGTCGGCATGGGAACGGTGGTGGAATCAATCTTCTGTTCGGTTCGGTCGGACACTCGCAGCTCATCCTTTCTTGGGAGGAGGTGGTGCCGGCTTAACGACCGCGGGTGCCGAATTCTTTGGCTGCGCCGGCGTCATTTCAACCGGGCTGCGTCCCCTTTCAGCCGCATTCGGCTGAAGAGCGGCTTTTGGACAAGGGGTGATTGGCGTCATCTGAATTGGTGTTCGGCCGTCTTGAACTCGGACAGGCCCTATTGGCTTCTTACTGCAATCGTGACTCATTTGTGCATCCTCGAGATGTTTTCAATCACGAATACCACGGTTGAGATCACGCCTGCAAGAAAAAAGATCGACCCAACAAGCGCGCAGGCTGAAATTGC
This sequence comes from Candidatus Angelobacter sp., assembly GCA_035712465.1. Lineage (GTDB taxonomy): Bacteria > Acidobacteriota > Terriglobia > Terriglobales > Acidobacteriaceae > Angelobacter. Next base: position 106,985 of record DASTAS010000006.1, read on the forward strand.
CCTAGACCAGATGCTTTTCTTATTGAAAAACTCCCGCTTGCCCTCAATATAGTACTTGTAAAGGTCATCAGTGTATGCGGAATGGGCTCGCTGGCTGAAGGCATACGATGCAATGGTGACAACGATGCATCCTGCAAAAAGAAGCCATGATGAGTAGAGCCATCCCAGACCAGACGCCTCCTGCAACTTTACAATATCTTTAATAAACGCGAGCGACAGGCCAAGGGCGCCGCTCGAGAATTTCAGGAGGTTCTTATCGAACTCATCAGAACTGGCCTGTCGGTCCTCCCATGCGCGGGACCGGTGCTCTCGGAATTCATCCCATTGGGGTTCCCAAGCCGCTTCTATTTGTTTTTGCTTACACATTCCAGCAGCATACTAGCATTTAAAGTGATCCGCATCCCCGCCTCGCTTTTCCGCTCCGCTATGATTTATGCCGTCGTCCGATGTGGGCCACAATTGCTCCCGCCCACCGCCCGAGTCGTTCGGGTTGGGGGTCGCCCATGCATCTGTAGAAGACGATCATCGTATTTGCGACATAGGCGGCGATGTTGAAAGCACTCATGTATCGTTTGTCGTCACGGCTTCTTCCGTGCACCAAAAAGACGTCACGGCCTGCCTGTACAACGTGGTTTCCTAGAGCGGCGATCGTCGGATGCACGTAGTGAGACGTCAATCGGTAAATCACGCGGTAGGCGAAATCATGCACTGCAGGTTTACCTGTTGCTGGATCGGTTTCGACAGTGTCGGGCTCCAATGCCATTTCCTTTACGCTTTTGCCTGACCATTTATGTGGAGACGCATATTGTGCAGCAATCAGCTTCGTCTTCGGGCCTAATGGTTGCGCGCTTAATGGCCAGTAATCAGCAATAATCTTCGTCCACTCCTCACTGTCCTTTGCATAGAACCGGCAGAACCGTTGTGCCCTGTTATCAGTATCTGAATTTCCGATATAGTGCAAGGTAATAAAGATATCTACTAAAGTCCGCGTCATACCAAATGCTTCTTCTTGAAAACCAGCCTCCAGCAGAGTGATGGTGGCTTCAGCAACGGTGATGCATTTCGAGTACAAAGCGAGAGCAGCAATATAGCGGTACCCTTCGTACGGCGGATAGTATCGCGCATCGTTCAGCTGAGATTTCGCATACACGACGAACCTCCGCAGGTGTTCGGTTGCGTTTCGTTTACAGCTTCGCTGTACTTTGTTGACTTTCGCCGATGACATTTCGCACAGGCCTCCCCGCATATCATCCGTTATTGGCCGGAAGCTCAAGCTACTGGGCGTGGAATCTCCACACTCCGGGAGTGACCTCGGAAAATTGATCGCTGTTCCGGAGCACGCGACGAATATAGGGCCTGAAATTCTGAGCTCGCGACACGTAGCCCTGCCTTTTCATCTGCAACTCCAGATCAGCGACCGACATTGGCTCCTTGCTCGTAGCGATGATCGCCCGAAGATGCATAAGAGCCGAGCGCTTTTTCTGCTTTGGCAGAGCGGAGCGTATCTCTTGTCCGGACTTTCGCAGCGTCATCATTGCGGTGCCGAATTCTTGGATCGCATGAGCGAGCATATTGAGCACTTCCGGCTTCAATTTCGCTGCTCCGTGGTATCCGGCACGAAGCCAGGAAAGTAATTTAGTCCTCGACTTAGGATGAATCAGGGCCGCTGCCAATACTCCGGCGAGTAGCGCCTGTGCGGGCTTTGGAAGCTGCAACACACGTTCGAACAGCGCTCTTAGCAGATTCCAGAACGCCAGCAGGGCACCGACAGCGACCGTGGCAGTAGTAACTGTACCTGCTAAGCCTCCAAGTGTGACACTCGCCGATCGAACGTAGTCTCGCGCCGTGATATCCAAGCAGATCGTGATCACAGGTCCATGCATACCTCGCAGGTGGCGATCGCTCGAATAGACTGGTATTCCCAAATCCTCACTGGCATGCTTGTATGGAAGGTCGTCAGGATCGACTGCAGCTTGGGGCCCTGATCGGATGCGAGGTTCGTATACGTTCAGCAGCTGTTGAACTTTCTCCCACTCCGCCTCTGCCTGCTCGATTGTGGCTCCCGTTTGTGTTGCAATTTCACCTAGATGCTCTTCAATTTCAGAATACAAATGGCGAGGAACCAGCGGGACATAAAAGCCGGATTCGATTACCTCATGAAAAGCGGAACGAGCGTCAGGGTTGCGCCTTCGCCGCAGCCGCCACCTGAGTTCACGCTGAACTTTTTCCGCGTCCACAATGATTTGAACCTCGACCAGATCGCCCAAAATCTGTCGCAGCACAGGTGAGTTCTCAAACATCCTGCGGAGCTGCCGCAGATAATCGGAGCGGAATAGAGAGTTCTTGCTCATTTTTGAGTATCATACATGCGAATCAAAGACGAAGTCAAAATTGTCTTTGGTTTTTTCGCCGATGCCAGAAAACTATTGCTCTTAGCTGTTTTGAGGCGCTCTCCGCCCAGCGAGATAAGTTTGGAATTAGAGTTGTGTTTACCAGTTTGTTATTGTTTCGCCAAAGGGATTCATGCTAGCGTGAGTAGATTTTGCCCGACTCCGTTTGAACGATGGGGTGAGCGCCGGCCAAATGAGTAATGGCGTGCAGCAACCGGCAGCGGCAAAACCGGACCGGCCCAGGCCGGAGTGGCGGAAAGCCAGTATCTGCAGTTGAGAAAAGGCCCGCCATAAATGGTCTTTCACAATTTAGCCTTAGCAGTTGGCATTGAGCTCTTAGCCAAACCTGCTGCGCACGAGCCAGTGGCACTCAGCCATTGCCTCAGCCGTTGGCACCCAACCATTGGCATCCTGCCATTGGTACTCAGCCGTTAGCGGTTAGCTTCTGTCTGGTGGATATTTACTTAGTAGTACAATCCGCTGTTTTCGCATGCGCGGGGGAACAACAGAACTGCGAAAATCAACGCCGGGGAGGCTTCCGCTAAGTCCTTATTTTTCGGGGTTGACGGGGAGGGGGTAGGGGGTGGGTCTAAGGTTTACTCAACGGTACAATCGCTCAATCGCCCCGAATGGCCGTGAGGAGATCGCCGATATCGCCCGTGATCGGGAAACAAGGATCGGTAACGGACCGGGTATCTAGCTCTTCTTCAAGTGGCGGCGGATCAGCACTTCCAGACCGGCCTTTGAGCTCTCATAGTCCTGCTGGGAGACCTTGCCCTGAAGGCGGTCGTTTTCGAGCTGAAAGAGTTCTTCCTTGATCGCGTCCAGCACGCCTGAACGGGCCGGGCCGTTGCTGCCGGAAGATGAGCCAGCTCCGGCCGGCGTTGCTGCCCGTTGTCGGGCACGCGATTTGGATGATGGTTGTTGCGGAACGCCTGCGGCGCCTGCAGCAGTGGACGCGGCAATTGGGCGACGCTGCATGCGGAAGAGCCAGTAGCCGATGCCGGCGATGACGACGATAAAAGCTGCGATGATGTACCAGCGTGAGTTGCTTGCCGGATCAGGGGACTGGTTCGGCGCGTCGAGGCCAACCCCCGTAGCCACGGAATTCTGGGCCTGCTGAGCGGCTTCGCCGCTCGGGTTTTCAGCGCTCTGAGCGGCTCCGCTGCTCTCGCTTTGGCCGGGTATGACGCCTTTGCCGGAAACAGAGAACTCTACCTCTTTTCCCGCAGGCAGGCTCTTGGCGACAAACACCGCCATGCCGGAGTCATCGTTCGCGGGGAGAATGCCCGGGTCAGAAGATTTGAATTGCATGCTCTTGGGCAGCATGATCCCGAGTTCGGCAAGCGGCGCGTCAGGAGTAAGTTTGAAGTCGCGAGAGCCGGTATACGGGACTGTGTAGGTGACCTGAAAGCGGTTGCGTCCGGGGCGAATGGGGAAGACAAATCCGTAGCGATCCTTTTTGCCTGCCGGAATGGGCATGTTGCTGGTCGGCATGCCGCCTGGTCCTTCCGCTACGCCCTCTTCGATATTGGCGCCTGCGGGCAGGTCAAACTCGAAGGAGCGATCGCCAATTTTGGTGCGGGGTGGATTGGATTGATTGCGCAGCACGAAGAGCTCGAAGACTTGCAGTCCGTCGGAATTGGTCTGAAAGCGAAACACATGGCCGTCATGAATGATGTTGTCGACTTTTTTGGCCGCATCGTAGACCGTCACCTTGACCATGTTTGTGCCCTGCGGGGCCGACTGGAAGTAGTTCACTCCTCCATGGTCCACGCGCACCAGGGTTTGCCCGTTGGCCTGGGGAGCGCTGAGCGTGAAGCGGCCTTGAGCGTCGGTTTTCGCGCGGGCCACTTCGTCCATGCCTCCGGAAAGGGAAAGCAGGACAACGCTATCACCGGCGGAAGGTTTGTTGGTGGTTCCGTTTGTGACCGTGCCTGTGACCTGCGCAGCAAACATGGTCGCAGAGAAAAAGAAGAGGTAAAAAGCCGCTGGGCCAATCTGTTTTGTAAAGCGCACAGGTATTCTCAATCCGCAACAAAGATTCATGAAGATGTTGCGCGTTCGTAGATTGTAGGGGTTGGGGACAACGCCTTATTACATCATAGCGCTTCTCTCGGTTGAAAAGAGGCTATGTTGTGAATCCTGTAAAATGTGGAGACGTGGCCCTGTAGCTCAGATGGATAGAGCGACGGTTTCCTAAACCGCAGGTCGGAGGTTCGAATCCTCCCAGGGTCACCACCTTGGATCGTACAGCCTGGCTGCTGCACCTCTGATGCCGAAATTTGAGAAGCACATTTTCGTTTGTACCAACCAGCGTCCTGAAGGCCATGCCAAAGGCTCGTGCAATCCGACAGCTAGCGGAGAATTGCACCAGTTATTCAAGGCGGCACTGGCGAAGCGCGGATTGAAAGGCCGAGTGCGCGCGAACAAATCCGGGTGTCTTGACCAGTGCGAGCACGGGCCAACCGTGGTGATTTATCCGGAAGCAGTGTGGTATGGCGGAGTCACGGCCGCGGACGTGGATGAAATTATCGACAGCCATATCGCGGGCGGACAGCCCGTGGCAAGACTCATGATTCCTGATTCGTGCCTGAACGTCGAGAGCTGTCCGCACAAGCCGCGGAAATAATTGGGGAAGGCTCGTCGCATCGCTGCGGACGGGCCTTCACCGAATCGTAAGTTAATTTTGTGGTTGGGCTCCAGCGCCGCCGGTTGCAACTCTCTGATTGTGACTGTTCGTAGTCGGCGTGCTGGCGGCCTCGGCCTGGTGCTTCTTCCGTTCGACTGCGCTTCTGGCACGGCGCAAGCTGCTCTGCATGGAGTGATCGTTCTTCAGCGCCTCATAGCCTGCTGTGAGTCCGCCGCCCAGCAGAGAACCGGCATAAGCGCCGCTGCGGCAGTTGCAGCCAAGCCATCCGATTCCCCAGCCGATAGCCGTGTTGCCGCCGATCATGGCGAAATCATGAAAGCTTCCCAGAGCGTTGTGGTGGTTGTAGAGATACCATGTGCTGCCGGCGCCCCCGCCCATCAGCATAAGCTTCAACGGCGTTTTTTCTCCGGGCAGGATGAATCCAAGCCCTGCGCCGGCGGCGGCTCCGCCCAACACGGTGAAAATATATTTGTGATTCTTCGGACTGATTCCGTGGAGATCTCTGCTGTCAGGATCGCGTGCTTGCGCGGTTGCGCCCAGCATGAAAAGCAGTCCGAAGCAAAGGAAGAGTGTGCATAGTTTCTTGAATGACATCTTTGAAGTGGCTCCCAATCGGGTCGAAAGTGCGTTGTCCCGCAGTTGGGCAATAGGATGTGGCGAAGATCACAACAAGATGTTTGAATTGCGCGGCAGCACGCGAAATATGAGCTCTCAATCAGGAGTGATGAAAACTGCAACGTGCGCTCGCATCAGCAGAGCAGCCGTCATCGGGTTCTTCTCTCCTGATGCGGAGTCAACAGGATGGTGATGATCAGCAGAACAGCTCCGATTACGATTGCGCTATCAGCCACGTTGAACGGAGGCCAGTGGTGGTCGCCAACATAGAAATCCAGGAAGTCTGTGACTCTGGCTTTTGCCACTCTGTCCCACAAATTGCCGAGAGCTCCACCCAATATCAGGCAGAGCGAGAGAGAGCTGATGTCCAGAGCCGGCCCGTGCTTCCAGAGCAGATAACAAACCACAATGCAGGCGATCACGGAAAAAGCAATCAGCCCGAAGGTGCGCCAGGGCGAAGTGGAACTCGCGAACATGCTGAAGGCAGCGCCGGTGTTTTCCCAGTGCGACAGTTGAAACAACCCCGGAACAATCGGAATCTCATCGCCGACGGGAATGCCGTGGATCACCAGCAGCTTCGTAAGGTGGTCCAGAAGAATGACCGCTGCGACGATCAGGAGTTGGTACTTTCGCATTCGATTGATAGCAACAATCCAGCGTGGTGTAAGCAGCAGTTGTTACAGAAACAGCAACAAAATTGCAGGCCACCTCACGCGATCTTACTGGCTGACTCTTTCTCTTCCTGCGGGGCAAGAAATATCTCGCTCAGCAGAAGTAGAGCGCCAACTACAATCGCGCTATCGGCAATATTGAATGCCGGCCAGTGATGCCTGCCTATGTAGAAATCGAGGAAATCGATCACGCGGCCGCTTGCCACTCGGTCCCAGAGGTTCCCAAGCGCTCCGCCGAAAACGAGTGACAGCGCGATCGCGGTGGTGTTCATTGCATTTCCGTTTTTCCACAGCAGAGTGGAAACCACCGCCAGCGCAGCCACTGAAAACAAAATCAGCATGGCTACTTTCCATTCTGAAGGAGAATCGGAAAAAAGCCCGAACGCAGCACCCTGGTTTTGCACATGCGTAAGGCGGAAGAGCCCCGGAATCACGTCCACACTATCGTTGGGCATGATGTTCTGGGCGATGATCCACTTGGTCAGCCGATCCAGAATGACCACCAGGGACGCTATCAATATGTGATACTTGCGCATGTCAACGAATCAATGCTGCCCGGCCGGCACCCTTTCAAGTTCTTCAAGCACGGCCAGGCACCGTTCACAAACGGTAGGATACCTCTCACTCTTGCCTACCTCAGTAGAATAGAACCAGCAGCGCTCGCATTTTTGTCCAGGGGCCTTTTGTACTTCTACGCGCAACCCGGCCCCGGCGTTCCCTTCAGTTGCGGGTTGAATATTTACCCCCGAGACGACCAACAGATAACGCATCTCTGTCCGGTAGCGGTCCAGCAACCCATATTGCTCTTGCGGCGCATAGATCGTGAGGGCCGCTTCCTCGGACCGGCGAATGAGCTTTTCCTTGCGGGCGATCTCCATCGCCTTCAGCGCCTCATCGCGGACTTTCAGCAGCGACTCAAAATCCGCGCGCAGCGACTTGACGTGCTCCGACCCCATCTCCGGACAGAGTTCCTCCGGGGCCGGGAAGTAGGCAATGTGTACGCTGGGCGCTTTGCCCGAGGTTTTCGGCAGCCACTGCCAAACCTCATCCGCGGTGAAGGACGCCAGGGGCGCAATCAGCCGCACCAGCGCATCGCCAATCTTCCAAACGGCGGTCTGCGCCGAACGACGCGCCAACGAACCGGGCGCCGCCGTGTAGAGCCGGTCTTTGATGGTGGCAAAATAAACGTTGCTCAGCGCCGCATTACAGTACTCGTTCAAGAGCTGATAGATGCGATGAAATTCAAAACTCTCATACCACTCGCGAACGCGCCGGCAGAAGTCCGCGGCCAGCACCAGTTCGTACTGGTCCAGCGGCTGCATGTCAGCAAACTTCACCGCATCGCGCTCGGGATTGAAATCAAAGAGATTGTTTACGATGTACCGCAGCGTGTTGCGAACGTTTCTGTAATCGTCGCTGATGCGGTCCATCAGCGCGTCAGATACCGTGACGTCTTCCTGAAAATCCACTGACGCCACCCACAACCGGATGATCTCTCCGCCCTTAGTATCGGCGATCTTGATGGGATCAACGCCGTTGCCCAGTGACTTCGATGTGGCGCGTCCCTGCGGGTCCAGAGTCCACCCGCTGGTAGCAACTCCGCGGTAGGGCGCACGCCCGCGTGTTCCAACTGCCACCAGCAAAGAAGAGTGGAACCAGCCGCGATACTGGTCGCCGCCTTCCAGGTAAAGATCGGCCGGCCATGGCATGTTCGGCTCATGGCCGAGCACAGCAGCGTGGCTGGACCCGGATTCAAACCAGACGTCGATGATGTCGTTCTCCTTGCGGAAGCTGGTACCGCCGCAGGCGCATTTGGTTCCGGCGGGCACAATCTGTGAAGCCTCGCGGGTGTACCAGGAATCCGCGCCTTCACGCGCGAACAGGTCCACCACGGCCTTATTTACTTCTTTGGATTCCAGAAGCTTGCCGCAGGCTTCGCAGAAAAATACCGCAATAGGCACGCCCCAGACCCTCTGGCGGGAGATGCACCAGTCCGGACGCGTGGCAATCATGTTGCTGATGCGCTCTTCACCCCAGGCGGGAATCCATTTCACCTTCTTGATCTCATCCAGCGCGCGCCCGCGCAATTTGCAGCCATCCGCCGGCGCATCCATGGAGATGAACCATTGCTCGGTGGCGCGAAAAATCACGGGGTTGTGGCAGCGCCAGCAGTGGGCATACTGGTGCTCGATTTTGCCTTCTCCCATCAGCACGCCGCGCGCCTTCAGAAGCTCGATGATCGGCTGGTTGGCCTTAAATACCGTCAAGCCGTCGTATTCCGGCAGTCCCTGGCGCAAGCGGCCAGCCGCATCGACATTGCAGGTCTGGTCCAGCTTGTATTTCACGCCGGTATAGAAGTCCTCTGCGCCGTGGGAGGGCGCTGTGTGTACTACGCCCGTACCCTGATCCGTAGTGACGTAATCCGCAAGCACACCCAGGATCTGACGATCAAGAAACGGATGCGCGAAAGTGGCGTACTCAAGCTTCTTGCCGGGAAAGCGCGCAACCTCCGAGGCGCCGGCGAGGTTGCAGGCCTCGATGGTGGCTTTTGCCAGCGCGTCCGCCACAATGTAAACCTCGCCCTGGTGCTCCAGAGCCACATAGTCAAGCTCGGGATGGAATGCCACTGCCATCGATGCAGGCAGCGTCCATGGCGTGGTAGTCCAGATGATCGTGTTAACTTTCTTTCCCGCGAGACGGGAGTCGATCTTCTCCGGTGCGCTAGTCATGCGGTACTTTACCCAGATGCTGGGACTGGTATGCGTCTCGTATTCCACTTCGGCTTCCGCCAGCGCCGTCTTGTCGTGAATGCACCAGTACACCGGCCGCAGTCCCTTGTACACCGCTCCTTTTTCCATGAACTCAAACAGCAGGCGCACGATGGTCGATTCGTACGAAGGATCCATGGTTGAGTACGGGTGGTCCCAATCGCCCAGGATGCCGAGCCGCTTGAACTGCTGCCGCTGCAGGTTGAGGAATTTCAAAGCGTATTCGCGGCACGCCTTGCGCACGTCAGCCGGGTTCATCTCCAGCTTTTTCCGGCCCAGCTTTTCATCGACTTTGATCTCAATGGGCAGGCCGTGACAATCCCATCCGGGAACGTAAGGGGAGTCGAAGCCGGCCATCGTCTTCGACTTCACCACAAAATCTTTCAGGCATTTGTTCAGCGCGTGGCCTTCGTGAATGGCGCCATTGGCATACGGAGGACCATCATGCAAAAGATAAACCGGCTTTCCCTGGCGGGATGCGCGGATCTGCCCGTAAAGATTGTTGTGCTCCCATTTTTCCAGCCATTTGGGCTCGTTTTGCGGCAGCCCCGCCTTCATGGGGAAATCCGTTTTGGGTAAATTCAGCGTCTTCTTGAGCTCGAGCGGCTCGCTCATTATTTCTCCGGCTGCAAGTTATTGATACTTCATTATAACTGTCGTTGTTCCCCAACTTACCTTTGGTGAAGACCCTCTCAAGGGAAATCACACATTTAACCACTCTTAACAAAACCATTTTGTGCGAATGAGAATCCTACTCTGCCAGCAAACATAAACAAGCCGTTGCTGCGTCGCGTTCGTCCATTTTGTTCATTCATTGTCATGTCGGATGTGAGTTCGCTTTATGGTTCCGTTGCTCGAGAAAGTTCTCTTAGGCGAGTCTGACGCATGCAACTTGCACCCTGCTTCGGTCATCTTTTATGAGTGAATCCAGACCAGTCGATTCTGGCAATGGACTTTGATGGTGACTGGCAGTACTGAAAAGGTAAAACAGGTCGAGCCCATGGCGAATCAGGCTATTCTAAATCCCCCTACTCCGACTGAACGGCCGCGTGTGCTCTATGAAGCTCCACGGCTGTCCGGCCTCCCTGAAATGCATCGCTCGATGCTGGGTTCTCTGGTACGAAACCTCAAGGACGCGATGTTTCCGGAAAAGCTTCCGCCCATACGCCTGACCTCGCGGCCGGTGCAGGTGCGGGAGATCTGGAGCCATCGCAATGCCAGAAAACCGGCAACCGGTTCGCTGGTGGTGCACTCGCTGGCGATTGCGGCGCTCATCGCAGTTTCAATCATCAGTTGGCGTACCCCGCAGGCCGCGCCCAAGAAAGAAGATGTCACGCTGATTGCTCCTCCCTTGACTGATTATCAGCCGGTGATGAAGCCGGCCACTCCCACCAAGCCGCTTACCGGCGGTGGCGGCGGTGGCGAAAGGGCCAAGGTTTTTGAGCCTAAGGGTCACCTGCCGAAAATCGCACCCCAACAGTTCACGCCTCCCACGGTCGAGATCAGGAATCAAAAGCCGAAGCTGGCTATTGAGTCCACCGTTGTGGCTCCTCCCAAGGTGAAGCTGCCTGACGCTCCCAACATGCCGAACCTGGGTAATCCAATGGCTGCCCGGGTGAGCGGTCCGGCTACCAACGGACCCGGTTCCGGCGGCGGCATTGGTTCAGGAAAAAGCAGCGGCATTGGCTCCGGCATGGGACCGGGACACGGACCCGGAGAGGGCGGCGGTTTTGGTGGCGGCGTTTACTCGCTGGGCGATATCGGCGTCACGCCTCCGGTGGCCAAGTTCACGCCTTCGCCCGATTTCTCCGAGGAGGCGCGCAAAGCTAAATTTCAGGGAACGGTCACCCTCTCAGCCATAATCGGTACCGATGGAAAGCCACACAACGTGAAGGTGGTTCGCAGCCTGGGAATGGGACTTGACCAGAAGGCTCTGCAAAAAGTCCGGACATGGCTGTTTGAGCCCGGTAAAAAGAACGGCCAGCCGGTCGCCGTAGCCATGACTCTGGAAGTCGATTTCAGACTTTACTAAACGAGGTTTATAGCGTTATTAAAAAAACGCTAACGCCAGAGGGAAGAGGAAAACCTGCCTCTTCCTTTTGTTGTGTGCGCTTCGCGCAACACCGCTTGAGAGCATTGATCATGGTCAGCGATGTCGTGCTCCTCTAACAGCGCGCTCGCCGCGCAAGCCGGGCTCGCGCTTTGTAGCCTTTGCTTCAGGGCCCGCGAAAGGGTTTTGATTTCGGCTGTTCCGATTACGGGCGATCACGCGCGATGACCGGGGGCAGGATGTCGGCGATCCGGTGATCCGTTGGGGGGGGGCGGCCCCCCTTTTTTTAGCGTTTTGTTGCAAGCAAAGATACTTAACCAAAATCGACCCAGCCTCGACGCTTGGGTCACGCCGAGTTTTCCACTGGGTCACCCAGACTTTTCCACTGGATGACCCAGGTTTTTGCCTGGGCCACGCAGACCGCTTATCCCTCATGCAGACACGGCCGGTTTGATGGCTCCGCAAGGAAACACAACGTTTCCGTAAACCCTCCGCCAAGCCTGCCGAACGCGAAATTTAGGTTGTCAAAGAACCGCAGACTGCAACGCCTGGGCGCCCGCAATCAATATATCGTGTTTTATTCGCTAAAGCAAGCCGGAATGGGTTCAGGCAGCCAAATTGCCGCGCATGCCGGGCTGCGCTCCTTTCCAAAGTGTGGCAAGCCTTTCGCGGCCTTGAGTTTTTTCGATCACGGCGATGGTCGGCGATGACGCGTGATTCCGGCGATTTCCTCGCCGCACTCTCCTTGACGGGAAAGGAGAGATGGGTTTACTCTCCTTTGCGAGATAGGAGAGAGATCTTTTGCCAGCGACGAAACCAGTTGAACTCCCGCAGGGTACGCTCGAGATGCTCATCCTCAAGGCGGTCTCGCTCGGTCCGCTGCATGGCTATGGCATCCTGCTGCGCATCCAGCAGATTTCCGGCGAGCGGCTGGAAATTCTGCAAGGTTCCTTCTATACCGCCATCTATCGTCTTGAGCGCCGCGGCTGGATTAAAGGTGCGTGGGGCGAGTCAGAGAACAACCGCCGCGCCCGCTTTTACTCGCTCACCAGGGCCGGTATGCGTCAGCTCAAAGCCGAGACCTCAAAATGGACTGACATGGTTTCGGTGGTCGCCGGCATTCTGGGCAAGAAGGCGCAGGAGAGATGACATATGAGCCTCCTGTCTGCAATTCGCAAGCTCTGGCGCTCGATTGCGCCACGCACCGGTAGTGACGTTGAAGAAGAATTTCGTTCCACTCTTGACGCCTACCAGGAAGATCTAATGCGCCAGGGCCTTTCCGAAGCAGAAGCCCGCCGCAAAGCCCGCATCGACCTCGGCCGGCCCTCGGCCCAAAACGAAAGCTACCGCGGCGCCATCGGGCTCCGCCCGTTTGATGAGTTGGGCGGAGACATCCGCTACGGACTGCGCGGCCTGCGTCGCAATCCAGGCTTCGCCACCGTTGCCATTGCTACGCTCGCTTTGGTCATCGGGGCCACTGCGGCGATTTTCAGTTTTGTGAATGCCGTATTACTGAAGCCTCTCCCGTATCCACATCCGGAGCAGATCGTCAGCGTGGGAGAGAAGCTTGCGGACGGATTCAGCAATCCTATTTCTACGCTGAACTTCCTTGATTGGGAGCGGCAGAACCGCTGTTTTAAATATCTCGCCGCCCTAGCGTTCGACAAGGTGACCTTGACGGGCTTAAACAGCCCACAGGAGGTTAAGGTCCACAGAGTCTCTGCATCGTATTTCAAGGTGCTTGACGTGACTGCGGCGATGGGACGCACCTTTGCTGCAAGCGAAAATGAGCCTGGCAACGATCTGGAAGTAGTCCTTTCGAACCGCTTGTGGCGGAGCCAGTTTGGTGGCGATCCGCAAATCATCGGCCGCAAGATCACGCTGGACGGGAAGAGTTACAGCATTATCGGCGTGCTTCCTGGGAACAGTGAGTTTGACCGGAGCTGGGCGGCAATGTGGCTGCCTCTGTCTTTTGCGCCGGTGAACATGACACGCAATTTTCATTGGCTTTATGCCATTGCCCGCCTTAAGCCGGGCGTTACCCTGAAACAAGCCCGCGACCAGATGGACGCGATTGGAGCGCGCATCTCTGCGCAATACCCGGATTCAAATAAGGGCATCGGCGTAGCGGTGAATCCTTATATTGATCAGGTGGTCCAGCCGGAGCTTCGGCGATCGCTTTGGGTTCTGCTGGCGGCGGTGGGAGCAGTACTGCTGATCGGATGCGCCAACCTTGCCAATTTGACCCTGGCGCGCGGCACGGACCGCGAAAACGAGATCGCTATTCGTTCAGCATTGGGGGCGCGGCGTCTCCGTTTGATCCGCCAGTTGCTTACGGAAAGCATATTGCTTGGAATTCTCGGCGCGATGGCCGGTCTTGCACTGGGCAATGCATTTATGCACGGCATCAAACTGTGGCTTCCTCCTGACATGCTGCCGCCACAAGCAAACGTCCGCATGGACTACGGGGTGTTGCTTTTCACAATGGTCGTAGGAATCCTCACGGGAATCCTTTCCGGTCTGACACCAGCGCTCAATGGCACGCGGCCCGATCTCGCAAGATCGCTCAAGGAGAGCGGGCGAACGAGTGCAGGGTCCACATCACATCGAATGAGGACGGGGTTGCTGGTGGCCGAAGTGGCGCTGTCATTTGTGTTGCTGGCGGGTGCGGGCCTGCTGATCAGAAGTTTCGACAGGTTTGCCAACCTCAACACGGGTGTGGACACGCTGAATGTTCTTGCGATGGACCTTCCCATATCGCTGACCGAATTCACGAACAGCACGGCGTTGACGAACTATCTAAAAGACGTGACCCAGAAGGTCAGAAGTGTTCCTGGAGTGCAGGAAGCCGCCATCACAAATAAACCCCCGATGGAAGGCGTGGGCGGGGCACCCTTCCAAATTGAGGGACACGAGAACGTTCCTTACCCGCAGCGCCAGGTGTGTGGGTTCAAGATGGTAGATCCGAAATATTTCGATACCGTCGGCATGAGATTGATGAAGGGGCGCGGCCTGAATGAAAGCGATGTTGCCGGAGCGGCGCCGGTTACGGTGATCAATGAAACCATGGCCAGGACTTACTTCAAAGGCGAAGATCCAATCGGTAAGCGGATCCTGATCCGGCAATTACTGTTCGGGAAGGCTGGTCGCGGCCCTGACGTGGCATGGCAGGTTGTAGGAGTGGTAAACGACGAGAAAGTAGGAGGCCGAGGCGGCGGCATTGGCCTCGATGAAGACATTCCGGTTGTGTACGTCACGTTCTATCAAAATCCCGGGATCGGCAATAGCTTTGTCGTTCGTGCCGCCGTGAATCCGTTGCTCTTGCGCGAAGCGATTGAACGAGCCATTTGGCAGGTGAACAAGAATCAGGCAGTAACCAACATTGAGACCCTGGAAGAAATCAAGTCAGAGTCGGTAGCGCCGGCCCGGCTTCGCACGACGCTGCTGGCCATCTTCGCCGGCATCGCGCTCTTGCTGGCCGCGGTAGGCATCTACGGCGTTGTCTCCTATTCAGTGGCCCAGAGGGTGCGTGAAATGGCCATTCGCCTGGCCGTTGGCGCATCACCACGCGATCTGCTGAAGCTGGTAATCGGAAGAACGATGCTGCTCGTCCTGGTTGGACTTGCCCTGGGCGCGGGCGCGGCTGTAGCGCTCACGCGGGCACTGGCGAGCTTGCTCTATGAAACAAGCCCGATGGATCCGATGACGTGGGGCATCACCGGGGCAATGCTCGCGGCAGTGGCGCTTATGGCCAGCTATTTCCCAGCCCGGCGGGTGACGAGGGTGGATCCGCTGACGGTTCTAAGGTAATGGGTGACTACACTGCCGAATGACGACATGGCCGCGGTGTCGCCGGAATTCTCGGCAAGAAGGCGCAGGAGAGATGACATATGAGTCTCCCGTCTGCAATTCGCAAGCTCTGGCACTCGATTGCGCCACGCACGGGTAGGGACGTGGAAGAAGAGTTTCTTTCTACGCTCGACGCCTACCAGGAAGACTTAATGCGCCAAGGCCTCTCCGAAGCAGAAGCCCGCCGCAAAGCCCGCATCGACCTTGGTCAGCCCGCTGGGCAAAACGAAACTTATCGCCAAGCCATTGGCCTCCGCCTCTTCGACGCGCTGGGCGGAGACATCAGGTACGGACTGCGCGGCCTGCGTCGCAACCCTGGCTTCGCCACCGTCGCCGTGCTCTCACTGGCGCTGGGCATCGGCGCCACCACAGCGATGTTCTCGCTCATTTATGCAGTCCTGCTGCACCCGTTTCCCTACGCCGACGCGAGCCGTATCACGTACCTTTTTGGGATCTCCAAGAGAGGGACGGACACCGGGTTTACCTTTGTCAGCCTCAGCAAAGCACAGTTTGATGATCTGCGCCTTGCCGCTCCGGTTGACTCGGTGCTTGGCTTCAATCCCACGGAGGTAGAGATCACCGGCGGCGCGTTTCCGGAAGACATCGAGGGCACCTACGTCACAGAGAACGCGGAAAGTTTCTTTGGTGTGCGCCCGCTTCTCGGCCGCAACATCCAGCCATCCGATGCAGAGAACGGCGGCCATCCCGTGGTTGTTCTCAACTACCGCTTCTGGCAGCGCCACTTCGGCGGCGATCCCCACGTGATCGGGCGAACGCTGGAAATCGATCAGGTCCCCTACACCATCGTTGGCGTGATGCCGCGCAGCTTCGCGTTCAATGACCTTGCCGACGTTGCCGATGTCTACCTGCCGTTCAGTCTGGCGCCGAAAATCAGCGTTTACATACCGTGGATCAAGCTCCGGCCCCACGTTACACTTGCCGCTGCCAACGCCGCGCTTGAGCCTTTGGCGCGGGAGCTGGAGAAACAGTCTCCCGTGCGACTCCGTCATTACAATCTCGCCCTGGAGCCCATCATCTGGAGTTTCCAGCAGAATATCGGCCACACCCTTAAGCTCCTTCTTGCCGGCGTTGTGCTCCTGCTCGTGATTGGCTGCGCGAACTGCTCCATCCTTCTGCTGGCCCGTGGCCGCACGCGCCTGCATGAGCTCGCCATCCGCAGTGCCATCGGCGCCAGCCGCTGGCGCATCATCCGCCAGTTGCTGGTGGAAGCCATCGTCATCTCCTGCGCGGGCGCCGTCCTTGGCGTGGCGGCTTCTTACTGGCTGGCGAGGCTTCCCATGTTGCTTTCGCCGGATTCCTTTCCGGCAGAATCTTTCGTCCGCATCAATGGTCCCATCCTCGCGTTCTCCCTCGCGTTGGCGCTGCTGTGTGGCATCCTCTTCGGACTTGTCCCTGCACTGCGTCTCTCGCGTCGCGATTCTGGGCATATGCTTCCCGGCAGGCAATCCGGCGTTGTGGCTGCTCCCGCAAAGCGCCGCTGGAGCGTTCTCATCGCCGCGCAAGTCGCGCTCACACTGCTTCTCATGGCCACGGCAGGAACCGCCATCCGCAGCTTTCTTGGGATCATGCGAACGTCGCTTGGCTACGATCCCGCAAATGTCATAAGGCTAGGCATCATTCGGCACGGCACTGACAAGGACGAGCCGGGTCGCATGCAGTCGCGCGAAGCGCAGACGGCTTACTTCGAGCAGATCCGGGAGAAGATCGCATCCGTACCTGGTATCTCCACCGTCGCTGTCGGCGGCCTCGACGCCATGCCACCCAATACCGGCGGCGACCAATCCTTTGAAGTCAATGAAACTGGAACTCGCGATGGCGAGCAGCCGCAGGCACGTGTGATTCTGGTGGACCAGCGATATTTCGCTGCGCTCCGCATTCCTCTGCTCCAGGGCCGCGTCTGGAACATAGATGAAAACAACCGCGGAGACTTCGTCGCCGTGGTCAATCATGCTTTCGCAGCACGCTATCTTTCTTTATCCGATGCCCTGGGCCGTGAGCTACGCATTCCAGATCTCAAGCCTCGGAGTCGCTACCAGATCGCCTCTGCGCAAAGCACCGCCTGGCGTCAGATCATCGGGGTCGTCGGCGATGCTCGCAACGACGGCCTTGATCGCCCCGTTGCCCCCGCCATCTACCTTCCATACACCACCTTGATCCGGCCCTACGCGGAGTTCCTCGTCCGCACCCAAGGCGATCCGCTCACCTACCTGCAGTCCATCCGCACCGCTATCACATCCGTCGCTCCCGGCCAGACGCTCTCCAATAGCAGTTTCAACGGAACCGTTACCCTGAATGAAGCGATTGAGCGCGACGCACACTACAGCAGTCAGCAGCTCTTCTCCATGCTGTTTGGCATCTTTTCTGCCATGGCGCTCGCGCTCGCTCTGGTGGGCATCTTCAGCCTTGTCGCTTACAGTGTCGCGCAGCGCACCACGGAGTTTGCCGTTCGCCTGGCGCTCGGAGCGCCGCGCAAGCACGTGCTGTGGGTCGCCGCTCGGATCGCACTTGTCAGCTCGGCCGTGGGCATCATCTTCGGTCTTGCCCTGGAGAGCTTTCTCGGCGCCATTCTCGCCCACTGGATGCAAAACACCTTTGCCGCGGGTGGCCTGCTCGCAGCCGCCGCGCTCCTCGGTCTCAGCGCACTCCTCGCCTGCCTGCTACCCGCCCGGCACGCTGTCGCCGTCTCACCCACCGAAGCGCTTCGTTATGAATAGTTGCGCTTCGCGCGATTGCTTTACTTTTGTGCGCCCGGCGCAAACCTGCTTGAGAGCTTCAATCAGTGGCTGGTGCATTCATGCGTCTGGAGCAGCGCGCTCGCCGCGCAATCCGGGCTCGGGCGATGTAAATGCGCTTCAAACCGTGATCCGGTTTTGATTGCCGCTTTTCGATGTGTCGGCGATGACGTGCGATTCCGGCGATTTCCTACATCACCGGTGGCGCTTCAATGCCCATGAGGCCCAGAGCGTCAATGAGAGAGCGGCGTACCACCGCAGCCGTGGCCAGCAGAAAACGCTTGCGGGCTTCATCGGCTTCCGTGAGGATGTGATGCCTGTGATAGAAGTTGTTGAACATCTGCGCCAACTGGAACGTATACTTCGCCGCGTGCGCCGGTTCGGTGGTGTTGATACACTGCTCGATCACGGCGGAAAGCTGTCCGGCGCGCAGCCAGAGCTCCCATAGATCCGTCTCTTCTAAAAACCGCAAATCGACTTTTCCGGACAAGACAGCTTCGGGTTCCAGACCAGCCTTGCGGAAGATGTTGGTGGCGCGCACGACCGCGTACTGGGCGTAGGGGCCGGTTTCTCCCTCAAAACTCAACGCTTCGCTGAAGTCGAAGGCGATGACCGAGCTCTTGGTGAACTTGAGCATGAAGTAGCGCAGCGCCCCGATGGCAATCTGGGTGGCAATGCGGCGGCGCTCGTCCTGCGCTATCTCCGCATGACGGCTGTCCACTTCTTTTTGTGCCGCGGTGATGAGCGCGTCCATCAGGTCGTCGGCTTTCACGCCGAAGCCTTTTCGTCCTGATACCTCTATATAGGACCGCTTTTTGTCTTCTTCCGGAACCTCATAGCCCAGTTCGGCGGCGCAACCTGGCGTGAGCGCCACCATCTCATAGGAAAAATGATGATAGTTCTCGGCTTGCTCGGTGTAGCCGAGCCCGCGCAGCGCTTCAATTACATTGTTCTGCGGGTCGGCCTGGCGGGAATCGATCACGTTGTAAATCGCATGTACACCGCCGAAGTGAGGATGGTCAGGCTCGCCCGATTCCGCGGAAATCCACACCTGGTGGCCGTCAGGATAGCGATAGAAACGCCGATACCCGAAGTCTTTACCCAGAAGCCCGAACTTCCAGAGGTGGTACGCAATGTCCTTGCCGACATAAGTCACCGTGCCATTGGAGCGCACGATCACTTTGGCGTCTTCATCGGGGCCCGGCTTCGTTTCCGGCGCATCGTTGTCTTGGCCGGCGGCTTGCGCTTTGGCGCTTTGTGAAGACCCGGCCCGCTTCATTACCCAGCAGCCTTTGTTTTTGCCTTCGTTCTCGAAGTACAGCACGCCCTGCTGCTTCATCTGTTCAAAGGCAAGATTCCAGAAATGCAGGTGAAGGATTTCGCTCTCCTGGGGCAAAAAGTCATATTCGATGCCCAGCCGCTGCATGGTCTCGAGGTGGCGAAGGATGATGGCATTCGAGATCAATTTGCCCATGGCAGCCGGCTCGTTGCCGCCGCGCTCGATATCGTGCAGCATTTGCAGCCGGAGTTTGAGGTGTTCCTTGTCTTCTTCATACCACTGCGACACACGGGCATACAGGTCCCAGCAGTAGTAATCGAAAGGCTTGCCGCCCGCAGGCTGGTTTATCAGGGCCTCGACCTCGGCCTGAGTCTTCTTTTCCAGATACAGGAAGCCGACCACCACGTCCGCCACCTGCACGCCGGTGTTGTCGATGTAATTCTGCACGTCCACGTGCTTGCCCGTGGCGCGCAGCAGGCGGACGAAGGTATCGCCCAGAATGGCGTTGCGCAAATGGCCAATGTGCGCGGCTTTGTTGGGATTGATGCTGGTGTGCTCGACCAGAACTTTTTCAGCCTGAGCGGGCTCGCGTGTGAGGCGCGATTCGCTCAGCAACAGCCGCGCAGCTTCAGCCCTGTCGAGCCTGGCGTTGATGTAGCCCGCTCCGGCGACCTCAAACTTCGAAAATCCGGGGACTTGCCCGAGCGCGGCGACGATCTCTTCAGCGATTTTGCGGGGTGGCTTGCGCAGCTTTTTCGCCAGCTCAAAGCTCAGCGGCAACGCAAATTCGCCCAGATCGACGCTGGGTGGCTGATCGACCACAACCCGCGCCATGTCAAGACCATATTGGCGCTTCAGAAATTCGCTGATGTGCCGGATAAGCTGCTGCTCAAGTTCCAGGTACAAAGTGCTCTGCCTTTAAAAGTGAATTTCGTGGCGGGCTGGCCGACGCGTAAGTCGCTGACGGAAAAGGCGATTATAACAAAGCCATCACGGTTATCCGGGTTTGACGGGCAAACAGCCTAACCCTATGATGAGTGATTGGGGTCTGCATGCGTATTGCCTACCTAGAATGCTTCTCCGGCATCAGCGGCGACATGTTTCTGGGCGCGCTGATTGACGCCGGAGTTTCGCCCGAGGTCTTTATTCGGACGGTGAAGGCGCTGGGTGTGGAGGCGCGCCTGGAATTTTCCCGCGTGGACCGCAGCGGCATCAGCGCCACCAAGGTGGACGTGATTACCGGCGGCGAAAAAGACATGCCACGGGAGGAGTTCTGGACGAAAGAAGCTCACGACGGGCAGGAACACTCACATACTCACTCCCACAGCCACGAACACGAACATAGTCAACATGGCCATACGCATTCTCATGACCACGAGCATGATCACGAGCATAGCCACTCGCATTCGCATGAGGACAGCCATCGCGGGCTGAAAGAGATCAGGGGAATCATCGGCAAGGCAGAAATCAGCCCGACGGCCAAAGATCGGGCGATCAGGATCTTTGAAGCGCTGGGCGCGGCGGAAGCCAGGGTCCATAACACGGATATTGAGGCGATCCACTTTCATGAGGTTGGAGCTGTTGACTCTATCGTGGATATCGTGTGCGCCGCCGTTGGCGTGGAAGAGCTGGGCTTGAATGAAGCCGAATGGATTTGTTCGCCGTTGAACGTGGGCGGAGGAACCGTGGTTTGCGCTCATGGCACGTTTCCCATTCCGGCGCCGGCCACGCTCGAGTTGCTCAAGCACGCGCCGGTTTACTCGGGGGAGATCCAGAAAGAGCTGGTCACACCCACAGGGGCTGCGATCGTGAACGTTCTGGCGGCACGCTTCTCGAACTTTCCGCGAATGAAGCCGGCAAAGAGCGGTTACGGGGCGGGCACGCGCAATTTTAAAGATTTCCCCAACGTGGTGCGGCTTACCATCGGTGAAGCGGAAGCGGCGCAAACAGAAGCGCCTGCGGCGAACAGCGAAGAAATTAGCATCCTGGAAGCCAATCTCGATGACATGACGCCGCAGGTTTTCGGCTACGTCATGGAGCGGGCGCTGGAAATGGGAGCGCTCGACGCCTTCGGCACGGCGGTACAGATGAAAAAGAACCGTCCGGGCATGCAATTGACGGTGCTTTGCCGTCCGGAAGACAGGCAGCGGCTGAGTAAATTGATCTTCGCCGAAACCACGACCCTGGGCGTACGCATGCGCCAGGAATCGCGGGCCGTGCTGGCGCGAAGACATGTGAACATCCGCACGAAGTGGGGCGAGGTTCGGATGAAGCTGGCCAACCTGAACGGCAGCATCAGCAACTATGCTCCAGAATACGAAGATTGTCGCCGCATTGCCCAAACGCAGCAGGTCCCGCTGAAGACGGTGATGCAGGAAGCCATTAAGATGTATCTGGAAGAAGAGAAGAATGGATAAGGGCAAAACGTTCTACATCACCACGCCCATATATTACGTGAACGCGCGCCCGCACATCGGGCATGCCTACACCACCCTCGTGTGCGATGCCGTGGCGCGGCGCAAGCGCATGCTCGGCTATGACACGTTTTTCCTGACCGGCACGGATGAGCACGGCCAGAAAATTGAACGTTCTGCAAATGCCGCAGGCACCACCCCGCAGAAGTTTGCTGATTCAGTAGCTTCTGAGTTCCGAGCGCTGTTTGACCGGATGGGGATTAGCTACAACGATTTTATCCGCACTACAGAACCGCGTCACAAGCAGGGCGCGCAGGAGCTGTGGAAGCGCCTGCAGGAAAAAGGTTTCATTTACAAGGGGACGTACACCGGGCAGTACTGCGTGCACGATGAAGCCTACATTGATGGCGCCAAGCCGGGCGATCCGTGTCCGGATTGCGGGCGAACCACTGAGACAGTCAGCGAGGAGAATTACTACTTCAAGCTTTCGGCCTTCGCAGACAAGCTGCTCAAACATTACCAGCAGAATCCCGACTTCATTCGTCCTGAGACAAGGCGCAATGAGGTGATCGCCTTCGTGAAAAGCGGCCTCCGCGATCTTTCCGTGAGCCGCAGCACGTTCAAATGGGGCATTCCCGTTCCCGGCGATCCCAAACACGTGATGTACGTCTGGCTGGACGCCCTGAGCAACTACTGTACGGCGGCGGGTTTCGGAGCGAACGACAAAGAAGGGCAGGAGAAGTTTGAGCGCTACTGGCCGGCCGATGTACACATGATCGGAAAAGAGATTATCCGTTTTCACGCCGTGTACTGGCCCGCCTTCCTGATGGCGGCTGATCTGCCGCTGCCGAAAGCAGTGATTGCCCACGGCTGGCTGCTGTTTGAAGAGAGCAAGATGTCGAAGTCGCGCGGCAACATTGTGCGGGCGGAAACCGTGATCGACGTGATGGGCAATGACGCGTTGCGCTACTTCCTGCTGCGCGAGATTCCGTTTGGGCAGGACGGATCGTTCAGCTTCGATGCGGTGGTGCAGCGCTACAACTCCGATCTGGCCAACGACCTGGGCAATCTTTCCAGCCGCACGCTGACCATGATCAATCGCTACTTCAACGGTTCAGTGCCATACCCTTCGTCGCTGGTGGCGAAGAGGGAAGCCGATGACGGCATCCGCGAACAGGCGCAGACCGTGATTGCCGAATTCAATCAGCTCTTTGACGGGTACCAGTTCAATCGCGCGCTGGAGTGCGCCTGGGCCTTGGTTGGTTCTGTGAACAAGTACCTGGTTGAACAGGAACCATGGATAGTCTCAGAAAAAGAGGGCGAAGAGAATAAAGCTCGCCTGGCCACGATTCTATATACCGCGGCGGAAGCGTTGCGCATCGTGACGGCGCTCGCTTATCCCGTGCTGCCGGAATCGGCGGGAAAGATCTGGCTTCAGCTTGGCTTGGGCGACATTGCCAAATTCAAACTGTCTGACTTGAAGTGGGGCCAGCTTCCGCTTGGGGGCAAGCTGGGCAAGGTGGAACCGGTATTTCCCCGCGCCGACAAAACTCATATCGAGAGGATGCAAAAGATGGAACAGGAGCGCGCTGCTCAAGCTGTTTCCGCATCAACGTCATCACCCGCCGCCGCCCCTGCGGGCGAAGGCGCTCGTCCCGGACAACCGGCAACACAGGCTGCTCATGGCCCAACGGAAGCTGCGCCTGCAGCCAAGGCTGCCACACCTGTGACGGCTGACGGAAAAATTTCCATCGATGACTTTCTTAAGGTCGAGCTTCGGGTGGGCCAGGTGAAGGTCGCCGAAAAAGTGAAAGGCGCGGACAAGCTATTGCGTCTTGAGGTCGACATAGGCACAGAGGTTCGCCAGTTGGTTGCCGGTATTGCCTTGGCTTACAAACCTGAAGAGTTAATCGGGCGCAAGGTTGTGATCGTCGCCAATCTTCAGCCGCGCAAGCTGCGCGGGCTGGAGTCCAACGGAATGATTGTCGCTGCTTCGGCGGGCGAGGATGGCAAGCCCGTGCTGGCGAGCTTCCTGGAAGACGTGCCGATAGGGGCCAAGCTAAAGTAGCGGCGCAAAAGATTACCGCTGATTGCGCTGATGACACTGATTTCCGCTGATTTCTCTGAATGAGGATCAGACACTTACATCATCCCACTCACTAATCGTGTATATCGATTCGCACTGCCACATTGAAGGCAGCAAGTTCGACTCTGATCGCGTTGAAATGCTCAGCCGCGCGCGCGAGGCCGGCTTGGAGCGGATTCTCGCCATCGGCAGCGGGACTGGTCCGGGAACTTACGACTGCGCGCTCAAATACGCTGAACAGCACGACTGGATCTTTGCCAGCACGGGTTTGCATCCGCACGAAGCCAGCGTAGCTACGCAAGCTGATTATGACGAGATGGCGCGGCTGGCGCAGCATCCCAGGCTGATTGCGTGGGGCGAAATCGGACTCGATTACTTTTATGACCACTCGCCGCGCGAGGTGCAGAAAGAAGTCTTTCGCCGCCAGATGGAGCTCGCACGTGAGGCGAAGCTGCCTATCATTATTCACTGCCGTCCCAGCAACAACAGTGAGAATGCCTGGGATGACTGCCTGGACATGCTGCGGCAGCACTGGGCGCCCTCAGGCCTTCCGGGTATTCTGCACTGCTTTACCGGAGAGTGGAAGCACGCGCAGGCGGCGCTCGACTTCGGCTTCTACATTTCCTTTGCCGGAAACGTCAGCTTTCCCAAAGCGGAAAACATCCGCGCTGCAGCAAAACAGGCGCCCCTCGATCGCATGCTGATTGAGACGGATTCGCCGTACCTTGCGCCGGTACCGCACCGCGGTAAGCGCAATGAACCTGCCTTCGTGGTGAATACGGCGGCCGCCATCGCTCAGCTGCGGGGAGTCACACAGGAAGAGATCGGAAAGAGGATAGCAGAAAATTTCTACCGTCTTTTTCCTCAGACTGTGTGAGCCCGAGGTTCCGCAGCGCCGCCATTTACGGCTGCACAGGGCCACCCATGGGCACCCGCTTAAATCCCTTCAGTTCCGCTGCGGTCTGTTCAATGTTATGCGTCGCAAAAGCATTGAAGAATCCCCACGTGCCGTATTTCTCTTTCAATTGTGGAAGAACCTCGTCTACTACTTCCTGGTCTTTCTTGCCCTCGCGCTGTGATTTAGAAACCGCCGAGCGCAGGAAAATCAGGTAATCGCGGAAATCGCGTACGTCCTGCGGGGTGGCGATGCCGCCGTGTCCGGAGACAAAAGTAGCCGTTGCATGCTGCAGCAGCAGTGTGTTGAGCGACTTTACCCATCCCAGCGTGTTGGCATCGATCAAGTTGGGCATATGCTTCTGCCAGACCAGATCACCGCCGAAGACGACATTCGCGTCCGGCACAATGACCACGGAATCGCCGCCCGTGTGGCCAAGCATGTAACGCACCTGCACCTCGCGTTTGCCTAGAAAAACATCCACCGCTTCGGCATAGACCAGGTCGGGAGGCACCAGGGCTTCAACGCGCGCCTTGGCCTCGGGCTTGGGATTGGGACCAAAGAATTTCATGTTTTCCGTGTGCAACCAGGTGCGCACATTGTTTTGTGCCAGGATGAGGGCGCCCTCATGGGCGAAAACCGCATTGCCGCCGGTGTGATCTAGATGGTAATGGGTATTGACGACGTAACGGATCGGTAGGTCCGTTACTTTGCGGATTTCCGCCAGCAGCTCCTTTGCCGGCGCCACACCCTCAAAGGTGTCCACCACAAGCACGCCATTGCTGCCGACGATAAACCCGGCGTTGCTGCCGGCCTTGCTGCCGTCCGGGCTTACGGCGGCGTAAACTCCTTCGGCAAGTCTTTTCACGGTGAAATCAGGATTTTCGGCAGCCAGAGCCAGCGTTGACACAAATATCAGGGAACAAAAAATTGCAGGGATTCTTAGTTTCATGCGGGAGATGGTACCACACGGGGCAAGCCGGACATTGCCGAACCAATTTGAGTTGGGTCTGCGCCATCCGGGCAGGCTGGTTGGTCACCAACCTGTAAGATCGGCTTTGTCTGCTTCCTGCTAGTATTGATGTTGTTGCACGCGAGTTCTGAGTCTCCCAGCGCAGGCAAGCGGACCTCCTGTAGTCGTCTCACAAGAGGGACCCGGCCAGAAATCCATTCAGAGCCGAATCGCGTACTTCTAAGGAACCGAAGCAATGCGCGTGTCAGGCACGCAAGCGTCCAACCAAAAAGATGAGGCAGCCCTGATCGCGCGCCTCCGCGCCGGTGACGAGAGTGCCATGGCCGACATCTATGACCGGTATTCGGGAATTGTGTACGCCGTGGCTTTGCGAGTTCTCAGTAACACAGGGTCAGCCGAAGACGTGATGCAGGAGGTGTTTCTGCAACTCTGGCGCAATCCCCACGCCTTTGATGCGGATCGTGGAAAGCTTGCACCCTGGCTGGCCGTGATCGCGCGCAATCGCTCAATCGATGTTCTCCGCAAACGCCCTATGGAAATGGAAGGTGACATTGGTGATTTGCCGATCTCAATCGGCGTTGATCTGGAAGACGAGGCTGCCGAGCGACTGGCCATCAGCAAGGTTCGAGGAGTGCTGGCGCAGTTGCCGCAGGACCAGCGCCGGCTGCTGGAGATGGCTTTCTTTGAAGGCATGACTCACTCGGAGATTGCCGGAAAAACCGGCGAGCCTCTGGGGACTGTGAAGACGCGCATACGCTCCGGCCTGCAGGCACTGAGAAATGCATTGGTATGAAGGACCACGCACAATACGCTGATTCGCTGGCAATATACGCCATGAACGCGCTGGACGACGATCAAGAATTGGCCGAGCTGCGGCAACATCTGGCCTCCTGCGCCGAGTGCCGCGGCGAACTCGAAGCTCTTCGCGGTGATATGGCGCTGCTGGCCCTTTCGACCGCGGGACCAAAGCCTCCGCAGCGCTCTCGTGAGCGGCTGATGCATGCGGTCGCGGCTGAGCCGCGGCATACACAGAAGGTAAAAACCCATTTTGTGCTGGGACGGCTGCAGCCGCGCTGGTTGACGCTGGCGCCTACAGTGGTAGCCGTACTGGTGCTCCTCGCCAGTGTGGCCCTGGTGCGGGAAAATCTGCGTTTGCGCACCACCCGGGAAAAGCTCGCCCAGGAGTTGCAGGTGGAGCAAGAGAGAGCAGCTTTGGCTGAAGAAGTCATGCAGATGATGCATGATCCCAGCCTGCCACGCATGACGTTGGTTTCCGCCAAAAGCTCCCCACAGCCACAGGTGAAGACCATCTACCAGCCACAGAGAGGCCATATCCTGCTCATGGCCAATAATCTTCCTCAACTGCCGGATGACAAGGTCTACGAACTTTGGCTCATGCCTTCAAGCGGAGGCGCTCCCATGCCGGCCGGCACCTTCTCACCCGATCAGAAGGGCGGAGCCTTGATGCTCCATGCCATGGAAGATGGGGGAGTCGAAGCCAGGGCATTCGCGGTGACCATTGAGCCGCGCGGCGGCAGCCGCACTCCTACCATGCCGATTCAGTTCGCGCCCGCGGGATAAACCAACCACAATGACTTCAGGACCGGCGCGGCGCTTCCCGCGCCTGTCGGCGCTGCACTCTCGCAGGTGAGGGCCCTTCTTGCTCCCGGACGCATGTTCTTAGAGAAGGCACTAAGACTACCAGAGTGGATTGAGCTGCGTCCGGTTTTCCGAACTTAATCTTCAGTCGCAACGGCAGCCAACTTTTTGTGTTGACATCTTTGTCTTCAGCAGTGAATATTTATACATTGTATTGAATAAATATTCGTTATGGCGAAACTACCGCGACAGCAGACGATTCTCGAACTCGCCCATGAGGGCCCGTTGCCCAACCAGCAGGAGCTGTGCAAGGTCCTCGCCCGGCGCGGGTTCCAGGTGACGCAGGCCACACTGTCGCGCGACATCAATGAATTGCGGCTGGTAAAGACTGCCGAAGGATACATCCTGCCGAACGGCGACATGCCGTCCGAGCCCATGCCGGCAGTGTCGCGGGTGGTGAGGGAGTTTGTGCGCGAAGTTCGCCGCGCCCAGAACCTGCTGGTGATCAAGACGATCCCCGGCAGCGCGCAACCCGTGGCCGTGGCCATTGACGGCGAAGGTTGGGACGAGGTGGTGGGGACCGTTGCAGGCGACGACACCATCCTGATCATTTCCGGAAACAACAAGAAAGCCCGGCAATTGCAGACGCGATTGGAAGGAATGCGAGCCTGATGGCTGCCAATCTCCAACCCGCTGTAGTCGGGGCCACCGGCTACGCCGGCTTTGAGCTGGCGCGTTTGCTTTACCGGCATCCACGCGTGAAGAAGCCTGTGCTGTTTACCCGTGACGGCGAATCCGCCGGCCCAACTAGGCTCGACGAACTCTATCCGCATATCAGCGGTAACGGCGGGTTTCCGCTGGAGAGGTTCTCCTGGGAACATCTGCGTAGCAAAGGCGTGAATGTACTCTTTCTGGCGACGCCGCATGAGGTTTCACGCGAGTGGGTCCCGGAAGCCGTGCATCAGGGAATGCAGGTAATTGACCTGAGCGGCGCATGGCGGCTCGCGAGTGCCGGCGCGCGCGCAGTCTACCAATTTCATGATCAGGACCCGGAAGCCGCGGAAAAGCTCATGGCAAAGGCAGTTTACGGCATCCCTGAATTGCACCGCGAACAGCTGAAAGAAGCCACGCTAGTGGCGAACCCAGGCTGCTTTGCGACATCCATCATCCTGGCTCTGGCGCCGCTGGTTCGCGCCAGGCTTCTCGATCTGGAGCATGGAATCATCTGCGATTCTAAGTCGGGGGTATCCGGCGCGGGCAAGCAACCGACGCCAAAGACGCACTTCGTTGAAGTCGCGGAGAACCTGTCCGCCTACTCCGTTTTCAATCATCGCCATACGGGCGAGATTCTGGAGCAGCTTGGGCTCAGTGACGACCAGTTGATCTTTACTCCGCACCTGCTGCCGATTCCGCGCGGCATTCTTTCGACCATTTACGTGCGGCTGAAAGATGCAACGCAGCCCGGTGAAGTGGAAACGTGCATGCGCGGTTTTTATTCAGGTTCGTCCTGGGTGCGGATCTTTGCTCATGGCAAGCTGCCGCAGATCCAGTATTCACTGCACACCAATTATTGCGATATCGGTTTCACGCTCGCGGCGGACCGACGCCGGATGGTGATTCTCTCCTGTCTCGACAACCTGCTGAAAGGGGCTGCAGGTCAGGCAGTACAGAACATGAACCTCATGTTCGGATGGAACGAAGAGGAGGGCCTGAAATGAAGATCGTGGTCAAACTCGGCGGAGCGACGCTGGAAGACGCGGCTCTCCTGCTGCGCGCCGCAGTCGCGGTGAAGCAACTCGCCGCTGAGCATCAAGTCGCCGTGGTTCACGGCGGCGGTGCGGCGCTCACGCGCGTGCTGGCCCAGATAGGCAAGACCAGTGAATTTATTAACGGTCTGCGCGTGACAGATGCGGAAACCCGCGATTTCGCTGTAATGGTCCTGGCCGGTCACATGAACAAGAAACTTGTAGCCGCCTTGTCCACAGTCGGCCAGCCCGCGGTGGGTATGTGCGGCGGAGACGGCATGGCATTTCGTGCGCGCAAGAAAGCGCCCAACGGACACGATCTTGGCTTTGTCGGAGAGATTTCTGCTGCTGATCCGCGCTGGATTGAAACCATCTGGCAGCAGGGTTGCGTGCCGGTGGTTTCCAGTGTTGCCCTGGGTTGCGATGGCCAGTATTACAACGTGAATGCCGATCAGATGGCTTCCGCCTGCGCCGTGGCCTGCCATGCCAACTCGCTCATCTTCCTGACGGACGTTCCCGGAGTGAAAGATGCCGATGGGTTGGTGATCCGGTGGCTAGACCTCGGCACCGCGGCCGAGTTGACGCAGAAAGCCGTCATTCACGGCGGCATGCTGCCCAAGCTGGATGCGTGCAAAAACGCGCTGATGCACGGCGTGAACCGCGTGCGTATTCTTCCCGCGGCCCAGGTGGATGCGCTGCCGGGATTTTATTTTTCCAAAATCGAATCCGGAACGGAGGTGCTGGTCGCGTGAACCTTGAACAGGTAAAAAAGCTGGAATCGAAGCTGCTGCTGGCGACCTATGATCGCTATCCGGTGCTGCTGGAAAAAGGGCGCGGCGTGCACCTGTATGACGACAAGGGCAGGAAGTACCTTGATTTCATCAGCGGCATCGGCGTGAACGTGCTCGGCTATGCCCATCCGGCAATCACCAAGACGATCGCCCGACAAGCGAAGCTCCTGACTCACACCAGCAATCTCTTTTATCACCAGTATCAAGGCAAGCTCGCGGCGGCTTTGACAAAGATCTCCGGCATGGACCGCGCATTTTTCACCAACAGCGGCACGGAGGCCTGGGAGGCGGCTTTGAAAGTCGCCCGCGCTTATGCCAAGGCAAACGCTACCGCCGGAAGCGAGCCCAAGTGGCGCATCCTCGCCCTTGAACATGCGTTTCATGGCCGCACGTTTGGTTCGCTTGCGACCACGCACAAAGAAAAGTACCGCGCGCCTTTTGCGCCGGTTCTTCCGGGCGTTGAGTTCGTAAAGTTTAATGACATCGCAGATATGGAGCAGAAATTCGATTCCACGGTTTGCGCTATCGGCTTCGAATTCGTTCAGGGAGAAGGCGGAATTCGGCCGGTCAGCAAGGCCTTTGCCCAGAAGGCGCACGAACTGGCGCACAAGCACAATGCCCTCCTAATCGCCGATGAAATCCAGAGCGGCCTCGGCCGAACTGGGAAGTGGTTTGCGTACCAACATTACGGCGTTCAGCCCGATTTGGTGACCGTTGCCAAACCGCTCGCGGGAGGCTTGCCATTGGGCGCGCTGCTGGCGAGCGAAAAAGCCTGCGGGTGCATTCATCCGGGTATGCATGGCACAACCTTCGGGGGAGGACCGCTGGCCTGCAGCGTTGCGCTGCAGTTGATCCACACACTAGAGAGCCAGAAGATGCTCAAGCATGTGCGCAACATGGGCGATTACATGCTGTCCGGTCTGGAAAAATTGCAGAAAAAGTACGCGGCCATACGCGAAATTCGGGCGCTCGGCCTGATGATCGGTGTGGAACTTGAGTCAGCGCAACTGGCCAAGTCTGTTTTTCAGCAGATGCTGGAACAGCGCGTGATAGTGAACCGCACGGACGAAACAGTTCTGCGATTTCTGCCGCCCTTCATCATCAAGAAACAGCACATAGATGAAGTCTTGAAAGTGCTCGATACAGCTCTGAGCAGAAATGCAGTGCAAGCCGCCGGCATGGCGCAAGGGAGGAGCAAATAAAATGATGCCAGCCAGAATTTATGACCTGAGCGCGATGGCTGCGCCTCTGCAGCAGCCAGTCGCCTGCCGCGATCTGGTTTCCTGCCAGGATTTTTCGCCGGAGGAAACGCGGGCGCTCTTCGAGCTGACGAATATCATCAAGCACCGTCCTGCCGACTTTCGCGGCGCTCTGGCAGGGAAGCAACTCGTGTTGTTTTTTGAGAAGGCATCGCTCCGCACGCGTCTCACGTTTGAAGCCGGCATGGCCAGCCTCGGCGGTACGTCGCTTTTTATGGACCAGACGCGTTCTCGCCTTGGAGAGCGGGAGCCGGTCTGCGACATTGCTCGCAGTGTAGAGCGCTGGGTGGACGCTGTCGTGCTCCGCACCTACGAGCATTCGACCATCACAGAGATGGCGCAGAACACGCGCATTCCGGTCATCAATGCGCTGAGCGACGTTGAGCATCCCTGCCAGGCATACGCCGACTTCTTTACATTACAGGAAAAGTTTGGCGATCTCCGCCCCGTACATCTTGCCTACGTCGGCGACGGCAACAACGTGGCCCACTCATTGATGCTGACGGCTGCCAGCCTGGGTACGAGCATCTCCGTCGCCACGCCTAGAGGCTACGAGCCGGATGTTCGCGTCACCGCCGCCGCAAAGACGATTGGTCGTTCAACGGGAGCCATCATCGACATCACCAACGATCCGGAACGAGCAGTGACCGGCGCAAATGCCATTTACACCGATGTCTGGGCGAGCATGGGACAGGAGGACGAAGCTGCGGAGCGGAAGAAGATATTCGCGCCGTATCAGGTGAACCATGAGCTGTTTGCCATGGCGGCCCCTGATGCCTTCTTTATGCACTGCCTGCCCGCGCATCGTGGAGAGGAAGTGACAGCGGACGTGATCGACTCGCCGCGGTCGATCGTATTCGATCAGGCGGAGAACCGGATGCACATCCAAAAAGCAATTCTGTTAATGCTGCTGGGCAGCGGCATGGGCCGTGTTTCGGCAAGGAGCAATCATGCGTGAAAAAGTAGTTCTGGCATATTCCGGGGGGCTCGATACTTCCATCATCATTCCATGGCTGAAGGAAAACTATAACTGTGACGTGATCGCCATGATTGCTGACGTCGGCCAGGGCGACGACATCGATGCCGTCGTGGAAAAAGCTCACAAGACAGGCGCCGCAAAAGTCGTGGTTGAGGATCTGCGCGATGAGTTTCTCAACGATTATGTCTTTCCGGCTCTGCGCGCGGGCGCAGTCTATGAAGACAAATATTTGTTGGGCACTTCGCTCGCGCGCCCCGTGATTGCAAAACACCAGGTGGAAGTAGCCTTGCGCGAAAATGCCACTGCTCTGGCCCACGGCTGCACCGGCAAAGGCAACGATCAGGTCCGCTTCGAGCATGCATTTCAGGCCCTGGCTCCGGAATTAAAAGTAATAGCGCCTTGGCGCGAGTGGACGCTGAAATCGCGCGAGGATTGTCTCGACTACGCAGAACAGCGCGGCATCTCCGTTACGGCGAGCCGGCAGAAAATTCACAGCCGCGATAGAAACATCTGGCACCTGAGCCATGAAGGCGGCGAACTGGAGGATCCGGCTAACGCTCCATTTGAAAGCACCTGGCAATTGACTAAGTCTCCTCAGGAAGCGCCGGACCGCGAAGAAGCCGTCACTGTCGGCTTTGTTGCTGGAACTCCGGTCTCTGTGAATGGACAAAAGCTGGATTCCGTCTCTCTGGTGGAATTGTTGAATGAGATTGGCGGGCGCAATGCGATTGGCCGAGTGGACCTGGTGGAAAACCGCTTTGTCGGCATTAAGTCGCGCGGCTGCTACGAAACTCCTGGCGGTACGCTGCTGCTCACCGCACATCGCGAACTGGAAGCGTTGTGCCTGGAACGTGACTTGATGCACTTCAAACAGCAGGTCGCTCTCAAGTATGCCGAAGTTGTCTATTACGGCCTGTGGTTTACGCCTTTGCGCGAGGCGCTGGATGCGTTCGTAACCGAAACGCAGAAAGATGTGACTGGTACGGTTATGCTGAAGCTCTACAAGGGCAATATAGCGCTGGGCGGACGCGAATCAGAGTTTTCGCTGTACCGCACAGACCTGTCATCGTTCACCATGAGCGAAGCTTACAACCAGAAGGATGCGGAAGGCTTCATTCGCATTCTGGGACTGCCTGCGCGGTCGCGGGCCCGGCTGAAGCAGCATCATGAGGTCACAAAGTGAAGATGTGGTCGGGCAGGTTCCGACAGCCGCTCGATCGCCGGTTCGAACAGTGGCAACGGTCGTTTCCGTTTGACCAGAAGCTGCTGGGCTACGAACTCACGGCAAGCCGTGCCCACGCGAGCACATTGCGCGCTGCCGATGTGATCTCAGCCGATGAGCTGAAGCAGATCGTCTTCGGCCTGCAGGAGATTGCAAAGCGGGCCGGCCAGGAGCCAGATTTCCTAAGCGATCCTGAGGCGGAGGACGTCCATCACTTTGTCGAGAAGAAGCTGGTTGCATTGATCGGCGAGACTGGCAAGAAGCTCCACAGCGGGCGCAGCCGTAATGAGCAAATTGCTGCCGATCTGCGGCTATTCGTCCGTGATGTTATCGACCAGCTTTTGGCTTCGATTGATCAATTCCTGGGCGCGCTGCTGAAACGTGCGGAAGAAAACACTACTGCAGTGATGCCGGCGTACACCCACCTGCAGCGTGCTGAACCTGTATTGTTGCCGCACTGGCTGCTTGCTTATTTTGAAATGTTCCGGCGCGATGCCGGACGTCTGCGCGACTGCCGTAAGCGCGTCAACGAATGCCCTCTGGGTTCAGGTGCGATTGCCGGCGCGCCGCTTTCCTTGGACCGCACCATCGCCAGCCGCGAGTTGGGCTTTGACCGTCCCTCCGCCAACAGCGTGGACGCTACAAGCGATCGCGACTTCGTGATCGAATTCGTAAACACGCTTTCTCTGCTGGGCCTGCACTTGAGCCGCTGGGCGGAAGAGCTGATTCTATTTGCCACGCAGGAGTACGGCTTCATTCAACTGCCGGAGGCATACTCCACCGGCAGCAGCGCCATGCCGCAAAAGCAGAATCCTGACGCGCTGGAGCTGATTCGCGGAAAATCGGCGCGGCTGATTGGCTGCCAGGTGGCGTTGATGGCTAGCGTGAAAGGCCTGCCGCTTGCCTACAACAAAGACATGCAGGAGATGCAGGAGCCGTTGCTCGATGCTGCTGCCACCGCGAGCGCCTGTCTTGAGATCGCCACCGGCTTCATGCGGGAGGTGAATTTCAATTGCGAGCGCATGAGACAGGCATGTGAATCCGGATTCATGAATGCCCTGGCCGCGGCCACGTACCTGGTGCGGCGTGGAGTGCCATTTCGCCAGGCCCATGAAATTGTCGCCCATGCGGTGCAGAAGTGCCTGGAGAAGGGGTGTGAACTCGAGCAGCTTACCATGGAGGAATTTCGCGCTCTGAACTCCGCATTCGATACAGATATTTACCAGCATTTGAAACTGGAAGCTGTGCTGGACTGCCATGATGTTGAGGGCGGTACCGCAATGAAGAGTGTGCGCAATGCGCTGCGGACAGCGCGGCAACAACTCGTCGCAATGGAGGAGCCCCATGTTACGCACGCGTAATGCCGTGTTGCCGGACGTGGAAGCGATCCATGCCATTATGCAGCCATACGCGGAGAAGAACATCCTCTTGCCGCGCAGCATACCCGAGCTTTGCGAGAACGTGCGCGACTTCGTGGTGGCCGAGCACAACGGTGAAATCGTGGGCTGCGGCGCGCTGCATCTCTACGGAATGCACCTGGCGGAGATACGCTCTATTGCAGTTACGCCGAGCGCAAAAGGGCTGGGCGCCGGCCGCAGACTGGTCGAAGCTCTCATGATTGAAGCTGAACGACATCATGTGACCTGTGTTTGCCTCTTCACGCGAATTCCTGAGTTTTTCGCGCACATGGGATTCAGGGTGGCGACACGCGAGGCGCTTCCTGACAAGATCTACAAAGATTGCCGCCACTGTCCCTTCCTCTACGCGTGCGATGAAATCGCCATGTTTCGCGGTGACTTGCCGCAGCAGGACGGTATTCGCAAGATTGAGCTTCCTATTCCTTTGGTGAGGCTGGAAGCGTGAACGTAAGTCCTCCCCGGGGATTTCTTTTTTCCGCTTGTGTTGCCGGGATCAAGGCCAGTGGTAAGCCCGATCTGGCCCTGGCACTCGCTTCAGAAGGCGCGGCAGCTGCGGCCATGTTCACCCGCAATCAGGTTGTGGCTGCTCCGCTTACAGTGGGGCGCAATCACCTGCGTGCATCCCGCGGGCGGGTGCATGCGGTAATCGTGAACGCGGGGAACGCGAACTGCGCCACGGGGAAGAAGGGATTGCGGGCGGCCCAGGTTGTGTGCCGGCAACTGGCAAAGCAATGCGGAATCCGCGAGCATCAGGTCTTTCCGTCTTCCACTGGTATCATCGGCGTGCCGCTGCCCGCGGAAAAAATAAGCGCTGCGCTGCCACAGTTGGTCAGTTCAGCTCAAGCGGCCGGCGAAGGCCTGGATGCCTTTGCCAGGGCAATCATGACCACGGACACACACCAGAAGATCGCCTCACAGTCCATTACGCATCGAGGGACGAGTTGTACGCTGGTGGGAGTGGCCAAAGGGGCAGGGATGATCCATCCCAATATGGCCACAATGCTCGTCTATCTGTTTACTGACGTGCTGGCCACACCTCGAGAGCTGCAACACTATCTGAAGGTGGCGGTGGATGAGAGCTTTCACAACATTTCGATTGACGGTGATACGTCTACCAACGACACGGTCCTGCTGCTGGCCAGCGGGAAGAGCGGGTTAACTCTGAAAGCAGTTCGCTCGGAGTTTGAATCGGCTTTGGTGAAGGTATGCCGCTCGCTGGCCGCGCAGATTGTCGCCGACGGCGAAGGCGTGAAGCACGTGGTACGGCTGAAAATCGAGCAGGCACGGACAACTGAAGAGGCAAGGCAGATCGCGCGTGCCATTGCGAATTCGCCGCTGGTTAAGACGGCTTGGGCCGGGGCGGATCCGAATTGGGGACGAATCCTTGCGGCCGCGGGTTACTCGGGGGTGAAGATTGATCCAGGCCGGATCAACATATATCTCGGCGAATTGCAGATCTGTCGTGACGGAGCGGCATGCCCCTTTGATAAAGCGGTTGCCCACCGGTACATGTCAGAGCCGGCTTATGACATACGCGTCGCTGTGGGCTCAGGCTCGGCCACCCTGGATTTCCTCACCTGTGACCTAACCCAGGAGTATGTCCGCTTCAACGGCGAGTATTCCACGTAACCATCCTCGAGAGCTGACCTGGAGATTTACTACAGTCACCTGATTATTGTGCTCTCGCAAGAGCTTTCCCTGGATTGATCGGCTGGTGAATTGGCGTGCGACAATGGCTACAACATGAGTCTGCCTTCGATCTGTTTTGTCTTGCTTATGCTTACCATGCCACGGATGCAGTCTGCCGGAAAAAGCCGGTCGGGACCCGTTCCCGAGTACACCTACAAAATCGTGAATACTTTTCCGCACGACCCGCAGGCGTACACGCAGGGCCTGGTGTACAACGACGGGTTTTTCTATGAGGGCACAGGGCTGAATGGCCGATCGTCATTGCGCAAAGTGCGGCCGGAAACGGGAGAAGTTCTGCAGCGGGTCGATTTGCCTCCCGAGTTCTTCGGGGAAGGAATCGCGCTGCTGGGTGGGAAAATTTTCCAGCTTACATGGAAGGCGCACGCAGGATTCATTTACGACGCACGCGATTTTCGCCAGCTCGGTCAATTTTCCTACCCGGGTGAAGGTTGGGGACTTACCACGGACGGACGTGTGCTCTATATGAGCGACGGAACGCCGGAAATTCGCGTACTTGATCCTGCTACGTTTAAAGAGAAGCGCCGGATCAGGGTCCACGACGGCGCAACTGCCATTCAGGAGCTGAACGAACTGGAATACATCAATGGTGAAATCTTCGCCAACATATGGCAGACGGACAGAATTGCGCGAATTTCTCCGCGTACCGGCAAGGTCTTGGGATGGGTTGACCTGGCTGGAATCCTCAGCCCCGTTTACCGCAGAACTCCTGACGCAGTGCTGAACGGGATTGCCTACGATCAGAAAGGCAAACGGCTGTTCGTGACAGGGAAGTTGTGGCCCAGCATCTTCCAGATCCAACTCGTTCCAAAGCACCACGACTGAGCCTTGCCTGCCAGCGCGAACTCTTTTGAGTGGTAACATGATGTCGCGCGTTCAGGGGCGCATCCGGTCCGCGGAAAGCACAGAGTGCACCCGTCTTAATTACAATTGATCACGAACTCACTTTCAGCCTGCACATGCGGACGCCGGGCGCAACAGATGAAAGGAAGTTCGTATGCCAACCAGGCCATTGCCTCAGAATCCAAACATTCTTCAGCTCAAACATCAGGCAAAGGACCTGATAAAAGCCTCCAAGAGCGCTGATCGCGCGGCGCTGCAAAGAATTCGCGAGTTTCATCCCGCTTCAGCAAGTCCCGCGATGCGGAGATCGCCGCCGCAAAGTTTGTCCTGAGCGATGCTCAGCTTACCATCGCGCGTGAATACGGGTTTGCAAGCTGGCCAAGGCTCAAGGCGCGTGTGGGAGAGCCAAAAAGCTCGGGCCGTGAGAAGCTCGCTCATCATGAACGCATTGACGATCCGGTATTTCGCCGGGCAGTGGAGTTACTTGATGCAGGGGATGAAGAAGAACTCAGGGCACATCTGCGGGCCCATCCGGAGGTTGTGCACCAGCGCGTAGAGTTCGAAGGGGATAACTACTTCCGCAATCCCAC
This sequence comes from Candidatus Angelobacter sp., assembly GCA_035712465.1. Taxonomy (GTDB): domain Bacteria; phylum Acidobacteriota; class Terriglobia; order Terriglobales; family Acidobacteriaceae; genus Angelobacter. The sequence continues at coordinate 144,534 of DASTAS010000006.1, forward strand.
GCTGCTAGAGTTCATAGCGGAAAATCCTGTACGGCGTGGGACGCTGCCTGCCAATATCGCCGAAATAGCCAGGATCATTCTGGATGCCGGTGCAAAGACAGACGGGACGGCAATGAACTCGGCGCTCGGGGTGGTATGTTCGGGCCGGGTAGCGCGGGAATGCGGCGTACAAGCTGCTTTAATCGATGTGCTCTGCGATTACGGCGCTGACGCCGATGCGGCTCTGTTGTCCGCGCTGGCGCATGGTGAGTTCATCGCTGTTGAGGCTCTGCTTCGACGTGGCTCTGCATTGAGTCTTCCCGTTGCGGCTGCAACGGGAAGAACCGAAGACGCGCAACGGTTGTTGCCACGGGCGACCAGCGAAGAGCGGCATGTCGCGCTGGCGCTCGCGTGCCAGCATGGGCGTTTGGAAGTTGTGCGGGTGCTACTCGATGCCGGAGAGGATCCCAACCGCTATAACCCTGTTGGGTGCCATTCTCATTCCACGCCCCTGCATGAGGCGGCGCTGGCAGGGCACCTTGAAGTCGCGAAGTTGCTGGTGAAGCGAGGCGCCAGACTGCATACGAGGGATATTCTCTTCCACGGAACGCCCCTGGGCTGGGCCGAGCACGGCGGAAAGGCCGAAATTGCGGCCTACCTTCGCGACAGAGAAGCGAGTAACGGTTCGCAAACCGACTAGCACTTCCGGACGGGCTGCACGCCGACGGGGAGCGTTCGTTCAATGGTATCTTGTAGGCTGCCTCCGCAGTCCGGCGGAGTAGCGGAGAATCGCGATTCCGATGGAAGTTTTAAAGCATCTTTTCGAGCAACATTTTCGCCGGCCAGTGGAGCACGTGCAGCCGCTGCAGGGCGGTTTGGGCGGCTCGGGGCGGCGCATTGTCCGTCTCACCGGAGAGAACTCGAGCGCCATCGGAGTGCTCTACGATGTACGTGAAGAGAATGTGGCGTTTCTAGAATTTTCGCGTCATTTCCGCCGCCATGGGCTGCCAGTACCGGAAATCTACGCTGACGATCTGAAACAGGGAGCGTACCTGGAGCAGGACCTCGGCGACACCACGCTGTTTGATTTCCTCTCCAGAAATCGCCAAGGTGAGGCGATTGCTCCTACGGTGGTCGAGGCTTACCGCCAGGTGGTGGAGATTCTTCCGCGATTTCAGGTGGAAGCCGGCCGTGATCTCAACTACAAGGTCTGCTATCCGCGCGGCAGTTTTGACCGCCAGTCGATTGCCTGGGACCTTAACTACTTCAAGTATTATTTCCTCCGCCTCAGCGGTGTCCCGTTTAGCGAGCAGGACCTGGAGACCGACTTTGGACGGCTGACCCGGTTTCTGCTGACGGCTCCGCGCGACTATTTTCTTTATCGCGACTTCCAGTCACGCAACGTGATGCTCTTCGATGGCAAGTCGTGGTTCCTGGATTACCAGGGCGGCCGCAAGGGAGCGCTTCAGTATGACATCGCTTCGCTTCTGTACGACGCCAAAGCTGATTTGCCTCCTGCTCTGCGCCAGCACCTGCTTGAACATTACCTCAAGACCCTTCAACAGTATGTGGACATCAGTCCTGAAGCCTTCATGCAACATTATTACGGCTTCGTCTACATTCGTCTCATGCAGGCGCTCGGGGCGTACGGCTTTCGAGGGTTTTACGAGCGCAAACCGCACTTCCTGCAGAGCGTTCCGTTTGCGCTCAAGAACCTGAGCTGGCTGGTGAACAATGTAGAGCTGCCAGTCGCGGTGCCGGAGCTGATGACGGCGTTCAAGAACATGCTGCTTTCCGACAAGCTGCTCAACTTGAATCCAGGTCTCGAGAAAAATGAGGCACACGGTTCGTCCATCCTGACTGTGCGCATTTTCAGCTTTTCATTCCACCAGGGGGGACCGCCAAAGGACCCAAGCGGCAACGGAGGTGGCTTCGTTTTTGACGCGCGCACCATCCCCAATCCCGGACGGGAAGAGCGCTTTAAAAACCTGACCGGCAAGGATGCACCAGTGATTGAATACCTTGATCAGCAGGAGAGCGCGCATCAGTTCTTCGCCCACGCGACCGCGTTGGTGGATGCCAGTGTGGAGAACTACAAGAGCCGAGGCTTCGCCGATCTGATGGTGTCATTCGGCTGTACCGGAGGCCAGCATCGGTCCGTTTACATGGCAGAGCACCTGGCCATCCATCTGCGTCAGAAGACCGGCGTCGCGGTTGTGGTGCGGCACATCCAACTGGAGAAGCTGACCGCCAAACACACAGAGGAAGCTCTAAGCATTGCGGGCGTGGAGAATATCGACCGATGAAGGCGATGATTCTGGCCGCTGGGCTGGGGACCCGCCTGCGGCCGCTAACAGACAGCCGGCCCAAGGCGTTGGTGGAAGTTGGCGGGCGGACTCTGCTTGAACTCACACTCACGCGCCTGCGCGATTCCGGTGTCAGCGAGGTAATCGTCAACGTGCATCACTTCGCGGAGATGGTGGTGGAATATCTGGCGGCTAAGAACAATTTTGGCCTCAGCGTTGAGATTTCTCACGAAGATGACCTCCTGCTCGACACAGGCGGCGGTCTGAAAAAGGCGGCATGGTTTTTCCTTGAAGACTCCGATTCTCCCGATCAGCCCTTCATTCTGCATAACGTAGATGTGAGCACCAACATCGACCTCTGCCGGATGGTGGAGTTCCATCGTCAGCGCAAGCCGCTGGCCACACTTGCTGTGCAGACAAGAGAGAGTTCGCGGCAACTTTTGTTCGACAATGACATGGCTTTGTGCGGTCGCCGGATTCAAGGTCGGCCGGATGAGATCGTTTCCGCGAACGCGTCTGTTCAGCCGCTGGCCTTCAGCGGCATCCACGTAATCTCGCCGCGGCTATTGCCGATGATCACTGAAGAAGGAGTCTTCTCCATTATTGATGTGTATCTGCGGTTGGCCGCAGAGCGGGAAGCGATTGTGGGATTCTCGGCCGATGAGTACTCCTGGCGTGACGTGGGGCGGCTGGAAGATCTCAAACAGGCAAACGAAGAAACAATGCCAAAATTGCGCTAGTATGGAGCACGCTTTCAGCCATGTGCCTCGAAGTGAATTCTTCAACTAATCAAGTCTGTTAGCTGCCAATTGCTATTTGGTTCTTAATGGCTGTTCTCGTAACTTTTCACCCACTCCACGATGCTTCGCACGGCGATGCCTGACGGTCCTTTGGCGATCCAGCTCTTGTTCTCTTCCATCCACGCTGTGCCGGCGATGTCGAGATGAATCCAAGGGGTAGTGTCAACAAACTCCTTCAAAAATGCCGCTGCCGTGCTGGCGCCTCCCCAACGCCCGCCGGTGTTCATGATATCGGCGATATTGGAACGGATCATGTCGGTATAGTCGCTGTCAACAGGGAGCCTCCAGAATTTTTCTCCGGAACGCTCCAGGGCGCGCGTGAAATGCTGATATGCCTCTTCGTCATTGGAGAATACGCCGGCGTTTGCGTAACCAAGAGCGACCACGCATGCGCCGGTGAGAGTGGCCGCATCGATGAGGTGAGTGCAGCCCTGAGTGCGCGCATAGTGCAGGCCGTCGGCGAGAACGAGCCGGCCTTCCGCATCGGTGTTGATGATCTCGATGGATTTGCCGGACATGGCAATCTGGACATCGCCGGGCTTCTGTGCTTTTCCGCTGGGCATGTTCTCTGTAGCGCAGACAATCCCGATGACCTTGATCTTCGGTTTAAGCTGGGCGATGGCCCGCATGGCGCCGATCATCGCGGCTCCGCCTGCCATGTCGTATTTCATCTTCTCCATGCCATCGGCCGGCTTGATGGAGATGCCGCCGGTATCAAAGGTGATCCCTTTGCCCACCAATCCCAGGACCGGCTTTTCCGGAGCGCCCTGCGGTTCATAACGCATCACGATCAGGCGCGGTTCTTCATCGCTGCCCTGGGCCACGCTCCAGAAGGCGCCCATCTTCATGGCTTTGATCTTGTCCGGGCCCATGATTTCGCATTTGAGGCCCACGCTCTCGCACATTTTGCGGGCGCGCTCCGCGAACATGGTGGGAGTGAGCCGGTTGCTCGGTTCGTTCACCAGTTCACGAGTAAAGTTCTGGGATTCGCCAATGACACGCCCCTGTTCGATTGCGCGCTGCAGTTTGGACTGATCAGAACCTTGCGGGGCGACAACCGTGACATCCTTCATCGAGAGATCTTTGCGGTCGCTGCGATAAGTATCCGGATCAAAGTCGGCGACGAATGCTCCTTCAACAATCGAGCGCACAGCGTCCTCCGCGCCGGTGGCCATCTCCGGCAGCGCGATGGCGCAGCTTTTAATCATCTTCGGCTTCAAAAAACGAAGCACAGTTCCCGCAGCTTTGCGCAGTTCCACGTGAGTGAAGCCGGCAGTCTTGCCAACGCCGACGGCCAGAAGCCTTTTTGCCTTGAGCCCTTGAGGGTGATGGAGCAAAACAGTTTCCATGGCTTTTCCGGTAATTTCGCCTGCGCTGATCAGGTCAGCCATGGCCTTTTCCACCGCAGCATCTTTGCCGGCGAACTTGGGCAGCGGCTTTTGCTTGTCGCCGTCGTCGCGAACAAAGATGGCAAGACACTCTGTTTCGACTTCGGCCAGGCTTGAGAGGATCAATCGGATATCCATAATGGCGCTTTCACTCCTAAAAACTGTTAGAACCTTTAACTTCCTAATGGTGAAAATTGTTAAATTCTTTAAGCTTTTCTGGCCCTGGCCACGGCCTCGCGCGTTTCGCGCTCAGCGGTTCGCCGCCTTTCGGTCTCACGTTTGTCCCAGGTCTGTTTGCCTCGGGCCAACGCAATTTCACATTTTATCCTGCCACTCTTAAAGTACATGCGCGTGGGGATCAGCGTGTACCCACGCTGCTGGGTTTTGCCAATCAGCTTGCGCATTTCCTCTTTATGGATGAGGAGCTTGCGGGTGCGAAGCGGCGCGTGGTGAGCATAGCCGGCATTCTCGTAAGCCCCGATATGCGCGTTCAGCAGCCATAATTCACCATCTTTGATTAGTGCGTAGGCGTCTTTGAGGTTAGCTCGGCCTGCTCTCACTGATTTGACCTCAGAGCCTGAGAGCATGATTCCCGCTTCGATGCGGTCCTCAAGAAAGTAGTTATGGCTGGCCGCACGATTGACGGTCGCGTCGCGTTCGCCGGATGCGATTGGGTCACGCTTGACGTTTTTCGGCTTGTTGGGCTCAGTTTGGTGAACGCTGTGGCGAGCCATGGCAGCTTTCTGCTGCATGCAGCAAAATTTTTATGCTACCACAGCGCAAAGATGGTTACTAAAGACGTTCTGAGATTGCGCATGGTTAGGGTATAATCTGGCATTCCAAAAAGGCACTTTTTCCGGGTACGACGAAACAGCAGTTCCTTCAACAACCCCCCTTAAAAGAAGGAGTTAAGCGACCTCGGGAGTAAGCAGGAGCGTATGAGGAGAGTAGCGAGCACGCTCGCGATTGTACTGATTTTAACAGCGATTTTGCCGGCTGAGTCGGCCAAGTCTCTTCTAAAAAAGGGACAGCAGGCAGAGGCTCGCGGTGATTATGAATCGGCCTACAATTTTTATCGTGAGGCCTACGATAAGAAACCTGGCGATCTGGAATACCGTGTGCCCTACGAGCGGACCCGCTTCCTGGCGGCGGCATCCATGGTTCACCGCGGACAGAAACTGCGCGATCAGGGAAAATTGCAGGACGCGCTGGCCCTGTTTCAAAAAGCCGCTGAAATTGACCCCAGCAACGATCTGGCAGCGCAGGAGATCCGGCGAACGCAGCAGATGATCCAGAAGCAATCGAAGCCTGCGCCTGCCAAAGCCACCGCGCAGGAGGATGATCCGTTGCGGGACATGCTTGAGGAAGCAACTCCTCCGGTGATGCTGAAGCCGCTGCCTACCTCGCCCATCACCGCCCTGACACTGACAGAAGACTCAAAAGTAGCGTATGAGACCATCGCGAGATTAGCCAATCTTAACGTCCTCTTTGATCCTGATTACACATCGCGTCGTCTTTCGCTTAATTTGAAGAACGTCAGCATTCAGGATGCGCTCGATATCGTGGCGCTGGAGTCGCGCACCTTTTGGCGGCCTGTCACGGCCAACACCATCTTTGTGGCGCAGGACACTCAGGCCAAAAGAAGGGAACTGGAACAGAACGTAGTCAAAACTTTTTATCTCGGGAACGTTTCCGGCCCGACAGATTTGCAGGACATCGTAAACGCCATCCGTACAGTGCTGGAGGTGCAGCGTATCCAGCAGATCCCGTCACAGAGCGCGATTGTCATCAAGGGCACTCCTGACCAATTGGCGCTGGCGGAAAAGATGATCAACGACATCGACAAGCCAAAACCCGAAGTGGTCGTCGATGTGGTTGTGGCTCAGGTGCGCCGTGACAAGCTGCGTGACTTGGGCATCACGCCTCCGGAAAACGCTTCGGTTGCATTGCAAAACCCACTAACCACAAGCACAACGACCACGGGAACCACTGGCACCAGCGGCACACTGAATTTCAACGATCTACAGCATCTTAATTCCACGAATTACGCTGTCACCATCGATCCTGTGAAGGCGGTTGCTCTTTTCAGCGACAGTAACTCTAAGCTGCTGGAGAATCCGCGCATCCGCGCCACGGATAATGAAAAGGCCACCCTGAAGATTGCCGACAAGATTCCGATTGCAACCGGTTCGTTTGGAACCCCCGTTGGGATTGGCACAGCCACCGGCGCCATCGGCGTGAATACCCAGTTCACTTACACGGACGTTGGTGTAATCCTCGAGATCACGCCCCGCGTACACCCGGACGGCCAGGTCACGCTCAAGACGGTAATGGAACTTTCAAACCTGAATGGTTCTTCCACCATCGGCGGGATTTCACAGCCCATTATCAGCACCCGGCGCGTAGAGCACACCATTCGGCTCAACGATGGTGAGATGAACCTGCTCGGCGGCATCGTGGAAGATCAGCTGACCGATACCACAGGCGGCACTCCGTTTCTGGGCCAGATACCATTGTTGAAGTACCTGTTTTCCGAGCAAAAGAAGGAACGAGTCCAGAATGAAATCGTATTTCTGCTGATTCCTCATATCGTCAGGAACCAGGAGTTAAATGACATCAATAAGCGCGCCTATGACGTGGGTACCGGCGGCGGCATTGATCTGCATCTCGCGGCTGAGCAGCCGCCGCGCGCAGAAGCTCCTCAACTGCCAGCCGCTGCCGCAGAAAGACCTGCTGTTGCACAGCCGCAGCCGAATCGGCAGGTCATGGCTCCGCTGGCACGCCCCGCGCTTCCTGCAGGGCCGCCCCGCGGACCGGTAAGCCAGCCCGAGCGGGCTGAATCGCAGGCAGCCCCGGGAGCACAAAGATCTTCTGGCAGCGACCCTGCCTCCGGTCCGGTGACACTACGCCTGGACCCGGGCGCCATCTCACAGAAACAGGGGAGCACGTTCTCTGTGAATGTGATGGTGAACCACGGACAGGACATTGCTTCAGTACCGATCGAGATCAGTTACGATCCCAAGGTGCTGCAGTTCGTCAGTGTGGCGAATGGAGATTTCCTCTCGCGCGATGGGCAGACGGCCGTGCTGGTCCACCGGGATGATCCAGTCAGCGGCAAGCTGCAGGTTACCGCGCAGCGTCAGCCGGGCAGCCCGGGAATTTCCGGAGACGGAACGGTGTTCAGCCTGGTTTTTGCCGGTAAGGCGAAAGGTGATGGAAAGATCGCCATCTCAATCCCTGCGGCGCGGAATAGCCGGAACCAGACTCTGGAAGTGCTTGGATCTCAGAGTATTGTTAAAATTGACTAACAAGCTACTGAAGGATGTGTAAGTTGCCGATCCAGAAAGCCGCGAGAGCCGTTGGCCGGGAGCAGGGCGTTACCCTGCTGGAAATGATTATTGTCATTTCCATCCTGCTCATTCTGATGGGAGCGGCTGTGCCTGTGGTCCGCGTCAGCGTAAAGCGTCAGAAAGAAACGGAACTACGCCGCGACCTGTGGCAGATGAGGGACGCGATTGACCGCTACCATGATGCGGCCAACAAGAATCTGTTCCAAATCAAATTGGGGACGGAAGGCTACCCTCCGGATCTGGACACTCTGGTCAATGGAGTTGAGATCGCCGGCGGGAAAAAGCTCAGATTCCTGCGGAAGGTTCCTGTAGATCCCATGACCGGCAACACAGACTGGGGAGAACGCTCCATGCAGGACGATCCGCAATCCGACTCCTGGGGCGGACAGAACGTTTTTGATGTTTATACAAAATCCGATGGCACTGGCTTGGACGGCACTAAATATAAGGATTGGTAACCGAAGATGACGTTAACATCCCGAGCACCGGCAAAACAGCGCGGTTTCACTCTGATCGAGATGATCATCGTGGTGACCATCATCGCAATTCTTGCAAGCATTGCCGTTCCGGTCTATGGAGTCCACCTTCGGCACGCTCATGAGGCGGTTTTGAAGGAAGATCTCTATACCCTCCGCAATGCCATCGACCAATTCACTCAGGACAAGAACAAAGCCCCACAGGATCTCAATGATCTGGTGAGCGCCGGCTATATCCGCGCGATCCCAAAAGATCCGTTTACCAACAGCAATACCAGCTGGCAAACCGTGCAGGAAGATGTAATGACGGCCATTGACCAGACCCAGCCCGGTATTACCGATGTCCACAGCGGATCCGACCAAACCAGTTCGGACGGAACCGCATATAGTTCGTGGTAAACAGTAAAAGCCGAGAGAAAATTCACTCGTAAGGCGACGTCGCTCAGTTGCGTCGATTTGCTCCACGGTGTGGATGTATCGTTCGTTGCAGTTCTCTTGGATTCGCCGCCGCTCCAGTCCCCAAACCCCCAAAGCCGCTCAATTTGCTACCATTTCCTTATGCCAGTTGAGACGGAAATCCAGACGACCAATCTTCCGCCCCTGAAAGCTCCTCACGGAACAGAACTGAGCTGCAAAGGATGGGCCCAGGAAGCCGCCATGCGCATGCTCATGAACAATCTGGATGATGACGTAGGCGAGCGCCCTCGTGATCTTGTCGTGTATGGCGGCACGGGAAAAGCTGCGCGCAACCAGAAATGCCTGGATGCAATCCTGGCCGCGCTGAAGGCTTTGGAGAATGATGAAACCCTGCTGGTTCAGTCAGGCAAGCCAGTAGGGGTCTTCAAAACACATGAATACGCGCCGCGAGTTCTGATCGCCAATTCCAATCTGGTTGGGCACTGGTCAAACTGGGAAAAATTTAATGAGCTTGAGCGGGCCGGTTTGATGATGTACGGCCAGATGACCGCGGGTTCATGGATCTATATCGGGTCACAGGGGATTATTCAGGGTACATTCGAGACTTTTTCGGCGGCGGCGGAGAAGAGCTTTGGCGGCGACCTTGCCGGCAAGCTGATTGTGAGCGGCGGGATGGGTGGCATGGGTGGCGCTCAGCCTCTGGCCGCCACCATGGCCGGCGCAAGTTTTTTGGGAATCGATGTTGACGCCGAGCGTATCAAGAAGCGATTGAAAACCGGCTACTGTGACTTCATGGTCAACACGCTCGACGAGGCGCTTCGAATCCTGAAGAATGCAGTTCGCAAGAAGGAAGCTGTCTCTGTTGGGCTGATCGGCAATTGCGCTGACGTGATTCCCGAATTGGCGGAACGCGGCGTGCTGCCCGATATTCTCACCGACCAGACTTCCGCGCATGATCCGTTGAACGGCTACGTTCCCAACGGCATGTCTCTGGAAGCCGCTCTTGAGCTGCGCAAGCGCGACCCGAAGGGGTACCTGGAGCGCTCACTGGACGCGATCGCCCGCCATGTTGAAGGGATGTTGCGGCTGCAGAAAATGGGCAGCGTCACTTTTGACTACGGCAACAACATCCGCACATTTGCCTTTGAGCGCGGGGTTAAAAACGCTTACGATTTTCCCGGCTTCGTTCCGGCGTATATACGTCCGCTGTTTTGTGAAGGGCGCGGGCCATTCCGCTGGGTGGCGCTCTCCGGCGATCCCGCCGATATCGCCGTGACTGACGAGCTTGTGCTTGAGCTTTTCCCGCAAAACCGGATTCTCGACCGTTGGATCAAGCTGGCGCGCAAACGAATCAAGTTTCAGGGCCTACCCGCGCGCATCTGCTGGCTGGGCTACGGCGAGCGGGCACAGTTCGGGCTGGCAATAAACGAAATGGTGAAGAAGGGCAGGCTCAAAGCGCCTATCGTGATCGGCCGTGATCATCTCGATTGCGGATCGGTGGCTTCCCCATATCGCGAGACGGAAGGCATGAAGGATGGCAGCGATGCTGTTGCCGATTGGCCTCTGCTGAACGCCTTGCTGAATACCGCCAGCGGGGCAAGTTGGGTCTCCATTCACAATGGCGGCGGAGTCGGGATCGGTTATTCGCAGCATGCCGGCCAGGTCAGTGTCGCTGACGGAACTGATGCGATGGCCAAGAGAATTGAGCGTGTACTCACAAACGATCCCGGCATCGGCGTCGCGCGGCATGTGGACGCAGGCTATGAAGCGGCTGTAACTTTCGCCGAAAAGAAAGGCGTAAAAATCCCGATGCCACGCTCGTGACCAGAATTGCAACCAGAAAAGGGCGCTATCTTCTGCTGACCAACATTGGCCAGCTTCTCACTCTACGCGGGCCGTCAGCACCGCGGCGGGGGCCGGCTTTGAATGACGTTGCAGTAATTCAAGACGCTGCCGTGCTGTGCGGCGGAGGAACGATCATCACCGTCGGACGTCGGCAGGACGTCTCCCGCGACGCATGGATCAAGAGCAACAGGAAAAAGGTCATCGAGGTGGATTGCAAGGGGCGCGTTGTTTTGCCTGGCTTCGTTGATTGCCATACACATCCTGCATTTGTCGAGCCGCGCCTGATCGACTTTGAAAAGCGCATTCATGGGGCAAGCTATGAGGAGATAGCTGCGGCGGGCGGCGGAATTCGATCCAGCTTGGCCAGCGTCCGCGCTGCCAGCCGAAAGGACTTGAGCAATCATGTGCTCGACGGGCTCCACGCAATGCTGAGGCAGGGGACTACGACCGTAGAAGCCAAATCCGGCTATGGTCTAAGCAGTGAAGCGGAAATTAAATCTCTGCAGGCAATTGCTGACGCGGCAAAGCTCTGGCCGGGGACAGTGACGCCCACCCTTCTTGCCGCACACGTAGTCCCGCCGGAGTATGGGGGAAATGCGGATGGCTACGTAGACACAATTTGCAACGAAATGATTCCTCTGGTGGCACAAAGAAAGCTGGCTAAATCTGTAGATGTTTTTTGCGAACGCGGCGCCTTTACGCTGGAGCAATCCATAAAAGTCCTGCAAGCTGCGCGCCTGCACGGACTGGCCACTCGCGCTCATGTCTGCCAGTTCACCCCGTCGCGTCTGGTCGGCCTCTTGAGTTGCGATCCGGCTTCACTCGACCACATGGATTGCGTTGGCGATGAAGACGTCAAAAGTTTGTCGAGCAGAGAAACAGTAGCGGTTCTTTTACCCGGCGCAAGTTACTTCCTTGGACATAAAGACTATCCGGACGCGAGAAAGTTGATCGAATCCGGTGTGCCGGTTGCGCTGGCTACAGACTACAATCCCGGAACGTCACCCACGCCGAGCATGCCGTTCATATTGTCATTGGCGTGTACTCATATGCGCATGACGCCGGCTGAAACCATCGCGGGGGCCACCATAAACGCCGCCTGCGCAGTGCGCCTCCAGGCCCGGAAAGGCACGATTGAGGCTGGAAAAGACGCTGATCTGGCGGTCGTTGATGTTCGTGATTATAGGGAAATTGCCTACTGGTTCGCCTGGAACCGCTGTGCTGAAATAATCGTGGCCGGTGAAGTGCAACAAGCGCCCGCAGATTAGAGAGGTCGTAAAAAATAGCTGCGAATGAACGCGAAAAGAGCCTATTCACAAAAAATCGAACGGCAAACAGCTATATCATTCCTCGGCTGTGTGGCGGTCCTTTTCTTTGTTGCATCTGCTTGCGCGCAACAGCCGGTTCGCTTTGCATCACCGACTGCCGCAACAATTTCTCGCGCCCCGCAATCCACTCCTGCTCCATCAGCCCTTGGGGCGGCGCAGCACGCGCCACCAGAGCCTGATGTCCAACTCGGCTCCAGCCCCAGCCCCTCGCCAACTCCCGGCACGGAATTGGCGCCCGCCGGCATTGGATATGGCTTTGTTTTTCCGCAGCTCAACGATCGTGAGATCGTTGTTACCGCCGTTGGTGATGTCATGCTGGGGTCCACATTCCCTGACGAAACCGGCGGTCTGCTGCCGCCGAATGATGGCGCCGACCTGCTCGCGGAGGTAACGCCGATCCTTAAGCGTGGCGATGTTGTTTTCGGCAATCTGGAAGGGCCGCTCTATGACGGAGATGAACCCTCCGCCAAGTGCCGCGGGAAGGCGCCGGGGCACTGCTATGCGTTTCGCGTACCCACCCGCTACGGCGCGCACCTCAAAGCGGCTGGCTTCACCGTTATGGGACTGGCTAACAATCATGCGATGGATTTTGGCGAGGACGGTCGCACCAGTTCGCAGCAGACTCTGGACGCCGTAGGTATTGCGCACACGGGCGAAGTCGGGGATATCGCTCACCTTACAGTCAAAGGCGAGAAGGTGGCGGTGATCGCCTTTGCCACATATCCCGGCGCGTACAACCTGCTCGACCTTGAGGATTCCCTTCAGGCAATCCGGCAAGCCCGCGCTGACGCCGACCTGGTCATTGTGGCCTTCCATGGCGGCGGGGAGGGAGCGGCCCACCAGCATGTCCTTCAGGGCGACGAGATGTTCCTGGGGGAGGATCGTGGTGATTTGCGCCAATTTGCCCATGCCGCAATTGACGCCGGAGCGGGGCTCGTGCTGGGCAGCGGACCACATGTGGTCCGCGGGATGGAGATTTATCAGAGCAAGTTGATTGCCTACTCACTGGGAAATTTTGCCACCTATGGTCCATTTAATTTGACTGCAGAGAACGGAATCTCACTCATCCTTGAGGCCCATTTGGCGCCCGATGGATCATTTATCAGCGGTCAGGTCTATCCGGTGAAGCAGGAAAAGCCGGGCGGCCCCAGACTGGATCCTTCCATGAGTATTTTGCCGGTTCTGCGAAACCTGTCATTGGAGGATTTTGGGAACAACGGAGTTGCCGTGGGACCCCGTGGCGAACTCCGGCTTCCCGGTATGCCGGCGCCGGAGTGCGCCAACGCGCCGGACATGCTGGATCAGTTGATTGGTACCAGAACCTGTGGAATCTATCCATAACAGAAGCAGTGCCTGAAAATAAGGAGCAATCGCATGATTAACCGGTACTCCTTCCTTATTTTGATTTTCGCGGCCGGACCGCTATTCAGCGGTGGACAGTCTGCCCGGATCGCAGACCTTCAACCCCAACTGAGGCAGGCGCTGGCTCATGATGATGCCTGCATGGCGCCGTCGCAGGGAGATATCTCAAACCAGGCTCTGCAAAGCCTGGTTGAGACCGAAGAAATCCGTATGGGCGGACATGATGAGGGTGTTATTGCTGCCCCCCATGATGGTTGCGACTGCCGAAACGGAAACTGCTCAACTTTTGTTTATCTGAAATCAGGGGACGGCTACAAGCTGGCTCTCGAAGAGCACTTTGCTTCGCTGCACCCGATGAAGATCGTGAAGCACGGCCTGCCTTCGCTCTCAGGGAAGTTTCAGGTAAATCCGGTCCAGGAGGAGACAACGGTATTCGACTGGAGCGGCAAAGAATACGAACCATCACTCTGTGCGACTGTTACCCAGCGTAAGAACATCCGCCTGCCCAGCATTGCCCGCCATCCCTGCCGGGAATCAGTAAAGCGCGACTGAGGTGATTCCCCCTCTTGCATTCATTGGCGCGGTGATAATAATTATCAGGCTGCGGCTCTGGTGTGAAAAAATAGCTCTCAGTATTTAGTCGAACGCAGCCGGAGATTGCAATACAGATAAGTCCGGCTCATCCTCTTTCCTCCAGGTTTAGTCAGACGCCGCGAGGAGCGGAAGCGTCTAAATCCAAGGAGTTACCGGTTGACTCTCAAGAAATATATTGGCGTTTTAATTTTTGCCTTAATTCCTGTTCTGGCGATAGCTCAGCGCCTTCCGGGAGGGGTGGTGCCTGAGCACTATGATCTCTCCTTTAGCCCCGATCTCAAGAAAGCGACGTTCAGCGGCGAGGAAACCATTGCTGTCCAGCTGGTCAAGCCTACTGCCGCAATCACTTTAAATTCGGCGGAGCTTCAATTTCAGAAGGCGGAAATCACGCAAAATGGCAAAACCCAACTGGCAGAGCCCACTTTCAGTCCGGAAAAGGAGCAGGCGACCTTGAAAGTTGCCGATCCGCTCCAGCGCGGCGTCGCGAGTATTCACATCGAGTTCACCGGCATTCTCAATAACCAATTGCGTGGCTTTTACCTTGCCAAGACCGGCCTGCGTAATTACGCTGTGACACAATTTGAAGCCACCGATGCCCGCCGCGCTTTCCCATCTTTCGATGAGCCTGCGCTGAAAGCCACATTTGACATCAGCCTCGTCGTGGATCAGGGCGATACAGCGATTTCCAATGGAAAGATCGTTTCCGACAGTGCTGGTCCTTCCCAGGGCAAACACACTCTTAAATTTTCACGTACTGCCAAAATGTCCACCTACCTGGTTGCCATGGCGGTGGGTGATTTTACCTGCAATGAAGGTGAGGCCGATAACATTCCCATCAGGGTCTGTGGCACCCCGGACAAGAAGCCTCTGGGAACTGCCGCTCTGCGCTATGCGCAGGAGATCCTGCACTTTTACAACAACTACTACGGCATTCCATATCCCTTCGGCAAGCTTGACATTGTGGGCGCGCCTGACTTTGAAGCCGGTGCAATGGAGAATACCGCCGCCATTTTTTATCGCGAATCTGATCTGTTCATTGACGATAAGCATTCCTCCGTCGATAGTCACCAGAGGGTATTTGAAATTCTGGCGCACGAAATGGCGCACCAATGGTTCGGTGACCTGGTGACAATGAAGTGGTGGGACAACATCTGGTTGAACGAGGGTTTTGCCACATGGATGGAAACGAAACCTTCGCAGGTTCTGCACCCAGAATGGAATGCCTCACTTGAAGCGGTGGCTGATACAAATAGCGCTCTGCGTGTAGATTCGCTGCGCAATACGCATCCAATCCGCGCCAGCGCGGAGACGCCGGACGAAATCAATGAGATGTTTGATTCCATCTCTTATCAAAAAGGCGCTGCCATTCTGCGCATGGTGGAATCCTATGTCAGCCCGGATGTTTTCAGACGCGGGGTGAACGCGTATCTTCGCAAGTATCAGTACACCAACGCCACCGCGGAAGATTTTTGGAATGTAATCACGGGGATCTCCGGGCGACCAGTGGACAAGATTATGACCACATTCGTCGAGCAGCCGGGCGTACCCCTGATGGAGGTGAAATCGTCGTGCGTCTCTCCGCCTGCGGAGCCCCGGGTCCGGAGACGGCGCCATTCCCGCCGTCGTCTCCGCCAAATCGCACCCGCTCAGCCCAAAACAGAAATTGCGCTTAGCCAAAAGCGGTTCTTTCTCGCGGCTTCTGAGGATACGGCTGCCCCCGAAACATGGATGGTTCCGCTCTGCGTGAAAGCCGCCGATGCAAGGCCGTTTTGCCAGATCATTGGGCAGAAAGATGCCGTTGTCCCCGTGCCAGGCGGGTGTTCTTCCTGGCTGTTTGTTAATGCTAACGCCACGGGTTATTACCGGACCCACTATGACATGGATACGCTTCAGAAGCTCTCAAGCGTGGCCACAACAGCGTTGAGCACTGCAGAGCGGCTTTCATTGCTGGATGATGAGGCAGCTCTGACGCTGGCGGGACAGGAAAATGTGGCCAATTATCTGAACCTCATTTCGGCATTGAATCAGGATGAGGAGAGCGCTATTGTCGGAAGCTATGTTCCCGCGCTGCAGATGATCCATGACCACCTCCTTACAGACGCCACAAAAGCCGCGTTTCTAGCCTGGGTACAGGCTAATTTTTCTCCTCAGTTTGCCAAACTGGGTTGGACTCCTGCGTCGGGCGAAACGGATGATGTGCACGAATTGCGTGGCCAGTTGATCAAAATTCTGGGTGAAATCGGGGAAGATCCACAAGTCATCCAACGCTCAGTTGAGCTGGCTCTCCAGTATGGCAAAGACGGAAGCAGCCTCGATCCGACTCTGGTCCAGACCGTTTTAGAAGTTGCCGCAACCAGTAACAATCCCGCGCTTTTTCAGCAGTATATAGCTGCCATGAGCAATCCGAAGTCGAGTCCCGAGCAATTACTGGATAATGCGCTCGCTCTGGCCCGATTCACGGATCCCAAATTGATGGAGCAATGGCTTGCGCGCATCGTTTCCCCGGAAACGCGCAGTCAGGATGCGGCCGGCTATCTGGGCCGAGTCCTGGAAAACTCCTCGACACAAAAAATGGCGTGGGATTGGACCAAACAGCACTGGCCTGAGGTGGAAAGCAAGCTGACAATGTCAAGCGGCCTTGCCGTTGTGAATGCAACGGCTCGCTTTTGTGACGCAGGAATGCGGAGCGACGTAAAGCAGTTTTTTACCGATCACAAAATCTCATCGGCAAAGAGGACACTGCGAGAATCGCTCGAGCTGAGTAACAGTTGTATTCAATTCCGCTCCGGGCAGCAGACCAATCTTGCCGGGTGGCTGGAGCAGCATTCGGCAACTGCCGGCGCGGGGACTCGGTAATCCGCGCCGATCTACCCGAGAGCAAGCCAAAACCATTTCAGCGCTCATGGGATTTCGTATCGGATCTTCACGGGCCCCCAACGCTGATTACGCTGGCGGACCAGCTCCATTGTGCAATGCGGGCATCGGATGGTCAGCGTATCTGGCCCCGACCAAAGAAGGCTGATTCCTGCGCCGGAGGTGTCCTGTTCGACCATGAAAACGGTTCCTTTCTGGGCCTGGCCGGTCAGAAATCCCGTATCCAGTGGCCCTGCGGGACGAAGATTGACCTGCGCAAAAAATGGATCTTCAGGCCCGCAACGCCGCTCCAGAATGGCTGCCACCCAATTCTTCCCTGGACTGTCAGCCTCCCCAATAACACGGTCCGGGCATTGAGGCCATAGATGCATGGTGAAGAATTTCAGTCCGACCACCAGAATGATCAGGCTAGCGGCGAAGCCAATACCGAAGTGCCACATTTTTCGCGCGAAGGGATCCATTGCTTTATGAATGCCTGCTGATCTGTTGCGCCGCTTCTGCTCGCTCACAAATCGCATGCCACAACGCCGCCCGACCCGCGCCAGTGCGGGAGGAGTACGGAAGGATTGAATCCACTCCGTGCGCTTTTTCAAGAGCCGAAAGCGCTGCTTTCAACTTATTACCGGAAAGCTTATCGCTCTTGGTGCCGACAAGCATAAAGTCTCGTCCGGAGTGTTGTAAGAAATCGATCAGTTGCCCGTCAGGCGGCTGCGGAGGAACATTCACGTCCACCAGCACGATCGCGGATTGCAATACCGCACGCTGCTCCAGGTAGGGCTCAATAAATTTTGGCCACTCGGCAGAAATAGAGCGCGAAATCTTGGCGTAGCCATAACCTGGAAGGTCCACCAGCATAAATTGCGGCTCAGGCTGAGTTGCGCCGGTATAAATCCCGATGAAGTTGATGGTGCGGGTTCGGCCCGGGGTGGAACTGACGTGCGCAATTTTTTGACCCAGCAGCGAATTGATCAGACTCGATTTCCCGACATTGGAGCGGCCAAGGAAGGCGAACTCAGGAGGCCCCTCGCGCGGGAAGCCGTCTGGGTGTGCGGCGGAGGTGACAAACCGTGCGATTGGAAGCTTCATGGGTGGAACTACCATTCTAAACACAAGCCGGATTCGTATGTAATCCGCCGTCTCTTCAGCGGGCCGAGCGAGCCAGTTTCCATCAGAGATGATGGCAAGGCGATCGTGACGAAAACAATGCTGTTGATGTGCCTTCCTCAATCTGCGTTGAGGAAATTTTCAACTGTTGCAAGATACTTCTCCGGCTCCTCATAGGAAGGCAAATGCCCGCTATGCTCAAAAAAGACGAGCCTCGCGCCGGGGATGGCATGTGCCAGTCGCCATGCGGTCAGGGGAGCAACGTTCATATCGTAACGGCCGTTGATGACCAGTGTAGGGAAACTAAAGCCGGCAAGTCTGGACGCGAGATCAAGATTTTCGGTGGCCTTTGACACGGCTTCGGCAACTGCCGGTTCGAATCCCAGATCGCCCATGTGGCTCATGTAAACATCGCGCTTTTTCGGCGAATAAAAGATCATGCGGAAGTGATTACGAAGACTCGCTCGGGCAGCAGCATCTGTCGTTGGCCCAAGTTTCTGCATATCTTGCTCATCTTCTTCATGGATATCAGGAAAAACCTCCGGCAGCAGGTGCACAATGCTCTTCCAGGACGGACCCGGGGAATCAGAGAGTATCAATTTTGCAACATGCTGCGGATATGCGGAGGCATATGCCATGGCAACCAAGCCGCCATACGAATCGCCGAGCAGTGCAAATTTTTCAAGGTTGAGCGTTTGTCGTACCGCTTCAAGATCCGCCACCTGCGCATTCATATCCTGCACAATTGCTGTTGACTGCGGGCTGTGCGGAGGTCGTGATGAGGCTTGCCGAAGCCTGGATGCGCCGGTACCACGCTGATCGTAAAAAACCACCAGGCGGTGTCTGGCAACGCGCTCCCAGAGATCATTCTGCACCATGTAGGCGTGGGTGAGCCCGGGCCCGCCATTCACCGCAATGATTGGCAACGCAGTTCCGCGGCTGCCTAGAGTCTCATAGGCGATGTTGATCTGGGGTGTACGTGCCACGCCTCTTGCGTGCGCGACAGTTTGGGCCGGCAGGGCAGCGGAGAGCAGAAGTACGGACAAAGCCAAGCGTCTCATGATCAGGTTGCCTCGGAACAGGATTGTGGCAGAAGAATACCATCCCTGCCAGAGTTCCATGTTGGGAATACCTTGTCCCTTCAAGTGTCTGCCCGCCGGTGAGCAACTTCGGAGTATTAGGTAAAAAATTTTGTTTGTCCGGGAACAACCCCGGAGTATAGTGTGTTCGCGTTTTAGCTATATCGCCTCACGACACTGGCAGACGAGCCAGTTAGCGGGCGTGAGGCACTACTTCCGGGACGTCCTGCGTGCCTGCATCAGCGAGTCTTCACGGGGTTTCCTTCCCCTCGCTAGCAAACGTCTGAAGTTTCATCCCTGATCGTTGTTTCCACCAAATGCAAGGAGTGCAAGTTAGTGGGGAAGGCAAGCACGAGAAAAGCGAATGAGGCGGGCCGAGCAGCAGCAATGGCGGCCCGCCGTTTTGTTGATGCGCACGATAGCCGACCTGATTTGCTATTCGCAGATCAGGTGGAAAGGAGGATCTGCGCACTTTTGTGGTGATCTGCCTGAGGCAAAACTGCTGAATCCAACCGGAGATGGCAAATGCAAGAAGGGACGCGACTTAGCAGCTATTCATGAGCAAAAATAGTTAAGGACCAGAGCTTCCGGGTCTCTGGTCCTTATTAGCAGTCGACGGATGAGCCTGCTTCTGTAGCAGTAGAGTTGCTGTGGCCCGGTTTGATATATATCGCAGTGACATTTTTCTCTCTTCGTCTCTTAATCCCTTAGCTGCTACTGATCCTGCTTTTTCTTTTTGGGCTTAATGGCTTCCCACATTTCGGGCGTCATCAGGTCACCCAAGTGATTGAATTCGGCTGCGCCCTGCAACCACTCGCCGCCGTCCATGACAATCTGTTCTCCGTTGATGTAGCCGGCATGGTCGCTGATCAGAAATGCCGCCAAGTCAGCGAGTTCTCCATGCGTTCCGAAGCGCCCCAAGGGATTGCGCTTTTTTGCCAGCTCTTCGAGTGACTTGACGGGCATTAGACGCGAAAAAGCACCCTCGGTCGGAATTGGTCCGGGGGCTATGGCATTGAAGCGAATGCCGCGCTTGCCCCACTCGACGGCAAGGCTTCGCGTCATGTTGAGAACGCCCGCCTTGGCGACCGCCGACGGCACCACATAGGGCGACCCACTTTCCGCATAGATGGTGGTGATGTTGAGCACATTCGCGCGATGTCCTCCCTTGAGCCAGCGTCTACCGCACGCCATGGTGCAGTGAATCGTTCCCATCAGCACGATGCCTATTACGGCTTCAAAAGCCCCGATCGAAAGATCTTCCGTACGCGAAATAAAGTTACCTGCAGCATTGTTGATCAGGACGTCCAAGGGGCCGTCTTTCCAGAATTCCCCGATCATTGTCTCTACACGTTCGTTATCGCGTACATCGCAGGAAAAAGTCTTGACCTGCGCACCCGGTATTGCCGAACGTAATTCAGCCGCAGCCTGCTTGAGCATTTCTTCGCGGCGGCCGCAGATGTAAAGCGCCGCCCCGAGTTCAACAAAGCGCTGGCCCATGCTTTTGCCCAGGCCGGTAGCGCCGCCGGTGATAAGGATTCGTTTGCCTGCGAGTAGATTGTTCTGGAACATGCGAGGATTGTAAATTTCAAGCGCGAGATTGCAAATTACAATCTCAGTTTTGACGGATTTTTACCACCGGCAAATCTTTCTCCTCTGCCCACTTCTCCCAGTCGTCGGCGCTGCGTTCACGAAAGGCGCGAGTAAAGGCAGCGTGCTCCGGCTTGCTGAGCTTGAGCTCTGCCATCAATCGTTGAGCAAAGTGGGGCTCGAGCGCAGCAACTGCGACCCAGCCATCTCGCGCCTGGTAAATACCATAAAACGGTGAGCCGCCGCCGAGCACTCCTTCGTGATTAGTAAGCCCGGCCGAGACCGGAGCGCTGAGCGCCCTGGCGCATTCATACAGAGAGATAAATGCGCAACCCGTCTCTCCCGTTCGCGCAAAATGGACGAGCAGCGCCAGAGCCTCACTCACACATCTTTCGGCACCGGCCAAATCAACAAACAGGCTGGAGGGAATCTCCGGTGGCGTGACCAATCCTGTCTCTGCCAGATACGTCAGATCGTGCCCGCTTTTTTCCTCATCTGGCGGCGGATACCCGATGATTCCTGCAAAACACAGCTTGGGAAAACGTGCGTGTGTGGTCTCCCAATCCAACCCGAGCCGTCGCAACGCCGAAGGCCGATATGAGGCAAGCAGCAAGTCAGCGTTGGCCAGGAGCACGTCGAGTTGCCCACGTCCTGCAGCATCCTTCAAGTCCAGTGTGGTGATCTTCTGTCCGGAGGACAGCGAATCATACCAGGTGCGCGCAAATAGCTTGAGAGGATCACCCGTGGGCGGTTCAACCTTGGTGACAGTGGCTCCCAGGCGTGCGAGCCGCGATGCCGCGACCGGCCCGGGAGTGTTGATGCTGAGACTCACAACGTTGATACCGCGCAACAGTTCAGCTTGATCACTCATGCCTGCGAAGAATAGGGCAGAGTGACGTCGCAACGCAACGCCTGAATTGAATAGCTTGCGGTAAACTTGGCACACTCGGCTGGTACTTCTGCAATCAAATGTGTTCGTACCCCAACAAAGAACCATCAGGGATTTCGATTACTCTTTGAAGATCGCGCTGATCTCCCGAGGGTTTACGGCTTCACTACCAAACGAGAACGTGCCCGTTTCGCGCATCTCCCGGGCGCCGCGAAGAAACGCGCCCAGCGCAGTCCGCGCCAGCGAACTGCCTACGCTGATCCTTTTGGCTCCTAGTTCAGAGAGCTCGTCCAAGCTCAGCAGGACGCCCTGCAATCCCATCAGCACGTTAACCGGACGATCCACGGAACTGATCACTGCAGCCATGTCTGCTTTCGTGCGCAGGCCCGGAGCGAAAAGAACGTCCGCGCCTGCTTCCTGAAAAGCCTGCAAGCGCTTGATGGTGTCCTTGAGATCGGGCCGGCCGTGCAGAAAATTTTCCGCTCGGGCTGTCAGTGTAAACGTGAAGGGCAGCGCTCGCGCCGTCGCGACCGCCGCGCGTACGCGATCCACCGCAAATCCAAATTCATAAATCGGATCGTCAGCGCGTCCGGTCGAGTCTTCAATCGATCCGCCTACAGCTCCCGCTGCGGCCGCCAGCCTGATCGTCTCGGCGGCCTGCTTCGGATCGTCCGCAAAACAGTTCTCGAGATCGGCGCTGACAGGAAGTTCGGTGGCGGAGGTTATCTCGGCCACGTGGGCAATCACCTCATCACGAGAGACTGCTCCATCCCGCTTTCCCCTGGAAAGGGCGTAACCCATGCTGGTTGTGGCTAACGCCCCAAAGTCGAGATGCGCCAGAATGCGCGCGCTCCCAATGTCCCAGGGATTGGGAATGATAAATGCGCTCTCGCGCTCGTGCAGCTTGCGAAAAGCCGCTCCTTTTTCAGCTTGCGTCAACATGGACGTTCTCCTTGCGTGTTTTTCGGGCAGGGAAGCTGAGCGTGCCTTCCACTCCCTCCACAAAACTTCTTTCTTCGCGAAAAATCAGCCGTTTCGTCTGGGCCATGGCAAAGTTCTCCAGTGCTTCCGGATCGGCTTTCAACTTCGCCTTGTACTCCTCGTAAGAGGCGAGGCTGTCAAATGCAATCAGCCCCCAGGCAACATTATTCGTGCCCTCGTAGGGAAGAAAATATCCTACAAGCTGGCCGCCACACCTGGGAACGATGCGGCCCCAACTTTCCGCGTATTGCCTGAACCCGTCCTTTTGAAATGGATCGATCTCATAGCGGATGACGCATGTCACTGTCATTGATTTTCCTTCCGAAGTACGACTATTTCATTTGGGTGGCATCCATACTTCGCTTATCATCGAATAATGAATGTAACACAGTATCATGATGCCGCGGTTTCCCGCATTGCCTCCGCCATTGGTGATCCAGCCCGTTCCCGCATGCTTTACTGTTTGTTAGACGGACATGCCCGCACCAGCACTGAGCTGTCCGTTATCGCCGGAGTGAGTCCCTCGACCGCCAGCGCACACTTAAGCCGCCTCATGGCCGAGCGTCTTGTCAAAGTTCACGCCCAGGGAAAGCATCGCTATTACAGCTTAAAAGGGCCGAACGTCGCCGCAGTATTGGAAAGACTGAGCGTGCTGGCTGGCAGCCCAGAGATTAAATTTATCCCCAACACGCCTGACCGGCTCCGTTTCGCACGTACCTGTTATGACCACATGGCTGGCACTCTGGGCGTGTTGCTGCATGACCGCTTGCACGCTTTGCGCTGGCTGGCGGCGGGAGAAGATGGCAAGGAATATCAAGTCACGGCCGAGGGCGCAAAGGGCCTTGCCCACTTCGGCATCGACTTGGATGCCGAACGCCGGCTGCGCCGCCGCTTTGCCTGTGCATGCCTGGACTGGAGCGAGCGCCGTCCCCATCTTGCCGGCGCTCTGGGGGCGGCCCTGCTCGCGGTTGCGCTCAGAAAGAAGTGGGTGGTTCAGGACCTCGACAGCCGGGCGCTGCGACAGACGGCTCTCGGACGCAAGGAAATGCAGGCGCGGTTCGGGTTGCAGCTATAGCGATCTGATCATCAGCAAGATATTCGGGAATCAGGTGAATCAGCGGTGAGCTTTACTGCTTCCTACGCCAGCTCCAGCTCAATCTTCTTGTGTTCCGGGTCGAGCCTTGTGATCTTAAAGCTGCGAATCTGACCCGCGCTGGCAGTTTCATGCTTTTGCGTGCCCGAAGCCGCTGCACCTTTCCAGCGCGCCTGCAGCATGGAGCTAAGGGACGATAAATCAGCCTTGGCTGAGCCGCTCGCTGCCTGCGCAGCTTCGGCCGGCTTCTCTTCTTTCATGCGGCACGTGGCGAAGACGCCCTCGCCCAGTTCTACTTGCGCGTATCCGTCATTGATCTCGGTCATGCGTCCCGTCACTACGTCGCCCGACTTATGCTCGGCAATGTACTCATCAAGGCTCGACGGTACCATCTGCTTGATGCCGAGCCGTAACCGCCGCCGCTCGGTATCCACTTCCAGCACTTGCGCTTTCACCGGCTGGCCGAGCTTTACCACTTCCTGCGGATGGTTGATGCGCTTTTCCGCACTCATGTCCCCGACATGGATCATGCCTTCCACGCCCTCGGCCACCTGCACGAATGCGCCAAACTTCTGGACGCTAATCACGGGACCTTCCACCACTGATCCGACAGGGAATTTGCGCGGCACTTCAGCCCAGGGATCGCCCAGCGCCTGTTTGAGCCCAAGAGAAATCCGTCGCTCGCCGGCGTTTACACCCAGGATCACCACTTCCACGGTGTCGCCCACCTTTACCACGTCACTGGGTCTGCGTACCTTCCTGGCCCACGACATTTCCGAAATATGGATCAGCCCTTCCACACCGGGCTCAAGCTCTACAAAGGCGCCGAAATCGGTGAGCCGGCTTACCGTTCCGCGAACACGCTCGCCCACACTGTATTTGCCCGGCACGGCATCCCAGGGGTGCGGCTGCAGTTGTTTCATCCCAAGGGAGATGCGGTGCTTGTCTGAATCAACCTTCAAGACAACGGCTTCAATCTCCTGCCCCACCGTAAGCACGTCTGAGGGCTTGGTAATGCGCGTCCACGCAATTTCCGCCACGTGCAGAAGGCCTTCCACTCCGCCAATATCTACAAACGCGCCATACTCCATGAGACTGCGGACCGTGCCGGTAACGGTTTCGCCTTCTTTAATTTCGGAAAACCGCCGTTCCTTACCCGCCCGTTCTTCTTCTTCGAGAATCGCGCGCCGGTCCACCACCACGTCTTCATCGGCAATGTCCAGCTTGATAATGCGGCAGCGGATCTCCTGCTCCACCAGCTTTTCCATTTCGGAGGCATCATGGGTACCACTGCGCGAGGCGGGCATGAATGCGCGTACGCCCACATCTATGCTGAGCCCGCCTTTCACAACACCTGTCACGGTACCCACGATCGTAGCTTTCTCGTTGAACGCCCGTTCGAGCGATTCCCAGTCCGTGACGCGCTGAATCTTTGCCCGGGAAAGCTGGTAATAGCCTTCGGGATCGCGTCCTTTAATTGAGACCACAAGCGTGTCGCCTGCACGCAGCGACTCACCCGCGCGCAGTTCCGCGATGGGTAGAATGCCTTCCGTTTTGTAGCCGATGTCGAGGTACACCGAATCGCCCGAAACAGTAATGACTGTCCCCTGAACGCCTTTTCCTGCTTCCGCCGGTTTGTGAACATGGCTCTTCTCGAATTGGGAGAGGATGTCCTGAAAGGATTGCTGGTTTTCCTGCGTTGCAGGCTGAGGGCCAGGTGTGGTGGCGTCAGTAACAGTTGAATCAGGGGCAGTCGGATTGGACATGAAAATCGCAGGCTCGCTCAAGATGTTGTATTGCTTTAGGATAACACCTCTGCGCCAGAGGATGGCGAGTTGATGAACCCTATCTCCCGTGCAACTCTGTGCCTCAGCAGATAAAATGAGGCGCATTTCATGTCGCGATTTCCTAAGAAAGCACTTTTGTTCGGCCAGCTACCGCTTCAGAGCGACCCGAAAGTTACCCTTGCCTGTGGCAAGCTCCTTTCCGTTCGCGTCCAGTGCGGTTACGGTCCACTTGAGAGGCTTGCCTGGGACGAGTTTGGCTTTCAGCTCAGGATCTACCTGAATCGAATTTTGCGTCGAGGTTGATTGCCAAATCTTGTCGCCGGTCACATCATCGACTTCAACCGAGTAGCTGGT
The DNA here is from genome assembly GCA_035712465.1 of Candidatus Angelobacter sp. Lineage (GTDB taxonomy): Bacteria > Acidobacteriota > Terriglobia > Terriglobales > Acidobacteriaceae > Angelobacter. Next base: position 170,130 of record DASTAS010000006.1, read on the forward strand.
TGCCCCGCGTACTGCCGCCCAGGTCAACTGATTGGGTGGCGTGCTCAAATCACCGATTGTTTTTAACTGGATGTCTCCACCGCGATAAATGCCGTTGTGCGGAACCTCAAAAACAGGTCTCCCTTTCTCAGAGTGGTGGAGAGAAATTCCCAGAGTAATGGCCGCGATCAGGGCGGCAGCGGCTGCCATGTAAGGAAGCCGGAATATCGCGCGCCAGAAGGGAACCACTGCAACGGGAGATTTTGCCGCCGGCGCTTTCTGGTTGCGCTCCAATTGGGCTGTAATCCAGGCCACTGCGGCGCCTTCATTTTCTGAAGGCGCGGAGGATTCAAAATTCCGCAACATGGCAATCTCTGCCTGGCAGTGCGGGCAGCTTGCAACATGCGCTTCCGCTTTGGGTTCGGACGAGCTCTCCTCCATTACTTTTTCCAGCACTTTAAGTGGTGGACATTCTTTTGTCGCAGCCACTGCGTGCTGCCAGATATGAGCATTATTTGTGTCGTCGGCCATGTGTAGCATTTCCTTTGTCGCTTCGGAACTCCTTTTAAACTGCTGCTTTCCACCGTTTTACAGCCCGGTCCAGCTTCCTCCTGGCGCTAACGAGGAACGCTTTGGCCCCGCTCGTGTTTTGAAGGTTCAAGAGCCGGGTGATCACATCCAGCGGCATCTCCTCTGCAAAGTGCAGGGTGAAGACCTGCTTTTCTGTTTCATCCAGCTCGGTATTGACGAATTGGCGGGCGATTTCCATGAGCTGGTTGCGTTCTGCAGTTTGATGAGGATTGTCAGAAGCCAGATCGGGGAGAGAATCGATGATGGTTTCCTCGGATTCCATATCAGGAGCGCTGGATCGTGCTCTCACCGCATTTAGACAGTGATTGCGGGCGATGGAGAACAACCAGGTGGAAAATTTTGATTGTCCTTTGAAGTACTCCAGATTTTTGTAAGCCTTGGCGCAGATCTCCTGGGCAAGATCGGCTGCTGATTCGCGATTTTCGGCGAAGCTCAAACACCATCGCGCCACCTTGACGTGGTGCCGCCGGAACAGTTCATTCACGTACTGCTCGGCGATGCTTTTGTCGGGCTCATCTCGATAGCGCGAGATCAGCGCCTCGTCCGAAAGCTCATCCCAGGACATTTCCCGGATTATAGCAACCTGTGGCCGGGCAAGGGGTTCCAGTGGACCGGCGTTGCCACGTGCCGGCGACAACGCCGGTTCCGCTGGGTGGTGACATTCCGCGGCGCTACGTCTCGTGATGAGGCGATCCTCGTAGGGCTCCGCCTGAACTGAAAACATAGATTGTGCCGGGGTGGTTTGCGCAGCCACTTCGTTTGATTTCCTTCGTCAGTTATTAAGACCCACCCCAGAGGCGTGTGGAACAGGTTTTACTGTGTAGAAGGCGGGAGAATAGACGTCTGCGATCTTCTGTTAGAGTGCTACCTCGCAAACGAAATGCCGGTTTGACGTATTCAGATAGAAGTTGCCGACCAGAGTGCCGACCGGGGATCTTTCCATGCCTTGGCTGGCTGAAGGCTGCTTCGGTTAGGATTTCAGGTCATCCCTGATGATCGGCAGCAACTCCCGCAACAGGGCCTTAACCTGCCCGGATGCGCGCCTCCCCGTCTCTAGAACTAAGTCATGTGTAATCTTCTCAGTGATAGTTCCCGCCGCCGCGTTAGCAATGCAGGAAATTGCCAGGATTTTCATTCCCAGTTGCCGCGCAGCAATCGCTTCGGCGACCGTTGACATGCCGACCAGATCTGCGCCTACTGCGCGGAGGAAGCGCACCTCCGCCGGCGTTTCATAGCTGGGACCCATTAAGCCCGCATAGACACCTTCGGTTAACGCGATGCCCTGCTTTCTAGCAGCAGCAAGAGCCATGCGCCTGTACTTTTCACAGTAGGCATCTGTCATGTCAATGAACCGCGGTCCCACTCGCCCAGCTTCGCAACCGCACAGAGGATTTTGGCCCTGGAGATTGATGTGATCGCTGATAACAACCAGCCGGCCCGGTACGTAGTCACGGTTCACCGCGCCGGCCGCGTTCGTCAAAATCAGAGCCTGCACACCCATACGTGCAAACGCTCGGATCGGGAATACCACGGTTTCGGCCGAATAGCCTTCGTATAGGTGAAGACGGCCCTGCATCGCGATCAGTGGGATGCCGTCCAGAGTTCCGATGACCAACTGCCCCGCATGGCCGATCGCGGTGGACGGCGCAAAGTAAGGAATGTGTTGAAAGGGAATTCGCACCGCGTCGCGAATATCGTCAGCGAAGTTACCCAGCCCTGAACCGAGGACGATCGCTACTTCTGGACGCACCCTGATTTTCGAAATAATAAAGGCGGCCGATTCTGCGGCCCGGGTGATAATATCCATACGCGCTGCTTCTGGTGACTGTGGGGTCTCCATGATTCAATCTAACGATTCTACCTGCTCAAGAGAACAGGAAACGACAGCAGCACGTTGAATCGCAGCAGCGAGCTTTCTCTAGAGAGCGATTGATTTCAAGCTATGGCGGACTTCATCTCGTGCGCAGGCGGCTGTTTAAATGTGAGGAGCAGATTGGCGGCGAATACGGTGACGGCGGCCAGTTCACAGATCGCAGACCACGGCAGAGCATTCCACGCGGGCGCCCAGTAGCCCTCATAGGCGAGAATCTCGCTGCTCACGCGCAGCACACATCCCAAGTTGAGCAGCAACAGACAGGTGAGCATCAGCCGAGTACTATAGAGCACTCTCATGCCGGCAAACGCGGGAAGAATTCTCTGGCCGATCGCGAAAACCATCATGGCGATGAATCCAACCGTCAACGCGTGTCTTGAGCCTCCCACCCAGCCATGCGAATGGTCCAGATAGGCAGCGCAGATGCCGAGCAGCGTGGCAATAACAAACCAGGCATATGCGATTCGTACAAAAGCAGGAAATGAGGGATGTACTCCGGTGGTCTTGGCGGGGCGCTCTGCGCGCCCAACAAGATGAAAAGCCGCCACAGACACGATCGCCGCAATTGCAAACAGCCAGGGAGCCGCATGGAACAATCCAGCCTGCGTGAGTACCACTCCACTGGTGGTCAAAAGCAGAGCGAGCTTCAGCATCCGCTCATTGATCGGCTTGAGACCGAGGAACACCGGCAGCCAGCGCGCGCTGAACCCCCAAATGGTGGGCACAATGAATGCATACGCCAGCAGTGCCAGCAAGCGATTATCGAATGCGGCAGGGAAAGCAAGCGCATTGCTGTTCAAAGTGGCGTAGATCGTTCCCGCCAGATTCATCAGCAGGCCGAGGCCAAAACCAACCGTCCCGACGAGGACAGAAACAATCCAGACGGGCCATCCCTTTGCCTTTCCGCTGTGGGCCGCCGACGGATGTTGTCTTACGGCAAAAAAGAAGATGAGGAACGCCGCCAATTCCAGAGCTGCCGAGACTGGCAATGCGATACGCCAGTGCCATTGATAAACGCCAGTTGTCCAGCGCAGCAGCACACCGGTTATCCAGAGAGCCCATGCAATCCACCCGCGGGCGCCGGAGTAGGAACTCCGGCCACTCATTTTGGGAATGGAGTAAAAGCCGATTCCTATAATAAAGGTCCCGATCCAACCAAAGATCTGGGCATGCCCGTGGGCCTGAATCCATGAGGCGGAGATGGCAGCGGAATGATGGCCGCTGATGGAAATCAGGTTCCAGACTCCCAAAAACGTTCCCGGCAGCAGCATAAAGAACAGCCCGGCGATGGCGTAGGCCATCATCAAGCGTTGTGCGCTGCGTTCCCGCGCCTGCAATAGAAACACAGGCGTTCTTTCCGCCCTCATTCGATCAACTGAAACAAAATCACTCATCTTGGCTGAACGTTTTCTCTTTCAATCGTAGCATTCTGCAATGGCGGTGGCCCGCCGTCTGTGTCTCTCACCAGAGCACAAAGCGACTGACGGTTCGCACCGGCGCGTTCTTGAAAGCGGCGATGGAGCGTTCGCTCCAGCAGCCGCACTGGAGAGCAGAAGAGTTCCAGCCGAATTCCTATGCTCCGCTCGCGGAGAAGAATCACAGCCTTCCGCAGTATCAGGTGTGAGAGAAGGAGGGGTTTTTATTGGTAAGGGCAACTCGCCACAATCACGCGGAGTCTAGCTTATTGTCTGTCGTTGTCTGCTGCAACGCGATAAAGTGCTATCGCAAAATCTGTTCACTTACAACTACGAGCGTGCGACTCGCATGGCTTGTGCTAAAGCGAGGATTCCATGCAATTGATGAAGCTTCCGTGGCTGAAGCCGGAAAAACCGCTCCCCATCGATGTCCACGTGATCTGGCTTCCCGATGGCATGAGCTGTGACGGCGACACCGTTTCTGTTACTGCCGCTGAACAGCCGCCGATTGAGGACTTGATCCTCGGGAGCATTCCCGGGATTCCGAAGGTAGTCCTGCACAACCGCGTGCTCGCGTACGAGCAGGGCGGCGACAACTTCATGGAATGGCTCTACAAAGCCGAAAAAGGAAAGCTGGAGCCGTTTGTGCTCGTCATTGAAGGTTCCATTCCCAACGAGAAGATCAAGAAAGAGGGGTATTGGACCGGCATAGGCAATCATCCTGATGGCCAGCCGATCACCTTGACAGAATGGATTGACCGCCTGGCGCCTAAGGCCTTCGCGGTGATCGCTGTCGGCACCTGCGCCACGTATGGAGGCATTCATGCCATGGCGGGCAATCCTACCGGCTCCATGGGACTGGCCGATTATCTTGGGTGGAAATGGAAATCGTGGGCCGGCGTTCCAATCATTAATGTACCTGGTTGTCCCGTGCAGCCGGACAACATGACGGAAACGCTCCTTTATCTGCTCTATCAGGCAGCGCAGATGGCGCCCATGATCCCGCTGGACGAAAATCTTCGCCCCACGTGGCTTTTCGGCAAGACCGTTCACGAAGGCTGCGACCGCGCTGGGTACTACGAGCAGGGAGATTTCGCCCACGAATATGGTTCGCAGAAGTGCCTGGTCAAACTTGGCTGCTGGGGTCCGGTGGTGAACTGCAATGTGACCAAGCGCGGATGGATGCGCGGCATCGGAGGCTGCCCGAATGTTGGGGGCATCTGCATCGCCTGCACCATGCCGGGCTTCCCGGACAAGGTCATGCCCTTTATGGATGAACCACCCGGCGCGCGTCTTTCCGCGGTAGGAGCCGGAATTTACGGAGGAGTCATCCGCACCTTGCGCCAGATTACTAACTCCGGCATCAACAAGGAACCGAAGTGGCGGCACAAAGGAAAGAAGCTTGCCACCGGCTATGAGTCAACCACTTACGCGAATGGAAGGAACGGGCGCCAATGACCACCATAACGACTTCGGAAAGAGAACTGCAGACCGGCAAACGTACGCTGGTAGAGATGAACTGGGACCCGGTCACGCGCATCGTGGGCAGCCTGGGAATTTACACGAAGATTGATTTCGAGAATCGTGAAGTGGCTGAGTGCTACAGCACCTCCTCCATGTTTCGCGGTTACAGCGTTTTCATGAAGAATAAGGACCCGCGTGACGCGCCGTTCATCACGAGCCGCATCTGCGGCATTTGCGGCGATAACCACGCCACCTGCGCTGTCTACGCGCAGAACATGGCTTGCGGGATGAAGACCCCTGATACCGGCGAGTGGATCATCAATCTCGGCGAAGCCGCCGAGTACATGTTTGACCACAATATTTTCCAGGACAATCTGGTGGGAGTGGACTTCTGCGAGCAGATGGTAAAAGAAACGAATCCGAGCGTGTGGGCCCGGGCGCAAAGGACTCCATCCCCCAACGGCGACAAACACGGCTACCGCACCATCGCTGACATCATGACCGCGCTGAACCCGTTCACCGGGGAGTTCTATCTTAAGGCGCTGCAGATGAGCCGGCTCACGCGTGAGATGTTCTGCCTGATGGAAGGCCGTCACGTGCATCCTTCCACCTTGTATCCCGGAGGAACGGGCACAGTCGCGACTATCCAGCTCTTCACTGACTTCCTTGTAAGGCTGATGAAGTACATCGACTTCATGAAGCAGTGCGTGCCGCTGCACGATGATCTCTTCAACTTCTTTTATGAAGCGCTGCCCGGGTACGAGAAAGTCGGGCAACGGCGAGTTTTGCTCGGCTGCTGGGGGGCGTGGAATAATCCCGACGAGTGTGACTACACCTACAAGAAGATGTCCAAATGGGGCAAGGAAATGTACGTTACCCCAGGCGTCATCGTGGATGGCGAGTTGGTGACCAACGATCTGGTGGATATCAATCTCGGCCTCCGGATTCTACTGGGCAGCTCTTATTACGAGGATTGGAACGATAAGGAAGTATTCGTCAAAAAGGACCCGCTTGGCAATCCCGTTGACCAGCGGCACCCGTGGAACCAGACAACAACTCCAAAACCGCAGAAGCGTGATTTCCGGGGAAACTACTCCTGGGTGATGTCGCCTCGGTGGTATCACGAGAAGACCGGAGAATATCTAGCTCTGGATACCGGAGGCGGACCGATTGCGCGGCTATGGGCAACCGCACTGTCGGGTCTGGTGGATATCGGCTACATCAAAGCTCATAAGGGAAAGGGCGTTACCATCACGCTGCCCAAGACCACCGGACATCCTGAGATGGAACTGGAATGGCGGATTCCCAAGTGGAGCAACGCCATCGAGCGCGACCGCGCACGCACCTACTTCCAGGCTTACGCGGCCGCAGCCGCCATGTACTTCGTCGAGAAAGCGATTGATCAGGTGCACAAGGGCCACACCAAAACCTGGGCGCAGTTCCAGGTGCCGGAAGAGGCGATCGGCTGCGGATTCCACGAGGCGGTGCGCGGTGTTCTCTCGCACCATGTTGTGATTCGCGAGAGGAGAATCGCGAACTACCATCCATATCCGCCGACGCCCTGGAATGCGAGCCCGCGCGACATCTACGGCACGCCAGGACCCTACGAAGACGCCGTGCAGAAGACCCCGATTTTTGAAGAGAATGGCCCTGACAAATTCAAGGGTGTGGATATCATGCGAGCAGTTCGCAGCTTTGACCCGTGCCTCCCCTGCGGCGTGCACATGTATCTGGGGCCGGGCAAGGTCCTGCAAATCCAGCATTCCCCGATCTTCGGGATGATGGCAAAATGAGGGTGCAATGACTGACCAAGAGCTGCATCCTGCAGTGGCCGACCTAGAAGCGCAGTTACGTCAACTTGAGACCATTGCCGACCCGGCAAGCCAAAGGATTGCGACGGACCTTCTTACATCCGTGTTGCAGTTCCATACGGCGGCATTGCAACAGGTGCTTGACGCAATCAACGGAAGTGAGGACGCGGCAGCCATTCTGGCCCGCTTCGATCGCGACCCGCTCATCCGTGGCATGTTGTTGGTCCATGATCTCCACCCCGAGCCGTTCCAGGCGCGGGTGGAAAAAGCGATAGCTGAGTTGGAGCCAACCATGCGGAAGCGCGAAGCTACCGCCGAGCTGATCAATGCAGAGCCGGAACTGGTTCGCGTAAAAATCAACGGCGGGCGGCCTGGCGGCAAGCCGTCAGCTCCGCTCGTTGAACAGGCCATCCGTAACGCTGCTCCGGAAGCCGAGCAGGTTATCGTTGAGGAAGCCGTTCCATCCACAGTAGCTTTCGTGCCGGTGACCGAGCTCAAGAAAGCCGCGCCGGCAGCTTCCGCCGCAACCAATTCCCACGAGGTGCTCAATGGCTGACCACTACAGCGACAAGACCCGTAAACCGTCACACACGCCAGGCACGAAGCGGGGCGAGGAGCGCATTAAGACCGGCGGCAAAGAGCCGGGACGAGAGAAAGACATCCCTACCGCGCGCAGCGCCACCAGCATCAACCCCAAAGCGCATGGGCCCATTGACAAAAAAATGCCGAGCATTCAGCCGGCGTGAACGGATTTCATGCCAGAAGCAGGTCACACCCCTGAAGCACCGTTATCCGTTCTAAAGAGGCTCCGTGAACGCCGCCCGCCGGAGGAGCGATGCGAGCTCTGTGCTTTGCCGCTCCCAAGCCGCCATGCACACTTGATGGATCCGAAGGAGCGACGCTTGCTTTGCTCCTGCGACGCCTGCGCACTGCTGTTTCAGGATGGGTATGGCCGTTACCGGCGCATTCCGCGCGATGCGTACTATCTTGCAGATTTCCATTTGGACGAACTGCAGTGGGAGGCGCTCGCGATTCCCATCAATCTCGCGTTTTTCTTCTTCAGCACGGCGGCGAATCGCACGCTGGCTTTTTACCCCAGTACTGGCGGAGCAACGGAGTCGCTGCTCGATCTTGCCGCATGGAACCAAATCGCGGCGGCGCACCCCCGCATTCAGGAAATGCAACCGGATGTGGAAGCCCTGCTCATCAATCGGCTGGCGAACCCACCGGAATATTACGTGAGCCCGATTGACCGCTGCTACGAACTGACAGGCATCGTGCGCAAGCAGTGGAGCGGATTCACCGGAGGTGATGCAGTCTGGAAAGCAATTGCTGAGTTCTTCACCACATTGCGGAATGAGGCCGTCAAGGTGGAGCTTCGGCATGCCTGATTTGCAATTCAAGGTCGTTGGTTTCGAACGGGTGGGTTCCGTTGGGGAATCGGAATTGCTTTTGAAATTGGGGATCAGAAATCCGTGCGCCGAAGAACAGGTGCATTCCATCGCTCTGACGATCCAACTGCAAATTGAGCCTGCAAGGCGCAGATATAACGATCAAGAGAAGCAGGGTCTCAATGAACTGTTCGGCGAACCATCGCGATGGGCAACAACAGTGCGGCCGCTGTACTGGACAACACTGAAAGCGGCAGTACCCGGGTTTGTTGACGCCACAGAACTCGAACTGCGGCTTCCGTGCGATCTTGAGCCGGGCTTTGCCGCAGAGAAATATCTGAGCGCCCTTGAAGCCGGAGAGGTTCCTATTATCCTCCTGTTCAGTGGGAGAGTGATGTACATCAGCGACACATCGTTGCAGATGCGTCCCATTCCGTGGTCGCAGGAAGCCGCTTGTTGCATCCCCCTGTCTCTGATTCGGGTTCGGGGGCTCGCGTCAGCGCAGGGTAAGCCTGCCGGACGAGGTCAGGCATGAATCTGAACACGATCCGGTCGGTTGCAAATGCCATTCTGTATGAAGGCTACATGCTGTATCCCTACAGGCCGTCTGCTCTGAAGAACCGCTCCCAGGGCTGGACCTTCGGCACGCTGCTGCCTGAGGCATACTCCGCCAGCCATCCCGGCGAGCCGTCAAATTTCAGTGCACAGGTTGTGGTGGTGGGCGAACAGGCACAGTTCTCCGCTGAATTTCGCTTTCTCGAACTCTGCGGTTCTGAGTCTTTCGAGCGCACCGTGGCTTCGGCGCTGCTCGAAGTTTCCAGCCTGCTGTCATATCCGCTGGAGATTCATTTCGCTTTTGATCGAGATGGCATTCCAGATTTCCTGAAAGGAGCTGTGCGCATTGCGGCTGAGCGCGTCACGGATTCCGCCGTTAAGCTTGCCATTTCATTCGACAACCAGAGTTCTCCGGCCATTTCGTGGAATACACGGGATCACGTGTTACAACAAGCGCTGGTGTCCGCTCATGCCGTGATATCCGTGGCCGGCGGCGAGTTCATTTCGCTTCTGTCGCCGCCGGAAGACTACGCTGCCGCAGTTTCCAAATGCCGCCAGAGCGGCGTATTCCCCGTTCTGGCGGGCGACGAGGGCGATCGCACAGCGATGCTGATTTCACCCATCATTCTTTACGATTATCCGCAAATTGCCTCCAACAGCCACGGCGATTTTTTCGACGGCTCAGAGATTGACGAAATGCTTACGCTTCGTGTGCTGACCCTGACTGATGCGGAAAAAGAAGAAGTTCGGGCAAACAATGAACGTGCTCGGGCGCTGCTGGAGAGGACAGAATCGCTCTCTCCGGAGGAGATTCTGAACTTGCATGGCGTCTTGCGCGACCTCTCGCGCACGCAGGAGTAAAGGATGGAAACCTGGAATCCTTTCGCTGAACCGGTTGCCCCTGAGAGCGTTCGAGTGTTCGGCGTGGAACTGAGAAAGGGTGATCGCATCCGGGTTTGGCCGGGGGGCGGCGCAGATATTTTTGACATGACTCTGAAAGGTAAGACTGCAAGGATTGAAGCGATCGAGCAGACAGTCGAGGGCGAAATTCAGGTTGCTGTCACCATGGACGATGATCCGGGCAGGGACCTGGGTGAACTGCGCCAGATCGGACATCGCTTCTTTTTCCGGCTGGATGAAATCGAGCCGCTGACGGCGGGAGGGCAGCCCACATGACCGAGAGCGCACCTCGGGTTCTCGTCGCCGGGATCGGTAACATCTTTCTTGGCGATGACGGATTTGGCCTGGAGGTCATCCGCCGAATGAGCTCTCGCGCTGTCCCTAAAGGAGTGTGCCTGCGTGATTTTGGCATTCGCGGCCTGGATCTCGCTTACGCCCTTAATGAGCCGTGGGACTTGGTCATCCTTGTTGATGCGCTGCCACGCGGCGAAACACCGGGGACAGTTTTCGTTCTGGAACCCGCCACGGAAGATTTGGAAGCCGGCCTTCAGACTGGCATTCAAACCCACGGAATGGACCCGGTGCAGGCGATTCAGATGGCGAAATCGCTGGGTGGAGTTCCACAACGATTGCTCGTTGTCGGTTGCGAGCCGACCGATTTAGGTGGAGAAGACGGGGCTATTGGGCTCAGTCCACAAGTGGATAGCGCCATTGAAACGGCGATTGAAACCATTATCCAGTTTGTGAAGCAAGCGCCGGCGTTGGCGCCGCGATAATTGGAGGTGTAGCAACCATGAAGTATCCTCAGTCATTGAAGTGGGTTGGCGCAGCCGCAGCGCTGGCGGCGATTTGGGGATTCATTTCCATGTATCCCGATCTGAAGCGCTACATCAAATTGGAGCGAATGTAGGATTCCCGGTACTTGAATGCCTCAGTCGCGATGCTTCCCAGCGGCGAAGCTGCCCACATCGGCAGTGGACTCGGCAGCAAAGACCTGCCATGCCGTGCGGTAAGTGTTGGCGTGCGCGTCTGCGCTAAGCTCGATCGGGCGGGAATAGCCGCCTCCGGAGGTTAGTACCAGAGGGATTCCGGCCTGCCGCATGGACTCCATCACGAGCCGATCGCGAGCGATCAGGCCTTGATGTGTGAGCGCCAGATGTCCCAGAACATCGGTGCCAAGGCCATCCACTCCGGATTGGTAAAAGACGATCTCAGGATGCCAGTCCAACACCTGCGGCAACACCTCATTCAGCCGGTCCAGATATTCCTCATCTTCCACTCCATCGCGCAGGGCGACATCCAGTGTGCTTTGTTGCTTCCGAAAAGGAAAGTTGCTGTTGCAGTGAATGGATAGGGTGAAGACTTCGGGGTCATCGCGAAAAATCTCTGCTGTGCCATCTCCCTGGTGGACATCAAGATCGATCACCGCGGCGTTGCGGATAAGCCCGGTGGTTCTTAAAAATTGGATGGTTACGGCGATGTCATTGAAGATGCAGAAGCCAGCACCTTCTGATCGAAACGCGTGATGAGTACCGCCCCCAAGAGTTCCTCCCCAGCCGAGTTTCAGGGCATCCTGTGCCGCACACAGAGTGCCGCCTACGGAAGCAAGGGCGCGCTTCACCAGAACATCTGACCAGGGCAGACCAATTTGCCTCATACTTGCAGCAGGCAGAGACCCGGCCACAAAGCTGCGGACGTAATTCGGGTCATGAGCCAATTGGATGATCTCAGAGGCTGGAATGGGCGCCGGCTCAAATCGGAACCTGCCATCGTCTCTCAGAAGATCCCTGACCAGGCCATATTTGCGGGAAGGGAACTTATGGCCTTCCGGCAACGTAATAAGATAATGATCAGTAAAAAAGAGTCGCGCCATGGAAACGAGACCTAACGAAAATGCGTTCGGAATGGTCTATATACATGATCGCATAGGGAGGATTTCAGGCCGGCGGGTTTTCAAGCCGTAAAAAGGTTCGAAGGCTAAGGTGTTCGCTTTCGAACACTTGCTTTCAGGAACGGACAAGAAGTAGTGTTAGTATACGGTCTGCCGGACCCATAATTCTTTAGAATCAGATGCTTGGAGTTGTGCTGATTTTGGCATCGATTGTGCAAAGATAAACAGCGATGGATATTGTACGCGACGAATCGGTAAAAAGGAAAAAGCGCCGCAAGCAGGTGCTTCTGTCAGTGGCGGCGGTAATTGCCATATTGGGGATCACGCTTGGTGTGTCACGGCTGAAGCCAGCCGCTCCCAGCGTGGACTACAGCACCATCTGGCCAGACACGGTGAAACGCGGCTCCATGTTGAGACAGGTAAGGGGGCTGGGATCTCTTGTACCAATCCCCGAGGATGTCCGCCTTATTCCCGCTGAAACGGATTGTCGCGTGGAGAAGATTCTGATTCTTCCAGGAACACCGGTCAAGCCGGACAGCCTGATCATGGAGCTTTCAAACCCGCAGGTGGTGCAAGAGGCACTGAATGCGGATCTGGACCTTAAATCGGCTGAGGCTGAATACCACAACACCAAAGCCAAAGTTGACAGCGACTTGATGAACCTGAAGGCCGAAGCGGCGACCGTGGAAGCTGACTACGAGAATGCCAAACGCGATGCGGCCGCAAACAAGGAATTGACGAAGATTGGCGTGCTCTCTGAATCCGCGCTGAAGACATCATTGGCTAAAGAAAAAGAGATGGAAACGCGGCACCAGATTGAGGAAGACAGAATCTCGGAAGCCACCAAGGCGGAGCAGACGCAACTTGAGGTACAGCAGTCAACCATCGAGCAGAAGCGCGCTTTGGCGGAGCTTAAACATCGCCAGCTCGACGCTCTCAAAGTGCGTGCCGGAATCGCCGGAGTTCTGCAGGGCGCCGATACTCCTGTGCAGGTGGGGCAGCGTGTGCCGCAGGGAACCATTCTGGCGAAGGTCGTCCAGCCGGACCACTTGAAAGCAGAACTGAAGATTCCAGAGACCCAGGCCAAGGACATTTTGATCGGCCAGTCTGCCGACATCGACACTCATAATGGCGTAGTGAAGGGAACGGTGAGCCGTATAGATCCTGCCGTACAGAACGGCACTGTGACAGTGGATGTGAAGTTTACTGAAGCGCTCCCCAAATGGGTGCGGCCCGATCTGAGTGTTGACGGAACTATTACGCTGGAAAATCTCAAGAATGTGCTGTACGTCGGCAGGCCGGCATTCGGACAGGAGAACAGCACTGTTAGCATGTTCAAGATCTCTCCCGACGGCAAATCGGCGTCGCGCGTGAAGGTTGAATTGGGACGCAGTTCTGTGAACACGATTGAGATTCTCGGCGGGCTCAAAGAGGGAGACCAGGTGATCCTGAGCGATATGAGCCGCTGGGATGCAAACGATCAAATCAGGCTCGACCGGTAAATGGTTGCAGCAGAAGGAACAGCAATAAAAATTCGTACCTGAAGGAGATGCAAGCGTGGCAAGCGGACAAACCCTGATCAGACTGGAAAACGTAACCAAGGTTTTTTACACCGATGAAGTGGAGACACATGCGCTTTCCGGAATCCATCTGGATATCCATAAGGGCGAATTTGTTTCCATAGCTGGTCCTTCCGGCTGCGGCAAGTCAACATTGCTCTCCATCATTGGACTGCTTGATTCGCCTACAGACGGGTCGTACACGCTCAATGGGCGCGCCGTCCAGGGGCTGGATTTCTCTGATCGGGCACGCATCCGCAACCAGGAAATTGGCTTTATTTTCCAGAGCTTCAATCTCATCGGCGATCTCACCGTGTATGAGAATGTCGAGCTGCCTCTTACGTATCGTTCCATGTCGTCCGCGGAACGCAAAAAGAGGGTTCAGGAGTCGCTGGAGAAAGTCGGCATGGCGCATCGCGTGCGCCACTATCCCTCGCAGCTCTCGGGCGGTCAACAGCAGCGCGTGGCCGTGGCCCGTGCTCTGGGTGGATCACCCTCCATCCTGCTGGCCGACGAGCCCACCGGAAACCTGGATTCCCGCAACGGTGAAGCAGTAATGGACCTGTTGCAGCAATTGCACCGCGAAGGCGCGACCATCTGCATGGTGACGCACGACGCCCGGTTTGCCAAGCACGCCGAGCGCACCGTTCATCTCTTTGACGGCAAAGTGGTTGAGGAGACTGAGGCGGCTCGCCAGGCAGAGATGGTCTAATCCGTCGCTTTAGCAATCGCTCGGCTGAAGCCGGTTGCCGGTCTGTGGATTTGGTCGAAAGTGCCAGGGCAAGTACGAATCCCATAATGTCGTTTGAATAGGACTTCGGCGATTATTAGCAGCAGTGTCTTCGAATTCTGCCGCTGATCCGCAGGAGGTGAAGTGTGACTTCGCTCATTCAGGATTTTCGCTTTGGCCTGCGCACTTTGCGCAAGTCTCCCGCTTTTACCATAATCGCGGTGATTACGCTGGCGCTTGGCATCGGCGCCAACACCGCCATTTTCAGCATCGTTAACGCCGTCCTGCTGAAGCCTCTGCCCTATCCTGAGTCCGATCGCTTGTTGTACGTGAATTCCGGCTTGTCAGTACAAGCAGATGTAACGCGTCCTTTCGCCATTTCCTATCCTGATTTCCTCGACTGGCGCGCAACTGCGAAATCTTTTGCGGGAATGGCGTCCTACCACGGTGATAGCTTCACTCTCTCTGGGTTGGAACAGCCGCTGCACGTGTATGGCGAGACGGTTTCCGGTGACTTCTTCAATGTTGTTGGAGTGCAGCCGGTCTTGGGGCGTGGTTTTACGCGTGATGAAGAAAAGCCGGGTACACGCGTGGTCGTGCTGAGCCATCAGCTCTGGCAAAGCGCCTTTCATGGGGACCGCGCCATTCTGGGCCGGGCAATTTCAATCGATAAACAGAGTTACACGGTAGTTGGCGTAATGCCTGCCGGATTTGCCTTTCCGCTGGACGACCAGCCGCCTGCGCTTTGGCGGACCTTTGCCACAGACGGTGAAACCACCGATCCTAAAGATCACCCCATGACGGGCCAGCGGGGAAACCATTTCCTGCTGGCTGTGGCCAGGCTAAAGCCGGGAGTATCAATCGAGAGCGCTCACGAAGAAATGAACGTAATCACAGGCAATCTGGCGCGGCAATATCCAGACACCAACAAAAAATTCCCTACCGCAGTGGTTAGCAC
The DNA here is from genome assembly GCA_035712465.1 of Candidatus Angelobacter sp. Taxonomy (GTDB): domain Bacteria; phylum Acidobacteriota; class Terriglobia; order Terriglobales; family Acidobacteriaceae; genus Angelobacter. The sequence continues at coordinate 185,247 of DASTAS010000006.1, forward strand.
AGAACTGGAGCATCTGGTCGGCAACAATCGAACACAGCTCATGATCCTGCTGGTATCAGTGGTGGTTGTGCTGCTGATTGCTTGCCTGAACGTGGCCAATCTTCTCCTGGTCCGGGCCAGCAAGCGGAATCGAGAGATCGCCGTGCGTGCCGCGCTGGGCGCGCGCCGGCTTCGGGTAGTGCGGCAAATGCTGACAGAAAGCGTTGTTCTAGGGCTTGCCGGAGCGCTTCTTGGCTTGCCGCTGGCGATCTGGGCCCTAAAGGTGTTTATCAGCTTGAACGCTGACAAGATGCCCAGAATTCAAAGCGCGGGGCTGGATGGCGCCGTGCTTGCGTTTACGGCGGCGATTGCTCTGATTACCAGCATTGTTTTTGGTCTTGTGCCTGCGCTTCGCGCCTCCAGCCCACATCTGACAGAGTTCATGAAAGAAGGCCGGGGAACCACGGCCGGCAGCTCACACCAACGCCTGCGGGGGATTCTGGTGGTGGCGGAAACCACCTTGGGACTTGCTTTGCTCGTGATCGCTGGCCTGCTCCTGCGCAGCTTTCACCGCATTCTCTCGGTGGATCCGGGGTTGAATCCGCACAACGTGCTCACCGTGAACTTCGATCTGCCCGACAAGAAATACAACGAGCAACAGCAGATCGAGTTTTACACGCAATTGCTTCCAAGACTTCAAGCGTTGCCCGGAGTGAGTTCAGTCGCAGCGATAACGCCGCTTCCCCTTAGCGGGAACAACGGCATTACCACGTTTGAGATTGAAGGTCGTCCAGTAGCCAAAGCTGACGAGCCTTCGGCTGATATCAAGATCGCCACGCCAAACTATTTTCATACGTTCAATATTCCCATCGTAAGCGGACGTGATTTCACCGAGCGTGATGATGACAAAGCTCCGGGAGTTGTGATCGTCAACCAGGCATTCGCGCAGCGCTTTTTCCCCAATGAGAATGTTCTGGGCAAGCACATTACGCCCGGCGCTTCGAACCATGGCAAGCCTGAGGCGCGCGAGATTATCGGGGTAGTGGGAAATGTGAAGAGCCGCCAGCTCGATGTGCAGGACCTGCCCGAGTATTACATTCCTGACACACAGCTCAATTTTGGTCCGATGGCAGTATGCCTGCGCACCACCGTGGATCCGCACAGCATCACCTCGGCGGTGCGGGGCGTGGTGGCCTCCATGGACCCGGATCTCCCGCTGTATGACATCAAGACCATGGATGAATATCTTGCGGCAACCTTGGTTACCCCGCGATTCCAATCCATGCTGTTGGAGGGGTTCGCAGGGCTCGCGCTCCTGCTTACCGCTATCGGTCTTTATGGCGTTGTGTCATATGCGGTCGCGCAACGCACGCATGAGATCGGCGTTCGCATCACGCTGGGCGCCAGCCGCTCGAATGTGGTTGGAATGGTGCTGAAATCAGGACTTCAGCTCACCGCTATCGGATTGGCTGCAGGAGTGGTGTTATCGCTGATCGCAGGGCGCTTCATTTCGTCGCTGAGCAGCGTGCTGTTCGGCGTCAAGCCGACGGACGCATTGACCTTCTCTGCAGTCATCGCCATTGTGGCTCTGGTCTCACTGCTGGCGTGCTACATCCCAGCTTGGCGCGCATCCAAGGTTGATCCGATGATCGCATTGAGATACGAGTAAGCTGACCGATAGCAGCTCGCATATGACATCGGCGAAAGCCGGAGTTTGCATTCTCTCCATAGCTTTTCCCATCGCACAGGCCAGATGCTCGCCAGGAATTACGATCGCCTTGAGTTCCTGTATCATAGGCGCAATCCAATGACCAACAGTAATCCTGCGGACCGACTTGATTCATGGAAAGAAATCGCCACCTTCCTTCGCCGTGACGTGCGCACCGTGCAGCGCTGGGAGAAGAAGGAACGGCTGCCGGTATATCGACATCAGCATGAGAAGTTGGGTTCGGTGTACGCATTTCGTCCTGAGTTGACAGCCTGGTTTACCGGACGGCAGCAGTCCGGCACGGTCATGGAGCCGCTGGAAACGGAACAAAGGCGCGACAAAATCAAACTCGCAGTGCTGCCGTTTGGCAATCTGGGCGGCAACGGCGGCGATGCATATTTCACTGAAGGTCTGACGGACGAGATGATCACCGAAATGACTCGGCTTCAGCCTGAGCAACTGGCGGTTATCGCGCGGAGCACTGCCTTACATTACGATTCCAGCCGCAAGTCGCTGCAAGAGATGAAGCAGGACCTCGGAGTCGATTATGTGCTGGAAGGGCGCGTGCGCCGGGCCGGGGATCGTGTGCGCATTTCGGCGCAGCTCTGTGAGATTCAGGAGCAGACACAGCTCTGGGCGGAAACCTACGAGCGCGACATCAGTGACGTACTCACCGTTCAGGCGGAGATTGCCCAGGGGATTGCCAGAGAGATTCACCTGGCTCTAAAGCTGAACCAGAGTTCGCGGTTGGCAGAACTGCAGAAAGGGCAGGTGCGCATCCGGCCGGAAGCTTACGACGCTTACTTGAAAGCGCGTTATGAGCTTCACGAGATGCAGCCTGCCGCAATCAGCAGAAGCGTTGGTGATTTTGAGCGCGCCACTCAACTGGATGGAGAATTTGCGCCTGCCCATGCAGGACTGGCGAGCGCCTATGCGCTGCTGGCGATTGCGCCATTTGATCTCCTGCCGCCGCGCGAGGCCATGCCCAAGGCCGAAAGCGCCGCCCGTACAGCGTTGCAGTTGGACGGCTGTCTGGCTGAAGCGCATACCGCGCTTGCGCTGGTAAATCATCACTATCACTGGCGCTGGAAGGAAGCGGAGGAGAACTACAGGCGCGCCATTGAGCTCGACCCTGAAGGTTCTGCCGCCCATCTCTGGTATTCCTGGCTGCTGCTCGCGCTCAACCGCCGTCAGGATGCGTTTGCGCAGATTGAAGAAACCATGCGCATTGTGCAGGAGACGGATCCCCGCCGTATTGTGGCCGTCCACGCTACGCGCGCGTTTGCCTACTACTTCGGACGTGAGTTTGAGCGCGCGGCAGAGGAGTGCGAAAAGGCGCTTCAACTCGATCCCAGGCACTTCATGCTGCATTTCATTGTCGGCCGCGCTCAGATGCGAATGGGGAAGAACGAAAGCGCAATTGGGCACTTGAAGTCAGCGTCAAGCACTCCCGGAGAGATACCGCTGGTGGACGCGGCGCTCGGGCTGGCGTATGCCGTTAGTGGTCAGATGGAAGAAACGCGGAAAATGGCGGCGCAATTCAAAACTGCATTCAGCAAACGCTATATTCCTCCTACATATTTCGGCATGCTCTATGCCGGCATGGGTGATACTACTCGCGCCATGATGTGGCTGGAAAAGGCGCTCGCGGAGCGCGCTGATGGGCTGACCTGGCTTGCGGTTGAGCCTATGCTCGACGGGATGCGCTCTGATTACCGGTTTCAGGAGTTGGTGAACAAAATCGGGCTTCCGTCGTAAAAGAGGCTTCCGTCGGCATGAGGCGCAGAGAATGTTAGGCGCCGCCGAATGGCATCGGCGGCGCGATTTTGTCAGTGTCCGTGAGAACCGACCAGATCCAGAGATCTGGGATCTTGATGCGTTTGCTTGGACGGATCTTTCAAGAAGTCGATGATCAGTCGAACCTCGCCCGGATCAAGCCGCAGGTTGGGCATATTCACGTGTTTGTATTTATTCCACAGGGCCGTGGCAATCGGGTCTTTTGCGTCCAGCATTTCATCCGGCGTGGCAATCTGCCGGGCCAGCCATTGCGGATCGCGGACGTTGGCCACTCCCTGCAGGTCTGGTCCAATCTTGTCGCCATGGCCGATGGTGTGACAGGCAGCGCAGTGCAGCCCAAAAAGATAACGCCCATCTTTCTGGATATTCGTGGGAACGTCTTTGTAGCTGCGCAACATGCTGGGCTCACGGTTTTTCCAGCCATCGAGCCACTGACTGATCATGATGCTCATGAACCGGGGATTGTCCGTGGCTGCGTCCAGCATCCACTGATGCGAAGGCTCGTTGCCGATGAGCACTCCAGGCTGATGGCCATCGCGATTCTCGGGATCAGGATCGGAGTAAAGTCCCAGCTTTTTCCCGAGCAGCTCTATGTCTGCCGGCTTGCCGGTGAGGAAGGTCCAGCCCGGGCCAACATGATAGGTCTCAGCGTATTGTTTGAGGACTTTGGGAGTATCGCGCTTGGGATCAATGGTAATGGAATAAAAGAAAATGTCTTTGCCCACGCGGTCGCCCAGCATGTGCTGTACCTGAACTAGGCGTGCGGTTTCCAGCGGGCAGGAATCCACGCAGTGCGTGTAGATCATATCCAGCACTACGCTTTTGCCTTTGATGAGATCGTCATAAAAGTGAACGGTTTTGCCGTCCTGGGTGACGAGAGGAACATTCGGAAAGTAATCGGCCCCCCATTTCTCGCCTGCGGCCTGCGCCGGAGGGGCATAAAGCAGGAGTATGAAACTCAGCAGTGTTAAGGCTGCCGTGAGTTGGGCCCAACTTCTCCCTCGCATTTTGAACTTCTCCTATGGATTCGTAACTAAATAGTACTTATAAAAGTGGGAATTATTTTGCTAAAAATTACTGCCTGAATCAAGAACCGGCGAGCCGCTGGTTTGCGACCCGCCGGGTAGTACTGTTGCTATCTTTCCCCTGGGTCTTGGTTAGAAAGCCGTGGGTTCGATCTCGTCCGGTGGGACGAAGGTGACACCCTGCGGGGTCGGGATCGGCGTCGGAAGCGGACGCAGGAACGGCGCGCCTCCATTGTCGATTTCCCATCGAACCAGCATGGCGTTGTCTTCATGCACCGTGTTGTGGCAGTGCTCCATGAACATCCCGCCCCAATCGCGGAACTGCAGCGTAATGGTCACGCTGCCGCCCGGACGCAGACGATACACGTCCTTGCGGCCCTGTTCCCATGACGGAACGTTAGAAGCCTTGCCGTTGCGGGCTAGAATGCGGCCTTCTTCAAAGTGGATGTGGATGGGGTGATCCCAGCCGCCGCCACCGTTCTGCAGAGTCCACACTTCGCGTGTGCCGTAGCTCGGCGCCGCCGAGATGCGGCCCCAGCTGGCGTTCAGCATCCGGTTGCCATCAGTCTCAACACCCCACGGACCAGGCTGATTACCAGCGCCGAACGTGTAGGCCGCCGGATCATTCGCAGGCAGGTCCTGCGAAGCGCCGCTGCCGAACGTGAACGTACGCTCGCGTGCAATCGGGATGTTGGACAGGTCCGGGTTCGGGATCATGACCATTCCGTCAAAGCACTGGCTCTGGTCGGGCTGAGCCGGATCACGCACAATGTGGAACTCCAGGAATTTGCCTACGCATGGATCCAGGGATGTCCCGGAGAGAGCCTCCGCCATCGTGAGGTCCGCAGCCGGCTTCTTGCCGTCCTGGTGTTCGCACAGATTCACGAACCACAGTTTGTCGCCGACGTTGAACTTGGAAAAGTCAACCACGATGTCGTACCGTTCCGCGATGCCCTGCTCGTCCAGTTCGTTCAGCGTGATCACACTCGGGAACAGGTTGCCGTCGTTGGCGATCTGGAAGAACGGCACTTCGTTGCCTTGTGCATCCGCAATGGCGACCTTGAAGAAGCGCGACACGCTGGCGTTCAGGAGACGGAAGCGGTATTTGCGGCGCTCCACCTCGAAGTACGGCTTGTAGATCAGGTTCACGGTCATGGCATCGCCCAGGAATCCATCAAACTGGAAGATATCCATAAACAGTTGGCCGTTCGCGTCCCAGGCCTTTTCAGCCAGCATCAGGTTGACGTCGTACTCCAGGTTGCCCCAGCTCTTGGCTGTGCCGGAGGGCAGGCGGAGGTTCACGCCATCATTGATTTCCTCGTTGCCACGATCGAGCGCGCTGTAGATGTTGAACATGGCAGCGTTGCCCTTGTACACGTTCTGCGAAGTGAACGTGAACATGTGATCGTGGAACCAGTGCGTCGACATGGTCTCATGCCAGTCGCCCGGGATCTTGGTCGATCCGCCGCTGTCATCAGGAGTTGCAGCTTTGGGATCGGTGGCGTCGGTGTTGATTTCGAGCAGTCCTGCCAGGACGATTGGCCAGTGATAATCGTAGAACTGGTTGGGGAAGAAGAACGCGCCGGTAAAGCCGTCATTCTCCGCGCCGTGGTGACCGTTGTGCTCGTGGGTCGAAATGGTATGCCGTCCGAAGCCGTTGTTCTGGGTCACATCC
>DASTAS010000007.1:0-155553 GCA_035712465.1 Candidatus Angelobacter sp.
GCAGCGGATGATCCTTCCGCACTCGGCTCTCGGGTGACAAATAACTGAATACTTCGCCCTGCTGCTGATCGCTTCCTCGCATGCTTTCTGTTACCACATCTCAGCTCTGCTTTGGGAGTACTTTTTCAGCACCCTGCTAGCACTCGAAGGCGACGGTCTCCGGACTTCCAGCCTGAGTCTTTGGCATCCTCTAAGCTTTTTTCAAGCCGATCCTGATTCCGGCAAGATAAGCCCAAGGCTAATGGCCGAGAGTTGGTTTCTCAGCACCTTACAATCTTTGCGCTTTCAATTCCTCGCGTCGCATTGCGCGTATCGATGACAAGCTGCGATTTTTCCACGATCCACTTGTAATCGTAGCTGGAGTGATCGGTGATGATCAGCACGGCATCAAATTGCTGCAGGTTTTCAAGCGGTGTGTTAGCCATCTCCAGCCTGTATTTGCGGCCGTGGCCAACATATTCGAAGAAAGGATCGTTGTAGCTGACCTGGGCTCCTTCTTTTTGCAGTAGCTCAATCACGGTGAGCGCCGGAGATTCACGGAGATCGTCAATATCTTTCTTGTAAGAAACTCCAAGAATCAGAATTTTTGATCCGTTGAGGCTTTTGCGCTGCCGGTTCAGAGCCTCCATGGTGGATGCTACCACGTGATATGGCATGCTCAGGTTCACTTCACCGGCCAGCTCAATGAAGCGGGTTTGAAAATCGTATTCCTTCGCCTTCCATGAAAGATAGAACGGGTCCAGCGGGATGCAATGCCCACCGATGCCCGGCCCGGGATAGAAAGCATGAAAGCCAAACGGCTTGGTGGAAGCGGCCTGGATTACGTCCCAGATGTTGATGCCCATGCGCAGGCAGAGGATCTTGAGTTCATTTACCAGCGCGATGTTCACGCACCGGTAGATGTTCTCCAGAAGCTTGGTCATTTCCGCCACGGCCGGAGCCGAGACCGGCACTGTGCGATGGAAGATGGCGCCGTAGAGCTGACAGCAGAGTTCTGTGGCTGCGGGATTGAGCCCGCCGACCACTTTGGGAATGTCAGCGCGCGCCACGGTGTCATTGCCGGGATCTTCGCGCTCTGGGGAAAAGGCGACAAAGAACGTGTCCGGCCCGTTATTTTCGCCGCGCGCAGCCCGCAGCCCGCGCGTATTCTTCTCCAGAATCGGCACAAGCAGCTCTTCCGTGGTGCCGGGATAAGTCGTGCTTTCCAGAACGATCAGTTGTCCGGGACGAAGATGCGGCGCGATTGCCTCCGCCGTGGCGACAATGAAACTCAGGTCGGGCTCGTGATGATCGTTGAGCGGCGTAGGGACGGCGATCAGGACCGCGTCCATCTCCGCGACGCGTGAGTAGTCCGTGGTGGGGGTGAATCCTGCCGCCTGCGCAGCCTGGATCTCGGTAGGCGGAATGCGGACAATGTAGGAGCCGCCCTTTGTGAGCGTGTTCACCTTGGACTTGTCAACATCAAAGCCGGTCACGCGGAACTTCTGCTCGCTGAACAGCAGCACCAGCGGCAGCCCGACATAGCCAAGCCCAATCACGCCGATGCGCGCCGTGCGCTCCTGCAGCTTTCTGGAAAGAGATTCAAAATGCGCTGAAGAAAAAGTTTGTACTGTATTCATCCCAGTCCTTGTATTAAGGCCAGAGTACACGCTCGCCTGAGAAGCGGCGGTGAACCCGGAGACTATTTTGAAATTATGTCACAGGTTCTGGTGGAACTTTCGTTTGCTATGCGAGAAAACGGAATCGTCAGGCCTAAGACGAGTTGATCCTGACTGCTGAAGATTACTCAGCATCGTCGGACGCTCCGCGCGGTTCCACCGAGGCTTGCGACCAGTCGGGAGCCGAGCCGCCTTCAGCAGAATAGCGATAGAAACGTGGCTGTCCTCTTTTCTTCCAGTAGTTCGTGTCGAACTGTGAAACCTTCACGCCGGTGCGGAGTTCGCTCAGGAAGGTATGCTCGTCCGGATCAAGGACAATCCCAACATGTCCGCGCCATACAATGAGATCTCCAGCCAGGGGATGATAAGTCCGCCGAAACGCATCGACTCCATCGTATATTTCGGTTGAAGTTGCGTAGGCGTAAGGAAATCCGGCCCGCGCATAAATATCGTGGACGAGGTGCGAGCAATCAAGGCCGGCCCGCCGCAATTGATGTCCGAGCCGAAGAACGACTTGGCGCGCCATGCGGGCCGGCGGCGCAAAGTACCAGACGTCGTCGTTCGCACTCGCGCGCAATCGATATGTGCGCGCCGTGTTGTGCTGTGCGACCGCGATCTGCGTCCCCCCAACGCCATACGCGATCAGCAGCAGAAGAGATGTTCCCAGTGTTCTGAATCTCTGCATGCCATACCCATAAACACTGCCTGCTTCAAACTTCGATGCACGCAGAGAAACATGCAGAGCTGGATTTTGGCGGAATGAAAAAACAGTGTGCGATGCAGACCTGCTCGCGTAAGATGCCTCGCCGCGCCAGCAGCTACTCAGGTCTTGCGCTCAAAATGTGAGCGCGCATTGCAGAGCGAATTCGCTAGTCAGTCGTGTGCGTTAATCACTTACTCATCGCGCTGCGCCATCACAATTTTTGCCGTGGTGATGGCCTGGCCCACATGGCGCTGTGTGTGGTCGGCCACGTGAACCAGCAGGCCGCCCACCGTGGTGGGCAATTGCCTTCTTCCCACGGCGCGCGGGTGGTCCAGTTGTTGCGGTGAAAACGCGCGGATGCGGCGCGCGTTCTTGCTGAAGCCAACCACCATTTCGGCCAGCAGCTCATTGCGTGTGGCGCCCGGCGCAAGCTCGGACTTCATCGCAGCCATCTGCTCGGCGGTAAGCTGCGCGCCTTCGGCATAGGTGAGCAGGCGATCGGCGCTGCGGGTGATGTGGCGAAGATGAAATGCCACCGGAGCAATGCCCCCGGGACGCGCGTTCAACTCGTGATCACTCAGGCCATCGCACCAGCGCTCCAGGTCCTCGCGCGCCAGTTCCAGCGCGTGCAATACCGCGCGCTGCACCGCGGGAACATCCGTCAACGTTCCTCGCAGCCACGGTTCGGGCTGTTCGACCTTATCCATCGGTTTGCCTTCCTCCATTTAAGATAAGTGACAAAATGGATACGAACAAGCAACCGGGCAGCGCAACGGCCATTGTGCTGGCCGCAGGCATGTCGCGACGCATGGCCGCTGCCGGGCCCAAGCAACTGCTTAGAGTGTCAGGAAAGCCGCTGCTCGAGCACGCGCTTGAGAGCGTCCACGCCGCCGGCGTGAGCGAAATCGTGCTGGTTCTAGGCGCGGAAGCTGAGGCCATCCAGCAGCAAGTCGCGCTGGGCGGAGCTAGGATTGTAATCAATCCCGACTACCGGCAGGGAATGGGAACCTCGTTGCGCGCAGGGCTTGCGGCCGTCGCGTCAACAGCAGGCGCGGCGCTCGTTGTCCTGGCGGATCAGCCTTTTGTTCACTTGAGATCGGAGCCGAGACGCCGGAAGAAATTGCCTTGAGCCTTCTGGCTGAGATCGTCGCCCGGCCGCGGAACAACTCAGCCGATTGCCTGAGCGGGCCAGGCATTTGTTACTCGCGGATCAAGCCATTATCTTGCTTGCGGCAATCACGCCGTTGTTCTACTTGCGGGAGAATGCCGCAGCCGCCGTCGCCCTCTCTGGGACGGCGCCGCCGGGTTGCTTCGCCGCAGCCACCACCTGCACATGAACCGTGCATTCCGGCGCGCCCTCCAGCATGCAGCGGGATTCAACGATGCTTACGCTCTTCTTGTAATGCCGGGCTGCTCCTTTAACCATCCCTTTGAGCAGCGCGCACATCTTTCGCTCGGAATCGTAAGAGATGGTCACGCGGTCATCCGCAATGCGCCGCACCATCAACTGAGGCGGCGTCGCTCCCGCGTGAAAACGTACGATCTTGTGGATCGTCTCTTCCGTATTGCAGAGAAAATCCACCAGGCTCCATTCCGGCTTTACCAGAAATCCGTATTGGCGGATCAGGTTGGGGCAAATGAAGTCGCCAAAATCCTCCAGTACCGCTTTTGCCTGCAGGCCGGTCATCTCGCACGCTGCGCTCAGCAGCGTCATGAGCTCGCCGTCCGGGTAGGCGGCAGACGCCAGATACAGATTGCCTTTCAGGCCCGCTTTCTCCTGGACCGCCTCCCATGTTTTCGCGTCAAATTTGGTTTGAATGTATTTTTGCAGTTCTGAAAAAATAAGCCCGTGCATGCCCCGCGTTTCCTCGCTTCTGCTGAATTGTGTCTGAGTTCTGCCATGGATCATATCCGCGCCGCTCCGCGTTGCGACCAACTGCATCAACGTGTTCGGAATCCGGAACACCGCGTTACCTTGGTTACTGAAACCTGAGGACAACAAATCTCCTCGCGTCTCCCATCTTTTTAAGTAAGGAGGGATGTGATGAGCATGAACAAAGATAGCGGCAAACAAAATGAAGCTGAACAGCAGCCGAGAGATGACAGTGAAGCCCGGCTGAACGACCAGGACCCGGGCGAACGCCAGAAGGAAAACCAGAACCAGCAAAAGGACGATCCTCTAGCCGCCTGAGGCGACAGAGTGCAGCGCCGGTCTGCTGTACGATTGTCAGGCAAATGAAGCGAGGAAGGCGAACATGAACGTTGGATTCATCGGACTCGGGAACATGGGTTCAGGCATGGCCCGCAACCTGATTCGCGCGGGCCACAGTGTGACCGTGTATAACCGCACGCGCAGCCGCGCTGAAGCTTTGCGTCCCGAGGGAGCCACCGTGGCGGACACCGCTGCGGACGCGGCCTCCAAAGCCGAAGCCGTCATCACCATGCTTTCTGACGATGCCGCCCTGGAAGACATAATCTTCGGCTCGGGCGGGGTATTGCAGGCCATGCCTGCCGGCGCGGTCCACGTGAGCGCCAGCACCATCAGCGTGGCCCTTTCCCGGCGGCTGGCGGCAGCGCACCAGCAGCAGAAGCAGCATTATGTTTCCGCGCCGGTCTTTGGCCGGCCGGATGTCGCCACCGCGGCCAAGCTCTCTGTAGTAGCCGCCGGCCCTGCTCAACAGATTGAGCGCTGCCGGCCGTTGTTTGACGCCATCGGCCAGAAGACCTTTATCGCGGGCAACGACGCGCCCATGGCAAACGTGGTCAAGCTGGCCGGAAACTTCCTGATCACCACCATGATTGAAGGCCTGGCGGAAGCGTTTGCCCTGGCCCGCAAGTCCAACATTGACGCCGGCCTCCTGCTTGAGATCCTTACCAGTTCGCTGTTTCCCGCGCCGGTCTACAAAAATTACGGGGCGATGATCGCCGCGGAAAGATTCGAGCCCGTGGGCTTCAAACTGAAGCTGGGCGCCAAGGACAACCGCCTTGTGCTCGCGGCCGCCGAAGAGGCCGCCGTCCCCATGCCCATGGCCAGCCTGGTGCGCGATCACTTTCTTTCCGCCATCGCTCAGGGCATGTCCGACGCCGACTGGGCGGCCGTCGCCCGGATCGTCTACCAAGGCGCGGGCCTTTAAAGCAAAACCGTCTAACCACAAAGAGCACGAAGAAACACAAAGGGGGGCTGAACAGAGCGTTTTTGCCTTTCTGCATCCGTAGCCTGCCCTGAGCGACTGAGCGCAGCGAAGGAGGTCAAATGAAATGGGTGTCTCCGCGCCTCCGTGGTAGGTGTTTTGCCTTTTCTGTATCTATTTCTATTGGCTCATCGCAGACCACTAATCGCCGATTGCTTTGCTGGTGAGCGTTGACTGGCCGAGTTCATCCTATGCTGATCGTGTTCCCGCTTGCTTTCGCGAGTCTGGGCTAAAGCTCGTTGCCAGCCACCTTTATGCACTGCTCCGGTTGCAGCGGAGTTCCAAAATGGGAAAGGGATGAAATTCTCCGACTATGAGCGATCCTTAATATTCGAAAGTTTTCTATACTCACAAACCTGCATTGCCATGTGAGTGGCGCTGCAGCATTTTAAAAAAGGAGAAGTTTATGTCAAATACACGAGAGCAAGACCGGGTTCTGGGCCGTTTGAATGCGCACGAGCTGAGCGCGGAGGAACTGAATGCGGTGGCGGGGGGCTTCCTCGCCGGCACGGGTCTCTGTAGCGTTGGACCAGTTCCGAATTTGGGAATCACTTCGGATGGTGACTGCGACTGCCCCACCTATCGGTAAGGGAATAGACAAATTGCCTGAAATGGGAGAGCACCGGAACTTGCCCCGGTGCTCTTGCTGTTTCTGTGGCGAAGGTGTAGGCGAGGACTTCTCCGCCCAATGAGCGAAAAGCGCGGCTGTTGGAGACCCCGCAACATAAGCCCTGACCTACCCTGCGGAAGTTCGCTTTCGCGAGTCCGGGCTAAAACCTGGACTTCCAGCCCGCTATATGCACTGCTCCGGGTGCAGCGAAGGTCCGAAACGGGAAAGCCTCAAAATTTTCCGCTATGGCCGGTGTTTAATAATCGAAGTTTTCCTATACTCCAAACTATGCATTGTCATGCGAGTGGTGGTGCAGCGTTTAAGAATTTAAGAAAGGGAGAAATTCATGTCAAACACACGAGAGCAAGACCGGGTCCTGAGCCGTTTGAATGCGCGCGAACTGAGCGCGGAGGAACGGGAGGCCGTGACGGGCGGTTTCGTCCTCAACACGGGTGTCTGTACCATTGGCCCTGCCCCGAATTTTCAAACCGCGTCTACGGATGGTGACTGCCCCGTCGTCTGCCCAACATAGATTTCGTTTGCGAATAGACAATTGCTAGAAATGAGAGAGCACCGGAACTTGCCCCGGTGCTCTTGTTGCGAAATCAGCCATTAGCCCTTAGCCATTAGCACTTAGCCAAACCAGCACTCAGCGATACCAGCACTCAGCAATCAGCCAGACGAAACGATTGTACTTTTTCCTGTGTGACTTTAGGCGAAGAAAATGCTAAGCTAAGAAGATTTTGGGCTGACCTGTTCTGAGCAGCGGGTTGTGGTAGCCAAGTTCATTGACAACATTAGCTGCTAGCTGCTGGCTTTTAGCAAAACCGCTTGGGTGGCGCTGCGTAAGCCCTTTGGAATCAAGGCAAAAGCTTACCGCTGATTGACGCGGATTCACGCGGATCAAAGATTCACACGATCAAAAAAAGGTCTGGGGTGACGAGACATAAACCATTTGGAATCAACGAATCGCACCTAGAAATGCCAATTCGCAGGCCGGCGCGCAAATGCGGGGTTCACCCCAGGGTGACGCAGGGTAAGTCCTTTAGAATCCTAGTTGGGTATAGGGGGAGGGGGTGCCGCCGTCGCCATGATCGGAAAACCAAACACCTACCACGGAGGCGCGGAGACACGGAGAAAGGCAAAAGCGGTTAACCACAGAGGCCACAGAGGAACACAGAGAGACGGCCATGATCGGAAGACGAGAGCTAACTGCGGATTGAGGCGGATTCGGAAATCGGTGTCGTCGCTTTGTTATGCTTAAACGCTTTATTGAAGATGTTTATTGGAGGCAGACAGGCATGCAACGTGGTTGGTTATTTTTCTCTGCTCTGTTGCTGATGGTTGTGCCGGACGCGCTAGGGCAGAAGTCAGCCCCGGCTGGCACGCATGCAGTGGTGCTGCACGCGGCGCGGCTGTTCGACGTGGAAGCCGGAAGAATCATCACGCCGGGAGAAGTGCTGGTGGAAGGCGACCGGATCGCGGCGGCGGGAAGTTCAGTGCGGCATCCGACGGGCGCGAAGGTGATTGACCTGGGCGACGCGACGCTCATGCCGGGACTGATTGACGCTCATGTGCATTTGTTCCTGCACCCGGGAGCTGAGGACCTGCAGACGGTGGTGGAGTCGGCGCCGGAGCGGACGATTCTGGCCACGCTGGCCGCGAAGGACGACCTGATGGCCGGGTTCACGGCGGAGCGCGATATGGGAACGGAGGGCGCGGGGTCGGCGGATTCGGCGGTGCGTGATGCGATTGATCGCGGGCTGATTCCGGGGCCGAGGCTGCGCATCAGCGGGATGGCCATTTCGATCCTGGGCGGACATGAAGACGCCATTCACTACAACCCGGCGCAGCATGTGCTCTCCAACGCCGACTATGCGAACGATGCCGAGCAGCTCATTGAGACCATCCGGCAGCAGCACAAGGAAGGCTCAAGCTTTGTGAAGATTTACGAGACCGGCCCGGACAGCATGCTGCCGGCAGGAGCGAAGGCGGTCCCGTGCGGCGATGACGAAGCGCTGTGCGCGGCCAATGGGCTGGGGGTGCAGGCGGGAGATGCGGAGTTCTGGAGGTTTCACACGCCGTACCAGTACACGCTGGACGAGCTGAAGGCGGCGGTGGCGGAGGCGTCGCGGTTGGGGACGAACATTGGGGTCCACGATCAGGGCGAGCCGGGAACGCTGTTTGCGGCGGAGGCGGGCGTGGCATCGATTGATCATGCGACGCAGCTCAGTGAGAAGACGATGGCGCTGATGAAGCAGAAACACATTCCGGCGGTGCCGACGTTCACCATCTTTGAGTACTTCGCGGACCATGCTCCTTCAGCCGCGGCGGCGCAGCGCGAGCACGCCATGCTGGACTACAAAGTCCATGAGTTCAAGCGGCAGATTGCGGCGGGCGTGCCCATGGCGGTGGGGTCAGATGTGGGGCCGTTTCCGCATGGGACGCAGGCAAGGGAATTTGAGCTGATGGTGAAGTACGGAATGACGCCGGCGGCGGTGCTGCAGGCGGATTACCTGAACGGCGCGCGCATCCTGACTTGGCAGGATAAAGTCGGCCAGTTGAAGCCCGGATTCTTTGCCGACGTGATCGCAGTTCCGGGGAATCCACTGCAGGACATAACGGCGGTGGAGCGGGTGAACTTTGTGATGAAAGGAGGCGTGATCTATCGCCAACCCGGAGCAGGGAACAGGTAGAAGGAGCGCAATTCTGTTGGTTAAAATGGAGGTCTGAGCTTTTAAATTCTGGGACCTGTCTTCCAGTCCCAGGTGATGATTGCAGAATCCTGCAGGAGAAAGAGCTATGGCAACTATCCCCACGGTCGAGTCTTTTCAGTTTCAGGCTGAAACCACGCAGCTTCTACACTTGATGATCCACTCGCTCTATACGCAAAAAGAGATTTTTTTGCGGGAGTTGATCTCCAATGCTTCAGATGCGCTTGACCGGCTGCGCTTTGAAGCTCTGACGAATCCTGAATTGCTTCCCGCCGAGCACAAATATGAGATCCGGTTGAAGCCGGACTTGGCGGCCCGGACCCTGACCATTGCCGATACTGGAATCGGCATGAGCCGCCAGGAACTCATCGATCACATTGGGACCATTGCCCGCTCTGGAACGCAGGAGCTGCGCAAGCGCGTGAAGGAAACGCAATCAGCGGAGGCGTTTGCGGAACTGATTGGGCAATTTGGCGTCGGGTTCTATTCGGCATTCATGGTCGCGGACAAGGTGAGCATCGTCACGCGCCGAGCCGGCCAAACCGATGCTACCCGCTGGGAGTCCTCGGGAGACGGCAATTACACGCTGACGGAAGCGGAGAAGGCGGGTTGCGGCACGGAAATCACTCTGCACCTGAAAGAGCCCGATGAGAGCGGGGTGGAGGACTACACCGATCGCTGGAAGCTTTCCATGATCGTGCACAAGTACTCGGATTTCATTGCCTATCCCATCATCTATGAAGGGCCTGCGCAGGAGCCCGGTGTGGAGGAGGACAAGAGCAAGGAAATTAAGATCGAAACCAAGACGCTGAACTCCATGAAGCCCATCTGGACGCGGCCCCGATCCGAGGTGAGCGACAGCGATTACACCGAGTTCTACAAGCACGTTTCCAACGACTGGACGGAGCCGCTGAAAGTATTGCCGCTCAAAGCCGAAGGGACATTCGAATACGAGGCGCTCCTGTTCATTCCGTCGAAAGCGCCCTATGACCTTTTCTACCATGCCGCGGAAGCGGGCCTCCGGCTCTATGCGCGGCGCGTGATGGTGATGGACAAATGCGAGGAGTTGCTGCCCCGTTACCTGCGCTTCATCAAGGGAGTGGTTGATTCCACGGACTTGCCGCTCAACATCTCGCGGCAGAGATTGCAGCAGGACCGCCATATTACCCAGATTCGCAAGTGGCTGACGCGCAAAGTGCTGGATGCGCTCAGCGAAATGAAGGACAAAGAGAACGAAAAATATCTGAAGTTCTGGGACGAGTTTGGAAAAGCCGTGAAGGAAGGCGTGAGCTCTGATTATGAGAATAAGGAAAAGCTGCTGCCGCTTCTGCTGTTTGAGTCGTCGAACGATCCTAAAGAGCTGACGACCTTTAAAGCCTACGTGGAGAGGATGAAACCGGAGCAGACGGAAATCCTGTATCTGACCGGCGAATCACGCAAGGTGATTGAAAACTCGCCGCACCTGGAAGCGCCCAGGCAGAAGGGCTATGAGGTGCTGTACTTCAGCGATCCGGTGGACGAACTGATGGTCCAGTCGCTCTATGAAGTGGAAGGCAAGAAATTGAAGTCGGTCACTAAGGGCAAGGTGTCTTTCGGGACCGAGGAGGAAAAAAAGCAGCGCGAAGAGGAGCTTAAGAAAAAAGAAGAGGAGTATGCAAAATTTCTTGAAGCTGCTCAGAAGAAATTGGACACGTACGTGAAACGGATACAACTTTCGACGCGCCTGGTGGGTTCCCCCGCCTGCCTGGTGACAGAAGAGCACGAAGAGAGTCCGCACCTGCAGCGCCTGCTGCAACGCGGCAAAGGTGGCGGGCCGAAGACGCGTCGCATCATGGAGCTGAATGCGGACCATCCGCTGATCACGCGCCTTTATGAACGCTTTCAATCCAATGCCGACGATCCGGCGGTGAATGACTCAATGGAAATCCTGTTTGAGCTGGCGCTGCTGTCTGAAGGATCGGAGATTGCTGATCCAGTCCGTCTCAACCAGCTCACTCTGGAGCTGCTGCAGAAGTCAGTGTAAGTTTAATTTCAGTGGAGAAAAGTCTTATGCCTGAAGAGAGAGAAGATAAGACCATTTACAAAGTAGTCCTGAACCATGAGGAGCAATACTCCATTTGGCCGGCAAATCGCGAGAACGCTCTGGGCTGGAAGGATGCGGGTAAGAGCGGTACCAAGGAAGAGTGCCTGGCCTACATCAAGGAAGTGTGGACAGATATGCGTCCGCTGAGCCTGAGAAAGAAGATGCAGGAACAAGGACTCGGATAGAGCAACGGTGCAGCGAATGCGTATTCACCGCCGTTGCCGTGATGCCATCGCTCACAGTGGAGAAGTGCGCACGGGAGGTGGTTCCCAAGGTACGGAGATCCGGGTTAGCCATTCATGACCATCACTGACTGCCACATCCATATACAACCGGTGGAGATGTTCAAGAAGGCCGCGCTTGAGGTCATGAAAAAAGCGCGCGGCCATTATGATGACATTCTTGAATACTGCCGCTCCCCGAAGGCGCTGCTCAAGTATCTGGATTCGATTGGCGTCGACCGTGCTGTGCTCATCAACTATGTTGCTCCGGATACCATGGGCTTTACGCACGAGGTCAACCAATGGGTGGCGAACTACTGCAGGGAAAATCCGCGCCGGCTGATCTCGTGCGGCAGCGTGCATCCGCGGCACAGCCTGAATGTGCAGAAGGACATGGACGAGATCCTCCGGTTGGGAATCCGGCTGATCAAGATTCATCCGCCGCACCAGTTGCTGTATGCCAATGACTATCTGAACGGCGTCAAGGAACTGGAGACAATCTATCGGGCCGCTGAAGCGAACGGGATTCCGGTGATGGTGCACACAGGAACGTCAATTTTTCCCGCAGCGCGAAACAAATATGGCGATCCGATTTATCTCGACGACGTGGCCGTCGATTTTCCCAGGCTGAAAATCCTGATGGCCCACGGCGGAAGGCCCATCTGGATGCAGACAGCGTTCTTTCTTCTCCGCCGGCATCGGAACGTCCACCTGGATATCAGCGGCATTCCACCGAAGCAGTTGCTCAAGTATTTTCCGAGGCTAGAGCAGATTGCCTACAAGACTCTGTTCGGAACGGACTGGCCGAGCCCGGGAATTCCGGATATCAGACAAAACCTTGACCAGTTCCGCGAACTCGAGCTGCCGCAACAGATCAAAGACCAGATCCTGAGCGGAACCGCTCTTGGGATATGGCCGGAATAGCTGTGCCAGAGGCGCGGGCTTGGCCGTGCCTCCGGCTGTATATTGTCAGGTCAGACTGCCGCTCTGCGTCCCGCAACAAGGTGCCAGATCAGCGCGATGATCGCCAATGCCAGCAGAATGTGAATGAACCCGACGGTCACGTGGAAGGCGATGAAGCCCAGAATCCACGCGATGAACAGAATGATCGCTAGCAGCAAAAGCATTTTTTAACCCCCAATCTCGAAACAGTTGATGTCACATTCGATGGGAGCCTTTGGTGTGCTGTTGCTTTGGTTGGGAAGGTAAAAATTGTTGCAGCGGACAACCCTCACATTTCGGAGTACTCCTGCAGTAAAGGTTGCCGGCCCGAACGATCAACGCGTGGAGTTCGTTGTAGTGCTGCGCCAACTCGCTTCGTGAGCTGCGGCTCATGCGCGAGACAGGATGACGCGGATCAGTTCCCGCTTCACGGATCGCCAGTTGCTCGCGAGTCGCGCCGTTCAGCGCGGCTTCCACCGGGAGCCTGACATCGTCATACTTAGTTTTATCGCTGATGATTCCATGGCGTTCGAAGATGCGGCGCGTGTAGGCGTCCACCACGAACACTGGATGGTTGCCTGCGTAAAGAAGAATGGAGTCCGCGGTTTCCGGACCTACGCCGTTCAAGGAAAGCAGCTCTCGGCGCAGCTTTTCTGTGGGCTGAGCGAACATGCGGTCGAGCGAGCCAGAGTAGTTGGCGTCCAGAAATGAGATGAAGGTTTTCAGTTTCAGGGCTTTCTGGCGGAAATAACCTGAAGGCCGAACCAGTTGCTCGAGCGATGCAATGGGGATGTTGCGGAGCCCCTGGATGCTGAGCACCTGCGCGGCGCGCAGGTTGGCGATGGCCTTTTCGACGTTGGACCAGTTCGTGTTTTGCGTAAGGTAAGCGCCGACAATTACTTCCAGGCGAGATTGTGCAGGCCACCAGTTTTGCGGTCCCCATCGGGCGAGAAGAGCGCGATAGAAGTTGAGGAGGTCAGTATTGGAAGTCACAACGGCGACACACACATCGGGAATGGAGGTTGAAAGTTGAGCATCCGTTTACTGGGAGCCGCAAAATGGGCGAAGGCCTCATTACGTATTAAAGTACCATGAGCCAATGGAGTGTCATGCCGATTGCATATCTCACTCTGGAAATCCACATTGAAGGCGCGCATTCGCTCAAGGACAAGCGTCAGGTGCTTCGCAGTGTCAAAGACCGGTTACGGAACGCGTTTAATATCTCCGTTGCGGAAATTGACGCTACCGACCTCTGGCAGCGTGCCACGATCGGGGTCGTCAGTATTTCTGATTCGCGCGATTATCTCGAAGGCCTTATGCGCAACGTGGAACGGGAGGCGGTTCGCGTAGCCAACAATGCCGGTGGTGAGGTGGTCGACTCGTTTCTCGACTACCTTGAAACCTGAAGCCGGTTATCATCGTTGTTCTTGGTCAACTGTTTTTTGCCCTCCTAAAAAAGCTCAAATCCCGACCTGCTGCCTTAATTTGGCATTGCCGGGCATAGACAGCGAATACGTAATAAGCCTATTCCTTCCTCTCAGGTTCTCTGATATTCTCTAAAGTTTTTCGCCGGGGCAGAAAATGCCGGAACAACGTGGCAAGCAGCACCACATGCAGCGCATCGTAGAGGCGCTGAAAGAGGAGATCGGCTCCATTATTGAGGGCGAACTGGGCGATCCTCGCATCGGGCTGTGCACCGTGAGCGAGGTAATGCTGAATCCGGACGGCAAAAGCGCCCGGGTATTCGTCCACGTACAGGGCGACGAGCGTGAACAGCAGCAAAGCCTCAAGGCGATTAATGCCGCGAAAGGGTACATTCGGCGTGAACTGCTGGAGCGCCTGGGAGTACGCCACGTTCCTGACCTAACTTTTCTTGTTGATCGCTCGGAAGAGTACGGCACGCGGATTGACGAGTTACTGGGCCGGATCAAAAAACGAAAGAAATAAGGGAAATGGATCATCTGCAGCAAGTGTTGCAGGAAATTGAAAAACGTAACAGCTTTGTTGTGACTTCGCATGCCCGGCCGGATGGCGATTCCATCGGTTCCTCGCTGGCGATGGCGCAGGTCCTGCGCGGCATGGGCAAGCGCGCCGACGTGGTGCTTGCCGATACCGTCCCTGTCCTTTACCAGCCGCTGCCCGATGCAGACAAAGTGTTTCATTCTGCTCACGCAAACGGGCACTATGAAGCCGCGATTGTGCTGGAGTGCGATAGCGCACAACGCACCCGCGTCCGGGGGCTGGACAGGTATTTTCAGATCAGCATTGACCATCATGCCAGCTCCAGGCCATGGGCCGATCTCAATTGGGTCGATCCAACAGCATGTGCCGTGGGTGAAATGGTTTTCCGGTTGGCCCTGGCGTCGAAAGTAAAAATCACACCTGAAATTGCCACGTGCCTCTATGCCGCGGTCCTCACGGATACCGGTTCCTTCAGCTACTCCTCCACCAATGTTCATACGTTCGAACTCGCCAGGTATCTGGTGGAGTATGGCGCGCAACCCGCCGAAATCGCGCAGAATGTGTACTATTCGAGTCCTCTGGCCAAAATGCGGCTGCTCGGCGCTGCCCTTACATCTCTTGATCACGAAGGTGCAATGACGTGGATGCATGTGACTCGGGCCGATATGGAGCGCTGCGGAGCCATGGATGAAGATTGCGAGGGCCTGGTCAACTACGCTTTGGGCATCGCCGGCGTTGAAGTGGCAGTGTTCTTCCGCGAGATTGCCAACGAGCGTGTCCGCGTCTCAATCCGCAGCAAAGGTGGAGTTAACGTGGCTGCCATTGCAGAGGAGTTCGGCGGCGGAGGACACGAATGCGCCGCAGGCTTTTCTGTTGAGGGGCCGGAAGGCGCCGCCATCGAAAGGGTACTCTCCGAACTGCGGTTGCGTATGCCGCGGTCTTCTGAATGAGCGCTCGAACTAAACTGTTGCTCCTTCAACTCCTGGTCGTAATTCCGGTTTGTGCATTCTTTTTCTTTTTTGCCCTGGGTGCTTTTGGGCTGGTGGGCGCAGACGAACCTCGTTATGCGCAGATTGGCCGTGAAATGCTGTCACGCCGTGACTGGGTGGTCCCTACTCTGAACGGCCAGCCGTGGCTGGAAAAGCCCGTCCTGCTCTACTGGGGCGAAATGGCGGCTTACAGCATCTTTGGCGTGCACGATTGGGCAGCGCGTATTCCTTCGGCCACGTTTGCCGCGGGACTGGTGATTGTCATTCTGTTTTTCATGCGGCGCTTCCGCCCCGGCAGCGAGTTGGATGCAGCCCTGATCGCCGCCTCTTGCGCGGCCATGATCGGGTTTAGCCGTGGCGCATCCACAGATATGCAGCTTTGCGCTCCTTTTTGCGCGGCCATGCTGGCCTGGTGGGCATGGCATGAAACCGGGCGCAAGCTGTGGCTGGGATGGTTCTATGGACTGTTGGCGATCGGCGCGCTGGCCAAAGGACCGGTGTCACCGGGACTGGCTGTGATCATTGTGGCTGCTTACGCGTGGCTGCGGCGCAATGGAAGGATTTTTGTGCGCAGCTTGTGGCTGCCCGGCTTCGCCATTTTCTTTGCCATCGTGCTGCCATGGTATGTGGCCGTACAGATCAAAGTCCCGCAGTTCTTCCGTACATTCTTTCTGCAGCACAACCTGGAGCGGTTCAGCACCAATCTTTATCAGCACTCTCAACCATTCTGGTATTACATTCCCGTATTTCTCGTTGCGATGCTCCCGTGGGTTGCGTTCACACTGCCCGCGCTGTGGCACGCCATACGCAATGCCTGGTTTGCGATCTGCAGCACGCGTGAAGGAACTCCGGCTGAGCAATCAGCGCAAGACGGATTACTCCAGTTTCTATTGCTCTGGGTCCTGATTCCCATTGTCTTCTTCAGCATCTCGCGCTCCAAGTTGCCGGGCTATATCCTCCCGGCCATTCCCGCCGCCGCGCTGCTCACGGCCGCCTATTTGCACGACCTGGGAAAAGCTGCGCGTGTTCAGTTGATTTTGCACGCCCTCATTTGTGGTGCGATCCTGGGTGGAGCCCTGCTGGCGCCGTGGCTCATGCTCAAGGTCCATGTGACGCAGGAACTCGGGACATGGCTGGCAACCGTAACTGCCGTGACCGCCAGCGCCGTGCTCCTGCTGGTGCGATACCGGGGGCTGCGGGTGCTCCATTTCATTACTCTCGTTCCATTGGTTTTGGGGCTGGTATTTCTGCTGCGCTTCGCCGTCATACCACAACGCGCCGGAAATCCGGTGCACGGGGCCATCATTGACCTCACTCAATCAGCTCGCCCCGTGGATGCTGAGCTGCGCGGCTTGGGTGTGAATTCCGGGCCGATTGCGATTTTCAACGTACGCCATCAGCGTGAACTCCAGTACGGGCTTAACTTCTACCGCAATCAGGCAATTGAGCTTTATGGACAGGATCCCATCCCTGGAGAAGCTCATGTTGTGATTGCCCAGGAAGGCGATATGGACGCCGTGCAAGCCAGCCTAGGCCAGAGGAAAATCACCTCAATTGGCGTGTTTCCACCGCAACGCTTGCAGTTCTTTCGAGTATCCAAATAAATGAGGCGGCCGGTTTACGCCGCGGGTGCCTACTGGCTTGGTACCTCGGATTGGAAGAAAGTTTGCGCAAAATCCAGAGCACGGCTAGACTCATAATCGCCACCTCTGCGTGGTGGAAATTAGCCCTGCGAGGGTCCTGGTTCCGCTGAGATCGGCCGCAGGCCAGACGCAATCCCGGGGGATTCTGCCTTGCTTTAGGCGGACCCCAGGCGGCAGAGAAGAAGTTGATATGGCCCTCCATACCCCGATTGACGCACATCGGACACATCACCCGTTTGGCGTGGAAATCCTTGATTTAAGGCACTTCAATTCCCAGCATCTTCGTCCACTTCTGGACAGGGAAACCCGCCTTTGGGCTGACCTGATGTCATGGGATTATCGCTCTTCGGCGGATATGATCCTGCGCTACGTGGATTCTAAAATTCTTCCCGGTTACGCCGCCGTGGAAAACGGCCACTTCGGCGGTTACGCATTTTTTGTTTATGAAGGCAGCAAAGGCGTAATCGGCGACCTGTTCGCGGACAATTCGATCCACCTGGAAGGAGAAACCATAGAGCATCGCCTCTCCGTCCATGTGATTGAGACTCTGCAGCGCTCCCCCGGGGTCCATCGCATTGAGGCCCAGCTCCTGCCTCACGATTCCGGTGTGTTGGCCGGACCCTTCCTGGCGGAAGGCTTTCGCCAGCATCCCCGGGTTTTCATGATGCTGCCGCTGCTGCACATTACCCGCCCGCAAATCACGCAGACGGCGGACATTGAATTTCGCCGCTGGACGGAAGCTGATTTTCAGCCCGCGGCCGCCATCATCACCACCTCCTATCGTAATCATATTGATTCGGATATTAACGACCAGTACCGCAGCCTGAACGGCTCTCTTCGTTTTCTGAACAACATTGTGCGCTTCCCCGGCTGCGGCATTTTTGACGGCCACGCGTCTTTTGTTGCCGTGCACCGTCTCACGCGCTCCGTCGCCGGCCTGCTGCTCTGCTCGCGGGTGCGCGAAGATGTGGGTCACATTACCCAGGTCTGCGTTCTGCCGGAACATCGCGGAAAACATATTGGGGAATCGCTGATTGGCCTCTGCACCCAGGAACTGCGCTCCCGCAACTTCTCCGCCCTGAGCCTCACCGTGACGGAAGCCAATTCCGGCGCCGTCGAGCTCTACCGCAAGCTCGGCTTCGAGACCAGGAGAAAGTTTGACGCCTTTGTCTGGGAAGGCTGAGGATCTGCGACGAATGCCTGAGTTTTGCTGCTTTTCCGGTCACAATAACCCTGACCACGGCGCAAGTTTTTGTGCTATCTTGATGAAGACAAGTCAATCTGGCTGTCTTGCCTCCCTGCATCACGGCCGGTCATCCACTCCTCAGTAGCTCAATGGCAGAGCATCCGGCTGTTAACCGGAGGGTTGTAGGTTCGAGTCCTACCTGAGGAGCCATTCTTTCGTCAAGTCACAAGTTCACAGTAATGATTCCGAAGAAACTCGGCGTGTTTCTTGGTGGGAGTTTGTCTCCGGCATCCTGCCCAGCGTTTCATTAATGCACAAATTTGTTGGACAGCCTTAGTGAACTGTATGGTTCAAGCAAACGAACTGGAAGAGATATATGAGCGCCGATAGCGTGATTAGCGCCTTCGATGCGCGGACGCACTTTAGCAAATACCTGCGTCTCATTGAGAACGGAGGCCGTTCCGTGGTGATCCGAAAGCGGGGCATTCCTCGTGCGGTGCTGGTCAGCATCAGGGACTATCTGCGGCTTGCTTCCCCTGAACCTGAGATTCTTCGGCTTCTTGGAGAAGAAGCGAAGCGCAACGGGACGAACAGGCTTACTTCGAAACAGATTGACTGCATCATCCGCACCAGCCGCGCCCGGCGGGCCAAAAGGCGATGATCTCACTCCGCATTGTGCTCGACACGAATGAAGGAAAAGCTTTCGGTACTTTTCCTTCCTGAAACGAGCGCTGGTCTCGGCATGATTGGAAGCGGGCCTGAAATCCGCCGTTTGGTAAGATAGTCGGCTGCAGATCCAATCGCACGATACTCCTGCCGCAAAGGAAAATTGCGCATGAATCACAAAGGCCTCATAAGAGCAAGCTGCGGCCTGCTCATTCTCATCGTTATTGTTTTTCTCACTGCCGTGCCCGGAGCTTTTGCTGTTGAGAGTCAGAGCGCTGAAGTTGCACGCTGGAAGCAAGAAGCCGCCGACGTCACCATCATTCGTGACGACTGGGGCATTGCGCACGTCTATGGAAAGACGGATGCCGATGCTGTCTTCGGCGCAGAATACGCCCAGGCTGAGGATGACTTCAACCGCGTTGAGACCAACTATATCAATGCGATGGGGCGCCTTGCTGAAGCGGAAGGTGAAGCAAAGATTTACCAGGATTTGCGGATGAAGCTCTTCATTGATCCCGCGACTTTGAAGAAGCAATACGTACAGAGCCCGGAGTGGCTGAAAAAGCTGATGGATGCTTTTGCGGACGGGCTGAACTTTTATCTTTATACGCACCCCGACGTGAAGCCGCGAGTCATCACTCATTTTGAAGCATGGATGGCGCTTTCCTTCAGTGAAGGCAGCATTGGAGGGGACATTGAACGGGTGGACCTCACACAGCTTCAGGCGTTTTATGGGAAGGGTCCGGCGAGCCAACAATCAGCACGGATCTCCAATCCTGAGCCTGACGATGACATGGTTGAGCCCACCGGCTCGAATGGCATGGCCATTGCTCCATCCAACACGGCTGATCATCATGCGCTGTTACTGATCAATCCACACACGTCCTTCTATTTTCGCTCGGAGTTGCAGATGGTGAGCGAGCAGGGATTGGACGCCTATGGCGCTTCGACCTGGGGGCAGTTTTTTATCTATCAGGGATTCAACCCGAACGTGGGCTGGATGCATACATCGAGCGGCGTGGACGCCGTGGATGAGTATCTGGAAACGGTGACGAAGAAAGATGGCCGCTACTATTACAAGTACGGCAAACAAGAGCGGCCGGTCATCGAAAAAGAGATCACCGTCCCTTACAAGACCGATCATGGAATGGCCGAAAAGAAATTTACCGCTTACTTTACGCATCACGGACCCGTGGTCCGCGAAGAGAACGGCAAGTGGGTCAGCATTGAGCTGATGCAGAAGCCAATCAAGGCGCTGATGCAATCTTTTCTGCGCACCAAAGCCACGGATTTCAAGTCGTACTTGAAAACCATGGAGCTCAGAGCGAACTCCTCCAACAACACAATCTTTGCCGACAGTGATGGCGACATCGCTTACTATCAGGCAAATTTCATTCCCAGGCGGAGCACTAAATTCGATTTCACCAAGCCAGTCGACGGCAGCAATCCAGAGACGGATTGGCATGGAATGCTTTCTCTGAACGAGACGCCACATCTGCTGAATCCGAAGAGCGGATTCGTCTACAACTCCAATGACTGCCCGTGGTCGGCAGGCGGCCCGGGGAGCCTCAACAAAGATGATTTTCCTGCATACGTGGAGATGGGAGGCTACTCCGCCCGCGGACGGCACGCCATCAAGGTGCTCGAAAACAGCAAGAATTTTACCCTCGATTCCCTGATTGCCGCTGACTTCGACAGCTATCTCACATGGTTTGACAAGCCCTTGCCGGCATTGATCAAAGCCTGGAACGAAGCACCATCTTCAGACCCTCTGAAAGAAAAACTTTCAGAGCAAGTGGCAGCCCTGCGTAGTTGGGATCATCGGTGGGGCGTTAATTCGGTTCCCACATCTCTTGCCGTATTTTGGGCAGTCCAGATTCAGCATCGCCTGCACGCCGATGCTAAAAAGGCTGGAATGCCAGTGGAAGATTATGCTGCAGAGAAAGCCTCCCCGGAAATGCTGCTGCAGGCCCTTGCGGATGCTTCTGACAAGCTGACGGCGTCTTTTGGGACATGGAATACTCCATGGGGAAGCATCAACAGGTTTCAGCGCATAAACGATAATATCGACCCATCCTTCAATGATGCCGACCCGAGCATCCCTGTGGGTTTCACTTCAGGAATCTGGGGTTCAATTGCGTCCTTTGGGGCGCATGCGTATCCCAACACAAAGAAGTGGTATGGCACCAGCGGAAACAGTTTTGTCGCCGTGGTGGAGTTTGGCCCGCGCATACGCGCCAGGGCTATAACGGCGGGCGGGGAAAGTGGTCATCCAAAGTCGCGTCATTTTGATGATGAAGCCTTGCGATACAGCACGGGGAATTTGCGCGAGGTTTACTTCTACCGCGAACAACTCAAAGGGCACACCGAGCGTGAGTATCATCCGGGAAGTTGAAGCACAGAGGCGAAGCTCGTTGCGGCGACGTTGTCGCACACCACAAACACATTCATCAGAAAGGAAAATCTCATGCCAAAATTGCGGACGCTCATATCTCTTCTCGTTATCACGTTTTTTGCAGCAAGTCTCTTTGCGGCAACACAAAATGCAGTTGCCAACGGCCCAGTCCAGGTCATTGAGGTAAGCGCTCGAAAATATGAGTTCACTCCCAACGTCATTCACGTAAAGGACGGCGCCAGGGTGGAGCTCAAGGTCCATTCAATCGACGCTACGCACGGCATCAAACTCAGCCTGTATCCGGAAGGAAGTAAAGACAAGTCCAGCCCGGGACTGCTGTTTGACAATCCGAAGGACAACGGCAAGGTGGAGAAAGGGAAAGACCAGGTCCTCACGTTTGTAGCACAGCGTCCCGGCACATATGACTTCAAATGCTCAAAGTTCTGCGGTTTCGGCCATCACCGGATGAAAGGGAAGCTGGTGGTCGACTAAATAGTGACGAACACTCCTGTGCCACCGAGCATGCCGCTCCCAGAGTTATGAGCGGTCCAACGCAGGATTTGATTTTATCTTTTTGATCCACCATTGTGTGTGGCTGGACGGCCGATTCTTACGGTGGTGAGCGCTCTTGCAGCCGTTGAGCACGCTCACGCATCTCAGGCCCATGCAACTCGAAATGTTGCAATACAAATCAATCTTCAAGAGCCTTATATCCCCAAAGGGCTGCTGCGCGGCATTGTCTGCGCATTGATATAGTGAAAGACGGGAGAAAAGGACAGAACCTGAGATGTTCGAGTTCCATGTTTCCCGGCAGGCGCGAGACCGGTACGGTTTTGATGACACGCTGTTCTCGTTGAGCGGCAATGTTATTTTTGCCAACCTGCCCGCCAGCCGCGAGTTTGCCGACCGTATGAATCGGGTGCGAGAGGTCGAGCGCCATCCGGAGCTGACCATCCATCCGGGCGCCCTGAATGCCATGGGCCTCATCGATGAGGCCTTGCATGCGGTGGTGGCGCAATACCGGCAGCATCATCCGAACGTGATGAACACTGCGCTCGACTGGCTCGGCTCCCGGCTGGGCACAGAAAGCGTGGAAGCGACTCTGCAGGCATTTGTGCAGCATTTCCCGCCGGTTGCGGTGTACAGGAATGAGCAGACCGCGGCCGAATGGCTTGCTGCTTCCAGTGAAGGTCTTTCTCACCGCACAGTCGCGCTCGAAGAACTGCTGCTGTTGTGGCTGGAGAACCAGAATCCCGCCTTCCAGCCATTTAAGGAACTGTTTGATGATGCTCCACTCGCTCAGGCAACCGCTTACCCTCAACTCACCAGCGCAGTGCGCGAATATTTTCAGGTTCAGCCCCCAGTCGGTCCCGGAACCCAGAGTTTGATCGAAATGCTGCGGGCCCCAGTGCTCGCCTCGCCGGACTCGCTTGAGGGACAGATAGCTTTCATTCGCGAGCGTTGGACGCCGTTGCTTGGCGAACTCTTCCGCAAGATGCTGATTGCCATTGACGTGCTGAAGGAAGAAGAAATGGCCGTGTGGATGCGTTTTCATCCTGCGGGCCAGCGCTTTGGCGGAGCGCAGACTTTGGGAGATTCCAGCGCAGCCGCGGTTCCCCAGTTCGCGTCGGGCGATCATGAGTATGAACGCTTCAGCCCGGACCAGGACTGGATGCCGCAAACCGTGATGATGGCCAAGAGCGTGTACGTTTGGCTTCATCAGCTCTCAGTTTTTTACCGTCGCGAGATCACGCGCCTGGACCAGATTCCGGACGAAGAACTGGATATGCTGGCGCGCCGCGGATTCAATGGCCTGTGGCTGATCGGGTTATGGGAGCGCAGCCGGGCTTCGCGGATGATCAAGCAAATGTGCGGCAATCCTGAAGCGGCCGCATCCGCGTACTCGCTGCTGGATTACAACATTGCCGAGGAACTGGGCGGAAACGGGGCCTACCAGAGCTTGCGGGAACGTGCCTGGGCGCGCAGCATACGGCTGGCCAGCGACATGGTTCCCAACCACATGGGCATTGATGCGCGCTGGGTGATTGAGCATCCGGACTGGTTCGTCTCGCTGCCGTACAGCCCTTTTCCCGCATATAGCTTCAACGGTCCGGACGTTTCCAATGATGGCCGTGTTGAGATCAAAATTGAAGACCACTATTTCGATCGCAGCGATGCCGCCGTGGTGTTTCGCCGTGTTGATCGCTGGACCGGGGATGCCCGTTACCTCTATCACGGAAATGACGGCACGAGTTTCCCCTGGAACGACACGGCGCAACTCAACTATCTGAAGCCTGAGGTGCGGGAAGCAGTTATCCAGACCATTCTGCATGTCGCGCGGATGTTCCCGATTATCCGTTTTGATGCCGCCATGACGCTGACCAAACGTCATTATCAGCGGCTATGGTTTCCCGAGCCCGGAACTGGAGGCGCGATTCCGTCGCGCGCCGAGCATGGCCTCACCAAGGCTGAGTTCGACGCCGCCATGCCGAATGAGTTCTGGCGTGAGGTAGTGGACCGCGTAGCCGCGGAAGTACCGAATACGCTTCTGCTCGCCGAGGCTTTCTGGTTGATGGAGGGCTATTTCGTCCGCACCCTGGGCATGCATCGCGTTTACAACAGCGCCTTCATGAACATGCTGCGCGACGAAGAAAATGCCAATTACCGCAACGTGATTAAAAACACGCTGACGTTCGATGCCGAAGTGCTCAAGCGCTATGTAAATTTCATGAACAATCCTGACGAGCGCACGGCCGTGGACCAGTTCGGCAAGGGCGATAAATATTTTGGCGTGTGTACACTCATGGCGACCCTGCCCGGACTTCCCATGTTCGGTCACGGGCAGATTGAAGGCTTCACGGAGCGTTACGGCATGGAGTACCGGCGCGCCTACTATGACGAGCAGCCGGATAGCTGGCTGGTGGCGCGGCATGAACGGCAGATTTCGCCGCTGCTGCACAGGCGCTATGTCTTTGCGGAAGTCCGCAATTTTCTGCTGTACGACTTTTACAGCGATCACGGCAGGGTCAATGAAGATGTGTTTGCCTATTCCAACCGCAGCGGTGACGAGCGGGCGCTCGTAGTCTTCAATAACCGCTATGCGAGTACGCGCGGCTGGGTGCGACTTTCCTCCGCCTATGCGGAGAAAACATCGGATGGTGGTAAACACCTGCGGCAATGCACGCTGGGCGACTCATTTTCCCTCTCGCGCGAGCCATTCATGTTCGCTGCCTGCCGTGATGCAGTAAGCGGAATGGAGTTTTTGTACAGGTCGCGAGATCTCGCCGAACGCGGCCTCCACCTTGAGCTGCACGCGTATCAGTGCCACGTATTTCTGGAATGGCGCGATCTCCGCGAAGATGCCGCCCATCCCTGGGGACTGCTATGTGACCAGCTTGGGGGTCGCGGCGTCAGCAGCCTGGAGGATGAGCTCTTTATTCTGCGGCTGCGGCCCGTTCACGATTCTCTACGCGCGCTCACGGCGGCAGACCTCAGCTCACAACTGGCTGAAATTTCGTGCATGGCTGATGGGCCCGCCAGATCGCGTGAAATCAAGGCGGCCCTGGAACGGCTTGAAAGCCCCGCAGCCTCGCTGCTGGAAGCCGCGCAACGCTATCTCGGCGGCACAGCCGCCCGCGATACGGGTTTGGCTCCGCCTTCGGACTGGCGCCCGCATGCCAGAGTTTCCCGGCAGGCATTTCTTGATCGCCTAAGTGCCGCGATGGCGCTTCCCGCCTTGAGCCGCAGAGCAGCAGTGCAATGGCCGGCGGAAGTGAAAGCTGTTTTGCCGCTGGATAAACCGGGCGCGGAATCGGCTGCCGTGTGGAGCGCCGTTCTGGGTTGGTGCGCGGTGGAATCGCTGGGCTGTCTGCTCGATCCGGGTCACCGGGAACTGGCTGCAGCCCGGCTCTTTGATGCGCTCCGATTGCGTGAACCCCTGGCGCAATCCGTTGCCGACGCTGCCTTGGAAGGCATGGAACAGGACGGAGAAGAGAAGTGGCGGGTGGCGGCAAGATTGCGCGCGAGCTTTGCTCATTCCGCGCGCTCGAGCGCTCCGTATAGCTGGATTCACGATCCCGATGTCGCCTGGGTTATGGGCGTCCACCAATATGAAGGCGTCACATATGTTGTAAGGGAGCAATTTGAGAGGCTGCTGGGCTGGATGGCTTTTCGCGGCATGCTCGATGCGTCGCTTGCCCAACCGCCGGACGCGGAAAAGATTTCAGCCTTGGCCGAAGAAATCCAGGCTCGCGCCAGCGCGATGGACAAGGCCCGGTACCAGGTAGAAGCTCTGGAAGAATCAGAGACACTCGATGTGTTGCACCAGTCAGAAGAAACTAAGCCGGAAAAAATCTAGCGTGTCATCTTTCTTGTTTCTAATTCAGGCCGCAAGCTTCTGTCGCACTTTTTCTGAGACATTTCCGCCGCAGATGATGACGGCAACGGTTTTATCTTTATAGCGTTCTTGTTCTCTCAGAAACGCCGCCAGCGCCACCCCGGCCGCTCCTTCCATCAGCCACCCTCTCTTTTCGCTCACCAGGCGCATGGCGCTGAGAATTTCAGCTTCGCTCACCAGCACGGAGCGCTCGATCACGCGACGGCAGACCGCCAGCGTTACTGATCCCGGTTCCAGTCCGCCTGCGGTGCTTTCGGAAATCGTCGGTCGCTCTTTCACTTCAAGGATTTTTCCGGCTTTGATCGATTCACAGAGCACGGGAGAATTTTCCGGCCAGCAGCCGACGATTTCTGTTTGCGGCGATGCTGATTTCAGGTACGTTCCAACGCCGCCAATGAGACCGCCTCCGCCCACAGCGACAAAAACAGCATCAACGTGGCTGGCCTGCTGAAGGAGCTCGATCGCAATGGTACCCTGGCCGGCCATTACATCCACGTCGTTATAGGGAGAGATGAAGGTCTTTCCTGTCTTTTCCGCGGCTGCGCGCGCGGCCAATTCAGCATCCAGAGGGTCGGCCCCGGCACGGCGAATCTTTGCCCCGAGCTCCTGGATGCGCTGCGCTTTGGCGGCGGAAACGTGTTCTGATACAAAAACTTCGGCGGAGATGCCGGCGCGTGTTGCTGCTGCGGCAACTCCCAATCCATGATTCCCATTTGAGGCCGCAATCACGCCGGCCTCAGCCTGCGAACGGGAAAGCGAAAGGATTTTGTTGCTGGCGCCGCGCAATTTAAACGACCCTGTTTGCTGCAGGTCCTCTCTTTTGAACAAGAGCTTCACGACCGCGTTGGCGACCAGCGAAGACACGTCCTCAAGCGGCGTCTGCAGGACTGACGTGCGAATTCGCTGAAAGGCGGCCAATACTGCGCCTGATGTGAGCACCGGCTCTGAAGATACAGCCTCTGTTTGCATTGCGTCCATAGGCCTAGATTGTGCCACGTCTTGCATCCAACCGATAAGAGGTGCAGCGCCATGTTCGAGTCCACTTGCGCAAATCGGCCTGAGTATGTTGGTATTTTCACTGACAATTTGGCCGTGCGGGGCAGGCCTGTCTGTTGGCGCCCGGCACTGCCGAAGGTCTATTTCGGAACCAGGAGGAAAAATGCCTCTTCCATGGTTTAATCGCGTTTTACTCTCCGCTGTGCGGAAGGCCGCCGGCGCGGCGCCGGTGCGGCTCGCCATGGGAGTGCCGAGGACCGACATAGCTACCGTCCCATCGGGAGTGCCCACCATCTGGATCCGGGACCGGTCTGCCCTCATTGCGCTCGTACGAAACCCGCAAATCAACTTTGGCGATTTGTACAGTGACGGCCGAATTGAAATTGAGGGTGACCTGGTGGATGTAATGGAACGGCTCTATCAGGTGCCGCCTTCGTTTTTCGCGAACCTCTATTCGCGATGGTTGCGCGTGCTGGACTCAAACTCGCTGCGCGGCTCCCGGAGCAATATCCACCATCACTATGATATTTCCAACGACTTTTACAAGCTCTGGCTTGACCCTGAGATGGTCTACACCTGCGCTTATTTTCCTGAACCGACCGCTACGCTGGAAGAAGCGCAACTTGCCAAAATGGACCTGGTTTGCCGGAAGGTGTGGCTGCGGCCAGGAGAAACAGTTGTGGAGGCGGGCTGCGGTTGGGGGTCGCTGGCCCTGCACATGGCCAGACGCTACGGAGTGAAGGTCAAAGCTTTCAATATTTCCACCGAACAGATCGCTTTCGCCCGCGAACGCGCCCAGCGCGAGGGCTTAGCTTCCCGGGTTGAATTCATACAGGATGACTACCGCAATATAACCAGCCGGGCTGATGCTTTTGTTTCCGTCGGGATGCTGGAACACGTGGGCAAGAGCCACTACACGGATATGGCGCGGACAATCTGGCGAACCGTTGGCGAGGAGGGGCGCGGTTTTCTGCACTTCATCGGGCGCAACCGTCCCCGAGCGATGAATGCGTGGATTCGCCGCCGGATTTTCCCTGGGGCCTATCCACCGTGTTTGCGGGAAGTGATGGAATTCCTCGAACCCTATGACTTCAGCGTGCTCGATGTCGAGAACCTGCGCCGGCATTACGCCCGCACCTGCGAGTGCTGGCTGAAAGCCTTTGAGAGCCAGTTCAATACGGTCGCCGCGCAGCTAAGCAATCGCTTTGCCAGGATGTGGCGTTTGTACCTGGCCGGCTCAACCGCCGCGTTCCGTTTAGGCAGCCTGCAGTTGTTTCAGGTGGTGTTCGCGGGTAAAAAGTGCGCGTCCCAGCCGTGGAACCGGTCATATCTTTACCAACCTGAAGTTGAGGGCCAGGAACAAGAATGCGTTCGTGCGATGTCCTGATTGTCGGTGCCGGGCCCGCAGGGTCCTCCTGCGCCTGGGGACTGCGCGCCTCCGGGCTGGACGTGGTAGTGCTCGACAAGTCTTCCTTTCCGCGTGACAAAATCTGCGGCGGCTGGATCACGCCTTTTGTCCTGCAGGCGCTGCAAATTGATCCCTTAGATTACGGCCGGGGAAGGACGTTCCAGCCAATCTCTGCCCTCCGCGTGAGCTGCCTGGGGCAGAAGGAAGTCACCGTGGATTACGGTCGACCGGTCAGCTATGGCATCCGGAGGCGCGAGTTCGATGAATATCTGCTGCGCCGATGCGGCGCAGAGGTCCGGGAAAATGTCGCCATCAAGAGCATTGAGCGGAATGCCGGCGGCTGGATCGTAAATGGAGAATTTACCGCCCGGCTGCTGATCGGCGCGGGCGGCCATTTCTGTCCGGTGGCGCGGGCTGTGGGCGGTCGTATGTCAGAGATCCCCGTTGTCGCCCAGGAAATCGAATTTCCCATGGACTCAGCGCAGCAGGCCTCTTGCAGCATTTCCGCCGAAGCGCCTGAATTATTTTTTTGCCGCGACCTCCAGGGCTATGGCTGGTGTATTCGTAAAGGAAATTTCCTGAACGTCGGACTCGGCAGGCTCGACCAGCACAGGCTCAGCGAACACGTCAGCGATTTTGTACAGCTTTTGCGCAGCACAGGAAAGATTGGATTTGATCTGGCTCGCCGCTTCGCCGGACACGCATACCTGCTGTATGGATACTCACCGCGCACGCTGGTGGATGACGGGCTCATGCTGATTGGCGATTCCGCGGGTCTCGCTTATGCCCAGAGCGGCGAGGGCATTCGCCCAGCGGTGGAATCCGGACTGCTTTCCTCGGGTGTTGTGATGGAGGCAGCAGGAGATTATTCCGCAGCTCGCCTCGCCCGGTATGTCGCGCTATTGCAGCAGCGGTTTGGCGCAGGAATCGGTTCCGCGGAGAAAATCGGAAACCGCATTCCTCATGCGTTGCGCAATCTGGCAGGGCGGATCCTGCTCAGGACCGATTGGTTTTGCCGCACAATGGTGGTGGAGAACTGGTTCCTGAGAATGCACGATCCTCCATTGCCGGACTTCTTACCTGTTCTGAAGCCACAACTTTCGCGAGTCGCCATTTAGCGCTCGCCCGAAAAGCTCTGATCAGAACTGGAGTACGCCTGCGCCGCGTATTCCATCATGTTTAAGGGCATTCAGCGCCTGGTTTGCCTGATGAAACGGAAAGATCTGCACTTCGGTATGGATCGGGATTTCGGCCGCGACGCGCAGGAAGTCGCGGCCATCCTCGCGAGTGTTATTGGCCACGCTCTTGATCGAGCGCTCCTGGTAGAGCAGCGGATATCCAAAGCCCGGAATCGGGCTCATGTAAATTCCACCCAGAACCAGCGTCCCACCCTTGCGCAATGCCTGAAGCGCCGGAGGCACCAGTTCTCCCGCCGGTGCGAAGATGATGGACGCGTCAAGCTTCTCCGGAGGCGCCTCAACCGCGCCGCCGACCCATGCAGCGCCCAACTCGGCGGCAAGATGGCGATGCTTCTCTTCACGCGTACACACGTAGACGTTCGTTCCCCAGTGCCGCGCAACCTGAATACATACGTGGCCGGCTGCGCCGAAACCGTAGATTCCAAGCTTCCCGCCGGGCTGAATACCGGAGACGCGCAGGCAGCGGAACCCAATAATTCCGGCGCACAATAAAGGCGCGGCCTGCAGATCGGCAAAGCCTTCGGGCAGAGGATACACAAAATCCTCATGCGCCACCGTGAACTCGGCGAAGCCGCCATCGTTTGTGTAGCCGGTAAATTCGGGAAAATCACAGAGATTTTCCCGGTGGCTGCGGCAATAGAAGCAATGGCCGCAAGTTTTGTGCAGCCACGGAATTCCTACTCTCGTGCCTGCCCTGTACTTGCCGGCATGCGCACCCGCCTTTTCAATGATTCCCACGATCTGATGTCCAGGTATGACGGGCCTTTTGCGCGGCGGCAGCTCGCCTTCAATTACGTGCAGGTCAGTCCGGCAGATGCCACAGGCAGTAACGCGCACCAGGACTTCATCCGGGCCGGGAACCGGGGCCGGCAACTGCGAAAGCTCCAGCGGATTAGTTTCAACTGGCGCGGGCTTGTTCAACAACCAGGCTTGCATAGCTCTATTTTAGGAAATTTGATGATGACGCTGCAGCGGATCAAGATTCATGTCACAGCGGAGTCAGGATGATGTCGCAGTTGCGAGAGAAGCTCGCCGGGCAAGAAAATGGGCTCCCGATCTTCCGAGAGCCCATACCGCCCAGTTCTTACTGCACGTTCGCCAGCACGGTTGCGCTCGAGTTCAGCGTAAACGTGCAGGTTTTGGTTTTATTGCCGCCGCTGGAGCAGGCGCCCGACCAGACTGCATCCCGTCCGTTGGAAACACTCAAGCTGATTCTGGTTCCAACCGGGAACGCCGCGGTAGCGGTGGTCCCTACGGCAGCCCTGATCCCTGAAGGAGTTGAGCTGATGCTTTCTCCTTGTCGTCCGCCTGCGGTGACGCTGAGATTCACAGTGGATGGCGCAGGCGCCGAAGGATTCAAAGTCAGCGTGGCGGATTGCGTAACACCGCCTCCGGAAACTGAAATTGTTACCAGGGTCTGCGTGCTTACCTGGCTGGTGTTGATCGTGAATCCAGCATGCACGCTGCCAGCGGGTATCAGTACCGTGCTCGGCAGAGTTACGGCCGGGTTGTTGCTGCTCAATGAGAAGATCTGATCCGTCGTTGCAGTCGAGGCTACCGTTACTACGCCCAAGGATCCTGCCGTGCCCGTCACCGATGCGGGGCTGAGTGAGATTGAAGCCGGCTGCCCCTGGGGAGTGAGGGTAATCTGCGTTTGCACGCTTTGGCCGTTGTAGGTTGCGGTGATTGTGGCCGGCGTGCTGGCGGATACAGTGTTCGTGGGAATCTGGAACACAAGAGACGGACTACCCGCCGCCACCGTCCCAACCGCCGGAACCTGTACCGCCGCGGAACTGCTGCTGAAATTAATGGCTGCTCCATTGGCCGGAGCAACTCCGTTCAGCATGGCGATGGCCTGCACCTGGATTCCGCCGTTGAACGTGGTGGGAGAGATCGAGAGCGACTTCAACGTTGGCGGCATCACAGTCAACTGTGCGGAAGCAGAGCCCGAATTCAAGGTGGCGGTGATGGTCACCGGCGTTTGGGCCGTCACTTGTCCGGCGGTCATCTGGAACTGCATCCATGCGGTGTTCCCGGGCATGGTCACGGTGGCCGGAACAGGGGCGGCGTTGGGATCAGAGCTGCTCAGGTTGATGACGGTGCCTCCTGAGGGAGCAGCTGTGTTGAGCTGAATCTGCACCCAGGTGGTGTTGCCGCTGTACAGAGGATTGCTGGTGAATGCCAGAGACACCGGCGTGGCGGGTTCCTGGCTGATGGTGAAGCTTCCGCTGCCTGACCAGTTTGTGACGGCCGCCGTGGTAGGCGATGCGTCTCCCTGATGCGAGCGCACTCTCCAGTATTTGGTTCCAGGTGTGAGCGAGAGGACAGTGCGGCTGGGGCCGTTCAACTGCGGGTCCGATTCCTCAATGTTTTGGAAACTTGCATCTCTGGCGATTTGGATTTCGTACCCGCTGGGTTGCGGATTGGCAACGTCGCCCCACGTCAGCGTGACCGGCAGTGACAGTGTTCCGGCGCTGGTGGGTGATATCACCGAAGGGGGCGCGGGCAGAGGATTGCTGTAGGAAACGGAAAAGGTGATCACGTTGGAGGGCGCGCTTCTCACGCCGTTCGAGTCCACCGCGAAGACACGGCCAAAATAGTTGCCTTCGTTCGGCGTGGCGAAGGAGTAGGTCGGTTTCGGGATATTGTTTATCTCAAACCTGGTGCTCACCGGGAAACTCGGGTCCGTGGATGCCTGAATGTCATAGCTCGCCGCGCCTTGCACAGCGCTCCAGGTGAAAGTCATTACTTCCAGCGGATGGAAGGTAGAGTAGCCCTTGGGCGGGTCCATATTGGGCGCAGCCAGGGCGCCGCCGCTCACGCCGCTAACTGTAAAGCTCCGGGCCGCGGACCAGGCGCTTTGCACGAAATTGCCGTTGACTGATTGCACGCGCCAGAAGTACGTGCCATTGCCGAGTCCGCTTACCGTGTCCTGCGTTGCGCCCATGGTGGAGTTGTTCGCGGCAATCGAGGAGAAATTGGACGATGCGCTGACCTCCCAGTTGTACGCGACGATTCCGCTTGGATCGGTGACTGGTGACCACGAAATGGAGAACGGGGCTGTAACGCTCGCTCCCGCAGACGGTGAGAGCGGACTGGGCGTCGGCGGAGTTGCGGCAGCCGCAATTCGCGGCAAACTGAATGCCAGGCAGAGAACAAGGATCAACATCGAAATGGAAGGGCGGTTCTTCATGAAATATCTCCGTGTTTTTCCAAGGGCGAGGAGATCATCGGCACGGGATAAAACATGATCAGCCGGGGCCCGAGTGGTGGTTGGCGAAATTCAGCAGCCTTCACGGGTGAACGGCTTTATGATTTCGCCTCGCCGGTTGAGACACGCGAGAGAGGGTGTGCGGAACGCTCTGAGAGATGAAAGATTAAAAAATCATTAAGAGCAGATTAGATTTTTTAATTCAGTCTGGAATTGCTGTCGCACGGCAGCTCTGGAGTTGAGAGTCGCTGCTGAGGGTTCTTTGTCGCTGGATTCGGAACAACTCAGCATGGAGAGGAAGAGAAATAGGAGCCGGAGGAAGTCTGTTTGTTAAACTCTCAAGGATGGCAAAAATATCGTATCTCGAATGTTCTAAATGCGGTGACCACATCAATCCGGATCAACCCCAAACCGTCTGCCCGAAGGACGGCGGCTCTCTCTATGTTCGATTTGACCTGGCGGCATTGAAAGGAAAGTTCACGCCGGAATCGTTGCGTGGCCGTGTAGCCAGCATGTGGCGATATCGCGAGGTCCTGCCTGGAGATGAGCCCGTGACTCTGGGCGAGGGCTTTACTCCCATGCTGCGCAGCAGGGAAAATCCCAATCTCTATATCAAAGATGAAGGACTGAATCCGACGGGGTCATTTAAGGCGCGCGGCTTGTGTGCCGCTGTGACCATGGCGCGCCAGTATGGACTCAGAAAATTGGCCGTGCCTTCCGCCGGAAACGCTGCCAGCGCTCTGGCAGCTTATTCCGCTGCTGCCGGAATTGAAGCCAATATATTCATGCCCAAAGATGTGCCTAAGGCGAATTTTGTGGAGTGCAAATCTTACGGCGCGAAAGTCACCCTGGTGGACGGGCTTATTTCCGATTGCGCGCGCATGGTGAACGAACGCAAGCAGGCCGAAGGCTGGTTTGATATTTCTACGCTCAAGGAGCCGTTCCGGGTGGAAGGCAAAAAGACGATGGGTTATGAAGCGGCCGAGCAGCTCAACTGGGAATTGCCTGACGCTATCTTTTACCCGACGGGCGGCGGCGTGGGCCTGATCGGCATGTGGAAGGCATTCGACGAGATGGAACAGTTGGGCTGGCTGAAGACCGGCAGTAAGCGGCCGAAGATGGTTGCCGTGCAGGCTGCCGGCTGCGCGCCCGTGATCAAAGCCTGGAATGAACACAAACCGGTTATGGAAGTCTGGCAGAATGCGCATACGCTGGCGGCCGGACTTCGCGTACCCAAGCCCTATGCCGATTACATCATTCTGGACATCCTGAAGCAGAGCGGCGGCACGGCTGTAGCGGTCTCCGACGAGCAGATTTTTGAGGGCGTCCACGAGCTGGCCAGTAAGGATGGTGTGTTTGCCTCGCCTGAAGGCGCTGCCTGCCTGCCCGCATACCAAATGCTGCTGAAGCAGGGCTTTCTTAAATCTAGTGACAAGGTTGTGCTGTTCAATACAGGCTCAGGGCTGAAGTACATTGACGTGATTGCGGATGCTCTGAAGCTCAGCGCAGGCCAGCCAGCGAAGCAAACAGTGATGCCTGCAACAAGGAACATCGGGGGGATCATACAGCCGAATTAGCAACCAACAATTGGCACTTAGCCCTTTCTCATTTGCAGTAATACAAGTGGTAGAACGGCTTCGGAACGGATAGCTGGTGTGTTGCAGACGCGAGCGCATTTTTCGCAGAAGCTCTGGCTAATTGCCAGTTGCTAATTGCCAGCTGCTGCTTTTTTATGACTGAGCGTCTTTATTATCACGACTCTTTTCTTTTCGAATTCGACGCTCGCGTGGTTGAATCATTAGAGCTCGATGGCAGGCACGCGGTCGTCCTCGACCGCACGGCATTTTATCCAACAAGCGGCGGCCAGGTGCATGACACAGGAAAAATCATCTTCGAGGGACGTGAAGTCCCCCTGACTGAAGTCACCGACGACGAGGCCGGGCGCGT
Source organism: Candidatus Angelobacter sp. (assembly GCA_035712465.1). Classification (GTDB taxonomy): domain Bacteria; phylum Acidobacteriota; class Terriglobia; order Terriglobales; family Acidobacteriaceae; genus Angelobacter. Next base: position 34,121 of record DASTAS010000007.1, read on the forward strand.
CCTGCACTACGTCGCCGAGCCAATCAGTGTGAATACCGCGATTCGCGGGTACATTGATAAGCCGCGTCGGCTGGACCATATCCAGCAGCACACCGGCCAGCACGTGCTCTCGGCGGCTTTCATTCAGCTTTTCAACATGCCGACCGTCAGCTTCCACATGGGCGCGGAAGCCTGTACCGTCGACCTGCAGACGGCTTCTCTCTCAGCAGAGCAGGCGCAAAAGGCCGAGCGCCTGGCCAATGAGATTATTGCCGAAGACCGGCCGGTGAGCATCCATTTCGTTCCACTCGAAAAGGCGCGGGACCTTGGGCTCCGCAAGCTGCCGCCGAAGCAGACCGGCGATCTCCGGTTAATTGACATCCAGAATTTTGATCTGTGCGCGTGCGGCGGTACGCACGTCCGGGCCACAGGACAGATCGGTTGCATTCTGCTGCGCAAAACGGAAAAGGTGAAGCAGGGAATCCGGGTGGAGTTCGTTTGCGGGCTTCGCGCGGTGGCGCTCGCGCGCAGGGATTATTCGACGTTGACTGAAGCCGCGAGCCTGTTCTCAGCACATATCCATGAGCTGCCGCAGCAGATCAAGAAGTCAATTGATGAGGCCAAAGCTGCAGCAAAGGCGCAGCACAAGCTGCTGGAGGAATTTGCCGAACTTCAGGCCGAGCGCATGCTGGCCCAAAGCAGCGGATCACCGCGCATTATATCAGCCGTGTTCGAGGACCGCGATGCCGCTTTCGTCAAGCTGCTGGCGCAGAAGGTAACGGCTGGCCGCAGCGATGTGGTAGCGCTGTTTGCTTCCCTGGCAGGCCAGCCCACGCTGGTGTTCGCGCAAAGCCCGGGACAGAAATTCAATATGGGCGCGCTGCTGAAAGAATCTCTGGCGCAGCTTGGCGGCCGCGGCGGCGGCTCGGCAGATATGGCCCAGGGCGGCCTTCCCGCTGATTCTGTGGACGCCGCACACCTGACAAAAATTCTACGCGACATCAGCAGCAAACTTTAGCCTTGGCGCTCATGTCCTCATTCCGTGCTTTTCAGTTCTTTCTAGCCGCAATCTTATCTTTACTTGCGACGAGTCCAGCCTTCGCCCGGCCGCCCGCGTTCGATGTCCATAAGGCACAAACTGAGACGGTGAAATTTCTTTCCGCGCTGGTGAAGATTGACACCAGCAATCCTCCGGGAAATGAGACGCGCGCGGCTGAATACATGAAACGTGTGCTTGCGGCGAACGGCATTCCCTCGCGCATCTTCGAGTCGGCGCTTGGACGGGGCAATCTGGTGGCGCGTCTCAAGGGGAACGGTAAAAAGAAACCGCTGCTGCTCATGGGCCATCTGGATGTGGTCGGCGTGGAGCGGGATAAATGGACCGTGGATCCGTTCGGCGCCGTAGTCAAAAATGGGTACCTGTATGGACGCGGATCCATTGACGACAAAAGCATGGACGCAGCCAACCTGGAAGTCTTCCTCTTGCTGCACCGGCTGAAGGTGCCGCTTGATCGAGACGTGATCCTGCTTGCCGAGGCTGGAGAAGAAGGCACGCCGCAATTCGGCATCGATTACATGATCGCCAAACACTGGGACCAGATTGCGTGCGAATATGCTCTGAATGAAGGCGGCAGTATCGCCCAGGAAAAAGGCAAAGTGCAGTACGTGGCCATTGCTACCACAGAAAAAGTTCCGCGCGGGTTCAGTCTCGTGGCTCGTGGCGCCAGCGGACACGGCTCCATCCCACGCGCGGACAATGCGATTGCCCATCTCACGGCGGCGGTGGACAAAGTCGTCCATTTTGAAACGCCGCTGCGCCTGAATGAAACCACACGAAAGTTTTTTGCGATGATTGCCGCCATCAGTCCGCCGAAAGAGGCGGCGCTGTATTCGAATATTGAAGATCCCGCCGTGCAGGCGAAGCTCCGGGCCACGAGGCCGGCATATTACTCCATGTTGCACACGTCGCTGGTGCCGACCATCATCAAGGGCGGCTTCCGCTCCAACGTGATTCCAGCCGAAGCCGAAGCGCGATTCGACGTGCGGGCGCTTCCCGGTGAGGACATGAACAAGCTGAAGGCTGAATTGACGGCCCTCATTAATGATCCGCAAGTGACGATTGTGGATGCCGATGACGCGGCCCAGCGCCCGTCGGCGCCGCCTTCCAGCATTCACAGCGACGGCTTTCAGGCTCTCGAAGATGCGGCTGCGAAGCTTTTCCCGAAAGTGCCGGTCATTCCCATCCTGCAGGTGGGAGCAACCGATGCGGAGGAGCTGCGCGCGAGAGGCGTTCAGGCTTATGACATTGGCACCCTCGGAAGCGAAGAAGACGGCAAACGCATTCACGGCACCGACGAGCGGGTAAACATAAACGGATTGGGAAAGTTCGTTCAATTCATCTATGACGCCACCGTCGATCTTGCCGGAGCGAAATGATACGAGCGAGTGGATTGCGCCGCTGTGACCGTGGTGAACAGACCCTCTCCGCCGTCGGCTGTTTCTTTGGAGAACGGCAGCAAAGGCGTATGCTGGTGAGGAAATGTCCTATCCCGGTAACTGGCCAGACATGGGGCGATCGGCTCGCACCGCGCACCGTCCCCCTAAGCATCCCACCCGGCGCTCGCGCCGGCCGCTAATCATCATTGCTGTTGTTCTTTTCATCGCATTCGCCAGCCGAACCTGGGTGTCATATTACGTTGACGCACTTTGGTTCGCGTCAGTCGGATATGCGCAGGTCTTCTGGAAGACGCTGGGCATTCAATCGGCCGTGTTCCTCGCGTTTGCTGCCGCCACGCTGCTGATCCTCTATGGCAGCTTCGTCGCCCTCAAAAGAGCGCATTTCAGCAACTTTCCTGATTCGCACACGATCTACCTTGGCGGCCAGCCGGTGAAGTTGCCTGTGGAACCTGTTCTACGCTTCATCGCCATTGCCGGCTCCGTATTGATTGCCATCCTCACGGGCGCGGTGATGATGGCCGAATGGCCCACGCTGGCGCTTTTCTGGTATGCCCCGCGCACAGGCTCAGGCCCCGCAGACCCCATCCTGGGAAAGACGCCGGCTTTTTACCTGTTCAGCCTTCCCGCCTGGCAACTGATTGCCGGTTGGCTGACTGCGATGGTGGTAATCGTTTGCATCATTGCCGGCTTTTTCCTGCTGACGAAAAGAGCTACACGCGCATTTGAAGGCCCTTACGGCGACCACGGTCCAATGCCCTGGGCCGGCTTTTCCATCGCATTTGCATGCCTTCTGCTGGTGAGCGCCTTCCAGGTTTATCTAAGCCGCTTTAACCTGTTACTGCAGAATCACACCATTTTTGCCGGAGCCACCTATACTGACGCGCATATCTATCTGCCAGGGCTGATGGTCATCAGCGTGATGCTGGTTCTGGCTGCCGGCGTGGCGCTTGCCAATGGCTTCTGGCTGCGGCGCGGACGCTGGCTGGTGGCCGCTGTTGTTCCCGTGATCGCGGCTTACTTCGTGTTGCAGGTGATTGGCGGATATGTCCAGAGCTTTATTGTCAAACCGAATGAGGTCGTCCGTGAAAAGCCATACATCACCAACAACATCAAAGCGACGCGTCAGGCATTCGATCTGGACCGGATAACGCAACGGGAATTTCCCGCCGATGCGAGCCTGGCTGCGGCCGACGCGGCGGAAAATCAGGGCACGTTGCAGAACATCCGGCTCTGGGACTGGCGCGCCCTGCAGGACACGCTGCGGCAGATCCAGGAAATACGCACTTACTACGACTTTCCTGACGTCGACATCGATCGCTATGAAATCAACGGCAAACTCAGCGAGGTCATGCTGGCAGCGCGCGAATTGAACGTCGAAAAACTCCCGGAGAGCAGCCGCAACTGGATCAATGAGAAGCTGATCTATACCCACGGCTACGGAGTTACCATGAACTCCGTGAACGGGTTTACCCCGGAAGGACTGCCGAACCTTTATCTCAGCAACATGCCGGTGCAGAGTTCCGTGCCCGGTCTCAAGGTTACGCGCCCGGAAATTTATTTCGGTGAGTTGACCAACACCGACGTCTATGTGAAGACGCGCCAGCAGGAGTTCAATTATCCGCAAGGCGAAACCAACAGCTTCACATCCTACGACGGCAAAGACGGAATCGTGCTCAACGGCTTCCTGCGTCGCATTCTGGTGGCCATCGATCGCGGCGACCTGAGTAAGCTCCCGTTCAGCGACGATGTCAACGATCAGAGTCGCCTCCTGATGCGGCGCGACGTGCGCACCCGCGTAGCCACGCTGGCTCCATTTCTCACCTTCGAGCAGGACCCCTACATCGTCATTGGCGAAGATGGTCGGCTCTACTGGATGATGGACGCCTTCACAACCTCAGACAGCTATCCTTACTCCAGCCACTATCGTCTCAACGGCGACAGCATCAATTACATTCGCAATAGCGTCAAGGTGGTGATCGACGCTTATGACGGCACCACAAGCTTCTACGTGTTCGATCAGAACGATCCAATCATCTCGGCCTACCGGCACATCTTTCCCGGCCTGTTTAAGGACGCCTCGGCTATGCCGGCATACTTGCGCAAGCACGTGCGCTACCCTGAATTGCTGCTGGCGACGCAGGCCGAGGTGTACGGCCTCTATCACATGACCAACCCGCAGATGTTTTACAACCGCGAGGACCTGTGGAATGTGGCCAGCCAGATCAGCCTGAGTCCAAGCGGCGAACAAGCTGCCGAGCCCATGGAGCCGAACTTCGTGCTCATGAAGCTGCCGGACGAAAAGCAGCTCGAATTTGTGGAGATTCTGCCCTTCACGCCGTTGAACCGCAACAACATGATTGGCTGGATCGCCGGGCGCAGTGACGGAGCGCATTACGGCAAGGCTGTGGTTTATGACTTCCCGAAAACCAAGCTGGTGGATGGGCCGCTGCAGATTGAAGCACGCATCGACCAGAACGCCCAGCTCTCCGGGCAGCTCACGCTGTGGAACCAGCAGGGCTCGCATGTGCGCCGCGGAGCGCTTCTGGTGATTCCGTTCGGGCGCGCGCTGCTGTACGCAGAGCCAATCTACCTGCAGGCGGCGCGCAGTCCGATGCCGGAGCTACGTCTGGTGGTGCTCGCCTTGCAAGACCGCCTGGCTTATGGGCCGACCTTCGAAGCGGCAATGAGTGCATTGTTTGGAAACGCGGCGCCGAGCATCGAGGCCGGAACTCCGCAACAGACGCCAGCAGCAGCTTCTGGACCGCCCAGTCGAACCGAGCCGGAGTTGCAGGCCCTGATCGCGGAAGCAGCCAAAGACCTTTCCGACTATCAGCGACTGACAGCGGAAGGCAAACTCGGCGAAGCAGGGCAGAAGCTGGAGCAGTTGAAGCGTGCCCTCGATGCGCTGAGCGCCCGGCGAAAGTGATTTTCAGCATCTGCGCATAGAAGGCCCATAAGAACGGTGCCGTTTGCGCTTAAACCGTTTGGTGTTGCTTTAGCCGAGAGCTAATGGCTAACAGCTTCAGGTTCGCGCCTGCGGTAATGCCATGCCCGATGCGACGGAGATAGTTCCGAAGAAATCGTCGCTTCGAACCCTTTTTCCGTTCTGCAGTCGGCGTGCCGGGCGAGAGAGACTGTTTTTTTAGCAGGTGAAAGGGATTTCTTGAATGGAGTCCCCGAATCCTTCCGTTCGCGTTAATGGCCTTTGCCTTTCCAAGCAGCAGAGATTTCGACGCTCAACAGTTCGGATAGAATCGAGATACTAGGGCACAGAACTCACGAGTTTGCCCTTCGGAGATTCAATGTCAGCCTACGTCCTACGTCTACGTGACGGTAATTGCATCGTGGTGGATGCGCCAAATGAAGAGAAAGCTCGAGAGAGAGCCCGCCCGCTGGCGGCCAGTGAAGTGGCAACGGCCCGGAAGCTCGATTCATTTGTCGCACAGTTCGTGTTGAGCGACGACGGCGAACTCACCGCAACCCTGCTCGATAAAAACACCATCTCCGACCTGCATCAGCACGAGTACCCGCTGCTGCAAGCCGCGCATGCCCAGTCTTACATGGATTTTGACAATTCAGAGACGGACAGCAAGAATGATGCAGTTCTCTATAATCCCAAAGCCAGTGTTCACGCCCGAGGGTGGGACAAACGTGACAAGAACATTGTGGAATTTGCGGTGCAGCAGGAACGCCTTCGCTTTGCCCATTAGACGCATTCCGCAAGAAAGGTACCCGCACGGACCTTTGGATTTCATTTTTTACCAGAACCGCTGGTCGCTATGGCCCTGCCGCCGGTACAAAAAGGCAGAGTTTTTCAGAGTGCAGAACGCAGCGCAAGCCCTTCTGCAATGATCCGTGTGCCATGCTGATGGCATACGGCTACCCCCTGTGACTGTCGGCCCCGATCAGTGTTTTTCCCGATCTACAAAAGGTCTCAACCTGCCGGAACGCGAAGGGTGACGCAGCTTGCGCAGCGCCTTGCCTTCAATTTGCCTGATGCGTTCGCGCGTGACCTGAAAGCTCTGCCCCACTTCTTCCAGCGTGTGCTCCGACCCGTCTTCAAGCCCAAAGCGCATCCTGATGATCTTTTCCTCACGCGGGTTGAGAGTGCGCAGAACCTCCGCCGTCTGCTCCTTCAAATTCACACGAATCATCGCGTCTGTGGGGGAAACACCATTCGTGTCCTGGAGAAAATCAATCAACCTGGATCCTTCATCTTCCCCAATCGGAGTCTCCAGCGAGAGTGGTTGCTGCGCGATTTTCTGCGCCCGCCGAACTTTCGAGACCGGAATGTCCATCCTTCGCGCGATCTCCTCGATCCCTGGTTCACGCCCGAGCTCCTGGACCAGCAGACGTGTGGTACGCAGAAGTTTGTTGATCACCTCGATCATGTGGACTGGAACTCGAATGGTCCGTGCCTGGTCGGCGATGGCGCGGGTTACGGCCTGACGAATCCACCATGTGGCATAGGTCGAGAACTTGTATCCCCGGCGATAATCGAACTTGTCCACGGCCTTCATCAGCCCCATGTTGCCTTCCTGGATCAGGTCAAGGAACTGTAAGCCGCGGTTGCCATATTTTTTTACAATCGATACCACAAGACGCAGGTTTGCTTCCACAAGCTCACGTTTGGCGTACTCCGCATCCACGTTGCCCTGGATGATCTCGCGCTGGGTGCGGCGCAGGTCATGGAATCCCACGCCTGCTTCCTCTTCCAGCTTCTTTAGATCAGCGATGCAATTGCGCTGCTGGCTCTTGTACTCGGCGCGAAGTCGTTCGTTACGCGTGCCGGCCGCGTTTTTCGCCAGGGCCTGGATTTGGCGATCGAGCGAACGCATAGCATCCGCGATACCGGTCACTCTCTCGATCAGGCGTTTGCGTTGTGGTTGCGTGTATCTGAGCTTCCGCAGGATCCTGGAGACTTCAACCTGGTGTCGCGCCATCTTCCAACGCCAACGCCGGTGCAGCTTCGGATTCTTGGTCCGGCTGATTCCTTTGAGCTTCTCTTCGGCCTCGCTGGCTTTCTTGTAATGAGCTGCCAGTTGAGCGATATCGCCCAGAGTGGCTTGCAGCCGCTGGGCGACAATCTCGTCGGTAACGTCTTCTTCATCGAACACCACCACCTCTTTGATGGAACGGACGCCCCGCTGCAGATCGGAGCCGAGTGCAATCACTTCCCGAATGGCCAGCGGTGACCGCGAAATTGCTTTGAGCGCCCGGAAATGGCCGCGTTCGAAGCGCCTGGCGATCTCAATTTCCCCCTCACGCGTAAGGAGTGGAACAGTTCCCATTTCCCGCAGATAGAGGCGGACGGGATCACTCGTCTTGTCCAGTGCCTCTCCAGGAGTCGTGAGGTCTACGTCTTCTGAATCATCCAGCTGCCGCAACCTCCGCTGGCGCTGCGAAGGCATTTCACCGTCAGGCGCGATATCAATGCCTTCCTCCTCCAACGTTGTGGTCAGGTCATCGATATCGTGCGTGACGTCGTCTCCAAGCAGCCGCCTGCCTTCCGACTCGGTCAGATATGGTTTGTCTGCATCAGGATCGAGCAGGTTTTTAGGATCGGTGTAGTCGTCGTCGGCCAATCAATGCCTTTCAGGGGTGGGTCAGGAAAACCGGTAGGGTTGCGTGCGACACTTCTGCAGATCTCACAAAGGGCGGCTGATGTCGATGTCAGGGCCCCGTGGCGTTTACAATGCGGACTTGGGCGTCAGGGAGTCGATCTCTTCCAAGATGGCCTGCAGCCGGTGTTCAAGCTGTTTCTTTGTGCGCGGCTTTTTCTCTGTTCTCGCAAATTGCGGGTAATCTGCCAGCGATCGGCGATAAAAGTCTGCAGTCTTGTGCAACAATTCGAGCTTGGGATCAGTATTTATCAACATCATACTATTCTACAGGATAGGCGCATGCTTGCACGCGCAACAGTCGCCCCCTTCTTCACTATGAAAGAAATGCCGGTTGCATCACAGGAGCGCTTTGCTTTTCAGCGCATAGAAGCCGGCCCGAGTAAGCGCTTCCAGTTCCTGCAGGCATTCCATATCCAAGGAGGTGAAGTTGAAGCAGGACTGTCCCTGCATGGTTTTTCTCAGAGCAGGAGAAATTCTGTTCGACAGCTCCGGGAACATGTACAGGGGCGGCACAGAATCTTCCGCAACGCGGAATACACCTCGTCGTGCTGAGTTCGGGCTGGAGTCGCTCTTTCAGGATTACTGTTGTCCCGAGGGATTGTAACCTCCTCCGCCGGCGGGTGGGCGAAAAGCATCATGCTGAGGCGCGAGCATGGGAAGCTCCTGCCGCTTTTAGTGACTGCGCGGATTGTTCTTCCGCGCCTCATTGACGGTGAGCGCTCGTCCTTCCGCCTCCCTGCCGTTTAGTCCGGCCATGGCGTTGGCAGCCTCTTCATCGTTCGGCATGGCGACAAAGGCAAACCCTCGCGACTTTCCTGTTTCTGGGTTGGTAACGATGTTCGCACTTTCAACAACGCCATAAGGCTCGAACAGAGACCGGAGTTCGCCGTCTGTCATTCGGAAAGAAAAATTGCCCACGTAAAGCTTTTTCACGTCTCACTCCTTCGCGCCTGGGCTACGCTGTTCTCAGCAAATGGGCTACCTTGGGAGGTGTGTCTATCTAAAGCACTATCCCATCAAACCCTGGTGACGGAATCATTCATGACGTGAGCAGGACAGACGCTATTCGCAGGCCCAATCTCTGCTGTTCTGCTCTGAACGTCGCTGAGCCTTAATCTGAACGTCGCTGAGCCTTACTCTGAAGGTACGGGCCGCTTTGGATGTGAAATAAATCTGCGTGAATGGCGACACAAGGGAGGCCCAACACCTTAATGGGCTTGATTTCTGCTACCTGCATACAGTTAACGTCAAGCTTGCGGAGGCGTGAAAATACCCTGTTAATTGCTCTCCGGACAGCAGATGGTCCCCACCCGAACTCAAGCACCTTCAGCTCACCCGCAAGGAAAAAAAGCCGTAACCCTGTCCCTGATAACTTCTGATCAAAGGCGAAGCTGTCGACCCCGATCAGCGCGCGCCAGTCCTTCGAGTACGGACAGCTTTCAACCTGTGCAGATTCGGGCAGAAGCATCCCTTCGCGCATCATCATGGTTCCAGCCAAAATCTTAAGCGGCGTCATGGTTCAGCCTTGTGCCCTGCGTAGCTGCGAACGACAGCCCCCGTTCCCTGTAGGCCTGTGATATACACCGGATCGCGCTCTGCTTCTCTTCTGGGGTAGGGAAAGCTATGACGATGAGATTGAGTTTCGTTTCACCAGACAAGGCGTCCGGAATACTCTTTTGGTGTTGCAGAACATTTCCCAGTATTTCTGTCAGGCGTGGGGAATGGTAGCTCGCGCAGAAAGTCAATCCAATTTTTGGATCGCCTGCCGACCCGGCTGAAATCCAATACTCGCAGATCAAGTCCCACTTTCCTCTTTTTCCAGATTGCCAGATTTTCAGATACTGCAAACAGGGTTCCGGCGCCGTTGCATATTCCACATGGATCATGGCCGGCTCCGAGCGGCTGACCAGTTCGCTCCAGCTCAGAATCACGGCACTTTCTAAAATGTGTTCGATTTCAAGGTTGCTTGCAGGCGCAAACGGAGTCATGAGGCCTCCTTAGCCACCGCAAATTGCGGTTTCGAGCATGCAGATTTCATTGCCGACGCGGCATCACAAGCCAATTGGGCGCGGCTGCCACACGGGCAGAAACGCAGCAACCATGCCACGCATGGCCGCACCTTGTCCTCGCTGATATTTAATTTGCCGGCAATCTTGTTATCGCTGAAGCCGTGGCCTGCCAGATCGTAGACGGGTGCCAAAATCCCGAGCTTTTCCCAGTGAACACGCATAGCGTGAACTCCTTTATTGCGGGAAGCTCTAAGGTTGGAGAACTCAGATGGTCTGCTTAGTTCAGAGGACCTGAAAAGTGAGGAAGAATGCTCGCTCTAGACTGACGCTACGCTGATACCACATCAATGTCAAGATTGCAAACGGCTACCTTGGCTAGGCAGGACCGAACGGTCTAATTAACGCAGCAAACGATTAATTATGTTCTGGAGCCTCACTGACGACTGTCGCAGCAACCTGGTCGTCCGGGCGGATCTCTTTCTTTGTAGGTTTTTGGTGACGTTTCACGATGCGGGCCATACGTTCACGATCTTCCGCCTCTTCGGCGAGTTTCTTGGCTTTGTCCATAACAACAGCATGACACACTCCGGCGGCCACAAGCGAGCGCTCTGAAATTAAAATTAATCGACCCAATAAATTCATGGGATTGGCCGTCCAGCATTCATCAGGACTGAATGCGTTACCAAGCCGCAACTCACATCGCTCTCCCAAGTTGATCTGGCTCGGATGCCCATACGCAACTTTCCCCGCACTGTCCTATGCGACCGTGTAGTATTAAGTAGCAGCTCAGTTGTCCTCGACTCGGATAGACACATTCCGCTTTTGTCCCTGCCTATTTCTACTGAGAAAGCAAATCAGCCTAAAAACAGACCAAGGAAATCGTTTATGAAAAAACTTTACGTCGGAAATTTCTCTTTTAGCATGACAGAATCGGAACTGCGGTCAATGTTCGAGCCTTACGGCGCCATTGAGAGCGCGAATGTTGCCACCGATCGCGATACCGGGCGCTCACGCGGATTTGGATTCGTCTCCATGCCCAATGATGAAGAAGCCGAAAATGCCATTGCGGCACTGAATGGCAAAGACTCGGGCGGGCGAGCGCTAACCGTGAATGAAGCGCGGCCGCAGAAACCGCGTACCGGCTTCGGCGGAGGACACGGCGATCGCGGTCCACGCCAGCGCCGTGAGCCACGCTGGTAATCTTTATTGAAGTTTGACCCGGTGAACGCAAACTGTTGTCGGTGAAGCTGCGGCAACGGTTTGCGCCCCAGTAATGGCGGCGGGCTGCGGAGTTTTCTTTTAAAAGAGCGTGGCGCTCTTATTCTTGTCATCTCTCCACTCCTCCTCACTCGCTCCGCTCCTTTGGAGCCGGTCTAGATGACACGATTAAAGTGCGCGCAAGTATTCTGACCCATCCCTATCGCCAATCGAACTAATCTCACGCGTGGCACGCTTCCAATCTCGCGCCGGCTGTTACGAGAGAAAAATCGCTTTCAGAGGTGTATATTCACACGCGCAAGGTTTATACAACTAACTTCCGCCAGGGGAATGGAATGATGAGACGTTGCTTTCATTTCTTGATTTGTGCGTTTCTTGTTTTCGCCGTAGCCGCGCTGCTTCCTGTGCTTGCGGGATCGCAAAGCTCAGGGCCTCTTACTCCGCAAACTTTGATGAGCAAACTCAGATGGCGCTCTGTAGGCCCGTACATTGGCGGACGCGTGGTGACGGTGAGCGGCGTTCCGGGAAATGACAACCTGTTTTATGCCGGAACGGTGGGAGGCGGCGTCTGGAGAAGCACGGATAACGGCGTGGAGTGGCACAACATCTCTGACGGCAAGCTGCCGGGGCCGAGCTCCAGCATCGGCGCTGTGGCCGTGGCGCCGTCCGACCCCAGAACAATTTACGTCGGCACCGGCGAGGCTGACATTCGCAGCGACGTAATCCCCGGCGACGGTGTTTACAAATCCACTGACTCAGGCCAAACCTGGCAGTACGCTGGACTGCGCGACACGCATTCGACCAGCATCATCGTTGTGGACCCCAGAAATGCCGATGTGGTCTACGTTGCGTCGATGGGGCATGTGTTCGCTCCCGATCCCGAGCGCGGCGTTTTCAAGTCCAGCGACGGCGGCAAAACCTGGCAGAAAATTCTGTTTGTCGACAACAACACCGGAGCGATCAGCCTGGTGATGGACCCGAACCATCCGGACGTGATGTACGCGGCTATGTGGCAGGCCATCCGCACGCCGTGGAGTCTTTCCAGCGGCGGTCCCGGCAGCGGCATTTACAAAACCACAGACGGCGGCATGCATTGGAGCAACATCACGCGCATCCCCGGCTTGCCGACGACGGTTCTGGGCCGGGTAGGCTTGTCCATTGCCGCCAGCAAACCCGACACGCTGTACGCCATCATCCAGGCAAAAGATGGAGGCGTGTTTCGCTCAAACGACGCGGGCGCGACGTGGCGGCGCGTGAACGACGAGATGAAACTGAGACAGCGGGCGTTTTATTACATGACGATCTATGCGGACCCAAAAGATCCTGACACTGTGTACGCGCCCGAAGTGGATGCGCTTTGGGTTTCGCATGATGGAGGCAAATCATTCACCAAGCTGCGCACGCCGCATGGCGACAATCACGTGGTGTGGGTCAACCCGAACAATACCCGCATTCTGCTTGAGGGCAACGACGGCGGCGCGACCGTCTCAACCGACGGCGGCAAGACGTGGAGCACGGAACATAATCAGCCAACCGGCCAGTTTTACCACGTGAACCTGGACAACCAGTTTCCCTTCCACATCTACGGCGCACAGCAGGACGAAGGCTCGTTTGAGGGGCCCAGCGCCAGCAGCGGAGGCACGGTTCCGCTCTCCGCTTGGCATAGCGTCGCCTATGGTGAAAGCACGTACTCCGTGCCGCAGCCGGACGATCCTAAAATCACCTATGGCAGCGGTTACTTCAGCATCTTTTTGAGACAAGACCGGCGCACCGACCAGTACCAAAGCGTGAGCCCGTGGCCGCATTACATGGAGGGCGCATCGTCCGGCGAACTCAAGAACCGCTTTGGCTGGACGCATCCGATCCTCTTTTCGCCGGCCAACCCAAAGGAGCTACTCATTGCGGCGCAGTATGTGTTCAAGAGTGACGACTACGGGCAAACCTGGAAGCAAATCTCGCCCGATCTCACTCGCAACCAGGCCAGCACGGAAGCGCCCAGCGGCGGGCCGGTGGATCTGGACCAGTCAGGAGCGGAAATTTATCCCTCAATTTCGGCCCTTGCAGTTTCGCCCCGCGACGGCAACGTGATTTGGGCTGGTTCCGATGATGGGCTCGCTCATATTACCACCGACGGCGGAAAAACTTGGCAGACGGTCACTCCGCCCGGGCTGGCTGACTCGTGGATCAGTTGCATTGAGCCTTCGCATACGGACAGGCAGACCGCCTATCTGACAGCCCGCCGGTACATGTGGGACGATTTCCGTCCCTACGTGTTCAAGACCACCGATCTGGGCCGGCATTGGACCGCCATTACAACAGGCTTGCCGGAAGGTGAATTTGTCTTCGATCTTCGAGAGGACCCCAACGATTCCCAATTGTTGTTTTTAGGAACGCGCAGCACCGTCTACTTCAGTCTGGACGCGGGCGCGCACTGGCAGCCTCTCACGCTCAACCTGCCGGTGGCCGAGGTTCGCGATCTCGCCATCAACCCACGGGAAGGCGAGGTAGTGGCAGCCACGCATGGCCGCTCTTTCTGGGTGCTCGATAATTTGACAGTCCTCGAGCAGTTGACGAAGAAACCGGCGGCGCAAGCCGGTGCGCCTTTCCTGTTTGCTCCGCAGCAGGCGTGGCTGACTCATGACTATGGCGTTCCCAGCCCGGACAGTAGGCGTCCACCAGACGCCGGTTATAATCCCCCGTTCGGCGCGACAATCTTCTTTCACATTCCGCAGAATTATGACGGCACGACGCCCGTCACACTCCAGTTCAATGACGCGCAGGGGAAAGCGATTCATCGCTTCGTTCTGCACCTTGCGACGCAACAAGAGAGAAAGGAAAAGGAGAAAGAGGCTGGAACACAAGAGCCACAACCGCAAGGGCAGACGCAAGCCAGCACGCATAAGGAAAATCCCGCGGAGGAAGTGGACCACAGCGGAGAAAGCACGGATCGGCAGATTCGGGAAAAGGAAGCTAAGCTTACTGCCATCGAGCCGGGAATGAATCGGTTCCAGTGGGACTTGCGCTACCCGTATGCAGCGGAGGTCACCGGCTACCATGCTCCTATTCCGGCGGGCGGCCTGGAGGATTCAGTCCAAGGGCCTGAGATAGTGCCCGGCAGATATTCGGTTGTGCTCGACTACGGCGGGCAGCAAACGCGGCAGATGTTTGTGGTTGCGCTCGACCCGCGACTCCACGCTACGCAGCAGGACCTGGAAGCCCGCCTGGCTCTCGATTTAAAAATTCATTCCGACCTCAATGCCCTGGTTGGAGATATTAACCGGGCGCTGGTCGCGCGCGACCAGCTCGAAAACGCCATCTCTACACACAAACTGAGCAATGCGCAGGCCGGCGCCACTCTGGCGACTCTGAATCGTGATATTGACAGCGTTGCCCAGATGAAAATGAAAGGCAGCGAAGGCAGCCTGCTGTATGAAACCCGGCTGCGCGATTATCTGGCGTACCTGGAGTCGGACATTGATTTGTCTTATACCCGGCCAACTCCGGCGCACTACGCTGTCTTCAACCAACTGGATCAACGGGCCAGAACAGGGGAACAAAAGCTTGAATCCGACTTGGCCCAGGCCGGCAAACTGGTTGCTCCGGGCAGCGCCGCAAGCGGGGGTCCGGCTTCTCCACAATAACAATGTAAAGATGATGTGCGCGATCTTTCGAAGCGTTGATAGGCGCTTATTCCGTTGAAATCGCAAAGCTTCTTAGCGCCGCGTGAACGCAGCTTCTGAAAAGCTGCCTTCGGCGGTCCACACTGCTTTGCTGCTTTCTTTCAGCCGTTTCAGCGCGGGCGTTCACGCTTCTGTACAATACATGTTTTCTCTATGCGCTATGGATTCGTGATCGATCACGAGCGATGTATCGGCTGCCATGCGTGTACGGTGGCGTGCAAGGAAGAGCATCAGGTACCCGTGGGAGTCTTTCGCACCTGGGTGAAATACGTTGAGACCGGACAATTTCCTGACACCCGGCGCCACTTTGGGGTACTGCGATGTAACCACTGCGATGATGCGCCCTGCATTGAGATCTGCCCCACCCACTCCCTCTTCCGCCGTTCTGATGGAATCGTAGACTTTGACAATCAGCGTTGTATCGGATGCAAGAGCTGCATGCAGGCCTGCCCCTACGACGCGCTCTACATCGACCCCAACAGCAACACCGCGGCCAAGTGCAACTTCTGCGCGCACCGGATTGAAAACAACATGGAGCCTGCGTGCGTGATCGTTTGCCCGACGCAGGCGATCATGGCCGGCGACCTGGACAACCCCGGCAGCAAAACCGGCGCGGTGATTGCCAGCCGGAACACGAGCGTGCGCAAACCGGAGAAGGGAACGCTGCCCAAACTGCACTACGTGGGAATTCACCCTGATTTGCTACAACCGGCGCAACTTGCGAAACAGAATGGTTTCCTCTGGGCGGACCGGCGTGAGATGCCAACAACCTCGGGTAGCTTCAACGCAGCGACGACTCGCGAAGTCTACGACGTCTCGCACACCGCGCCCTGGGGATGGAAGATTGCGGCGTACCTGTGGACCAAGTCCATTGCTGCGGGCGCGCTTCTTGTCGCCGCGATTCTGATGGGGATCTTTGGATTACAGGGAAGCGTCGTGAATGTCATCAGCCCCGCGATTGCCTTGATTGCAGTGACGGCCACCGCGGCTCTGCTGGTGTTCGACCTCAAGCGTCCGGATCGTTTCTTCTACCTGCTCACGAAGCCGAATCTCCGCTCGTGGCTGGTGCTGGGCGGCTACATCCTGATGATTTATGGAGCGCTCGCAGCGGCGTGGCTCAGCTTCGGCATTCTTCACGATTCGGTTCCTGCGGCTGTGGTCTGGGCGGCGGCTGTGTTTGCGGCGGGTACTGCGGGCTATTCAGCATTTCTTTTTGCGCAGGCCCGAGGACGTGACTTCTGGCGTCATAAGTGGTTCTTCTGCTGGCAGCTTCTGGTGCAAGCGTTCATGGCGGGGGCAGCAGTGCTGGTGGTTGCCTCACTGGAGCTCTTGCATCCTGGGGCGGTGGCTTCCTTAAGGATCCTGCTCGAATCTTCGCTGGTTCTGGCCGCGGTCAACCTGTTGGTGGAACTCGTGCTGCCACGACGCACAGATGAAGAGCGGTTTGCGAAACGCTTTCTCATCAGCGGTGCGGCGGGCCGGCGCTTCTGGGTGGCTGCGGTAATTCTGGGGTTGCTTTGTCCGCTGGTACTTACTGTTCTCCCCAATGCTGTGCATGCTGCAACGGGAATAGCTGCAGTGCTGGCGCTGTATGGACTTTTCTGGTTCGAATATCTGTGGCTGAGGGCCGGGCAATCGGCGCCACTGAGCTGATGCGTATGAGGAGTAGATGAAGGACCAACTTCCACTGAATCCGGCGGCTCGCGAATTGGATGCACCATCCGCGGATCTCGCGAACTTTCCGCCTTCCAGCCGCTGGGACGACTGGACTGAATTTGATCCCGCACAGTGGCCGCGCCGCGTGGAGAAGCACTACTCGCTCATCCCAACGATTTGCTTCAACTGCGAAGCTGCCTGCGGGCTGCTTGCTTATGTGGACAAGGAGAAGATGCGCATCCAGAAATTTGAAGGAAATCCGGCGCATCCCGGCAGTCGCGGCCGAAATTGCGCCAAAGGACCGGCCACGATTAATCAGGTGAACGATCCGGAGCGCATCCTTTATCCATTGGGGCGCGCGGGCCGGCGCGGAGAAGGGAAATGGGAGCGCGTTACTTGGGACGCAGTCCTGGACGACCTTGGCGAGCGCATCCGCAAGGCGCTGGTGGAAGGACGAAAGAATGAAATCATGTACCACGTTGGCCGTCCGGGACACGAGCTTGTCTACAACCAGCGCGTGTTGCATGCCTGGGGCATTGACGGTCATAACAGCCACACCAACGTCTGCTCGGCGGGAGCGCGCGCGGGATATGCCTTCTGGCATGGAATGGACCGGCCGTCGCCGGATTACGCCAACGCGCGTTTCATTTTGCTGCTGAGTTCACATCTGGAAGCAGGACATTACTTCAACCCGCACGCGCAACGGATCATCGAGGGAAAAGCGAGTGGAGCAAAGGTATGCGTAGTGGATACGCGGCTTTCCAACACGGCATCGAAAGCGGATTACTGGTTGTCACCCTGGCCGGGAAGCGAAGCGGCCATGCTGTTGGCCATGTGCCGCGTGCTGCTGGAAGAGAATCTGTATGATCGCGAGTTCGTGCGGCGGTGGGTGAACTGGGAGGAGTACCTGCGCTCTGAATTTCCCGGCGAGCCGCAGACGTTCGAGTATTTTATTGAAGTGCTCAAACGAGTGTACTCGCAGTTCACGCCGGAGTTTGCGGAAAAGGAATCAGGAGTTGAGGCCGCGAAAATTGTAGAGGTAGCGCGCGAGGTGGGCCGAGCCGGATCGGCCGTGGCCACGCACGTGTGGCGCAATGCCGCTGCCGGCAATCTGGGCGGATGGCAGGTGGCGCGTGCATTGGAGTTGCTGACGGTGCTGGTTGGGGCGGTGAACACGGTGGGCGGCGTGGCGCCGAACGGATTCAATAAATACATCCCTACGCCGCCCATGATGCCTCCGGCGCCGAATGTGTGGAACCCGATCACATGGGCGAGAGAATACCCGCTGGCTTTCTTTGAAATGAGCTTTCTGCTTCCTCACTTCCTCAAGGAAGCGCGAGGCAAGCTGGCCATGTACTTCACCCGCGTTTACAACCCGGTCTGGACAAATCCTGACGGCATGAGCTGGATTGAGGCGCTGAGTGATGAAAGCAAGATCGAGTGCCACGCGTGCCTCTCGCCGACATGGAGCGAGACCGCGTTGTTTGCCGATTATGTGCTGCCGATGGGCCACGCCTCCGAACGGCACGATTTGATGAGCCAGGAGACGCACGCGGCGCGCTGGATCGGCTTTCGCCAGCCGATCATGCGCGTGGCATTGGAAAAGCAGGGCAGAAAATTTGCTTTCACTTATGAGGCGCACCGCGAAGCCGGCCTGGGCGAAGTCTGGGAAGAAGACGAATTCTGGATTGAGTTGTCATGGCGCATCGATCCCGATGGAGCTCTTGGAATCAGAAAGTATTTTGAATCGCCGTATCGGCCGGGCCAGAAGCTGACCATCGCTGAATATTATCGGTGGATTTTTGAGAATAGCGTGCCGGGACTTCCCGAAGCCGCCCACAAGGAGGGGCTTGCGCCGCTGGATTACATGCGCAAATACGGCGCGTTTCTGGTCCAGGACCAGAGCTACAAAGGGCATGAGCAGAGCGTGCCCGCGAAAGAGCTGGATATAGCGAGCGTCTCGCCGCAAACGCAGGTTGTCACAGCGAAAGGATCGCCGCTCGGCGTGCAGATCGATGGTGAGACCTACACCGGCTTTCCCACGCCTTCGCGCAAGCTGGAGTTCTACTCGAGAACCCTCCACGACTGGGGTTGGCCGGAGTGGGCGATACCGAGCTACATCAAGAGCCACGTTCACCGCGACAACATTGATGTGAGCAAGGGAGAAATGCTGCTCTTGCCGACCTTCCGCCTGCCTACGCTCGTCCACAGCCGGTCAGGGAATTCGAAGTGGCTGTATGAAATCTCGCACAAGAATCCGGTTTGGCTGCACCCAACGGATGCCGCACGGCTGCAAGTGAACACCGGCGATCTGGTGCGAGTGCAAACCAGCATTGGCTACTTCGTGGACCGAGTCTGGGTGACGGAGGGAATCCGTCCGGGTATCGTGGCGTGCTCGCATCATCTGGGCAGATGGCGCTTGCAGGAAGATTCCGGCGGCGAGCGCTGGTCGACCGCGGTGGTTAAGCTGCAGCAGGCTGCGCCGGGACAGTGGAAGATGCGGCAAGTACACGGCGTTCGTCCATTCGCGAGCGACGATCCGGATTCATCGCGCATTTACTGGGAAGACGCGGGCGTTCACCAGAACCTGATTTTTCCGGTCCAGCCCGATCCTATAAGCGGGCAGCACTGCTGGCACCAAAAAGTTACAGTCACGCGCGCCGCTCAGGGCGACCGTTACGGCGATATCTTCGTGGATACTAACCTGGCTCATCTTGAATACCAGCGCTGGCTGAAACTCACCCGCCCCGCCCCGGCAACGGAAAAGCTGCGGCGTCCATTGTGGCTGCCGCGGCCGTACCGTCCAGCATCAGAAGCTTTTTATGTAGATTCAGGGAAGTAGCAGCGCAGCGGGCTGGTCGTTCATCTGCTGGAACTCCGACGAACGGGTAGGCTGGCCGCCCCTGACACTCAGGGCAGCGAACGTTGCCACTGGATTTCTATTGCCCGCTGATTAAGAATAGTAATGTCAGCGGTGGATTCCATGGCCGATCCAAAGCGACAGGCTCGTAGTGAAGACATTGAGCAGCAGTTGAATGCTGCCATATGGGACGCCATCCTCTATCTGGACTCGCCTACCGGCTACCGCGAGTATCTGCCGGATGCTGCCGTTCCAGCCCCCGCGAAAAATGATTTGGTCATTCTCGATCCGCCCCCGCGCTCAACCTGGAAGGCAGTGTTGCCCCTTTTTCTAATTGCTGCGCTTATTTTCGCGATTCTGCTTTTTGTGCTGCTGATGTAATCAGCAGTATTCGAATTACCTCAGAGGTTGGCGGCTCGGAACGGCAGTAACGCCTGAAGGTTTCTGCGCGGTGATCGGGGTATAGTCGAAATACGTCTCGTCATCCGAGTCATGATGGTGAAAAAAGAACAGGACCCGGGCATGCGCCTTCATGGCAAAATGCTTGGGCAGCCAGATGCCGGGCGCGACGGGCATCTTTTCAAGTTGAAACTCAGTTCCGGGTTCAACTCTGGCGGCAAATCCCGCGACCGATACCGGATGCACCACGTGCGCTTCCACCTTGACCCACTGATAGGTTTCCGTATCGATCCAAAGAGTGCCATTCATCCCGGTCAGCACTGTCGTATCGCGATTCGGAGGCTGGTATCCCGGCCGCGGAGTTGCGTGCAGGACATAAACCCTCCGTCCATCAAGGGTCTGCTCTCCACCGAAAGTAAAATTGAACGCCTTGGTCAATTGTTCCATCAATAAATGGTCGCGTTTGCGATTGGCCTCGTATTTGGCGACTCGGCGCTTTCGCTCGTCCGATGACTCTTTACTTCTTTTTTCAATTGTCTCCTGCAGTTTGCGGGCTTCGTCCGCTTCCTTGTCATGATCCAACGGATGGCCGTCGACGGCCACCAGTCGTTCGTAAGGGGATCCTTCAATCATCAGCTCGTCATACGTTCGGGTACCGTCGTCGTATACCTTGCGCTCGCGATAGTTAAATTGAGGTGCTGCGGCCCAATCCCGCTGATTTGCCTCCACCGATCGCTGAATAATATAGGAGGGATTCGGGCTGGAGGCGCTCGACTGGGAGCAAAACAGAAATATCAAAACAAGTTGCGGAAATGCCAACATATGGAAGCAACAAAGGGATCTGCCTTCATTTGATGCAGCCGAGTTGTGCGGCGTCATCTCTGCTTTCGCGGCTTTCCGGAGTTCAGCATTGCAGGACCACCTGACACCTTCCACTGCGCACTGAACGTTTCGGAATGGCTCGCGGTTAGGAAGTCATCGAAGTTGCGAGATGAATCAGCCGACTCCCTGCGGCTGGCAGGTTTCCAGGGGCAACACGTGACTGCTATGAGACAACCAACTGATAAGACACCGTTCTCTCCTGCTTGTAACAGCCATTGTGCCGAGTGGAGGACGAAACTGCAGTAGTAGCTCGAATATTAAGCAGGTCCATACACAGTGAAGCGCAGAATTGAGCTGGCATTCGTGCCATTGGCTGAGGGAGCTTTGGTCCTGGCGCTGGGAGGGATTGGCATCGGCTTAAAACTGCCGCTGCTTTTTGCTAGTCTCGGTCCAACCGCCTACGAGCAAATTGAGAAGCCTGAGACGAAGAGCGCAAGGCCATATAACATCCTTGTCGGGCATTACGTGGGACTTGTGTCCGGGTTTGTCGGGCTGTTCGCGTTCCATGCTTTTCATGATCCTGTCTCTGCAAGCGCTGGCTACCTGACTGCTTCAAGGATATTCGCGTCAGTCCTGGCCTGTTTTCTCACGGCTTTCAGCAACCTGCTGTTGCAGGCCAGCCAGCCTGCGGCATTCTCGACTGCCCTGATCGTAACGCTGGGCAGTTATGAGTCGCCGCGCGATGCCTTGACGATTGTTTTGGCAGTCTTCTTTTTAACGGTGCTGGGCGAACCCTTGCGCAGGAAGTCACTTCAGCTTCGAGAGCGCGGCAGGCAAGCAGGATGAATCTTCCGCCGCTCTGTTTTGCAATCCTGATTCGTCATCGAACAAGAGGGAAGTCGCACGCAGATGCACTGGCTTAATCATGTCGTCCGCTACGCCCTCCTGCATTGGGGATACTGGACTGTACTCGGAGGGCTGCTGGGGGAAAACGCAGGCCTGCCGATTCCCGGCGAAACTACGTTGATGTTTGCCAGCTTTCTGGCGCACAAGAGTAGTCAGTTGCAGTTGGTCTGGGTTGTGGTCGTCGGCGTGTTCGCTGCGGTCATCGGAGACAATCTAGGATTTCTGCTCGGCCGGAAACTGGGTTCCCGCCTCATTCGCTGGATGAAGAAAGTGTTCCGTCTGGACGATGAGGATATCGGCGCGGCCAAAGACCAGATTCGCCGGCATGGCGGGCTGACGGTTTTTTGGGCCCGCTACATCTTCGGCCTGCGCACCGTTGCCGGCCCGCTCGCGGGTGTACTGGGGATGGAATGGAAACGCTTTCTCGTATTCAACGTCCTTGGGGCCGTTACCTGGGTTACGGCGATGTCGCTGACAGGCTATGCCTTCGCCAGCCAATTCTCCAGTCTGATGGAGTATTTCGAAAAAGTATCATGGGCCCTGGCAGCCGGCCTGTTTACGGTTGGCTATCTCATTTGGCGCAGGCAGAAGAAAGGATATAAAAAAAGAAAGCGCCAGGGGAAACTTGACAATCGCGCGGCCTAGGTTGTGAGTGCATCCGCACTGGACTGCTGCAATTCCGGGCAGGGCCACTTCAAGATTGGCCCAATCATCTAAGTACAGGTGCAACCTTCGATTACCGCGTCCCGCATTCGACTGCGTCCGCGTCATGATGTTGTCCATGTCAGCCGCGGACGAACGGCCCTGGCGATGGATCTGGAGGGTGTGATCGGCAGAGAAAGCCCGCGGCAGGGACTTTTTGTCTATCAGACCCGAATGCTTTCCCGCTACAGTTGGACCATCAACGGCAAGGAGCCGCAGCTCAGCACACAATCGCCGGTTGAGCAGCATAGCTGGCTGGCTTATTACTTCCAGTCTCCTCGCAATTGCAAAAATACGCCCGCCGGCGAGTGCAACCCGCTACAGGAGACGATTGAGTTAAGGATCGCCAGGGTCGTCGGCGAAGGGATGCATGAAGATGTTGAATTGACCAATCATACCCAGATCCATACCTCAATCTCTCTGCAGCTTGAAGTGGATGCGGATTTTGTCTCCCGCAAAGAAGTCAAAGAGAAGAAGCGGCAACAGAGAGGCTCTCTCAGGAAGAAGTGGAGCAAAACGAATTCGGGAGAATGGATCTGGCGCTTCGATTACGAGTGCAAGCACCACTATGATCACCAGGGAAACAGCGGCACCGCGAGTCTGCAGCGCGCAATCACGTTGCGGCTCCGTGCGGACTCCAGGCCGTCGCAGGGCGGTAAGAAAATATCATTCCGCATCAAGCTGGCTCCCCATCAGTCCTGGAAAGCGTGCTTGATTTGGCGGCCAGAAGTGGACGGCAATCTTCTGCCGGTGGAACTGGAGTGCAATGCGCTTCTGGGATCCAATGGAGAATACAGCAGGAAATCCGATCATTTTCTGAGCCAAGCGGCGCGCATTCGTACTGCAAGCGCCAGCGATCTGACTCACGCAGTGCAACGGGTGCTTGACCGATCACGCCTTGACCTGATCGGGCTGAGATTATTTGACCTTGATCAGGGCAGCAATAACTGGAAACTCGCAGCGGGCATTCCCACGTATCTCGCATTGTTCGGACGCGACATGCTCGCCAGCGCATGGCAGGCATCTCTGCTGAGCAATGATATGAATCGCGGAGCCCTGAACCTGGTGGCCAATATGCAGGCTCGCGAAAAGAATGACTGGCGTGATGCCCAACCGGGGCGCATGCTCCATGAAGCGCACACTGACCCGCTTTCTGCTCTGAATTTCACGCCCAAAGCCCTGTATTACGGCTCGGTAAATACCGCCCCGCTTTTTGCCATTTGCCTGAGCGAGCTGTGGCACTGGACAGGGGACAAGGAATTTGTGCGGCAATTTGTTCCCGCGGCTCTTGACGCGCTTGCGTGGGCGGACCGATACAGCCGGAACGAGGAGGGATTCTATACCTACAGCACAAGGTCTGTGCAGGGAATCAAGAATCAGGGCTGGAAAGATTCCTCCGATGCAATCGTCTATCCGGACGGTTCACAGGTTGAAGATCCGCTGGGCACGTGTGAAATGCAGGCGTTTATGTATGCCGCCAAGCTCTACTTTGCGGAGATGCTCTGGTGGTTGGATGACGTGGACCAATCGAAACACCTGTTCCTTGAAGCAGAGGAACTCAAGAAGCGATTCAACGAGCGCTTCTGGATGGAGGACGAAGGATACGTCGGCATGGCCATCGATCGCCACGGCAAAATCGTGAAAAGCATTGCGTCCGATCCGGGGCATTGCGTAGTCTCAGGAATTCTGGATGAGGAATTTGTGCCCCGCGTGGTGCGCAGGATGTTTCAGCCTGACATGTTCTCGGGTTGGGGTATTCGCACGCTTTCCAGCGACCATCCTGCCTATAACCCGTTTGCCTACCATCGGGGCACGGTGTGGCCGGTAGAAAATGGCAGCTTCGTTCTCGGGATGGCGCGGTATGGACTCCATGGAGAAATGTGGCAGCTTTCGCGCGCTCTGTTCGAAACGGCCGCCCTATTCGACTACGATCGCCTGCCCGAGGTGTTTGGCGGCCATCCCCGTGATAACGAGCACCCGTTCCCATGCCTCTATGAGCGTGCAGATTCGCCGCAAGCCTGGTCGGCATCTGCGCCGTTTGTTGTGTTGCAATCTTTGCTCGGAATTTATCCATACGCTCCGCTGAACGTACTGTTCCTTGATCCGTGGCTGCCGGAGTGGCTGCCGGAGGTCACGCTTGAAAACCTTCGGATCGGCCAGTCACTTTTGAGCCTTCGCTTCAAGCGAGATGAAAATGGCCGCACAGATTACGAGGTTACGAGTCTCAAGGGCGATTTGCACGTTCTGAGACAGCCCAGTCCATGGTCTTTAACCGCCAATTGGGGCGAACGCGTGAAAGATGCGGTCATAAGCCTGCTGCCGACCGGCTGAGAATAGCGGCTTCCGCGTCTCGTAATGCGATAGTTCTAATTTTCGGCCGTTCGCAACCGGAACGGTTCATCAACCGGCTTGCAGTTGCAAGTACACGATGCGCGAAACGTGGCTGGTCAACCATGGCCACCAGTTGCAAGAGCTTGTCATCCAACAAAGCATTCGAGAGGGTGAAAAATGACAGCAGCAGACGTACTGATAGAAACGCTCATCGATTGGGGAGTGGAAATCATTTTCGGTTTTCCTGGAGACGGCATAGATGGAGTGTTTGAATCTCTCCGTACTCATGCCGACAAGATCCGATTCATACAGGTGCGGCACGAAGAAGCTGCGGCGTTCATGGCAACTGGCTATGCCAAATTCACGGGGAAGCTCGGCTGCTGCGTGGCCACCTCCGGCCCAGGCGGCATTCATCTGCTCAACGGATTATATGACGCAAAAATGGACGGTCAGCCGGTGCTTGCCATTACGGGCATGGCGTTTTCTGATCTCATCGGCACGCACGGCCAGCAGGACGTGGAGATGGACAAGCTGTTCATGGACGTGGCCATCTTCAACGAACGCGTCATGAGTCCCACACATGTGCAGAACATCACGCAGCTTGCCTGCCGCACAGCCGAGAATTTCCACGGCGTCGCACACATAGCTTTTCCGAAGGACATTCAGGAGAAAGAAGTCCATTGGAAGCTGCAGAGTTCGAAGCGGAACATACAAGGCCACGTATCTACGACGCATTCAGAGGGAATGCGGGTACCGCCGGAAGGCGGCCTCAACAGCGCTGCAGAACTGCTGAACGAGGCAAAGAAAGTCTGCATTCTGGCCGGACGGGGAGCTCTGCACGCAACTGACGAACTGGAGCAGGTAGCGGACCTGCTCGGCGCTCCCATCGTCAAGGCATTGCTGGGCAAAGCGGCCGTGCCGGACGACAGCCCATTTACCACAGGAAGCATTGGCCTCCTGGGGACGAAACCATCAGAAGAAGCGCTGAAGAGTTGTGACCTGCTGTTCATGATCGGCTCGTCTTTTCCGTATATGGAGTTCCTGCCCAAGCCGGGCGAGGCGAAATCGGTGCAGATTGAGTTGAATCCAGGGCGCATTTCTTTGCGCTATCCGGCGGATGTCGGACTGGTGGGCGACAGCCGCGAAACCCTGCGGCTGCTGATTCCACGCCTCTCGCGAAAAAAAGATCGCAGCTTTCTCACCAAGGCGCAGGACGGGATGAAGGAATGGTGGGAGTACATGGAAACCCTGGGCACGGCGGATCACATGCCGATGAAGCCGCAGGTTGTGGCGTGGCATCTGGGAAAGCGGCTTCGCAATGACGCAATCGTGACCTGTGACAGTGGAACCATCGCCACATGGTGGGCGCGGCAGATTCCCGCGAAACGCGGGCAGATGCACTCGCTCTCCGGCAACCTTGCCACCATGGCGCCCGGCCTGCCCTATGCCAACGCTGCACAATTGGCCTACCCAGACCGGCAGGTGATTGCGTTTGTGGGGGACGGCGGCTTCAGTATGCTGGGCTTTGAATTGCTGACCGCGGTGAAGTACAAGCTTCCGGTCAAAATTGTAGTGATCAAGAACGATGTCCTCGGACAAATCAAGTGGGAACAGATGGTGTTGCTGGGCAATCCGGAGTTCGGCGTGCAACTGCAACCCTTCGACTTCAAAATGTTCGCCGCGGCATGCGGAGCTTCCGCCATGAGGGTGGATAACCCGAAGCATATTGAGGATGTGTTGGATCAATTCCTGGAGACACCCGGCCCGGCAGTACTGGAAGCGGTGGTCGATCCCTTGACGGCGCCATTGCCGCCCAAGATCAAAGCGAACCAGGCTTATCGTTTCGCGGAGTCTCTCGCGCGCGGAGAGCCGAAGGCCCGCAAGATCATGCAGGAAGCGTTGGTGGACCGGGCCCGCGAAATCATTTAGCCCGGCACACCACAGGATCAGGAACACGTTGGACCTTCATCTTGGGAGAGAGATGCAATGAGTACACTTCGGGTGCTTGCGCCTACGTCTGAAAATAAGTCTGAAAAAACGCCTGGTCCCACTCTCGTTCATAAAATTGATGTCGCGGCCCTGGAGCAGGAGTTGCGGCGCCATGTGACGGGAGAGGTCAGGTTCGATCCCGGCAGCCTTGGCGTCTACGCTGTTGACGGTTCGAACTACCGCCAGGTGCCAATTGGCGTAGTGGTTCCCAAAACACCCGAAGATGTGATCGAGACCGTACGGATTGCGCGCGAGTTCGGTGCCCCCATTCTCTCCCGAGGCGGTGGAACCAGCCTGGCAGGCCAGTGTTGCAATACGGCAATCGTGATGGACTGGAGCAAGTACGTCAATGAGGTACTTGAGATTGACCCCGTTCACCGCATTGCGCGCGTCCGCCCTGGTTGCGTTCTCGATAAACTCCGCAAAGCGGCCGGTGAGCACGGACTCACGTTCGGTCCAGATCCCGCAACTCACGACCATTGCACGCTCGGAGGAATGCTCGGCAACAATTCCTGCGGTGTTCATGCCCAGATGGCCGGAGCTGTTTCGAACAACGTGGAATCCATGGACATCCTGCTCTATGACGGCACTCGGATGACCGTCGGCTGGATGACCGAAAAAGAAATGGGTGAAGGAATCCAACAGGGCGGCCGCGTGGGAAATATTCTTGCCGGGCTCAAACGGATTCGCTCAACGTATGCAGAGCAGATCCGCAAGCGTTTTCCTCCCATTCCGCGCCGGATCTCCGGTTACAACCTTGACCAGTTGCTGCCGAACGAGGATGGCAAGATCAATCTGGCCCGCGCTCTGGTCGGCTCAGAAGGAACTCTCGTCACGATTTTGGAAGCCAAATTGGACTTGATACGCAATCCCCCCTTCCAAAGTCTGCTGGTGCTCGGCTATCCCGATATTTACAAGGCGGGAGACCATGTACCAGAAATTCTCGAGTACAAGCCGATGGGGTTTGAAGGGCTGGATCACAAACTCATTCTCAACATGAAGCAGAAGGGGATGCACACGAAATACCTCGGGACCCTGCCGGAGGGCAAGGGCTGGCTGATGGTGCAATTCCCAGGGGAGACACGGGAAGAGTCAGATTCCAGAGCGAGGCAATTAATGGAGCGGCTCCGCCGCAAGCCGAACGCTCCAACAATGAGGCTGTACGACGATCCAAAAGAGGAAGAAGCCGTATGGCGAGTCCGTGAGTCTGGCCTGGGAGCCACGGCGTTCGTGCCCGGATCGCCCTCATCGTGGCCGGGCTGGGAAGATTCCGCTGTGCCGCCTGACCAGGTGGGAGATTATCTCCGCGACCTCTGCAAACTGATGGAGAAGCATGGCTACGAAGCAGCGCTGTATGGGCACTTTGGCCAGGGCTGCATTCATTGCCGCATCACCTTCGATCTCTTCACCAAAAAGGGAGTCAAAAACTTCCGCTCTTTCCTGGAAGAAGCAGCCAAACTGGTAACCAGCTATGGGGGCTCGCTTTCCGGCGAGCACGGCGATGGCCAGGGCAGGGCAGAGCTTTTGCCGATCATGTTCGGCAATGAAATCATTCAGGCTTTCCGCGAGTTCAAGACCATCTGGGACCCGGATTGGAAAATGAATCCCGGCAAGGTGGTCGATCCGAATCCGCTCGATTCGAACCTCCGTCTCGGTGCCGACTATTCGCCGTGGAATCCTAAAACGCACTTCAAATATCCGGAAGATCACGGCAGCTTCGCGCATGCCGCGCTCAGGTGCGTGGGCGTGGGCAAGTGCCGCCGGCACAGCTCGGACGTGACGGAGAATCAGACCATGTGCCCGAGCTACATGGCCACGCTGGAAGAGCGGCATACCACGCGCGGCCGCGCTCACCTGTTATGGGAGATGCTGCAGGGAGACGTGATCAAGAAAGGCTGGCGCGATGACAACGTGAAGGAAGCGCTTGATCTGTGCCTCTCCTGCAAGGGGTGCAAGGGCGACTGTCCCGTGAACGTCGACATGGCCACTTATAAATCCGAGTTCTTGTCCCATTACTGGGAAGGCAGGATTCGGCCGCGTTATGCATATGCATTTGGCTGGATTGATAAGTGGGCGCGCATTGCCTCGCTGTGGCCGGGGCTGGTCAACATGGCGGCTTCCACTCCGGGAATTCAGGAGGTGATGAAATCCGTCGCCGGAGTGTCGCAGCACCGCTCGATTCCTGAGTTCGCTCCGGAAACATTCAAGAGCTGGTTTAAGAGCCGTCAGCAGAGGCCGCAAAGCAGCAAGCGCGTGGTGCTGTTTCCGGATACCTTCAACAATTTCTTCTTCCCGCGCACGGCGCGCGCCGCAGTGCGCGTCCTGGAGGATGCGGGATATGAGGTGCTGGTTCCGCAGCAACACATTTGCTGTGGCCGTCCTTTGTACGACTATGGCTTTCTCGACATGGCCAAGGAGTATTTGAAGAACGTGATGGGCATCTTGATGCCGTATATCGACGCTGGTACCCCGATCGTGGTCCTGGAACCCAGTTGCTGGTCGGTGCTGCGCGATGAAATCAACGGGCTGTTTCCGGAGCGCCGCGAAACCCACAAGATCATGGAGAACACCTTCCTGTTTTCTGAGTTCCTGGTGGAGAAGGCACAGTACCATCCACCCGCCCTCCATCTGGGCGGAGTGATGCACGCGCACTGTCACCACAAGGCAATCGTCAAAGGCGCGGAGCACGAACAGAAGCTGTTGCAGCAGATGGAAATGGGCGTTCGCACTTTAGCAGATGGCTGTTGCGGAATGGCAGGATCTTTCGGTTACGAGGAAGGTCATTTCGAAGTCTCCACAAAGATCGGCGAGCATGCGCTGGCGCCCGCGGTCCGGAATTCAGGCCGCGGTGAAGTGATCATCGCGGATGGCTTCAGCTGCCGCGGGCAGATCTCCCAGATGACGGACCGCCAGGGATTGCACATGGCGGAAGTCATTGAACTGGCTTTACGGCATGGCCCGGGCGGGCCTGGAGGCCTGTATCCAGAAGCGGAATTCGTTGAGGAGCATGCTGCCGCGCTGCGCAAGTCGAAACTTGAGACGGCCGCCATACTGGGCGGGCTTGCTGCAACCGCCATGACTGCCATCCTGGGCTTCTCAAAAACACGCAACGGAAACGCGCACACTGACGGCCACACTTCAACTTCAATGGATACAGATTAGATAAGATGTTGCAATCTGCTGTCGTGGAACTGCTCAGTGGATCCTCGGGCAACAGCGCTGTAACTCGGGGTGTGTATGCGCGTTGAAGTCAGCTCCCGCAAGAGCCGGTTGCTGGTCTACAAGACAATCATCGTTAGCCTTGTGGTCATAGGCACTAATGTGATCGCGAATTATGGCCTGGCTCGCGGCATGCGTCAGGTTGGCGTGTTGGAAAGCCTGTCGCCGATTCCATATCTTCGCGCCTTCTTTCATCCATGGGTTGCAATCGGGGTAGTATTCATGATCGGCTGGTTCCTCTCTCGTCTGGCGCTTCTCAGTTGGGCTGACCTGAGCTACGTTCTGCCGGTGACGGCGCTTTCGTATGTGCTTAGCGCCTCTGTCGGCGTTATCTATTTGCGAGAGCGCGTCAACGCGCTGCATTGGGCCGGCATCTTCCTTGTTACCCTGGGCGCTATCCTCGTGGCCATGACGTACCCGGAAACAAATGTCCCTGGAGAGCAGAGTTGATCGGGTTGCTGGTTGCGCTCGTCGTCATTCCAGGCACAGTTGGCGACCTCCTGAACAGCGCAGGGATGAAACGCCATGGTGAGATTACGGATTGGAGCCTGCTCAACCTTGTTCATGTTGCGCGCAGCCTGCTGAAGAATGTTTATATTATGATCGGAATTCCCGCCATGGCGGTGTCGTTTTTCGCTTTGATGGCGCTGCTTTCCGTTACGGCCCTCAGTTTCGCTGTGCCCATCACATCGAGCAGCTACATCCTGGAAACGGCTCTCGCCAAGTACGTGCTGAAGGAGGATGTGGATTGGCGCCGCTGGGCCGGCGCATGCCTTGTGGCTCTAGGCGTTGCATTGCTCTCTATATGAAAGGATCAATCTGTTCGATTTTGTCAAAAACGGAGTCCTAATTGCCATCATCGCACACGGACTGATTGGGATCTCACTGATCTGGGACAAGGTGCTGCTGAAACATCCCGGGACAAAAAATCTTTTTAGTTACGTGTTCTGGCTCGGCGCTATAAGCGTCTTTGGCGTGTTGCTGGTGCCCTTTGGATATACGACTCCTCCCTTTGCGCTCGCCGGACTAGCCTTCATTGCAGGGGTTGTGCACCTGGTGGGCGTATTCTTCTATTATGCCGCGCTGAAGCGCGGCGAAGCTTCAGAGACGCTCGCCATTATGGGCGGGTTTTCGCCGGTAGCAACCGCTGCAATCGGCTATGGGTTGCTCTCACGGCAAATGACGGGCGACCGCCTTATTGGATTCGCCCTGATGACACTTGGCGGATTCATTATGTTCTTTTCGGAGAAGCTCCCGCTGAAGAAGCTGCTGCCGCCTGTCCTGCTGGCTTCCGGGCTACTGGGACTGGTTAATGTTCTGGAAAAGCTTGTTTATGACGGCACGAATTTTGTCAGTGGATACGTCTGGTTTACGATCGGAACTTTTGCGGGCGCTCTTGCGCTTCTGGTTCGGCCATCATGGCGGCAGCAGATCTTCTCCGAGTCGGGCCAGGATAGCCCTCGCAATCGCTTCTGGTATTTTGTCAATCGATTTCTTTCCGGCGTGGGATCATTCCTGATTTTTTACGCCATCAGCCGGACGCATCCCGCCATTGTCGATTCCATTTCAGGCGTACGCTATGTTGTAATCTTCGTCCTGGCGTTCGCGTTGACCAGAATGCGTCCCTCGTGGCTGAAAGAAGACTTCGACGGCTGGAAGCTGGTGACGAAAGTCGCAGCCACCTGCATGGTAATTGCGGGTTTGGTCCTTGTTGGCTTGAGTGGACGGCACATGAATTCGGGAAGTCCGACAGCGGAGATGCGTCCGGACTTGTCCTCTCCTGTGAACCCGACATGTCCGTTGTCTCTTCGCCTTCCGCCAATCTCCATTAAAAAAATTACTACCTGCTTTACTTGATTTCTCTTATATTAGTCAGATTCGCGAAGTCGCGATGTAACTGGGATGCTTCGATAAGGCATCCTGAATTTTAGAAATGGCTCCAACCGCGGCTGCTTCGGGACCATCCGCGCTTAAGGGGCACCAGGAAAATCCTGGCGCCATCCTGATTTTAAGCGAAATCAAAGGGCAGCCCGAATCGGCAGCCCCGTACTTTGTCAAAGGTTTTTCTTCCAGCCGCCTGGCAGAAATGGCCACCGCATCACGGCACTCAGTCGGCTCTAACCTCACTTTCCCTCTTCTCGATACAGCATCCGAGACGAAAACCGGTTCACTCTCAAATCCCAGATCAGTCTTTAGGGGACGTCGAGGGATCTGCGCCCGCTGCTGTGCTGCGGGAGCCACAAAGCATTGATCGCGTGGCTCGGAAGCTGCACGAATGAAATGTCGAGTTATTGTGGGCTTCCG
This sequence comes from Candidatus Angelobacter sp., assembly GCA_035712465.1. Taxonomy (GTDB): domain Bacteria; phylum Acidobacteriota; class Terriglobia; order Terriglobales; family Acidobacteriaceae; genus Angelobacter. The sequence goes on from DASTAS010000007.1 coordinate 66,276, forward strand.
CAGGCTGCAGCGGAGCCACTCCGCACCCCGCTCAGCTCGGTTACGTATGCACAGCCGAGGGGCAGCTGTGCCGCACGTCTGAAGAGCAGCAACGTTTCTCTTGTCCCATTATGGTATTCGCGTTGCGCGCCATAGTCGTAAGGGTCTCGGACCATTCACATTGCGCGATGAAGGCATGAGTCAAAGCTCAATCTCCCGCAATATGCCGGTTCGTGGTAGCCTTAGAGTCTCTCATTCCAATGTCACGCTGCGCACCCAAGTTGAAATTTCAGCATATTCGCCCCAAATCTTTCTCGTTGCGAGCCGAGCCAGTTCTGCTTGGCCTGGTTATGGCAGCCAGCGGTTTCCTTCCTCTGTTCTCTGCGAGTGCACAGGCACAGCAGACTCATGGGGCAGCGGCCGCGGTTGTTGTACAACCGGGTGCGCCGGGGCAGCCGAGCAAAACCTTGCCGGCATCCACCAGGGCCAACCTGCCGCCGGAATCGCAAGCCGATGTGGAGTTCATGCAGGGCATGATCATCCATCATGCGCAGGCGGTGGAAATGACGGCGCTGATTTCGGCGCGCTCGGAGAACAAAGATCTCCGATTGCTGGGAGCACGGATCAGCACTTCGCAATCGGACGAGATGAAGTTTATGAAGCGGTGGCTGGCCGCCCGGGGACAGCCCATTTCCTTGTCCATGAATGGAATGCCGGGGATGAAGATGCAGGGCCACACAATGCTTATGCCCGGCATGTTGACGCCGGAGCAGATGCAGGCATTGCGCAAAGCGAAAGGCGCTGAATTTGACCGCCTGTTTTTGAAGGGAATGATCCAGCACCACGAAGGCGCTTTAATGATGGTGAAGGATTTGTTCAACAGTGCGGGCGCGGGGCAGGATGCCGAGCTGTTCAATTTCGCCACTGATGTTGACACCGGGCAACGCGCCGAGATCAGGATCATGCAATCGATGTTGAGGAAAGAGCCTCAAAAGGAGAAGTGATGAATAGAGTGCAGCGTATTGCACTGCATCTTGCGGCTTCGGCCGCGATCGTTTTGTTTTTTGCTACCAACAGCCTGCAGGCACAGACCGCTGCACAGTCGCCCTCCAAGGCGCCGGCAGCGGAAAAGGATCCGTTTGCGCCGGAGGCAGCTCCGCCGCTTCCGCCGGGCATGACGGGTTCCAACGTGAACGATCCTCGCTACAAACTGAAGCCGGGGCTCTATGACGCCGGTGAAGCATCCATGGGGATGAAGCATCTGCTGCTGCTCAAGAAGCCTGCAGCCTTCCAGTTGGGCGCGGGCGGACCGGATGATCCCAAGGTGCAAAAGACGCTTGGCGAGCTTGGGGTGCCTAACACGGCAAAGATGCCGAAGGCGCGGCAAATGGTAATAGCACAGCTCGCTTTCGCGAATTCCGACCTGGCGTTCGAGGGCAACTACCTGTTTCAGGGGAACTTTTACGGCATCGATATTTATGACATTTCCAATCCGGCGAAGGCCGTACTGGTGACTTCACTGGTGTGTCCCGGCGGGCAGGGTGATGTCTCGGTTTACAAGAACCTGCTGTTTATGTCGGTCGAGATGCCAAACGGGCGCATCGACTGCGGCACGCAAGGGTTCCCGCCTGCGACTCCGGCGTCTGCGGCACAAGATCAGGCAGATAAGCAGCAGGCAGGACAGCAAAAACCGGCGCAGCAACCGGAACGCCGGCCGCCGCCTCCACCGCAAAAAGACCGTTTCCGCGGCGTGAGAATTTTTGACATTTCCAATATCAGGAACCCAAAGCAGGTGGCGGCAGTGCAAACTTGCCGCGGCTCGCACACGCACACCCTGGTGGTGGACCCGAACGATAAGGAAAATGTCTACATCTACGCATCCGAGACATCGTTTGTGCGCCAGCCGGAAGAACTGGCCGGGTGCTCAGGCGAAGAACCGGACAAGAACCCGGATACCTCGCTGTTCAAAATCGATGTGATCAAAGTTCCGCTTGCGGCGCCGCAAGAAGCAAAAATTGTCTCCAGCCCGCGGCTGTTTATGAATGCGCGGACGGGCGCAATCAACGGGTTGAATAACGGCGGCACCCACGGTAAGAACGGGGCGGAGGAGAAGCCCAAGGACACGAACCAGTGCCACGACATCACCGTCTACTCGGCGATCGGTCTGGCGGCGGGCGCGTGCTCTGGCAATGGGATTCTGCTGGACATCAAGGACCCGGTCCATCCCAAGCGTGTGGATGCGGTGAATGATCCAAACTACTCTTACTGGCATTCCGCTACGTTCTCGAACGATGGGAAGAAGGTGGTGTTTACCGATGAGTGGGGCGGCGGGCTGGGAGCGCGGTGCCGTCCGAACGATCCCAACAAGTGGGGCGCGGATGCGATCTTCGCTCTGAACAATGACAAGCTCACCTTCGAGAACTATTACAAGATGCCCGCGGCGCAGGCCGATACGGAGAACTGCGTGGCGCACAACGGCTCGCTGATCCCGGTTCCCGGACGTGATATTGAAGTACAGGCGTGGTACCAGGGCGGGGTTTCCGTCATGGACTTTACTGACCCGGCCCACCCGCATGAAATCGCCTACTTCGATCGTGGACCGATCGATGCGAAGATGCTGGTGCTGGGCGGCGACTGGTCGGCCTACTGGTATAACGGCTACATCTATGCCTCGGAAATTGCGCGCGGGCTGGATGTGTTTGAACTGACGCCCTCGAAGTATTTGTCGCAGAACGAAATCGATGCAGCGAAGTCGGCAAAGGTGAGTCAGTTGAACGTGCAGGACCAGCAGAAGTTCGAGTGGCCAGATCAGTTGGCTGTTGCCAAGGCATATCTGGACCAATTGAAACGCTCGCAGGCCCTGCCGGCAAGCCGCATCGCGGCTCTTGAAAAGGCGATCCGCAATGCGGAGCGCTCGCACATGAACCGGAGCAAACTCGTTAGCCTGGAGCACATGGCGCCGTCCGTGGAGCAGAGCGCTACAGCGGCGAAGGATCCGGCTGATTCAGCGCGATTGCATGCATTGGCAGCAATTCTGAAACATCCGGCAGCATAATCAGAAACCCAAACCGAGCCCCGCTCAGCTACAGATGAGCGGGGTTTTTTCATTGCGGCCACCGTAGTGAGCAAAAAGCGCTGCTCCTCCTGAAGGTGTAGCACCGCCGCCCTCGGCTGTGCGAGGACGGCCTTAATAATGGAACTCTTTGTCATTTGCGCCGATTTCGCGTGCTCATGTCCGTCGAGGCACACGTGTGCGCTTGGCTTGAAGGTTCTCGGAGTCTCTCGCTAAACGGCAGCGGAGCCGATCCCTGTACCTTTGCGCAGGCTGTTGAGCTGAGCTATAAGGCCAAGCAGCTCGGCTGCTCGTCGGGAGTGCCCAGCCGATCCTCAGCTTCGCCTCAAAGAATTATGAACACTGAACCGTACACGCGGGCTCGCTTTGGCATGACACGTGGCTGAAATCCATCTGGAACTCGGCAGGACGCACAGCCGAGGGCGGCTTGTGCCACACGATTATGACTGACACTTCCAGTTTGTGACTGAAAGAGGGAAGCGTGCAGCGGTGACGTCTCGAACTCGAGCTTTTGTTACCCTGATGAAAGAGTGAAGGACCGGCAAGCATGCTATGCTCCGGTCCTTTCATTTGGACCTGATTCTGGAGAAGTGTGCATTCATTGTTTGTACCGCCGGAATACCTCCTCTTTTTGAAATTCGCGGAACGGAATCCCAGGCCAGGCTTCCGTTCCGTATAGCCGGCGCGAGTGAGCCGAGGAGCGACTCTGCGCCTCCCATTCTGGTACTACCGTGTCCTCTAAAAATGCACGGCGGGCGTACCTCCGGGTTACGCCCGTCGCGTCCGTGACAGGTCAGTTACATTGACCGGCACTGGCCCTGCAGCGAGTCACAGAACTTCTGCATCGGCTGGCCGCCAGCAGCTCCCGTTTCAGGAATGGTGATGGTTTGTTCCACCATGGCCCCATTGCTCATGACCATTCCGTCACCAACCGGCAATGAGGGATGATCAAAAGGCGCACTCTGAATTGAATGACCTGCAGCTATTCAGAATGCAAGCAAAGATAGAGGTCTGGAGGAGTTTGCTGCGGCGACTGGAAACGTGTTTTCACTGCTTCAGTGCAAGCCCGCTTCTACGGTGGACCGGTAGCCGCGTAGCTATTGAGCTTTGAATTCCAGCCGGGCCTGTTCACGCGAACCCAAAACATCTGCGAGCTCACGCGGATGGTCCAGCAGCACGTCAGGAGGGGCTTCTTCCAATGTGTGCGGCGCCAGGCCGTAGGTTACTCCGACTGAGTAAATTCCGGCATTGCGCGCGGTAATCACGTCCACTTCAGAGTCGCCGATGATTACAGCTTCTTCAGCATGAACACCTGCCTCGATGAGCAGCGCGTGCGCTCCGGCCGGATCGGGCTTTTTGGTATGAAAGCTGTTTCCGCCATAAACCCGGAAGAAATACTTGCCCAGCCCCAGAGCTTCGACAATCCTGCGTGTTGGGCCCACGGGTTTGTTGCTCAGCACGGCCATCTTCAATTCGCCCGAACCGTCGCGGCTGGAAAGGATGGCATCCAAAGCAGAAAAGATGCCGTCGTAAACGTATGTGGTGTCCAGCTTGTGCTCGCGATAATACGCCATGAAATAAAGCAGCGCTTCCTGCACGAGCTGTTCGTCGTCTGGATCGCCCAGGGAGCGGCGAACGAGCACGGGAGCGCCATTGCCGATATAGCTGCCGATCACCCCACTCGCCAACTCCGGCTTGCCGTAATGCCGGAGCATGGCATTGACAGAGTTAGCCAGGTCAAGGCGGGAGTCTACCAGCGTGCCATCGAGGTCGAAAATGAGAAGCTTAAGTTCATGCGCCGGGATGGCGCGGTTTTTGCGAATCATCCGTTTTTCAGTATATCCCGCCATCGCCAATGGATTTAAAATGGAAGGTACTCCAAAGTAGCGCCAACCCACCTTGTCCAAAAGTTATGAAGGAGACTCATGGCCGTTACCAGGGCTGATTCCAGGAAGAACGCTGCAGCCGTAGAAGAGGTTCCTGCTTCATCCAGAACTGAAAAGACATATGAAGGACTGACACGCCGGCAATTGGTGGACATTTACCGACTCATGTATCTTTCTCGCCGGCTTGATGACCGCGAGATTCTCCTCAAACGCCAGCAGAAGATCTTTTTCCAGATTTCCGGCGCGGGTCATGAGGCCCTCACAGTTGCGGCCGGACTGGCCTTAAAGCCATCCTATGACTGGTTTTATCCCTATTATCGCGATCGCGGGCTTTGCCTTGCCCTGGGCCTGACGCCCTACGAGGTGCTGTGCGAAGCCGTAGGCTCAGTCGACGATCCCGCCTCGGGCGGACGCCAGATGCCAGCTCACTGGGGCCACAAGAAGCTGAACATCGTGAGCCAGTCCTCGCCCACAGGCACACAGTTTCTGCAGGCTGTGGGCTGTGCTGAAGCCGGGCGCTATTTCAGCGCACGTCCCGAGGCCGCGCAGAAGCACGAAGGCGATTACCGCCAGTTTAAAGATGTGATGTTCCACGAGGATGAGGTTGTTTATGTCTCGTGTGGCGACGGCACCACTAGTGAAGGCGAATTCTGGGAGGCCATGAACACGGCATGCAATGAAAAACTGCCGGTTATGTTCGTGGTGGAAGACAATGGCTATGCCATCTCTGTTCCGGTTGAAGTGCAGACGGCAGGAGGCAGCATTTCCAAGGTGGTCAGCGGTTTCCCCAACCTGCTTATCGAAGAATGTGACGGTACAGACCCTGTCGCCAGCTACGCAGCATGCAAGCGCGCGGCAGAGTATTGCCGCTCCAGCAAAGGGCCTGCGCTGGTGCACGGGCACGTGATCCGGCCCTATTCGCACTCTCTCTCTGATGACGAGAAGGCGTACCGCCCCGAGTCCGAGCGCCAGCAGGATGCCAAGCGTGACCCCATCACGCGCATGCAGATGTTTCTGGTTCGGGAAAACATCCTGAATGAAGATCAGCTCAACAAGCTGGAAAAATCTGTGGACGAGGAAATACAGGCGGCTTCAGAGCGCGCCGAACATGCCACCCTTCCGGCGCCGGACTCGATTTATGAGCATGTATACTCGCCCGATCTTGATCCCCGCACGATGAGCTCAGAACCCAGATTTGAAGGTCCTGACAAGACCATGGCGGATTTGATTAACGCCGCGTTGAAAGATGAGATGGCGCGTGATGACCGGATCGTGATTTTCGGCGAAGACGTGGCCGATTGCAGCCGTGAAGAGTATCTGAAGCAGAAGCAGATCAAGGGCAAGGGCGGCGTTTTCAAACTGACCGCCGGTTTGCAGTGCGAGTACGGAAGCGATCGCGTCTTCAATTCGCCGCTGGCCGAAGCCAACGTTGCCGGTCGCACGGTGGGCATGGCGACGCGCGGGCTGAAACCGGTGGCCGAGATCCAGTTCTTTGATTACATCTGGCCTGCCTATCATCAGATCCGCAGCGAGTTTTCCCTCATGCGCTGGAGGTCCAACGGGAATTTCTCCTGCCCGGCAGTGATCCGCGTTGCCATTGGCGGCTATTTGACCGGCGGCGCCATTTACCACTCGCAATGTGGCGAGGTTCTGTTCACGCACAATCCCGGACTGCGCGTCTGCTTCCCGTCCAATGCGCTCGATGCCTGCGGCCTGCTGCATACCGCCATCCGCTGTGATGATCCGGTGATGTTTCTGGAACATAAGCGCCTCTACCGCGAGACCTATGGCCGTTCGCCCTATCCAGGGCCCGACTACATGATTCCGTTCGGCAAGGCCAAAACCGTGAAGGAAGGCAAAGACCTCACCATGATTACATACGGGGCGGTGGTGCCACGCGCGCTGCAAGCAGCACAGAGAATCGAACGCGAGCAGGGCGTCAGCGTGGAACTGATTGATCTGCGCACACTCAATCCATATGACTGGGAGGCGATTGCAACTTCAGTGCGCAAGACCAGCCGCGTGATTGTTGCCTATGAAGACACACTGAGCTGGGGCTACGGCGCGGAGATCGCTGCGCGCATCGCCGATGAGCTGTTTGAAGACCTGGATGCGCCGGTGAAGCGCGTAGCTGCGGCGGACACCTTTGTGGCCTATCAACCCGTGCTGGAAGACGCGATCCTGCCTCAGGCGGAGGATCTGTTTAAGGCGATGGAGAGCCTGGCGAAGTTCTGAATGCTCAACCACAAAGGACACGAAGGCTCGTCAGGAAAATTAACCGAATCAAGCTTTGTGCCCTTTGTGGTTAGTTCTTCTTGTTCGTTCGCTCCAGCACCCACCGGTCCAGCGCGAGCAGCAGCTCCTCGCGATTCGAATAAGGTCCTGGCTGATAGCCTTTTGAACTGATTCCCTGCTGTGCCATTTCAGATAGCTCCCAGTCCTGTTGGTTGGTGATGTTCCAGAACTCAACGGCATCATGCGGATTGAAGGCCGCCTTCTTGATTTCGTCAGGATGGAAGTGCCACTCGCAGACGATCTCCGTCTGGTCTACGGCTTTGGGCCACAGAGTGAACGTCAGCATGTAATCCGGATGCAGGTTCAGCAGGAAGTTGGGCAGAATGCAATAGTAATAGACACGCCGTTGGTCGTCTTTACTCAGCCCCGGTAACGCGCAGCGCGATGTGGTTCCGTCCATCGTCAAGCTCTGCACGCCATCGCGCAGATCCATGCGGCCGCCGAGGTAAGTGGGCTGTGGCGGCTCGTTATCGCCGCTCATGTAATGGGAATGCTTCTGCAGTAGCGGATGCACAATGGGGCAGTGCAGACATTCCGAGTAGTTCTGGATGATCAACTTCCAGTTAGCTTTGAGTTGGTAGGTCCGGCGTTCGACCATCCTCAGGTCTTCCATGCGCCACGGGTGGAATTTTTTATCCAGTCCGGCGAGGTGCTCGGAGAAGGGAATCGGCCGAGCTGAAAGATTGATGAAGATGTGACCGTCCCATTCGGCGGTTGCGATTGCGTTCAGCGGATAGTCCGCCTCGCAGAAGCCCACTACTTTTTCCATGTGCGGCGCGTTCGCCAGACTGCCATCGAGCTTGTAGGTCCAGGCGTGATACTGGCATTGAATGCGGCCGTTGAATTTGCCTTCAGCCTCTTTGCACAGAAGCGTGCCACGATGCCGGCAGACATTGTGAAAGGCGCGGATCTTGCCCTGCTCATCGCGCATGATGATCACACTGGCATTCGCAACCTGCCGCACAAAGTAATCACCCGCATTCGGAATCCGGCTGGTCCGTCCCGCACACAGCCACATGGCAAAATGAATGGTTTCCATCTCTCGCCTGAACCACTCAGGGTCGTTGTAATAGCGCTGCGGGAGAGTGAGGGCGTCAGTTAACGGAAGTTCAGGACGCGTGTTGGAGTAGGACGCGGGCATTACTTGAATATTGCCACAATTGCCATAATTGCCAAAATCGCCGGAATTGAGATAGGCGTTCAAATCCAGGCAGGTTTTCAGAGTCGCGCAGTAGATTGTTTTTCAATTTTGGCAATTAGATGATTTTGGCAATCTTTGCTATCTCTCTTGCCGCGTTGAATCCCGAACCTCCAGTCAACCCCGCTCCAGGATGGGTTCCTGATCCGCACAGATACAAATTCTTGATCGGGGTGCGATATCGTGCCCAATCCAGCAGAGGGCGCATGGTAAAGAACTGGTCCAGTGCGAGTTCGCCGTGAAAAATATGCCCGCCGGTGAGCCCATATGTGTCTTCCAGATCTTGGGGGGTAATGATCTGGCCATCTTCGATCAATTCCGGCAGGTTGGGCGCGTATTCCGCCAGGGTCTTCACAACCGTGTTGCCCAGCGCATCGCGCCGGCTCTCCCAATTTCCTGATTTCAGCTTGAAGGGCGCATACTGCATATAGATGGACATCACATGTTTGCCTGCGGGAGCTAGCGCTGGGTCCGTGAGCGACGGAATTGTTACCTCAAGATACGGTTGCTGCGAGAAGTTGCCATATTTCGATTCGTCGAAGGCTCGCTCCATGTAGTCGATTTCCGGTCCAATATGAATCCGGCCGTGCAACAAATTCGTGGCCCCGTTCAGTGCAGTGAACTTCGGCAGTCCGGATAAAGCCAGGTTCATCTTGGCTACGGTACCCGGCATGCGGAAGTGCTGCAGCTTCAGCACAAAATCCGGAGTGAGATGAATGGGATCCACCAGCTTGAGCAGCGTACGCTGAGGATCAGCATTGGAGATGACGAATTTCGCGGAGAGCTCATCGCCATTCTTCAGCACCACGCCGGTGGCGGCGCCATCTTTAATCTGAATCTGCTGAACTTGAGCATCAGTCCGGATATCGACACCTGCGGCTTTTGCGGCAGCGGTCATCGCCTGGGTAACCGAGCCCAGGCCGCCCATGGCAAAGTTGCCCGAACCGGCCGGATGGGGATCGCCGGCAGCGCGGATCAGGAGCACCATGCTGCTTCCGGCGGACCACGGTCCCAGCGCGGTCCCGAAGATTCCCCGCGCAACCACGGTTGCGCGCAGCAGCTCTGTTTCGAAAAATTCCGCCACCAGATCCGCAACCGCCATCGGTCCCCAGCGCAGGACACGGTACATATCTTTCTTGCCCAGCTTGCGCAGCGCGCGTCCGGTGGTCAGCATTCCCCACAGATCGCTTCGGTTGGGATCGTCAATATCCGGTGGCGTTTGCTTCAAAACCTGCCCAATGACTTTACCGATTTTTTCGAGCGACTGCTGAAACTCGGAATATTTCTCCGCGTCGTTCGCGGAGAATTTTCTCATCTCCTCAGTCGTCCGCTTCACATCGGTGTACAACACAAGGGCGCGGCCTTCCTGTGAGAGCGCCGTTACCGCGACTTCAGGCTGGATCAGCTTCAGCCCGTGCCGCTCCAGTTGCATGTCACTTACGATTTCCGGCAGCAACGGCCCGGCGGAGTGAGCGAGTGTGGAACAACGAAAGCCGGGATGGAATTCTTCGGTAATGGCCGCGCCGCCGGTTTGTGAGCGGCGTTCGAGGACCAGCGGCCGGAATCCTGCTTTGGCCAGATAGAAAGCAGTCACCAGCCCGTTATGACCGCCGCCGATGACGACCACGTCGCGGGTTTCGGCCATTTATTTGGCCTCCGCAGCTTCGGCCACGCGGCGACTCTGCTGGCGGAGTGTTGTTTTTGCGTCTTTCAAAATTTCAAGCGCCGCCAGCCGGCCGGGTGCTCCCATGATACCTCCGCCCGGATGGGTCGCCGAGCCGCACATGTAGAGATTCTTTATTGGCGTGCGGAACTGCGCATAGCCGGGTACAGGACGCAGGAAGAAAAGCTGCTCCAGTGAGAGCTCGCCCTGGAAAATATTGCCTTCACTCAGTCCGAACTCGCGTTCAAGATCGAGAGGCGTGAGCACCTGTTTGTTGATGATGATGTCTTTTATATTCGGCGCGTACTCGGCGAGCGTGTCAATCACGTTGTTGCCGAATGCTTCCCGCTGCTCGTCCCAGTTCAGCCCCGGCCGCAGCTTGTACGGCGCATACTGCACGAAGCAGGACATCACGTGCTTGCCGGGCGGCGCAACAGACGGATCTGTGAGCGAGGGAATGACGATGTCGATATACGGCCGCCGCGAGAAGTTGCCGTACTTGGCATCGTCGTACGCCTTCTCCATGTATTCCACACTGGGCGAAATAGAGATGGCGCCGCGCAGGTGCGCTCCCGGCCCAGGCAGACACTTGAAATCGGGTAGGGCATCGAGCGCGATGTTGACCTTGCCGGAAGACCCGCGGAATTTGTAGCGGCGCACATCTTCCAGAAATTCACCCGGCAGTTGCTTCTCCTCGATGAACTTGAGAAATGTCAGGCGCGGATCAACGCTGGATGAAATTACGTCGGCATAGAATTCATCGCCATTTTCGAGCGCGACGCCGGTCGCGCGGCCATTGTTAACGATGATTCTGGCGATGGGCGACTTCGTGCGAATCTCCGCGCCCGCCTCACGCGCTGCCTGGGCAATGGCGTTCGAGATCGCGCCGGTTCCACCGCGTGCGAACCCCCATGAGCGGAAAGCGCCATCGATCTCGCCCATATAGTGATGCAGCAACACGTATGCGGTTCCCGGCGAGCGGACGCCAAGAAATGTGCCGATGATCCCGGACGCGGACATGGTCGCCTTGAGCACGTCCGTCTCAAACCACTGGTCGAGGAAATCTACGGCGCTCATGGTCATGAGCTGCACCTGGTTGTATTTGTCGTCGCTGGAAAGACCCTGGAAACGCTTGCCGATGAACAGGAGCTTCATCAGTTCTCGCGGGTTCAGCGTGGAGGGTTCAGGCGGCACCATGCCGAGGATGGGCTTCACGAACCGGCACATCGCCTGCATGGCCTTGCCGAATTCTTCATACGCTTCGGCATCGAGCTTCGAGTGGCGAGCGATTTCCCGCCGCGTTTTGCCGTGATCATTCACGCGCCACAGATAATCGCCATTCGGAATGGGCGTGAACGTTCCGTCCAGCGGCAGTATCTCCAGCCCATGGCGAGGGAGATCGAGGTCGCGGATGATCTCCGGCCGCAGCAGGGAAACGACATAGGAGCAGACTGAGAATTTGAATCCGGAAAAAACTTCTTCCGTCACCGCTGCTCCACCGAGCACATGCCGGCGCTCCAGCACCAGAACTTTTTTGCCGGCACGCGCGAGATAAGCGGCATTCGTCAGGCCATTATGCCCGCCGCCGATGACGATCACATCGTATTTGCTTCCGGTTGTCATGTAATGCTGCTAAACCTGCTCGAAGATTTCGGGGCAAGACCCATTTTAGCGAAGCAATCGTACGTTCGTCTTTTCCTGATGTTTGTCGCGCTCCAGGATAGCAGAGCCGTTTGCTATAATCGCGAACACCCCCAAGCTCGCAGTTTCTGAAGCCAATATGTTCCTACACTTCGTCTTTTCGCTTGCGATTACGACTTCTTTCCTTATTGCCAATCAGGTCCCGTCTGAACCATGCCAGCTAACGGATGTCCCGCTCGGGGTGGTGAATCTCAACGTGGGCCCATCGCCTGAGTTTTCAGTGCGAGATTTCAAGCCGGTGCTCGAGAAGCAGCCTCTGACTGTGCGGTCCATAGCGGTTGATGTAGGCCCTCGTCGGATCCTGCTCGTGTTGGACAGATTCAAAAAGTTATCCCCGGACACACGTCAGGCAGAGCAGTCGATAGTAAAAACGCTACTCTCTTTCGCCCGACCGGACGATCAATTTGCTCTAATTACGGTTCGCGGTCCGCAGCAATTTGTCCCATTCACAAAGGATCGCGACGAGATACTACGGGCTGTTGCGACCGAGGACAAGTCGGCGCCAATGGCAGCGGGCGTGCTTGCTACGTTGCTGAAAAACATCGAGGTTTTCGGTTCACCGCAGCCCGGTGATGCCATTGTCGCAATCGCGGCCGGCCTTGGGCACAACCGCAGCAGCCGTTCCCATCAGTTCACCTCCGCGCTGCTGCAGCGCCATATTCGTTTTTTCGGAATCGCACTTGGGCCGGTGGCAAGATACAGCCTGAACCCTCTCAATCGAACTTATACGATCTTTCAATCGAGCGGTCCAAACTCTAGTCTTATCGCCATGATGACGCCTCTCTCTGAAACTGGTGATCACGATTTTCAGCCTCTTACGGTGGCAACTGGCGGCTTTGTGCTGGAAGCTATGAACCGCAATCCCTATAAACCTGAGAAATTTAAAGATCCGCAAGTCGTTTCACGGATCAATACGCAAACCAAATCGATTTTTGCATTAGTGGCAAAGTACTACCGGCTGGAAATTGAAGCACCCAAGCCGGGCCGCTGGTATCTTGGACTCTCTGACGATACCCGCAAAACTGCCCCTGGCGTTTTGCTCCTGTATCCGCATGAACTTTGGCCGACATCAGCAGGTTGCGGAATGACAAATTCAAGTAAGCAATCTGAGGCCAATTGAAGTTTGGCTGTGGCACGAAGTGCCGCTAAAGTCCCAACGACCTGCCCAGAACAGGAGCTTTTGCCTGTCTGCTTACAAACCGAGCACAAGTGTGAGACCGGAGCCAGGTCAGCCCTCTCCAGATTTCTCGCACCTTGAGGATTACCAGTCCTCATTTTCGAGAGATCGGATTTGTGCGGAATGCAGACACGGCTCTAATCCAGATGGTTCCTTGGAATAAATCTTATTGAGCCGTTCTGTGATGTTTCTGGTCCGGAGCCGTTCCAGAAACTCTGAAATTGCCATGGCATACAACTGGCTTCGCGAAATGCGTAATTTGCGCGCTGCCTTTTCCGCCGTCCGGAAAAGGTCATCGGGGAGAGAAACGGCTGTCTTCATACCAAAAGTATGACAGGGGTGAATACCCTGGCCGCAATGAATATAGAGCGGAGACATGTCTGCTCCGCGCCTCCGCGCCTCCGCGGTGAAATGCTGTGCTGTGCGGTCGGCGCTATGCTTTTCGTATAATCCCACCATGCCTGTTGGCACCGCATTTCACGAGCGCACCTTGGCTCTCTGCACCAGCCTGAACTACCGGGAGTGGTCCGGCTATTACACCGTCAGCAGCTACGAGGTGCACCATGAGCACGAGTACAACGCAATCCGCAATGCAGCCGCTCTGATCGATATCACGCCGCTTTACAAATACATTGTGCAAGGGAAGGATGCGACCCGGCTGGTGAATCGCGTGATCACCCGGGACATCAACAAAGTGAAGCCCGGGCAGGTGATCTACTGCTGCTGGTGCGACGAGCAGGGAAAAGTCATTGACGATGGCACCATCACCCGCCTTGAAGAGAATAAGTACCGCTGGACGGCCGCAGACCCCAGCCTGCGCTGGTTTCACCAGAACGGGCTCAACATGGACGTGCAGATCGAGGACATATCCGAAAAAGTTGCGGCGCTCGCACTGCAAGGGCCGACCTCCGGCAGGTTGCTCAAGTCCGTTGCAGAAGCCGATATTGCCAACCTGAAGTACTTTCGAGTGACCAGCGGCAAGATTGCCGGCGTGCCCGTGGATATCTCACGAACCGGCTACACAGGCGATCTCGGCTATGAAATCTGGGTGACGTGGAACGATGCAGTGAAAGTCTGGGACGCGCTGATGGAACGAGGCCGCCCGTTTGACATTCACGCCGCAGGAATGCTGGCGCTTGACGTCGCACGCATTGAAGCCGGCCTGCTGTTGATTGAAGTCGATTACGTCAGCAGCAAAAAGGCCCTCATCTCCTCGCAGACATATTCGCCCTACGAACTCGGTTTCGCTCGCATGATCCACCTGGACAAAGAAAACTTTGTTGGCAAAAGGGCGCTGGCTGAGCGGGCCAAACGGGGTGTTCCCCGTCAGTTGGTCGGGTTGGAGATGGACTGGGTGGAAATTGAAGAACGCTATGAGAAATTTGGCTTGACCCCAGCCGCTCCGGCTCAGGCTTCCCGGGTACATGTTCCGGTGTATCTGGGCAGCCGGCAGGTAGGGAAGGCGACATCGACCACGTGGTCTCCGCTGCTCAAAAAGATGATCGCCCTCGCCAGCATTGACACGGCTCACGCTAAGCCGGGAACAAACCTGCAAATGGAGATCACCATTGAAGCGGTGCGGCAGCGGGTGACGGCAACGGTGGTGAAGCTGCCGTTCTTTAACCCGGAGCGGAAGACCAAGACACCTGTGTAGATTTCTGCACAGCCGCTCTATCAAAAATTATTGATATTCGATTTACCGACGCGATCAATCTTTGAACTGAGCGCCAGATTGAAGCTGGAGTTACGATTCACCTGCAGACGGAGTGACATCCAGCAGAACGCCCAGCATAATTGGCGACCCCGCGTTGTAAAAGGTCTTGCCGCGGATTTCCAGCAGGCGGGTTGATTCCCCATTCCTGATACGGAACCCGGCAGTAAAGCTTCTGCGGCTCCTTTGCGCCTGTTCCAGACTTGACGAGATTGCATCCCGGTCACCGGAATAGTACATGTGACCGAGAAAGGCAGAGAGCGGCAGGATGCCGGTGTGCAGGTTCAGGAGCTTGGCGGCAGCGGAGGAAAAAGAAAATGTATCGGTATCGATATCCAGTTCCCAGGCGCCGCCTTTTGTAGCACTCTGGAGCATCAGCGTACGCGCCTGGCTTAGCCTGATTTCGTTCTCCAGTGCGCCGGTTTGCCGCTGCAGAGGATCGAGTTTACATTTGCGTCCACCCTCGAGCTCCGTGTTGCCGTAGCTCTTTGCAGCGTTCACACTTGTGTGTTCGCCGCAGATATTGAAGAACATCCGGCGGTTTTCCGCGTGGTTAAACAGTTCCAGCGGATAGCCGCAGAGCAGAAAGAAGGAATGCCGTTCGGCAAAACTGTTCCAGAGTTGTTCAAGGCGGATTGTGGCCTCGTACCGAGCCTCTTGCCAGAGCAGAGCAACCATCTCTCCGTAAACCAGAACACGGCGGCCTTGCGCCAGTGCTTCCGCGCGCACAATTCTGGCGCCGATTATGGAGGCGAACCTTTCCGGATCGGGCAAGCCCTGCAGCATGATCTTTTCAAGTGCGCCAGCAGCATCCATTTCAATGTAGCGATTATTGGCGCGCAGAACCGCGACTTCAATGCCGCGCTTCGCCAGCGTTTCTGCCAGAGCCTGGCAGTGTTCCGGCGTGGCGACGATTACGGTCGTATCACCCGCGCTGAGCGGCGAAGCAAAGTGCTGTACCACGCTCTCGATGAGGGAGAGATCCGTTTCGTAAAACTGAACAGCATGACCGCAAGGACCAATCGCGCTCGAGTGCCTGGGATTGCCGGCGATTTGAGAAGTGGACACGTTTACTTCGTACAACCTCGCGGTGTCATCTGCTATTGTACAGCGCTGCGCCAGGGCTCAGGGTCACGCAATTAGATGCAGGATCGTCAGACAGCATCTCCGGTTACAGCAAACCAAATTTGAGCCGCCCCCGGGCGCGCATCCCGGCCACAATGCAGATTTCCAACTTGCGCCTGTATGGCTGCATCTTAATCAGGGTGGGCGCGAACGCGCCATTCAGTCGGGCCGCAAGGACCGCCTGAAGGAGCAGAACACAGGCTCCTTCCTGCCAGCCGTCATGTGTTTCTGCCTGATTCCAGCGAGGAGAACAGGCCGCATCAGGCCGCAGCTATTACATGCAAAAGCAACAACCAGTTTCCAACGTCTACGATCAGTCTGATTGCACGCTGAATCCAGGCGAATCAGTGGAGGAATCCGGCATCTACGAGATCTGTCATTCCGATGAGCCCCGCACCACTCTGCTCCTGCTGCGGAACTCATTTTTCCCGTTCTGCCGCAGATGCGGAGATTCGGTCCGTTTCAAACTTGTTCAGCCCGCGCCGCACATTTCAGAAGACCCGGATTTTACCGAGGTGCTCGAAGACATCGACAACCCTCTGCTGAACCAGGGCACTCCAATGAGCCCCGCGCAACTAGGATTAGCGTATGGCTTCAGATTTTTGCAGGAAGCTGAACCGGTCTGAGGAACAAATCCTTATCGCGGAAGTGGATGGTCCTGCTGCCTGTACAACTGGACTGTGTATGCTTCGGCCGGGTTCACTGATGTCTTGTCGAGAAACGCTCGTCGCCGAGCGTTGCGGTCACCAGTTCGGTATCCAAATACTCGGTGACTTCTTTCAATCTGCCTTCGGCCACACGGAACACAAAGCAATAGCGATTGTTATATGGCTTGCCGGACTTTGTGCTGTTGTTGCCGTGCGCCTCAATCACCACGTGGTCGCCTTCAGCGATGAAGCGGTCCGGGATTGTCCTGATACGCCCCTCAATGCGGGCCGACAAAGTCCCAAATAGTTCGCCGAGCACGGCCGATTTCCCGGCGTACGTCTTTGACCATGGGGTGGCGCCGGTGACAGTCCAGCAGAAGTCGTCAGCCATGGCCTCGACCAGTGGCCGCGAATTTCCTTTTGCCAACTCGGAAAAGATGTTCTCCAGCAGCTTTTTGTTTTCGGCTGTACTCACGCCAAAAAGAATAGCACTTTCAAAGCCGCGGCACGATTGCAAGGATGTGCTGGGTAACAAGGGGGCGAGTCACTCCAGATGCGAATCCACCAGACGTTTGACTTGCCACTCAGGGAAAGAATTGCCCCGGGGACCCGGACCCGGGGGCAATGAACCCAGGCAAAAGAAGGGTGGCGAGCCGGGATATACACCTTCCCGCGCCATCTCACTTAGACGTTCTATGGATAAGTGAATTGAGGCTTGTAACCGTTTCACGCGCAGAGGAGGAAATTTCGCCTTCTCACAAGCAGCCGGCATTGTTGTCGAGCGAAAACGGTAAGCCTGCACAACATCTATCTCTCAGACCCGGAGAATCTCCCCAAACGCAGGAAGGGGGCTACTGTTTGGGAACGTAGTAGCCTTTTCTGGCGCGAATTTGAAACTTCTTCTTGTCGGCCATACTGATCTTTACCTGGCGGTATTCGCCGTTGGGGTAGAACTTATCAGGCTTGTAAGAAATCACGTACTGGCTGCGCAATTCCTCCTGAATGTCATGGAATGCGTCCGCCAGGTCCTGGAGCTTGAAAGGAAAGAATGCGCGGCCACCCGTGGCTTCAGCCAGCATTTTCAAATTTTTGTCACCCTGGTCCACGCTGCTGCTGGTGAGATTGGTGCTGATGGTATAGATGATGACCGACGCTCGCTGGGCCATATCAAGAGCTTCCTGACGTAAAACCCGGCTCTGGTTGTCTTCGCCGTCGGATACCAGGATCATCGCGCGGCGGACGGGAAAGTCTTCCTTGTCTTTGAGCAGTTTGTCACGGCAAGCATAGTAGACCGCATCCCACAGCGCCGTGCCGCCGCCGGGGCGGATTACCTGGATGCCGCGCGTGAGCTTGTCCAGGTTGCCGGTAAAATCCTGCGTCACGTCCGGAACCTCATCGAATGCCAGCACAAACGCTCTATCGTTACGAGGCCGGATGATCTGCTGCAGGAACTGGATTGCCGCCTGCTGTTCGAACTGGAAGCGGTCGCGGATGGAGTTGCTGGCGTCAATCAGCAGACCCACGCGCAAAGGCAGGTCTGTTTCGGCTTCAAAGTGGGTGACCTCACGGGGAGGCAGGTCATCATCCAGAATCTTGAAATCGCTTTGCTTCAGGTCGCGAATGAACCGGCCATGCTTATCGGTGACAGTAAAAATAAGGTTGACTTCGTTGGTGCCGGTGCGGAAGACCGGAAACTGGCCGTGGTTAGTTTTATTCTCGGATGTGCCCGGTTCCACGTCGGCTGCGGGGCTGGGCGAAGCCTGGGGAGCCGGTGAATGCAACTGCGCGGGCAATGCGGGGTCTTTCTGCGCCGCGGCCATGCCGCAGAGAGCAAGAGCGAGAGCCAAAGCGAAGACGGCGGTTCTCATGGGGGGACAAGATCAATTATAGCTGCCGGTCTGAGACTTTGGGCTGTCAAATTGGGCGCTGATGCGCAAAAACCCGGGAACACGGTCCGGGGTTACGGCATGTGGAAGTCGCCTATTTCTGAACGTAGTAGCCCTTTTTGGCCCGCACCCGGAGATGCTTGTTCTCCGCGATGATCTTGATGGGGCGGTACTCTCCGTCCGCGCGGAAATCAGCTGGTTTATAAGAGACCGAGTACTGGCTGCGCAGCTCTTCGCTGATGCTGCGGAAGGCTTCCGTAAGGTCCTTCAGCTTGTAGGGAAAAAACGCTCTTCCCCCGGTCGCATCCGCCAGCAGTTTCAGGTTGTGATCTCCCGTCTCAAGTATGTTGCTCAAATTCGTGCTGATCGCATAGACGATGACGCCGGCGCGCTGTGCCATCTCAAAGGCCTGCCGGCGTGTTACCTGGCTTTGGTTATCGTCACCGTCTGAGACCACGACGATGGCCTTTCGCAGAGTGTGGTGGCTGGAGTCCTCATTCTCTTTCATCAGCTTGTCTTTGCAGGCGCGATACACCGCGTCCCACAGAGCTGTACCACCGCCAGGACGGATCACATTAATTCCATGGGTCAGCTTGTCCATGTCGCTGGTGAAATCCTGAGTTACCCGGGAAACGTCATCGAATGAAACCACGAACGCCTGGTCTGTATTAGGGCGGATGATCTGCCTGAGAAACTTCGCCGCTGCCTGCTGCTCGAATTGAAAGCGGTCCTGAATGGAGTAGCTGGCATCAATCAGCAGCCCCACGCGCAGAGGCATGTTGGTCTCAGCTTCAAAGTCCATAATCTGCTGCGGCGGCAGGTTGTTGTCCAGGATCTGGAACTGGCTTTCTTTCAGGTCTTTGACGAACTTGTTGTGCTTGTCCGTGACTGTGAAGATGACGTTCACTTCGTCCGTACGGGTGCGGAAAATGTGGACTGGCTGGTCATCATTGTCCAGTACCGCACTACCCGGCGGCACCGCATTGGCCGCTCCGGGCTGCAGCAGGGGCGCTTGTGCCCGAGCTGCTGGAATTCCAAGCAGGCCTGCAACCATGAGGGCGGCTGAAACCAGGGCCAATCCCCTCAGAGACGAAAATGGTACTCGCGAAAAAGTCATGTTCTCTGACTTCCTTATTGCCCCAGCTTAAGCAGGAACTCTTCCAAATCTCCCGGCAGGGGCTGTTCCAATTTCAGTAGCCTGTACGTAATTGGATGCTCGAATTGTAGCCCTGAAGCATGTAGAAACTGCCTGTCCAGAGATGCTGCTTTTTGTGATGTACCTCCGTAACTACGTAACACCGCTGGTGCACCATAGAGCACGTCTCCGGCCACAGGATGGCCAATGGAAGCCAGATGTACTCTGATCTGGTGCGTCCTGCCGGTCTCAATCCTGACTTCAAGCAGCGAGAACTTGCCAAACGGAGCTTCCAGCTTTTTCAATACTTTCCAGTGAGTTACGGCGGTGCGTCCGGTTTTGCGGCGCGTAGTCATGCGCTCGCGCCGGAGGAGATCGCGGCTGATAGGAGAGTTGATGGTGCCCTGTGACTCAGGCATCCACCCGTGTGCGAGTGCTAAGTATGTTTTTTTTACTTCGCGGCGCAAAAATTGCTGGGCCAGCTTGCGATGAGCAGCATCCGTCTTGGCCACAATCACGAGTCCGCTGGTGTTCTTATCCAAGCGATGAACGATCCCGGGACGGAGCTGCCCGCCAGCTTGTGAGAGGTTGCCAAACCGGTGCAGCAGCGCATTCACCAGAGTACCTTTGCTGCCGGATTCACCTTTTCCGGATCCGGCATGGACACTCATCCCGGCAACTTTGTTGATGATGGCAACGTGATCATCTTCATACACGACGTCGAGCGGGATATCTTCAGGAAATGCATGCAGCGGAGGAAGCTCTACCTGACCGGTGATGGTGATGTGCTCCCCGCCGCGAAGCCGCAGAGACGCTTTGGGGCTGCCACTGGCTGCGAGACGAACCTTTTGCTGAGCTATGAGCTGCTGCACGCGTATGCGGCTGATCTCAGGAATTTGCGCGGCGAGCCATTGATCAAGGCGCTGGCCGGCGGCCTCCGCAGGCACCGTGAACGTTGTGGTTTCTTCCTGGTGGCTCACTACCGAGATTGTAAACGCATGATTTTCCGGACGTCCGGCGAAAACACGGGCCAGAGCTTGCCATTCATTCTGGTTTTCTTTAGCATCAACAAGACAAACGGCCTGCAAAGCAGGTGAGAACGGTAACCGTTCATGAACCAACATTCAATGAACAGGGGGCCTGACTCGTATAATAACGGCTCGGTGCGCAAGGTTCCGCCAGTACGGAAATGCCTAAAGAGCCGCGGCGGGTTCCCACCGTCTTAGGGCGGGTTCAGAACGGCCTGGTCTCACGGCCCCGCGGGTCGTTTTTCTTTTTCTCACTGCAGGCGAGTAGCGGCGCGTTTCTGCCGGCGTACCGCCGCAATCGATTCATTCAAGCCGGCAGCGAGATCGGCGCTATTCACGGCGATGTGGGCAGGCGCCGGCATCTCCGACTCGCGCCCCAGCCAGTGGCGCAGTTCATCGGCATCAGCCACTGTAAATCTGCCTTCCCGGCGCAGCGGCATTCCATCCTTTGCCCAGCGCTGGGCCACATTCACCGGCAAGGCAAGAAACTGGGCGATGGCTTTCCAGCCGCGCAAAGTACCGGACGGCGGAGCGGAGGATTCGCCGGCTTTCTTGGCGTGACTGCGTTTAGCGCCACGCCCGCCTCTGCGCGGCTTTGCTTTCGGCTCGGCTTTCGGCTTGCGGCTATGCTGCTTCTTCATCGGAGCGGCTTGAGTTCACTTGATCGCCGGAGGGGTCAGGAATGCTTGATAGCGGATCGCTGGCCGGAAAGGTATCAGCCAGAGTTTTATCCAGTGATTTTTCCCGAACCTGCTGCTCATTTCCCGCAGACCGTTCCTCCGGTACGCGCCTGTTGCCGGACTCTTCCGAGCCTATGGGTATATTTTTATTCCGTGGAGTCATGGCAGGCCTCGGAGCTTCTTAAGCCATTGGATGCTGTTGCGGCGCAAGGAGATAGAGGGCCTATGCGTCGCGGGCAGTCACCCGTCTTAATTCAGTTGGGCATGGCCGTCCATGTACTTACGGATTACCTGCCGGCAGAAGACACCCGCAGGGAACTCTGGATTCATCAGACAATAGCAGGGTATCGAGGCGTAGCTGTTTGAGAGCTGCTTTGAAATTCGTGGCAATTGTCGTCCTATGCGTTAGCGCTCTGGCAACAACGGCACTCGCGCGCAGCGCGGCTCCGGCCTTCGCCGGCGACGAAGGAGAACTACTCTCCGCCGAGCAGGGCCAGGCCCTGGTGCAGTATGCAATGCAATCGGCCTCCCGCCTGCGCGCTAAGCCAGACTGCTCGCACCTGGTGCATACCATCTACTCAAGAGCCGGTCTCAGCTATAGCTATCAACCCTCGCGCGCGTTGTACCGCGGAGCGGCAACAGATTTTGAACGCGTGAAAAAGCCGCAACCCGGTGACCTGATCGTATGGCGGGGGCACGTCGGTATCGTGGTCTCTCCGCGGAAGAAAACGTTTCTTCAGTTCGGTGCGCTCCGGCATTATTACCGAGTCCTGGACCAGTCACGAGTGGCTGGTCCGGGGTCGTCCCCATTTCTACCGCTACCGCATCCGCCCCGATAGCAATCTTGAATTGCTGGCATCAATCGCTGCCGGCACGGTTGAAGACGGTGAAATTCCGGATCGTGTGAATTCCGGCAACCAGGAGGACGCAATCGAAGGTCAACCAGGCGCAGAATCCGCGAGCAACGATGCTGACTCAAACGGCGGGAACGCCGAAACTTCGTCGAGCGACGATCCGCTGGGCCGAACTGGGCAGGCTGAACGTGCGCGGGCTGAAGACGGGCAGACTGAAGACGGGCAGACTGAAGACGGGCAGACTGAAAGCGGAACCGACGTCGCTGCGCCTGAAGAACACATGACCGTCTTTACTCCAACCGTCGCGACTGTCCGGCAGCGCAGCAAACCGAAAAAGAAGCAGATTGAGACAGCGTTCCTGGAAGCTGCCAAGGCAAATGCACAGCAACTGCTTGAGCCTGACGTGCCATCGGGCATTGCGCAGCTTCAGCCGCTTACGGTGTTTACCCGCATTGAGGTGGGCAGAATCAGGATCAAAGGTGAGCGCGGCTCGGTCAAACTCAAGTTGGCCGAGAACATGTCTCTTGAGCAGGGAAGAGTGCTGCCGGGAAAAACGATTGAGCGCGAGCTTTCCATCGGTCGCCGCAACCAGGATGGTTCCACTGTTTGGGTGATTACCGATCCGGCGCAGCGGACTTATCTCCTGGCAGCGCAGGCGCTAACAATCTTTGCGCATGAGGCGGAAATCATGCTGCGCCGCGCCCCCAACGCGCCTGCAACCCGCGCGCTAGTGAAGGCGCTCGACCTTCTCTATGACCAGCAGCCGGCACATCCAGAGAGCGCGGAACTGCAGTAGCCATCCGAAGGCGCACTTGTCATCGTACGGAGTCGATCTAAGCAGACCCTTGCGCTCTTATGTTCGCTTTTAGTAACGCAATGGCCGCCAACGTAAGCGCGCTGACCAGCAGCGGGTACCAGACCTGCGCGATCCACGGCGTGGGAATCAGAAACAGCACGTCAACTGTTTTAAGCGATGGAGGCCAGCGCACAATGGCCCACAATCCCGCGTAATAGGTAATGTCCCAGACGGCAAAAGCCCAGAAGAAAGATGCCCAGCGTTCGTGGGCTTCGCGGGCGGCGAGCAGGGCAACGCAGATCAGCATCACCATGGTGGCCGCTTCGCGCAGGAGCTCAATCGTAATCAGGACGTGAGAGAAGTGGGCGACGGATGAGGCCTGCTGATAACTGGACGATAATCGCCGAACATCAGCGAACGTGCCCTGCTGATACCCGGGCAACAGTCCCATGGCGGCTCGCAGGTAAACCACCACCGCGGCCTCCACGAACCCAAACGCCACAGCAAAGCCGCTGAGGGCAAGCATCTGCCGCCACGCGAGCCGCAGGCCTTTACGCCGCCAGAGAAAGTACACAACAAACGGAACAATGATGAGCAGGTTGACCCACCACGGCTGAGCGAAGGCCTGGAATTTCTGCATAAAGTCGGGATTGTAAACCGAATCACTGCCCGATGCCCCCGCGGGCGCCAGTTGCCGCGAGGCACGATTTAATGCTTTGTCTTGGCCAGCTCAGGTGGATTGGTGACTTCCAGCTTTCCCTGAAGCCTGAGCAGGCCCCGAACCAGAGGCAGCGAATTCGCCTGCGCTTTGAAGCATAGTACGTACTCTTTGAGATGGGTACAGGTGGCGCCGACGTAATAGGTAGACCCTGCATTGTGCAGGCCCAGAATAAGTTCGCCAAAGCTCAGGCCAGCCCAGTCCCGGCCCGTTTCAGGCTCAACTGTCGTGATGCTGGAGTCACTGCCTTTCCGGCGATGCTCGCCGATAGCCTGCAGACGGTCGACATATTGCTTGATGCTGGTCAGATGGTCGCGAGTCCAGCTCTCTGTGAAAATGCTCAAGTCGTATGCGCCACCTCCTTTTACCTCGCGAGGGCAGGAGAGCAACACGGCGCTGCCTTCAAGAAAGTCGACTTGCAGGTTCAGTTCCGGTTTGCAGCGGGCCACCGGCAAGTGAATAACGAACCCGGCGTGGTCGTTCACGTAACTGTTGTTCTCCAGTTTGCCCGCGTTGACCAGGGCATGAGTGTCAGCGGCATACTTTGTAATCTGCGCCCTTAGAGTGGAGGACAAACCAAGAATAAGAACCATGATGAAAAGTTGTTTCATTCCGCGTTCCTTTTTTGCCTAGTATAGTGCGGCACGCTGCCGGAAGGCGCCGATATCTGACCGCATCACTTGCTCCATAGCAGTTCTGACCTTAAACTGCATCTTCATTGTGAGGCGATCCTAGCGGTGGCAGGATGGAAACATAATTTATACAGCAACAAACCCGCTTTCCAGGATCGCGCTGATACGAAAACATGGCCAGTCCAACTATTCCCATCCCGGCGCGACGGCATCAGGCAGTTGCTTCTTCCTTCCACTTTGGCCTCATGCTCGCGATTCAAGTTCCCGTCGTGGCCTGGGGCTACTATCTGCAGCACCGGGCAGGAAGCGGCGCCTCTGTTCTGCCGCAGGACCTCAACGTGGCGCCGCTGTATGTTTCAGTGCTGGTTTTGGAATGGGGCCTGCTGGCACTGGTGCGGCGAGGGGTGAACGCCCGGGGAATAAAAGTGTGGGAGCTTGCTGGAGTCCACCGGATCAAGGCTAAGGATGTATTGCGAGATGTAGCCATTGGAATCTCGTTTCTCGTGGTGGCGGAATGGGCTGCGCGCATCCTGAATAGCTTGATGGGGCCTTACGCGGCGAAATCCATTCAAAGCATACTGCCACGCAGTACGCCGGAGGTTGTCCTCTGGATTGCCATTTCCGTTTCGGCCGGGATTTGTGAAGAGATTGTTTATCGCGGCTACTTTCAGAAGCAGTTTGCGGCGTACACAAACAGCGTAGCGGCAGCGGTGGTGCTGCAGGGAGTTGTCTTTGGCGTGGCGCATGCCTATCAGGGATTGCATCAGGTAATCATTATCGCCATGCTCGGCATGCTCTATGGGTGCCTTGCGGCATGGCGGAAAAACCTTCGCGCCAACATGATCGCGCATGCCGCATCGGACATCTGGAGCGGCTGGCTGATCAAAGTTCTGAGGTAAAGTGGGATTTACCATCCGCAGAGCAAATCCCGGCGATGCCGAGGGCATTCTGGCGTGCCTTCGCGCCGCATTTGCGCCCTTCGAATCGAGCTACACGCCCGCAGGATATCTGGACACGGTCCTCACGCCGGATACCTTGGCGTCGCGATTCAAATCGATGGCACTGTTTGTAGCCGTTGGTGAAGCGGGCGAGATCGCGGGAACCATCGCTTGCGCGCGAGCGGGAGATGGAAAAGACGGAGAAGACGGAGCAGACGCCGAAGGCCATCTCCGCGGCATGGCAGTGCTGCCCCAACAGCAGGGAAGCGGCGTGGCCGCCCGTCTGTTGCAGCAGGCAGAAGCGGAGTTACGCGCCTTGGGCTGTTCGCGCGTGACGCTGGATACCACCGAACCGCTGAAGCGCGCCATGCGCTTCTATGAACGGCATGGATACCGCCGCACGGGCCGCGTTACGGATTTCTTCGGCATGCCACTGTATGAGTTTGCAAAAGGGCTGCAAACCGCGTGGCCAGCCTTGGGATACGCCTTGATCTAAAGCGTAGCTTGAACGGTCCGCAATGACTGTCGCACGATCAGCAGGTCAGTATCGACAAACCGTTATCGTTCATGTAGTTCGTCTCGGCGGGAGATCCTCCCGCCCATAAGGAAGCCTTGATCCAGAAGCGCCACCGGCCTGGCGCTCGGCTTGGTTGTAGGCGTCTTCCCTGGCTACTAGCCTCTCGATCTCCTGCGCGAGCAAACCGCTGACGGATGTTTCACGTTGAGCGGCGAGGATTTTTGCTTTCCTCAGTACTTCCCGGCTGAGGCTCACTGTCAGATTTTGCTTATCTCGGTTCCGGGATGACGCCTGTTTAGATTTCATAAGCTTCACTTGTCACCAAAACACGCACTGCACGCACTATACGTTCGTTTTGGCTGACGAGGCCTGAAAGGGAATTGCCAAGTTTGCCCCTGAGCTCCACTTGCTTTTAGCGAAGAAAAGACATATATTGAAATGCCGCAAGCGCTGCACATCGTGACCTTCAACTTGCTTCGGCGCTCATGATCCTGGCCACGAGCGCCCGCAGCATGCGTGTCGGCGCGGGCAAATATTGACCAATGAGTAATAACTTCAGCGCAAAGCAGTTTTCGGGCTCAAGTGGGTGCTTCAGCCTGGATCGGCTAACCCCTTTGTTTCCGGCGTGCGGCTTTAACCCAACTTGTGGGGTGACTTGGGGTGGTGCGTCGTGTGAGTTGGAGTGAGCTGGGGTGGGGCGTGGGGTGCGAGTGGGGTGGAATGGGGTGTAGTGGGGTGAAACCGGGGGGTGG
The DNA here is from genome assembly GCA_035712465.1 of Candidatus Angelobacter sp. Taxonomy (GTDB): domain Bacteria; phylum Acidobacteriota; class Terriglobia; order Terriglobales; family Acidobacteriaceae; genus Angelobacter. The sequence goes on from DASTAS010000007.1 coordinate 92,667, forward strand.
GGTATTGGGGGATTAACTAGAGAGTAAAGTAGCGAGCGAAATCCGAATGGAATTGCCAAAATTGTTCCGATCGCAATCGCTTCCGAATTTGGTTTGACGAATCGGGGAATGTCGTTGTTCCAACGAGCAATTTCAAGCCGCGTGGCGGCGGACACCGGCATGGTGGCGCGGCTTCATTTAAAATTTCCGGTTCGCCTGAGTAACCCTCATGAATAAACCTCTTGTACTCATTGTTCTCGATGGCTGGGGCTATGCGCCTCCATCCAATGCCAACGCCATCTCGCTGGCGCGCAAGCCGAACTACGACCGTCTGCTCAAGCAGTATCCCAACACACTGATCCACACCAGCGGACGGTACGTGGGGCTGCCGCAGGGGCAGATGGGCAACAGCGAAGTAGGGCATCTGAATATCGGCGCTGGCCGGATCGTGTATATGGACATCACCAAAATCGACGTCATGATTGAAAATGGTGAGCTGTTCACCAATCCCATACTGCTGGAAGCCATGAAGAATGCGCGCAGCGGCGGGCGGCAGTTGCACTTCTGCGGCCTGCTCTCCGATGGTGGCGTGCACTCGCAACAGAACCATCTTTACGCTCTGCTGCGCATGGCCAAGCAGAATGGCGTGGACCGCACTTATGTGCATTGCTTCATGGACGGCCGCGATACACTGCCGACCAACGGGGCCGGTTACATCGAGCAATTGCAGCAGAAAATGCGTGAGCTGGGTGTGGGCAAGGTGGCCACCGCGAGCGGGCGCTACTACGCCATGGACCGCGACAAGAAATGGGACCGCGAGCTGAAGGCCTTTGACGCGATGGTCGCGGGCAAGGCGGAGGGCGGCGACTACGTTGATCCGGTGCAGGGAATGAAGGACTCGTATAACCGCGACGTGACCGACGAATTCGTAGTGCCGTTTGTCTGCATCGGCGCCGAAGGCAAGCCGGTGACCACGATCCGCGACGACGATTCGGTGATCAACTTCAATTTTCGCGCCGACCGCGCTCGCCAGATCACACGCTGCCTGACGAGAGAAAGTGGATTGACCGCGCAAGGCGGGCGCGACCTGCCCGATGCCGAGGCACTCGATGCAACCATCCCGCGCAGCCGCGTGCCCAAGAACTTGAAATACGTCTGCATGACGCAGTATGACAAGCAGTTCACGCTGCCCTTTGTGGTGCAGCCGGATTCCCTCAAGAACATCTTGGCCAACGTAATGGCAGATCATCAGTTGCGCAACCTGCGTGTAGCGGAGACGGAAAAATACGCGCACGTAACCTACTTCTTTAATGGCGGGGTTGAAAAGCCCTTTCCGGGTGAAGACCGCGTATTGGTGCCCTCGCCCAAGGTGGCCACGTATGATCTGAAGCCGGAGATGTCAGCCAAGGGGATCGCCGAGGCGGTGGTGAAAGCGGCGAATGATTCGGCCTTTGATGTAGTGATTGTGAACTTTGCCAATGCTGACATGGTGGGGCATTCAGGAAAAATCCCGCCGACTGTCCAGGCGGTGGAGACGGTGGATGCCTGCCTGGGAGAGATTTATAACGCCGTCCGGCAGCGCGGCGGGGCCATGCTGGTTACAGCCGATCACGGCAACGCCGAACAGTTGATTGATCCGGTCACAGGCGGCCCGCATACAGCCCATACGACAAATCCGGTGCCGTTTATTATGGTGAGCGAAGAGGCGCAGAAATTGTCCTTGCGTCCCGATGGCTCGCTGCAGGATATTTCGCCTACCGTGCTGGGCATGCTGGGCTTCCCGCAGCCGAAGGAGATGACAGGGAAGGATTTGAGGGTCGGGAAGGGTTGAGGCACTGTTCAAAGCTCACTGAGGCAAATACGAAAAAGAGAGATGAAAAGCGGTTTCGTGAGAACTCCCTGAATCTGCATGGCAGAGGACAGATCGTCGGGATGCTTCGACTGCGTCCTCGGTCGGCAAGCTCCTTCGGACTTCGCTCAGCATGACAGGCGGTTAACTTTTGGACTATGCCTGCTGTATCTCGATCGAAGGGTGTGGTTGTTCTGGCTAATTGCTTATTGCTAGCTGCTAATTGCTATTTGATCACAAATGAAAATCCTCATCGTCCACTATCACCGATTCGAACTCTGGCATGCGCCTACGTGGCTGCGTCAGCGGCTGCAGGAGGCGTTCCCAAATTTTATTGTTGACCAGTTGCAAAGCTATGATCGCGTTCCGGAAGAGATTGTAGATACTGACGTCTTCATCGGCTGGTCGTTGCGTCCGGAACAGTTTGTCATCGCCAAGAAGCTAAAGTGGATCCACTCGCCCGCTGCGGCCGTGCATCAGTTGATGTACCCGGAGCTCATCAACAGCAGAGTGCTTCTCACCAACTCGACCGGCGTACACGGGCCGGTGGTGGCCGAGCACTCGATTGCCATGCTGCTCGCGCTGGCCAAGCGGCTGCCCCAGGCCATGCATTACCAGGCGAGAAAAATCTGGGCTCAGGAGTTGCTGTGGAATGAGCATCCGCGTCCGCGCGAGGTGGCGGGCGCAACGGCGCTCGTCGTGGGCATGGGCGGGATCGGGCGCGAGTTCGCGGTCAGGGCGAAGGCGCTCGGCATGAAGGTGATTGCCATCCGCGAAAACCTGGCCAAGGGCCCCGGCCCGGCGGATGAGGTGTACGGCTTGGCGCAGATCGACGAGCTTCTGCCCGAGGCGGACTTTGTGCTGCTGTGTACACCAGTCACGCCGGCGACGACCGGCATCATCAACCAGGAGCGCTTGCATAAAATGAAATTCGGCGCCTATCTGATCAACGTGGCGCGCGGGCCGCTGATTGATGATCGCGCCCTGGTCGAGGCCCTTCAGCAGCAGCGCATCGCTGGCGCGGCTCTGGATGTGTTTACGGAAGAGCCCTTGCGCGAGGATTCTCCATACTGGTCGCTGGATAACGTGTTGATTACGCCTCACACAGCGGCGGTGACGGAGAAGCTTTGGGAACGGCATTACGAATTGATTGTCGAGAACCTGAACCGGCTTTTGGCAGACAAGCCGCTGCTGAATGAGGTGGATAAGAGGAGAGGCTATTGAGCAAGCAGCAGTCACATTCAGCAACGGAGCCGTCAGCGGTCAGCAGTCAGCACTCAGCCCCGAAACATCCTTGGCGAGAGAAGATCAATGCGACGTACTCTTTTGGAGAAATGCAGGGAAGTTAACTCGGCTTCGATAAAGAGCCAGCAGCTAGAGGCTAGCAGCTAAAAAGCTTGTTTATGATCCTCATCATTAATGGCGACTCCCGGGAATTTCCAAACGGCCTCACGCTGTCTGCGCTCATCGCGCAGCTTGGGATGAAGGCTGATCGCGTGGCAGTGGAATTGAATCTGGAGATCGTGCCGCGCGACAAATGGCAAGCGACCCAGCTCAAAGACACTGACCGGCTGGAGATCGTGCATTTTGTGGGTGGGGGCAGCGGGCCGGAAAACGCGTTGCGCCCGCGTTATAACGCGGATGAGAACATTGAGGCTGCGTGGATCTGCGCAAGCTGCTCGTTAGAGGCAAAAGGGAGGTTCTGTTCCGGGTGCGGGGAGAAGTGCCCAAGCGTTCACGATCTCTCCATCACACACCTTCTTTCGCATGCTGGAGAGACCCTGTTTCATTGGGATTCGAAGCTGCTCCTCAGCTTCAGAGTGCTGTTGTCACGACCGGGTCTGTTGAGTTCGGAATACGTGGCGGGGAGACGCAAACCATATGTCCATCCATTTCAGGTCTTCTTCATCGCCAACCTGCTTTACTTTCTTATTTTCCCCTTGATCGGCTGGACGGGTCTGAAAACGCCGCTCAAAATTTACGAAACCATGCAGAGCTACAGTACCTGGGCTACGCGCATGGCTACGCACCGGGCGGCGGTTAAAGGCATGACCATGGCTGAGTTCGGACAGCGCTTTGATCACGTGATGGAGTTGCAGGCGAAATCGATGGTGCTGATCATGGTTCCGATTTTTGCGCTAGCACTCGCGGCAGTTCAATGGGGCAAGGGGCGGTACGCGGGTGAGCACCTGGTTTTCTCACTTCATTACATGGCAGTGTGGCTGTTGATCTATATGATCGGGCTGCCTACACTGGTCAGGCAGATTGGGCTGCTGTTGAAACGCTGGAGCATTTTCTTTACCAATGGCGCGCAGAACCGAACCATCTTCTTCGTCGCAGGCGCGCTGCTGCTGGGATATATGGTTGTGGCCCTCCGGAGGTTTTACCACGAGAGGCTATTTGCAGCGCTCATTAAGGGCGTGGTGCTGGTCTGGATCAGCGCGCAGATTCTGGAGCTGTACCGGCTCATCCTCTTTGTGACAGCACTTTACTCCGTTTAAGTTTCAGGATTCCTGTTGACTTCTCCGATACCTTCTCTAAAATAGTCAAACATTTGAGGCGGGAAATGTTTAAAACATTTGTTGCCAGCCATGGACAAGCAGTTTACATCGGCGGAGGTGGTCAAGCTGACGGGGATTACGCCGCGCCAGTTGCAGTGGTGGGATGAGCGCGGCATCGTGGCGCCGCGGCGCGAAGGGCGGAGGCGTCTGTACTCGCCTGACGATATCGCGGAAGTGGCGGTGATTTGCGCTCTGAGGCGGAAGGGTTTTCCGCTGCAGCGGGTGCGCCGCATCATGCGCTTTCTGCAGAAGGAACTGGGAAGCCGCTTGGCGGAAACAGTGAGCAACGGGTCAGAGTATCACCTGCTCACTGATGGCAAGCGAATCTATCTGGAGAACTCGGAGCGCCAGGTGATTGATATTCTCAAGAATTCGCGCCAGCCGCTGTTGGGAATCTGCCTGAGCGATGCGGTGCGAGAAGTGAGAGCGGAGATTTTCAACCGGCGTCCGGCGCATGGGCAGGCGCTTCGCCGGAATGGAAAGCGCAGAAGTTCATGAGGCAACGCATGGATTTCTGCATCGAAAAAGCAGGAGCAAGGGAGAACGCAGTGCAAGCGGTAACCGGAGGTGACAGATGGTGGCACAGCTGAGCATTGTGACGGATTGGTTTCCGGAGCAGATGGAGCCGGGAAGCATCTTTGTGCTGGAGAATGCGGGTGAGGTGGGCGAACAGGACGATCCTTACTGGGCCGTGCTGGCCTGTCCGGAATGCGGGACGCTGGGCCTGATCACGCGCAAGCAGATGCGCGGAATCATTCCCGTCATCTGCGGGTCAGACAAGTGCCCGGCGCAGTTCCTTATTCAGGACGAACAGGTGGTGGCGAAAAAGCCAAATTGAACCGTACATCTTCAAAACCAGGCGCGCGAGTTGTCAGAGAGTGATTCCGCTGTTACGGTGAACCGCCGGCGTTGTGAATGGCATCTACATTCACATGCCGCGCGCGCGTAAACAATCCGATGTGGCAGCGGGCGCGCTGCCCGCTGATGCGCTTGGCCACGCCTTCCCTGAACTTAGTCTTCCCATTCAGCCTCCCTATCCACCGGCGGAGGCCAAAGCTCAAAAAGAAATTCCGGTTGAACCAGGCTGGCTGTACGAGCCCAAGTGGGACGGCTTCCGCTGTTTGGCTTTTCGCGACGATGATGAGGTGGTACTGCAATCGAAAGCCGGACAGCCTCTTGCACGTTATTTCCCTGAGCTGGTGGAAGAATTGCAGCGCCTTCCTGCACGCAAGTTTGTGTTGGATGGAGAGGTCATCATCCGTGGCGACGCCGGGCTGGACTTTGATGCGCTGCTGCAACGCATTCATCCAGCGGCAAGCCGCATCAAGAAGCTTTCCGTTGAGACGCCATCGTCCTACCTGGTGTTCGATCTTCTGGTGAATGATCGGGGGAAGCCGCTTGTTGATCAGCCGCTGTCCGCGCGTCGCATGGCGTTGCAGGAATTCGCGGAGAATTTTAAACGGGCCGAACGGATCCATTTATCTCCCGCGAGTTCAGATTTTGGCGTCGCTCAACGCTGGATGAAGCAGGGGGCCACGCAAGGGCTCGACGGCGTGGTAGCCAAAAGGCTTGATTGCGAGTACATGACGGGCGAACGCACGGGCATGGTAAAGATTAAACGGCTTCGTACCGCCGATTGCGTTGTCGGCGGCTTTCGCTGGGCGCATGGTAAAGGCAAGAAGCCGGGTGATGAGATCGGATCGCTGCTGCTTGGACTCTATAACGAGACCGGCGAGCTCGATCATATTGGCTTCAGCTCAGGCTTCTCGGCGCCGGATCGCAAAAAACTCAAAGCCATTCTGAAGCCGCTCATCGCCAAAGAGAGCTCTGGCTCAGCCGGCTTTACCGGCAAAGCTCCAGGAGGTCCCAGCCGCTGGACCCGCGATGCCTCGGCAATCGAGTGGATTCCTCTTCAGCACAAGCTCGTGGGCGAATTTCAATACGATCACTTCTCTGGTGACCGCTTCCGCCACGGGACGAAGTTCCTGCGCTGGCGTCCTGATAAAGATCCTGCGCAATGCACCATGGATCAGGTACGCCCAGGAGAAGGGAAGAACGGATTAAGCGAATTTGGGATTTAACCGGCCTTCTGCGGGCGACGCGCAGAGACTTTGCGGTGTGCGCCTCTTGCATTGCAGCTCGGCAGGGCTCGCGGTCTTCTTTGTGCTTTGATTCGGTGCATCGCAATCGCTGCTATTGGACCTGCGCTCCTCAGCACGGTGGCTATCGCTGTTCAGCGATCAATTCCTGGCAGGTGATGCAGTAACGGCTCCATGGGACGGCATTGAGGCGCTTGATGCTGATCTCCTGGCCGCAGCTCAGGCAGTCGCCGAAGGTGCCATTTTCAATGCGTAAGAGCGCGCCTTCCACCAACGCCAGCAATCCGCGCTCCTGCGCCTTCTGCAGGAATGCCATTTCCTTGGATTGCGAGAAATTGGCGCGGTCGCCTTCATCACGGCCAAAGTCGTGCGCATCCTGGGGATCTTCTTTGGCCACGCCCCGGCGCAGGTCCTCACGCTTTTGGGTAAGGATTTCCTCGAATCGTGCTATCTGAGCCTTTTCCATAATTTCAGTTCAGTAGAAATGATAATTCATTACGCGTAACGCGTCGCTTACCGGTATCGCCCCCAAAAAAGATTACCTCATTTTTGCACAGAATGCTGGGCGCTCTACGTGGGCGCCGCCGTGGATCATGCCTTGGAGCACATCGCCGAAGAAATGATCCAGTTCGTTGGGTTCCAGGGCGCTAGCTTCATCCAGGGTTCTTACCGCGTCATCCGGAAGACTCAGGCTTGCGGCCGCCAGATTTTTCTCTAATTGCTCCACACGCGTGGCGCCGATGAGAGTTGAGGTCACGCATGGCCGGCCCATGATCCAGGCCAGAGCGACTTCCGCCGGTGTTTTCCCTAAACCATCAGCCACATCCATCAATGTGTCCAGGATCTTCCAGTTCTGCTCGCGTCTGGCAAACTTTTCCAGTGTTGGATTACCGGAATCATTCATGTCCAGAACGCGACCCGAGCCAGTGATTTTTCCATCCACGCGGCGGAATTTGCCGGAAAGAAAACCGCTGCCCAGCGGACTCCATGGAGTGAGAGAAATGCCCAACTCCTGCGCCATGGGCATGTGTTCGCGTTCAAGGCTACGCGATACCAGCGAGTATTCGAGTTGCAGGGCTGCAGGACGTTCCCAGCCACGTAAGTCGGCGATGGTTGTGAAGCGCGAGGCATACCATGCCGGAACATCGCTCAGGCCGATATGGCGAATTTTACCGCTATGGACCAGATGGTTTAGCGTTGATGCCGTTTCTTCTACGGGCGTGATGCGGTCCCACGCATGCATGATATATAGATCGATGTAGTCGGTGCGGAGGCGCCGCAGTGAGCCTTCAAGTGCGCGGTAAATATTCTTGCGGCCGTTTCCGCCAGCGTTCGGATTGCCCTTTTGCGCGTTGAAGCTGAACTTGGTAGCGAGCACAATTGCATCGCGCGACCGGCTCGCCTCGATCATCTCGCCCAGCCATTCTTCACTGGTGCCCCCTGCATAGAGATCGGCAGTATCAATGAAGTTGCCGCCCGCATTGCGGTAGGTGTTAAAGAGCTGCCGCGAGATATCCTTGTCGGCGCCCCAGCCAAATGTCATTGCTCCGAGTGCGAGCGGCGAAACTTTCAGTCCGCTGCGCCCCAGGGTGCGAAAGGTAGCATTGCCGGAAATGTTCATGAAGGCGTTCTCCCATCCGACGGCTTTCCTGCAGATAGCTTACTTCGCCATGCTGGTTCTTGTCTGTTGTGGAAATTAAGGGATATTTTGGTTGTGAGGGAACTCTCTCCTTACTCTGCAGCGGAAGTGCAGGAGGTTTGCACCTGAAGTCGTGCGCTCGCAAAGGCCAAGGAGGTGTTATTCTCAACCAGAGCCGCTGCGTTTTTCCGAACGCCAGGGCTCATTGGATCCCGCCAGCCCGGCATCCACTGCACTTTTTCGAGTTTTATCAGGAGAGTCTGGAATGTCCATTGCGCCGCCGGGAGGCAAATTTGCTCTGTTTCCCGAACTGAGCAGCGAAGCGGGCGATTTGACCCGCGCGGAAGGGATGCTCCCCTCGCAGGAAATCCGCGAGCTCATCCATAAAGGTCACGTTATTTCCCGTAGTTTCGGCGGAATCAACGAGCAGCAAATTCAGCCTGCAAGCCTCGATTTGCGGCTTGGTGATGTCGGCTATCGCGTGCAGGCGAGCTTTGTCCCGCAAGAGTCGACCGTGGAAGGAAAAATTGCCGGGCTTGGTCTCAGCATGGGCCGGGTGGATCTCACGCGTACTACTGTGTTTGAGAAGGGATGCATCTACATTGTTCCTCTGTTGGAGGAGTTGAATCTTCCCGAAGACGTCTCCGCGCGAGCCAATCCGAAGAGCAGCACCGGTCGCCTGGACATTTTCACGCGGCTCATTACTGATTACGGCCAGGAGTTTGAACGCGTTCCCACGATGGCCGGAGGTTACAAAGGAAAGCTCTATGCGGAAATTGCATCGCGCACGTTCAGCGTGGTCGTAAGAGCGGGAATGAGTTTGAACCAGTTGCGCTTCATCCGCGGCAATCCGAAGCCATCCGACAGAAAAACTGCCGAGTTGGAAAAGAAAGAAGCACTGGTCTACGGAGAAGAGGGCAGCCCGACGAAGGCGCGCATAGGCAAGGAGAGCATTAAGTTTTCCGTCAATTTGCGCGCGCATGACCCTGGCGAGGTTCTGGCATACAAGGCAAAGAGGAACGCGCCTGTCATTGACCTGGTCAACGTCAACTACTACGCGCCGGAGCAGTACTGGGACACCGTGCATGAGCCCGGCAAACCCGGGCTGATCCTGGAGCCAGGTGACTTTTACATTCTGGCATCCAAAGAGCGGGTCAGCATTCCTCCCGATTGGGCTGCGGAAATGGTCTCAATGGATCAGGATCTGGGTGAATTCCGCATTCATTATGCGGGCTTTTTTGATCCCGGGTTTGGTTACGGAGCCGGCGATGTAAAGGGCACGCGGGCAGTTCTGGAAGTGCGTGCGCATGAGGTTCCGTTTTTGATCGAGCACGGCCAGATCATGGGCCGGCTTATCTATATTCCTTTGCGTTCCCGTCCTGACAAGATTTACGGCATGGATATCGGCTCTTCCTACCAGAGGCAGGGGCTGGCGCTAAGCAAGCATTTCAAAAAAAGCTGAGCGGCTGCGAATTCAAGCCAAAGCAAAAGGCCCGCTCAGAGCGGGCCTTTTACGTTGAGCCTGGAGCCTATCTGCTCGCTGAAGCGGCGGCAGCGCGTTGAGCCAGAACCCGTTTGGCATTGTCAGCCAGTTCCTTGGCTTTGCCCAGTTCGCCGAGAGCGGCAAGAACCTGAGGATCGTTCTGCGCCCTCACCTTCAAACCCGCCTCCTCGCCGAATTCTGAGACAAAGATTTCCGCTTTGATGTTGGACTTGATCCAATCCTGCCCTTCCTTCAGGTCAGCCTCCGTGTACGGAATCTTCTGTGAATCAAGGAATTTGCGGAAGTCCTGCATCACGGCGTCGTTTACCTCAAAGCTCTTGTCCAGCTTATGAGAGTTCGCATACCGCTGAGCGAAGTTGAAGAACGCGTACTTGATGAGCAGCGAATCTTCAAAGTGATTCGGCTTGAAGGGCGGAATTTTCACGTCCGGAGTGATGCCGCCGCCGCCATATACGGTGCGTCCGCTGTCGGTAAGCTTCACGTCCTTGGACTGGTTATTGGCGTTGGTGTTCGGGTTATCTTCCTCAGCGCGTGCATAGTAGTAGTCGTACAGGGAGACACCGTTGTAATCGCGCTGGATCAGCCTGCCGCTGGGCGTATAGTACTTGGCTGTTGTCAGAAGAAGCCCGGTGTTTTCTGAGAGCGGATAAACCGTCTGGACAAGACCCTTGCCGAAAGTGACTTCGCCGACGATCAGGCCGCGATCATGGTCCTGGATGGCGCCGGAAACAATCTCTGCCGCCGATGCCGTGCCGCGGTTGACCAATACGACCAAGGGATAATCCTTGCCGCCGTTCCCGTGAGGTGCACGATAGGTTTTTTCCGGTGAACTGCGCCCGCGATGCGAGACAATAATCTGTCCCTTCTTCAGAAACTGGTCCGCCACTCCAATGCCTTCAAGCAAAAGCCCGCCGGGATTGCCGCGGAGGTCGAGGATCAGCCCTTTTAGATCGCCGAACTGCTGCAGGGCATCCTCCACTTCCTGTTCAGTGGTCTCGTTGAAAGCTGTAATATGCAAGTAGCCGATGCCCGGCTTGATGAAGAACTTCAGGTCGACGCTGTTGCGGGGAATTTCAGCCCGTACCACATTGAATTCCAGCGGTTTGGGCGTGCCTTCACGCAGGATCGTGATGCGTACGTTGGTGCCGAGCGGGCCTTTGAGCAAGTCTGCCACATCACTGACGCTCAGGTTGTCGGTGGTCTTGCCGTCAACGGCGAGAATCACGTCTCCTGGGCGCAGTCCCACTTTATAAGCGGGAGTGCCTACGAATGGCGCCACGATAATGATTTTGTTGTTGCGGGGGGCAATCTGCATGCCCACACCGTAATACTTGCCGCTCTGTTCTTCGCGAAGCTGCGAGTACGCCTTGGGATCGAGGAAATTGGAATGGGGGTCCAGGACGTGCAGCATGCCGGGAATAGCGCCGTCATAAATAGCCTTGTCGGCATTCACGGGCTCGGCATAATTCTGCTCGACCAGCGAGTAGACATCAGAGAACTGACGCAGATTATCGCGCACGTCAGAGTCAGACACGCCGCCCGGATAGGAGCCCCCGTTGCGCTGGCTGAAGCCTACGCCCAGAAAACCGCAGATTAAGATCACCAGAAGGACGAGAAATGCTGATCGGCGAGAACCACGAGACATGAATGTTCCTTGTCGGCTGAAGCTAAGTACCCGGATCGCGGGATGCTGTTGAAAGTATAGCACCTCAGGACGGCCGCTCTTTCGGGGTTTACCCCCTTCCAATCCGGCTTGCGACCGGGGCGCCTTCGGGTGTCCGCGTCCAAAGTAACTCCCCTGTAAGATGCCCGTTTTAATCGACGCGGCGCAAAGGATTTTGTTACCTCGGGATTGGAAAACTTAATGGAAAAGCACATCTCTTTTTAACCTAAGATGCGGTATCATGTGTTTACTCCTTATGAACCTTGGCTTTCCAGAGATGGTTTTCTTGGTCCTGATGGCATTCATGCTTTTTGGACCCAAACGCCTTCCGGAAATTGCCCGTCAGTTGGGGAAATTTGTGGCCGAATTTAAGAAGGCCAGCAACCAGTTCCAGGGGCAGATTCACGAGGAAATCCGGAAATTGGAACTGGACGACGTAAACCCTATAAAGCACATTCAGCCGGAAATCGCAAAACTGAAGGATGACGAAGACCTCTCCCTCACCGGCGCCCTTAACCGGCTGACTGACCGGATAAAGAATAGCGTCCCGCAGGATTACGATGCCTGAGCTTGCTGCAGAACCCCGAAAAACCAGTAGTCGGATAGAACAAGAGCAGATGGCCACCATGGGCCTTCTGCAGCACCTGGAAGAGCTTCGCCGGCGCGTCTTCTACTCCATTATTGCAGTCGGCGTGTGCTTCGGCGTTTCCTGGTACAAATGGGATGCGATTTACGCTCTCATGCGTGCGCCAATCGAGTTCGCTCTCAAGGCGCATCACATGCCGACCGAACTCAACTTCACCAACCCCACTGACCCGTTTAACCTCTCTCTGAAACTGGCGCTTATTACCGGCATTTTTATCGCCTGTCCATTTCTGCTGTACCAGGTGTGGATGTTTATTTCGCCCGGGCTTTATCGCAAAGAGAAACGCTACATTTTGCCGTTCCTGGTCATGTCCGTAGGTTTGTTTCTGAGTGGCGGATTATTCGGTTACAAAGTGGTGTTTCCTGTAGCGCTCGATTTCCTCATCGGCACCGGTGCGAATGCCGGGATGCATCCGATGATCACGATCACCGAGTATACAGACCTGTTTCTTACCATTCTGCTTGGTTTGGCGCTGATTTTTGAACTACCGATTGTGCTGGGGTTTGCCGGCGCAATGGGAGTGGTGAGCCCCAAATTCCTGTTCAAGCACATTCGTGGAGCGGTGCTGATTTTCTTCGTTTTTGCCGCGATCCTTACGCCCACGACTGACATCATGAACATGAGCATCTACGCCGCTCCAATGATCCTGTTGTACATATTGAGCATTGGTGTCGTCTGGCTGGTTCATCCCAAACAGCGGCGCAAGCGCAAGGAAAAGCGCGCACAACAAGGCTGATAAATTAGACTAGAGAGTCAATTGGGCCGGACCCGAATGACTGAGTCTTTTGTCCACAGGGTATCGTGTTGCCGTCCCCGGCCCGGGAGCAGGAAAGTGACATTTTTTCCCCGCAGTCCGAGACTCTTTTCGTGGCTGATTGTTTTAGCCCTTGCCGGTTGTGCAAACGGCAAGTCAGGTCCCAATGCCGCGCCGTCCGCCGTTCAGGCTTCAACACCAACATCAACCCAGGCTGCCGCAGTGCAACCGGTAGGGCCGCCGTTGCGCATCAATCCTGTCCGTGCCTGGCAGTATTTAAAGGAGATCCTTTCTTTTGGTCCGCGCTGGGACGGCAGCAAGGGCCAGGAGAGACTCGGCGAGTTTCTCCACAAGAAGCTCAAGGCCGATCACGTGGAAGACGATGCTTTCACCGCTCAGACACCGGCCGGCGCCATCAAAATGCGCAACATCATTGCCAAATTTCCTGGTTCCAAGGACGGGATTATCGTCCTCGGTTCCCACATTGACACGAACTACCCGTTGCGCAAGACAAGTTTCGTCGGCGCCAACGACGGTGGCTCAAGTACTGCGCTTCTTCTTGCCATCGCTGACCAGCTTCGCGGCAAAAAACTCCCTGGCTACAGTGTCTGGCTCGCTTTCTTTGATGGTGAGGAATCTATTCCTTCCACCACCCCCGGCGATCTTCGCTGGAGCGATCCTGATGCTCTCTATGGCAGCCGCCATCTCGCGCAGAAATGGAAGCAGGACGGAACCAGTCAAAAGATCAAGGCGCTGCTCCTGGCGGACATGATTGGCGATAAGGACTTGGACATTCTGCGCGATACGAGCTCCACTCCGTGGGTGGAAGACCTGATAGGCGAAGCTGCCCGTCGGCTGGGGTATGAGTCGTTCTTTTTCCAGGAAGTTACCGGAATGGGCGGGGATGACCACATTCCGTTTGCCCAGATCGGAGTCCCGGTAGCTGACCTGATCGATTTCACTTACGGATACAACAACTCTTTTCACCACACTACCCAGGATACGATCGATAAACTCAGCCCCAAGAGCCTTCAGGTGACCGGGGATGTGATTCTGGAAACAATTCGCCTCATCAATGGACGGAAAGACTGAATTTCCGGCAGACGAATTCGGTCCCGCGGTACAGATTGTGAGAAGCAAAAAGAGGAGAGCAAGAAATGAACATTGAAATCAGGCGTTGCTTTTTTTGAATGGATCTTCGCCGCACGGCCGTGAGCCTGCGCGAAGCCGCTGAGAAAGAATTCGGCGTGACTGCAAAAATCAAGACCGGCAGCCGTGGTGATCTGAGCGTCCTTGTGGATGGCAAACCCGTTTTCGGGTACAAACAAGAGGGAAGCATTCCCTCAATCCCGGAGCTGTTGGAGCGAATTGCAGCCTCTCAGCCTGCTGCCGGCTAGGCAGTTTTCGGTATGGGAGTTGGCTGCTTCTTGCCGGTGTGCATCCTGATGTAGACCTCGCCGTTGTGGATGTCGACATCGCGCAATTCAATCTTTTCCTCCGCCGGACCTGCCACCACACGCCCAGTACGGATATCGAACTGTGAGCCGTGCCACGGACACTGCACTGTGCAATCCACCAGTGCGCCGTCGGAGAGCGGCCCGCCGCGATGCGTACAGTGGTCGCTGAATGCAAACAGGCCTTCCGAGCATCGTCCGACGACCACTCGTTCATTGCCAACCTGTGCCAGGAGCAACTGCCCGTCCGCTAACTCGCTCTGGTTACACACAGGACGATCCCATCCTGAAAGCGTGCGCTGTTTCAGTTTGCCGGCGCCCGCATAGCGATGGTCTATGCCAATCTGGTTGCGGTAAACAAGCGTGCCACCCAGCCACCCGGAAATGCCGATCATGATAATGCCGATCGCCATGAGTACCAGGTTTAGTCCGTCAGGCTGCGCGGCTGCGGATCCCTGGCGGTAGGCGACAGTGATGAAAAGAAGCAGCGCCGCCACATTGATGCAGCCATGAATGAGGCCACGTTGTTTGGCCGAAGATTTCGGCGGCACCACGGTCGCCCAGTCAATTGCTCCCGGCAGAGCTGCCAGAGCCGCTCCCACGCAGCCGGCAATCACGCAATAAAATCCCGCAGCCCACAGCATCTGGTTGCCCTGGCTGACCCCAATCAAGTTGAAGATGAACGCCATCACCCACAAGGCAATTGGAAATGCCACCAGCATGGGGTGAATAGGGTGGGATGAAACAGCAGCTTTCGAGCGCATTCACTACTCCCCTTATATTCCTGATACGTGTGACTGCCGATTGTGTCTGCAAGGATGCCTCGCACCAATCCTGGTCTGAAGGCTGACGCTCTCCTCTTTCACTTTTTACCTGTTTGGTATCTAATCGCTCGCATGGGATTCCCCTGGCTGTTCAGACTTTTGCTGATGTGTTTTCCGGCATGAACATCAGTTTCTGGATCATCTTCAACGCGGCCATCCTGCTGCTGCTCTTTCTCGATCTTGCGATATTTAACCGTGGCGGCCGGGTTATCCCGTTTAAGAAAGCTCTGCTCAGCACCTTCTGCTGGATTGCTCTGGCGCTGGCTTTTGCCGGCCTGGTCCATTACTGGATGGGTGCTACGAAGGCAGTTGAATTTGTCACGGGCTACCTCATTGAAGAATCCCTGAGCGTAGATAACCTGTTTGTCTTTATTCTGCTGTTTCAGTACTTCAAGGTTCCGGCTGAGCAGGAGCGCACAGTCCTCTTCTGGGGTATTCTGGGCGCGCTAGTCATGCGCGGCGGCTTCATCATTGCCGGAGTGGCCCTCGTCCGCCGCTTTCACTGGATCCTCTACCTCTTTGGAGCATTTCTCGTTTATACCGGGTTCAACCTGATGCGCGAAGGTGATCAGGAGCAGGTAGACCCATCGCGGAATGTGGTCCTTAAGCTTGCTCGCAGGCTGGTTCCGGTAACCGAAGGCTATGCCGGCAATAGATTTTTTCTGCGTAGCGAAGGCAGGACATTTGCCACCCCTCTTTTCATCGTGTTGCTGGTGGTGGAAACCACAGACATTCTCTTTGCCACGGATTCGATTCCTGCGATTCTTGCCATCAGCCACGATGCTTTCATCGTCTACACGTCAAACGTCTTCGCCATTCTTGGGCTGCGATCCATCTTTTTTGCGCTTTCAGGACTTATGAAGCTTTTCGAGTACTTGAACTACGGCCTGGCGGTGGTCCTGATGTTCATCGGGGTAAAGATGCTGATCTCCGCAAAATATCAGATCCCCACATGGATCGCTCTGCTGGTCATCGCCGTCGTGCTTGCGGTTTCAGTGCTTGCGTCACTTCTGTACCCAAAAAAGGGCAGCGAATCGAGTTCGGCTCCGTAACCACCGCAATCCCAACGAGGGGACATGAAAGCGCGCAAACGGCATTCCCTTGACGGAAGATTTCCTAATTTGGCAGTGCCTGCCTCTGCATTGACATGAGAACCGCGACCTGCGCGGGAGTCAGTTGGTCGGAATGGCGATAATGAGGAGCCAGACGGCGCTTTTTGGCCTGCCGCGCATCGGTCTTCTCGTCCTGCAGCAGGTTGAGTTCGTTCAGACTCCAATAGCGCGTCTGTGCAGCCTTGTGTGTCTGATTCAAGTAGGTAACTTCGTGCTCCTGAGAAAGGGAAAGCGCCTTCTCGTATGCGTCTTCTTCTGAATCGGCAAAAATGACCCGCGTCTTGCGGTGGATCACATTGCGCACGTTTCCATCCAGAATGAGCTCTTCAACCAGTTCAGCAATGTACCACCGAGCCGCATCAGGGGAGTCGGCCATGTTGTTCCTTTCCAGTCACTTTGCCGGGGAACCTGGCCGGTTTTCTCCGGGTCCACAAGGCGCATAATCATCAGCAGGCGGATACTCCCGGACAATTTTCACCCGCTGCCATATAAGTGTGAGGGGAATTCGGAATAAATAGACCGATTTAACGATTATTTACATTCCAGGAATTAAAAAGTTTAATTTGGTAGTCGTAACTATTTGGCCACTTGATTGCCTTTGTTTATCGCTGTACGATACGTTCAATTATTAGACCTCGGCAGTTTTGAGCGTCAGTAGCCGATTCTGCTGACCGTAGCAAGTCTCTCTCTTGGTTGAAAGCCCCGGACAACCGGGGCTTTTATAACACGCGTACTAACTGCCCTTTCGCAGAATAAATCCGCCTTATCCCGGCCATAAAATACTTCGATTTCCATCCACTTCTGCTGACAATTTATCGTCATGCTGGAGAGCTTTCCATGACACCAGCCAATTCGATCCTCAATCTGTGCTTCAGTTTCTGCTGAAGGGTGACGTTTTTACCGAAGACCTGCTCAGCACCTATATTGAGTACAAGCGTGAGAAGGAAGTTGATGCGATGCGCCTGCGTCCGCACCCCTATGAATTTGCGCTCTATTGCGACATTTAGAAGCAAGTACTTAGTTTGAGTGGTTTGGATTGCGCAAGTCCCGCTCGAACCCGCGGCGGTCGCAAAGAGTTGAGCTTGGCATGACGCGCGAGTTCGGCCGCAAAGTGGAGTTGCAAGATTTAAGGATTTCCGGGCTTCAAATGGGCATCCTGGGGATCCTTACCCTCCAACAGGAGTGCAATCCAGAACGTCCTTCCGGAAAGCATCTCTCAACGACGGCTCAGAGGTGCGGATAAAGAAGTGATCACCCTCAAACCGACGCAGAGTGAAAGCACCCGATGTGTGGGACTGCCATCCCTGGCTGCATTCGGGCGTGATTTTTTCGTCCTGGAGACCGCAATACACGCTGATTGGGCATTGCAGCGGTTCACCTGCTACGTAAGGATATGTTTCCAGCAATTCAAAATCCGCGCGCAGAACTGAATTGAATATTTCCATTAACTGCGGATTATCAAGAATTTCAGGCTGCGTTCCTTTGAGCCTTCTGAGTTCGGCAATAAATTGTTCGTCGGGAAGGCCGGCTATTGGCGGTCCAATATTCGGAACGTGTGGGGGACGACTGCCAGAAACGATGAGGCTTCTCGGCGCACTTAGCCGTCGACGGGAGAGTTCTCTGGCCAGCTCAAAGGCGACCAAACCGCCCATACTGTGGCCGTACAAAGCATAGGGAACACGGAGTTCAGGCTCAATGCGATCTGCGATAGCGTTGACCAATGCATCCATCCGGCAGAACGGACGCTCACCAATGCGCTTGGCGCGGCCAGGCAAGTGGACAAGGCAAAGATCAACTTCCGTAGAAAACCAGCGTTGCCATGGCCGATAGACGTCTGCACTTCCTCCCGCGTAGGGCAGGCAGAACACTCGTAGAGCAGGCTGGCTGGAAGGTGACAAGTGTTCGAACCATGTGGGTTCTCCACGGCCACCGCGCTGTTGAGTTGAGGCAGGAAATCTCTGGTGAAGAATACTCATTGCCGGTTAGTCTACGTGCTCTCTTTTGCGTACTGAGTCTCGGCGCGAGCGATTCTTACGCTCATGCCTTTGTGCAATTCATTTCGCAACACGTAACTTCTTAATGATAACCCTTCATGTTCTTTGGGGCGATCTTGATATGAATTTCGGTTGCGCCGGGTCAAGACTGGGTTCGTTTGCCGAATGGCAGGCCGATGTTATTACCGTAAGGACCTCTCCGGTACAATCATTTTTCAAAGGAGATGGCCATGCGCGCGATTTTGTGCCAGGAGTGGGGTGGTCCGGAAAAACTTGTCATTGCTGATGTTGCCGTCCCATCTTTGCGCAAGGGCGCCGTACGAATCAAAGTTCACGCCGCCGGAATCAACTTTGCCGACCTCCTGTTGATCACAGGCCAGTACCAGGAGAAACCTGCTTTTCCGTTCACACCAGGGGCTGAAGCGGCCGGCGTAGTCACAGAAATTGGAGAGGGCGTCAGCAGGCTGAAACCAGGCGATCGCGTAATGGCGCTGACAGGTCTGGGCGCGTTCGCGGAAGAAGTTGTGGTTGATGCTGCCCGCGTTTTGCCGATCCCGGATGGGATGGAGTTTCCCGTGGCGGCGGCCTTTCCTGTGGCGTACGGCACCTCACACGGGGCGCTGGAATGGCGCGCGCGTCTTCAACCCGGCGAGTGGCTTCTGGTGAGTGGCGCTGCCGGCGGCGTCGGCCTCACCGCGGTTGAAATCGGAAAAGCGATGGGAGCCCGAGTGATTGCCTGCGCCGGCAGCCCCGAGAAACTGGCGATTACTCAGCAGCACGGAGCCGACCAGGTCATCGACTACTCGAAGGAAGATATTCGCGAACGCGTAAAGGCCATCACCGGCGGCCGCGGCGCTGACGTGATCTATGATCCGGTTGGCGGCGATACCTTTGATGCCGCACTTCGCTCAATTGCCTGGGGCGGACGGATCATCATCATTGGCTTTGCCGGCGGACGAATTTCCCAGATTCCGGCCAATATCGTTCTGGTCAAGAACATTGATGTGATTGGCTTTTACTGGGGTTCATACCAAACGCATAACCCGGAACTGTTGCGCAGTTCGTTTACGCGATTGTTTGCCTGGTTTCAGGAAGGCCGAATCCACCCCCACGTCTCGCATCAGTTTCCGCTTTCTCGGGCCGCAGAAGCTTTGCAGACCTTACAGATGAGAAAATCCACCGGCAAGGTGGTGCTTGTTTGTGGAACATAGCGCTGTACGCTGCCGCCGCTTCTTGACGAAAGCCGAATGGGCATTGGCAGCCTCGGATTGCCGGAGCTACCATGAGAAGTCAGGCGCGGCATGAAACCCGGAAAAGCCAAGTCCGGCATCGCCTATTGGATGCGGCGGGTCATTGAGAAAATCGATAGGGCTGATAAGCGTCTCGACAGCAAGGCTGTCCATGATCTTCGCGTGGCCTTACGGCGCTGCCGTGTCGTGGGCAAGGAATTCCGCCAGATAGATCCCGACAAAGACTGGAAAAAAATGCGCCGCCAGGGCGCGGCCCTATTTCACAGCCTTAGCGACTTGCGCGATTGCCAGGTTATGCAGCACTGGGTAAAGAAGCTGGGAAAAGAAAGCGATTGCCCAACCGCTGTGCTCCTGTTGCATGCAGAACGGCAGGAGAAGGTCTTGCAAGAGCATGCGAAGCACGCGCTCCATCAGTTTGATAGGAAACGGTGGAAGAGCCTGGCCGCAAGGCTTTCCCGCAGGTCAGCGCGCGTTCTTCCCGGCTCGAACGTCTTTCAGGCGCTTGCGCTGGAAAAATGGACGGCAGCGCGCAGGCTGGAACATGTCGCGTTGCGCACCGGCAATGGTGCTGATTTTCATAAGCTGCGAATTGCCATCAAGAAGTTCCGCTATGTTGTGGAGAACCTGCTGCCTCAGCTTGAAGGAGAGTGGACAAGCAGCCTCAAGAAAATTCAGGATCTACTGGGCGAAATTCACGACCTTGACGTTCTGATTCAGAATGCCGAAAGCATAGGCGCATTCCGCTCCACCGAGTCCCGCCAGCTCTGGGAAACCATCCAAACCGCAAGAAGGATGCGAATTGAGCATTACAGGCGCTTGATGCTGGGCAAGGATTCATTGTGGCGCGTATGGCGTTCCGAACTGCCGCGACCACCTGTTCGTGATACACGCGGACAGATTTCAGCCAAACAGCGACTTGGCTGAAACAATTGTAGGCTGAGAAACCGAGAGTTCCTGATCGGTTTAGTGTCCGGCGGCCAGCTTCAACAGATTACGGAATTTATCAATCTGCTCTTTGTCTTCACGAGTCTGGTTCAGGAACTCCACGCCGTAATTGTATCCTCGGCGATGGCGGATGATTCCCGGCGCCCTTACGGGGCTGCTCGAGTAAGGCGGCGTGAACTCAATGAACACTTTATCTTCGGCCTTCAGTTCCAGACCGGCGAAGACCAGCATTCCGCCCTCGCTGATGTCGTTGGCGCGCCCTTCGGAAATTCTTGTACTGTCTTCACGGCAGACAATCAGCCGGATGGGCAGGTTCAGGCGATAGCGCTGCCAGCGCCTGAAGATGGCCCGTTCCATAGCGGACCGGTGACTCGGGGTAGCGGGTGGTGTTGTGCGGACGCGTGGCTCCGTTGCCATACTTCGAGAATCTTAGCCGCTCATTATCATCGGTGAAAGTTACAGAAGTGCAGACAAGGTATCAAACTGCACTCGACAGCTTTATTGTTTTTGTGCTGCGTATGCATGCCGCCAGACAGGTTTTTGGCTAAGTATGCCGTAAGCGGCTGTGCTTATGTAAATCGTTGGAAACAAGCTGCTTAGCTGGCAACATTACGGCGTAATGGCGATGGCGCGCAATGGGCTGCCTGATCCATTTACGATCTTTAATGGAGCAGCAATCACTACGGCGCCAGACGGCGGCAGTTGATCAAGGTTGCATAATCCTGCCAGCCCAAACTTGCCGCTGCCATGCATAACATAATGGTTGGGAAATGGAGGATTGAACGTTGCTGCCCGGCCTGCATCGGTTCCAACTGTCTCCACACCAACGCCGAGGACATTGCGCTCTTTCGCCAGGAATTCTGAGCATTCCTTAACAAACCCGGGTGTATGCGGGCCATCACTCTGCAGATTTATGTATTGTTGCGGGTCTATTCGACTGGACCACCCGGTGCGGAGCAGAAACCATGCGCCGGCAGGAATGCGCCCGTGCCTGGATTCCCACTGCTGCACGCGGTCAACAGTCAGGAGAAAGTCGGGATTTTTCTGGACGTCGGCAGTTACGTCGACTACGCAGGCGGGGCCGATGAATTTTTTCGGGTTGATGCGGTCTACGCTGTTCTCGGGCAAGTCTTTGCCGCTTACCCAATGGATGGGAGCGTCAAAGTGGGTGCCAGTGTGCTCGCCGGTCTCAAACCCGTTCCAATACCATGCCGGACCTCGGTCATCATAACGGGAGATCTCCCACATACGGAACGCGGGTGTGTTGGGCCACTGCGCAGGCAGCGGCAACAGAGGCGATTCTGAACTCAATGGCTGTGTGAGGTCTACGATGCGTAATGCGCCACTGTTCAACTGTGAAACCAGCTCTGCAAGTGCATTGGCCATGTCTCATCCCTTGTGAAAGCTGTTAACCACGTTTTTGCCCCGGACCCATTTTTGCGGTCGAATCATAATAAACCGCACGGCGTCTCGAAAAAGAGCAGGCGAGTTGGCAAGAAATTTGACATGTGAATTATTTAAACCTAGAATTTTTTGCCAGGCAGGTTTCCCGGAAGGCTCCGTTTCGTCAAGAGTTCATGCCGGACGAGCAACCCAGAGGGGCAGAATGGCCGAGCGGCATTTCAAAAGGGAAGTCCAAAGCCTGTACCTGGGCAACGGCAAGGAGTTTCGCGGTGAAGGCATTCTTGCCGTAACCAAGGCGCTTCTCCAGTCAGGCATCTCCTATGTCGCAGGCTATCAGGGATCTCCTATCTCCCACCTGATGGATGTCCTCACGGATGCGAATGACATTCTTCAGGAATTGGGAGTCCACTTCGAACACAGTGCTTCGGAGGCAACTGCTGCCGCGACGCTTGCCGCTTCTGTGAACTATCCGCTACGCGGCGCCGTGACCTTCAAATCCACGGTGGGAACCAACGTTGCGTCGGACGCGCTGGCCAACCTTGCTTCCGGTGGCGTAACCGGCGGGGCGCTCATCATTGTGGGTGAAGATTATGGCGAAGGTTCCAGCATCATGCAGGAGCGCTCGCACGCCTTCGCCATGAAATCGCAGATGTGGCTGCTGGATCCCCGGCCCAACCTGCCCTCGATTGTCAACGCTGTAGAGCGCGGCTTTGCTCTTTCTGAAGCCAGCAACACGCCCGTCATGCTCGAATTACGGATTCGCGCCTGCCATGTGCATGGACGATTTATCGCCAAAGATAATGTTCGTCCGAAATTCACGCTGAAAGATGCTATTGAAAATCCGGTGCGAGATGCCAGCCGCATTGTGCTGCCGCCGGGCAGCTTTCTGCACGAACAGGAAAAGATCCAGAAACGATGGCCCGCCGCACAGAAGTTCATCCGCGAGCAGCGCATGAATGAATTCTTCGGCGATGAACGCAGCGAGATTGGCATCATTCTTCAGGGTGGAATGTACAACACCGTGGTTCGTAGCCTGGAACTGCTCGGTCTTTCCAATGCTTTTGGCGATAGCAAGATCCCGCTTTATGTGTTGAATGCCACTTATCCACTGCTTGAGGACGAGGTAATCCGCTTCTGCTCAGGCAAGCGCTCGGTAATCATGGTGGAAGAAGGTCAGCCGGACTTCATAGAGCAGAACCTGCACGCCATCCTGCGCAAGGCCGGAGTGGAAACGAAGGTCCACGGCAAAGACATGCTCACCATGGCGGGTGAATACACCGCTAGCGTTGTGACCAAGGGCCTGTACAAATTTGTTGAGAGCTATGCACCGGAACTCATGGGTCAAACCCACGTGCCAAAGCTGGTGAAACCTGCCGCGCAGAACTCAAATGCTTTGCCCATCGTGAACGCGGTGCAGCCGCGTCCTCCGTCATTTTGTACCGGGTGCCCGGAGCGCCCGATATTCAGCGCCTTAAAACTGGTGGAGAAGGAACTAGGTCAACACCACGTGGCTTCCGATATCGGGTGCCATCTGTTTTCCATTTTGCCGCCGTTCAATATTGGCGCGCACACCATGGGCTACGGCCTGGGCTGGGCGAGCGCCGCTGCGCTCAACACCAATGAGACAAAGAAGCGCACCATCAGCTTCATGGGCGATGGCGGCTTCTGGCATAACGGTTTGAACAGCGGGGTTGGCAACGCCGTTTTCAATCAAACGGACAGCGTTCTGGTTGTCGTGGATAACAGCTACACGGCCGCGACTGGAGGGCAGGACATACTTTCTTCACAAGCGCAGAATCCAATTCGTACAACCCGGCAACCTATTGCTGACGCGGTGCGCGGGGTCGGCGTCAAGTGGGTGAAGACCATCACTCGTACTTACGATGTTGCCGCGGTTCGCGATGTCTTTAAAGAAGCACTGACCACGTCAGAGAAAGGCCCGAAGGTGATCGTGGCGCAGAGTGAATGTGCGCTGAACGCGCAGCGCCGCATCAAGCCAATGACGAAGAAGCGCATCGAGCAGGGAGAACGCGTGGTGCGCGAGCGCTTTGGCGTTGATCCGGACACCTGCACGGGCGACCACTCCTGCATCCGCCTTTCCGGCTGTCCTTCATTGACCATTCAACCAAGTCGGGATCCCTTAAGGAAAGACCCTGTAGCCACAGTCATTGACAGTTGCATCGGATGCGGCCTGTGCGGCGAAGTTGCGCACGCGGCCCGGTTGTGTCCGTCTTTCTTCCGTGCAGCGATCATTTCAAATCCCAGCGCCTGGGACCGCGTCAAACTGCGCGTGCGAAGCGCGCTGATCGGTTGGCTTCAGCGGCGGACCGAGCACCGCCTTGCCGGCATCACCGCCTCATAACTATGTCCACGGAAGTGTCACAACCCGTCGCCCCGAAAACGCCGGTAGCCACCGCCCACACCGTCAACATCGCCATACTCGCTATGGGCGGCGAAGGCGGAGGCGTGCTTGCCGACTGGATCGTCGATCTGGCGGAGCATTCGGGATACCTGGCGCAGACAACTTCCGTTCCAGGCGTCGCGCAACGCACCGGCGCTACCATCTATTATGTCGAGCTGTTTCCTGAGGACGTTGCACGCGCATCCGGCAAAGAGCCGGTCATGGCATTGATGCCGGTGCCCGGAGAAGTGGATGTGGTGATCGCCTCAGAACTCATGGAGGCCGGCAGAGCGATTACGCGCGGGCTTGTCACTCCGGAGCGCACCACGCTCATCGCGTCCATCAATCGGGTCTACTCCATGACTGAAAGAACTGCCATGGCGGATGGCCGCGTGGATGCAAGCGCGCTGCTGAAAGCCGGAAATGATGCAGCCAGAACTTTCATCGGGCGGGACTTTGCGCGCCTTGCTGAAGAAAACCGAAGCGTCATCAGTGCTACACTTCTCGGTGCGCTCGCTGCGTCCGGAGCGTTGCCATTCAGTCCTGAGCAGTTTGAAAAGGCGATCACGCGCAGCGGAATCTCTGTTGAATCCAGTCTGAAGGCGTTTGCCGCCGGTTTGAATGCGGCCAACAGTTCTGCCCCTGTGGAAGTCGCTCCCGCAGCGCCTTCTGTACCGAGGCTTGGGCCCGCGCTGCAGGAACTCGCGGCCAGAATCACCGCGCAGTTTCCGCCGCCGAGTCATCCGATCCTCATGGCGGGCATTCAGCGCCTGGCCGATTATCAGGACATCTCCTACGCTGCCGCATATCTTGGCAAGCTTGTACCTGTCAATGATCTTGATCTGCGATACGGGCAGGGCGATTGCACGCTGCTGCGCGAGACGGCGCGCTATCTCGCTTTGTGGATGTCTTATGAGGATGCCATCCGCGTTGCCGATCTCAAAACGCGTCGCACGCGCTTTGAACGCGTGCACCAGGAAGCGCGCGCAACGTCCGAGCAGGTCCTGGAGATTCATGAATTTCTTTATCCCCGCATCGAAGAATTTGCAGACATCATGCCCGCCGCTCTGGGCGGGTGGATCCTGAGAAGCCGCTGGACGCAATCCGTAGTGAATCGCTTCGCCGGAAAAGGGAAGGTACTCAAGACGACTTCTCTTGCGGGCTTTCTCCAGCTCTACTGGGTGGCATCACTGCGTCGAAGTCGCCGGAAGACATTGCGCTTCAAGCGCGAAGTTCAGCAAATCGATCAATGGCTGGCGCACGTAAGGGAACTGGCTGCAGTGAATTACGATCTGGCGTGTGAAGTGGCCGAGTGCCCCCGACTAATCAAAGGCTACGGTGAGACGCACGAACGTGGCAGTCACAATTTTGAGCTGCTGATGCAGGGGCTACCTGTCCTCCACCAGCAGAGCAACGGGGCGTCTCAGCTCAAGTCGTTGCGCGAAGCAGCACTGGCCGATGATACCGGAGAGAAGCTCGCCGCTAGGCTACGGGAGCTTGGACTTCAGCAGGGGGCGCGAGCGTGAGAATTGCGTGTCTTGGCGCAGGTCCGGCGGGGTTGTACTTCTCCATCCTGGCGAAAAAGGCGAGCCCTGACTGGGACATTACTGTCTTCGAGCGCAACCGTCCCACAGATACGTTTGGCTGGGGGATCGTTTTCTCTGATAAGACGATGGACGGGTTTCGCGCCGTCGATGAGGAAACCCACACCGACATCACGAACTCGTTCCGCCACTGGGACGACATCGATGTCTTCTTCAAAGACCGCAAAATTACCTCGACCGGGCACGGCTTTTGCGGCATAGCCCGTATCAAGCTGCTGAAAATCCTGCAGAGAAGGGCCGCGCACCTGGGAGTGAAACTGGTTTTCAAAAAGGAAATCACAGACCCTGACGAGTACGCCGCAAGCTATGACCTGGTCATCGCTTCCGACGGCGTTTCGTCGGTGACGCGGCGGAAGTACGAACACATTTTCAAACCCAATATTCAGGTCCGCAACAACCGCTTTGTCTGGCTGGGCAGCCGAAGGAAGCTTGACGCCTTCACCTTCGATTTCAAGCGGACAGAATGGGGCTGGTTCAACCTGCATGCCTACCGCTTTGACAAAGAGTGGTCCACCTTCATTGTGGAGACTCCGGAAAAGAATTGGCTGGCCGCCGGCCTCGACAAAATGGAAAAGGGGGACTCTATCGCGTTCTGCGAAAGTCTCTTTGCCGACCGGCTTGAAGGGTCCAAGCTCGTCTCCAACGCCAGACATCTCACCGGCTCCGCCATCTGGCTCAAGTTCAACCGTATTCTTTGCGAAAAGTGGTTTCACAAGAACATCGTGCTGATCGGCGATGCCGCGCATACGGCTCACTTCAGCATCGGCTCGGGAACCAAACTGGCCATGGAAGATGCCATCGCGCTCTCGCGCGTGCTTTCCACCCATGACGAAAATATTTGCGCCGCGTTGCAACGCTACCAGGAGGAGCGCGAACTGGAAGCCCTCAAGCTGCAGAGCGCAGCGCGCAATCGCATGGAATGGTTCGAACAGGTAGAGCGTTATGTGCATCTGGAACCGGAGCAGTTCACCTACAGCTTACTCACTGGCAGCCAGCGTTTGGGCCATGCCAATCTCAAGCTGCGTGACAAATGCTATGTAGATACGGTGGAGAAATGGTTCGCGAAGCGCTGTGGCATCAGGACGCCTCTCCCGCCGATGTTCGCGCCCATCTCAGTGCGGAAGCTGACGCTCAAAAACCGTGTGATTGTCTCTCCCATGGCGACCTACATGGCGAAGGATGGCGTTCCCAACGACTTTCACTTGGTTCATCTCGCTTCACGCGCCATGGGCGGAGCGGCCATGATAGGTACGGAGATGACGTGTGTCTCACCCGATGCGCGTATCACTCCAGGCTGTCCTGGTATGTGGAATGACGCACAACAGAACGCATGGGCACGCATTGTAGACTTCGTCCATAACAACACCGATGCGCGTATTGCAATGCAGCTTGGCCACTCGGGCCGCAAGGGTTCGACCCGAAATGGTTGGGACGCAATTGACCAGCCGCTCGAATCCGGCAATTGGCCGCTGGTTTCTGCATCACCATTACCGTACATCGAGGGGCTTTCCCAGATTCCGCGTGAAGCGACTCGCGCCGATATGTGTAGCATCAAAATGGATTTCATTGCCGCAACCCGGCGCGCAGCGGAGGCGGGTTTCGACTGGCTGGAATTCCACTGCGCTCATGGTTACCTGATGTCGAGCTTCATATCCCCTGTGACGAACCGGCGTCTGGATGAATATGGCGGCTCGCTCGTAAATCGCTGCCGTTTTCCGGTGGAAGTCTTTGCCGCCATGCGGGCTGTGTGGCCCAAAGATCGTCCGATGAGTGTCCGTATTTCCGCCAATGACTGGGTTCCGGGCGGCCTCACTCCGGAAGATGCGGCCGAGGTGGCGCGTCTTTTCAAGGAAGCAGGAGCCGACGTAATCGACTGTTCATCAGGACAAGTGAGCAAGGCGGAGAGGCCGGTCTATGGCCGGATGTTCCAGGTGCCCTTTGCCGATCGCATTCGCAATGAAGTGGGAATTCCCACGATCGCTGTCGGGAATATCTTTGATGGCGATCACGTGAACACCATCATTGCCTCCGGGCGCGCTGACCTATGCGCCATTGCCCGCACCTTGCCGACCCGGCATGGACTTTGCACGAAGCAGCGAAACAGGGTTTCGCAGATATTACATGGCCCAAGCAGTATCTGGCCGGCAAACAGCAATTGGAAAGGAATCTGGCGCGCGCCCAGCTCATGCTGCAGGTGTAATCAATGGCAGGTTCGGCAACAATCCGGAAACGATCGGCACAGAACGGAACAGCCACGGCTTTACTGGATCTGGAAACGCGCGCCAAGAAGGAAGACCACCAGGCGCTGCGCTTGTGGCTGCGTCTGCTGTCATGTACTGTTCGCATTGAGAACGAGATTCGCCTGCGCCTTCGGCGCGAATTCAACACCACTCTGCCGCGCTTTGATCTCATGGCGCAGTTGGAACGATGCGTAGACGGGCTGCGTATGAGCGAGCTGTCGCAGCGTCTGATGGTCTCGGGCGGGAACGTCACCGGCATCACGGACCAACTCGAGCGTGAAGGATTTGTCATGCGCACACGGCAACCTGGCGATCGCCGCGCGTACACGGTCAAGCTGACGGAAACGGGGCTCAAGCGTTTCCGCCAAATGGCGGCGTGCCACGAGCAGTGGATGATTGAGCTGCTGGGCGGACTTAGTGGCGACGAAAAAGAAATCATGATCAGGGAGCTGGGAAAATTGAAGGCCCATATCAACACTGAACCCTTGGAATCATCAGGACATGATTCTTACGGTGGGAGCAATTGATGGTGGAGCCCTCAAAGAGCCCTCAGCCAATTTTCACGGGCCGGCGATTAGCAGACTACAAAGCAAAGAACTTCCGCTATTCCGCGAAGGACAACGTTGCCGTAGTTACGCTGAATCACCCGGAAAGAAAAAATCCGCTCACATTTAATTCTTACGCCGAGCTGCGCGATCTGTTCCGCGCCCTTGCGCATGCTGAAGACATCAAGGCCGTGGTGCTGACGGGCGCCGGAGATAACTTTTGTTCCGGCGGTGACGTTCATGAAATTATTGGCCCTCTGACCAAACTTGATATGCCTGGGCTGCTCGCGTTCACACGTATGACCGGCGATCTGGTGAAGGCCATGCGCGCATGCCCACAGCCGGTTATCGCAGCCGTTGATGGAGTCTGTGCCGGCGCCGGCGCGATTCTGGCGATGGCCTCTGATCTGCGCTTTGGGACAGCCCGCAGCAAGACTGCATTTCTGTTTACTCGAGTTGGTCTGGCTGGATGCGACATGGGCGCGTGCGCTATGTTGCCGCGCATCATCGGCCAGGGCCGCGCAGCGGAGCTGCTCTTTACCGGTCGCGCCGTAACCGGAGAAGAGGCAGAGCGTTGGGGGTTTTTCAATCGTCTGTGTTCTCCAGAAGAACTGCTGAAGGCAGCCTTTGCGGTGGCCGCTGAATTGGCATCAGGGCCAACCTTCGCCCATGGCATGACGAAGAAGATGCTGCATCAGGAGTGGAACATGGGTCTGGATGAAGCCATCGATGCTGAAGCGCAGGCGCAGGCAATCTGCATGGCGACAAAAGATTTCACTCGCGCTTACGAGGCATTTGTCGCAAAAGAGAAGCCTGCGTTTAAGGGAGACTGAGAATTTTTCACCACGACCATCTCGATTGGCCGTTCCTGGAGCCGCACCATAAGACTCTGGCCCTGGAACTGGAGCACTGGGCTGCCGATAACCTCAATGAATTCAAGGGCGAAGCCACTTCTGTTCAAGATGTTGATGATGCATGCGGTCAACTTGTTCACCAACTGGGGCGAGCCGGTTGGTTCAGGTATGCCGTTGCAGGCAAGCCTTGTGGTGGCTCAAGTGCGTCCATTGATACCCGTGCCGTATGCGTGATCCGTGAAACTCTGGCGCAGCACTCCGGACTGGCGGATTTTGTATTTGCCATGCAGGGTCTGGGCTCGGGTGCGATTTCTCTATTCGGCACGGACCAGCAAAAACTCCGCTATCTTCCCCGCGTCGCTGAGGGCTCGGCCATTGCGGCCTTTGCCATTTCCGAACCGGACTTCGGGTCCGACGTTGCCGGTCTCAAATGCCGTGCGGCCAGGGACGGCGACGCTTACCTCATTGACGGAGCGAAGACCTGGATCTCCAATGGCGGCATTGCAGATTTCTACATAGTATTCGCCCGCACCGGAGAGGCGACCGGAGCCAAGGGAATTACCGCGTTCATCGTGGATGCAGGCACGAACGGTCTCACAGTCGCCGAGCGAATCGAAGTCATGGCGCCACATCCGCTTGCGCGGCTCGATTTCAAACAGTGCCGGACTCCCGTTTCTCAGCGCCTCGGCGAAGACGGCCAGGGATTCAAGATTGCCATGGCTACTCTGGATATCTTTCGATCTTCAGTGGCTGCCGCGGCGCTGGGATTCGCACGCTCCGCGATGGACGAGGCCCTGCGGCGCGCGACGTGCCGTAAGATGTTCGGCCAAGTCCTTGCCGATTTCCAGTTGACCCAGGCAAAACTTGCGAAGATGGCGACTGATATTGATGCCGCGGCCCTGCTTACCTATCGTGCCGCATGGCTGAAAGATCTTGGCCGACCCGTGACTGTAGAGGCGGCCATGGCTAAAATGACGGCCACGGAGATTGCTCAACAGGTGATTGATGCGGCTATTCAGATTTTTGGCGCGTTGGGCGTTGTGAAAGAGCAAACTGTAGAGCGGCTCTACAGGGAAATCCGGCCTTTGCGAATCTATGAAGGCGCAACAGAGGTGCAGCAATTGATCGTTGCTCGTGGAATTATCAAGGCGTTCCAGGAAAGTGAGCGCCGGCATGGCTGAAGCCTCGGCTTCTATCCCGGAACCCCTGATGCCCGCGCCGCAACCGTTTCGTACGCAGGTATTGGTCCGTTTTGCCGACTGTGATCCCGCCGGAATCGTTTTCTATCCCAAGTTCCTGGTAATGTTTAACAACCTTGTCGAGGATTGGTGTCGTGACGGGCTCGGCTTTTCGTTCGACGAGATCGTGGTGCAGCGCGGATGGGGCCTGCCCACTGTCCACCTTGAAGTGAATTTCATCGCCCCGAGCAGGCTCGGAGAGGTTCTGACCGCCAGCCTCTACGTCCGCAACATCGGCACAAGCTCGATTGGCGCAGACATTTCTCTCTCGGGACCGGATGACATGGACCGTGTCCGGGGCAGAGTGGTGCTGGTACTGACGGATCGTCGAAACCATAAAGCATTTCCCATTCCGGACGACTTGCGGACGAAGATATCCCAATTTCTGATTCCGGCCTGAAGAAGCTCGCGGATGCTGGAAAAAGGTGAAAGCAACGGATGAGATTTCTGCAACCACCAAATTGGGCCAGGCCAAAAGGGTATGCCAATGGCGTGATGACGAAAGGCTGCCCCGTCTTCCTCAGCGGCATTGTTGGCTGGAACCAGAATTTTCAATTCGAGGCCAGAGACTTTGCCGGACAGGTGCGGCAGGCGCTTAAGAACATCGTGGAGATCCTGGCCGAGGCGAATGCCCGACCAGAGCACATCGCGCGTATGACATGGTACGTCGTTGACAAACAGGAGTACCTGGGCGCGACCAAAGAAATCGGCGTCGCGTACAGGGAAGTCATTGGACGGCACTATCCGGCGATGACCGTTGTGGAGGTCTCAGGACTCATCGAACCTGACGCCCGCGTCGAAATTGAAGTGACGGCTGTTGTGCCGGAATAGCGAGGCCACGTCCCGAATCTCCGTCTTGCAAGAATCCTGCCCAGAAGGTTGGAGTTCATCATCGCCGAGCCTCGTACGCGCAGGCTCCGCAAATCTAGTAACCTGATAAAAGAGCGCCGGAAAGGGAATTCCATCGGGTCGAGGAGTTGAAACGAACATGGAAGACTTTCGCAAGCCAATTCTGGAAGGCAAGGGCGAGACCGACTACGAACGCTATCTTCGAACCGATGATCTGCTCTCGCTGCAGACGCCGATTGAGCAGCTCTCCCATCCCGACGAGCTGACGTTCCAAGTTGTGCACCAATCATCGGAGCTCTTGATGAAAGGGGCTGCATGGGAGCTGGAGCGGGCCCGGCTCGCGATTGCTCAAGCGGATTTCGCCAACGCTGCGCGCCTGATCCGCCGTGCAAACCAGATGCTGGAGTATCCCGTGTCACTTCTGCATGTTCTTGAGAGCATTACTCCTTATGATTATCACGTTATCCGTGCCGGTCTGGGCCATGGCAGCGGCCTGGACTCGCCGGGATTCCTTTCGCTGTTACATATCGCGCCGAGAATCGGTGATGCCTTCCAGGAACAGCTCACAACGAAGGGCCTGACCTATGATGACGTTTATCGGCGGCACGAAGAGTTCTTCGGATTGCACGATGTGGCCGAACGAATGCTGGATTTTGATGAACGCATGCAACTCTTCCGCTTTCATCATTTAAAGCTCGCGCAACGCATCATTGGCGGAGGAGTGGTGGGTACCATGGGAACCCCCGTTGAGGTGCTGCAGCAACGTATGCAGCATCTGGCGTATCGGGAGCTTTGGGAATTGCGCAACCAGATTACAGCAAAAATGGGCGCTGAAACTGTGGAGCAGAAAACCAGCCGGTAGTGTCAGCGCCAGCTCATTAGCCACGTTAGGCCGAACGCGCTCCTATCTGCGCGGTTGAAGTCACGCTGTCGCTTTCGGGCATATAGCGGAACAGATCAGAGTCCGTTTGTTTCAGCCGCTTCAGCAGGTCTTCCCATAACGCGTCAAGAATGGGAATCCGGGCCAACTCCTGTTTGGCTGTGAGCGCATGCTGCGGAGCTATGGCATGGGGCATGAACCCGGTAGCTTGCGCCGCGGCAGCGACCGAGATGTTGCGTTGGCATACGCCTTCCAGCAGGATCATGCGGAACACCGCCGACTGGATGCTGGGACCGGTCGTTATTGCGCCATGGTTGGGGAGAAGCACCACAGGTTTTTTGCCCAGCGCTTCAGCGAATGGCCGCACCCGATCTTCGGATTGCGCGAGCCCGGTGAACTCCTCGTCAACTATGGCGATGTCATCAGCAAGCAGGCAGCTCTCCTGATCGAAGGCCTGAGGCAGCTTGCGGAATGTTGTCCAGGTTACCGTGTTTGGTGGATGCGTATGTGCAACGGCCGCGACGTGGGGATTATAGCGATGGATTACCCCGTGGAGGTGAATGGTCTCATTCACGTAAGGCTTGATCGAGGAATCCTCGTCGAGCACCTTGCCATGGAAGTCCATGGTGAGTACATCGGCGGGAGTCATGGTCGCGAAAGAAGGCCCAAAGCGGTTCACCAGCATTCGGTTCTCGCCTAACGTGATGCTGAGATGGCCGGCATTTCCCACGCTCAGGCCAAAGCGATACAGCAACCGGGCCGCGCAGCAGAGATCAAATTTCAGTGCATGTGTATTCATGTCTTTCTCCAATCGCTCTCCCGTTCCATCGACACTTGTTGAATCAACGATCGAGCATTCGGCTATTTTTCTTCTTCCAGGTACTTCACCAAGTGCATGTAGTCTTCGCGGGCAGGCAGGAAGAAATCAAGATTCATTACCGGTTCCGTCCCGAGCGGCTCAATGTAATGCACCACGCCTGCCGGAATCACCAGAAACGAACCTGCACCAACTTCATGCCCGAGTTCGCCGATATGGTAAATGGCACGTCCGCTGATGATGTAGGCCAGTTGTTCGAATGTGTGGCTGTGCGGGTTCAGCTTCATGCCGGGATGGCATTCATTCATCACCATCATCATGTCTTTCCACTTGAAGCCTTTGCGGCTGATGCCCGCGCGCACTACTTCGGACGGAATGTTATCCCAGTTATAAGCCTTGCCGCTCGATTTCTGTGTGGTGGCGTCTGCGCTGCTCATTTTCATGCTCCTTTTTTCGCCGGCAGGCGGCGTTCAGCGGATTCTTCCAGCCCCAGCAGGGCTTCAGAGTTCTTCTTGATCATCAATTCGATTTCCTGTTCCTTGATGCCTATGTCCAGCAGCTTCTCCACTGTGTAGCGCAGCCCTTCCACGGGCAAGGGGTTATTCTTTTGGCCCAGGTCTGAGCCGAGAAGCGTGCGCTCGGGCCCAACGAGCTCAATCCAGCGCTTGAGGCGGTCAAAGTTCCAGAAGTGGAAAGTGGATTCAGGGTGGTACATGCACATCGAATGCTCAATGTAAGCACCCAGGCGGACAAATTCTTTTACGTCATCTTCGCTGGCGTCGATCACAAAGTCAGGATGGTTAATCAGCATCTTACGAACGCCGACCTCTTTTGCGCCGCGCAGCAATGCCAGCGCTTCCGGTACAGAAACGTGGCCTGACGAGAGAATGGCGTCAGCTTCCGCAATCAACTCCAGAATTGTACGCGCTTCAGGCAGGAGCTCGCCTTTTTCATCGAGCACTTTGACGGGGATGTCCGGCAGTTCGCGGCCAACCTGGGAAGGAAATTTCATGTGCGGCTGCGCCTGGTGATGCTTGATGTGGTTCTCTGATGAGATTGTGGGGAACCACACAATCTTACCTCCCAGGCGCAAGGTCATATCGACAATGTAGGGATTCAGTCCGCCAACATAGCTGTTCAGCGCGACACCGCCAAATACCTGTACGGGGATATTTTTTAGATCGTGGCTCTTAAGGGGAAGAAGTTCAGGTGCGGTGGTATGGTGATGACTCTTGATGACGATTGCGCGCATGCCCGCATCGGCCGCCTGTTGCGCAGCTTCCACCGCGTCAATCCGGCGTGGAAAGAGCGACGGCGAAGGGTGAATATGCAGATCGATGGATCCCTGTAACAACCGTGAAACCGCGTCCATGGTTCCTCCTGAAATTTATGGCCAGCCAAAGCCCGGCAACCCTGCATCCTGCGTTGATCCCCAGGGTTCCAGGTTTTCTGCGCCGGGCTCCGCAACACTCGAAAGCTTCCGATAACTGCGGTCAAAGTAGAGCAGCGGGTCCGGCATTTTGTCCTCAAGTTCGCAGCGCACGACGCGCCCGATGAAAATGATGTGGTCCGCTGCGGGAACCGCCTGTTCTACTTCGCACAGAAACCAGCCGAGAACCTGCGCCAGCAGCGGAACATTCTTTTCCATGGAATAGGCCACGCCCTCAAAGTGCAAGCCGCTTGAGGCGAACTGTTCCGCATGCCCGCGATTCTTATGCCGCAACAGATGAACCGCAAAAACGCCGCTTTCGGCGATGCCCTGCGCCGTCCGTGAACTCGTAGTTACGGATACAAGCAGCATGGGAGGGGTCGCCGAAATGGAGCAGATGGCGGTAGCGGTGAGCCCAACAGGTTCGCCATTAAGCGAACTCGTAATGATTGTTACACCTGAGGCCAGATGCCGGATGACATCACGAAAGGCGGCGCCTTGAACCTCAACATCAGGCCGTGACATGACTCTTTTCCCGTCCAGCTTCAGCTTTCTCCTGCTCGCGTTTGTCCCATTCGGCCGTGCGTCTGGCAAAGTCCCATACACGTTCTTTTAGTTCCTGTTGCCGGGGATAATTTTGATAGCGCAGCATGGCCAGCCGCCACGGATCTCCCGAGAAATAGCGCTCGTAGAGTGTCTGCCGGCCCGCGAAGGATGAGCACGAGACATCCCATGCAATACGGAAAAGCTGAATGCGCTTGTCCGCGGGAATAGTCGCGCCCTGGTAATAACGTTCGATGTCGTCGGCTCGCTCGCCGGCGAGTTCTTCATGGCTGGGCACCATCACCAGGCCACTGGCGCCAAGGATCTGGATGATCTCCACCAGCTTGGGGTAGAGCTGCGGGAACAGCGTGCGCACGGTCAGGAGCGGCTGCTCTGCCGGCAAAACTGTTCCGTTTGGACCGGGGACACAGTCCACTTCTGACGCGCGAATGCAGCTACGCACCAGTTCCACCGTGTTGATCATTTCATGGATGTGGTTCTGCACGTGCTGGAATCCACCAATGCCGACTGCATCTGCCATATTCAATGCCACCCCAAGAAGGAACTCGGCTTTGGCCAGATTTTTGGTGGCGAACTGGTGCATGATCTGGTTCATGGTCCCGGTTTCGGCGAACATGCCGTTGCCGAGCTTCGGTTGCTGGTGAATGAAAACGCGCTCCCACGGCACTAATACGTTGTCGAAAATGGCTACGCAATCCATTTCGTCCAGCCGGGCAGAGAAGGGATAGTCCTGCACGCGTCCGTCGCGCGGCGTGATTGCCGGGCGGCAGATAAAGCGCAGCCCTTTCGTTGCCATCGGAATGGAGAACGCGAATGCATAGGGCTTGGCTTCTTCTGAGACCTGCAGGAAGGTCGAGGGAAAGACCGCAATATCATTGGAGAATGGAGCCAGCGTGGCGATCATCCGGGCGCCGTGAATCACGATGCCTGCGTCTGTCTCTTTCACGATGGCCGCCGCAGTGTTCTGCTGATGCACGGGCTTGGAACGGTCCGTCTGCGGGTTGATGAGCGTATGAGTCAGAGCCAGATCGTTTTCGCGGAGATACTCGTAATACTTCCGGATGTTCTTGCCAAAACGGTCGCCGCCGCGACCAAAATATTCATACGCGGATCCGAAGCCCGTCATGTGGACGTTCATGAAATCCGGGCTGCGGCCCATCATGCCGCCGGTCCAATCCATCCAGGCTTTCACCATTTCCCGCCGACGCACCAAATCGGACTGCGATTTCGGCTCGATGTAAGAGAGGCCCGTGCGCTTACCCTCAGGAGTGAGATATGTCAGCTTGTCCTGGAGCTTAGGATCGTGTTGCATGTCATACAACTCAGCGATGGATTCGGCCACGGGCCTGAAACGCGTATCAAGCGTGACATCGCGGACGCGCTCGCCATCAATCCAAATCTCGCGATCGTCGCGGAGGGATTCAAGATATTGCCGGCCGGTTCTGATCATTGTTCTCCTGTCGCTGCGCTCCAGATCACTGGGATCTATCTCAAGAGCTAAATGCCCTTTGTTTTTACTCCGGGACGCGAAACGCCATAATTCCGTATCCCATCATCCCGAAGGGGTAATAAAATTTGCGTTCCAAACGCGCGTTCTGCGGCAGGGCAGCGCGCATTGCCATCCACTGCACGACCTCCACTGAATGCTCTCCGCCCAGTCGGGCAAAATCCGCCATGGTGTAGGAATTAAGTTCCTGAGGAGAGCTTTCGACCAGGTCCATGAATTTGCGGTCCCATTCGGCGGCTACGCGGCCGCACTGGGCGCCGGTAAGCTGATGAGAGAGCCCGCCGGTGCCAAAGACGACGACCCGCGCATCGCCGGGAAAGCTGCGGACGGCGCGGCCCACCGCTTCACCCATCTGCCAGCAGCGTTTGGGCGAGGGCAGCGGCGGGAGAACGACATTAATCGTCAGCGGCACCACAGGGATTTTCCAGCCATCATCGAGCAGGGGCATGGGCGAGAGGAATCCGTGGTCGAGCGACATACGGTGCGAAGCCGTAATATCAAATCCATCGGCCACCATGCTGCCCGCGATATGCTCGGCCAATTTCTTGTGCCCAGGCACGGGTGGGAAGGCTCGCGCCCCCAGTCCCTCGTCAGGAATGTCATATTGCTCCGCCATGCCGATGCTGAAAGTGGGCCACGCGTCATAGAAATACTGGTCAATATGATCGTTGTAGATCACCACCAGCACGTCAGGCTTCAGATCCTGAAGCCACTGCTGTGATTTTTCAAAGGCGCGGAAGAGCGGCTGCCACCCGGAATCGTTGGTCATTCCATGATCGTAGGCATGCGCGATGGAAGGAGCGTGAGAACAAGCGAGCCCCGCGACGATCCTGGCCATAGTTTCTCCTCCTCCTCAGATTCCCAGCGCGTAGCGCTTGTTCTGCTCTGCCTGGTTTTTCAGGAACTCCACGAACTGTTGCTTGTTCATGCCACGCATGGCGCCTTCAAGTTCCAAAAACTCAATGTTGCTGGCTGCTCCCAGCTTGGTGAGCACATAGATGCTCACTCCAGCCTCGGCTAAGGCGCGCCAATCAAGGTTGAGTAGCATTCCGCGTTCCCGCGCTGTCAGGGTATAACAGGCAGCATACGCTTCCGGGCTGGAGCGGAATTGCTGCCTTTTCGCTTCATCACGCAGTTCGTAGCAGGCCCGGCTAAGTTCATACAAGCTCATCTCTCACTCCCATCCGAACGTGCGATCATGCCGATACACTCCTGGCCGCCACTGCCGGCTCGCGCCCACGCCCCAGGTCCCGTGACAGCAACTGCGCTGCGTTTTTCAGAGCCTGTCCCAGGCCGGAATCGGGGTCCGCCGGCACAGAAGATAGAGTTCCCACAAAAGCAATGGTTCCAGCGATCCTTTCGTGATCGAATACCGGCGCTGCTATGGCGCGGATGCCCTCTGCGACGCGAGAATTCACGAAAATGCCGTGATTACGCGCCTGGGCCATCCCTCTCTCCATTTCCCGGCGCTGAGCATCTGGAAATTGCGCCAGCAATTGTTGAACATGCTGGCGGTCGTGATGGAACGCTATATAAAGATGGCCCTGGGCTGAGTCGAGAGGCAGAGTCGCGCCAAGCCGGATATGGAGTTGCACCAGCTTGGCCTGAGGTTCGCGTACTCGTACCACGACCGGACAGTTTCCTGACCATAAGGTGAGCACGGCCGTTTCCTGGCCTTCTTCGGCGAGTCGCGCCAGGTAATTCTCCGCGATTTCAACGATCTGTGCCCCGCCGACGGCGGCAGCCCCGAGCTGAATCAACAAAGGTCCCAGTGCATAGGAACCCTCGCCTTCAGAGCGCAGGAATCCGGCGCGGGCAAGCGATGCGAGGTAGCGATGCGCGGTGGATCGCCGCAGATGAAGCGCCCCGGCAACATCGCGGACCTTCATCTGACGGCCGCTGCCTGCGAATACTTCCAGGACACCGGCCAGCCGGTCGATCACCTGAATGGTCGATCCACGCCCAATAACCGTTTTTCTGCCGTGCAGCCGTTGTGTTGGCGAAATCCGTGCCATAGACCAATTTGCGAGACGCTGCCCGCATTATGGGACGAGCCATATTAGTGAGTGCTTCCGTGGATTGTCAATATTGCAGCCTATTCTGTGCAGTTCCGCTCTGTTTTGTGCGGCCCTGTCGCATTCCGGTACGGCTTGCGAGCGGCAATGGTTCTCTCATGCATGCAGTACAATAGCTCTCATTTCGATGATTGCCATGACAAGCTCCGCCGCTCAACTTCGCAAGAAAATCAGCCAGGGACCCGCGTTTGGGACATTTGTAAAGCTGGGCCGCCGCGAGGTGATCGAAATCCTGGCTGCCGCTGGATTGGACTTCGCGATTTGTGACCTGGAACATGCACAGATTACTGAACAGGAAGCGGGTATGATGATCCTCGCCTCACGCACTTGCGGGCTGCCGGTAATCGTGCGCGTCGCCGATTTCGAGCCCGGTTTGGTGAACCGTCTGCTTGAGGCCGGCGCGGCGGGCATTCAGGTTCCGCAGGTTCAGACAAAAAAGCAGGCAGCCGCGTATCGCCGTGCCTGCAAATATCCTCCGGAAGGAGAGCGCAGCCTGAGTCTGGCGCAGCCGGCGGCCGGTTACGGCGCGGAGCCTCTGGCTGAGTACATCAGTCGCAGTAATCGTGAAGTTTTACTGATCGGTCAGCTTGAGAGCAGGGAACTGGAACAGCCGTTGACTGGCATGCTCCGTGAGTTCGATGCGGCGTTCATCGGCAGCCTGGATTTGACGGTGGACATGGGCGTACCCGGTAAACTCGATGATCCGGCCGTGCAGCGGCGCCTGCGCGAAATTGAAGAAGCAGCAGCCGCAACCAATGTACCCCTGGGCATCTATGCGGATTCGCCCGCGCGGGCCGCACAGGCTGCCTCTGCCGGATACCGCTTGATTGCGCTGTCTTCCGACCTGGGCGCTCTTTCCGGCGCGGTGAAAGGATGGAAGAAACAACTGGCTGAACTTTCCGCGACTGCGAGCAGAGCCTGACGGATGGATCTTTCGATTGATCTGGGGAAAATCCGGCTGAAGAACCCGCTGATCTGCGCGTCGAGCGAAGTCACGATGACCTCTGCGGCAATTCGAGCCGCGATTGACGCAGGCGCAGGCGCGGTGATTGCGAAATCCGTGAATGAGTCGCCACAGGCGGCGCGCCAGCTTTCGACGGCTGATTACGTGTTGCTCGATGACAACTGGCAGGTCGTCCCGTGGGATTCTCCTGACCGCAGAAACGCATCCTTATTTTGCCGCTCCGGACTTGCGCAGATGCCGTTGGATCAATGGCTGAAAATGTTGGCCGAACTCGACAAATATGCACAGAGCAAAGATTCAATCGTTGCCGGCAGCATCACGGTGGCGCAGGCTGCGCCGGCGGCGGAAATCGCCGCAAAGATGCAAGCAGCGGGACTGCGCTGGATAGAGCTCAATCTGAGCGCGCCGCACGGGCGCGAAGCCTCGGCTGTCACTCAAGTTACCGCAGCGGATTCGGTTCGCGATTACGTGAGACGCGTGCGCCAAGCCGTAACAGTGCCACTGGCCGTTAAGCTCACTGCTCAGGCGGATGATCCTCTCGGATTGGCCAGAATCGCCGTGGACCAAGGCGCTGACATGCTCGTGTTGACCGGCCGAGTCCAGGGATTTATGCCGGATATAGAAACGCAGAAACCAATTCTCGGCTCATGGGGCGCTATCGGCGGAGCATGGGCATTGCCAACGAGCCTGTACTGGGTGAGCAAGTGCCGGAGAAACGTGACCAGAGATGTTCCGATCATCGGAACGAATGGAGCGCGTTCGGCGGAAGACGTTTTGCGCTTCCTGCTCAGCGGAGCGCGAGCTGTGGAACTGGCCAGTGTGGTAATGACAAACGGGCCACAGGTCTTTGCGGAGATGATTTCCGGTCTGGAGCGTTATTGTGAAGCCAAGGCTGTGAGCCACCTTGAACAACTGGTGGGGAAAGCGGCCGACCGGGCATTGTCATACGGTGAGCTACCGGTCATCGGGAGGAACCGCTATCCGTGGGAGGATAGCCATTCGTGAGTCAAAGAATAGTACAACGGGCTAAATGAACGCTGGACTGCGTTTTTGGAGTGTTCTAGTGAATTAACCCCTTTTGTAAGGTACGAAGCAATTCAAGCGTGTCCGTATCCTCGCTCAACTCCCAGAACATCATCCCGCCGAGCTTCTTGCCGCGAGCGTATTTGGCCTTTTGACGCATGGCTTGCACACAGTCGTAGGTCCAGAACACGTTCTTGTACCAGACGCTGCACGTCCCTGCATCCTTGTAGTACTGCCTGTCTGCATCTTCAGGAAGCGCATTCAGATCGTGAAAGCTCCCTCCGTCCTGGGCAGGTGAGACGGCGGTCTGATAGAGACCGTGGTTCTTATGGGGCACACCGGACCAGCCTTTGCCATAAAAAGGAACACCAAGAATGATTTTGGAGGGCGGAACTCCGGCGGCAAGAAATCCGCGGACAGCAAAATCGCCAAAGCGCAAGTTCAAAGGCGATACGGAAGGATCAGCGGGCGCGTGATAGAGGGCACTGTGAAAATTGGTGATTTTCTCACTGTTCCAATGCAGGTCATAAGCCATGATTGAGATGTAGTCAAGATATCGGCTGATCTGCGGTAGATCAAAATTCCGGTAGTACTCGGGTTCAGCCGGTAATGCCGCTGTGAGAAGGAGCCCGGGGCGAACTTCATCGAGCTGCCGCCGAAATTCAGCGACCAATGCGGTGAAATTTTCCCTGTCCTGTGGCTTGCCCGGCTGTACGCCTCCATCAACGGGATATTCCCAATCCAGATCGATTCCGTCGAACACTCCTTCCTGTGTAATTGCATTCGAAAAGTGACCGCGAATAAAAAGATCCACACAGGAACGCACGAACTCCTTCATGTGGCCGGGTTCAGATGCGCTGGAGA
Source organism: Candidatus Angelobacter sp. (assembly GCA_035712465.1). Lineage (GTDB taxonomy): Bacteria > Acidobacteriota > Terriglobia > Terriglobales > Acidobacteriaceae > Angelobacter. Next base: position 134,198 of record DASTAS010000007.1, read on the forward strand.
AGCCCCCCGATCCTCCCCAGCCTCCTAAAGAAATCACAACCTTCAGGGATGGGTAGAGCTGCTTCAATTCTTCGAGCTGATGAAAAGTGCCACGCAATTGATTTGGTCCTTCGGAATCACTTCTGCCGTTCACGCTGCTGGAAGCATCGTAACGATGCTGGAGAGCTGTTTCGGGGTTTGCAATCTCGCAATGGTTATCGGCGACCTTTCCAAAAGCATAATCTAATTGCGTCAATATACCCGCCGCTCCACTGGACGCGACATTTTTCAATGTATATGGGTTCGAAGGAGATGCAGCGCCCCACTCAGTGAAGTAGCCGATGATTTGTTCTGATCTATGTTCTTTTGCTGCCGAGGGCTGCGATATCAGAAGGGCACATAAGAATCCGATTGTGTAAAGCACGATGCGTTTTTGTGGGTAATACTCTGTACGCATCCGCCAGATCAATCGAGAAGTGAAACGCGATTTCATGCTTTTTTACTCGCAATCGATACACCGTTATCCTGCATCAGCTGCTGCACACGAGTTCTCCGCCCAGGATTGTTCGCACCAGTTGTCCCTCTCGGGTGAGTACGACGAGATCGGCTCGGGAGCCCGCCTTCAGTGATCCTCGTTGATCGCTTGTACCGATGAGCGCTGCGGGATTCAAAGTCGCCAGCCTCAGCGCGTCCTGAAGTCTCAATCGAGCGAAGCTCATCGCGTTTCGAATTGCGCGTTCCAGCGTCAACACGCTGCCGGCGAGCTTGCCATGAAACTCGCAGCGTTGATCTTTAACTTCCACCTGTACCCCCCCCAGATCGTAGTGTCCGTCCGGCATACCGGTTGCGCTGATTGCATCGGTGATCAGAATGCCGCGGTCCAGGCCCTTTGCGCGGATAAACAGATCGACGACCGAGGGATGAACATGAATTCCATCTGCGATGATATCGGCCGTCAACGCGCGATGCTCAAGAACCGCGCCCAGGATCCCCGGATCACGATGATCGAGTGAGCGCATGGCGTTAAACGTGTGTGTTGCATGATCGGCGCCGGCGGTAATGCTGGCGATCGCCTCTTCATACGTTGCGTTCGAGTGCCCAAGACTGCAGTGGATTCCGAGGCGTCGGGCATAGCGGATAGTTTCAATCGCTCCGGGAATCTCAGGCGCAATCGTCAACATCCGCAGCGTACCATCCGAAGCTTCCCAATAACGCTGCAAATTTTGCGGTGATGGATCGGCCAGATGTTCCGGAGGATGCACGCCGCGTTTGGTATGACTGATGAAGGGACCTTCCAAGTGAATTCCGATTGGGGTGGTGCGGCGGAGCTGAACGCCTTTGCGGATAGCCTTGCCCAAATATTCTAGAGCGCGCAAAGTGCGGTTTTCCCCCGCCGTAACGGTCGTGGGAAGATAGGCAGCAACCCCGTAACGCGCGAGCATGCTTTCAACTGCCGTGAGCGCAGCGTCATTTGCTTCCATTACGTCATGACCGCCGCTACCGTGCAGATGGATATCGAGATAAGCCGGCGCCAGGACCTTGTCTTTAAAGTCGAGAACCTTACCCTTTGGAATCTCTGCTTCGTGCTGCGACCTGACGCTCTGAATATGCCCGTCTTCGATCACGACGTACGGAGACGCGACTGATTCAAGCGGCGTGAATAACTGGCTTGCGGTGACAATCAGTGCCATGAACGTGGATTCCTGGGAGCGTCCATAATACTAGGCCTGCCGGTACTCTGGAATGATGCGCACCGGTCATTCTCATCGATCTTGACGCACAATGAGCAGCTACTCCTGTATAAAAACGATTCGTTAAAATTCATTGAATCGTTTCACGAAAAAGTATATCTTGTTAGGGCCTTTTTCGGGTACGTCGCTGGGTCCTTTGAAAAAAGGATGCCGCGAGCCCGCGAACACCTTGAACCCCAGCCGGCCAGAGCAAATGGCCATCCGCAACCCCGAAGAAAGATTAGGAGTCTTCGCCAATGAAACAACGTCGCGCAGGTTTCCTGGGTGTGGCAGTGGTTTTGTGTCTCGCATCCCTACCTTTGTTCAGTCAGACGGTTCCCAATTGGGCTCCGAATACCGCATATTCTGTTGGTGCGCTCGTGCTGTACCAGAATGTCGAATACCAATGTATCCAGGCCCACACCTCACAGGTCGGGTGGGAGCCGCCAAACGTCCCGGCGCTGTGGAGTCCCATTAGCGGCAATCCAAGCCCAACACCAACACCTACGCCCGCGGCTACTCCCACTCCAACGCCTGCGGCAACGCCGACTCCAACACCTCCGCCCGGCGGTGGAGGCACGTGCGCTCCGGCATGGAACCCCAGCCTTGCTTACTGCAATACCTCCACCACCACCTGCAATGGCGGAAGCACGGCCAGCAAGAACGGTTTGAACTTTACGGCACAATTCTGGAACCAGGGTCAGGACCCGACCATTGCGGGTCACGCCGGCCCAGCAGGGTCAGGCGCTCCTTGGTTTACCGGCGTTGCCTGCACCACGGGCGTGCCGACGCCTACTCCAACTCCCACGCCAACACCCAAGCCCACGCCTACGCCAACTCCGCCCCCGCCGGGCAGCGTGATCTTTGCCGCGTACAAAGATGTGACGCTCAACGCCGACTTCAATACCGGCCTGCAGCGATCGGCAGTAACGGGGACAGTCCAGCCTGTGACCAGCGCCATGCCCAACTCAACGCTGATCTGGTCCTTCGCTACCGGAACCTGCGATGCGGAGACATGGGCCGGAATCACACCCGCACAAGAAGCCACCAACGTTCAAGCCTTTGTCAACGCCGGGAAGAAGTACATCATCAGCACTGGCGGCGCCAATGGCTCATTTGATTGTTCCAGTGGACAGGGGCTGATCAACTTCATCAATCGTTACAACTCGTCCAACCTGGTCGGCATTGATTACGACATCGAACTGGGCCAATCGCAAGCGCTCATTGACGATCTGATCAATGCGACAAAGACGGCGATGGCTACATTCCCCAACCTGCAATTCAGCTTCACCATCCAGTCGCTCGGCTCCATGTCCGCCAATCCCATCACGGGCGGCAGCGCGGGCACGACCGTCGTCAATGAGATCAAGAGGCTCGGGTTGAGCGGCAACTATGTCGTCAATCTCATGACTTTTGACTATGGTTCCACCACTACAAGCAATTGCACGGTGGTAAACAATACGTGCAATATGGGACAGTCCGCCATCGCCGCGGCGCAAGCGCTCAACGCTCAATCCGGCATACCCTTTAATCACATCGGAATCACGATGATGATCGGGAAGGCCGATACTCAGGACGAGATCACAAGCCTTCAAGATATAGATACAGTGAACGCCTTCGTGATCTCCAACCATCTGCCGACCTCGCGTTTCTGGGCGTTCGATCGTGACACACCCGGCGCCGGTGGCAGTTCCAGTAGCGGCACCACGAATCCCGCCCTTGCTTATACGCATGAGTACATGAACAGCCTGGGTGTGCCATAAACAATGAACCGGATGGCGTCAGCGCAACAGCCGCGGACGCCATCCTTTTACGCTTAATGGCAAAATACCTCTGTGAATTTCGCAAATCATCGCGAGCACGCCTCGCCCGCACGATGGGTGCCGACCCTTTATTTTGCTGAGGGCCTGCCATTTTACACCGTCGGCCTTGTAGCGCTGATCTTCTATCAACGTGCCGGCGTGAGCAACGCGGTGATTGCGCTCACCACCAGCCTTCTTGCAATTCCTTGGTCTCTGAAGCCGCTATGGAGCCCGTTTCTGGAGATGTATCGGACGCGCAAGTTTTTTGTTGTTTTTTTTGAGTTTATCGGAGGGATCAGCCTCGGCGTGCTCGCGCTCTGCCTTCCGTTGAGCGGTTATTTTCGATACTCCGTCGCACTCTTTGCCATTCTCGCTTTTTGCTCCTCTTCGCACGATATTGTCGCCGACGGCTTGTATATCGCCAGCCTCAATTCCAAACAGCAGTCCGCGTATGCCGGGTGGCAGGGAGCGTTCTACAACGTCGCCCGTTTTCTGGCTCAAGGCGGGCTGATCATCTTGGCCGGTTATCTCGAATCACGATTGCCGATGTTCCGTGCATGGATGATGATTTTTGGGCTTCTCGGCCTAATGCTGGTCGGGCTGGCGTTTTATCATGCCTGGGCCCTGCCTCGCGGCGGTGAAAATCGAAAAACAGAAAGTATTCGCGATGCTGCCGCCACCTACTGGGACGTGGTTGCCAGTTTCTTTCGCAAGCCGCACATCATACTCATTCTGATTTTCATTTTTCTTTACCGGGCTGGAGAAGGACAGTTGGTAAAAATCGGGCCGCTATTCCTACAGTCTTTGCGTGTTGAACACGGCTTGGGCCTGACGACGGCACAGTTCGGAACGATTTACGGAACCTTTGGCACAGCCGCTTTTATCGGGGGGACGGTTCTCGGCGGCTACTTTGGCTCGTGGCTCGGATTGAAGCGGGCAATCCTGCCGTTGGTCCTCATTATGAATCTGCCCAATCTCGCCTATGTGTATTTGAGTGTGTTCGCGCCGGCAAATCTGACCCTGATCACAGCTGCGCTTTGCCTCGAAATGTTCGGATATGGGTTTGGCTTTGTTGGTGTGATTCTGCTCATGATGCAGGAGATAGCGCCTGGCAAATATCAGGCCGCTCATTACGCGTTTGCCAATTCGCTGATGAACCTGGGGCTGATTGTTCCCGGCGCCCTGAGCGGTTATGTCCAAAAGTGGCTTGGCTATGAGAAGTTTTTTGTATGGGTCTTGATCTCCGCCGTCCCGGCCGTGATCATGGCTCGTTTTATTCCCCTGCACCATACGGATCACCCAGCCGATCGCCAGCGAGCCACGGCATGGGCGGAAGTGGAGTGAGCTTGCGCGAATGCCGCTGACTCTGGAACAAGCCGTAGGACAGCAGTTTCTGTTGAGTTTCGAGGGAACAGATGAGATTCCCAAAGAGCTCAAACAGATCATGCAACGCCAGCATGTCGGCGGAGTAATTTTATTTCGGCACAAGAACATTTCCACTCCGCCGCAGGTGCGGGAGCTGACTAGCGCCCTACAACAGACCGCCCATGACTCGGGGCAGCCTCCCGTGCTCATCGCCGCTGATCAGGAGGGCGGTCAGTTGATGGCAATCGGCGATGGCACTCCGTTCCCAGGAAATATGGCGCTGGGCGCAACCCTATCTGAGAATCTCGCGTACGCTACTGGGCGAGCGCTGGGCCGAGAGCTTTCCGCTCTCGGTGTTAACGTGGACTTCGCACCGGTATGTGATGTGAACAACAACCCGCGTAATCCTGTGATCGGGACACGTTCCTTCGGGGAAGATCCACGCCTGGTCGCGAAACTCAGCGCCGCCATGATTCGTGGGCTGCAATCGGCTGGAGTCGCAGCAACGGCAAAGCATTTTCCCGGCCACGGCGATACGGCAAGCGACTCGCACCGCGGTGCGCCTGTCCTGAAGCACGATCGCCGAAGGATTCACTCGCTGGAATTGGTCCCGTTTCGGTCGGCCATCCAGAGCAACGTCCGCCTTATTATGCCGGGCCACATCATCATGCCTGCCCTCAATGGAGGATCTGCGGAGATTCCTGGCACCGTCTCCGCAGAAATTCTTCAGGCTTTGCTTCGCAGGAAGATGAAATTTAACGGCGTGGTCGTTTCTGATGCTCTCGATATGCACGCCCTTGAACAGGGATCCGGCTACATCGCGGAAGCCATGGCGGCCGCACACGCCGGCATTGATCTCCTTCTCTTCAATCACCAGCTTGACCGCGTTGAACCGGCATGGGCCAACATGGTGCAGGCAGTTCGCCGGGGCTTGCTCTCAGAAGAAGCAGTCAGATCTTCAGCAAGGCGCATTCTGGATTTGAAGAAGTGGATTGCAAAACAATCGCGCCCTCAGCTCGAAATCGTCGCATGCGAACAACATCAACAGCTCGCACAGCATATCGCGCGAAAGTCAGTCACGCTGGTGCGAAATGATGCTGAAGAGCTGCCCTTGCGCGTGTCGCCAGACGCGAAGATTGCAGTGGCTGTTCCGGTTCCTGACGATTTGACCCCGGCCGATACTTCCTCATACGTAAAGATCGGATTGGCCGAGGCCTTGCGGCGATACCATGCGGCTGTGGCGGCGGTTACCTTTCGCCTGAATCCCGATCCTGCCGACATCAGCCAAGTTTGCGAAAAGCTGGCGAGTTTTGATGTGGTGATTGTGGGTACCATCAATGCGGCAGAGCACCGCGGCCAGGCAGAATTAGTAAAGAAACTCATCCGGCAGTCGGGGCGGATGATTACCGTGGCACTTCGAATGCCCTATGATTTGGCAGCTTATCCGGCGGCGCGTACACATATTTGCACGTACAGCATCTTGCCTCCTTCCATGGAGGCCCTGGCGGAAGCCATCTTCGGCCAGATTCCTTTCCTCGGAGTTCTTCCGGTGACCCTTGCTTCTCGTTGATGTGGTTCACGGCTGTGCTCAGGAAATCGATTGCGTTGTTTCCCGTATCACGAGTTCCGCCGGGAGCTTGCGGTGGATAGCCGCGACGGTCCGGTTCTCGGCCGCCGAGGTGATGCCATCAATCAATATGCTGACGGCGCTCGCTCCCATGGCATCCATGGGCTGCCGTACCGTAGTCAGCGCAGGCACCATGAGGTGAGACGGATTTACATCGTCAAAACCGATGATCGAACATTCTTGAGGGACTTTGATGCCTGCCTTGGCAAGGGCGCGAAGCGCTCCGAAGGCCGTCATATCGTCATAGGCCATGAGAGCAGTAAACGATTTCTTTTGCTTCAAGAGCTCTTCCGTGATTCGGAAGGCGTCATCAACGCCGGCATTGAGATTGATCTGGTCTGGCAAGTCAACAATAAGCTTAGGATCAAGGTCGAGCCGGCTGTCGCGCGCAAAGCGCTGGACGCCGCGCCACCGGGCCTTGCTGCTGGAGAGGGCCTTTGGCCCGCGCACGAAGGCGATCTTTCGATGGCCTAGGGAATAAAGGTGCGCAAGAGCTGAATAAGCTCCGCCCTCATCGTCCACTGTCACGGAGCTGGTTGCGCTTGATTCCAGTTCGCGCCCGATAATCACTGTCGGAATTTTCCCGCGCTCCAGATCGGCAAGAACGTTGATGTCCAGGTACAGCCAGTTTGCCAGTACCAGCAAACCTTCCACCCGGCGCTCCAGCATCATTTCCAGATAGCGTTCAAATCGGGCCCGCTCATTGTGGGCATCGGCAAGAATAGGAAGGTACGATTCCTGGTAAAGCGACTTCTCAATCCCACGCAAGATCAGCGTGCAATAGGGATCGGTAATATCGAAGAGAATGACCCCGACCGTGTGATTCCGCTTGCTGCGAAGCGACTTGGCAAAGATGTTGGGATGGTACCCCAGCCCTTTCGCGGTTTTTTGGATGCGCGCCTTGGTGGCGGGGGGAATGTAGCGGGAGAGAGGAGCGTTGTTTAAGACAATGGAAACTGTGCTGGCGGCAAATCCGCTCTCCCTGGCAACATCGCGGATGGTCACTGCTCCTTTCCTCGATTTTTGCTTCTTCATCTTTTCTCCGTGTTCTTGTCCATGGGCAAACACCGGAAGATGCGGGCTTTGTCTTATTGTCGCACTCTTTAGCTCTCATTGTTCAATAAAATCTTGTAAATTACAGCGCACATCGCCGCTTGTTTTATTGAAACGATTCGCTATAATTAAATCGCTGTTCGGGAATCGGGAGGTAGGGCATGCCGGCGTTCTCCATCGGTGTTGACCTGGGCGGCACGAATCTGCGCATCGCGGCCATTGATACAAATGGCGCCCAGATGGAAGTGATTTCTGTCCCGAGCCATGTAGACCACGGACGGGAAGAGGTGATCACGAAGCTCACCGCTCACGTCCGGACCTTGATTCACAAGTATTCGTCTGCCGGCAGGTTTTTGGGCCTCGGAATCGGGGTTCCCGGGATCATTGATCTTGAGACCGGTACGATCCATTCGGCGGCGAATCTTCCCGGGTGGCAGGGCTATGCCGCCCGAAGTGACCTGGAATCGAAGCTCCAGGTTCCCGTCATTCTGGAAAACGACGCCAATTGTGCAGCTTTAGGCGAAAAATGGCTGGGCGCAGGACGCGGCGTCGAGGACTTGTGCATGATTACACTTGGCACCGGCGTCGGTGGAGGGTTTGTTTTTACCGGGAAGCCCTGGCATGGTGTGCTTGGAATGGCAGGTGAAATTGGCCACACCACCGTGATTCCGGAGGGCAGGCCTTGCAATTGTGGAAATCACGGCTGCCTCGAACAATATGCTTCTGCGACTGCGATTCGACAAGCCGCGCTTGAGTACTTGAACCACGGCAAATCTCCGTGTCTAAGCGCGGCGGCAGAACGAGATCCGCAGTTGAGCGCCAGAACGGTGCACGCGTGCGCGCAAGCCGGGGACGTGGCAGCGAAGGAGATTTTTGAGATGGTGGGCAAAGCCATAGGCATAGCTCTTGCCAATCTCATCAATTCCTTCAATTTACCCATGTACGTCATCGGCGGCGGAGTGTCTCGGGCCTGGGACCAGTTCTCGCCAGCCATGTTTCGCGAACTGAATGAGCGTTCCATCGTCTATCGCGCGGGCGAGGAACAAAAACTTCGCCACCGCTCTACTGAAATCAAGCCGGCCGAACTGCAGGACCGGGCGGGATTGCTCGGCGCGGCCAGGCTGCCGGTAATTACGTCCTCCGCGTGTTGTTGTTCTCTCGCGGTCTGACGGCGCTCATGGAAAGCCGTTCTGCAAGCACAAAAAATTATTCAGGGCGCCTATTGACAGGGGCGGTGGCACTTTGACACAATTTCGACTCGTGTTTATGAAATCGTTTCAATAAACACGATTGAATGTTCAATAAATCGTCGAGTGCGCTCACGGTATGGAATTCCGTACCTGCGCTTCTGGAGGTCACATGCTGCGGTTCACACATTCGCAATCAGGTCTCCATGGCAACGGCTGCAAGCGGCACGCAGCGGTTGGCCAGAGTTATCTTCGCAGGGCGCTCACGACGGGCGTCCTTATTGTTTACGTATCGATGTTCGCGCTTCTTGGCTCTTCTCTGGTCTGGGCGCAGGAAGTGACCGGGTCTATTGTGGGCACGGTGTTGGATCCTACGGGCGCGGCCCTGTCCGGCGCAGCAGTGACCGCCAGAGACGTAAACCGTGGAACAGTGCTTACCACGACCACGGATGCCACAGGTTCATTCCGAATCGAACACGTTCCGGTGGGGAAGTATGAAGTGAAGGTCGAGCAGAAAGGATTCCAAACTGCCGTAAAGCCGGCGTTCGATCTGGTATTGAATCAAATCGCACGTCTCAATTTTGAGATGAAGGTAGGACAGGTCAGCGAGACCGTCGAGGTGAACAGTCTCCCACCGCTTCTACAAACGGACTCCACGGAAATCAGCACCCATATCGATTCTGTTGCGACAGAGAATCTGCCGCTCATTACCAGGAATTATGGAGAATTGACCCTTCTCACGCCAGGCGCTGTAAGCACGAATCCCGGCGCTTTCGTTTCCGGGCAGAATACGTTTCAGGTGGGTCGGCCGTATATCAACGGAAATCGCGAACAAACGAGCAACTACATTCTTGACGGAATGGACAACAATCAGAACGATAACAACGAAGTTGCTTATTCGCCGAACGTGGACGCGATCCAGGAATTCAATCTGATTACTCAGAACCCGCCGGCTGAATTCGGGAATTTTCTTGGTGGCATTGTGAATGCCACGTTGAAATCCGGTACCAACTCCTACCATGGCAGCGTGTTCGAATTCCTGCGCAATGACATCTTCAATGCCAATGAGTGGAGCAACAATCTTGCCGGAAAAGGCCCGGATGGTCATGAGCTTCTGCCGAGGGCAAAGCTGCGCTACAACCAGTTCGGAGCTACTTTTGGCGGGCCGATCATCAAAGACAAGCTCTTTTTCTTCGTGGACTATCAGGGGCAACGGATGGTCACTCCCTCAACGCAGACGGCCACTGTGCTGAGCCAGGCGGAACGCGGCGGCGATTTTGGCGAGTTCTGCACCGCTAATAAGGGAACGTTTAACAGCGCCGGTATCTGCAGCAACCCTGCTTCCCAGCTTTTCAAGCCCCAGGCGGGAGTAGCGCCCACTTCCAGAGTGCCGATTCCATTCAACAATCTAACCGCCGCAGGTCTTGTGCTGAGTCCGGCCGCGCTCGCAATTGTCAATTCGCCGTTGTACCCCCTTCCCAATTCAGTTTTGCCCAATGTCCTTACCTATTCGCAGCGGGTTGAGAATAATGCGAACCAGGGCGATTTCAAGATCGATTGGGTCCCTTCTTCACAGGATCATTTATTTGCACGCTATTCACAACAGGATGTTGAAAACCCAACGATTGAAACTTTCATTCTTGCTTCCAATGGAATAACGAATTTCAGTTATCCACTGAAAAACGTTGTTGCTGATTGGACGCGGACTATCGGCCCGACCATGCTGAATGATCTTCGTTTCGGGGTCAGCCACTTTCCTGTTTTCCAGGGATTCTCGAACCCCACCGGTCAGAACCTGCCGCAAACCTTTGGCATCCCCGGCTCTCCGAGCACTTTTCTGCCCTCCATTGGCGGGTTCACGGATGGCATCAGTGGAATCGGTAACAATCTCGCCCAGACCAATGTGTTTGCGGATACCGTTATTCAGATCAGCGACTCAGTACTGTTCACCCGAGGGACTCACGAATTTCACACGGGTTTTCAGTTCAACCGCTACCGTGACAATTTCCTCTATCCTGGCAACGAAGGTTTAGCGGGTCAATTCGGTTTCACGGGTCAATTCACCGGCAATGGGCAGACAGACCCGGCGACGGCCGCCACAGGCTCGGGTTCCGCAGATTTTATGTTGGGACTCCCGAGCAGTCTGGGAATCGGGCAGGGAGTTGGCAATCGCCATGTAAATAACAGCCTTTACTCTGCTTACGTGCAGGACAACTGGCGCGTACAAAGCAATCTAACTCTGAACCTGGGTGTCCGCTGGGACCTGAACACGCCGCGCGTTGCCGAGGACGGAAATGCAGTGAATTACTCCCTGTTCGGTGGCCAACTGTTATTGCCTTCCAGCAACAACGGGTTGGGAAATGCGCTGTATCACCAGTACAACGGCATTGCCAATTTCCAACCAAGGATTGGGTTGGCTTGGCAGCCGAAGTTTGTGAAAAACACTGTCATCCATGCCGCATACGGCATTTCGAACTTTACGGAAAGCAATGGCGTAAACAACCTTCTGACGCAGAATCCGCCATTCGAGACGGCACACAATGTTACATTTCTCCCCAATTCTCCTCTTCCCGGCAGTACTCTGGATCAGGGCTTTACGGGGTTCCCAACTGGCTGCACCCTGGCATTGGCTCAGGCGTTGTCGCCCACTTGCTTTAGCGGCGTGAACATTCACGCCTTTGACGTGAATCTCCGCCCAACCGTTCACTACGCCTGGAACTTGAGTATTGAACACCAGTTTGGGCCTGCCACCACACTGCAGGTTGGCTATGTTGGCCAGGCAAATCAACACCTTTCCAACATCATCATGCTTCAGCAAAAACAGTTGAATCCTGATGGGACAGTATCGCCAAGCCCCTTCCTGAACCCGACTCTCCTCAGCGAAGTGGGACAGGCGAGATTTACGCTATCGAATGGCATATCCAACTACCATGCTTTGCAGACCACGCTCCAGGAGAGATTTACGAATGGACTCCAGGCACAAGTGAATTACACCTGGTCCAAATGTCTCAGTGATACACCTGGCTTCTTCGGCCAGTTTGGAGACAACGTCGCTACCCAGGCGCAAACCATCGCCGGCTGGGCTTTTCCACAAAATCCTTACGACCAACGAGCGGACTATGGGCGTTGTCCACAGGACGTAGCCTCATTATTTAACGGGTACGTGGTTTACGATCTGCCTTTTGGTCGCGGACGTCACTTTGGCAGTGATGTGCCCAAGGCTGTCGATGCTGTGGCAGGCGGTTGGCGCATCAGCTCCGATTTCAATTTCCACACCGGGTTTGCCCAGACTGTTTTTGCCGCTACCGACTCATCGCTTACGGGAGGCTTCTCTACACGACCCGATTGTGTTCCGGGAGTACCACAGACCCTTCCTTTCGGGCCTGTTCCGGGGCAAGGCACACCGAAATTTAGCTTCCTCAACCCGGCGGCTGTAACTGCTCCTGCTCAAGGCACGTTTGGCAACTGTCCTGTCGGTGCTTTCCGAGGCCCTGGGTACAAAACGGTGGATATGAGCTTGGCAAAGACATTCAAGGTTACCGAAAGACAAAATGTGGAATTCCGAATCGACGCCGTAAACGTGTTCAATATGCCGATCTTTGATTTTGGTGATGAGTTCGGCGGACAACACACCCAGGGAGCCGCAAACTTTGGGCAGATCACCAACTCACAGGGAGCACGTAACATGCAGCTCGGTTTGAAGTATCGCTTCTAGCAAGCTTCTTGACGAGGCCTCGCTCACTCTGGCGGAGTTGCTGTTAACACAGCGGCTCCGCAACGGGCCATCCGCGAAACCGCAGGCCGATTTCGTTGAGCCGGAAAAGGCTGCGAAAGGGCTTGCGCCGAGCAAGGTGCGGAAGAACGAAAGCGAAAGGGCGACCGTGTCTGCCAATTCAAAACCGGGTACAAGATTTCCACATTTCATGCTGAAGGAAATCTACGAGCAGCCGGATGCGATTCGCCGTGTGCTTGCTGATCATCTCGACGGTACGGGAAAAATACGGCTGCCCCAGCTTCCGTTGACGGCTGCGCAGATCCGTTCGTTCTCGAAAATCACCATCGCCGCCAGCGGTTCCAGTCGCCACGCCGGCATCGCGGGCGAGTTCATGTTTGAGCGCATGGCAGGCATTCAGGTGGAGGTCGATTTTGCCAGCCAATACTGTTACCGCGATCCACTGGTTGGCCAGCAGGAATTGACGGTGTTTCTCTCACAGTCAGGGACTACGATCGACACGGTGACAGCATTGCAAGTGGCGCGCCGAAAGGGAGCAACTTCGCTGGCCATTTGCAATGTTCCGGAAACTCCCTTGACCCAACTGGCGGACGCCACGCTCCTGACTCATGCAGGAGAAGAAGTCTCGATTGCGGCTACCAAGAGCTTCACTGCCCAGTTGACTGCCATGTTTCTCCTGGCGGCGTACTTTGGGCAGTTTCGCGGAACCCTTAGCCGTGCCGGCCGGCACGCGCTCGCGAGCTTGCACGATATTCCCGACTGGATGGAAGAAGCGCTGCGAACGGATGAGCTCTGCCGCAGCTATGCAGAGCAGCTTTATAAGTCAAAGGACTTCATTTTTGTTGGCCGGGATATCGATTATCCCATTGCGCTGGAAGGCGCATTGAAACTCAAAGAAGTCTCTTACATTCATGCAGAGGGCTACCCAACCGGCGAACTCAAGCACGGCCCGGCGGCTCTGGTGAGCGATGAAATGCCAATCGTGGTTCTCGCCGCACACGATGAGTGCGATATCGATTCAACCGTACGGTATGAGCGTACGGTCTCCAACATCCGCGAGTTCGTGGAGCGTGAAATCCCGGTTATCTCCATCGTCACGCGTTCTGACACAGAGGTGGAAAAGATTGCGCCTTCTGTGCTGCGCATTCCGGAAATGCCCATTTTGTTACAGCCCATCGTGGAGGTGATTCCTCTGCAACTGTTGGCGTACCACATTGCCGTTCTCTGCGGCCGCGATGTTGACCGCCCACGCCATCTCTCCAAGTCAGTGGTTGTGGAGTAACAAGGAGGTTTATGTATTGCAGTCCAGAATGAACCCGGTGCAGGGAAGTGTTTTCTCCCATGTTACCGGAGCGTTTCTCATGGACCATAAAAAATGGAAGGGGTGGGCCTTCCTTGAAACTTTTAAGTAAGTGACCAATTCATCGACCCAATGATGAAGAGGTTAGCCGATAACAACCGCTCTGTAAGAAAGGAGTCCCTCATGCGCCTCACGAATAAACGATTTTCACTTCTGCCGGCATTACTTCTTGTCAGCACGATGGCAGTGGCTACGCCCATTCAGATTTATGGCGCCTGGCATTGCGGCAACGACGCTTGTACATGGGGCACTGTCCGCAACATCACTGATTTCGACGCTAATAATCACTGGCTGATTGACCGTGGCGACGGTGTTCCCTCGGTCAATCTGGTGGTGCTGTCATTTGTTAATCCTCTCAAACTGCTCAATCAAACAAATGATTCTCAGACCGTGAATGGCGTGCCGATAGGGATGAATCAACAAATCGTCAGCTATTTCACCAGCCACAATGTGCGGGTTATGTTGTCAATTGGTGGAATTACATTTGTCGACGACTGGAACACCGCCCTGTCTACCAATCCGACGCAATTGGGCCTGAATGCTGCTGCGGTGGCCAAAAGCCTGGGCGTAGGCATAGAAATTGATTATGAAGAAAACACCACTCCCAATCTGACGGGATTGCAGGCTTTCATCGACGCTTACCGCTCGCAGTTGCCTTATGATCCCACCGGAGCGAACGCTGCTGCCCGCTTGACCATAGACGTGGGCGCGGGTGACCGCTTCCTCATTGACCTGGACCGCAAAGCAACCAGCGACTGGCTGACTACCGCGAACCCCGTACTCGATTATGCCAATGCTCTGGTGCCAAGTAAGCAGCCGACCAATGCATCGTCCGCGGAAGGCAATTGGCAGGAACACGTGGACGGAAAATCGAATTTCGCGCCACCCATCTTGCCGTTGGCTCCGGCGAAGTTCACCGGCAGCCTGTACATCACGAGCGGGCACAATCCGCTTCCGGAGTGTACAAACTTCAGTTCGTCACTGGAGGATTCGACGGGAACCTTCGTGCAAACGGTTGCGCCAAACGGCGCTGGTACAACAGCCGGCATGCTTGGTTACATGTTCTGGGCGGCCGAATGTCCATCCACACGAAATGTTTGCACTACGCCGCCGAATACTTGCGCGGGAGGAGTAGGTGTCGGTGCGAAGACTTACAATATTCCTCTACCCATGCCGCCACTCCGGCAACAATAGACGGACAATGGCATAACACCGTGGTCGACTGAGTGGCGGAAACGGAATTCGGCATTGGGACAGTAGCGCCTGTTCAAATCTCCGGTGTAGCGAGCCAACTCGGACTGTAGCTTACCGCTATCTCGGTCGACCCCTTTTTTGCAGAACGGTTATTGCAATGGAAAGCGCTCGTCTTCAAACGATCCCGAGTCAATTGAGGAAGCGGCTTGCAGCGGGTTCGTTGTTCGCAATCTGAAACTGCACTATACTGTGGCTTTCGCTCCCACGCTTAAACCCACGTTCCACCATCCCTTCCGCATTTCTCTTAAGGAGAAGTTCCATGGCCGTTGCTCCTCTCGCCCCTGTGCCTGCCATTTCGCAACTGAACATCAGCGCCTCCACGCCCATGGGGGCCAATCTCTGCCCTGGAGGTGCGATTTTTCGCGTATGGGCCCCGCGCGCGAAAGCTGTTTATCTGAACGGAACCTTCGGTGGCGCACCCCGCAACGGTCCTGATCCTGACCTTCTGCTGCAGAACAGCAACGGATACTGGTCCGGCTTCCTGCCTGCTGTCGCCGATGGCGACACGTATAACTTCCTCGTCGTCGGTAACGGCAGCACCGGGCCCAAGCGCGATCCCTATGCTCGTGAGATGGCCATTGATAAGCCGTTTCCCGAGTGCAGTTGTGTTGTCCGTGACAGCAGCGCGTATCCGTGGCACGATGCAGCCTTTGTTACGCCTGACTACTCCAACATGATCATTTACCAACTCCACGTTGGCGCTTATGATCCCACTTCCAACAGCAAGCCCTCCACGTTTCTTGACGTGGTCGAAAAGATTGAGTACCTGGCCGCGCTCGGCATCAACGTACTGCAGCCGCTGCCAATATATGAAATGGAGAGCGGCGTCTCCGAGGGCTACAACGGCGGGGATTTCTTCTCGCCCGACCTGCCCTACATGGAACGCGACGCAGCAGCTCTCAACGTACATCTGGCCACGATCAACCGGCTGCTCGCCGCCAGAGGCTTTCCACCATTGGCATCGGCGGAGATTGCCACCGCGCCAGCGCAGCTCAAGGTGCTTGTCGACCTCTGTCATCTGCACGGGATCGCCGTTGTTTTTGATGTCGTGTACAACCACGCTGGCGGTTTCTTTGGAGATGACCACGCTATCTACTTCTGGGATCGCGCCACCAACGGTGACAACAATCAAAGCCTTTACTGCACGGACAAAGGTTGGGCCGGTGGTCTCGCCTTCGCCCTCTGGAATCAGGATGTGCGCCAGTTCCTCATCAACAACGCCCGATTCTTTCTGAACGAATTTCATGCTGATGGCTTCCGCTACGATGAGATCAGTGTGCTCCTCAATCAGGGTGGTGATTCGGGCGCCGGCTTCTGTCGCGATTTGACCGGTACTCTCCGCTTCGAGCACCCGCGCAGCCTGCAGAACGCGGAGCATTGGCCGCCTGCTGCGGACGTCGTAAGCTCAAGCAGCAACGGGGGTTTTGGCTTTGACGTGGTCCAGCACGATGCGCTGCGGATCGCCATCCGCTCAGCCATCAGCCAAAGCTCCTATGGCGCTACTGCCACCGTGAATCTCGACGCCATTGCTGCCGCGCTATTCCCTCCGGGCATGGACCACGCATGGCGTGCGGTCACCTGCATCGAGAACCATGACGTCGTCAAGCAGGGGAATGAGCAGCGTATCCCACCCATGGCCGACGCAAACAACCAGCGCACCTGGTATGCGCGCAGCCGCACCCGCGTGGCCAATTCGTTGTTGCTCACCGCGCCGGGGATTCCGCAGCTCTTCATGGGCCAGGAATTTCTCGAAGATAAGCAGTGGCACTGGGACCTCGATCAGCATCTGCTGATCTGGTGGGACGGCGTCAACGGCGCCGACCATGCTATGGTCAACCACCTGCGCTTCACACAGGATCTGATCCGCCTGCGCTGGCGTCAGCCCGCGTTGCGCAGCGATTCGGTGCGTGCCTTCCACGTCCACAACACCAATCGCGTGATCGCCTATCACCGCTGGATTGAAGGTCAGGGCCGGGATGTCGTCGTTGTAGCCAGCCTCAATGAAAACACCTGGTGGAACTACAACATCGGCTTCCCGAGTGGAGGCCGCTGGCTTGAAGTCTTTAACAGCGATGTCTATGACAATTGGGCGAATCCGATCGTCGCCGGAAATGGAGGAGCAATCGACGCCAATGGTAGCCCTGCACACGGCTTCCCCACGTCAGCCAATATCGTGATCCCGGCGAATGGGGTGGTGGTATTTGCCCCCTATCAGGGCAATTGAACAGCCGCAGATTCATCATGGCTCCCGCATCGTCGGGGGGTTGAATCAAGGCTGCTTGCGGATGCTTTGAGGGCTACCGTTAGCGGGTTGCACAGGCAAAAGGGTGCGGAGGGGATGCGCTGACTGGGACTATCTACAAAGGCCAACTCCGTCCTTGGCAAAAATAAGAAACCCGGCGGCGGTTTGAATATTTCCGGAAAAGGTGCCTCACGACTTCTGACCTGCAACCAGAATCCTCAACCCGCCGCCGGACGCATTCTTTCCCAATGCGGATGGTGGCTTTCTGGAGCCTGATAATTACCGCAAGTTTACCTAATCTGTATCAACGTTGATATCCTGAGTGCAGCGAAAACAACCAGTGACATGCTGCGTTGAGGTACCAGCAGCACCAATCACCGTTTCCACTTCCTGTTCCGACAGCGTTCTCGCGCCTCTTCTACTCAGTACCCGATTATCTGTTTCGTTTGTCATGTCGGTAATCCTTTCTCGGTTGACGATTTTATTACATAGCAAGCTGTCCAGGGAAGGTGGACTTGGCGATCGATCTTGGTTTTCTGATTTGTTTTTAATAAGCGGCTAATATCGTTTGTGGCAGATGACAGAGCTCGGCGTTCCGTTTTGTAACAAGCATTCTTGAGCGATCCCTTCTCCCAGTTCAGAAAATCAAGCAGCAATGCCGCAATCCAAGAACATTGGAATCGTGCGCTATAGCCATTAATACGTGGTCAAACGTACATAGCCGTGTGATCAGATGGGCCGGGGCTTCAATACTGCAAAGAAGTGTGTCACCTGATTTTTTGAATATTTCACCTATAAGCAAACTTTCTGAATTTGGCTATTGTTTTATGGAATTCGGAAAACAGGAAAAATTAGCTTCTGTCCAGGTGTTAAGTAGTTTCTTCTAGTATCGTGCCGCGCAGCACGCTGCAACTTGTTTAAAAGAATGGCCGTGGAACACTTTTTAGGCTTTGGCGCCACCGTTTCCGGCCGTTCTCCCTCCGACCACATGCAGAGCGGTCCACCGGCCCTTTGCTGAACCAGTCAAGAAGTCTTTCCAGATATGAAAGGGAGATAAATTGAAGATCCGTTTCCTGATGGGAATTCTCATCTGTATGTTTTCAGTGCAGCTTTTGTCCGCACAAACCTGCCAGCTCCCGTCTGACGTGCCGCTCTCGCCGGGAGTTACCAACTCTTCTGGGCTGTCCTCCGGCCCAACAGGTCAGTTCACGAGCCCGTGTACCTTCCCCACCCCCACCCCATTACCTACGCCTACGCCAACCCCTACGCCAGCGCCAACTCCCCTCGCCGGTTTCGTCGAGCCGAAATATGTCGTGCTGACGGTGACATATGCGCCGCCGGGATCGGCCAGTTCGGTCATGTATAGCAACAGCACAATGCTGGGCACCAGCTCGATGATAAGCAGTTCGTTTACCAATGGCGTGAATGTGACTGCCTCGATAACCACCGGGTTCTCGTTTTTCGGCTTGTTCGGCAGCTCAATAACAACCACTTCCAGCGCGCAGCTTAGCCAAGAAACAGATACCAGCAACTCGGTCGCGGTCAACGAGACAACCAACACGAGCACAACCATCCGCGGTCCCGCCAGTTCCGCAGTGGGTTTGGATCATGATGAAGACATCATCTGGATCTGGCTCAATCCGGCAATAGGCTTGACCATTGACAGTACTGGCACGAACTTTACCTGGACGGGATACGCGTTTGACGAGAATGACCCGGCCGGCACCACAGACATTATTGGAATTCCGGTGAAGTTTCTGAATGGCCACGCGCCAATGCCCTCCAATATCGCGGACGTGCTGGCCCGGACGTGGGCGCCACGCACGCTATGCACCTCAGCCGATCCGGCCTGCGGTCTTGACGGCACCAAAGACCCAGGGCTGGATGCATCTGACTTGGCGGCTATCCTCCGAGCAGACCCTTTCTCCAATCCCTCGTATGTGATCAACATTCCTTCCGGCAGCAGTTGCACCGCGGACGGGCGCTTCTGCCGCACCACCAACCCGAACCTGCAGTATTCGCCGCCTCCGCCCGGCGGCCAACCCATTACCCAAACTTTTTCCATACAGCATCAGGCTACGGCAACGCAAGGACAGGGAGCCACGGACACGCGTTCAGTTAGCATCGGCACGCAAGGCAACATCTCCGGAAGCTTTTTCGTTAAACTTGGGGCGAAGCTAAACGTGGCCGATACTCTTACCTTCGTGAATAAATGGAATGCCATGAGCACCAGCACGGTCGGGCAGACGGCCAGCGCCACCATTACCGGTCCATCTTCTACCGACAACTACACCGGCCCGGTGGAATTCGACATTTTCCAGGACAACATCTATGGGACGTTCATGTTCGGCTTCATTCCGGAGCCGACCTTCAGCCTGTTTACCAATACGACTTCGCAGAGCGTGGTGCAGGGATCATGCGCCAGCTATACGGCGTCGGTTTCAGCGCTGGTAAGCGGCTTCAACAGCACGGTTACGTTTAGCGTGAGCGGCCTCCCGGCAAATGCGACCGCCAGCTTCAGCCCGGCTTCGGTGAGCGGCGCTGGATCTTCCACGCTGACAGTGTGCACCACGGCATCCACGCCGACGGGAGCACGCAATCTGACGATCACTGGCACGAGCGGCACTGAGGTGCATAGCACGGGGGTCTCTCTGACGGTGAATGCTCCTGCTCCTCCACCGCCAACGGGCAACTTCAGCCTGTCGGCTTCTCCAGCGTCCCTTGAACTCACCGCTGGTCTCGGCAGCACCATCAGCACCACCATTACCGTTTTCCCGTTAAACGGGTTTACCGGCCCAGTCAGCTTGAGCGTGAGCGGAGGCCTGACCGCATTCCTTTCTGCTGCTTCCGTGAACGGATCCGGTTCGGTAACGTTGACGGTCCGGGCCGGAGCAGCGGTTGCCCCCGGAAACTATACGGTAACCGTCACCGGCACAAGCGGAACCCTATCGCATAGTGTCCCGATCTCGGTTACCGTGGATCCCGGTAGCGGCGGATGCCAGTTATGCTCACTCAAATAACGATCGCCATAACGAATGGCGTGACAAACTAAAAATGAACCCCGGGGCGGCGCAAAGCCGCCCCGGGACAATTATTGCGGCTTTGTATTATGCGCCCAACTACTACCAAAAATTTGTGCAGTTATGTGAAGTGGATGGTTAAAGCGTGGCCGGCTGGACTGCCCTTATGGAGACACTGTGATCGTCAATGGCTAGTCATAGAATGACGACAGCCACAAAGAACCGGCTCGTAACCTTTCACAGAAGTCTCCCTCCATCGTGATGGACGATGGCAGGGGGTGAAATACGTAAGGAGCACGCGGTAACCACTTAACATTGATTGATTCTAGGCGGGTTTAAATTGGTGGACCTGGTCGGGATCGAACCGACGACCTCTTCCATGCCATGGAATGGCAAAAGAAGCCTTTTATTGACGGCAAAGGACTTAATAGACGGCGTGATGGCAAAAAATCGGTTAAAACGGCCCGATTTGCGCCCAAATTGCGCCCAAAAACTTAACCAGTGGGCAAGGGGCCGATTCGTGGGGGGATCGGCCCCTTATCATCTCTTCTGAGAACGTGAACCCGTGTTACCGCCGTGAAAGTACGGTGCTGGCAGGCAACTGATTGAAACCAAATGGCACGGAGGGCAGTCTGCTGCCATGGTAAGGAATGGTGGGGATGTTCTTATCGGACCCTTAAAAGGACCTTTTCCGAGCGAAAGAGAGTGCGCCCGCTGATCTCAGAGACAGCACCGGAACGCCGGCCGCGGGATCCAAAACGCCCGAACGCGTCTCAGGGCAGGGAACCGGGAAATTACCGGTTTAGTGACTCACCAACGAAATGGATCAGATGTGATCCTTGAAGCGCTGATCGTGTTTGAATCGTAAGCGTCCGGTGGTAACCGTCTCGACATCGTCATAAATCAGAGCCATTCTCACGCAGCGGACACTCGGGATAGGTGTCCACTTGGAGCGGAGATGGACACTTCTGAACAAGTGATAGTCAGTTCCCTAGATAAAGAGG
>DASTAS010000008.1:0-148573 GCA_035712465.1 Candidatus Angelobacter sp.
TGACGAGCTGATGGAGGCGGTGGACAAGAGCGTGCCGCTGCCGGCGCGCGATATCGATAAGCCGTTTCTGATGCCGATTGAAGATATTTTCTCGATCTCCGGGCGCGGCACGGTGGTCACGGGCCGAATCGAGCGCGGCAAAGTCAAAGTCGGCGAGGAAGTGGAGATTGTAGGGTTCCGCGAGACCAGAAAGACCGTTGTCACGGGCGTGGAGATGTTCAAGAAGCAGCTCGATGAAGGCATGGCGGGCGACAACGCCGGTCTGCTGCTCAGAGGCACGCCGAAGGAAGACGTGGAGCGCGGGATGGTTTTGGCCAAGCCGGGCTCGATCACGCCGCACACCAAATTCAAGGCCGAAGTTTACGTGCTAACCAAGGAAGAGGGCGGGCGGCATACGCCGTTCTTCAAGGGCTATCGTCCGCAGTTCTACTTCCGCACCACGGACGTGACGGGCGTGGCGGAGCTGCCGGGCGGCACGGAGATGGTAATGCCCGGCGACAACGTAGCGCTGACCATCGAGCTGATCACGCCGGTGGCGATGGAAAAGGGGCTCAGGTTCGCCATCCGCGAAGGCGGCAGGACGGTGGGAGCGGGAACGATCAGCGAGATTATTCAGTAAGAGAGAGATTGGGTAATTGAGTAAGTTGGTAATTGGGTAATTTGAACCCAAAGCCAATTACTCCATTACCAAATTACCAAATTAGAAAATTACCCAATTGTGGGGCAGCGGCTGTGATCGACGCTCTTTGAAATTTTTCGACCGCCGCAATAGCTCTTTGAGGACAAAACATTGATTGGCAAAGAAAGAATTCGCATACGGCTGAAAGCGTACGACTACCGCATTCTCGACCAGTCGACCGGCGAGATTGTCGATACAGCCAAGCGCACTGGGGCGCAGATTGCGGGACCGATTCCGCTGCCCACGGTAAAAAACAAGTATTGCGTGCTGCGCTCGCCCCACGTGGACAAGAAATCGCGCGAGGCATTTGAGATCCGCACGCACAAGCGCCTGATTGACATCCTGGAGCCGACGCAAAACACGGTAGACGCGCTGATGAAGCTCGACCTTCCGGCGGGCGTGGACGTGGAGATCAAGGCATTCGGGAAAGAGCATAAATAGCTTTTTGGCTCTTAGCTTTTGGCTTTGTCTCGCGCGGTCAGCTGCTTGAGCTAGAGGCCAAGAGCCAAGGGCCAAGAATGCAAAACCTACAGTTCCTCGATGCTGCATGGAGCCGAGGAATGATGAGGAGAGAAGAACATGGTTAACGGAATTCTGGGTAAAAAAATCGGCATGACGCAGATCTTTGATGACAAGGGTGAGGTCCACCCGGTCACGGTTCTGCAGGCGGGCCCGTGCGTGATTACGCAGCTCAAGCGCGCCAACAAGGACGGCTACGAAGCAGCGCAGATTGGCCTGGTCGAGTTTGTGAAGGGCAAGAATGTCGGCAAGGCGATGCAGGGACATTTCGCCAAGCACAACCTGCCTCCAGTGAAGTTCATGCGCGAAGTCGCGGTGGAAAGCACGCCGCAAGCGGCAGCGGCTTCCGCGGAAAAATCGGCCGAGGGCGGCGATGGCGCCGCGAGCAGCGGTAACGGCGCGGTGAAGGTCGGCGACAAAGTGCTGGTAGAGATCTTCAACGGCGAGGGCTATGTGGACGTGGTGGGCGTGAGCAAGGGGCGCGGCTTTGCCGGTGTCGTGCGGCGGCACCATTTCGGCGGCGGCCCGGCGGCGCACGGCCACATGTTCCAGGTACAGGGTTCGATTGGCGCATCTTCGTTCCCGTCGCGCACCTTTCCCAACCAGCGTATGTCCGGACACATGGGCGTGGACCAGGTTACGGTCCGCAACCTGAAGATTCGCGGCATTGACGCAGAAGACAATCTGCTGCTGGTGGAAGGCGCTGTGCCGGGACACAAGAACGCGTATGTGGTGATCTACAAAGCCAAGAAGCCGCCACGCGAGCGTCGTGGCTTTGCCGGCGCGACCACGCTGGATCCGTTGAAGGCAGCGAAGAAAGCTGCAGCAGGAAAAGGCAAGAAATAGCGGGTGAGCGCGGAGCGAGCGCCGTATAGCGCGAGCAAAGCGCGAGGGCGAAGCAGGCGAAGCCGTTGCGGAGCCCTTGAAGAAAGGCCCCATTGAAGGCTGCAAAGAAAGCGGCAGCGGGTAAGGGCAAGAAATAGATAGGGAGCACAGACAGGAGTGTTTGTGCCCACACGATTCAAGATTGCCCTCGCATTAAATCTCTGAGAGAGATGAACGCGGGAGCAACGAGACAAAGCTAAAGGCCAAGAGCCAATAGCCAAGAGCAAATCGCAATGGCAAACATCGACGTAGTAGATCTGAAGGGCAAGAAGGTTGGCACGTTCGAACTGGCGGACGAGGTCTTCGGTGGCATTAATGAAGACCTGCTGTGGGAGGCGGTAAAGCATTACCGCGCCGCGCAGCGCGCCGGCACGCATGCCACCAAGAACAGGAAGCTGGTCGCCGGGTCGGGCAAGAAGTTGTGGCGGCAAAAAGGTACCGGACGCGCTCGTGTCGGCTCCGTTCGTTCCCCTATATGGCGGCACGGTGGCACAGTGCACGGGCCGCAGCCTAGGTCCTATGACTATCAGTTTCCACGCAAGAAGCTGCTGGGCGCGTTGCGCTCGGCCCTGGCGGCGAAGTTCACTGACGGCAAGCTGCTGGTGGTGGAGGGCTTTGAACTGGAAGAAGCCAAGACCAAGGCGTTCCGCGCGACGCTGGATTCGCTGGGCGTGGCAAAAACCGCGCTGCTGGTGGATGGCGCCAAGGAGAACCACAATCTTGAGTTGAGTTCGCGGAACCTGGCCGGAATCGAGCTGGTTGCGGGGAACCGGGTTCATCCGTATCACCTGCTGAAATATGAATCGGCCATCTTTTCGCGGCCGGCTCTTGAGAAATTGCAGGATTCGCTCAAGGCTTCGGCGCCGAAGCGCAAAGCGGAGGTGGCGTAAATGCAATCGGCATACCAGATCATTCGCAAACCGGTGATCACCGAAAAGGGCCTGGGTGTGAAGGAGAACGAAGGCACGCTGGTGTTTGAAGTCGCGGCCAGAGCAACCAAGACCGAAGTCAAGGAAGCGGTGCAGAAGATCTTCAAGGTGAGGGTCGCTTCGGTGCGCACGGCCAACTTCCAGGGCAAGGAGCGCCGCCGCGGACGTTTCGCCGGCTTTCGCCCCGACTGGAAAAAGGCGTACGTGAAGCTGAGGTCGGGCGAGAAGATGCCGGAGTACGCACAAAATCTTTAGTTGCGGGTGAACCGCTTGAGAGCGTCGCACGAGCAGACAGCGTGAAGGCCTCTCGGCAGCGCGATTTGGCGACTGATGTGCCAAATCGCTTATGGAAGAACATGAGGAAGTCAGAAGCTTCCGGACAAGGCTAAGAGCTAACGGCCAAAGGCTAAAGGCTGGTTTTAAATGGGTATTAAAACATACAGACCGATAACGCCGTCATTGCGGTTCAAGACCACGCTGACGAACGACGAATTAACGGCGGAAAAGCCGCACAAGCCGCTGACGCGCATCAAGCTGCGCACCGGCGGGCGGCGCAACGCGGGCGATATTACGATCTGGCATCGCGGCGGCGGGCATAAGCGCAAGCTGCGCGCCATTGACTTCAAGCGGGACAAGAGCGGCATTCCCGCCACGGTGGTTTCCATCGAATACGATCCCAACCGTTCCGCGCGCATCGCGCTGGTGGCTTATGCCGATGGTGAGAAGCGCTATATCCTTCAACCCGTGGGGCTCAAGGTGGGTCAGAAGATTGTGAGCGGGCCGGACGCCGACATTCTGGTGGGCAACGCGTTGCCGCTCAGGAATATTCCCGCCGGCACCACGGTGCACAATCTTGAGCTGCGCCCGGGCAAGGGCGCGCAGATGGTGCGCTCCGCCGGCGGCTCAGCACAACTGGTCGCCAAGGAAGATGAGTATGCGCTGGTGAAGCTGCCTTCGGGCGAGACTCGCAGGGTGCTGATTGATTGCATGGCGACCATAGGCCAGATCGGAAATGTGGACCATGAGAACGTCTCCATCGGCAAGGCAGGACGCAATATCTGGCTGGGCAAGCGGCCGGTCAACCGCGGCGTGACCATGAATCCGGTGGACCATCCGCACGGTGGCGGCGAAGGCAAAACGTCGGGCGGACGGCACCCGGTGACTCCGTGGGGCCAGCCGACGCGTGGCTACAAGACGCGCAACAACAAGCGCACAGACAAGTTCATTGTGAGCAGGAGACAGAAGTAATTGCCAAAATCGCCGGAAGTGAGAAGAGACAATTCCGGGGACATGGTTCACATCAATTTTGGCAATTCTGGCAATTGCATGAGGAGATTGAGTAAATGGCAAGGTCAGTAAAAAAGGGACCGTTCATTGACGTCCACCTGCTGAAGAGAATCGACGACATGAACGCCAGGAGCGACAAGAAGGTGGTTCGCACCTGGTCGCGGCGGTCGACGATTTCGCCGGAGATGGTGGGACATACCATCGCCGTGCACAACGGCAAAAAGTTTATTCCCGTGTACGTGACGGAAAACATGGTCGGCCACAAGCTGGGCGAGTTCTCATTTACGCGGCAGTTCAAAGGACACTCGGTGAAGGCGGCGGAAGTGGCAGCCAAGCCGGCCGGCGTGCCCGGTGGTCCGGGAGCAATTGCGCCTGCGGCGCCGAAGGCGTAACAGTTTAGGAAGAGGCTAATCCTCATGGAATTCAAAGCAAAAGCGCGGTTCACGCGAGTCTCGCCCCAGAAGGCGCGGCTGGTGCTGGACCTGATCAGGGGCAAGCGGGTGGAAGACGCGCTCAGCACCCTGCAGTTCACGAAAAAACGGATTGCGCCGGCAGTTTTTCAACTGCTTCGCTCGGCGGTGGAAAACGCGAATTACCTGAGCGGCGAAAAAGGGCTGGATGTGGACGTGGATCAGTTGTACGTCAAGACGGCGATTGCCAATGACGGCCCGCGCATGAAGCGCATCCGCCCCGCCCCCATGGGCCGCGCCTATCGCTACCAGCGGCGCATTGCGCACATGGAACTGGTGCTGGCGGAGAAGGGCAAGCAGGACGGCGCTGAAATGGCCACCGTCGTCGGCGAGGAACATTCCTCCGCGTCGGCCAAGGCTGCGCCCAAAAAGAAAAAAGCGCGTGCAGCGGGAGCAAAGAAGAAATCGGCCGGCCGGAAAAAGACGGCGGGAGCGAGGTAAAGATTATGGGTCAGAAAGTCCATCCGTACGGATTTCGCCTGGGCTACACCAAGCCCTGGCGGTCACGCTGGTTCGTGGAGCGGGATTACAACAAGCTGCTGCTGGAAGATGTGAAGCTGAAAGACGAACTGCGGGACAAGCTGAAGTCCGCGGGCGTGAGTTCCGTTGAGATCGAGCGTCCGGGCAACAAGCTGCGCATCATCATCCGCACCGCGCGTCCGGGCATCATCATCGGGCGCAAGGGCGCGGAAATCGACAAGCTGAAGCAGGAGTTGCAGAAGCGGACCTCGCGCGAGGTGTTCATCGATATCCAGGAAGTGCACAAGCCGGAGCTGGACGCGCAACTGGTATCGGAATCGATCGCGCTGCAACTGGAAAAGCGCGTGGGCTTTCGCAGGGCAATGCGCAAGGCGGTGGATTCGGCGTTGCGCTTCGGCTGCAAGGGAATCAAAGTGCGTGTGTCGGGCCGTCTGAACGGCAATGAAATCGCGCGCTCGGAATGGTATCTGCAGGGCCGCCTGCCCCTGCACACGCTGCGGGCCGACATTGATTACGGATTTTCCGAAGCGCGCACGACCTACGGCGTGATTGGCGTCAAGGTGTGGATCTATCGCGGGGATATTCTGCCCGCGAAAAAGAGACAGCCGGAGCGGGCTGGAGCGGGAGCATTCTAAAGTGAGCCGCTAGCTTCTAGCTACTGGCTTCTAGCTGGTAACTAGCGGCTAGAAGCTGTTCGAGGAAGTTTGAAAGTGACCGGTGCTGAGGGCCAACGCGCCGAGAGTTCGAAGAAGGATCAACGTTATGTTAATGCCCAAAAAAGTTAAGTACCGCAAGCAGCAGCGCGGGCGCATGCGCGGCAAGGCATGGCGCGGCGGCGAACTGTCATTCGGGGATTTTGGATTGAAAGTCATGGAGCCAGGCTGGGTCACGGACCGGCAGATTGAAGCCAGCCGCGTAGCCATGACGCGCTTTGTAAAGCGCGGCGGCAAGATCTGGATCCGCCTGTTCCCGGACAAGCCCGTGACCAAAAAGCCGGCAGAAACCCGTATGGGCAAGGGCAAGGGCGCGCCCGATCACTGGGTAGCCGTTGTGCGTCCCGGCAAGGTGCTGTTTGAGATGGAAGGCGTGAGCCGCACGGAGGCGCAGGAAGCCATGCGCCTGGCTTCGCACAAGTTGGGCCTGCGGACCAAGTTTGTATCCCGGCACGACGAGAACCAATAGACATCAGCACGAGCCGCTGATTTGGCTCACGTTAGTGACGGCAGCAATTTAACGAGAAGCTTTGGGCCAACGGCAAGGGCCGGAAGCAAAGAAGAGATAAAAGATGGAAGTCGAGAAACTTAGAAACCTGACCGAGGCGGAGCTGGCGCACCAGGAGCGCGAGTTGAACGACCAGCTTTTCCGCATGAAGTTTCAGCTCAAGATGGGACAGACCGAGAGCCTGAACAAGATTCACGGATTGCGCAAGGACGTGGCCCGGATCAAAACCATTCTGCGGGAAAAGGAACTGGGCCTTGCCACTGGGAGCAGGAAAACCGCAGTTGCTTCCGAAACCGCGGCTGCTGAACCTGCTGCGGCAACAGCGGCGGCAAGCCCCGCCAAACCGGCGCGCACGCCCAAGTCCGCAGCGGCCCGGAAGACGGCAGCCGCCAAAAAGACGAGCGCCTCGGCCAAGGCCAAAAAGAAGGCGGCTGGAGCGAAGGCGAAAGCGAGGAAGAGCTAAATGGCAGAGGCAACAAAGACTCAGCAGAGCAGGCGCAGCACCAAGATCGGCCAGGTTGTCTCCACGAAGATGACCAAAACCATTGTCGTGGAGACGGTCATGAAGAAATCGCATCCGCTCTACCGCCGCGTGGTCGCCAAGAGTAAGAAGTTCTACGCGCATGACGAGAACAACACAGCACGCGTGGGTGACTTTGTGGAAATTGAAGAAACGCGGCCCATGTCGAGGTTGAAGCGCTGGCGTTTGAAGAACGTAATCCAGAAAGCGAAGCTGGTTGCCGGTGAAGACACCGGCGCCGAACAACAGGCCAGCTAGGAAAGGCAGCACCTAGCAATTAGCAATTAGCTCTGTGTCTTAGGGGAAACAGGATTGGCTAAAGGCTAAGGGCTCAGGGCTCTGAAGCGAAGTTCAACAGCAAGAGGGAACTCTGCCATAGCAGGATTGCGGCAGCAGAACGGAGATTTGAACCATGGCAGTGATGATGAGAACCATTCTGGACGTGGCCGATAATAGCGGCGCGCGCCGGCTGCAGATGATTCTGCCGCTGGGCGGGCACACGGGCCTGAACGCCAGCCTGGGTGACGTGGTCACCGCGGCGGTGAAGGAAGCTGCGCCTGATGGGACGGCGAAAAAGGGCAGCGTGGTCAAGTGCGTGATTGTCCGGCAGAGAAAAGAGCATCGCCGCCGTGACGGGACCTACATTCGCTTCGATCAGAATGCCGCCGTATTGATCAATGATGCCGGCGAGCCTGTGGGCACTCGCGTTTTCGGTCCGGTGGCGCGCGAGCTGCGGGAAAAGAAATTTTTGAAAATCGTTTCTCTTGCGCCGGAAGTGCTGTAGCGGGGAGTTGAAGGGGAGAACATGCAGACAAGAGTCGACATCAAGCGCAATGACCAGGTGAAGGTGATTACCGGGCGCGATAAGGGCAAGGTGGGTCGCGTTCTGCGCGTGTTCCCCACGGACCGGAAGATCCTGGTGGAACATGTGATGATGGCCAAGAAAAACGTGCGGCCGAACCCGCAGCGCAATATCAAGGGCGGCATCGCGGAGCAGGAGTCGCCGATCTCCATCTCCAACGTGATGCTGATATGTCCCAGTTGCGGGCCATCCCGCGTGGGCCACGGTATGGAAGGCAGCAAGCGGGTGCGGATCTGCAAACGCTGCAACGCGTCATTGGATAAATAAGCTTAGAGAAAAGTGAACTCCTCACGAACCCGTGAAATCGGAAACCGTGAGAAAGGCAGAAAAAGAAGCAATGGCAGCAAAAACAACAGCACGACTGAAAGAACGCTTCAGCAAGGAGATTGCTCCGGCGCTTGCGAAAGAGCTGGGCGCCACCAATCCCATGGCTGTGCCGCGACTGCACAAGGTCGTGGTGAACATGGGTGTGGGCGAGGCGACGCAGAATACGAAGATCCTCGATCCGCTGGTGCGCGATCTGGGCGAAATCACCGGACAGAAGCCGGTCGTGACCAAGGCGAAGAAGTCGATCGCAGCATTTAAAGTTCGCGAAGGCATGTCGATCGGCGCCATGGTTACTCTTCGCGGTGACCGGATGTATGAATTTCTTGACCGACTGATCAACCTTGCTCTGCCGCGTGTGCGTGACTTCCGCGGCGTCTCCACCAAGTCCTTTGACGGGCGCGGCAATTACACGCTGGGATTGCGCGACCAGTTGATCTTCCCGGAGATTGACTACGCCAAGGTTGAAAAGCTCAAGGGCATGAACGTGACCATTGTCACGACAGCGCGGGACGATAACCAGGCAAGGGCATTGCTGAAGCATCTGGGAATGCCGTTCAGGCAGTAGCACTCAGCAGTCAGCCGGAAAGCAGCATGACTGAAGATGAGGCCGAAGTTGATACGAAGCAAGTGATGGCCTAAGAGGCCAAAGAGATTTGGAGTCAAAAGGGGGCAGCAGCAGAGCAAGCAAATTTGCCAGGATTGTTACAGGGCTGAATGCTGATTGCTAAGTGCTGATTGCTTCCAAAGGAAAACATGGCAACAACAGCAAAGATCGCGAAAACGAACAAGAAACCCAAGTTTTCCACCCAGCACCGGAACCGCTGCTCGATCTGCGGACGTCCGCGCGCCTACCTGCGCAAATTCGGCATCTGCCGCCTGTGTTTCCGCGGCCTGGCGCTGAAGGGTGAGATTCCCGGGGTTT
The DNA here is from genome assembly GCA_035712465.1 of Candidatus Angelobacter sp. Lineage (GTDB taxonomy): Bacteria > Acidobacteriota > Terriglobia > Terriglobales > Acidobacteriaceae > Angelobacter. The sequence goes on from DASTAS010000008.1 coordinate 9,102, forward strand.
CGAAAAGCTCGTGGTAAGGCGAGCCCTTAGCCTTTAGCACTTAGCCTTTAGCACTAGGTCGAGGCGAAAGACGGACCGAGCTAAAGGCCAACGGCTAAGAGCTAATGGCTGCATTCGCAGTACGTCACGGCAGGTTTCTTCCGGCAGGGCCGGACGACAAACGGGTGACGATAAGAGGAGATGAACGAAGATGAGTTTGACCGATCCGGTCGCAGATTTGCTGGCGCGCATTCGTAACTCGATTGGCGCACGGCACCAGAAGCTCGATATTCCGGCCTCCAAGCTGAAGCTGGAGATCGCGCGCATTCTGAAAGAAGAGGGCTACATCGCCAATTTCAAGGCGACGGAAGAGGATGGCAGGAAAGTCCTGCGCATTTACCTGAAATACGGCAATGACAATGCAGCGGCCATCTCCAACCTGCAGCGCATTTCACGGCCGGGGTGCCGTGTGTACGTTGGGCGGAATGATATTCCGCGCGTGCTCGGCGGGCTGGGAATCAACATCCTGACCACCCCGCGCGGTGTCATGACCGGCCGGCAGGCCCGGAAGGTAGGCGTGGGCGGCGAGATTCTGTGTGAAGTATGGTGATTTGCGCCGGAGGCGCGAATCAACGGCTGCTAGCCCCTTAGCTACTGCGGGCTGACGCCGAGTGATTCGCAAGAATCAAACGGAAAGCGCTCCGCAGCAAGGGAAGCTGATTTAAAAGATTCTGACTAGAAGCTAGCAGCTCGTGGCTAGCAGCTTTGAAATAAGCGTGGAATTCGGTCGCAAGCAGACTTGAAGGACTCGCTTTAACAGAAGGGTTTAGAGCAATGTCTCGTATCGGAAAAAAACCGATTCCTCTCCCGCAGGGAGTGAAGTTTGAAGTGAAGGGCAACACTGTGGTGGTGCAGGGGCCGAAGGGCCAGGTGCAGACGCACCTGCCGGAGGGCGTGAAGCTGCAGCAGCAGGACGGCCACATCCAGGTGACGCGGCAGGATGACCAGCATGCGGCTGTTCACGGGCTGGCGCGTGCTTTGGTCAATAATGCCGTTGAAGGAGTAACCAAGGGATGGAACCGCGAATTGGAAATCGTGGGTATCGGTTACCGCGCTGAGCTGAAGGGAAAGAATACGGTCGTGTTCACTCTGGGCTACTCGCATCCCATCGAGTACCCACTGCCAACGGGAGTTACGGTCGCGATTGATCCCAAGCAGACGAGGCTCACCGTCAGCGGCATTGATCGGCAAAAGGTCGGCCAGGTGGCGGCGGAGATGCGTGGTCTGCGTCCGCCGGACCCTTACAAGCAGAAGGGCGTGCGCTACCTGGGCGAGCGGCTGAAGAAGAAAGTGGGCAAGACCGGAGCGAAGTAAATTGGTAATAGGGTAATTTGGTAATTGAGTAATTTTGTTTAAGGCGCGTCGAGCCAAAGATTTTCAATTACTCAATTTCAAATTACCAAATTGCTCAATTCTGAACTGAAAGAAGATTTTCGATTTTGATCGTGTGGCGAGCAGCTATACGAAGCAAAGGCAATGACATGATTCCAGAGATTTCAAAAGACAAGACCCGGCGCAGGATCCATCAGCGGATGCGGCAGCGGCTGGCTGGGTCGCAGGAACGGCCGCGGCTGAACGTGTACCGGTCGTTGAACCACATTTACGCCCAGGTGATTGACGACGCCAGCGGGAAGACCCTGGTCGCAGCCAGTACGGTGCAGGGAAAAAAGGGCGGCAAGAAGACGGGCGGCAACGTGGCCAGCGCAAAGGAAATCGGCAAAACAATCGCGCAACGGGCGCAGGAAAAAGGAATCAAGCAGGTCGTGTTTGATCGCGGCGGTTATCTGTACCACGGAAGAATCAAGGCGCTGGCGGAAGCGGCGCGTGAAGCGGGTCTGGAGTTCTAAATGGCGACAACAGCAATCAGAAAGAAACTCGACGCCGGCAGCTATCAGTTGAAGGACCAGGTAGTGGCCATCAACCGCGTGACCAAGGTAGTCAAGGGCGGCAAGAACATGTCATTCGCGGCGCTGGTAGTGGTGGGCGACCCGGGCGCGGGCGTCGTCGGCTACGGGTCGGGCAAGGCGAAGGAAGTTCCACAGGCCATCCGTAAGGGTATCGAATCAGCTAAGAAGAACCTGGTGAAGGTGAACCTGACGCAGACCTCGATACCGCACACCGTGTTGGGACGCTTTGGCTCCGGCATGGTTCTGTTGAAGCCGGCTCCGGAAGGAACTGGCGTGATCGCGGGCGGCGCGGTGCGCGCGGTGATGACCTCCGTCGGCGTGCAGAACGTGCTCACCAAGTCGATCGGCACGGCGAACCCGCACAACGTGATCAAGGCGACTTTTGATGCTTTGCACAAATTGCGTGACAAGCAGGAAGTGGCGACCATGCGCGGCAAAACTGCGCAGGAGTTATAAACGGGAATACACCATGACGGCAGCGAAGAAGAAGATCAAAATTCAATATGTCCGTTCCAAGATCTGCACACCGGAAAAACATAAACTGGTGGTAAAAGGACTGGGTTTCACGCGTCTGAATCAGATCGTCGAGCGGGAAGACACGCCTTCGATCCGCGGGATGATTGCCAAGATTCCGCATCTCGTTCAGATCGTGGAGCAGTAAGCGGACGGTAGATTTGGTAATTGAGTAATTTTGTAATGTGGTAGTTGGAAACTCAGCGGAGACCAGCGGCTGTTTTCAATTACTCCATTACCAAATTACTCAATTACAAAATGGAACCAGGGAAACCGAGTAACCGCGTTCTAAACGAGCGGGTTGCGAAGAGGATAAGAAAAAGTGCCAACGAATTTATCAACGTTAAGACCGCCCAAGGGCGCAACGGCCAATCGCAAGCGCGTAGGCCGCGGCATGGGCAGCGGCATGGGCAAAACCTCAACGCGCGGCCATAAAGGCCAGGGATCGCGTTCGGGGTCGCGTCTGATGCGCGGCTTTGAAGGCGGCCAGATGCCGCTGCATCGCCGCTTGCCGAAGCGCGGGTTCACCAATATTTTCCGGGTGGAATACCGGGCGATCAATCTGGACCGGATTGTCGCTCTGGGAGAGAACAACATCACCCCGGAAGTGCTGGTAAAAAGGGGCCTGGCAGGCAAAAATGATCTGATTAAGGTTCTGGGTGATGGCGAGTTGAAGTCGCCCATCAGCGTGCAGGCGCATAAGTTCTCAAAGTCGGCACAGGACAAGATTGCAAAAGCGGGCGGCAAAGCGGAACTGATTGGCGCTCCCGCGGCCGAAGAGAAGAAGCCGGAAGCAAAACCCAGGAAGAAGTGACGTAAATGTTTGAGAAATTTGCCAATATATTTCGCGTTCCCGACCTCCGGAAACGTGTGTTCTTTACTATGGCCATGCTGGCCGTGTACCGGCTGGGATCATGGCTTCCCACGCCCGGCATCAATACCAGCAAACTGCAATTGGCATTTCAGCAGCAGCAGGGAGGGTTGCTGGGGTTCTATGACCTGTTCAGCGGCGGCAATCTCCGCCGCCTGACCATCTTTGCCCTGGGCATCATGCCGTACATTACGGCATCCATTATTCTGCAGTTGCTGACGGTGGTCTGGGAGCCTCTGGCCCGCCTGCAGAAAGAAGGCGAACTGGGCCGCCGAAAGATCACGCAATGGACGCGCTACCTGACGCTGATCCTTTCCGTGCTGCAGTCGCTGGGCATCGCATTTACGCTGCAGACCCAGGACTTCGTGCTTACGCCAGGATATTCGTTCATCTTCATGACGATTATCACGCTGACGACGGGCAGCATGTTCATCATGTGGCTGGGCGAGCAGATTACCGAACGCGGTATCGGCAACGGAATGTCACTGCTGATCTTTGCCGGAATCGTGGTGGGGTTGCCGAACGCAACCATGGACCTCATCCGCAAGGCTGAGCAGCAAGCCTGGGGCAGCTTTACCATCCCGGCTATGACATTGCTTGTCCTGATCATGCTGGTGGTGGTGGCGTTCATCGTGTTTATGGAGCGCGCCGAGCGACGAATACCCGTGCAGTACGCCAAGCGCGTTGTCGGACGGCGCATCATGGGCGGACAGGCGACGCATCTTCCGTTGCGCGTGAACTCCGGCGGAGTGATGCCGGTGATCTTTGCCTCGTCTCTGCTCAGTATTCCGCAGATGATGACGTATTCGGCGGCCTTTAAGACCGGCGGCGCCCTGCATCGTTACTTCGGCAGCCTGCTCGACCAGCTCCGGTGGGGCGAGCCGCTCTACACGCTGCTGTACGCGGTTGGCATCGTCTTCTTTGCCTACTTCTACGTATCCATCGTGTTCAACCCCGGCGACGTGGCCGACAACATGCGCAAGCATGGAGGATTCATACCCGGCATCAGGCCTGGACATCGGACACGTGATTACATCAATGACGTGCTTACGCGCGTCACGCTGGTGGGCGGATTGTACCTGATCCTGATCTCGCTGATTCCGGAATGGATGATTGGGGGCATTCACCTCAACCATCTTCCCTGGTGGCTCGCCGGCCGGGCGTTTGAGAGCATGCCCAACTGGGTGCTGAACGGGCTGGGCGTGAACTTCTACTTTGGTGGAACTTCGCTGCTGATTGTGGTGGGCGTCGCCATGGACACGGTTAACCAGATTGAGTCGCAACTGGTGATGCGCCATTATGAAGGCTTTACCTCGCGCAGCGGGCGCGTGAAGGGCAGGAGGCTTTGGAGCTAGAGCAATGCCCGTCGAGACCGCCACTCCGCCCAAAGCCACTGCCGTGTCAGGCCCCATCATCCTGATGGGGGCTCCGGGAGCCGGCAAGGGCACGCAAGCCAGGGTCATTGCTGCGCAATACGCCATACCGCAGATTTCCACGGGAGACATTTTGCGCGATAACGTCGACCGTCGGACCGGATTGGGCAAAATGGCTGATCCCATCATGAAATCGGGCAGGCTGGTGCCGGACGAACTCATGCTGGCGATGGTAGCGGACCGGCTGGCACAACCCGATACGCGGCGGGGGTTCATTCTTGACGGGTTCCCGCGGACTGTAAAACAGGCGGAATGGCTGGACCGGTATTTGCAGTCGTCGAGCTTTGAAGGGCATAAGCTGCCCCCCGTTGTAGTGAATATCCGAGTCGGCTATAATCAATTACTGCAAAGGCTTACAGGTCGGCGCACCTGTCCGGTTGATGGCAGAATTTATAACATCTACTTCCAGCCTCCCCAAGAAGAGGGCTTGTGTGATTCCTGCGGCGCGCCATTAGTGCAGCGCAAAGACGACAAGGAAGACGTTATTTCCGAGCGGTTGAAGAGCTATGAAAGCCAGACCCTTCCCCTGGTGGAATACTATCGGGGGCGGGGGCGACTGTACGAATTGAATGGCGAGTTACCGGTGGACCAGGTTACGGCGGAAACAGTAGCGGTGATTGAAGGTTCCGTGGCGGCAGGCGGACAATGATCAACTGCAAATCGCACGCGGAACTGGAGAAGATGCGGCGCAGCGGACAGATTCTGCGCCAGGTACATGAGACCGTCAGGGCGGCAGTGAAACCGGGCGCCACCACGATGGACCTGGAGCGGATTGCGGAAGACAAGATCCGCGAACTGGGCGCGAAGCCGGCATTTAAGGGATATTACGATTATCCCTGTGTGCTGTGCACGTCGATCAACAATGAGATCATTCACGGCATTCCTTCAGAAAAGCGGGTGCTGAAGGAAGGCGATATCGTTTCCATCGACTGCGGCGTGGTGCTGGACGGCTATTATTCCGATGCGGCGGTTACCATTCCGGTAGGGAACACGCTGGCGCCGGAGCTCAAGAAGCTGCTGGATGTGACGGAGACCTCGTTGCAGAAGGGCATCCAGGAAGTCCGGCTGGGCAAAACGGTGGGTGACATCGGGGCGGCGGTGCAGGAATACGTTGAAGCCAATGGTTTCAGCGTAGTGCGTGATTTTGTTGGGCACGGCATTGGCACCCGGATGCATGAGGACCCGCAGGTCCCCAATTTCGGTGTGCGCGGACACGGAACCAGGCTGCGTGAAGGCATGGTGATTGCCATTGAACCGATGGTGAACATGGGCAAGCCGGGCGCGAGGGTGCTGGATGATAAATGGACGGCGGTTACCGAAGATGGCAGCTTCAGCGCTCATTTTGAGCATACCGTGGCTGTGACTAGAAATGGGCCGCTGGTGCTGACAGAATAAAGCTGCTGGCTGCTAGCTGCTAGTTAGATCTTTAGAACCCCAGAATCGCGGGATTTTAGAAAGACCAGTCGGCGCTGGACGAGAAGTTCAGGTCGATCAGAAATTTCAGCTAGAAGCTAGCCGCTAGGAGCTAGCCGCTGGCACAGGAGCTGAGTGAGCAAAGAAGACGCGATTGAGGTCATGGCAACGGTGATTGAGCCGCTGCCCAATGCCATGTTCCGGGTGGAACTGGAGAACAAGCATCAGGTGCTGGCGCACGTTTCCGGCCGGATGCGAAAGAATTTCATACGCATTCTTCCCGGCGACAAGGTCGCGGTGGAACTCTCACCTTACGACCTGACACGAGGAAGGATCGTGTACAGATATAAATGAGGGAATTTGGTAATTAGGCAATTGGTAACGGGGTGCTTGAAATTACCAAATTACAAAATTACTCAATTACCAAATCAACCGGGAGTTGAGCCGGCGGAAGACAGACTGGTTCTTCTCAAGGACAAAGAGAGCGGACATCATGAAGGTCAGAGCGTCAGTCAAGAAGATTTGTGACAAGTGCAAGATCGTGCACCGCAAGGGTGTGGTGCGCGTGATCTGCGAGAACTCGAAGCACAAACAGAGACAGGGCTGAGTTGCGATTTGAGATTTGTGAATTGTGATTTTGCAAGCTCTCGATGTTTGGCCGCAAAAATCACAAATCGCAAGTCAGGAATTGTTGACATGATCGGGACCGAAGGGTGAGCTAGCCTGTAAACCGATCCAGGGAACTGAAGAGGAGACAAAATGGCACGTATTGCAGGCGTCGATCTACCGCGGAATAAACACGTGGACATCGCGCTGACCTATATCTACGGGATCGGGAACTCGCGTTCCAAGCGGCTGCTTTCGACCGCGAAGGTCGAGCCGATGAAGAAAGTTCAGGATCTGAACGAGGACGAAGTTAACCGCATCCGCCAGGCGATTGAAGCCGAAGGCGATGTGGAAGGCGATCTGCGCAAAGATATCTCGATGCACATCAAGCGGCTGATTGAAATCGGGTCCTATCGCGGATTCCGTCATCGCCGCAACCTACCGGTTCGCGGGCAGCGTACCCATACCAATGCTCGTACGCGCAAGGGACCGCGCAAAGGTACCGTGGCGCAGAAGAAGAAATCGACGGCAAAGACATAAAGAAGCTGCTGGCGGCTAGCTACTAGCTGCTCGCGTTAACCGGATTTGGCTACGAGCTAGCAGCCAGGAGCTAGCAGCAAAAGTTGGAACCACATCTCTGAGGACCGCGTAGTCGATTGAGCCGCGGAGATGTCGAGGAAATTGAGAATGGCAAAAGCAGCGGCAGCCGGCGGAAGCGCCGGGACAAAAGGGAAGAAGAAAGTTTTCAAAAAGAAGGAGCGGAAGAACGTCCCGCACGGGATTTGCTTCATTCAGGCGTCCTTCAACAACACTATCGTGACCATCACGGACGGCGAAGGCCGGACGTTGGCGTGGAAGAGTTCAGGTTCGCTGGGCTTCCGTGGCTCGCGCAAGGGCACTCCGTTTGCCGCGCAGCAGGCCGCAATGAACGCCGCCAACCAGGCGCGCGATCACGGCATGCGGAGCCTGGAAGTTCGCGTGAACGGACCGGGCTCGGGCCGTGAGTCGGCGATACGTGCCCTGGCTGCAGCGGGGCTGGACGTGAAAACCATCCGCGATATCACGCCGATTCCGCACAACGGATGCCGGCCGCCAAAAAGACGCAGGGTCTAGGGGGAGAGACCCTTTTGGATTGAGTAATTGGGTAATTTGGTAAGTGAGTAATTGAATCCGGGATCCGGAAAGCAATTACCCAATTACTAAATTACTCAATTACCAAATTGTTAACCGGATTGGGACCGAAGGGCTGGCCAAGCCTGTAAACCAATCGACACTGAAATAAGGAGATGAGAAATTGGCAAGATATAAAGGTGCAGTTTGCCGCCTTTGCCGTCGTGAAGGCATGAAGTTGTTTTTGAAAGGGGCCAAGTGCTTCACTGACAAATGCCCCGTCGAAAAGCGCAACTTTGCTCCCGGCCAGCACGGCAAGGACCGCAAGGCGAAAGTCATCGGCTACGGTCTGCAGCTTCGCGAGAAGCAGAAGACCAAGCGCATGTATTTCACGCTGGAAACCCAGTTTCGCAACTATTTCGAAAAAGCCGCCCGGAGACCGGGCGTTACCGGCGAACTGTTGCTGCAGCAACTGGAACGGCGCCTGGACAACGTAATCTACCGCCTCGGCTTTGCCACCTCGCGACGCCAGGCGCGCCAGCTTGTCCGCCATGGGCACGTCGATGTGAACGGACGGCGGGTCAATATACCGTCGTTTGAAGTCAGCCAGGGCGATGAAATCCAGGTCCGCGAGAAGGCCAGGAAATTTACTACCGTCGAAGGCGCGCGCGAGTTCTCCAGCCATCAGCCGGTCGTGGCGTGGCTGGAAGTGGACCGTGACAACTTTAAAGGCAGGGTGCTGTCACTGCCCAAACGCGAAGATATAGCTACGCCGGTGAACGAACAGCTCATCGTCGAGCTGTACAGCAAGTAGCCACTAGCTTCTAGCGTCTAGCTGGGAGCTAAAGGCTATGCGTAGACAGGACAGCCTTTTTCGCGGATGAATCAGGGGAGTCGATTGCAGCATCAAATGGTTCTCAAGTGATTCACTCCGAACGTTTTGTTTTTAGCCAGAAGCTAGTAGCTAGCCGCTAGTAGCTTCCAATTGCCCGCACCAGATCAGCCATTCGCCTGAAGGCGATGAGCCAAACGGAGCGGAATTGAAAGGAATAGAAGGAAATGGTTCTTTGGAGAGGTTTTCAGAAACCCAAGCGTCTCGCGACTGATACCGAGACATTGACAGACAAATACGGCCGCTTTTATGCGCAGCCGTTTGAACGCGGATTCGGCACCACCATCGGCAACGCCCTGCGGCGCGTGCTGCTCTCATCCATCGAGGGCGCCGCGGTAACCGCCGTCAAGATTGAAGGCGTGCTGCACGAGTTCCAATCGATTCCCGGCGTAGTGGAAGACGCCACGGATATCATCCTGAATCTCAAGCAGATCCCATTCAAGCTCAACGGCGATGGCCCGAAGGCGATTTACCTCAAGACCGATCAGCCCGGTGTGATCACCTCCGGCATGGTTGAAGCTGACGGCGACGTGGAGGTGCTGGACAAGAACGTCTACATCGCCACCGTCTCTGAAGGCGGCAAGCTGGACATGGAGATGCGCCTGAAGCGCGGACGCGGATACGTTTCCGCCGACAAGAATTTTGACGATGACCTGGGTCTAGGGTTTATCCCCATCGACTCTGTGCATTCGCCGGTGCGCAAGGTGAACTACACGGTGGAAGCCGCCCGTCTGGGCCAGATCACCGATTACGACAAGCTCGACATCGAAATCTGGACGAACGGGGCCATTGCCCCAGCGGATGCGCTGGGTCTCGCCGCCAAGCTGCTCAAAGATCACATGACGATCTTCATCAACTTCGAAGAGGAGTTGGACACCGAAACGCGCGGCGAAGAGCGGCCCCAGATCAAGAATGAAAACCTGAACCGCTCGGTCGAGGAATTGGAGCTTTCTGTGCGCAGCTACAACTGCCTGAAGAACGCCAATATCCAGACCATCGGCGAGCTGGTGCAGAAGACTGAAGCGGAAATGCTCAAGACCAAGAACTTCGGCCGGAAATCGCTCAATGAGATCAAGGAGATCCTTGCCTCAATGGGACTTTCGCTCGGGATGAAGATCGATGAGCAGGGCAACGCCGTGCCCGGACCCACCAGCCAGCTACCGTCGCCTTCCATGGCCTCGTTAGGTGGGGGAGAGATGGGCGGCGGCGGAGACGGGCAGGAATTTTAGGCATCGGGTGATCTCCCGATCGGGTGATCAGGTGATCTGAATTGCCCTAAGCGGTTGCCGGAATAAAATTTTTGATTTTGCTAAGGGCCAAAGGCTAACGGCTAGAAGCTAGAAGCTAGAAGCTAGTAGCTCCTGATCAGCAGAAATTCAGTTAAGGACTTAACATCATGCGTCATCGCGGAGCAGTAAAGAAACTAGGACGTAACACCAGCCACCGGCGCGCGCTGCTGCGCAATCTGGTGACTTCGCTCATTATGGAAGAGCGGATTGAGACCACGCCGGCAAAGGCCAAGGCCATGCGGCAGCACGTGGAAAAGATGATCACGCTGGGCAAACGCGGCGATGTGGCCGCGCGACGGCTGGCTGCCGGTTATCTCATGACCCGTGAGTCGGTGGACCGCCTGTTTGATAACATTGGGCCGCGCTTCGGCGACCGCAATGGCGGATATGTACGGATCATCCACAAGGGCTGGCGGACCGGCGACGGCGCCGAGACCTGCTTCATCGAACTGCTGGGCAGCGAAAAGGTGATTGAAGCCAAGCGCGCCAAGCGGGCGGAGGCGCGGGCCAAGCGCCAGGAAGAGGTGCGCAAGCAGCTCGAAGAAGAACAGCAGGCAGCGGCCGCGGAACAGGGCGGCAGCCCCAGCGAGGAAGAAAACAAGTAACCCAGATCAAACGAATTGTATTTCGGCCGCGTCCTCTATGGGCGCGGCTTTACTTTTGCTGGAAGCGACGCCATGATCGAAGCCGCGCATGGAGCAATCTGTTCAGGGTAGAAGAGATCGGCAGGAGGCACATCATTGCCCGCGTCGCGGATCCGCAGATTCCAGTTCCGGGCTCTGCTCATGTGAGCTGGAGTGAGGACCGTGAGCATATAACCGCTGGAGGCGGCGTGCAGCCAGTCAGAGTTCATAAAGCCCATCAGTGCGCCTCCGGTGGAGTTCGCCAGGGAGATGAGCTTACTGCTGAAGCCGTCCGCCGCGTCCCAGGCGGAGAACAATTGGGCAACGCGGCTGCCGGCAGAGGCGGGGGAGGGCCACAGGCCCATCAACAATTGCAGTCGAGTGCCGCGGCGGCGAAACTCGTTATGCAAGCGGCGCATTGTACGGTTGCTCTCAGCACCGGCGCCGCTGGTGACCAGCAGGATGGTATCTCCCGCCTGGTGTGGGCCAAAGATATCAAGCGCCTCAAACAATGCATGGCTGAGGTCTGCGCCTTGGCCGAGCGTGGGGGACTCGGCCAGCACGTGCTTTATGGCGGAATTGAGCAGGTCAGGATCCGTTATGAAGCCCGGTGCAAATGCGGCATGGTGGGCAAAGATGCCGAAGGCCACCGGCATTCCCGGCGGCGCTTCCTGAACAAGTTCCGCCATCTGCTTCAGTGAGGCCTTGTCCGGATTACTGCCGGCGTCCAGCAATACCAGCACGCGATTCCTGAAAACCGGTTTCACGGCTGCAACTTGGAGTTGGAGATGTCCCGCCGTGGCGTCGAAATCCTCCGGCGTCAAGCCATAAAGAAAATCCTTTGTGTGCGAGTCAAAGGCGTTCACGGCGATTTGTGTAGTGCATTGCTGAGCAAAGGCGAAAGATGCTGCCAGGAGCAATGCGAGACCGACATAGAAATGTAAGCGCATGATGTGTGCGCACCAGCGTACCCGCCATTTGCGTGGAAGGGAATCGGGCAAGAACTCGATGGGCGAAGACCTTAATCCGGGAAGCGGCCGCGTTCGCGCGAGCTCTCACTGAATAAGCATTCCGGAACAGTCATGAATCTGCGCGTTCTGCGCGAAACTGAAATCGCCCGTAGGGTCGGCGCGCCAAAGCGAAACGCACTTATTTCGCTGCCTTGGACAGCGTAGAACATGGGGGAAGCCGTTCCGGGTAGTAGAGTTTGGGATGCCGGTCAGCCACGCCAGCGGGACCGTTTAACTGCAGCTTCCATTTCCTGGGTACACGGCGTCCGTTCGGAAGTTCCACGCCCAGCATGTAGCCCTTCCAGGGGAAGTCAAACAGATGTTCTTCATAGACGGTGTAAGAGCCGCCGGTTTTGGCGGTGAGCAGGTCAAACATTTGTTTCTCGCGATCATGTGTGCTCCACATGAAGTCGCGGCTTACACCGCTCAATGGCTGTCGCAGCATAATGGTGAGGCGGATTCCTGATCTCAGGAATTCCTTCTCCACGTCATCGGCAGAATGATGGCTGTTGTCATCATAGGGGTCGCCAACCAGCAGGATGGTGTCGCCGGCTTGGTGGGGGCCGAACCTGGCCAGAGCTTGAAGGAGGGTGTCGAATAGAACCACATGCTTGCCGCTCAGCTCGCCGGCTTCTTCAATGATTTCGTTGATCTCGGTGGTGCGCTGCTTTTCATCAGAGCTGAAGTCTTTGCTGAACACGGCCCGATCCGCATAAATTCCAAATGCAACCGGCCTGCCGTCAGGAGCCTGACGGGCAAGCTGCGTCATGGTCTTGATTTCATGATCAAGTTTGTCGCTGGAGGCGATGCCATCCGTTTCCAGAAGGACGAGGAGGCGGTTGGAAAACTTGTGCTCAGCGCTGACGATGGGCAGAGAAATGTGACCGCTTTTGGCGGTAAAGTCTCCCATCTTCAGATTGTCAATTTCCTCGCCGGTCTTATGATCGACGACGGGCACCACCACGTAGGTCGTGCATTCCTGGGCGGCAGCAAACGAAGACACTAGCAACAATAAAAGCCACAGTGCGCGACGCATACAAAAACCCTCGCAAGGCAACGATTGTGGACTATCCAGCGGCCCAAGTGCAAGAGGTGGAAACGAGTGGTAATGGCACACAATTTAGGCGACAGGCACATCGCCATGAGGGTGCGGGCATCCTAATGCACATATGCCCGATTACACCCTGCTTCCCATCGGCACGCGTGCGCCGCAGCTTGTGAATGCTGTGATTGAAATACCAAAAGGTTCAGTCAACAAATACGAGTACGACAAAGAGTTGCACGTCTTCCGCCTGGACCGCACGCTGTTTTCGCCCGTGCATTATCCCGGCGATTACGGCTTCATACCGTGCACGCTGGGCGCGGATGGCGACCCGCTGGACGTGCTGGTGCTGCTGGAGGCGGCAACATTCCCGGGCTGCCTGATTGAGGTGCGGCCCATTGGCGTGCTGCGGATGATCGATCAGGGGAAAGGCGATGAAAAGATCCTGGCCGTGGCGGAGAGTGATCCGCTCTATCGTGAGGTGAACGACTATCCGCAAATGTTCACCCATACGCTGCGTGAAATTGAGCACTTCTTTTCCGTTTACAAGAGTCTTGAAGGCAAGCAGACAGAAATCGCCGGCTGGGGCAGCGTCGAAGCAGCCCGAACAATCATCACCCAGGGCCAGCGACGGCTGCAGCAGGGCCTTCCTGAAGAGAACCACCGCCGCCAATCCACACTGTTGCAGCCAGACAGCTAAGATATCTATTCAAATTCACCGGACCCGCAGACCAGAAAGGAACCCTATGTCTGTTCCCGTATTGCTTCCCACAAAAGCGAAGGATGAGAACTTTGGCGGAGTAACGTATCACGTGCAGGGCGAATTGGTTCCCGCGCTGCAGATCGAGCTCGGCGCCGTACCGGTCTTCTTTGAACACCATATCCTCTTGTGGAAAGATCCTGCGGTTCAGATTGGCATCAAGTCACTGGCCGGAGCTTTCAAACGGGTGCTCTGCGGGGTTCCGGTTTTCATGACAGAAGCCAGAGGACCAGGGAGGATCGCATTCAGCCGGGACGGCGCAGGCCACGTTTTTGGCATGCACCTGCGGCGCGGTGAAAGCATTGACATGAGAGAGCACCAGTTCCTGGCTGCGACCTCGCACGTGGATTACACATTCACGAGAGTGCGCGGCGTGGCCAACATGCTGATGGGCGGCAGCGGGTTCTTTATTGACCAGTTCACTGCGAATAGCGACGATGGCATTGTGTGGGTGCATGGATACGGCAACGTCTTTGAAGTCACGCTGCAACCGGGCGAGCAGATTGATATTGAACCCGGCGGATGGGTTTACAAAGACCGAAGCGTCGGCATGGAGACACAGTTTCAGCGGCTCAGTACGGGCTTATTCGCCAGCGCAGGGCAACTGGTCTGGAATCGCTTTACCGGCCCCGGCCGCGTGGGGATCCAGTCAATGTATATGCACATGCCAACCGAGGAGTAAGAACCCTGGCATTAGTTCGGAGCTGGTGATCGGAGCCCATCAAGCCGAATCAACTGAAGATGCGCGAAAAGGCTGTGCCTCACTTGGGAGAGCATAAACAGCCTGCAACTTTACCGACGGGAAAACCCGTGCGCAGCGAATCAGGAATGGCGCTGCAATGAAGCGGGCGCGAACGCGGTCCGCAACGAAGCGTGAAGAATCGTGGGCGAGGGAGTAGGCGCAGGAGGTTCGGCTGCATTTGCGGATCCTGGACTCGACAAAACCAGCAATGCCACGGAGGTGGCGAGCCACAGCAGGGCAACAACAATCACATAGATGTTCACACGCGTGAGACGGCGCTTGCGATCAGCAATCCTTTTCTCCATCATTTATCTCCGAGATACATATCAATAGATGCCCGGGCATTCCAACCGGTTACTGCTGCGGGCGAGGTGGTGCAATGGTTTTGGCGGCATGATTGACGTTAAAAAATAACTTGGAGCAGGTATCGCGTTCCCTTTCAAAAAAGCAGTCATCGCCAGCGTTGCGCCCGCTTTTTCCTTCTTCTCCACACAAATCCACAGGGCTGCACCAGTCTGGGGCATTGATTCGCATGTTTGCGGCGCGTACAGTCGAGAACAACTTTAAGAATTGGCAAATTGGAATTATCCAAGGCAGCCATTTCCAATCCAGCCAGCATTTGACCTGCAATGCCGGACGTCATCGGCACTGTACCCGTATAGTCCTTGCGTAACCTGTGGAAAGCGCGGGCTGGTTCCGGTTCATGCGCCACGATTTACCGATAAAACGCGGAGGCTCAGCAACTTAAGGGCGCTGCAGGCCATCTGAAAAAAGAGTACAATATATTGTGTCTGGGACTTGACAGACACCATACATAGGCGTAATTTGTCCATCACTCGCAGTAATCGACCCCGATCCTGCAGGCAAAAGGTAGGGCGCAGGATGGCCGAGTCAAAGCAGAAGCAGTTCCGGCGGCAGAGGTGACGCCGGGCACGGAAAACTCGCGGTGATCTCTTAGATTTGTGGAAGAAGGCAGCAATACGCTCCGCTGATTTGTCGTCAGCAGGAGTAACCAATCCTTGATTCAAGGGAGTTTGCACGATGGAGATGAACTGGTCGCGTTGGTTCCGTTGCGAGTCCAGCTTTGGACTGCTGCTGGTGCCGAATCAGCCGGGCATTTTTGCCCTGGCGGAGGAAGTCCTCTCCGCCCCGAACGGCCGCCGCATGCTGGCAGTATTTGAAGTGGATGAGACGGACGACCTGGCGCTTTCGCTCAGCCGCATGTTTGCCCTGGGCAGTCCGTGGCGCGAGAAGCTGCGCGAAGGCAAGTGCTTTGCCCGCTATGCGGTCGCACCCGGCCTTGCTGATCGCCGCGCCGCCGCTGAAGCCTTGAAGCAATGGCTGGCAGCGCAACGCGATCTGGGAACACAGATTTTTGCGAAAGCGCCGAGTCTGCCACAGCCGGGTGAAATGCGTAGCGAGCGCCCTCCCGCGCGAGCGGAGCATGAGGGCGGGGTCCCCGGCAAGCCCGATGTTGGGTTGACGGGGTACGACGGCAAAGCAGCGGAGCGTTGCGGAGCCCTTCACAGTGAAGACGATGACGATGATGAGGCAACAACCAAAACTGTGGCGGAGCGCGCCGTTGATCGCGTGGCCCGCAGCGCCTACGGCAAGGTTTTGCGGTCGGGGGCCTAGAGCCTTTGCTCGCGACGTGGGCAGCGGAGCAGATTCCTCGCGCGTCGCTCTCGGAATGACACTTCCGAGAACGGCCGGAATTGAAGCTTCCGCGAACGAGATGAGCCATAACTAGCAAGTTCAAAGACATTGGAGAAAGAACCATGGCGGATCTGACCAGAACAACTACTACGAATCAGGCAAGCACAGTGACCGGAGCACCCCGTCAGGGGTCCCCAGCAGCTTCTGCTGCTGAGCAACAGATGAAATCTGCGCCCGGCCTGAAGTTTTCCCGTTATTTCACTCGCGCGGGCGTTTCCCCGTACAACGAAGTCGAGTGGGAGCGGCGCACCGCGTCAATCACAGACGCCAAGGGCAACAGCATCTTCGAGCAGAAGGATGTTGAGTCGCCCAAGGACTGGTCCATGACCGCCATCAACATTGTGGCCAGCAAGTATCTGCACGGGCAGATTGGCACGCCACAGCGCGAGAGCGGTGTGCGCGCGCTGATGGAGCGCGTGGCGGAGACCATCCGCGACTGGGGCTTTGCCCAGGGCTACTTTGCCACCGCCGAAGACCGCGACGTCTTTCATGACGAGCTGGTTCACATCCTTCTCCAGCAGAAAGCCAGCTTCAATTCGCCCGTCTGGTTCAACGTTGGCTGCGACCGCCTGGAGCCCCAATCTGACGCGCAGAACTGGCACTGGACTACAGAGAAGTGCAGCGTCGAGTTCTCCACCACGGGATACAGCAAGCCGCAGTGCTCCGCCTGCTTCATCAACTCGGTCAAGGATTCGCTCGACTCCATCCTCACGCTGGCCAAGACTGAAGGCATGCTGTTCAAGTGGGGCAGCGGCACGGGCACCAATCTTTCTCCGCTGCGCGGATCCAACGAAGAGCTGAGCGGCGGTGGCACGGCTTCAGGCCCGTTGAGCTTTATGCGCGGCTTTGACGCCTTTGCCGGCGTGATCAAGTCGGGCGGCAAGACGCGCCGCGCCGCCAAGATGGTCATCCTCAACGTGGAGCATCCTGACATTGAGCCCTTCATCAACTGCAAGCGCGACGAGGAGAAGAAAGCCTGGGCGCTGGTGGAGATGGGCTATGACGGCTCCGGGCCTGACTCGGAAGCCTACAGCTCCGTCTTCTTCCAGAACGCCAACAACTCGGTGCGCGTGACCGACGAGTTCATGCAATCCGTGGAGCGGGACGAGACCTTCTTCACTCGCGCCGTCAAGGACGGCCACCCGATGAAGAGCTACAAAGCGCGCGACCTGCTGCACAAAATCGCCGACGCCACCTGGTGGTGCGGCGATCCCGGCATGCAGTACGACTCCACCATCAATCGCTGGCACACGTCAAAGAACACGGCGCGCATCAACGCCAGCAACCCGTGCAGCGAATACATGTTCCTGGACGATTCGGCCTGCAACCTCGCCTCGCTCAATCTGATGAAGTTCCTCAAGTCGAACGGCGAGTTTGACGTGCCCGCGTATCGCCACGCCGTGGACGTGATGATCACGGCGCAGGAAATCCTCGTCGACAACGCCGGCTACCCCACCGAAGCCATCGCGCGCAACTCGCACGACTATCGCCCGCTCGGCTTGGGCTACGCCAACCTGGGCGCGCTGCTCATGGCCAGCGGCCTGCCTTACGACTCCGATTCCGGCCGCGACTACGCCGCCTGCGTCACCGCCATCATGTGCGGCGAAGCCTATCTGCAGTCGGCGCGCATTGCCGAGCAGTGCCCTGGGATTGCTCCCGCGACGCCGCGCGTCGCGCCACAGGACGTTACGGGCGGAGCCTGCCCCGGCTGGTACATCAATCGCGAGCCGTTCCTGGACGTGATCCGCATGCACCGGGCGTCGGTGAATAAGATCAATAAGGAGAACGTTCCCGCCAACCTCATCGACGGCAGCAAGCAGTGCTGGGACGATGCGCTCGCCCTGGGCGAGAAGGCCGGCTACCGCAACTCGCAGGTAACGGTGCTGGCGCCCACCGGAACCATCGGCTTCATGATGGACTGCGACACCACCGGCATCGAGCCCGACCTGGCGCTGGTCAAGTACAAGAAGCTGGTCGGCGGCGGCATGATCAAGATCGTCAACAACACCGTGCCGCTGGCGCTGTGGAAGCTGGGCTATGACGGCGATCAGGTGAACGGAATCGTCAGCTACATTGACGCCACCGGCACTATTGAAGGCGCGCCCGCCGTCCGCGACGAGCACCTGCCCGTGTTTGACTGCAGTTTCAAGCCGCAGAAAGGCACGCGCAGCATCGCCTACATGGGCCACGTAAAGATGATGGCCGCCACGCAGCCCTTCATTTCCGGCGCAATTTCCAAGACCGTGAACCTGCCGGAGAGCGCCACGGTGGAAGACATCATGGACGCCTACATGCAGTCGTGGAAGCTGGGCCTGAAAGCCGTGGCCATCTATCGCGACGGATCGAAGAAGGCGCAGCCGCTCATGGCCGCCGCCAAAAAGGAAGAAGCCGCGCGCCGCGGGACCAAGGGCGAGAAGGCTGGAGTCCCTGTAGCGGTTCCCGTGAGTAAAGAAGAATCGGCGTTTGCCCGCCTCACCCCAGAGCAGCAGGCCTTCGCGCTGGAAGTGGTGCGCATCCTCAACGGCGCAGGGACCAAGGAAGTGCAGGCGCAGGTCTATGATTCTGTCCACCGCATCGTGGGCGTCACCCGTGAAGAGCAGGAATCCGCGCCACCACGTGCGCTGCGGCATCGCCTGCCCGGCGAGCGCGCCTCCATCACGCACAAGTTCAACATCGGCGGCCATGAAGGCTACATCACCGTGGGCATGTATAAGGACGGCATCCCCGGCGAGCTCTTCATCCGCATGGCCAAGGAAGGGTCCACCGTCTCGGGCCTCATGGACTCATTCGCCACGGCCGTCTCGCTGGCCCTTCAGCATGGCGTCCCGCTGAAGCTGCTGTGTGAAAAGTTCCAGCACACGCGCTTTGAGCCCGCGGGCTTCACCGGCAACCAGGAAATCCCCATCGCCAAGTCGGTAATGGACTACATCTTCCGCTGGCTGGAGATCCGCTTCGTCTCAGGACAGCAGTTCCCGCTGTTTCCGTCGCTGGGCGCTCCGGGAGCACTCAGCAGTCAGCACTCAGCACTCAGCTTGGAGCGTGGAGCGCAGCCGCCCGCCGGCCAGCTCGGCAGTGGCTACGATGCTCGTGTGGCACAGCCGCCCTCGGCTGTGCAGATTAATCAGCCTACGTATGGACATGTGGTCCAGGGAGCCGTCCCGGTGAATCTGCCACCTGTTGAACTTGGAGAAACGCATCCTCCGCAAGGAGGTGTTGCCTCTGATTTGGCTAGAAGCCAGCAGCTAGAAGCTAGCGGCTCTTTGCATGATCGAGGCCTCTACCACGCCGCCGACGCCATGCGTGAGTTCGTCGATATGGGCGATGCTCCCTCCTGCCACCTCTGCGGCGCCATCATGACCAGGAATGGAAGCTGCTACAGGTGCATGAGTTGTGGATCGACTTCAGGATGCAGTTAATCTCTTCAATCGACGATTGGAATTAACTGCCGGGTGTAAACCCGGCACAGAACCGATCTTGAAAGACAAAAACATTTGTGTGACGGGCGCGGCGAAAACCGCGCCCGTCTATATTCGTCAGCCAAGGTTGGATTTCAGGGAGGTTAGGCTGTGGGCGTTGTTGACAATGTAAAAGAAGTCGCAGACATAGTTCAGAAGATGGGAAACATAGAGCTTTATAGGAAGATAGTTCATCTTGAAGGCGCCGTGATGGACCTGACCCGGGAGCTCAGAGGGCGGAGGAGCGAGTTAGAGAACTCAATGAGATGCTTCGGTTTAAGGATAACTTGACATTCAGGGAGCCCTTTTACTACGCCGAAGGGGACGCTGTTCCGTACTGCGCTCACTGCTGGGAGGCGGAGAAGGCGGCTATCCGTTCTGTTTTGACTCCCGCTACGAACAACTCAATACGCCCACTACGGCTGTCCTCATTGTTCAAAAGAGTGATCATGAGAGACTCAAGGCCAAATGCGCCGACAGGGCACCGGATACGACGCTCTTGGCCCAATAGTTGGATGGGTTAAAGAGAATCGCGAAATTCGGGGACGGAAATTCCAGGACAGACGAGAAGCTCACCAGCTTTGGAGCTAGAGGAAAACGGTCCGTCAATCCCCGATTTTCCTGTCCCCCCTTTTCCATCTTTCCATTAGCGTTCCTGTAGCACTGGGCGCAAGGATATTCGGACCCCGAAATTGGTTCACTTTCTGCTACGCAGCCCGGGCCTTTTCTGCAGATAAACCGAGTTCCTTTTCGCAAAAATTTCTGAAGCGGATATCATAATTATTTCGTGTGACCTCCCAAACGTTCTGGAACTTTTTGTCATTTGCCCAACCACGAAATATGTTCATCCAGCCTTCGTTATGGGGATGGTCGGCCGTGGTCTCCAAGTCCATGTCTTGAAAAACGCGATGCATTAATTCAATCATCGTCGAATAAACAAAAAACTGAGGTCGAGGGCGACCGGAAGTACGGAAAAATGTCCGTGCTGCTGCAGCAAAGCCGGTCTGATGCGAAGTAAATTTTTCCACCAACTCCGCATATTGTTTGCTGTGTTCTTCGCCCTTATCACGCATATTCTGCGTTGGTGGATACCACATTGATTGCAAGTAACGAAACATACTTTCTAAGAATCTTTCGTTGTTCGCCACGTATAAATTATCGACCGCCCTGGGAGCGTAACTTTTCTCATCGGCGGCTTTTATTGAATCATTCTCGGAATAATCAGCAGCCCTCTTCAGGATGACCATTGCGATGTGCTGACCCAGCGCACGGTAACTCTCGAATTGGGATTCATCGAAGAATTGGTCGACGGTGCTCTGATGCGGAAACACTTGATGCCGAAGCCTGTATTCGAGCACATCCCCCGGTTCATCTCCGGTGAGAGATGCTTTGATATACAGCAGCTTACCACGTGTTTCCGGGGAATAAACGATCTCGCCTACGGCACAATGAGCAATGCTCCGACCTTCTTTCCCGAGGTCTGGCACCGGACGAAGCCGATCAGGGTTCAGCCTGATATCGATCCCAAAATCGGCCCTACACTTGCGAATCGCACCCCCAAGACCCTGGAAAGAAAATCGGTAGTCTTCCTCAGCGTCACAAACAATGATGTATTTGCAGCGGCGACGCACCAGTTCATAGAGTCCAAGGTTATCGAAGTGTCCGCCGTCCGAAAGATTGATAAACCGGCTATCGTCATCGGTGTTTCCCATAAGTTCGTTTAGTAAATATCCCAGTCCTGCCGTTGGAGAGGACTTCTTCCAAGTCTTACTGTGGCGTGGATTGCCCATCCAGCAGCCCAAACGGAAGTTGAACAAAGTCATCAAGAAGCTTAAGGCCGGGGAGGAGTGATATCCCATATTGGGATTTACTGCTGCGCCGGAAATCGTCATGGATGTTCCCATGCTTGGGCCAAGTGATTCAGGTTCAGCATAATGGTCTGTTGGCCGATAACCGAAATTTGCGAGACCGCCAACCGCTGATTCCGTTCCGTGCGCGAGTTCATAACCACAATAAAGCGGGGTGAATACAAAGGACGCGGCTTTTCGCTCCTGCCAAGCCAATTCCTTGCCGGCCACAAGGTTTAATGCTGTATTGAAGATGAGCAGGGGGCCATAATAAGGTCGGGCTGCTCTGGTTAAGTCAGCCGGATCAGGTGGATTCACTCGGAAAACAGAAATGCTGAGGTCGTCGTCAGGGTCAAAGCCGGTGAATGGATTGGGCTTACGGTCGCCACGTTTCCTGCTCGCCCCAAGATAACAACGTACCAAGCGGTTGAAATAAAGATGGTGCATTGAGAACTCATTTACGCCGAATCGCCACGCTAGGGTCAAGGCCATAGCAAGCAGGCTCGGTAGCAACCACCAATAACCTATCAAGGCATCCGTGTATGTCCAGTATGATGAGATAGAGATGTTTTCCCATTGGCAATCTCCAGGATGCTGCCAGGTGCATATCCAGAAGTTGAGCCAAAATAGCAAATAAGATAAAACTATCGCCAATCCGCCGATATAGATATACGGAGCGACCCGAGCGACCCATTCAAGAGGAGCCGTTTGCAGAACTGATTGAATGCTCTTGGTCTTTTTCCTCTCCCTATCGCCGGCAATTGAAGGTGTCTGCGAGGCAAATCCCCATCGGGATCCTAACCATCCCGTGGTCAGCCATGGTATTAAGCTGCCTATCAGACCTAGGCCTTTCCACTTGTCCGACAGCCACAGCGGAAACAATGGGCCGTAAAGAGCACAGGCCGAAACAGCGGTCCAGACGGTTAAGGCTATGAGAAGATGCGAATTCAAACGGCTCCACCACTCTCTTCGGGTATCAGGCAAGTTGCGCCCCATCAGCCCAATATAGGCCATGATGATTACTGAGAGTACCCCCATTAGACAAGCTGGACCGAATACCACCGCAGCAGCCAATTGCTCATTAAAGCGTTCCTCCGTTGCTTCTTGCCATTGTTGGTATCTATTGAAGCCTAGATAAAGCGTTCCCCAACCGGCCAAGGAAGACACCGAAGACACGAGCAGAATAGAGAGTAAGGCTTTTAGTTTCTGACGACCAAGTAAGAGCCCCCTGTTTTGTGAAGAAATAAAATTTCGCCAGGCCTGTGAACATGCCTGCCCAATCAATAGAGCGCTAAGGATGACAAGACAGGGACCCCATCCAAGTTCGCCGTTATCATACGCTGACCAAAACAGCAGGGCAGTGCCTGCAAAGCCGAGAAGCCCAAATCCAGCCACCGCTATTATCCCGAATCGTTTAGACGCCTGGGAGTTGTCGGACTGAATATGTGCGCTTTGGCTTTTTTTGTCCGTACGGCCTCTCTGATCCTGACTATCGAAGTCACGAAGATTTGCCCCTATCCAGGCTGCCAGTAAGAGTGTGAAAGTAAGAGTCAGTGAACCGACCCATCCTTCCTGAGCGTGAAACCACGAACGTTGGCTAAATAGCTCCAAGACCAGTTTGGGAACACAAAGTAGGGACGCTATCAACATGACAAATACGAGTTGATTTAAAATCGTATTTCTCAGCCATATGGCGAAGATGGACCACATGTCCGCGCTAAAAAACCCTTTCCGCGGCGCAAGGTAATTGCTGAACCGCCGAAGAAACTGTATGGGGTGGGTTTCATCAGTATCTGGAGTAGGGGAGCGCAATGGCGACAGCCAGCGCTGTACTCGACGAATGCCGTCGGTCTCTCTTTTGATCCACGCCGCCAGCCAAGCGGCAATATGGGATCCGCCGGAGACTCCCGAAAGATAATCAATCCGTCGCATGAGGTCCAGGTCGGCCAGGCCCTGCAAAATGCCTAAATTAAACGTGGCGCTGCGAATTCCCCCGCCAGAGAGCGCAAGGCCAAAAAGCGACGTCTCTTCTGCTCGAATCAAAGGATAGGTCGCAGCTGGTTTTATGGGCTTGAGCCCGTTTCCGAAGACCCGCTTCCATAACTGCTCCGCCTTTGCTTTAGCCCGGGCATGCCATGTGGTTTTGGTAGGTCCATTGCCATCCCGGCTTTCGTTCCACATTCTTTCCTGTTCCTCGCGTAAAAGCTTCTCCGCTCTGATCTTAACGTTGTTGTCGTTACCTTCCGTGCCAAGCCGATCCAAGCTCGTGTTGAGTCGCAAGATGTTTTTCATGCGCTTCGCGGCTTTGGCATCGGGATCAGGACGCAGGCGCTCCTCTCGAGATTTGGTGATCTCTTCAAGCTCCTTGTTCAGAACGAGGCTGAACGGTAGAGCCACTCTAAGGTGATCTGCCAGTTCGACCATGAAATCTGGATGCTCCAGAAGAGAAAGAGCTAATTTGGTAGGAAAGGTCTCATGGATGGGATATCCATATCGTTGGAACAGGCTGCGCAGATCCTCCGCGTTATTCCGCAGATCACCGCCGGCATGGTCGCGCTCCCATTGGTTCCGAGCTTCGTGTAGGAGATAAGAAATAAACTTAGGGTAGTGATCCGGTCCTAAAATTTCACATAATCTCCTAGCAATCGCAGGATTAGCATAAAATACATTTGCAAGGATTTCTTGCGCCCGCTCGTCGCGGGACTCCCATAGTATTTGTTGCAGTCGACGCACGGGCATCTTCTCTCTCCGACGCCTGAACCCAGGCAGGAGATCGGATACTGCTTCGTCGATTTGCGTGTATACGTCTTGTGGAAATTTGCCTTGTGTCTCGCCATCAGGGCGTTCCGTTTTGAGGAACTCTCTCGCTAGTTCAAGCATGGGATCCATTGGGATGCTCTCCTTAGGTACTGGAAATGGCTGTTCCAACATGCTCACCTTGCGAGCCCAGCAGAAAAAGCCAGCTGAGTGTGACAGAGAGAGTGTGCGCACGCGCCGACAATACTGAGTGCAGACCCCAAGATGAAACTTGTCCTTAGAAACGTGACTTCGTCTTGAATCTGACACGTGTTCCACAATGCTTTGAGGTCACTCTATTGAACATAAACATGGTGAAGCGAGCCTTGATTGATAAAACGGATAGTTAGCGTGAAAGCCATTCTCAATCAAGCCTTATAAGGTAATTTTCCGTGCTTCAAAGAAGATGTGACCACGCCGTAGTGACTCTTAGAAAAACTTCAGGAATCGCAGCCGCCTAACCGATTACGGCTGGTTGGGTCCGTCGGGTGCCTCGGCTTTGTCTGTCCCTTTAGGCAGATGATCGGGTGCCGGGTGTCACAGGTTTTGTTTTTATAAACCCTCAAGACACAATCGAGGTGCCCAGTCCTTTGCGACTTCCACCGGGTCAGGCGAAAAGCGTGCCAGCCCATTCCAGGTTGCGCAAAATCGGCGCAATCCGGGAGCCCTGATATCGGGGACCTCGCTCCCATCCCACCGCGCCAACTTAGGGCGCCTCGGGGACTCCCGTTGAAGCGAACGAACCTTGAGCGAGCTTCTTGGTCGCAAAGGGCGGGATTCCAAAACTCTCTCCCTGAGAATCAGCAACTGGCAAATAGCAGTTGGTAATTAGCGAAACGGGGAACCGCTCTGCCGAAGGCAGGCGCGCAGCGGAGCCGAGCGCAGCAACGAAAGCGATTTACCACAGAGGCCACGGAGGAACAATGCGAGCTTCTTCGAAGGACTACAGAGAGGCGAAGTTCCATCTTCCCAACTAACCTGATCTGCACTACACTCGCACAGCTACCATGACCGTTTGAATTTCAATTTACCCTGGTGCGACTAGACGCACTAAACAGGAGTTCAGAATGCAAACGGAACGGCCTCGGACCGCCAAGGACGCCGGCGCGTACGCGGCTGAAGGCATACGCGGTTTAGCTGCCCGCCTGTCGACGCAGAGCGCGCGGCGGTATGGGCGAATGCTGCAAATCATCGTCGGTATATTCTTTTTGACATTCGGCTACTGGATCGGCCGCGACCACTTCCGGTTGGTTCTGTTCGGCGCGAGGAGTGAAGGGAAGCTGGTCGGTTATCAAGCGCAGCGATTCACGATAAGCCATCGTGGCAATAATTTCAGGAGACACAGGCTATATGGAAGTCATTGAGTTTCGCGCAGGAGAAAACACGGTGCGCTTCCGAGACTGGATGGCATCAAATTACCGGGTACCCATGGGTGGCGCAGTTCCAATTCTCTACGATCCGTCGCACCCATCGAATGCGATGATTGATCGCCCAGTTGCAAATTGGATTCCCTGGGCGCCAACCATGGCGGTTGGTGTACTGCTCATGCTTTCGGGAATTGCTGGATGGCTCAGGCTGATGTCGCGCCGGGTGCCCCCGGCTTAGTTTTTCTCACCCTCAGAAAACAGGTCGGGTGCCCCACTCTTTGGGACTGAATCTCGCGCCTGTTTTATGCGAGATTCGTTCAGGCCCAAAGGGTGGGATTCGAAGTGCTGTCCCTCCGATTCTTAGCCGCTCCGCTTCGCTACGCGGTGAACCCATTCGACTTCTTCGCTTCGCTCAGTCCCTCAGGGCAGGCTCTTCGGCAGAATGGAAGAGATCCTTTTTACCGCTCTGTCGCGGCGCTCTGCCCCGGCAAGCCAAAAGCGGGCTTTCCGGGGATCCCATAAAGCGCCGCTTTTCCACCCCAGAGCGCCAAAATCGGGCGCTCCCTTGAAAAAAGTCGGTCTTTCCTTCGTTTTCTTTGTATTGGATGTTGCTATGCTGCGGCGCCGGCTGGGCGCTCGGCAGTTTGTTTTGCCGGTAGAAGCGCCAGCAACACCACGCCAATTACGACCAGCACAGCCGAGCTGATGATGAGAGATCCGTCGCGCATTCCCGGCATCTCAAGCCCAATGCCCCCCATCACGAATGCATGGGCGAAACTGGACCAGGCGGCGAAGCCGATCAGGCTGCGATGCGCCCGCGGATTGCGCGTCGCCAGCAGGAGAAAAACGCCGAGCGCGGCATAGATGGCCATCAGCATGGTGTCGCCCGTGTCAGAGTTGGCCGGGTTGTGCAAACCTCCCAGCGCGGGATAAGCGGCGGCGGTAAAGAACAGTCCAACGATCACCAATACAATTTTCAGCGCGCGTTCTCGAGTCATTGGGCCACTTTAGCATACTGCGCCGGGTGCCCTCGGTTTCTCCTAGATGTTTTTGCTGCCGCACTCCGCTGATGTTACGCGCGGCGGCCGTTCGACTCCTTCGCTTCGCTCAGTTCCTCAGGGCAGGCTACGGAGCACAAAGAGCGGCAGCACAGCAGCAAAATGCTTTCTCTATTGTCGCTCCGCCGTTTCCACCCCAGCCGGCCAAAATCGGGCGCGTCCGGGGACCCCGGTTCGGCTCCGCTCCGGCCTACGGCGTGTGGTACTGGTCTGATACTCGGCTCACCCAGCGTTACGGCTTCGCTTCCTTCGGTCGCTCGCCTCACGCTGGGCTATTCTCTACCGCGGCTTCCGGCGCTGGCCTCACGCGAGGGTTAGACCCTTTGCGGCTCCCGGTTGCAGATTCTAGAAAGGGCATGGAGGGGCGCAGAGGCAGAAAACAGCAATCGGCTAGTAGCAATTTGCAAATAGCCAAAGCGAAATCAGACCGCTTTACCATTGAAGGGCACCCGTTCGACTCCGCTCAGGGCAGGCTACGGAGCGTAAAGGGAGGCAGCACAGACAGGAGTGTCTGTGCCACACGAGCCAGGGAGGCGGGAAAAAGGGCTTGACAAAACGAGAAGCATGGCCGCGGTGCCAATTCTTATGCCGCCCGGATCGGGTTCCAGCCCCGCTTCGCGCACCGCCGCCCTGTACCCGCCGAAGAGCCGCTGCACTTTAGTCCAGTGGATCCCGCTCATGCTCTGGAATTCTGACCGCGTCGGCGTGCGCCTGAGCCCCCGCGCCGCCGTCCGTATGGCTGAAATCACCTCAGGTTTTGAAGTTGCTGTCTGTCGCATGGAACGCCTCTTGCGGAATCTGCAGTTAGTTTTCACTTACCGATCACGCGCGATCACCGGGTCCCCCTGCGGAGCCCGGTTTGGGCTCGCGGGTGGAATCGTTTGTGATCACGTTCGATGACTGCGACTCTTATGATACCATATCTTCGTCATGAAACTATTACGAATATCGACTCCTGTCGGTACATGTCTCGCCTGGCCCACTGCTGTTAACGGGTACATGTCCGTATAGCAAATGCAAGCGAATAGTGGTTCATCGTCCGATTCTATTGCACTCCACTCCTGGCAATTTTTTCTGGCCCTCTACTTTTAATTTCAAAATCCTTGCAAAACCATTTTCAGGCAGTACAATATCCACGCTTCACTCCTCCCCAATTTTGTAGCTTGTTTAGGTTTACAAATCCTGGCTCAGGGTGGTCTATGCTTTCTAAGAAAGCTCTTATCTTTGCCGCAGCAGTTTTGTTTGCTTCGATCGCGTTTGCTCA
The DNA here is from genome assembly GCA_035712465.1 of Candidatus Angelobacter sp. Classification (GTDB taxonomy): domain Bacteria; phylum Acidobacteriota; class Terriglobia; order Terriglobales; family Acidobacteriaceae; genus Angelobacter. The sequence continues at coordinate 36,855 of DASTAS010000008.1, forward strand.
GCCGAATTTTAAGCTGAAGCAGGTCCTGGCAACGGGGCAAGCCGCTCCCGTGCCTTCACAGCTTAGTTTTGTTTCGTCTTTCTCCCTGAATGACGCCGGATCGGTCGCTTTTGCCGCGGACGGCGGCATACTTCTTAAATCAGCAGGCAATCTTTCCATTGTTGCAGGGTTTGGCGACGCTATGCCCGGCGGCGGCACTTTTCTTGAAGGCGGCAACCCGTGGTTAACTTCCACGGGGGATGTTGTTTTCCGAGGAGTGACGACGGGCACATCAGGCTTATTTCGTTATTCCGGTGGTTCTGTTTCGCGGCTTGTATCCGACGGGAGCGTTGCTTCCAGCGGTGATCTAGTTTTCCCTGATGAGCCTTCAGCAAACGCTGCCGGGAACGTCGTATTTGTTGACATTTTGGGGAACGGTCTGTTTTTGTTTTCTCAAGGGGGCATCAGAAAGCTGGTGGGACTGGGTGACCCTGCGCCCGGCGGAGATATATTCAGCTCTTTTTCCTCCCCGACCATCAATCAGTCAGGCGAGGTAGTATTTAGCGCTTCTCTCGCCTCAGGAAATAGCGGCATCTATCTGTTATCCGGCGGCAACGTCAGTAAGGTAATTGCCTCCGGCGACACTTTTCCGGACGGCGCCATTTTCTTTGGCACGTTCGGAAACCCATCTTTGAACGATGCTGGTGATATAGCTTTTGCTGGATCATCCGACTTCGTGAGCGATAGCGGCGTCTTTCTCTTCTCAAACGGCAATCTCTCTGTAGTCGTTCCGGCGTTCACTCCTTTGCCCTCCGGGCTGGATTTGTTTCCGGTTTCGGCTTCGGTGGGCAATGGCGGCCAGATCGTATTCACGGCGCAGCGGCTGGACCAGGGTGGCTCGACTGGGGTGTTTGTTGTCTCACAGGGAAATTTGACTGAGGTGATGACCCCGGGTACGGCCAGCCCGGATGGTGATACTTTCACGAGCGCCTTTGCAGCGAGCATCAACTCGTCTGGGCAGGTGGCTTTTGCGACTCGTTTACTGCAGCAGAATGACGCGATTTATCTTTCTTCCGACGGAAACACCGTCAGGATTGCCGGCCAGGGAGACGCTTTGGCGCGGCAGCCTAAGTTTGTATTCCCGTTCGCTTTCGGGTTCAGCGACATCGGGCAAATGCTGGTGTTTGATCAGACGTTCCCAGGAGGAACTGGTCTCTTCAATGTGAGCAGCGACCCGGGCCCGCTCAACGTTACGCTGGATGCGAACGTCGGCCAGCGATTCGGCAATGACGGCGTGATCCAGGGCTTCTTTGAAAACTTCACAATGAATGCAGTTGGCCAGGTCGTGTTCAATTCCAATCTGTCGGACGGCTCGGGTGGCATTTTCCTGAAATCCACCCAGAACCTTTCTCGGCTGGTTCGGGCTTCCTTTGATGGTAGCGGCGATCCTGCTCCAGGCGGTGGAACTTTCCAGGGAGTTCGCGAGTTATCCATTAGCGATTCCGGCGCAAACATCGCCTTTTCTGCCTTCGCTACGAGTAGCGCGGGAGTGTACGTTGCATCGGGCGGCCAGATTAGTCTTGCCGTTAACGGGAACGATCTGGTTCCTGGAGGCGCTGGGATCTTCGGGACTGTCTCACTGAACGCAATCAACGATCAGGGCGAGATTGCCTTCCTCGCGCAATCCTTCCCCTTCCCCAATGGCATGTATGTTGGCGCAAATGGCCAGTTCACTCTGCTCGCGCGCGACGGCGATCCTGCCCCGGGCGGCGGCAACTTCAGCTTGTTGTTCCCTGACCCGCGATATGGACCGGTCATCAACAACAATGGTGAGGTTGCCTTTGCGGCGGATCTCAGCACCGGTGGACGCGGGGTCTTCCTCTATCATCAGGGGACGTTGACCCGAATCGCAGGTCCTGGCGACGCATCTCCGGATGGCAGCACGTTCTTCAGCGCTGACGCACCCACCATTAACGCGCTCGGGCAGGTCGCCTTCTCCGGAGAGACCTTCACCCATGGCTTTGGCGCGTTTCTTTTTTCCGCGGGAATTGTCCAGAATGTCGCAATTGCAGGAGACCGCCTGCCCCGCAATGTAACAGTTACCTTCGCCGACATGCCTCAGGTCAACGACTTGGGCGAAGTCGCGGTCGGCGTAGGTCTGTCCAACGGGGAGAACGCGGTGCTTGTTGCCCGCCCTTTGACAGAACAAGACGATGATGGAGCGGTTCTTGCGCGGGATACAAATGCTACGTTGCTCACCTCTCCGGTTTCCCGTAATTGGATGAAGGCCAGACATCCCCGGAATTTCTCGTTTGAGCAGCGCCAGCAGGCGCAACATAAGTAACTTTTTAGTTCTTTGGGGGCTGGTCCAGCCGAACCAGCTCCTGCAAAGGACGTATCATTCAGGAAAAGCCGGTTTCAGCAACTCTTCCCAGGCAATGCGGAAATGGAAGTTTACAGAGGGGCGGACAGATTGTGAACCGATGGGGAATTCTCCTTCTGATCGGTTGGCGCCATCTTCGCATGCATCATGGGTGATCATCGGGTACTGCTCATACTGAATATTCGGTACGGATTGCTATCACCCGCTTGGCGTCCTGTTCGATGTCATTGTGGGGATCCTCCTGCTGATACGGTATATGAAGAAATCCACCCCTGCTAAATGAGACATGCGGATGCAGGCACGGTAGGGAAACTTCCCGATACCACCGCGGGAGCCGATGCTGCCTCGCTATCTTTTCTGAGGAGATGTCCAAGCATTGCCATGACTGACATCCTGAGAGTAGCAGTTGTCTTATATATAAGTTTTCAGGGACTTCCCATGTCGGGATTGAGCCAACACTGCGGACGGCCGGCTAAGGAATGCACCAACTCCCCAGCCCTTTATGACTTCTTTCCTGATTACTCTACAATTGTGCGCACTTCGCTGCTGATGAATCATCCTCTCATCTATGTAGCACGGCATACCAGAGTGGCCCAGAGGATCGGATCTCGTACTTCGTGAGCGACACGGGAGGAAATAGTTGGAAGCCAACAAGCCCACCTCTCCCAAACTTGTTAACTGTCGATACAAAGCTCTTTGATGCCGGCAAAGGGATCGTATACAGGTTTAATACCCGCCAGGGATTTCGTTCAACCGATGGTGGCATTACATGGCAGCCCATGAAACTCATCGTCGAAGGTCTGAGGCCCAGCGTACCCGAAAAACCAGGATCTATATTGATCCCCTTGTTTGCCGGCGCCGACCCTTCTGCGCCCTTGATCATCTTTGCAAGTTTCTCGGAGGGTACTCCCGACCCGGAAGAGCCTTCGCGATTCAGGAATTACCGCGACCTTGCAGGAATCTATATCTCTCACGACGGTGGTGACAACTGGTCTCTTTTTTCCCGCCATTTGCAACATGGAACACTTGTGGCGGTGAACCCCTATGATCCTCGGCACATTATAGGTGTCACAGAGGCAGGCGTCGTGTATTCAAGTGATCGAGGCTTAACGTGGAATCCTATTCCCCAGCAACAATTGCTGGAGCTTCCAGCGACCCCTGGCAGCCGAAAGTTGCTCAAGAGTACTCCCGCGAGCGAAGAAGAAAAAGAATATCGTGCTGCGATCATCAAGCAGCGACAACTTAGCGTCTTTCAAGTGATGTTTACTTCACGAGGGGACATTTACCTTTTGAGTAATAAAGGCCTCTTTTATTTGCGATCACATCAAAACGCCTGGGTTTGGTTCGACCTCGGCAATAACCGTCTCGGATTTGCTAACTCTATGGCGTTAAACCCAGCGAATGAAAGTGAGATATTTGTGGGCACTGATGAAGGCGTTCTGCGGTCGACAAATGGTGGCTGCACGTTCCAAAGGGTCCTGCGCTAGGAGCCGGGTACGTGACGTGCCTCGGAAGAAGCAACCCGTCCACCATGAAATGAGCGTTCCAGGGGACCAGTTTTCTGGGAGCACCTCCGGCGGCTTAGGCTTTGCGTTTTCTTTCAAGCGCTAACCGTCGCAGCGGATGTTGATGACGGTAGATCTAACAACTACCTGCAGAGTTTCTCTCCGACAGGCTCCGGGACCCTTTTCTAAGTCGCCTGAGCCTTTCACGTTGGTAACAACAAATTTAATTTCCACATCTGCCTGTTCCGTTTTCAGAGCAACTTGTGCGGGCTGCGCGGGTTCATCTCAGTGAAAATCAGCAACTCTGAAAGCTGGCAATTTGAAGTATCACTTTTTGAAGACGACTGAGGAGAGAGATTACATGATGAAGAAAGCGATGCTTGCACTGTTTGCGGTTGCGCTGATGGCCTATGCGGCGCCCGCTCACGCCGAGCGGTGGACGTATCTTGGGCAGGCGCATGTGGACGGCGTCCATGACCACGACAACATCGATATTGGCCGGGCCGCGGGCCGGTATCATGCCCTGCAGATCCGGGTCGAGAACGCGCCGATCGAGTTTGATCGGGTGGTGGTTCATTACGGCAACGGCCAGTCTGAGGTCCTGCACGTACGGCAGAGAATACGTCCGGGCCGCAGCACGCGCGCCATCCGGCTGGCGGGCGACCGCGTGGTGAGCAGCGTTGAGCTCTGGTACGGCAAGGCGCGTTTGCGTTCCGGAAAACCGCAGGTAAGCGTGTTTGGAATGCGCTAGGCCGGAAGTGAAATTAGCTAGACGGCGGGCGCCCCGACTTTTGCTGGGTTCTGGTCCGCTAGTGATGCCGAATCGAAAAGGGGACGGCTCTTCACTCTTTGGCTGTCCCTTTATCAATAAATGCATTTTCAAGAACCTTCTTGGGGCGAAGCTGCGTTAGTACCGCGGCAGCAACTTAAACCGTCATCAGCTCTTTCTCTTTGGCGCCGGCCATCTCTTCCATTTTTTTGATTTCGCCATCGGTCAGCTTCTGGACTTCGTCGAGCGCTTTCTTTTCGTCATCCTCGGTGATCTTTTTATCTTTCATAGCTTTCTTGATGGCGTCATTGCCGTCGCGGCGGACGTTGCGGATGGCAGTGCGGTGGTCCTCCAGAATTTTGTGCAGGTGCTTAACCATGTCGCGACGGCGCTCTTCGGTGAGCGGAGGGACCGGAATGCGGATCATCTTGCCGTCGTTCTGCGGATTCAGGCCGAGCCCGGCGGAGCGGATGGCTTTCTCAATATCGTTCATGATGCCGGGATCGAAAGGCTGTACGGTGAGCAATTGCGCGTCTGAGGCGTGTACCTGGGCAAGCTGGTTCAGCGGCATCTCTGATCCGTAAGCCGCCACGCGGACAGGATCAAGCATGTTGACCGTGGCGCGTCCGGTGCGCGCGGCCGCCAGGTTCGTGCGGAAGTCTTCCACAGCTTTATCCATCCGTGTCTTGAGCTGCGTGTAAGCGTCCTTGAGAGCCGGGATCGTAGCGATTGCAGATTGGGCCATAAGCAAGCCTCTGTTGCTGATTTTCTAGTCTCACAAAACGTTTGATTATAGCGTGGAGGCGGTGATGCTGCGCAAATACGCCATCGCTGGAGTAGTGCCGCCAAATCAGGGCTCTTGTGTGCCTTCACCCAGCCGCACCTGGCCGTAATTGAGCAAGGTGACGATGGCCACTCCGCCTACGATGTTTCCCAGCGTCGCCGGCAACAGCCACTCAAAGTAGTTGATGAAATGAAGGTGTCCGGAGAGGACGGCGGCGATGATCTCAGCGCTGCTGGCAATGCAGTGCGAAAAATGTCCCGCGCCCACGATGAAGGTGAGCATCCATGTAACTGCCACCTGGCCGATGGTCCAGTGGCTAGCTGTGACCATCCATGCCACCAGCGCGATGAGCCAGCCGCCGATCACGCCCTTGGCGAAGATGAGCGTGAAGTGGCCTTCGGCGGCATTCAAGCCGAGCCCGGCGAGCGCGTCGGCAAAATTATGCGGCAGCGCACCGGTCTTCATGAACAACCATCCCACAAACACAGCGCCAACTACGTTGGAGGCGAAGACCACGCCCCAGAGCCGCAGGGTGTTGAGCACGTGCTGGTGCTCGTCCAGGACCAGCACCACGGGATAGAGAGTGTTTTCGGTGAAGAGCTGTGCCCGCCCGATAATCACAACGATGAAGCCAATTGGATAGAAAGCGAAGGCGATGAACTGCTGCACCGGCCCATCGCCGAGATAGCTCAGGGCGAGCGCGACGCCAAGTCCCGTCAGCCCCATGCTGATGCCTCCGGCGAGGCCGGAGAACATCAAACCAGTGCTGCTGCGGGCGAGCTCCTCGCGCGCGTTCTGGATGACTTGATCGAAAATCTGGTGCGCACTGCGCCGCGTGCTTTCCTGCATAGGAGTGAGAAGTCAGATGCGGCCCCGCCCTTGTGTTTTGCCGCGCGGCAAGGGTGAAATTTAATGCTGGCTTAACCATGGTGGCTCGCCCATCGGCTATAAACGCCTTACGCAACCCAACTTGACGCCTCACTAGAAAGGGCTCCTCACCTCACCGATCCGGGAGCCCTTTTAAATTTGCCATACCATTTTGTAGCCGTGCTCGCTGACAACCCCGGCGTCCGGACAACCCCACGCCCACAAGCCAACTCTCTTAGTAAGTATTCCGCCGCAAAGTCAGCGATTATGCTCGACGCTTTAACGCTTTTATGGGTTGGAACCAGGCACAAACCAGCCGGGTTCGCAAAGGCGCTTAGGGACCGCGGCTATAGTCTGCTGGCTGCCAATGATCTTTCTGAGGCGATGGCAACGCTGCGCAGCCGGGAAATCCAGCTCATTGTGCTCGAGAACGATGCCTCCTGTGTGCAGGGAGAACTTGCCGCTGTCCGGCTGAAGAGCGCTGCGCCGCAGCTTCCCATCCTGCTGCTTTGCGAGCCGCTGGATGAATCGGCCCCGCAGGTATTCTTCGTAAATCTAATTCTCAGAGCGAAGACCGCGCCCGAGTTGCTGCTGCGCTCGATTGAGACGCTTCTTCCGCGCCCGGCCAGCAGGAAGACCGGCAGCTAAACTCTGGTGGTGGTGAGGCGCGGTCTGCGGACAAGCTGCCACGTATGCCAGAGAATCCTCAAAGTCGCCATCACCGGAATGGAGAGAAACACGCCGATGACCCCGGCAACCTCGCCTCCGGCAAAGACACCGAAGAGGACCAGCAGCGGATGCAGTTGCAAGGTGCTGCCCATGATTCGCGGGGAAACCACATAGTCCTGGATACCTCGCCACAACAGCAGAAAGATGAGCAGCCAGAACACGTGCGCATAACCGGCCATGAAGGTTACGGCAAGAATCATTAAGCCGCCGATCACGGGTCCCACAACCGGAATAAACTCGAGGGCGCCGGCGGCGGGACCGAGCGCGAAGGGGTAGGGAGCGCTGACTGCCCATAGAAAGAACGTGATCACCAACATGGCCAGCCCCGCCAGGGTCATTTGCGCCCGGATAAAGTGACCGAGCATGGTGTTCATTTCTTCCACGGTGGCGGCCACAACTTTTCGGTGTCCGTGGTCTTCCACCGAACTGACCATAGCTTCCGCGAATTTTCGTCCGTCTTTCAGGAAGAAGACAGAAAGAATTGGGACCAGCAGAAGCCACCAGGTATCCTCGATGCTGCGAAAGGCTCGAAACAGATAATTCTGGATGGTGGAGATGATGTCGCCGCGGTGCAAGGAGATAAACTCCTGAATGCGCTGTGCCGTTGCTTTGCTCCAGCCATGCTGCAAGGCGAGTTGGTTCACAAGTTCGCCGCTACCAATGCGGTCCATCAACTCCGGCGCCTGATGTCTGAGCTTATTGGCTTCATCCATCACGGTCGGGCCCACGGCGACAAACAAAATAGCCAGTCCCGCCAGAAAAATTGCGTAGACGGCGGTTATCGCGGCGCCGCGTGAGCCCCGGAACCATTTCTCCAGCCGGGCCACCGGCGCTTCAAGCAGATAGGCGAAAAAGATAGCGAACAAAAAGGCAATGATCGCGCGCCAGGCGGAATAAAGAAACAGCAGGACGAGCGCGAAAATCAGCCCCGTGAAAAGCGCCTGCGCGGTTTTCCTATCGAAAAGCTTATTCATCAGCTCGGCGCCGGCACCCCCGGATTACCGGCCTGAACCCGATTGTACAGGACTGAGGGATTGGCCCTTAAGTACCGTGTTAGAGGCTCTGTAACCCGGCCATCAGGCATAAATTCGCCTTCCAACCAGCTCTGGTTGGGCTAGAATAAGGAACTGGCATGACACGTAAGAAAACCAACCCAGCCCGTCAAGAAGATCTCTCAACGCAACTGTGGATTTCGCCCAGGTTCTCACTCAAAGGGCAGAATGGGGAACGCGCCTGGGGTCGACCGGCGGGCAGTCCGGGTAGCGCCCGTTTTCTGGAACTGGCCGACATTGCTTTAGGTACCAAGAAGCCGGAACCACAAAAGAAATCTCCCGCGCATAATTCCGCTCACGTGACCGGCAAGCCCGGACACTACTCCCGGTAAGGCCATCTCCAGCGTTTCCGCATTCCAGATATATTCAAAGAAAGCCATGCCCGAGCTTCCTGAGGTTGAGCCGACTTGCAGGCGTGAGCGAAGTGCAGTCGAGCGGGAGCCTGCAGGCGAAATCCTGAGCCTGCAGGCGAAGGATCTATACTGCCAAATTGCTGAGTCAAGCAAATAATGCCTGAACTTCCTGAAGTTGAAACCATCGCACGCGGCCTGAACCGGCGTGTGGCCGGCGACCGCATTGAATCCGTGTGGGTGGGCAACAAGCCTGAGCCGCTGAAGTCGCCGGCCCGCGCCATTGTGCGTACGCTGGAGGGTGCCGCGATTGAACGGGTGCAGCGCGTGGGCAAGCATATTGTTTTTGATCTGCGTGGCAATGAAGGTCAGATCAGCCAATGGATCGTGCATTTGGGAATGACCGGCAGAATGCTGGTGTGCAGCCCCGCGACTGAACCCGCCAAGCACACGCATCTAGTGGCCCAGCTCAAATCAGGAAGAGAGCTGCGCTTCATCGATCCGCGAAGATTTGGCCGGCTGGAGGTGCGCCAGCAGGAGTTTCGTGGTCCCGGAACCGAGCCGCTGCAGGTGAGCGTTGCTGATTTTGCGGCGCTCTTCCACAAGAGCAAGGCCCCGATTAAAGCCGCGCTCCTGAACCAGAAGTTTCTTCACGGTGTGGGCAATATCTATGCGGATGAAAGCCTGTTTCGCGCAGGGGTGCGGCCCAGACGTCGCGCCAACAGTCTCACTCGCGTGGAGCTGCAGCGGCTGCACGCGGCACTTCAGGAAGTGCTGAAGGAAGCCATTGCCGCCGGCGGATCATCTGTTTCAGATTACGTCGACGCCGATGGGGAAGCGGGTTTCTTTCAGCTTCAGCATCGCGCCTATGGGCGTGAAGGCGAGCCCTGCCTGGTATGCAAGACGCCAATCAAGAAGATCGTGGTGGCGGGACGAGGAACGCATTACTGTCCGAAGTGCCAGAAATAGCGAGCGCGAATCGCCGCTCCCAATATTCGTGACACTCGCTTGGCCAAGCTGAGAGCGTGCGTATCGGGGCATGATCACCGTAGAGCTTTCCACGCCCCGGGAGGTTCGATGGGTGACTCCACATCACACAAAATCCTTACGATGCCTTCCAGTCGTCCGAGGAATTGGCGAGGAGCTTCCCCGGCCGGAACAAGCTTAGCTACAATCTTGCCGCGCTTCGTGATCAATATCGGCTCTCTGGTTTTCTGAACGGTATCCATCAGCGCGAGACAGCGGGCCTTGAATTCTCCAGCTGGGATTTTTTTCATGATTGCAGCCTCATCTGTATGGTGGTTTTAACATGACTATTGGGTCTTTCCTTCTGATTTCCGGTCAAGAATGAACCTATAATATCTCCCATGGCTAAGACGGTGGTCCATGCTGCCTGTCCGCACGATTGTCCGGACGCGTGCGGGGTGCTGGTTACGGTGGAAGATGGCCGCGCCACGCGCATTCAAGGCGATCCCAGGCATCCCGTAACCCGCGGCTTTCTTTGCGCCAAGGTCACCAAGTATCTCGATCGCGTCTATTCGCCTGACCGTGTCCTTTATCCCATGCGGCGTCTCGCGCCGAAAGGGAACGGCAAAGGCGATGCCGACGATTTCGTTCGCATTACCTGGGATGAAGCCCTGACTGAGATTGCTGACAGGTTCAAAAGTATTTCCGCCGAGTTTGGGCCGGAAGCCATCATGCCGTATTCCTATGCCGGGAATATGGGCATCCTCAGCTATGCCGGCATGTCACATCGTTTCTTTCACCGGCTGGGCGCCTCGCAACTGAACCGCACCATTTGCGCCACCGCAGGCGGCGACGCGCTGATTACCGTTACCGGCCGCAAGCTGGGCACCGAGCCGGAGCAATTTGCGGAATCGAAATACATCATCGCCTGGGGAGCGAACATTCACGGCACCAACATCCACCTGTGGCCTTTCATTGAAGAGGCGCGGCGCAAGGGCGCAAAACTGGTGGTGATCGATCCGTACAGGACGCGCACCGCCCGGTGCGCCGACTGGTACCTGCCCATCAATCCGGGAACCGACGTTGCGCTCGCCTTGAGCATGATGCACGTCATTATCAATGAAGGCCTTTGTGACGCCGAATACGTCGGTAAGTACACAATCGGCTTCGATCAGCTCAGGCAGCGGGTGCAGGAGTACCCGCCGGAGCGGGTCGCGCAATGGACAGGAATCAGCGCAGACGACATTCGCAAGCTGGCGCGCGAATATGCCACAACGCGTCCTGCCGCTATTCGCGTGAACTATGGCGTGCAACGCGCTCAAAATGGAGGCATGGCGGTGCGTGCCATCGCTATGCTGCCCTGCATTATCGGATCATGGCAGGACGTAGGCGGAGGCCTGTGGCTATCGCTGAGCGGGGCATTCCCGCTGGACCGGCGCGGTATTGAAATGCCGGAACTCATGCTGAAGAGTCCTCTGGGACGTCCGGCGCGCGTGTTGAACATGGTGGAGTTGGGCAGAATTCTAAACACGCTGAACGATCCTCCGGTCAAAGCGATGTTGGTGTACAACTCCAATCCCGCTGTCGTCGCCCCAAACCATGGCGACGTGGTGCGCGGATTCCTCCGTCCGGACCTGTTCACCGTGGTGCATGAGCAGTTCTTCACGGACACAGTGAACTACGCTGATCTGGTGCTGCCGGCCACAACGTTTTTTGAACATAAGGATCTGCTGACGGCTTACGGCCACTGTTACGTCCAGGTTTCAAACCAGGCAATTGCTCCTCAGGGAGAGTGCAAGTCCAATAGCGAGCTCTTTACGGAACTTGCAGCCCGAATGGGCTTCAATGAGGCATGTTTCCGGGAAACCGTGGACGATATGATCGACACAGCTTTGGGTGCGCAGAACGGGGCGGCTGACCCGGATGGCTGGCTCGCCGGAATCGACCGCGAACGCCTGGAACGCGAAGGCCACGCGCGGCTCAACATTGGCGATGGGCCCTTCTTGCCATATGCGAAGGGCGGATTCACTACTGCGAGCGGTAAGGCCGAACTTTACAGTGAATCGCTGGCCGCCCAGGGACTGGATCCGGTCGCGTCCTTTATACCGCCTTCGGAATCCCGGCACAGCGAGAACGCGCGCAGGTACCCGCTGGAGCTGCTTTCCCGGAAGGCTGACAACTTTCTCAATTCCAGCTTCTGCAATATCGAAGCAGTACAGAAGATGGAACATCCGGAATTGCTGGAGATCAGCGCGGCCGATGCCGGGCCGCGCAATATCCGTGAGGGCGACTGGGTACGCGTATTCAATGGCAGGGGCGAGGTCCGCTTGCGGGCGCATGTGAATGGCGCGGTGCAACCCGGAGTTGTTGCCGCTCGCCTGAATTGGGCGCGGCTGTCGCCCGATGGGAAGAGCATTAACGCGCTTACCTCGGAAACCCTCACTGACATCGGTGCGGGACCGACTTTCTATTCTTGTCTGGTGGAAGTCGAGCCCGTGGCCGACAAATAATTCAAATATCGATAGAATCGAATAGAAAAGCTGCGCAAATTTTTTCTTTTCAGACGTTCCAAGAGCACGGATCAGACCGCCTGCTGTGGCGCTGCTGCTCCTCAGGAATCTCGCTTTGGAAGGCTGAGAAAGACCGTTACTGTGGCGGGATCACAGTAACTCCCGTATAATCTGGGTTTTTCCCAACTTGTTCTGAGGGTAGTCATATCTTGGTGTTCTTTAAGAAAGCCAGTCAGAATTGCGCCCGCTGGTGTATGCCGGCGGCGCTGGTCGTTAGTTTTTTTCTTTTCTGTCTGGCTCCGGTGCGGGTTGTGGCCCAACAAGCTCCGGAGGTGATTGAGGGAATTGATGTTATCGGGAACCGGAGAATCCCCCAGGAAAGCATCATGTCCCGGATCTATACCCGGCCCGGCGATGTCTATGACGCAGGCTCGCTGGAGCGCGACCTGCAATCGGTCTGGAACACGGGCTATTTCGACGACGTCAGAATTGAGCGGGAACAGGGCAAGAAGGGATGGCTCATACACTTTTATGTTCGAGAAAAACCGACCATCCGCACCATTGATTATCACGGCCTGAACTCGGTTTCGCAGAGCGACGTCCTCGATCGTTACAAGAAGCTTAAAATCGGGCTTACCCAGGACAGCCCCTACGATCCCACCAATATCATTAAAGCAAAAGTTGCCCTGCAGGATTTGCTGGCCGAGCATGGACGCCAGTTTGCGAACATCGCCGTCCAGGTCCAGCAGGTCCCTCCGTCGTCCGTGAATGTCACTTTCAACGTAAAAGAAGGCCCCAAGATCAAGGTGGGCAAGATCACTTTCAAGGGCAACAAACATGTTTCCAGCCGCACGCTGCGCGCGGCCATGAAAAATCTGAAGCCCATCGGCATTCCCAGCTCCATTTTTCTCGAGAACATCTTTTCGCGCACGTTTGACGCCTCCAAGCTGGAAGAAGACGCGGAGCGCGTGCGCGACGCCTTGCAGCATGAAGGTTATTTCAAGGCCGTCGTTGAAGATCCCCAGACCAACCTGCGGACCATCAATGGCGGGTTCCACATCCCGCTCATCCAGAAACGCCCTGCCAAGGTGATGGACATCAACATCCCGCTTGAGGAAGGGTACAAATACAGGCTGAAGGCGATTACATTCAAAAATGCCAGCGGCTTTCTTCCGGAAGCCAAGCTGCGCAGCCTTTTCCCTATTAAAGACGGCGAGACGTTTGATACCCATCTGCTCGGCAAAGGCATCGAGAACCTGAGGAAGGCTTACGGCGCGTTCGGCTACGTCAACTTCAATGAAATACCCTCGTTCGATATCGATGACGAAAAGAAGCTGATCACGGTGACAATCGACATTGATCCGGGCCAGCCGTACTATGTGCGCCGCATCGAATTCCAGGGGAACACCACCACACGCGACCGCGTCATCCGGCGCGAACTGCTGGTGCAGGAAGGCCAGATCTTCAATAGCCAGGCTTGGGACGTGAGCATCCTCCGCCTCAACCAGCTCAATTACTTCGAGCGCCTAAAGCCTGAAGATGACACGGTGATCAAGCGCGACGACCAGAACCACACGGTGGATCTCACTGTGAAGGTGAAGGAGAAGAGCAAGAACAGCATTGGCCTGACGGGCGGCGTCAGCGGCCTGGAAGGTTCCTTCATCGGAGTGAATTACGAAACCAATAACTTTCTTGGCCTCGGCGCCACTCTTACGTTACAGGCCAATGCGGGCAGCCTCGAACGTGTACTGCTGTTCGGCTTTACCCAGCCCTACATGTTCGACCGTCCGCTTTCGATGGGCTTTACCGTATATAACCGGCGGTTCGATTTTAACCAGGCGCAGCAGGAAGCGTTGCTGACGGGACAGCAGTTGAATTTGCCGAGCGCGCTTCTCAACCAGTTATTGAACTATAACCAGTCCAGCACGGGCTTTACTGCATCCGCGCGATACGCCCTGAGCCGGTCGTTTAAGACAGTTGGTCTCACTTACTCCTTAGACAACACTACAATCAACACCTTCAGTGATGCTTCGCGGAATCTGTTTCAGACCGTCAACTTCCGCAGTATTTCCGGGCCAAATGCGCTGAAAGGGATCATTACCAGTTCCGTTACGCCATCATTCGGGTACAGCACCATTGACAGCCCCATTCGCCCGTACAAGGGATCAAGCTTCTTTGTTTCAACGGAGCTTGCCGGCCTGGGTGGCAACGTGAGGTACTATCGGCCTATCGCGACTTATACGCGGTGGACGCCTCTTTACAAGCAGAACACCTTTGGCATCCGCCTGCAAGGCAGCTTTATTGGAGGCTGGGGAGGAACGGAAGCGCCGCCCTACCAGCGCTTCTATATGGGCGGCGAGGCCGACCTTCGTGGATTTGATATCCGCACCGTATCACCATACGTGTTTGTCAGCACCGTGCAGAACTTTGCGCTGACGAATCCCGACGGCAGTCCGGTTCCGGTCGACCCGACCAATCCGCGCCGCGGCGCCGTTCAGGTTCCGATCCCCGTGAACAACATTACGCTGCCCGGTGGCGACACGGAATTCGTTGCGAACGCGGAATACAGGATCAAGATCGTGGGGCCGGTGGTGATCGCGCCTTTTGCCGACTTTGGTATGGATTTTGTAAGCCTGCCTTCGCAGCTGCAGATTTCCCCCGATGCCGTTACGCAGCTAAATAACACGGTCTTCGGTTGCCCCGGGATCGGCAGTAACTTCCAGTGTGCAGGCGGATTCCCCATTCCGTTCAGTCCGGACTTGAAACCCGTGCCCGGAACCAACTACGTTCCGCGTCTCTCCACCGGCCTTTCGTTGCAAGTGATGCTGCCGATTGTGCAGCAGCCGTTGCAGGTTTATTACGCATACAACCCGCTCCGGCTGGATACTCTGGTCACCTCGCCCAGCCCGATTACCCGTGCCATGTTCCCGCCGGGCGCGGCGGGAGATTTCACGTTCCTGCAGGCCACTTCCAGCCTGGCTCCAAGCTTCCGGCTGCAGGAGCCGCGCAAGACATTCAGGTTTACGATCAGCACCACGTTCTAAGGAGAAATCACGGTTTGACGGTACCGAGCATACAACCTATAATTTTCAACATTCGGCCATTCTCGGATTCCAAGCATTCAAATGCGGTCGGCTGTGAAGCAGAATTGTTGCGTCCGGCTCAAATCGAAGGCGTGCGACTGAAATCGCGCTCAAAAAAGGTCCAAGGAGTAACACAACCAATGTTCCGTTCGTTCAAGATGTACATAACCGTGCTCAGCCTCGCGTTGAGCGCACTGTTTACCTCAGCCGCCGTGGCGCAGGCTGCTGCCACCCACACCGACACTCCAGCGGCTGCTCCCGCCGGCAACAAGATCGCCATCGTCAATATCCAGCAGGCGATCAGCGCCAGCAACGAGGGCAAAAAGGAATTTGACGCGCTGCAGCAGAAGTTCAGCCCCAAGCAGGTGCAGCTCAAGAATGAAAATGATGAAGTGGAAAACCTGAAGAAGCAACTGCAGACCCAGGGTGACAAGCTGAGCGAGGAAGAAAGAAACAGTCGCGTGCAGACGCTGGAAATAAAGCAGAAGACCCTGCAGCGCAACCTGCAGGACGCGCAGGATGAATACCAGCAGGCAGAGCAGCAGGTGGTCAACCGTATCGGCTCCAAGATGCTGAATGTGCTGGAGACGTACGCTCGCACGCACGGCTACAGCATTGTGCTGGATGTCTCCAATCCGCAGACCCCTGTGCTTTATGCAAGCACCAACATCACCAAGGAATTGGTGGATGCTTATAATGCAGCCGTCCCAGTGCCTGCCGCTCCTGCCGCGAAAACACCGAGCAAGCCTTCCGCCAGATCAACGCCGCCTTCAGCGCCGCGTCCGGCGACACCGAAGAAGCCTTAAAGTTCCTGATTTTCATGCGGCCGCCGACGCTCGGCGGCCGTTTTTATTTTTTCTCCCCGCCTGAAACTCAGGAACCGCCGCTTCGCGCGGCGGTGTCAATTCCCTTACGCCGAAATGCATGATGCTGTTTTACACGGGCGGCGAGTGGAGGGAATATGTTTCGCGAAAGCCTGCTTGATTCATCACCGAACCATCGCCATCAAAAGCGCTGGCCCATGGCCACCGCGTTTGCGCTCGAATTCGTCGCGGCCGGGTTGATCATCATAATCCCGCTGATCTCCACCGGCGTTATTCCGGTCTCCGCACGTGTGCCACGCGACATGCCGTTACAGATGGTCAGGGTTGCGAGCAAGCCGGCGGAGGGGCCGACAGCCCGCAGAGGCTCTGCGCATCCTTTACAGACGATCACCGTGACCCCGGTATCGGAGAATCGGAACCAGATTCACTATGGCGATTCGCGAAACTCAGTTGCTGATGCGACTCCGAATCCGAATTACTTTCCAGCTTCGAGTGGGCCCGGTTCTGATCTTGGTTGGTGTGCAGAATGCCAGCCGGTTGTGCAGCCGCCGGTGCAAAAGCCATTTCCGGTGTCGCATCTTTCTGAAGCCCAACTGATTCATCGCGTGGAGCCGGTATATCCAAGAATGGCAGTCTTGACCGGAATCCAAGGCGAGGTAAAACTTCACGCGATCATTGCGAAAGACGGAAGCATTCAAAGCCTCAGCGTCAGCAGCGGACATCCCATGTTGGCGCAGGCTGCGCTCGACGCGGTGCGGCAGTGGCGCTATCGGCCCTACATACTGAACGGCCAGCCCGTGGAGGTGGAAACCTTTATTACGGTGAATTTTAGGAAAAGCCAATGAAGAGGCTTAAAACCAACTTAATCCTGTGGAAATTCTGTGAAATTCCGCAAAGCCATAAGCCCGATTTTGGCCTGATGAGCAAAGTTGTTCCACATTTTGCCCAACTCTCGATGCAGTGATAACCGGTTTTGTTTCAGTGGCTTAGCTTGCAGCAGAGTTGATTGGAAAGTGTTGCACCAGGACAGGGCAGAAGAACACACTCAAAAGAAAGGATTTGCACAGACCAGGAGCCGTAACGCCTGATCGCCTTCTGCATCACGCGTTTTCGCCCACTTTGAGCACAGCCAGGAAGGCCTCCTGCGGGATATCGACCTTTCCGATTCGTTTCATGCGTTTCTTGCCTTCCTTCTGCTTTTCCAGTAATTTGCGCTTGCGCGTAATGTCGCCACCATAGCATTTTGCCAGCACGTTCTTGCGCATGGCGGGAACGGTTTCGCGGGCGATGATCTTTGCTCCGATGGACGCCTGAATTGCCACCTCAAACATCTGCCGCGGAATGAGTTGCTTCATTTTGGCTGCGAGCGCGCGACCGCGATCATAGGCGAAGTCGCGATGCACAATGATGGAAAGCGCATCGACCGGATCGCCGGCAACAAGAATATCGAGTTTCACCATCGGCGATTCCCAATAGCCGGCTAGATGATAATCGAGAGACGCGTAGCCGCGCGAGATAGTTTTCAGCCGGTCGTAAAAATCCAGGACCACCTCATTCAAAGGCAGTTCGTAGGTGAGCATCACGCGCGAGGCGCTGACGTATTCAAAACCCTTCTGTTTCCCGCGCTTTTCTTCAACCAGCTTCAGGATGCCGCCGACATATTCTTCATTGGTGAGGATGGTGGCCAGAATTACCGGTTCTTCCACTTTCGCAATCTCACTCTGCGATGGCCAGCGTGAGGGATTGTCCACCTCAAAGATTTGATTGTCCGTTTTGGTGATTCTGTAGCGCACGCCCGGCGCCGTGGTGATCAGGTCGAGGCCGAACTCCCGCTCCAGCCGCTCCTGGATGATCTCCATGTGCAGGAGGCCGAGGAATCCGCAGCGGAACCCGAAGCCCAGAGCAGCCGAGCTCTCCGGTTCAAAGAAGAATGAAGAGTCGTTGAGCCGCAGTTTTTCCAGCGCCTCGCGCAGGGCCGTGTGCTCGTGCGCATCCACGGTATAGAGACCGGCAAAAACCATCGGCTTGATTTCCTGGAAACCTGGCAGCGGTTCCAGCGCCGGCCGGGCGTCTTCTGTGATGGTGTCGCCGATTTTTGAATCCGCAACGTTCTTGATGTTGGCGATCATGAATCCGACTTCGCCAGCCACCAGTTCGTCCACTTCCACCGGCTTGGGTGTGTGCACGCCGAGAGTTTCCAGATCAAAGGTTTTGCCATTCGACCATAGCCGGATCTTCATCCCGCGCCGAATCGTGCCTTCAAATACCCTGGTCAGCACGATGACGCCTCTGTAGGCATCAAACCAGGAATCAAAGATCAAGGCTTGCAGATGATGATCGGGATTCCCTTTGGGCGGAGGCAGCCGTTTCACGATGGCTTCCAGCACGTCCGGGACTCCCGCGCCGGTTTTGGCGCTGACCAGCAGCGCACCTTTGGTGTCGAGCCCGACGGCCTGCTCAATCATCTCCTTTACCCGCGGAATGTCGGCGCTGGGCAGATCGATTTTGTTGATGACCGGGATGATCTCAAGCCCGTTGTTGATGGCCAAATAGGCATTGGCCAATGTTTGCGCCTCCACACCCTGCGACGCATCCACCACCAGCAGCGCGCCCTCGCATGAGGCCAGTGAGCGGGAAACCTCGTAGGAAAAATCCACGTGGCCGGGCGTATCGATCAGGTTGAGCTGGTACTCTTCGCCATCGTGGGCAAGATATTTCATGCGCACGGCATGGGCCTTGATCGTGATGCCCCGTTCGCGCTCCAGGTCCATGACGTCGAGCACCTGCGCCTGCATCTCGCGCTGGGAAAGGGATCCGGTCAGCTCCAGCAGACGGTCGGAAAGCGTCGACTTCCCATGATCGATATGGGCGATGATGGCAAAATTGCGGATGTGCGCGCGGTCCATGCGGATGGTCTAGCTTTCATTCTAACATTCAGAGGTTGCGCTCTTTCTATGGCCCTCGTCGGCCCCCGGAAGGTGAATGCCTGTTGCACAACCACTCTGCTGCCTTTATTCTGCCTTGTCTGCTTTTCTGGAGGTTAACGGATGCGCTCACTTTGCGTTTTCATATCTGTGATCTGTGGTTCGCTCACGCTTGCCGCGCAGGCTCAAAAACCTGAACCTGTAACTGATTTCATTCGCGTCCAGGCGCCGGTGATCGCGCTGGAACACGTGCGCGTGATTGACGGCACAGGCGCGCCTGCCAGGCCCGACCAGACCATCATCATTTCCGGAGGCAATATCTCCAGCATCGGGGCGAGCAACTCAGTGAAGGTGCCTCAGGACGCCAAACGCGTCGATTTCACCGGTTACTCGGCTTTGCCGGGGCTGGTCGGCATGCACGATCACCTTTTCTATCCGACAGGCGGCGCGCTTTACCATGACATGCCTTTCAGCTTTCCACGGCTCTACCTTGCCAAAGGCGTGACCACCATTCGCACCACCGGCGCGGTTGAGCCGTATCTTGACCTCGAAGTAAAAAAAGCCATCGACGCGGGAAAACAGATTGGACCCCACATCAACGTGAGCGGGCCGTATCTGGAAGGTCCGGGTTCATTTGCTGAGCAGATGCACGCGCTCAAAGATCCTGAAGACGCGCGCCGCACGGTGGAATACTGGATCTATGAAGGCGTCCAGTCATTCAAAGCGTACAACTTCATTACGCGCGCGGAATTGAAGGCTGCCATTGATACTGCGCACAAGCACCATATGACCGTTACCGGGCATTTGTGTTCCATCGGCTTTCGCGAGGCGGCCGAGCTTGGCATTGACGATCTGGAACACGGGCTGACGGTGGATACTGAATTTTTCCCTGGTAAGAAGCCTGACGTCTGCCCCAACCCGACCCAGGCGGTGATTGCCGCGAACAAACTGGACGTCAACGGTCCTGAAATTCATGAGACCATCAAGACTCTGGTGCAGCATCACGTCGCTTTAACTTCAACGCTTCCGGTTTTTGAGCAGTTTGTCCCATCTCAGCCAGACGTTCCGCAGGCCGCGCAAGATCTTTTCACCGAGGCTGCGCTTAAGGCATATAAAGACAACCGCAAGCGCGTTGCCGGTAGGAAAGACAATCCCTGGCCAACCATGTTCCAGAAGGAAATGCAGTTTGAGCGCGCCTTCGTGAAGGCCGGCGGGACACTGCTTGCCGGACTCGATCCTACTGGGATCGGCGGAGTGATTGCCGGGTTCGGCGACCTGCGCGAAGTGGAGCTGCTGGTGGATGCAGGCTTCACCCCGCTGGAAGCCATCAAAATCGCCAGCCTGAACGGCGCAAAGTTCCTGGGCGAAGCCAGTCACATCGGCTCACTTGCTCCCGGCAAGCAGGCTGACATCATGATCGTGAAGGGTGATCCCTCCACAAAGATCTCCGATATCGAGAACGTTGAAGTCGTCTTTAAGGATGGCGTGGGCTGGGATTCAAATAAGCTGGTTGAGTCAGTCAAGGGCCAAGTGGGGATGCGCTAAACGCGAAGCAGGCTGCAAAAGCTTTCTGCCGCGAATGAACGCGAATCATAGTATTGCAAATTCATTTTTTCCGTGTTGATTCGCGGCTGAATCCTTAGCGTAGCTCTGTCGACCTCACCCATATACTCACAGCATATTGCTCCGCTTCTTCAGCCAGTGCCTTCTCCCAACCCACGCTGGGATGCGGCAGATCGGCTGAACCCTGAATGCGCGCATACACTTGGACCGCTGGATGTTCCGCAGGAACTTGCATATGAATGATGCCGCCGGCCAGTTCCGCCCTGCAGGTCCGCGCTGAGTTAGTGACGTATTTCTTTCGCAGATCGATCAGCGACGCGTACCAGTGCAGCATCAGATTCTCGCCATGCGTGAGCTGCCAGTTTAATTTGGACCGTTCGAACGTTGCCGCGTCTTGCGGGTCGGGCACCTGGCTGAAATCGAAGTCTTTGAACTCCTTACGGCGGCCTTCGCTCACGGCGTTCTGCAGCACGGGATCGCCATAATCGGTGAAGAACTGGAAGGGATTGGCTTCGTCATATTCCTGGCCCATGAAAAGCAGCGGCGTATGCGGTGAGAGCAGCAGAAGCGCGGCGGCCAGCGTGCGCACACCGCGTGGAACCAGTGTGGTCAGCCTGTCTCCAGTGGCGCGATTGCCCACCTGATCGTGGTTCTGGATGCAGATGACGTGCGCGGCCGCGGGCATGTGCCGCGAAATTGTGCCGCGACGGCGTCCCTGCCAGAAACTGAAAGGCTCGCCCTGAAACACAAATCCTTCATTCAGCGCGCGCACAATCTGTTCCGGACGGCCGAAATCCTGATAGTAGCCATTGCGTTCTCCGGTGAAGAAGGCGTGGATTGCGTGGTGGAAGTCATCGCTCCACAGTGCATCCAGACCGTAACCTCCGCGCTCCAGCGGGCGAATGATGGTCTCGTCATTCTCATCCGTTTCCGCAATGACCGGCACTTCGCGCCCGAGTTCCTCTGACAGTTCCGCAACGCGGTCCTTGATTTCTGCAAGGATGTGCAACGGCGAATCATCTTTGATGGTCTGCACCGCGTCGAGCCGAAGACCGTCCAGATGGTATTCGCTGACCCAGTAGAGCGCATTTTCCACAAAATATTTGCGCACCTCCCGGCAGCCCGGCTGATCGTAGTTGATGGCTTCACCCCACGGTGTTTTGTGCTGGTTAGTGAAATACGGCCCAAACAGGCGCAGGTAATTGCCTTCATTGCCAAGGTGGTTGTAAACCACGTCCATGATCACGCCGAACCCGAGCGCATGCGCGGCATCGACAAACCGGCACAGCGCAGCGGGGCCGCCGTAGCCGGCTTGCACGGCGTAAAGAGAAACACCGTCATAGCCCCAGTTGCGTGTGCCAGGAAAGGCTGCTACGGGCATCAACTCGATTACCGTGATGCCCAGCTTCTTGAGGTAGGGAAGCCGGTCAATGGCGGCGTCCAGCGTTCCTTGCTTGGTAAAGGTTCCGATGTGAAGTTCGTAGATGATGTAGTCGTGCAGGTGTATGCCGGTCCACGTGTCGTCCGACCAGGCAAATTGCTGAGGATCTAGAATCTCCGTCGGCCCGTGCACGCCTTCTGGAAGCAGACGCGACACCGGGTCGGGCACAGGCTTGCCCTCGTCAACGACGTAGAAATACCGGTCGCCAGGATGCGCCTGCGCGCTTAAAGCAAAGTACTCGCCTTGGCGCAGCATGGGCAGGTCCTCACTTTGCCCATCACGCATAAGGCGCAGCGTGATCTGGCGCGCGGCGGGAGCCCACACGCGGAACTCACATCGGTCCTGGTCCGGCAATGCGCCCAGCATCTGTCCCGCTTTGCTAACCACGCCAGCTTTCACGTATGTTGAGAAGGAGCTTTTGAACTTCAGGGATGCTTACCCCGTCAGCAGCAAAGCTATGAAGGAAAGATTCGCCTGAGCGCAATCATGGCAGAAACTCTCATCCTTGCTTCGGCTTCTCCGCGGCGTCAGCAGTTGCTGCGAGAAGCCGGCATTGCTTTTGAAGTGCATCCCGCGCACATCCCCGAGCAGCGTGAAGCGAGCGAAGCTCCGCGCGCCTACGCGCTTCGGCTGGCGGAACAGAAAGCGCGCGCGGTGGCGCAGCGGTTTCCTTCGCGCTATGTGATGGGCGCGGACACCATCGTTATTGCCGATGAGCACGTACTGGAAAAACCTCTCGACCGCGAGGATGCGGCGCGAATGCTGCGCCTGCTCTCCGGACGCGAGCATCAGGTCACAACCGCTGTAAGCCTGGTGAAGCCCGGCGGAGAAAGCGATACACGAGCCTGCACCACGCGCGTGTTTTTTCGCGTCCTTAGTGAAGAGGAAATCCAGCGCTACGCGGCCAGCAACGAACCCATGGACAAAGCCGGAGCATACGCCATCCAGGGAGGCGCAGCAGGCTTCGCCGACCGCTTGGAGGGGGAATATTCCAATGTGGTTGGATTGCCTCTGTCACTGGTGACAGAGCTTCTATGGACGAATGGCTTTCGCTGACTCGCTGGGACTTACTTCTTTTCCGCAGCCTGGGCAGTAGGCGCAGCTTCCTGCTCGCCTTCTTTCATGGCGCCTTTGAAATTCTTAATTGCGTCGCCAAGACCTTTGCCCAGATCGCCGAGCTTGCTGGGACCAAAGAAGATGAGAGCGATAACAAGGATGATGATCAGTTCCGGAACGCCAAGTTTTCCACCAAACATTTTTTTGACTCCATTATTTCGGAACCGCCACGCTAGAGATAGCGTTCCGTAAAACTGTCGAAGGGTTGACTTCGAGGTCGATTGTAGGCCAATTTGACGCGGCGAGTCAAAGAAATGCTGAAAAATAAAGCACTTACCAGAGTAATTCCTTAATGTTCTTAATAAAGCCTTATCTTTCAAAGAGTTTGCATGAGTGCCGCGAGCAATGCCGTGCGACGCGGCAGCTCTTCCAGCACAATCGACTCGTGACTGGCATGGGCTCCTTCGCCCACCGCGCCCAGTCCGTCCAGCGTGGGAATGCCCAGGGCGGAAGTAAAGTTCCCATCTGATCCGCCTCCGGTTGATGCCTCTTCGAGCTGCATGCCCAGCGCCGCTGCCTGTTCTTTCGCGATTTCAAATAGCCGTATTGTGCCCTGCGTTCTCTCCATTGGCGGGCGATTAATGCCGCCCGTAACTTCGACGGTGCAGCCCGGATCGAAAGCCTTGAGCGCGAAAAATTTCTTTTCCAGGTCGGCGCCGTCCGCCATGCGCGCAATACGCACATCAATCTCCGCCACCGCTTCCGCAGGCACCACGTTGGTGCGCGTTCCGCCGGAGATGACGCCCGGGTTCACTGTGATACCTCGCTCCAGGTCAGTGAACTTCGTCACCTGCAGCAGTTGCCGCGAGAGCTCCACAATCGCGCTGTGGCCTTTCTCAAAATCCACGCCCGCGTGGGAAGCGCGCCCGCGCACGCGAAGCTGAAAATCGCCCACGCCTTTGCGCGCCGTCTTTAAATGTCCGCGGATGCCCTGCGCCGGCTCCAGCACCAGCGCCGCTTCGCAATTCCTGGCCGTGGCTTCCACCAGCGGCCTGCCTGTGCGGCTGCCGGTCTCTTCGTCCGTGTCGAGCAGCACAGTCACTGGACGGCGCTGTGCACCCATCTCCCGCAGCGCGCGCAGCGCAAACAGCATCATCACAATCCCGGCCTTCATGTCGTAGATTCCCGGACCGAACCCACGCCCGCCTTCCACACGGAAAGGCATCTTGGCCAGCGTGCCCAGCGGCCAGACGGTGTCAAAGTGCCCCAGCAGCAGCACCGATTTTCCGCCGTTCCCGCCGAACTCCGCGATCAGGTGGTTGCCGGCCTCGCGCTGCGCGGAGAAGGTGACCTGCGCTCCCAGCCGTGAGAATTCCACGCCCAGGAACTGCCCCAGGCTGTCGAGCGCGTCCTTGTTATCGCTCGGCGACTCCAACTCCACCATGCGCTGGAGCAGGTCCAGCATTTCCTGCCGGCGCTGCTGAAACCATTCCAGCAGCGCGCGATGATTGGCCGCATCAGGCATAAGCACCGATCATAAATCATGGCATGCGTGGTGCTGCGTCGCGGATTGGCTGTCCGCCGCTTCCGCGGCAATGCGAGTAAAATCCTGTGCGGGAACGCTTATGGCTCATGTACTGCGCACCACCGATGACCGCTTCAATCATCTTCCCGGATTCAATTTCGCTCCTCATTATCTTGACGATCTGCCGGGCTATCAGGGTATTCGGATTCATTATGTCGATGAAGGTCCGTCCACGGCAGGCAACGTGTTTCTGTGCCTGCACGGCGAACCCACGTGGAGCTATCTCTATCGCAAGATGATTCCAGTGTTTGTGGCGGCAGGGCATCGCGCCGTCGCGCCGGACTTCATCGGCTTTGGGCGTTCGGACAAACCCGCCGAGGAGTCTGTTTATACCTTCACCTTTCATCGCGAGATGCTGCTGCGGCTCATTGAGAGGCTCAATCTGCGCAACGTCACCCTGGTATGCCAGGACTGGGGAGGGCTCCTCGGGCTCACCTTGCCGATGGCCTTCGCCCAGGAGAAGCCGCCGCGCTTCAAACGCCTGCTGCTGATGAACACTGCGCTCGGGACCGGCGACATTCCTCTGGGCCAGGGATTTATGGAATGGCGCGCCTATGCGGCGCAGAATCCTGATCTGGATGTGCCTAAATTGATGGCGCGGAGCTGCCCCCAGTTGTCGCCGGAGGAGTGCGCTGCTTACGGAGCGCCGTTTCCCGATGCCCAGTACAAGGCTGGCGTGCGCCGCTTTCCCCAGATTGTGCCCGACCGCCCTAATGCCGATGGCGCAGCGCTCTCTCGCGAAGCCCGCGAGTGGCTGCGCACGCAGTGGAGCGGCCAGGCTTTCATGGCCGTGGGGTTGAAAGACCCGGTTCTCGGCGCGCCGGCCATGGCATATCTGCGTAAGCAGTTACGCAACTGTCCTGCTCCTCTGGAATTGCCGCAGGCGGGACACTTTGTCCAGGAATGGGGTGAAGATGTGGCAGCGAAAGCGCTGGCAGCATTCGGCGGTTAATTGGCCGATTTTCAGGTTTCAGGCGCTTATTGCGACAGGTCTCCGCCAAACTATCTGTGAGGCGGAGGTTTCTGCCGGAATGAAGAAGTTAGCAGTCCTTGCCGGGGCGTTTGGTTTGTGAGTTTTAGCGCGCCGTCCTGCGTTCAGCCTGCTCACTGGGCAGGGCAGTCTCGGCCTGCCGAGGCGTAATCATGGGCGCTGGAATGCGAATCCCAACGTAGATTCGAGCCGCCAGTATACCGCCCAGCAGGGGCGCAACAATAAATAGCCAGAGCTGCTGCAGGGCCCAGCCGCCGACAAAAACCGCAGGACCAATGCTGCGTGCAGGATTAAACGAGCCATTTGTAACAGGTATCCCGCACAAAATGATGGTCGTTAAAATCAAACCTATGGGCAGCCCGGCAAAGCCGGCCGGGGCGCGGTCGTCAGTAGCGGCCAGAACGGTGAAGACCAGAAGCATGGTGAGAAACATTTCCGCGATGAAGCACGCCCCTAAAGCGTAGTGCCCGGGAGAATGCAGCGGACCGTAACCCGTGGCTGCGCCGGCAAGCGATGCAATGGAGCCGCCAGGTGCGCCTGAGGCGATGTACAGCACCACAGCAGAGGCAATGATGCCGCCGATGATCTGCGCAATCCAATATCCCACGGCCTCAGAGAAAGGCATTCGCTTGCTCATCAGGAACCCAAACGTCACCGCGGGGTTGATATGACATCCGGACACCGGGCCGATGGCATAAACCATCGCCAACAGAGCTAATCCGAAAGCCAGCGCCACGCCAACATTGCCAACCTGAGAGCCTGCGAGCACCGCAGTGCCAAGCCCCGCGAACACCAGCACAAATGTTCCGAATAACTCTGCCGCGTATTTCATCCTTTCACCTCTGCAAAAGCCTGTAGTCTATGGGCGACCATTCTACAGAACCCTCAGATTTTTCGCAGTATTTCTCGCTTGCAACGGCAGTGTTGCGGATCGCACATCTATCCGTGCCGGGCTGTTGCTCGCTCAACTGAGCCGCAACTTTCCGCAAGCGCGCAGCGATCCGGGAATATACGAAGGCGCACCGTCCGCGCCGCCAAAAGGCGCGGAACCAACGGTATCTACTCCGGCGCACTTTCTCTTTTATATAGTCAGCTTCCGACGCATTCATAGCACCTGTCACAAGCCATTGTAAGTACGCAGCTTACGTTAGGCGTCAGAGCACGCGACCATTTTTTTACGGGGAGCGCAGTCTGTGTCTGTGAATTCCAAGATATTCAAGATCCTTTATCGGCTGGCCCTGCCGGGAGGCCTGCTGCTGGTTTTTGCCATTGCCCTGATCCGGCTCGGCTTGCTGACGAACTCGAACTCTCCCCTGGTACTCGTTGTACCGCCAGTGATTTACTTCACAGGGCTGCTGTTGAGCGCCTATTTCCGTCGCAGCCGGCTTTTCTTTGCTACGTTGGTCCTTGCGCTCTCCGGGTCCGTGCTGGCCTGGGTCGCGCCGCGTTTTCCTGCTTCTGTCGAAGAGATAATGGCGAATGCCATTGCGCTGCTCCTGCCCTTGAATCTGCTGGTCCTTGTCTTCGTGAAGGAGCGCGGCATCATTTCGCGTACTGGACGCAGACGTCTCGGCGTTGGAGGCGTGCAGTTGATCGCTGTGGGGGCGCTCTGCCTCCCCTTCATGAAGAATGTGGCGGCCTTGCTGGAGCGGCCATTCCTGCCCACCGAGTTATCCGATTGGAGCCATCTCTCCCAGCCGGCGCTGACGTGCTTCATTATTTGCACAGCCATCATCATGGTGCCGCTGATTCGCCGCTATCGCGCGGTGGAGAGCAGTCTTTTCTGGGCAATGATCTGTTCGTTTATCGCTTTGCGAAGCGGCGTTGATAACCATCTCTCCGGAATTTTCTTTGCCACAGGAGAATTGGCCATTCTGGTGGCATTAATGGAAACGTCGTACAGCATGGCTTACCTCGACGAACTGACTCAGCTTCCCAGCCGGCGCGCGCTCAATGAAGCGCTGATGAAGCTGCCGGAAACCTATACCATCGCCATGCTGGATGTGGACCATTTCAAGAAATTCAATGACAGCTACGGGCATGAATCCGGCGACCAGGCGCTGCGTCTGGTGGCCTCCAAGCTGGCGCGCATCGCGGGCGGAGGCAAGGCGTACCGTTACGGTGGGGAAGAATTCACCGTGGTGTTTCCGGGAAAGGCTTCCGATGAGGTCTTTGTTTTTCTCGATCGCATGCGCAAAATCATTGAGCAGTCCACTTTCACGGTGCGCGGTTCTGAGCGACGCGGCAAACGCCGTGTGCGCACAGGCAAGAAGCAGACCAATGTGACCGTGAGCATCGGCGTGGCTTCCACCAGCGCGGACCAGTTCACCCCGTCTGAAGTCCTGCGCATATCCGACCAGGCGCTTTATAAGGCCAAAGCAAAAGGCCGCAACTGCACCGTCGTCGTGCGTACCAGCGGGAAGAGCGTACGCTCCGTGGAAACCGGCATGAAGGTGCTCAGCGTCAGTTGAACGAATTTGGTAATTGGGTAATTTGGTAAGCGGGTAATTGTTACGCCTTCATCTCGATTTCCTGCTCAGAATACCGCCACAAACGCGGCCAACCTCAAGGACTCCCAACTCTCAATCTGATTCCCACCGTGTAAGATTATTGCGACCAAGATTACCTGGACGGAGGCCAAACATGGCAGCACAACCGCAAACGTTCGGCGAGAGCTCGCAACTAAGGAAGGCGATTCTGCCCGAGTTCGATCATGAAATGCAGACTACCCGGCGCACCCTGGAGCGCGTGCCGGAAGACAAGCTCACGTGGAAGCCGCATGAAAAATCCATGACTCTGGGCGCTCTGGCCACGCATCTGGCCACACTCAACCATTGGGCTGAAGCCATTATGGGCATGGAATCATTTGATGTGGGTACTGCGCCGGCAAATCCTGAGCTGAAATCGCGGTCAGAGATCCTGGCTGCGTTTGATGCCAATACTGCCAGCGCGCGCAAGGCCATCTCTGCGGCCACGGACGCAGAGTTGCTCAAGCCCTGGAGCCTGTTGAGCAAGGGCAACACTGTCTTCAGTCTGCCGCGCATTGCTGTGCTGCGCAGCTTTATTCTGAGCCATGGCATTCACCACCGCGGGCAGTTCTCCGTTTACCTCCGGTTGAACAATGTTCCGGTACCGTCGATTTACGGGCCTTCCGCCGACGAAGGCAGTTTCTAGGGGCGCCCCCAAGTGTTGGCTACAACGGCGGGATATGCCCGCGATGGGAGTGCGATACATGTTCGGCACATAAGAATCTGCCGGGAAAACAAAGAGGCCTCGGCTTCTGCCGAGGCCTTAATTTGGCTATGAGCTTTTCGGCGGCCGGCTGCTGTTCCCCCACAACAGCCAGCCGCGTCTTTCGATGTCAAGCATCACTATATTGCTCTCCACCCCGAAAACTGAAAAGAGTACGTTGGTAATGTGCTCCCGATTTGGGCGCGGTAGAGAAAGTCAGCGACGGACGAGCCCGTTGCGTCCTTACCATCCGCTAGGCGCGCGCCGGTCCCCAGCGAGGCTAGCCGCAATTAACAAAAGAGCGTGCCTGAAGGTGTGGCACAGCCGCCCTCGGCTGTGCAGAAGTAGGCCGCCATCAGGCGGCTCATTGTTAACTTTTCCGAGGAGCTGTTTGCGGCTAGCTTGCAAGGCAAAGTTTGCTAAAGCCCTCCTCTCCCTCCGCTCAGTGCACGGACGGCGCGGGTTCAGGTCGACTTCTCGAGTGGAAGGTTCAGATCAATACCATTGCTGTATGCGAGGAAACACGCACAGGCGAGGGCGCCTGTGCCACACCTTCAGGAGGACAGCAGTGTTTTTATGTATTGTGGCTTCCCGCGCTGTGCCACAGTGATCCAGGTCTAGTTCGTGCTCCGCCAAGTGTCCCGCAGCGAGAAATCCTTTCCGAAAACAAAGAGTTTGATTCTTGGTAGCACACTCTCTTCCTTCAAATTGAAAACCCGGCGAATCGCGGCCGCCCCGCCCCGACGAGGTTGGACGGCGCAAGTCCCTCGCCCCTGCCCGGAGTTCACCACCAGCTCCGGCTGCATCTTAAGACTGAGGAGCAAGTACCCTGATTGCCGCGAGAGAAGACCATCCTGGAAGGTGACGGGACGCCTGTGGCGAAGGAAGGCCTCAGGCAGGACGGGAAGCACGCGCCCGTGGCCCAATTATCGGCCCGAAAGCGGCTTACGTTGCGCCAGTTGCTGAAGCCCCATGCCGCGTCGCTCTCCCTGGGCTTTATCGCCGTGCTGGGCGAAGCCGTGGCCAACCTGCTGCAGCCGTGGCCTCTGAAGATTGTTCTGGACGAGGTGTTCAAGAATCACGCGGGAAAATCTGATGTACCGCATCTCATTTCCCGCTATATGGGCCCGGATAAACTGGCCATGGTGAAGTTCGCCTGCGTCGCGGTCCTGGCCATTGCGCTCCTGGATGCTGTCTCCAGCTATACCGAGAAATACCTTACGACGAGCGTGGCGCGTTGGGTAACTTATGATCTTCGCCGTGCCGTCTATGCCCATATGCAACGGCTCTCTCTGGCATTCCACGACCAGCAGAGAACGGGGGACCTGATCAGCCGGGTTACCAGCGATGTAAATGACATCCAGAGCTTTATCACCTCCGCGTTGTTGAGCACGTTCATCAACGTCATCACGCTGGCCGGCATGGTGGGCGTGATGCTCTGGATCAACTGGCGGTTTACGTTGATCGCCCTCTCCGTGGCTCCGCCGCTTTTTGCGGTTGTGTACACCTATACGCGCCGCATTAAAAAGGCAGCCCGGCAGGTAAGAAAAAAAGAGAGCAACGTTTTCTCCGTTGTGGAGGAAGTGCTTTCGTCCATTCGAGTAGTGAAGGCCTTTGCGCGCGAACGTTACGAGCAAAACCGTCTGGAAGAGGCAGGACTGGAAGAGGTTGAGTCGGCACTTCGCGCCCGCAGTCTCAAGGCGAAACTTACGCCGTTGGTTGATCTGATTGTCGCGGCAGGAACCTGCCTTGTACTCTGGTTCGGGGCCCGCCTCACGTTGAGCGGCGCGCTCTCCATAGGCTCGATGGTGCTGTTCATCCAGTACCTCAGCAAAATGTACAAGCCCATGCAAGAGCTTTCAAAAATGACTGATACGTATTCGAAAGCCGCTGTGGGCTATGAACGTATCCAGGAGATTCTGCAAACAGATAATGAAGTTCGAGATGTTAAAGGCGCCAGGCCTATCAGGAAGGTTAGCGGCAGGATCGAGTTTGAAAACGTCTCATTTTCCTATACGCCGGAACAACTCATTCTCAAGGACGTCAATTTCTGCATCGAGCCCGGGCAGGTGGCCGCGCTGGTGGGCCCGACGGGAACGGGCAAGACCACCATCATCAGCCTGCTTTCTCGTTTTTATGATCCCGCGAGCGGGAGCATCAAACTCGATGGCACGGATATCCGGCGCTTCCAGCAACACTCCCTGCGCCAACACATCAGTTATGTCCTGCAGGACAACGTGCTTTTTCATGGGCCCTTATGGCAGAACATTGCTTATGGCAAACCGGCGGCAACAAAAGATGAAATCGTCCGCGCGGCGGAACTGGCCAATGCCATGGAATTTATCCAAAAGCTGCCGGAAGGCCTGAATGCAACCGTGGGCGAGCGCGGCATGACCTTGTCCGGCGGGCAGCGCCAGCGGATCGCGATTGCCCGCGCCATCATTCGCAACACGCCGATTCTTCTGCTGGACGAGCCAACGTCGGGCCTGGATGCCGCTTCAGAGAAGCTTGTATTTGAGGCGCTCGACCGTCTCATGGAAGGGAAGACCACCATCGTCATTGCGCACCGGCTCTCGACGATTCGGCGTGCGGACGTGATTTTTGTAATCAACGAGGGATCGATTGTGGAACAGGGCAACCACCGCCAGCTTTTGAGACAGCGCGGTCTCTACGCCAAACTTCACCGTCTCCAGTTCAAAGGAGAAAGCGCCGCCTGAGGCGACTGTGGCATCACAGGTTATTCAGAGCTGCTATGCGGGCCTGAAGCACGTGCGTGAAGCCTGCCACCTGAGCTTGCGAATATCCTGCGGCCCTGAAAGCATCCTGAATCTGGCGAGTCGACAATTGGCCCAAAAGTGATCCCACCCATTTGGCATCCTCTTTCGGAATGTGTTTGCCTATCCATCGCAGATGGACCTGATGCAGATAACTTGGCAAGACGAAGATGTAGAGCAGGGGAGGGCGCTGAGGAAAGTCGATGTCCACGTAGGCCGGTGTAACCTTGGCGATAAAGCGCGACTTCCGATAATTTTCGAGGTTGTTTTTTGAGGCATGCTCTGTAAACTTCATTCCTGAAGCCCCGAAGGCAGTCCCCACGTCCGAAACCATCCAGTGCTCGCCGTTTTTGCTGTCCCGGTAAACGGCGTTGTTGTCATCCTTCAGGTCCCAATTGCTGATGAGGGCCATCATCACACGAAGGCCATTGAATTCACGCGTTCCAACGAACGGATTGTGCTTCCAGTTCCAGGCGGATTTTTCCTGCTTTCCAGGGTGTCTTTGCATACGCACGCCCGCGAGCACGCCGGGCGCTACCACGTGTCCCTGGCCACGCTTCAAATGGGCCGGCAGGCCGTCAACCTGTAGTTGGTCAAAGTAGTAGTCGTCATTGGCGAAATAGCCCACGGCCCATAACAGTCGCGAGGCCACAGTTTCAGGTTGCGATTCAACGCCTAGCTTTGCCGTCCATTTTTCTCCGTGCGCATCCTCCAAATAGAGCTTGGAGTTCTGACCGTGGGAGTCCTCCGTCAGGAATTTCACAGGAAGTTCAGGGCGGCCTTTTTCGCCGCCGGGACCATGGAACAGATCTTTTGCTCTTATGTCACCGGGATCTTCCCAAAGGATGGGTGAGTGTCCAGTGCCGGCGTCAACTACTGTTGCTTTTTGGGAGACTGCAGGACAAGCGCGCAAAATTACGAGCAGAAATAGTAGAGAAGTCAGCCGTTTGCCAACAGCACGTGGTGGGGGATGCATGACAATTCTGTAAAAGTTTGATGCTGGATTTCCAGCCCGGGCCAGCCAAAGCTGCAGGTTAGCATCTAAATATGTCGGCGGTGCGCGCGCCAGCCGTGCCGCCATCTGCAAACACGGAGCACACTTGAAGCTCATAGCCCAGCCCGCTGATGGAACCGCGCCATTGCTCAAGGCCATTACGCAGGCCAAAAAAAGCATTGAGATTGTGATTTTCCGGTTTGATCAGGCTGACGTAGAGCATGCACTGGAAGAAGCGGCGGAACGCGGTGTGTTTGTGCATGCTTTAATCGCGTTTACCAACCGCGGCGGAGAGAGAAATTTGCGCAAACTGGAGATGCGGTTTTTAAAAAGAGGCATCACTGTGGCCCGCACAGCGGATGACCTGGTGCGTTATCACGGCAAAATGATGCTGGTGGATAGAAAAGAACTCTATCTGCTCACCTACAACTTCACCCATTTGGATACCGGCCGAAGCCGCAGTTTCGGGGTCGTGACCAGGAATCGGGCGCTTGTCCAGGAGGCGGCGCGGCTGTTTGAATGCGATACAAAGCGCCAGACATTCAGGTCGCGGACCAGCAAAATGGTAGTGAGTCCTGTGAATGCTCGCAAGGCATTGGCTGCTTTTCTAAAGGGTGCCCGGCGTGAGCTGTTGATCTATGACGTGGATCTTGCCGATCCAGAGATGTTGGGAATTCTCGAGGAGCGCCGTCAGGCGGGAGTAAAGATCAAGATCATTGGACACGCGGCGCGTGGCAGCCGGCTCAACACACGCGCGTTACGCAGAATGCGGCTGCATACACGCGTCATCATTCGCGACGCCCGGCAGGCTTTCCTGGGCAGCCAGAGCCTGCGCAAGGTGGAACTCGATTCACGCAGGGAGATCGGCGTCATTGTCGGGAGCGCAAAGATTGTCAGCTCACTCATGACGGTTTTTGAAGATGACTGGAAGGCTTCGTCCCCTCAGGACGTGAGCGAAAAGAAGAAGGTAAATGGCCGCGCAGATCGTGCTGCGCGGAAGGTGGCGAAGGCGGTAGAGAAAAAGCTGGCTCCGCGTCCCGTGATTCGCGATGTCATCAAAACGATCCGAGACGAAACCAAGGTGCGGGTTGATCAGGCCGAGGCTGAGCATGTGGTCAAAAGCGCTTTTAAGAAAGCGGCAAAGAAGGCTACGGCACGGATCGTGGAAGAAGCGGTTGCGGGATAGACATGCTGATGCTGAGAGAAGCAAAACGTGGCGGAAAAAAGAGCACGGCAAAAGCTCCTGCAGCCTCATTTCAAGGAGTGAACCTCGATATGGCGCGTGAATTGGCGATCCTGATCGCGCTGTGTGTCTTGTTTCAAGTGTGTGCTGTTGCCGTTGCCAGAAACAGCGAGGATGAGCGGGCAGTCAAAGATTTCCATGACCGGGTTGTACGATATGTGGCCGCGCACAAGGTACAGCATACGGCTGTAAAACCCAGTGACTCAGGAGTCAAGCTTTCCCGCCAGGAGCGCCAGGCAGCACGTGAAATCCAGCAGTCCCGCGCCGCGGCGAAGCAGGGCGATATCTTCACACCGCGCATCAGCGCGTATTTCAGGAAGCAGCTTGCGGCAACGTTGCACGGTCCTGAAGGAGCAAAGATACGGACCAGCCTGCGCTCCGCGGAACCTCTTCCGAACATTCACTTGCGAGTGAATGAAAAATATCCGCCAGACCTGCCGCTGCAATCCACACCGCCAACTTTATTGTTGAATCTGCCCCGGCTGCCCCAGGAACTGGAATACAGAATTGTCGGCCAGACACTGGTGCTGTATGAGCCAGGTCCCAACCTAATCGTGGATTTGCTCCCAAATGCCATTCCAAAACACTAACGTCAAGGCCAACCGGAGACGGCTCGTCCTTGTTGCCACTGCCTGTCTTCTGTGGATTTCTGTGACCAGTTATTCCGTTGCCATCGCCATGGAGCAGAAGAGCTCCACTGTGGTCGGGCACGAAGAAAGCGGCAAAGATCAAGCGGCCAACGCCGGAAGTGTGCATGTCACGCTCCCATTGCAGAAGGGCTCCCTGCGCTTCGCGGTGATCGGCGACAGCGGCACCGGAGACCGTGATCAACTGCAGGTTGCCGGGCAGATGGAAGCTTACCGGCGCGTCACGAACTTCGATTTCGTCATCATGCTGGGGGACAATATTTATGGCAACCACTCGCCGGGCGATTTCGAGAAGAAGTTTGCGGAGCCTTACAAGCCGCTGCTGGATGCGGGCGTCAAATTCTACGCGTCGCTGGGCAATCACGACGATCCCAGGAAAGAACCGCTCTACAAGCCTTTTAACATGGGAGGGAAGAGGTACTACTCATTCAGCAAGGGAGATACCGAGTTTTTTGCCCTGGACAGCAACTACATGGATCCCAAACAACTCGACTGGGTCGGGCAGAACCTCAGAAATTCGCACGCCACGTGGAAAATCTGCTTTTTTCATCATCCTCTGTACAACGATGGGCGGCACCACGGCCCTGATCGCGATCTGCGCAGCCAGCTTCTTCCGCTGTTTCAGCGGTATGGAGTGAACGTGGTCTTTTCCGGCCACGAGCATGTTTACGAAAGGATGAAGCTGGAAGATAACATCGACTATTTTGTGCTTGGGAACTCCGGCAAGCTCATGAAACATGACTTTCGCGGGCCTGGGGAGAGAGTAAAGGGTTTCGACGAGGATCGTACATTTATGATCGTTGAGATTGCCGGTGACAAAATGTATTTTCAGGTGATCTCCCGCACCGGAGAAACCGTTGATTCCGGCACTCTGCCGCGCAGCAGCACCAACCCCGACAAGTGATCCTGACGCCCCATGCGTGGGCGTTGCCTGTGATGCAATCCAAGAAGCTGCAGGATGTGACTGTGCGGTTCGAACTGTTCGGGCGGACCCGCGGATTGCGCACTGAAGAGCGTATTCACATTTATCGGTATGAATTGCCGCTTGTGGATGACCATCGAGACGCGTCGTAGGCATCTTTCATGCCGGCCCTCGTGGCAAGCGCTGAAGTGGTGATGCAGTCCACAAGAATAGCTCCGGAGCGAAAAGGTAAGACTACGTTTGCCTCGACCTGAACAGAAAGTTCGAATCTTGCCGCCCGGCCACACTGCTTGCAGCAAGGGAAAATCGAGCCCGCGAGCAAAGTTGCTTCGTGCATGAGCCGATGCGATTTGTGGTAAACGCGGTAAATGCCGGTAATAGTTACCCGGCTTCCCGGCTGGAATTTTTTCCTGGACAGAATTGCTCTCCCCACAGTGGTGGCACAGGTTTGCTACGGTGGGAGATGCCGAACCAGCAACTCTGGTTGCCTGCCGGCCAGTGGTTACTTGAGTCACATGTCACGGCGGCAAAGGCGGGCTAAAATGCCTGCACGATTGGAAAGTTGGCCACTTTGATGAATGACGCTCCCAAACCCCTCGCATCAGAAATTGTGCGTCTTTCGAATGAACTCACGCTGCTTGAGCAGCGGCTTCAGTCCGAGGCAGCTCCCGATTTTGTGGTATTGAACCAGTTCCGCCAGTCGGTGGATAACGTCCGCCTGGCCGCCTGGACAGTGGCTGAACTGGCTCATGCTCAACAGACAAAGAACGAGGCAAATAAACTGCTGGCATTCCTCTCGGCTGAGCGTTTACGAAGGCTCGATGATCTGGTGCAGAATTTATGCGGAGACATTGATCGGCAGGCGGTCACATTCAAAAATTATGGAATCCGCTCTTTGCTTTCTTCCGTCAGTGCGCTGCATGAGAGACTTGCGCAATGCGCTCGCCAGGAACAAGCGGCAACTCGCACCACCCCTGTTCCGAACCATGCTCGGCCTTAAGCCGGGAGTATCTTAACCCAGGAACGGACAATATTGTGCCCGCAATAACTTGATGGCTGTCTGTGGCATTCATTTGTACTTGACGCGCCCACTTCTTTCCTGAAGAATGAATTCATCGTGAGCCGAGCATCGGCTCCAATGCGCCACTCGATTACCTGCCGGTGATTCTGAAACGTTGAGAAGTCGGAGGTAAAGTGCGCATCCACACCCACGTGCGCAGACAAGCCCCCACCGAAGAGGTGGAGCTCCATGACTTGCTTGATCGCATATTGGACAAAGGGCTTTTCCTGGGATCGACCAACATGCTGCTTCTCGGTGAAACCGATCTTTCCTCCTCCAACAATCGCTTTAGCCTGAGTTCCCCTGGAGATGAGCCGGGCCAGGCTGATTCACTGAGGCTATCTCGAAAGAAGGGCACGTAGCTGATTTGCTCCCAGTCGCCCGGACCGGAGCCGAAGATGCTTGCTTCTCACCTGAGCAAACGCGCAGCAGCGGAATGATTAACCGCCGGGCCAAAGGATGACAAACGATGTGTTCCCCATCCCGCGGTTGCAACACACGGTTTCTCCACACACGCCGGGGCTGGGTAGAATGGGCCGCCCCTCGTAGTCGAATATCATGTGTGCCGTAAGGAGAGTGCATTCATGCCGGAGCTCGGCGTTAAGCAAGAGGCACGAGAATCATCCACTTGGAAAATGACTCTTGTGCTGGGGCTGGTTGTTGCCATTGTCGTTGCTCTCAACGTGGTTTTGCGATGGAATCACTACAATTTGCCCGGCAAGGTGATGGGTGGGGCCCTTCTGTTTAGTCTGGCGATCCTTCTGCGTTCCATGTTCCAGCGAAACAAGCCCGGGAGCAAGGGAGTGGAATCTTCACTCATGGTTTCACTGATTTGCCTTCTGTTAGCCACAATGGCGTTCAACCGGTGATATGAGTCACACGAGGGAGAGGAAAGGCTCCATGAGCATCGCGCTACACAAAAGTGACCTCCTCCGTGCCTGAAACGTTACAGAGATAGCAGCTCACTGTTGAAGGCAATCAACAGGAGGGACCGTTTCGACGCCTCCGTCAGGAGTTCACAGATTATGGCTGGTGCGGGGAATTGCGATGAACCTCCGGTTAGGCGCGATGTTAACTTCCAGGGTTACCTTCGGCCACGGTGGCGCCGGTTTTGGCTACGGGTGGAGATTGCCTTGCCGTAATATACGTTTCACTGGCCGGAAGTTCTATATTGCCCATATTCGAACGCCGCTTCGAATATCCATATGCCTCAAACTGCGGGAACTGAGCGAGGTCGCAGGAGTTCGCGTGTCCTTGTATCTCTGCCCCTGGCTGTATCGGGACAGAAGAGTGATGGTTCGCACATAAGTGGAGCAGCCGAGACGATCCTGGTGAACCGTCACGGAGCGCGCATCCGTTCCACTGTTCCTCTGGAACCAAAGATGGAAGTCCGCGTAGCCATGCTGGCGCCGTACAAATGGCGCGTGGGGCAGGTGGTGTGGGCAGATTCGCACGAGAGCGAATACGGCATTGAGCTGCACCGGCCGGAAAATTTCTGGGGAATCTATTTTCCTCCCGAGGATTGGGAGCTTGGCGTGGCCCCGGTCACTGTCTATAACGACCAACCCGCCAGTGCATCCGAAACTCGAAGCGCGCCGGAAAACACAAACGAATCTTCATCAGAACCGCAGCCGTTGCACATTCCTGACGGCGGCACCATTGCCATCCTGCGCGGCATTGCAAGCAATGGCATGCCCTTTCAGGAGCGCGATCTCATTTTGCCTGTGGGTGATCGCCACGCCACCATGCTGATTGGTCCCATGGTGCACCTGGGCGCCACCCTCAACGTGATCCTCAGCAAGAATTGCGTAGAGGACGCGGTGGTGACGGCGGTCTCGCACAGCCGCGAGTTTGATCGCTGGCGGATCTGGATGCAATTCTCTCGCGTGCTCCTGATCTCACGGCACATTACTTAGGCGCGCTGCGCGCGCAAACCGCTCAACACCTATGCCCAGCCGCAGCTCTTTTATGCTCCTGTAGCGCGCGGCTCGGCGCGCAAGTCGGCCTCGCCGGAGTCTTCTCGCGCCACGGGCGCGCTGCGCGCGCAAACCGCTCGACATCTATGCCCAGCCGCAGCTCTTTTATGCTCCTGTAGCGCGCGACTCGGCGCGCAAGTCGGCCTCGCCTCACCGAATTGGCTGCCCCAATGCTCATCGCGGAAAATTCAGCGGGTGAATCAGATGCGAACGCTGATTTCAAGTAAGCTTTTTGCAGGAGGTTCCCGCATGCGCATACTCGCCTTCGTGCTTGCCGGCATATTTTCATCCTTTGCCCCCACTCAAATGGCGTCTATAAATCCACCGCAGAAACCTGCCGCGCACGCGCAAAAAAATACTGCTCCTGAAGCCCGCGAGTCAGCGGCGGCTCGCGACGAGGACATCCAGGCGTTGCGGCAGGACGTCGCGCGTATGAAAGTGCTGGTTCAGCAGATGCAGAGCAATCTGGCGTTTGTCGATACCACGCAGTCTCCGCTGAAGCACGAGTTTGAGCTGAATATCGAGATGTGGCAGACCATCATTGCCCAGATGGACCGCAGGCTGCAGCAGGCTTCACGAGAGCCCGCGTCGAGAAAGTGATTTTAGGGATTTTTGAAAGGAATTTCGGGATACAATACGCGCGAAGACGCAGCCCTATAGCACCAATTTCCATGGAGAAGGGGAGACTGCAATTTCAACTTTCATGACCCAGGCGGAGTCCGGACCGGGACAGCGGCGTTGGAGCCGCCATAGAATTGATGTCCGTTTGAAGGTTCTCATTGGCGGTCCTCAGGGCACGCTCGTCTTCGGACGTGGCAATATCCTGAGCCAGGGCGGCATTGGCGCATACATCCCGTGCTCGATTGCGATTGACACGGAACTCCTCTTGGAAGTCACATTCCCCTACTCACCTGCTGAGGTCACTTTGAGTGCGGTGGTCAGGAATTGTGAAGGATTCCGCTACGGCCTTGAATTCAAGGACCTTTCTGAAAAGCTGCGTTCCCTCATTGTGAAGAATTGCGATTCGGCGGCGCTTTTGGAATAAGCCCGCTGAACCGAGCCATTGACAGAAGTTGGCGCAGAGACTATCGTTTTCTGCGCTCCCCGTTTTACTCCCCCTGGAGGTGCTTCACCACCATGAAACGGACCCTCGCTGAAAAGTATTCATTCGCCCGCGTAGTGTTTTGCGCGATCATTTTTGCCGCTCTGCCGTCTCTGGTTTTGGCGGCAACGCACCCGCTGTTTAACCTGCAGTCGACCGCGCAGTCGCCTTTCCCGAGCGACCGGTTTGCAGTGCTCGACTCGCAGCAGATTACAGGATTGAGAGTGGACCTGCCTTTGCCGAACTGCGGCACAAATCCCTCTGACTGCGCCGATATCACATTGCTGAATCAGCTTGACGGGTTCAATCTTCAGCCGCGCCTTTCCATCCCCTTCGACGGGCCCATTGACGTGAACACGGTGAACTCCAGCACCATTTTTCTGGTGCAACTCCCGGCTGCGTTCTCGCTGCGTTCGTCCCTCGATGGCGGCGAACTGCATGGATTTCATCCGAATATTATCGGCATCAATCAGGTGGTGTGGGACCCTGCTTCTCTGACTCTATTTGCGGAGTCGGATCAACGCCTTGATCAGGATTCGACTTACCTGCTGGTGGTGACGACGGGCGTGCATGACGCTGCCGGCCATCCAGTGCAGACCAGCGCCGCTTTCCGAAATCTCGACTCGGGCGATAGCGCTGACGGGCAATTACGGAACTATCGCAAAGCGCTGCAGAGTGTTCTGGACAACGGAACCCTGCACAAGATCGCACCCGGATTGAGACACCAGGAAATTGCGGCAGCGAGCTTTTTCACGACACAAACGGCTACCGCGACGCTGCAGAGCATCCGTGAACAAATCAAGGCCGCCGCCGCTCCCACAGTGGACTTCAACCTGGGCGCCGGAGGCGAGAAGACCGTCTTCCCGGTGAATACGGTTACAGGATTCACCTGGAACGTTCAGGCATTGACTGTTGGGCCGCTGGTTCCCACGAACCTGAATGCGGATTTGGCAGCTTTGCAGGTATTTCCCGGCTCCGTCGGCACACTGGCTTTCGGGAAGTTTACAGGGCAGCACTGGCAGAATGCCGGCGTCTTCATTCCGCAGGTTCCGACGACGCAAAGTGTGCCGTCACAAGGTACGGAAGACCTGTTCTTCAACCTGTTCATCCCTTCGGGGCCGCGCCCGACGAATGGATGGCCGGTGGCGATTTTCGGCCACGGATTTACTGACAGCAAGCAGGGCGCGCCCTTCGCGGTGGCATCCACTCTGGCTCATAACGGCATTGCCACCATCGCCATCAACGTAGTGGGCCACGGATTTGGTCCGAACAGCACGCTTACGATTAATCAGGGAACCACGGCCACAACATTCCTAGAAGGCGGCCGCGGCATCGATCAGGATGGCAACGGCCAGATTACTTCCTCAGAAGGCTCGTCCACGTTTGTGCTGAGCCCGCAGGGAACCATTGGATCCCGCGATGCCCTGCAGCAGACCACTGCCGACCTGATGCAGGTTGTTCGCGCTATTCAGGGCGGGATCGATGCAGATGGCGACGGTCTGCCTGACCTCGATGCCAACCGTATCTATTACGCCGGACAATCCTTCGGCGGAATTTACGGCGCCATCTTCCTCGGCATCGAGCCGGATGTGAAAGCTGGCGTTCCCAACGTGCCGGGTGGCTCCATCATCGACATTGTGCGCCTCAGCCCGAGCTTTCAATTGCTGCTGACCCAGGCTCTGGCTGTGCGCGTGCCCGTATTGCTTAATGCCGGTCCACCTCTCTTTTTCAACGACAACAGTCCGCTACGGAACCTCCCTCCGGTCATCAACAACGTTCCTGGCGCGATTGCGATTCAGACGGTAGAAGACACCAGCAGATGGCTCGGCCAGGCCGGCGACCCGGTGGCGTGGGCTCCGTTTATACGCAAGGACCCGCTTGCGGGTGATCTTGCCAAGCCGGTCATCGTGCAGTTCGCGCGCGGTGATGAGACTGTGCCTAACCCAACGGCAACAGCGCTGATCCGTTCCGGCGACCTGAAAGACCGAGCAACATTCTTCCGCAACGATCTGGCGTTTGCTCTTGGTGTGGGCTTCGGCAAGAATCCGCACACGTTCCTGACGAACATAGGCGGAACAGCGCCGGTTGCAGCCGCGGCCGTTGGCGGGCAAACGCAAATCGCCGTGTTCTTCGCGAGCGGCGGCGCACTCACCATTGATCCGGATGGTCCAGGCCCGTTGTTTGAAGTGCCAATTGCCGGTCCGCTGCCGGAAGACCTTGGATTTATTCCCTAGATTTGGTAAATGAGTAATTTGGTAATTGGGTAATCTGGCCAGCGTTAGAGCCAGATTACCCATTTCGTTCAATTACCAAATCACAAAATTACTCAATTACCCAATGCCTCACCATTTCATTCTTTCCCTTAAGGTCGTGATGTGCGCCAAATGATGGTTGCCATGCCAGTCGTAGAGCGCGAGCATGCGGTCCAGCGTCTGCGCGCCGGATTCAGGGTGGTTTACTTTGCGGTTGAAGTCCTCGGCTCTCATCGCGCGCAGCAGGTTTACCCACCGGATGTGCAGGGCTTCAAGCAGGCTCAATGAGACCTCGATTGAAGTTACCTCTGCATCCTTAAGCCTCGCCCAAGCTGCTTCGTCGTATGGCTTGATGGTGGGAACGTTCTCTGTAAGGGCGAGCTTGAATCGTACATAACCATTCAGGTGGCTGTCCGGTACGTGATGAGCGACCTGCTTCAGCGTCCAGCCGCCTTCACGATAAGGTGTTTCGAGCTGGTCCGGATTAAGGCCGCGCAATGCGTTGCGCATCTTTGCCGGAAGAGCAGCAATCTGCTCAATATGCCGCTCGCGGCTTTCCGGGGTTGGATTCTGATCAGGGGTAAAAGGGCCAATTGGATAACGCGGATCGGGCATAAGACCTCTTTATAAATGCAAAATTCTGGGCTGGGCCGGCTTCTTCCCACGGCTTAAAATTGCGGCGGAATAAATACAGCCAAAGTTGAATTATATGAAGAAAAGTAAGGACTTAGCTGAGGTTTACAAACAAAAAAATACTTGACGCTGCCCATCTTTGCGTATACCGTAGATCGTCCACGGGTAGAAATCCGAGTTGATCCCGGAACCCTGTTTCGAGAAAAACCTGGATTTTTTAGCAACTTGGAACGTAACTGGCGCGTCTAATTATCGCACTAGGGTCTCTGGTAATTCCCACGACAACAGCTTTTGGTTTTGTATTTGCCAGGCTTGTGATGTGCCATGCAGTGCAGCGGCACAAAATGTTCGGAGACTTGCTCTGCCCCTGACCTGTGGTGGCCGTAAATAACTTAATCCATTAGGACTTATCAAGATCTAATACATAGGAGAAAAAGTGATGCGTTCTAACCTGATCTACGACGCACTCGATACCGTCAACAATCGCTATCTGCTGTGCCAGCTCATCTCCAAGGCGACGCGCAAGTTTCACAAGCCGAACACGCGCATCCAGGAGACAATGAATGACGTGCTGGTACGCGTGGGCGATGCCGAGCAGTCGCAAGAGGTTATTACTGTGACCAACGGCAAGCTTGCCGAACCCCAGCGTCGCGCTGCATAATAGAGCTTCCTGAAATCCCGCCGGGTATGGCTGCCTGGCGGGTCCTCAGGGTTCTGAGGTAAAGAGTTCTCGCCTGCTGTAGCCCAGCGTTCAATCCTTCCTGAAAACCAAGC
Organism: Candidatus Angelobacter sp.; assembly: GCA_035712465.1. Taxonomy (GTDB): domain Bacteria; phylum Acidobacteriota; class Terriglobia; order Terriglobales; family Acidobacteriaceae; genus Angelobacter. Next base: position 79,824 of record DASTAS010000008.1, read on the forward strand.
GGATAAATCCCATAGGTGACAAATGACAATTGCGGAGTTAAAAGAAAAAAACATCACTGAGCTTACCAAGATCGCGCGCGCCCTTGACCTTCCTGGCGCCAGCGGCTTGCGCAAGCAGGACCTCATCTTCAAGATCCTGCAGGCTCAGAGCGAAAAAGAAGGACATATCTTTGCCGAAGGAGTCCTGGAAATTCTGCCCGACGGATACGGATTTCTGCGCTCCCCGGACTACAACTACCTGCCTGGTCCGGACGATATTTACGTTTCTCCTTCCCAGATCCGCAAGTTCGATCTCAAGACGGGCGACACCATCAGCGGACAAGTGCGTCCGCCGCATGAGGGCGAGAAGTATTTTGCGCTGGTCAAGATTGAAGCGGTCAATTTTGAATCGCCGGAAGAAGCGCGCAACAAGATCCTCTTTGACAATCTCACGCCTCTCTATCCGCAGGAGCGGCTCAAGCTGGAGACGGTGCGCGACAACTTCACCGCGCGCGTGATGGACCTGCTCACGCCCATCGGCAAAGGCCAGCGCGGCCTGATCGTTTCTCCGCCGCGCGCCGGCAAGACCATGATCCTGCAGAACATCGCCAATTCCATCACCACCAATCATCCGGAAGTTGTACTGATCGTGCTGCTCATCGACGAGCGCCCGGAAGAAGTCACGGACATGCAGCGATCAGTGAAGGGCGAAGTCATCTCGTCAACATTCGACGAGCCCGCCGCGCGCCACGTTCAGGTGGCCGAGATGGTGATTGAAAAGGCCAAACGGCTGGTCGAGCACAAGCGCGATGTCGTGATCTTGCTGGACTCCATCACACGACTGGCGCGAGCCTACAACACCATTGTTCCGCCTTCGGGCAAGGTGCTCTCCGGCGGTGTGGACTCCAATGCGCTGCAGCGGCCCAAGCGTTTCTTCGGCGCGGCCCGCAATATTGAAGAGGGCGGCTCGCTCACGATTGCCGCTACTGCCCTGATCGAGACCGGATCGCGCATGGATGACGTGATCTTTGAAGAATTCAAAGGCACCGGCAACATGGAAGTCATCCTTGACCGCAAGCTGTCTGACAAGCGCGTGTTCCCGGCCATTGACATTCAACGCTCCGGAACTCGTAAAGAAGAGCTCATCATTCCCAAGGACGATCTCACCCGCATCTGGGTGCTGCGCCGCGTGCTGAATCCGCTGTCACCAGTGGAAGCAATGGAACTCCTGATCGATAAACTTGGCAAGACGCGCTCCAACAGCGAATTCCTGCAGAATATGAGTTCGATCTAGCAGCGGGCGCATCAGAATTCAGCAATTGACCGAACCAGGAAGGCCGCGCGAGGATAGTGGCTTCTGGTTGAACGCCGGTCAGCAAACGCACCACACTTCCACATTCGATATTGAACTCCGTAATGGCGAGTGTCGTCCTGCCTGAAGACGTTACTCCGGCCAGAGTGATCTGTACTGCCAGCCGCGGCTGCCAGCCTTTTCGTTTACCCTCTGGCCTTGCAATGGTTCCTGTCCTCCTGACACTTTGGTTGGAACACTTTAGGGCAGGGTGGGCAGGAGCCTAAAGGCACAGAAAATTGTGGTACTCTGTAGCCAATAACAGAAAGATCAATCCCCATTCAGTTCACGTCACTGTGGCGCAACGTCGAAAATCCGCCTTTCAGATTTCTTACGTCACCATTACCTATCGCAGTGTCTTTATGGGGACGGTCGCTGTGCTTCTGCTTGCCTCCATCGTGATGTACTTCACTTTTCCTGAAGCTTCCAACCGTCTGATCATGTCCGGGCAGGTGAGTCTGGCGAATCTGCTGTCGAAGGTTGGGCTCATCAACTCGCATGAAGACGGCCCGGTTGTCGATCCCGGTCCGCAGCAGGCGCACTTCATCGCTATTGACGGGGTAGTCCGGGTCAAGAAGGCCAGCAGCAATACGTGGGTGACGGCCGACTATGGGCTCGCATTGGAGAAGAATGACGTCGTCCAGACTTCGGACGAGGGTATCGCCCGGGTTCGCCTGGCCGATGGAACCAACTACACCGTGAAACCGGGCTCTCTGATCGTGATCCAGGAAAACTCGGTAAACGAGTCGCAGCAGACCAAGGTGGCCGTGCAGGTCACAACCGGTACCGTGGATCTGGCGACAGCCGCTGCCATGCCAAGGGGCTCCAAATCGCAGGTGATTGTGGCCGGCGCAACGGCCACCTTTGCTCCGGAAAGCGCGGGCGAGGTGCAGAATGATCCCAGAAATGATCAGCACTCAATTCTGGTGAAAAAAGGCGGCGCCGAGGTTTCTCGCGGGAATGAGGATGTAAAGTTGGTGCAAAACGAGAAGGTGGCGTTCACCAGCGAATCTGCCCAGATGACAAAGACAAGGGAGATTGGACCGCCCGTGCTGATGGATCCCAAGTCCGGGGACAATGTCCCTCTGGATCCCAAGTCGAAAGGAGTAACGCTCTCCTGGGCGCCGGTGGACGGGGTACACACGTTCCACGTGAAAGTTGCCAGCAACCAGTTCTTTACCGGGCCTTTGATCGTAGACCAGGACTGGACTCATTTGGAACTGGTCCTGTCGAACCTGAACCCCGGTTCCTACTGGTGGGAAGTACAGTCTATCAGCGATAGCGGGAAGCTCTCGGCGGCGAGCGAACGGAATAAGTTCACCGTGGTTCCATATGCGGAGAGCGGGTCCAGGCTGCCTGTGGAGATTGTCGCCATGGTCCAGCATGGACACGTTTTCGAAATTAAAGGGCAGACCGAACCTGGAGCGCGAGTCATGGTGAACGGGCAGGAGGTGGCGATGATCAATCCGGACGGATCGTTCCATCACTTCACCAACCCGCTGCCCACAGGTGAAAGCTGGATTACAGTTACGGCACAGAACTCGAAGGGTCAGTATGGTATTGTGTCGCGTGCAGTGGATATCCAGTAAAATCCTTATTGCCCCAATTAGGTTTTTGTTTCAGAGTAGAGAGTCTCCACACAGGATTTTGAGGTGAGCAGGTTGTGGCCGTCGTTCCGGAGGCGGCTCTCTGTCTTGGTCGGGCCGGATCGTCCAGGGAAAATTTGAGAGAAAGAAACGGGTATGTCTTCAAACGGATTCAAATCTGAGAACTCGCGGATTCATAATCTGCGCTCACTATTCAGCATGTTCTCCAGCGATCTCGCGATCGATCTGGGAACGGCCAACACGCTGGTTTACGCCAAAGGCAAAGGCATCGTCGTCAACGAGCCTTCCATCGTGGCCATCAACAAGAACACGGGAGAGGTGGAGGCCGTCGGTAAAGAAGCCAAAGAAATGCTGGGCCGTACACCGGGAAACATCGTGGCCATCAAGCCCATGAAGGATGGCGTGATCGCTGATTTCAAGGTCACGGAGAAGATGTTGAACTATTTCATCCAAAAGGCGCATAACCGCAAGATGCTGGTTCACCCGCGGATTGTGATTGGCGTTCCTTCCGAGATCACGCAGGTGGAAAAGCGCGCCGTTATGGATTCCGCGTATCGCGCCAAGGCGAGCGAAGTACACCTGGTGGAGCAGGCGATGGTGGCGGCGATCGGCGCCGGCCTCCCGATCACCGAGCCCAGCGGCAACATGGTTGTGGACATAGGCGGCGGGACCACGGACATCGCGGTGATTTCACTCAGCGGAATTGTCTATTCACGGTCTGTGCGCATGGCAGGAAACCAGATGGACGAAGCCATCATGAATTACCTGAAGCGCAAATATAACCTGCTGATCGGCGAGCGCACTGCCGAACAAATCAAAATTGAAATTGGCTCTGCCTATCCCCTCGACAAGCCGCTCACGATGGAAATCAAGGGCCGCAATCTCATTGAGGGAGTGCCCAAGACCATCACCATTGATGACAGCGAAATACGCGAGGCGCTCTCCGAGTGCATCAGCACCATCATGAATGCGATCCGCGTGGCCCTGGAACGCACGCCGCCGGAGTTGAGCGCGGACATCAGCGACCGCGGCATCGTTCTCACCGGTGGTGGAGCGCTGCTCAAGAATCTGGATAAGCGCATCCGTGAGGAAACGGGTCTTCCCGTCTCCATTGCGGATGATCCCCTGGCCAGCGTGGTGCTGGGTACCGGGAAAATGCTCAGCGACTTCAAACTGCTGCGGAAAATTTCAATCGATTAGGGTGTGCGAATGGGAAGGGGCGGCCGCGGTAGGACAAGCGCGCCCTGACCGGCCCTCCTCAAAAAACAGCATGGAAAATTTCTTCAGCCGGTACAAGAACCCGCTCGCACTGATGGCGATTCTGTTCATTCAGGTTGTCGCGCTCGCCACGCAGGTCAAGCGGCCGGAAAGCAGCACCGGCGCCGCCGCATCGGGAGGAACCCGGCTCATTCGCGTCTGGACCGTGACGGCGATCAGCCCGTTTGAGCGCGCCCTGGTATCTACCGGCAGTTTCATCCGCAGGAATTTCTATAACTACATTGATCTCCACAATGTGCGGAAGCAGAATCAGCAATTGCAGGAGCAAGTGGCGCAGCTCAAGCTGGAGCGGGTACGTCTGCAGACAGATGCAGATCAGGCAAGGCGGCTGCGCGCGCTGCTTGGCTTTACGCAGCATTATGTAGGCCAATTGTTGCCGGCGCAAGTGATTGGGACCAGCGGCGCCGAAATGTCGCACATGATCCAGGTTGATAAAGGTTCCACCAGCGGCATCAGGGTCGATATGCCGGTGATCACTCCCGATGGAGTGGTGGGCAAAGTCAAAGATGTGTTTCCTTATGTGTCTATGGTGCTGCTGATCAGCGACCGTGACAGTGGCGCCGGGGTGATCCTGGAGAATAGCCGGTTGCAGTCTGTTTTGCGCGGTAGTCCACGCGGCGAGTTGCGCCTGAGTGACATCATGTCTGACGAAGATGTCGCCCCGGGCGAGGCAGTTGTTACCAGCGGCGGAGACGGCATATTTCCCAAGGGTCTTCCGGTGGGGACTGTGTCACGAGTTTCTCCGGACCATAATAATCAGCCCTTTCTTGCAGTCACTGTCAAACCGGCTGCCGACCTGAGCCGGCTGGAAGAAGTGCTGATCGTGACCAAGGTTTCCCAGGATGGTTCCAGCAAAGGTACCGACGCAGGCGCCGTGCGTGCCGCCGACATTCTTTCAGAGCGGCTGCCCAGCGTTCCCAAGCCTGAGGACACGAAAAAATCCAGCGCCGCCAAGACCAGTTCCGCTTCTACTCATCCAGCGCCGACGACGGCTTCGCATAGTGGCGCGGCGACCCCGGCCAGGCCTGCGACAGCCGGAGAGCCTAAGGTTGCTCCAAACGCTCTAAAACCGGGCGAAACCAACCTAAAGAAAACTGGAGTTCCGGCTGCGGCCACAGCGGGCGCCTTTTCTTCAAGAGCTTCCTCTCGACCGCTGCCGTCTCAGCCTAAAGCTGCCGCTCCGGCTGCGGAAAGGGAGTTGGGTACGGGGACGACACCCGCACAAGGCTCTGCCCCGGCGCAAAAGATCACGAACAAGCCATTGGTAAAAAAGAGCACAGTGCCAGCTAACCAGAAGCCGGCCGCATCCCCGGTGAAGAAAGCAACACCGCACGCCACACCCGGAGCCTCACCTTCGGCCGGCGCCCAGCCTGCTCAGCCCGGCGCCGCGGGAGGACCGCCGCGATGAACTACGCCGCAGTCTCGTTAACCTCGCGGGAAGAGATTGATGTTCACCGGTTTAGCTGGCCGGTTTCGATAGGCATTCCACTGCTGGCCATCTTTCTTCAGGTATATTTGCCTCTTCGGTTGCCGTTCCTGGCAATTTTTGACCTTCCCCTTCTGGTTACCATTTTCTTTGCGGTAGCGCGACGGCGACCCGTTCCGGGAATGGTGACCGGAGCGCTGATCGGGACAGTCCAGGATGCCTGGACCTCGCTTCCGATTGGCGTCAACGGAATAGCCAAAACGCTGATCGGATTCCTGGCCAGCTCTCTCGGGGTAAAACTCGACGTGGACAATCCAGGTTCGCGTTTTTTAATGACCTTCACTTTTTTCATGGTCCATCGTGTGATCTACGTCGTGATCGTCCTGGGACTTGTAGGGGGCAATGAGCCTTTCAGTTGGGAACACAGCCTGGTTGCCGCTTTGGCCAACGCCCTGCTTGCCGTAGTCCTGTTCGCCGGACTAGATAAGTTTAAGCAGCGGATGTAACCACTGTAATCCTTCAGTAACTGCCATGGGGCCTTTGACCTAGGCCGCCGCAGAGCGAATTGCGGTACTCTATTGCAGGCCCTTCAGCCAAAATAAAATGAACAGGTCTGCCGTGGAAAACGGGCAGACCGGCAACACGTATGTCCGGCCGCGAAGAAAAAATTCCGCAGAGAAAGCTCACGGTAATTCAGTACGTCATTCTGGCGGTCTTTCTTGTTCTTTCCTATGGACTCTGGACGCTGCAGGTGCGGAAGAACGATGAGTATGTTGTGCGCGCCGAGCAGAATCGAATCCGCACCATCCCGATTCTGGCGCCTCGCGGAACGTTGCTGGATCGGAACGGCAGCCTCATCGTCGACAACTATCCGTCATTTTCCGCGCTGCTGCTGCGCGACCAGAAAGTCGACCTGAACGCCGATGCGCCGAAGATCGCCGAAGGGCTGCACATTCCAGTGGATGATGTGCTGGACAAAATCAAACATTTCCAGCGCGAACACAAGCCCTCCTTCGAACCCATCTTCCTGAAGGACGACATCACTCCGGATGAGCGCGCCTTCATTGAAGCGCATCGCGATGAATTGCCGGAACTGGAAACGTTGATGGTCTACCGGCGTCTTTATCCCAAAGATGGATTCATGGCTCACCTGATTGGCTACGTAGGCGAAGTGAGCGAGGAGATGCTGAATTCACCGCGCTTTGAGCTCTATCAGCGTGGCGACATTGTGGGCCAGTCGGGCGTGGAGCTGTATTACAACGATGTGCTGATGGGAAAAGATGGTTCCCGCCGCGTGCTGGTGGACAGCCGGGGGCGCGAGGTTGGACGGCCGGAAAAGAACGCAAACATCCCAGCGGTCGCCGGACACAAGCTGAAGCTTACCATCGACCTTGACATTCAGAAAGCAGCCGAGTTGGCCATGCAAGGCAAGGAGGGGGCCATCGTCGCGCTGGATCCGCGAAATGGCGAGGTGCTCGCCATGGTCAGCCGGCCCACTTTCGATCCCAACGATTTCGCGATTCACATTTCCAGAGACGACTGGCATCGCCTGACGTCCGATCCTTCGCACCCACTGCTCAATAAGGCCATCCAGGCGCAGCTCGCTCCGGGATCGGTATTCAAGATCATCATGTCCGTTGCCGGAACGAACGAGGGCATCGCACAGAACCTGCATGTCAATTGCAATGGCGGCGGTGTTTTCTACGGCCGTTATTTCAAATGCTGGGTGGTGGCCGAGCATCGCGTACACGGGGCTGTAGACCTTACCAAGGCGATCTACCAGTCATGCGACGTTTTCTTCTACACACTGGCGGAACGGCTCGGGATTGAAAAGATTGCCAAATGGGCCACGGCGCTGGGGATCGGCAAGAGAACAGGAATCGATCTACCCAATGAGGCCAGCGGTTTGATGCCCTCAGAAGAATGGAAGATGAGGACCTTCCACCAGAGATGGTATCCCGGAGAGGCAATTTCGGTGGGCATCGGCCAGGGCGCCGTGGCCACAACGCCGATACAACTGGCGCGCGCCATCGGCGGGATTGCCATGGGCGGCACATTGTATCGTCCGCACGTGGTGCGTCCTGAAGATCTGCCGGCGCAGTTCGCCTACCTTGCGAAATCCAAGGTGCCTGACGTGGTGCACGTGCCTATCAATCCGCAAGCCTGGGTCACGATTACCAATGCCATGGCCCAGGTAGTGCAACCGGGCGTTGGCACCGCAGGCATGGAACATCTTGAGGGGATAGATTTTGCCGGCAAGACGGGGAGCGCCCAGGTCATTAGTAACACGCTCAGGAAAGCGAAGGGCTTCAACGGCAGGCAATATAACGACAACGGCTGGTTTGTCGGCGTAGCGCCCAGGCGGAATCCTGAGATTGTAGTTTGCACGCTGCTGCAGCACGGAGAACACGGATATCTGGCCGCGCGTATCGCCGCGCAAGTGATCAAGGCTTACGTCGACAAGCAGCGGCGCGTGCGCAATAACCCGACGTTATTCAGTGACAAGAACGATCCCGGCAGCGTTCCAGTTGCGGGTTTCTGGAACACTACGGAGCCGCAGAACAGCGGTGGTCAGCCGTCCCAGGAAGCTGAAGCTACTCAAGGCGAGCTCCATGGCGGGACAGTCATGGTAAAACTCAGCCGCCCACATGCAGCGCCGCGAAAGCTTGCGCGCCCTGCTGAGCTCGGGATTGCGGGAGAGCACTGATGCGCCGCCTGATCTCATTCCGCGATTTTGACTGGACGCTGCTCGTTTTTGTTCTGCTCATTTGCTCGCTGGGGGTGCTGGAAATTTTCAGCAGCACATATGGAACAAAGTTCGCTGCGGCGGGCGGCACTCCGTTGTACATGAAACAGGTGTACTGGATCATGAGCGGAGTCGCGCTGATGTTCCTGGTGAGCATGATCAACTACCAGGTGATCCTCGAGAACTCGCATTGGTTTTACATTGCTTCCATCCTGGCCCTGGTTGCAGTGGCAGTGGTGGGAAAGAAATATCTCGGCGCGAGGAGATGGATCCAACTTCCCGGAGGGCAGCATTTCCAACCTTCTGAGTGGGTGAAGCTGGTGCTGATTCTCGCAATGGCGAGGTACTTCAGTGAGGAAGGCGACCACAGCCCCACCTTCGGCGATATTGTCAAGGGTGGACTGATTGCCGGCGTGCCTATGCTGCTGGTGTTGAAGCAGCCCGATCTGGGGACCGCCTTAACCTATGTGCCCGTAGCTCTGATGGCGCTTTTTCTGGGAGGGATTCAATTCAAACATGTCGCCATCATCCTGTTGATCTTCGGTATTCTGGCTCCCACCGTCTGGATGAAAGGACTGAAGCCCTACCAAAAGGAGAGACTGACCAGTTTTTTGCACCCCGAAGCTGATTCGCAGAAGTCAGGGTATCAAGTTGAGCAATCCAAGATAGCCGTTGGTTCCGGCGGCATCTGGGGCCGCGGAATACGCGGCGGGTCGCAGGTTCAGGGCGCTTTTTTGCCCGAGCCGCACACAGATTTTATCTTCGCCGCCTGGTCGGAAGAGCACGGGTTTGTGGGCGCGGTGGCCCTGCTGCTGCTATACTTTATGCTATTGATGCGTTTGATCCACAACGCTCAAACCGCCCCTGATCGGGCGGGAGGTTTTGTGGTGATGGGAGTAGTGGCAGTGCTGCTATTCCACGTCCTGGTCAACGCAGGCATGGTGGTCGGGTATATGCCTGTCACCGGAATTCCTTTGCCCCTGATGAGCTACGGTGGCTCATCAATGCTGTTCATGTTCATGGCGATGGGAATCGTGATGAACGTTCGCATGCGCCGTTTCGTTAACTGAGGGGCAGAGGGGCTGAGGCAAACAGCGCCCTGGTGTGGCGCAACCGAGATAAGAATTTAACGTTACGCCCTGACGTTGAACGAGGGCACCGGCCCTAGAAGCGCCGGAGTGGAAATTTGAGAGCGTTACCGGGATGGTAACGGCCCCGCAGATTTGCAGAGTGGCCACAACCCCGGAATACGAAGGTGCCAAGATTTTTCAAAAAACTCATGATGCAGGTTCCTGGAATCCAGCCAGGGGAATGTCCCCGGGTGGAAGTGTGTTCCTGACTGCATGGAAAATTGAATTTTCAAGCACTCAAAGAAAGCCGCTGTACCTGATTTCAGCTTCGGCGCGCTAACCCACTCTCAAACCAGCTCCTGAATTTCTGAATCCTTCTCTGGGCCGTTTAAAACCGGAGAGAATCTATGTCGAAAGAACTTTTTGTGTCATCCACGCCGCATGAAACCAAGGTCGCGGTCGTGGAAGATGACCAGTTGGCTGAAATTTATTACGAGCGCGAAAACGAGTACACGCTCGCCGGCTCGATTTACAAGGGACGTGTGACCCGCGTGCTTCCCGGCATGCAGTCCGCGTTCGTTAACATCGGGCTTGAACGCGATGCCTTTCTGTACGTTTCCGACTTCCTGCTTGACGAAGAAGAGGACGCCGAAGGCCTTGACCAGGTAGTTTCCCAGAGCAGACCACTCGTGCTGGGTGAAGCGCAGGAACCAAGCGGGGAAGCTACTCCTCTGGAAGCCGAGGAGGTGATTCCAGCCGAGCTGGCTGAGGAGGAAAAAGCGCAGCCGGAAACGGGCGAATCGGAAGGCGAACGGCCGCGGAATGAAGAGCAGGGCCATGATGGGGCTCGGAAATGGCGCGGTCGCCGCCGTCGCGGTCGTGGTCGCGGCCGTTTTTCTGATCGTGAGGAGCGCGAATCGCCGGCCCGGCCGGTGGAGGAAGTACAAACTGAAGCGGCGCCGGAACCGGCGCACGAGGAGCGGCACGAGCGTGTTCATCGCGGCTCCGGGCCGGACCCAGCTCTCGAACCTATGGTGCTGCCGGGAGAATCGATTTCCAAGTACGGCGGCTCACCGGCTGCGAGCGAATCTCGCCCAACCCAGCCACAAGCTCCGGCGAGAAGTTCACGGGCATCTACCGAATACACGATCAATCCGGGACATTTTTCTCCCGGGTCGATGGTATTGCCGGGTGAGTCCATTGCCAAATATCAGCACGAAAGTGCGCCCGTTAGTTCGACAACGGTCGTAGAGCCTCCCGCTGTTCCTGCCCAGGAAGAAGAAGATCGCTTCGCTCAGGAAGGCTACGCGCGAAGCGTCCCCGAGCAACTCGATCGGTCAGAGCAAAAGCCCAGAGCATCCGAACCTGCAGGCGCATTCGCAACCGGCGAAGCTGAAATTAAATCCGGCGAAGCGGACTCTGAAGAGGGGACCTCGGCTCAAGGTCAGGAAGAGGAGCGCTTCGAGCAGATGAATGTGGCGAGCGCATTCGGCAACGACAAAGTAGTCGAGGAACCGGAAGAAGAGGCTCGGGAGCAGCGCCCCGTAAACGAAGCCGAGGCCGGAGAATCCCGTTCATCTGCCGAGAATCATGAGACGCGCTTTGCTGACCAGCAGCAGCCATGGCAGGCGTCCTCCCGAGGGCTGGTGGAAGAGGAAGAAATCGAGGAGGAAGAAAGCGAGATCCCCGGCTATGAGGAAGATCTGGATTTAGCCGAGTTTGACGAACTCGAAGAAGAGGTTCTCGGTCCTGGCGACGAGCGTATGTTCCCGATGGGAAGCGAACTGACTGAAGCCGTCCGCGATGCTCATGTCAACGAACGGGCTACGGGACAATATGAAGGGGAGGAGCCCGACGAGCATAGCGAAGTAGAGCCGGAAGATGAATTTGCTCCTCCCTCGGCCCTGAGCCGCATCCTGGAGGAGCAGGAAGAGCCGGAACTCGCCGCGGACTTCGAAGAATCTGAAGATGCCGAAGACCCTGAAGAACCTGAAGGAGAAGAGGATCTGGAAGGAGCGCGCGCTGAACACCGCGCTACGGCGGGAACCGCAGGATATCAGCAGCCGCAACGATCGGGCCGCAGGGCTGATCGCCGCGGCGGACGCCGTACGGGCGGCCGGCACATCCGTGGGCGCAAATATCAGGCGCCACGCCAGTTGCCGGCCATCAGTGACCTGCTCAAAGAGGGCCAGGAGATCCTGGTGCAGATCGCCAAAGAGCCGATTGCGAAGAAAGGTGCGCGTATTACCAGCCACATCGCGCTTCCCGGACGCTTTCTGGTCTATATGCCTACGGTGCATCACACCGGTGTGTCGCGCAAGATCGGTTCAGAAGAAGAGCGCCACCGCCTGAAGCGCATCGTGCTGAGTGAACGTGGCGACGCAAATGGCGGATTCATTGTGCGCACGGCAGCGGCCGGCGCTAGTGAAGAAGACCTGCGAGCAGACATTCGGTTCCTGATCAATCTGTGGAACGAGATTCGCGGACGTGCCGAGAAGGCGAAGGCTCCTGCGCTCATCTATCACGATCTCAATCTGGTTGAACGTATTTTGCGCGATCAGGTTACCAGCGGATTTTCCGCTATATGGGCGGACACGGAGCAGGAGTATGAGCGGGTCCTGCGATTCGTCAGCCGGTTCCAGTCGTCTCTGGTAAAGCGAGTCAAGCTCTACAGCAAGGAAACGCCTCTTTTTGAGCAGTTCAATATCGCGGACGAGATCAATAAGGCGCTCAAATCCAAGGTCTGGTTGAAGAGCGGTGGCTACATTGTCATCAACCAGACGGAAGCGCTGGTGGCTATCGACATCAACACGGGAAAGTATGTCGGCAAGACGGCGCGACTGGAAGACACCATCGTCAAAACGAATATAGATGCCATCAAGGAGATCGTTCGCCAGATACGGCTTCGAGATCTGGGCGGAATCATTGTGATCGATTTCATTGATATGGATGAGCGCAAGAACCGGCAGAAAGTGATGCAGGCTCTGGAAGAGGCGCTGAAGGCCGACCGCGCGCCATCCAAGGTCCTGCAATTTAATGATTTCGGTCTGGTGGCCATCACGAGGAAGCGGGTCAAGCAGTCTTTGGAGCGCACTCTGGGCCAGCCCTGTCCAACTTGCCAGGCTACCGGCATGATCAAGTCGGTAACGACTGTCTGCAATGAGATTTATGTCGAGATGCGCAAAATGGCGCGGCACTTTGAGCGTGACGTAATGCTGCGGGTCAACCCGGAAGTGGCGAAGGCGCTCAAGGCGAACGGCGGCAAATGGCTGCAAGAGATGGAAGAGCTCACGAAACGAACTATTCTGGTAAAGTCGGACCCGCTGTTGCATCCCGAAAATTTTGATATTCAGTGAAGTCCGGTTGTAGCGCTGTAGTAAGGCGGCCCTGGCGCAAAGGAATTTAGCAATAAAATCCTTTGCGTCAAGCCGTCTTTGCGGTTTACTCTTTTCTGCCCAATGAGCAAGCGATCAAGAGCCGTTACAGCCCCATCGTCGCACCCGCGAAAAAAGCCTTACAACCGAAGATCCCGGCGCGAGCAGGCTTTGAATGCATATGTGAAGCTGGCCCGGGCCGCCAATACAGCTATGGCATACGCCCGGGTGGGATTGGAGGACGCGGATCTCACTCTGAGCCAGTTTGCGGTGCTGGAAGCGCTGTATCACGTCGGCCCTCTGAACCTGGGTGATCTCGCGCGACGCATTCTGACCAGCAGCGGCAATCTCACAATGGTGGTCGATAACCTGGAAAAACGTGGCTTGGCGAAACGCCGGCAGCAAGGGAACGACAAGCGATTCATTATGGCCACCATTACGCCTGCTGGACGTAAACTGATGGCGAGGATCTTTCCCCACCATTCGCGCAGAATCCTGGAAGTGATGGGTCGACTCTCTTCCACCGAGCAGATGCAACTGGGCCGCTTGTGCCGCAAGCTGGGGACGGGAGAGGAGTAGCAGTTCCCGAAATCGCAATTACCGGATGGTTCTGGAGCAGCAATCACTAATGCTTCTACCTTACCCGCATTTCCGCAGCACGGGGAGCTGGAGAATTCAGTGCAAATCGGGTTCGGCGCGGCTATGAACCTCGCTAACGATTATCTATTCAGACCGTGCATCTATCGATTTCTTCGGCAAAATCACCTAGCATAGTCATACGTCCTTAGTAACATTTGAGTCAAATTCGCGCATCGTGTGCATCAACACCACAAGACATTGTGGTTCAGTGGTCATTCCAGCTCAGGATTTTGAGTAACTGTCCCCACCAAAAAAGGTACTAGTACCCTAGATACCCCCCAAAGACCGGCAAAAACCGGAAATTCCCTATTGACCTCCTCAGGTAAGCCAGATATAACTCGCAATCGACCTGAAATTTTCCCCCCGAGAAGACAAGAGGATTTCCCTACAGGCCTTGGTGAGCCAAAAACCCACCTTGGAAAGGCTACGTTTATGGCGTCAGATTCGCGTGAAGTGATGAATATTCGACAGGCTTCGCAGTATCTGGGAGTCAGTCCTGACACGCTGTACAAATACGTGACCGAGGAAAAGATCCCCGCATTCAAACTCGGGAACCGCTGGAAATTCAAGAAGACGATTCTCGACCAGTGGATGGAACAGAAGAGCACGATGAACATGAATGCCGCCAAGAAGAAGCCGAGGGGAGCCAAGGCGGCTGGAGCGCGTTAGGTCGGCGGCAACAGGAAGATTCAGGAACAACATAAAAGGCGGAAAGCAATGTTTGGTTCAGGAAAATCGATTGTCGGATTGGACATAGGTTCCAGCTCCATCAAGGCGATTGAGTTGAAACGCTCGAAGGGCGAGATCATGGTGTCGCATCTCGGTCTGGAACCGCTGGCTAGCGACATCGTCGTGGACTCGATGATCGTTGATTCGGGCAGCGTCTCCAGCGCAATCAGCAAGATTTTCAGCCAGCACGGCATCAAGACCAAGGGCGTAGCAACGTCGGTGAGCGGGCATTCGGTCATCGTGAAGAAGATTGCTGTGCAGCCGATGAGCGAATCCGAACTGGCGGAGAGCATCAATACGGAAGCAGCCCAGCATATTCCCTTCGACATCGCGGATGTGAACGTTGACTTTGAGATTTTGAATCCCGAAGACACTGGTCCACAGATGGACGTGCTGCTGGTGGCCGTGAAGAAAGATAAAATCCTGAACTATACCAACGTGCTGTCTCTTGCCGGCAAGGCGCCGGGCGTAGTGGATATTGACGCCTTTGCCCTGCAGAACTGTTACGAGTACAACTACAATCCGTCCTACGATTCAACCGTGGCGCTGCTCAACCTGGGCGCCAGCGTGATGAATATCAACATCGTCAAGGGCACCACGCCGCTATTCACGCGTGATGTAAGCGTCGGCGGCAACCAATACACCGACTCGCTGCAGAAGGAACTCGACCTCAGCTTTGAAGACGCGGAAGCGCTGAAGCTGGGCCGCCGTGTGGGTACGGTAAGTGAAGACGCGAAGCAGCCGATTCTGCAGCAGGTTACCGAAATCATCGTTCTGGAAATTCAGAAAACGTTTGATTTCTTCCGCGCAACCGCCTCAGGGGAGCACATTGAGCGCATTTACATCGCCGGGGGATCGTCGCGTGTTCCCGGTTTGGTGGATGCATTGCGGCAGGAATTCTCGATGCCGGTAGAGATTCTCAATCCCTTTCAGCGCATCATGCCCCCGATGGATGCAATCGAAAACGAGATCCTGGAGCAGAATCCGGGACAGCTCGCAGTAGCAGTGGGTTTGGCCCTCAGGAGTTTTGACGACCTATGATTCGCATTAACCTGCTTGGAGTTCCACGGAAAACTCGCGGCAAGCGCGCCGCTGCCGTATCGGTACCTGGCGAGGGATCAAGCAACCTGGTCCTGGGGCTCGTGATCGGGGTGGCCCTGGCTGTAGCCATGGCGGCTTCCTACACGTGGGTCACACGCGAGCATGACGTGCTGGAAAAGAGCCTGCAGAAGGCAATGGCGGAGAACATGAGGCTTGCGGATGTGAAGGCCAAATACGAAGCCAGCAAGCGGAAAGCCGATATGTTTGAGCGCCGGGTGAAGGTGATAGACGAGCTGAAGTCAAAGCAGAAGGGGCCCGTCGATCTCCTGAACCTTGTGGCCAATACCGTGAACAAGACGGACGCAGTGTGGCTCGACGTTATGACCACGAATGGAAACAATCTTGATTTCAAAGGCATGGCGCTGAGCGCGGATGCTGTGGCTGATCTGATGACCAATCTGCGCAAGACGGGCGCATTCAAGACAGTGGAAATTAAGGAGACCTCGCAGGACCCGCAGGTGAGGGAACTGCAGGCCTTCAGATTTGAACTCACCTGCGAAATTGATTTCTCGAAGATTAAAGAATCGTAGCGTTGAAAGCTTGTTAGGGGCGGTTGCATATGGCGAAATTCAGCGAAATGTCGTTCGGAGCCCGGCTTGGAGTCATGTTGCTTGTGGCCCTGGTTGTCGGCGTCGGGTACTACTACGTGTACTTGAATCCCCAAATTCAAGCCAATGACCAGGTCAAAGCCAAAATCGAAGAAAAGACACGTGAAAACGAGCAGTTGCGGCAATTTGAGCCGAAGTTGGCGGACCTGAATCGCCAGATGGCGATCCTGCAACAGCAGATGGAAATCCAGAAGAAGATCGTACCGGACGACAAAGACGCGGACCAGTTCATCAGGCTGCTGCACGACACCGCGTCGACAGCAGGAATTGAGATTCGTCGCTACACCGCGATGCCGGTAGCCAGCCATGAGTTTTACAGTGATGTGCCATTTGCGATCGACATCGACGGACCTTACTACTCGGTCTTGAACTTCTTCCAGCGCGTGTCCGAACTGGAACGGATTGTGAATATTGACAATCTGCAGATGGCGAACACGAAGAACGGCAGCGCTGCGAAAGTGAAGGGGCAGTATAAGTACGCTCCTGGTGAGAGTGTTCTTGCCAGTTGCACTGCGACGACATTCTTTAGCCACGAACCGGAGGAGACACCACCTCCGGCCAAGCCGGGACGCCCAGGAGCGCCAGCCGCGGCGGCCCGGGCTGCGAAATAGAAGCACCAGGTTGAAGGGGCAAAAAGGGAACTTACGATGAAGCTGATTCAAATTCTCGCGGTTGCAACACTGATGGCCCTTACCGCCGCTGCGCAGAGCACAGGCCAGACGTCTGTGCACAGTGCACAAGCCCGGCCTTCCCCGACGCCGAATGGCCCGCAGAAAGCCGTAGCGAAAGCGGTACATCCGCATCCGAAGTCGAGCCATCCTGCGGCAAGGAGCCGCAAAGCTGCCGTCCATAAGGTGGGTATTGCTACGCCAGCACCTAAGGGTAACGCTGCGAAACCCGCGGCGAAAAAAATGACCGCAACCGGCAAAAGCGCCGCGACCCCCAAGCCAATCGTAAAGGCCGGCGTATTGCCAGAACAGAAGAAGTTCAAATCTCAGAAGAGCGCACTCGTTGCCGGGCATCCTGCTGCGAAGGTAAGCGCGACTCGAGTAACTGCCCGGAAAAGTCCCAGGCCTATGGTTTCTCTCCCCTTGAAGACCAGAACGGCGGCGAAAGCCAGGTCAGTGAAAATAGCAAAGCCGTCCGTTCAAGCAGTGAGGAAATCGGTAGCTATGGCACATGTCCCGGAGTCGAAGCCAAGAATTACGCCGGCGGGGCCATCGACAGCAGAAAAGAAGCCGGAACGCAGGTTGATTGGCTCGGCTGGCCGGCGTGACCCCTTTGTGAGCCCGATTCGCAGCGCCGGCTCTATCACGCCGACGCCAAACTGCACGACTGGGAAGCGCTGCCTTGCCATCCCCGAACTGGTTCTGCAGGGGACGGTGCGCGACATCAGCGGCAAGATGATGGCGGTGGTTTCCACCAGCAGTCGCCGCACATATACGCTGCGTGAGAACGACCAGGTGTTCAACGGCAGCGTGGAAAAGATCACCAGTGATTCCATCATCTTTCGTGAATACGTGAAGGATGCTCTGGGTCGCGAAAGCGCTCGGGAAGTGGTAAAGAAAATGGGCCCGACCTCGTAATTGGCCCGCCAAAGGTTCTTTGTAAGCAAGCTGTGCACCAGGGTTCTTGGGTAGAGAAGTATAGCCGTCATAAAAGCTTTTTTTCGTAAGCGGCTGCTGCGCTCGCAAGAGTCAGGCCGCGCGCGCAAGGCGGAATTTTCCGCCCACCGTGGGGAGACAAACAGATGAGGCTCAAACAACTGCTAGGAATCGCTCTGCTGGCCATGGTTGCCATGGCAACAGCTTCCGCTTCACAACTGTCGGGAGTGCTGGTGAAAAACCATGATGGTACCGGTACGGTTACCATTCTCGCGAACGGAAGTTTTACTCATACCGAGTATCATCCCACCGACAACTTGATGCTGGTTGACCTGGCAGGCGTTTCGCTCGCGCACCCGGACTCCCGGGTACACGCAGTGTTCGCGCCGGGCGTGCGTTCCTATCGCATCGTCAGCTATCGCTCGGCCGAGGGGAATGCCGTTGCACGCGTGGAACTTTCGCTTGTTCCCGGAGCGCAAGTGAAGGTGAGCGACGTTGAAGGCGGTGTCCAGCTTAATTTCACGGGAGCTCCGGCCATCGCGCCGTCTCCGAAAGAGATTGAATCGGCAGCCGACGCGCCTCGTGTGCCGGCCCGTTCCCGGATCACGCATGTGAGCGGAATCACAGTAGCTCATCGCGCGGGCGGGTTCAGCCTCGAAGTCAGCGGCAACGGCCCCATGACTGCCCACACCATGAGGCTTGCCAGTCCGGATCGCTTCGTGGTGGACATTCCCGATTCCCTGCTTGATGGTCGTCCCCGCGATATCAGAGTCAACAGCGAGGGTATAAAGGACGTGCGCGCCGCCCGGTTCCAGGCAGCGCCGCCGGCAACTCGAATCGTGCTGGATTTGTCTCAGATGCGCGATTTTGAGATCGCTCCAGACGGTAACAAACTGCTTATCACACTACGCGACGACCGGAATACAGTGCCGTCCGCCGCGGCGACGCCCGTATTGAACGCCGCCGTGCCCCAGGCAGCACAACCGGCGACTTCACGCCAGCCTGCCGTTTCGGGGCAGCAGACAGAGGTTGCGTCTTCCGCGAAAACGAGCGCAGGTTCTGCAAGCGATTTCGTGGTAGTGAAGCCCGTATTCGTCGCTAAAAAAGATCCCGCAACGTCCGCCGAAGCCAAACAGCAAGCCGGAGTGGTAGAGCCCACGGTGTCGCGTGCTGATCGCGCCGCTGCTCTGTTTGAACAGGATTCTCCCGCTGTGGCCACCATCAACCGGCCTCCTTTTGCCACCAGCGCCAGTTTGAATGCCGCGCCCGCAGCCATCAATGCCGCCCTCCTCCAGCAGCAGGCTACAGCGGTGCCCGCTGCAGCCACGGAACCAGGCTTGAACACCTGCCCGCCCAGTCGCTATACCGGCGAGCCCATTGGGATGAACTTCAAGGACCTGGATTTGAAGGATTTTTTCCGGGTCATTCATGAGATCAGCGGCTTGAATGTGGTTCTCGATCCTGCCGTGCATGGCACTTTGACCATCGTGCTGGATGATGTTCCCTGGGACCAGGCGCTTGCCATCGTGCTCAATAACAATGGACTGGCCTGCCAGCTTGAGGGCAACGTGCTCCGCATTGCCACACTGCAGACGTTGAAGACTGAAGCCGAGGCGCGTCGCGCCCAACAGGAAGCGCAGGCTTTGGCCGTGCCGAAAAAGACGATTACGCGGTATCTGAGCTATGGCCAGTCCAAGGACGCCGTTGCGATTGTAAAAAAGTTCCTTTCGCCGCGCGGCGATGTCGTTGCCGACCCACGCAGCAACGCGTTGATTATTGAAGATATCCCAAGCGTACTGCCGAAGGTTGATGAGCTGTTGAAGACGCTGGACCGCAAGACACCCGAAGTGGAGATTGAAGCCCGCGTGGTTGCGTCGACGCGCACCTTTGCCCGTGACATCGGTACACAATTCGGTTTGGGTTATGCCTTCGGCAACAATGCAATCGGCGGCGCCGTTGGAAAGAGCCCGATCGATGCGGCCAATAATCCTCCGCGAATCATTACCAACGTGCAGGACAACAAATCCATTCCGCTGTTTAATGACCTGGGCGCCACCGCGCCGAGCAGCGGCTTATCTTTCCTGAACATCAGCTCCAACTTCCGCCTCGATTTCATCCTTACCATGGCTGAGCAGCGTGGGCTCCTCAAAATCCTGTCGCGGCCGCATATAGTTACACAGAACAACATTCAAGCCTTGATCAGGCAAGGCCAGCGCGTTCCCGTGGTTACGAACCAGCAACTGGGCGGGCCGCCTACCGTCACGTACGTCGACGCTTTCCTGCGGCTCAGTGTGACGCCGCAGATTACCGCCGAAAATACAATTTTCCTCAACGTAGACGTCGAGAATACCGTGCCTGACTTCACCCATGTAACCGGTGCGCAATTGAATCCGACGCTGAACAC
This sequence comes from Candidatus Angelobacter sp., assembly GCA_035712465.1. Classification (GTDB taxonomy): domain Bacteria; phylum Acidobacteriota; class Terriglobia; order Terriglobales; family Acidobacteriaceae; genus Angelobacter. The sequence continues at coordinate 99,740 of DASTAS010000008.1, forward strand.
GCAACAGGCCACTACCCAGGTGCTTGTGACCGATGGCGGCACCGTTGTAATTGGCGGTGTGGTGCAGACAACGAACAACCTGGCGGTTGCGCAGATTCCGGTACTCGGCAATATTCCACTGCTGGGCAATCTGTTCAAGCACCAGACAGTTAACACTTCCACACAGGAGCTGATCTTCTTCATTACGCCGAAGATCATTCAAACTTAAACAGCGCAAACCTGAACAGGTTCAGGAAATCAACCTGGGTTCCTCTGGCGCCCCCGGCTACCAAGCCGGGGGCCTTCTGCAGTTGTAGCGGAAATGGCAGCGATCCAGAGTTTATCTTGCTTGAGGCCCTGGTGAGCCATAGAGCCATTTGCCACAATTCCGCCAGCCTGCCCTGCTACGATATCGGGTGATGAACTACACGCTTCGCCAGAAGTTTCTCGCCGCGGAATTGCGCCGGGAGCGCGTTGAAGCTCTTCTCATAACGCACTTGCCTAATATCTATTACCTGTGCGGATTCAGCGGCAGTGCGGGAATCCTGCTCCTTCAATCAGGGGCGCGCGGCCCGAAGCTGATGTTTTTTACGGACGGGCGATATACACAGCAGGCAAGAGAGGAAGTACAGGGCGCGCGAGTTGTTATTGTGAAAAAGCCGGCGCTGGAGGAGGCGTGTGATGCGGTGGTCAGAAGCAAGATAAAGAAATTGAGCTTTGAATCTGAGCATTTGCCATATATCGCTTACCAGCAGATCAGATCTATGCTGCGCAGCCGCGGCCAAACGGCTGCAGGGATCGAGTTGAAGCCCCTCGCAGGCGCGGTGGAAAAATTGAGAGCAGTGAAGGACCCGGATGAGATCACCAATATTCGGGCTGCTGTCGCTCTTGCCGCCGGGCTGTTTCCTGCTGCGCTATCTGCGATCCGGCCCGGAGTCTCAGAAGTCGCGGTCGCCGGAGAACTGGAATTGCAGGCGCGCAAATCTGGAGCTGAGGGGATGTCATTCGATACCATCGTTGCCTCTGGGCCGCGTTCTGCTCTCCCGCACGGGCGCGCTTCGGCCCAACCGATTGCAGCTGATGGATTTATAATCCTGGATTACGGTGTTATACTCGCGGGTTACTGCTCAGACATGACGCGGACTGTTCATGTGGGGAGTGTTTCAGACAAGCACCGCCGCATGTACGACGCAGTCAAGGCCGCCCAACTGGCTTCAATTGAAACCGTGCGGCCAGGCATTGAAACGGGGAAAGTGGACCAGGCAGGCCGGGGAATCCTGAAAAAAGCCGGGTATGGCTCTTACTTTACACACTCCACAGGTCACGGAGTGGGAATTGAAGTACATGAGACACCTCGTTTGGCCAAAGGCCAGACCCAGAAGCTTGCTCCGGGAATGGTGGTCACGATTGAACCCGGCATCTACATACCGGACGAAGGCGGCGTACGGATTGAAGACATGGTACTGGTCACCGAATCGGGTCATGAGGTTTTGACCGATACCACCAAGGACCTGATTACCCTATAGAGCTCTCGGAGACCGACACACACTCATGAACCAAAAAGAGCTGAAAGAGCTGATCGAATTTCTAGTCGATAAAGACATCTCCGAGTTCGAACTTGAGCGCGGCGACGTTAAGGTGCGGGTCAAGCGGGGTACGGATGCGCAGCCCATGGGCGTCATGGCGCCGGTAACCGCTGTTCCTGCAATTGCTCCCATGTCGCCATCCGTGGCGCCGCCCGCGCCGCAAAATGCTCCTGCTACTGCCCCTGAAACCGCGGTCGCCGCGCTCGAACCTGAGGAGGAGCTGCACCTGGTGAAATCGCCGATTGTGGGCACCTTCTATGAATCTCCGGCCCCTGGCGCACCGCCTTTTGTGAAGCCCGGTGATAACGTCCAGGCCGGGCAGGTGCTGTGCATTATTGAAGCCATGAAGCTGATGAACGAGATTGAATCGGACATGACCGGAGAAATCGTGAAGTTGCTTGCGGCGAATGGGAAGCCCGTGGAATACGGACAGCCGCTATTTTCAATTCGTCCGAGGAAGTAACGGCCGCGACGCATGCCTTTCAGGGTCATACATTGTAGATGCGAGCGGGCGCGTTTTGTCGAATACAAGCCGGACCTGCATTTAACTTTGCAGATGGCCGGAAAATTACATCCGCACAGGAATAATGTTTAAGAAAATACTCATTGCCAATCGTGGTGAAATAGCACTGCGGGTCATTTGTGCCTGCAAGGAACTGGGCATCAAGACGGTAGCGGTTTACTCGGATGCTGACCGCAATTCACTTCACGTGCGCTTTGCCGATGAGGCAGTCTGCATTGGGCCGCCGCGATCAGCCGAAAGTTATCTCAATATTCCTGCCGTTATCAGCGCTGCTGAAATTACCGGTGTGGATGCGATTCATCCCGGATATGGCTTGCTCAGCGAGAATGCGAACTTCGCCGAGGTGTGTGAGACCAGTCATCTCAAATTTATCGGACCGCCCCCGGACGTGATCCGCTTGATGGGCGAAAAGGAAAAGGCACGCCAGGCCATGAAGCAGGCCAACGTGCCTATCCTGCCGGGATCGGACGGGGTGATCGCCAACGCGGACGAAGCGCGGGAGTGGGCAAAGCAGATTGGGTATCCCGTGATTGTCAAGGCATCCGCCGGTGGGGGCGGGCGCGGCATGCGTGTGATCCGCAAGGAAGAAGAGCTGGAGAACTCGTTTAACTCCGCCCAGCAGGAAGCGGCAGCCGCTTTTGGCAACGGCAACTTATACATGGAGAAATTCATTGAGCAGCCGCGCCACATTGAATTTCAGGTGCTCGGAGACAGCTACGGCAAAGTCATCAGCCTGGGCGAGCGCGAGTGCAGCATCCAGCGCCGGCACCAGAAGCTGCTGGAGGAATCGCCGTCAACGCAGGTTACGGAAGAATTACGACAGCAGATCGGTAGAAAGCTTTCCGAATGCCTTTCCCACATCGGTTATGTCAATGCGGGCACGGTCGAATTTCTCATGGATGAAGATCGCAGCCTGCACTTCATAGAAATGAATACGCGTATTCAGGTTGAGCACCCGGTCACAGAACTGGTCACGGGCATCGACCTGGTGAAATCGCAGATTCTGATTGCCGCAGGCGGCAAAATGGCGGACATCATTCCACGTCTTGACCGCAAAGGCCAGCGCGGCCATGCCATCGAGTGCCGCATCAACGCCGAGCACCCGGAGAAGTTCACGCCCTCAGCCGGGAAGATCAAGACATTTCATACTCCGGGCGGGCTGGGGATCCGCGTGGATACGGCCGCTTACGCCGAAGGCGTAATTCCGCCCTATTATGACTCGCTGATTGCCAAGCTGATCAGCCACGGCAAGGACCGCTCCGAGGCGATTATGCGCATGCGGCGAGCTCTGGAAATGTTCATTGTGGAGGGTATTCACACCACCATCCCGCTGCATCGCCGTATCCTCGCGGACCCGGATTTTCAGGCTGGTAATTTCGATACCAAGTACATGGAGCGCTTCCTGGCGAAGTTGCAGGAAGAACGCAAGCAGGAAGTTGCACTCAGCGCGTAAATGGAAATCCGCTACGGAAACGCGAAGACACCGAGAACTGCTCTTGCGTTTTTCTCCGTGTCTCTGTGCCTCGGTGGTAGATCTTTTTTTCGATGAAGCTGCCGCCGCTTTATCCAATCATCGATTTTTCCTGCTTTGCCGCAAAGCCCGACCCCGTTCACGCAATGCTGCAGTTCGCCGGAGTGCTGCTCCAATCCGGCATTACGATCATTCAATACAGAGACAAGATTTCTGCCCCGCAGCGGGTGCTCAGTGTTGCCCGCGAACTTCGGCGCATTACACGCGATGGGACGAGATTGATCATCAACGACTACTCCGATCTCTGCCTGGCATGCGAAGCCGACGGTGTGCATTTGGGCCAGGAAGATCTCAGTCCTTCAGCCGCCCGCGCAATCTTCAACGCAGCAAAAAAACAAGGGCTCTGGACTGGTTTTTCCACCCACAATCCGGAGCAAGTCAGAGAAGCTGATGTCTTGCCCATCGATTACCTGGCGGTAGGCCCGGTTTTTGCGACTTCATCTAAGGCGAATCCCGATCCCGTGATAGGACTTGAGGGGGTAAAAAGGGCACGGAAGGCCACCTCCAAGCCTCTCGTGGCCATCGGGGGCATTACCCGGGCTAATTGCCGCCAGGTGAGGGAAGCCGGAGCCGACTGTGTAGCTGTTATCTCTGATTTAATCGAGTCGCCGGCCAAAGCAGTTGAAGATTTTCTTCGCATTTTGGAGTAAAACATACACAACAATATGTCCTCATCCGCAGAAGTACGTACGAACACCGCGCAGCCGGGTGCAGCGGGAGCTGGTGAATTCATCAAAGGCCTGGGCCTGACCAGCGCCACAACCCTGGTCATGGGCTCCATGATCGGTTCCGGTATCTTTATTGTTTCGGCGGAGATCGCGCGCGAAGTCAACTCGCCCGGCCTGCTGATCATGGCCTGGCTGGTTACGGGTTTCATGACCATAGTCGGTGCGCTGTCGTACGGCGAACTCGCAGCCATGATGCCCCGGGCCGGCGGACAGTATGTTTATCTCCGCGAAGCTCTCGGCCCGCTCTGGGGATTCCTTTACGGCTGGACGCTGTTCCTGGTTATTCAGACCGGAACCATTGCCGCCGTGGGTGTGGCCTTCGGGAAATTTCTCGGCTTCTTTTTCCCGTCGATTAGTGCCGAGAACTGGATTGTGCACCTCTGGAAAGTGCCCGCGATTCACGTTGGCTCCATGGTGCTGGGCAACATGGACGTCGGCCTGAACACCCAGAACCTGTACGGAATCATCGTGGTTGTATTCTTGACGTTCCTGAATGTCTTTGGCATTCGGACCGGCGCGTTCGTGCAGAACCTTTTCACAATTGCGAAAGTTGCGGCCCTTGCAGGGCTGGTGCTGGCAGGAATCTTTGTCGGCCGCAATGCGGAGGCAATTGCCGCGAACTTCGGCAACTTCTGGCGCTCCGGAGCCTCGCACAGCGCCAGCGGCACGTTGGCGGGACCGTTTGTGGGTGTACTCACGATCCTTGCCGTGGCCCAGGTTGGTTCACTATTTTCCTCGGATGCCTGGAACAACGTGACCTTCACCGCCGGCGAGGTGAAAAATCCAAGGCGCAACCTGCCATTGGCGCTGGCGCTCGGTACCGGCATTGTGACCGCGCTCTACATCGCAGTCAATTTCATTTATTTAAGCGTACTGCCGCTGGATGCCATCAAAACTGCGCCCTCAGATCGCGTCGGAACACTGGCTCTGCAGCAGATGTTCCATACCCAGGGCGCGGCCCTGATGGCCATCGCCATCCTGATTTCCACGTTCGGCTGCTGCAACGGCTTGATTTTGTCAGGAGCCCGCGTCTATTACGCCATGGCAAAGGACAAGCTGTTCTTTAAATCCAATGCCAAACTCCATCACAGCTATCACACCCCGAAGAATGCGCTGATCGTGCAGGGCATCTGGACCTGTATTCTCTGCCTTTCAGGAACTTACAATCAATTGCTCGATTACATCATCTTCGCCGTGCTGGTCTTTTACATTTTGACCATCGGCAGCCTGTTCGTATTAAGGCGCACTCAGCCAAAGGCCGAGAGGCCATACAAGGCTATTGGCTATCCGGTTCTGCCTGCCATTTATATTGTGATGGCTTTGTTTATTGATGTCGTATTATTGCGGTATAAACCCCAATACACGTGGCCTGGACTGATCATTGTTTTGCTGGGGATTCCTGTGTACTTCATCTGGTCCCGCCGGACCGCTGCTGCGCAGGCCTGATCACACTACTGAAGGAGAAAACACTGAATGGCCAATCTGTTGGCAACGAAATCACTCGATTCGATCCGCGCGGAGGCGGCGGAGGCGGGCGAGCATACGCTGAAACGCGCTCTCGGGCCATTGAATCTGGTGTCGCTTGGCATCGGGGCGATCATTGGCGCCGGAATTTTCGTGCTCACGGGTCAGGCCGCGGCCGATAACGCCGGCCCCGCTATTGTGCTCTCGTTTGTTTTGGCTGGAGTTGCATGCGCCTTTGCGGGCCTTTGTTACGCTGAATTTGCTTCGCTGATCCCCATTGCCGGCTCGGCCTATACCTATGGTTATGCGACATTGGGCGAAATTTTCGCCTGGATCATTGGTTGGGACCTGGTGCTCGAATACGCTTTCGGCGCCGCCACGGTAGCCTCCGGCTGGGCGGGATATTTCGTCAGCTTCCTGCAGGACCGCGGGATTCATATTCCGCCTGAGTTCATCGGCACATATGGACAAAGGTTTGCTTTGTATCACGGCCGCTGGATGGATGTGGCAACTCTTCCGGCGGGAGTGAATGTTTCAGGCCTGGAGGTGCGGTCCGCTCTGTTCAACCTGGTGGCGTTTCTGATCATCGCCCTGGTCACATTCGTATTGGTGATTGGAATTAAAGAATCGGCCAACTTGAATACGGCCATCGTGATCGTGAAGGTCGCCATCGTTCTGCTCTTCATTGTCATAGGCACGATGTATCTTCTTAAGCACCCCAGCATCGCTGCCGCCAACTGGCACCCGTTTATTCCACCTAACGCCGGCGGGTATGGCAAGTTTGGTTTCTCTGGTATTGCCACGGGAGCCGCTGTTGTGTTTTTTGCGTATATCGGTTTTGACGCTGTTTCCACGGCAGCCCAGGAGGCAAAAAACCCGCAGAAGGATATGCCCATCGGCATACTCGGATCGCTGGTTATTTGCACCATCCTTTACATCCTTGTAGCCGGGATCCTTACAGGGATGGTTTCCTATACGAAATTGAGCGTACCTGATCCAGTCGCCGTTGGAATCGACGTGACGGGAATAAGCTGGGGCAGCTTCCTGGTGAAGCTCGGCGCAATCTTTGGACTGGGGACAGTGATGCTGGTCATGTTGCTGGGCCAGTCGCGCGTGTTCTATTCCATGTCTCGCGACGGCCTGCTCTGGAAGTGGGCCAGTTCCATTCACCCGCGCTTCCGCACGCCGTGGATTTCCAATATTGTCATGGGCTTCTTCGTCGCGATCTTCGGAGCTGTGATTCCAATCGCCGACCTCAGCAAGCTGGTAAGCATTGGTACGCTGCTGGCGTTCGTGATTGTCTGTGCGGGCGTGTGGATCCTCCGCCGCCGCCGTCCTGATCTGCCGCGTCCTTTCAAAACTCCATGGGTTCCTGTTGTGCCTATCCTGGGTATGGTAGTTTCCTTCTATCTGATGGCGAGTTTACCGGCGACAACCTGGTATCGGCTGATTGGATGGCTGATCGTTGGGATGTTTATTTATTTCCTTTATGGTCGCAAGCACAGCAGAGTACAAAACAGTGCTGAGGTGCTTACGGGCGCCAGGAGCGGCGATTGATGTGAACTGGATGTGAAGTGAATGATGCATGGAGTTGAGCCCTCCCGGGCAACTGCGGGAGGGCTTTTGCTTTACAATGCGCTTTCGCAGATAAGTTCTGTTCTGCAAGAGAGCCAAGCGAAAACAGAAGGAAACTTCATGCCTGACCTGCTGGCGACCAAGCCGCTGAAAATGATTCTTGAAGAAGCTCAGGAAACCGGTGAGCACAGTTTACGCCGGGCTCTTGGGGCCACCAACCTGATTACGCTCGGCATTGGCGCGATTATAGGCACTGGGATTTTTGTGATCACCGGCACGGCGACGGCCAATAATGCCGGTCCCGCAATCATCCTCTCTTTCCTTCTTGCCGCAGCAGGCTGTGTTTTTGCCGGCCTGTGTTATGCCGAGTTCGCGTCCTTCATCCCGGTCGCCGGATCTGCCTATACCTATGGCTACGCCACATTGGGAGAGATCTTCGCCTGGATCATCGGCTGGGATCTGGTGCTCGAATACGCGTTTGGCGCTGCTACGGTGGCGACGGGCTGGAGCGGTTATTTCATCAGCCTCCTGGGCGACTTTGGGATCAAGCTTCCGGCCAGCATTGCCGGCACCCATTGGGATGAATTCGTCTTTTACAGCGGTCACTGGGAAAACCTGGCCAGAATCGCACCCAAACTGAAGGTGTTGCACATTGATCCCGCCTCGCTGCAACACGAACACGGAGTGTTCAACCTTCTGGGGTTCTGCGCCATCGTATTTTGCACGCTTGTTCTGGTGATCGGAATCAAGGAGTCAGCGAACTTTAATTCCGGAATTGTGATCATCAAAGTGGCGGTGCTGTTGGTATTTCTGGGAATTGGGATCAATTACCTGATGCACCACAGCAGTCTGCTAGCGGCCAATTGGCACCCTTTTATTCCTCCGCCGACCGGGGTGAGGGGGCAGTTTGGGTGGTCAGGGATCAGCGCGGCGGCTGCTCTCATCTTCTTTGCGTACATTGGATTCGATGCCGTCTCTACGGCGGCACAGGAAGCCAAGAATCCGGGACGTGACATGCCGATAGGCATCCTCGGCTCACTGGTGATCTGCACGGTGTTGTACATCCTCGTCGCCGGCACTCTAACCGGATTAGTAAATTACAGGGACCTGAATGTCCCCGACCCGCTGGCCGTCGGCATTGATGCCACGGGAGTTCGCTGGGGCAGTCTGCTGGTTAAAATTGGCGCATTGATGGGCCTGACCAGCACAATCGTGGTCATGTTGCTCGGGCAATCACGAGTGTTTTTCTCCATGTCACGCGACGGGCTGCTTCCCGGTGTGTTCAAAAGCATCCATCCACGCTTCCGCACACCCTGGATTTCCACAATGACGGTCGGGTTCTTCGTGGCTGCGCTGGCCGCTGCGTTTCCGATTGACATACTTGCCCAGATGGTCAACATTGGCACCCTGCTGGCATTCGTCATCGTCTGTGCCGGGGTCTGGATTATTCGTCGCCGTGACCCCGATCTCCACCGGCCATTTAGAACGCCATGGGTCCCGGTGGTTCCAATTCTTGGGATCATCATTTCTCTTTATCTGATGTACAACCTTCAGGTTTTGACGTGGATTCGCCTCGGCGTGTGGCTCGTCATCGGACTATTTATCTATTTCGGGTATGGCCGCAAACATAGCCGCGTCCAAAACGAAGCTGCGCCCACAGGCGAGGCTTAAGCGGGACTGGGCGATTGAAAGATTGCGGTTGTTTTCTCCGCGTAATATCTGCTAATCGGCGGCCCGGAGTTGCTAGCAACAGTGGCTCCGCTGTTACACGCTGGAACGGTTTTCAATTCTCTCCTCCTGCTCGCAGGCGTACTGCTCGTGTTCATCAGGACCGGAGTCCTGTGCCAAGCTTTGCTAGAATTCGAATTGGTCAAACTTTTCAGGAAGCGCTGTATACAACAGCGAGCTCGCTGGCTTTAGAAAGCACCATGAAGATCGTCACCGCGGCAGAGATGCGGGAAATCGACCGCCTCACCACTGAAAAATACGGGGTGCCCTCGCTTACATTAATGGAGAATGCCGGCACCGCCGTGGCTGAGTTCGCGGAGAAGCACTTCGATTTCAGCTCTGTTTGCGTGGTTTGCGGCAAAGGCAACAACGGCGGCGATGGCTACGTGGCCGCGCGCAAGCTGCACCAGGCGGGCAAGCAGGTTTCGGTGATTATCCTTGCCAAATCTGGCGATGACCTGCATGGCGACGCCGCGGAGATGTTCAAGAAACTTCCGGTTACGCCGCTCTGGGTGAGTGAAGAACCGCAATTCGACAAGCTTGAGGTGCAGCAGGCGCTCAAGGCAGAGCTGATCGTTGATGCGATTCTGGGAACAGGTTTCAAGCCACCGTTAAGAGGAATTGCGGTCAAAGCCATTCATCTCATCAATGAGGCGCGTTCGCCGGTGCTCGCCGTGGATTTGCCATCCGGTTACGATGCCGATGAGTGGTGGTTATCCGACGATCATGCTAGAGCAGATGCAGTTGTGACTTTTACCGCTCCCAAGCGGGTTCATCTGTCTGCTCCGCTTACCCGAGGGCCAATGATCGTTGCGCCAATCGGCACCCCAGAGACAGCCATTGAATCAAGTTTACCGGTGGAATGGGCTGGCTCGTACCGGCATCTGTTCGCCGCAAATCGATCTCTCGATGCAAATAAAGGTGAGTTTGGACACCTCTTCGTGATTGGCGGCTCCTTGGGAAAGTCGGGAGCGCCATCGATGACCTCGCTTGCCGCTCTAAAGGTGGGTGCTGGTCTGGTAACGGCCTGTGTACCAAGGAGCATTTTGAGTACAGTAGCTCAGGTTGCGCCGGAAGTAATGACCGAGCCTCTGGAAGAAACGAATCAAGGTTCGATCGCGAAAGGGGCTGTTGACCCGACCGCAAAACAGAAGTCCCGTAGTCGCCTCGTTCTGGGGGTTGGTCCGGGTTTATCAACGAATCCTGAGACGACCGCCTATGTCCGTTCTCTGGTTACGAACACTGACGTACCAGTAATTCTTGATGCGGATGGCATTAACGCATTTACTGGTCAGTCGGATTTGCTAGATGGAAGGAAACGAGCTCTTGTTCTGACCCCGCATCCAGGAGAAATGTCTCGCTTAGCCGGACTCTCTATCAAGGATATATTGAGCGATCCTGCAAAGGCAGCGCGGGATTTTGCTCTACAGCATCATCTGCACCTGGTTCTCAAGACTTTCAGGACGGTTATTGCACGACCAGACGGTTCGCTTGCTGTGAGCACCACAGGTAACCCCGGAATGGCAAAAGGCGGCACCGGAGACGTTCTCACCGGCCTTATTGCAGGAATGGTCGCACAAGGCCGGGCTGTCAATGCAGACATCGGGAACTCCATATGCGCTGCCGTGGATATTCATGGTCTTGCCGGCGACTTCGCACTCGCAGATGGCGACGAGCACACGTTGATGGCGACAGATATTATTAAGTACCTGCCGCGAGCCTTCCACTTCATGCGCAGCGAACAGAAATTTACCTGGCTCAGGGGATTTCCGAGAAGGCTATGAGAACCCTTTCAAAGCAGTTCCACACCCACTCCGCCGAAGAGACTACCGATCTCGGCCGGCAGCTTGCCGACGAGCTCAAGCCCGGTAGCGTCGTCCTGCTGCGCGGCGACCTCGGGGCAGGGAAGACCACGATGGTCAAAGGCATTGCCGAAGGCTTCAACGCTGCCAAAGCTGAAGCCGTCACCAGCCCGACGTTTACTCTCATCCACGAATACCGAGGTCTCGAAGTAACGCTGTACCACATCGACCTGTACCGCATTGACACCCAGCGCGAACTGGATACGCTCGCGCTCGATGACCTGATGGAGCCGAATACGATCCTGCTCATTGAGTGGGGAGAAAAGTTTGAGCGGTTCAGAAAGGAGCGTGATGTGGAGATTGCGATAGAAAATACAGGCGGCGACGAACGCGAAATCGGATTATTGCTTTAGCTTTTCAGAGCTACGCGACGTTTGCTGGCACTTGCCAAATGATCGCTCTAGCCAAGCTCACTACAAAACTTAGCGATACTTGCGTGAATTTAACTCACGATGAACATGGAATGCCTCAAGCTTTGTTCCTGAGGTGAGACTATGAAAATCAATCCGAGCTCCTGTTGCGCTATTGTGCTCATTCTGGTGTTTGCTCCGTTGTTGGAGGCGCAGAAATCCAGCCCCGCGCCTCTTCCTTCCGAGTTGCTGACCGCCAAGAAGATTTTCATAGCTAATGGCGGTGGTCCCAGCGATCTATCTGGATATACCGGCACAGATACGCGCACCTACGATCAATTCTTCGCCGCGCTGAAAACGTGGGGACATTATGAGCTTGTTTCCAGCCCCGCGGATGCCGAACTGATTTTTGAGATTTCCTTTGCGTGCCCGCTGGTTCCTTTCAGTACTTCAGACGGCTACTCGGTGCCGACTCCCACCAAGCCCGCCTACGATCCACACTTCAAACTTGCAATCACAGACGTGAAGACCCACGTGACCATCTGGATCGTGATTCAACACATTAACCTGGCGATTTTGCAAAAAAACAGCGACAAGAACTTTGATAATGCAATTACAGCACTTGTTAATAACATTGCCAAGCTGGCCGGAACGACTCCGGCAACTGTAGCCGCCAGGGAGAAGGAAGCTGCGGCAGCGAGTAGATAGCAAGTCAACAACTTCGCTGATGCGGCAGGCCGGTCAGGAGCTTCGGGGTGGCGTCGTGCGTATTACCATCACCAGCAACCATACCCCATTCAGCACGAACAAGACCGTTGCCGGGATCAGATATTTGCTCACAGGTACCCCGCGCAGCACGCACCATATCACGCCCGCGCCGATGAGCAGATCAACCACAATGTAAATGACAAGAATTTCGATCTTTGGCATCAAAACCCCATGATGTTGTAGCCGCAGTCCACGTAGATGGTTTCACCGGTGATGCCTGAGCCCATATTGGAACAAAGGAACAGGGCGGTCTCGCCAATCTCTTTCACATCCACCTTACGCTTCAGAGGAGCATGTTCAGCGTGGTTCTTGAGCATCTGGGTGAAGTCGCCGACGCCGCGGGCCGCAAGCGTCATGATCGGTCCGGCCGAAATCGCGTTGACGCGTATTCTTTTCGGGCCCACGCTGTTCGCAAGGTACCGCACCGTGGCCTCCAGAGAGGCTTTGGCGACGCCCATTACGTTGTAACCTGGTACCACTTTCTCGGCGCCGAAGTAGCTGAGGGTTACAATGCTGCCTCCCTCGCTCATCAGCGGCGCAGCCGCTCGTGTAATCGCCAGGAGAGTATAAACACTCACATCATGAGCGATTCGAAAGGCTTCGCGCGACGTGTTGAGGAAATCGCCGTGCATCGCGTCGGCGGGGGCGAATGCCACACAATGAGCCATCGCATCGATCCGGCCGTAACGTTCTTTCAGTTGCGAAAAGAGCTGATCGATCTCCGAATCGCTGGAGAGGTCGCACTGAAACCCTTCCGCATTTGGCAGTGCGGCAATCAGATCATGCGCCTCTGCTTTGAGCCGTTCATTCTGGTAAGTGATGGCCAGTCGGGCGCCGGCGGCGCTCAGGCTCTGGGCGATTGCCCAGGCGATGCTGCGTTTATTGGCGACTCCGAAAACAACAGCGTTCTTGCCTTCCATGCTGAGCATAAAATGTCCTCGCCTCGAAACCGGACAGGATAACAGGAATCACACCATGCTGTTATAAGAGATGAGTCTTTCTGGGAGTATCCTGTTTTCAGGAAATAGCTGCAGCAGGTGAGCGCATGACCATTCGCCCGGCTACGCATACTGAAGCGGTATCCGGCAACTCGCAGCGCAGGCCGGCGATTCGAGAGAAACTGCAGGGATTCCCGCCGGTCTACTTCGCTATGGTGATGGCCACCGGCATTGTTTCTATTGCCGAGTACCTGCAAGGACTGACGAGGATTGCGGCAGGGTTGATGTGGCTGAACGTCGTTTTGTATGTCCTGCTCTGGTCATTGCTGTTGGGTCGTCTCGTGGCTGGTCCAAAAGCACTGCTTCGAGAGTTGACGGATTTCAGTCTTGCTCCGTCTTTTTTCACCATTGTGGCTGCAACCGGTGTGCTGGGCCGTGAGTTTCTGATCATCCATGTTGGCTCTGCGGTTGCAACAGCCCTGCTCTGGATCGCATTCCCGTTATGGGCGGTCTTTATTTATGTGATTTTTTGTGCTTTCACGGTCAAGGAGGAAAAACCGAGCCTGGCCGGAGGCATCCATGGCGGCTGGCTGTTGGCGGTTGTTGCCACACAATCGCTATCCATTTTGGTTGCGCTGCTCGCGCTGTGGTCGCCGCACCATGGGGCGATGCTGTTCGCCGCGCTTGGCCTTTGGCTGTGCGGCGGCATGCTATACATCTGGATCATCTCTCTCATCTTTTATCGTTACACGTTCTTCAAGTTCCCGCCTTCGGACTTGATGCCGCCATACTGGATCAACATGGGAGCAATGGCGATTTCAACCCTGGCTGGCGCAACCCTGATCCAAAACTCTGCCCTCGCTCCTTTTCTGGAAGCGATGTTGCCCTTCTTAAAGGGCTTCACTGTATTCTTCTGGGCGACTGCCACCTGGTGGATTCCCATGCTGGTGATTCTTGGGTTCTGGAGGCATTTCTCGAAGAGGTTTCCCTTGAAGTACGACCCTCTTTACTGGGGACTGGTGTTCCCCCTGGGAATGTACAGCGTATGCACGCATCAGCTCCTGCAGGTCCTCCATTTGTCGTTTCTGCAGTGGTTGCCCTTGGCGTTTGCCTGGATTGCCATTGTTGCCTGGGGCATTACATTCATTGGACTGCTGAAGCAGCTTCCCCGGATTCTTTGAAACTCATGAAATCGGGCAGCTTTGTTCTTGATAAGCGGAAGGAAGCGCTCTGAATTCCGCGCCCGGCTGTCTTCCCGCCACTCAATGGTCCATGAACCACGCGGACGGGCTTTAACAGTGATTTACAATCCCGCTATGTATAATCGACGCCAGATCACAAAAAGGTTTGGCGCCGCTGCCGCCGAGAAGCGACAGCAGTAAAGATTTAAGGAGCTAAGAGTATTCCTGTCTTCGGAGAGTTGCTGCGACAAGAAGAGGCAGAGAAGTCTGCGCGCGAGCCCGGCCTTAAGGCGCCGCCCCGCTGGGAACTGTATCTGCTATTGATTGCCGCTGCGATTTATATTGGATGCCTCATCTCGCCCCCCGGGCTGATGGACGATGTTGATGCGGCTCACGGGCAGCTCGCGCGCAATATGCTGCAGTCGCATAATTGGGTGATTCCGCATCTGGATGGCGTTCCCTATATTGAGAAGGCGCCATTACCTTATTGGCTGATCGCTATATCGTACTTGATCTTTGGCGTGCACGACTGGGCGGCACGGATTCCTTTTGCTCTGGGAGCGATCCTTCTCTGTTGGGTCACGGCACGCTATGGACGCTGGGCGTTTGGCCGAACCGCCGGCTTTTTATCCGGCGTGATACTGGCCACCTGCATTGGGCTGTTCTTATTTACACGTATCCTTATTCCTGATGCCCTGCTTACTCTCTGCATAACTGTGGCGTTCTGGTCAGTGCAACGAGCGTTGAATGAGGATGGGGAAGAAAAAAGCCCTCGAATCTGGGCTGTGCTGCTCGCCATCAGTCTTGCAATCGGGGTGATGCTCAAAGGGCTCATCGCGCTGGTGGTGCCCATCGGCGGTGTGCTGCTCTATCTCGCCATCACGCGGCAGCTTTTTGCGCGCCAGACCTGGCGACGCTTGCGTCCCGGCACCGGGTTTCTGATTTTTCTCCTGATAGCTGCGCCGTGGCATGTTTTGGCTACCTTGCGCATGCCTCCGCATTTTGTGTTTACGATGCACAGCGGTCCGGGAGAATATCATGGATTCTTCTGGTTTTATTTCATGAATGAGCATGTGCTGCGCTTTCTGGGCCTGCGCTATCCTCACGACTACAACACTGTTCCTCGGCTGGCTTTCTGGCTGCTGAATCTCGTTTGGCTCTTTCCCTGGAGTTTTTATTTCCCGGCGGCAATCCGCTTGAATTACCGGCCTTCAGACCGGGCGGGACGAACGCGTTTAATGGCGCTCTGCTGGACCGGCTTCCTGTTGCTGTTCTTCAGCTTTTCCACTACGCAGGAATACTATTCCTTGCCGATCTATCCTGCCCTGGCGCTGCTGCTTGGCTCAGCGATGGATTCGCAAGCGGGATATAAGTGGTTCAAGGGCAGCAGCAGGGCTCTCGCCGCTGTGTATGCCGCTGCGTTGGCGACCATCTGTGTAATTCTTTATGCCGTGCGGACGGTCTCCGCCACGGGCGATATTGCTTCGGCTTTGCAACAGCACCCAAACGACTACACCCTCTCTCTGGGGCACATGGGGGATCTTACCTTGCGCTCATTCGCAGATTTAAGGGGGCCGCTGGCGGTGGCGGCATTAGCATGCGCGGTGGGAATGCTGGGAGCATGGTTTTTGCGCAGGCGTGGCGCAGTTTTGGCAGTTGCAGCATCCATGATCATTTTTTTTCATGCAGCCCGGCTGGCCATGGTCGTCTTTGACCCTTACCTGTCGTCACGTCCGTTGGCGGAAAAGCTGGTACAAGCGCCGCCAGGACAGGTCATTATTGATGGGACGTATTATCCTTTTTCCTCACTCCTTTATTATTCCGGGCGGAAGGCGCTGTTGCTGGACGGGCGCTATAACAACCTGGAGTACGGCTCGTATGCGCCGGGGTCGCCTCCTGTTTTCATCGATGACGATCAGTTCGCCCGGTTATGGTCATCCGGCTCCAGATACTACCTCGCGAGTGACGGCAGCCGGTTGAAGCTCCTGAATAAACTGGCGGGAAACGGGAACCTTCATGAGCTTGCGGAGAGCGGAGGGAAATTCCTGTTCACGAATCACGCGTCGGAGATACACAACAGCTCAATGAAGGGAGATGCAGAGCGAACATGGTGACAGCCTTGACGACAGCGCTTGCATTTTTGCTGGCTGGATCGCTGATCTATTGTGTGTTGGTGATGATTGCTACAAATCGTTACCTGTCCGTCGTCCCTCCTGATCTCGGTGCAACACTGGGCATCAGTGTGCTGAAGCCGCTCTGCGGGCATGATGAAGGCCTGGAAGAGAACTTGATCAGCTTTTTTGTTCAGGATTACCCGAATTATGAAATTGTTTTCGGAGTGCATCGGCCGGATGACCCGGCTGTTCCGGTAGTGCAACAGTTGATCCAACAACATGCGTCGAAGTCAGTGCGAGCTCGGCTGATCGTCACAGGGGAATCGCCGATTCCCAATGCGAAGGCGTA
Organism: Candidatus Angelobacter sp.; assembly: GCA_035712465.1. Classification (GTDB taxonomy): domain Bacteria; phylum Acidobacteriota; class Terriglobia; order Terriglobales; family Acidobacteriaceae; genus Angelobacter. Next base: position 116,416 of record DASTAS010000008.1, read on the forward strand.
CAGCCTTAACCGCCTGGTGCGCGAGGCGCAACATGATTTGATTGTCATGTGTGACAGCGACGTCCGGGTAAAGACGGACCTGCTAAGCCGCATTGCGCGCGAATTCCAAAACAGCCGCGTGGGACTGGTTACGTGCCCGTATCTTGCGGTGGCCGGTAAGAGCGTTTGGTCGCGTATGGAAGCGCTAGGCATGAACACGGAACTCCTTGGGGGCGTGATGGTAGCGCGCATGGTGGAAGGAATGCGTTTTGCTCTTGGCTGCACGCTTGCGGTGCGGCGCAACGTGCTCGAGGCAATGGGAGGCTTTGGGTACTTGCAGGAATTTCTGGCTGAGGATTTTGTGATCGGGCAGCGAACCGCCGAACTCGGACACGAAGTGCTGCTGTCATCAGCAGTGATTCAGCACCGCATCGGAAGCCAGACCATGCTGCACAATCTTGCTCATCGCCTGCGCTGGGCAAGGAGTACGCGCCGTTCGCGGCCGGTAGGCTATTGGGGCCAGATATTCACGTATCCACTCCCGCTCTCGCTGCTGCTCTGTGCTGTAGCGCCTGCGTGGTGGCCGATGTTGCCGATCACCTTTTGTATCCGCGCCTGCGCCGCTTCTGCCACGGCCGTATTCGTGGTGCGTGATCCCTTGTTTCGCGAGCAGTGGTGGCTGCTTCCTGTTCAGGATATTCTTGGCTTCCTCGCCTGGCTGGGAGGCTTTATAGGCGACACGATTATATGGCGTGATCGCAAATGCACCGTACTCCGCGACGGACGGCTGCAGGTAAATCCCTAAACCTCAAAAGCAGAACCCCTGAAGCAAAAGCTCTTCAGGGGTTGCTGTGTTTTGTCTGCTGGAAAATCAGCTATTTCGAGCTGCCGCTGGGGCAGGTGCTGGAGATCATCTTCACATTTTCCACGTTAAACGTGTTCTGCGAGGAAGAAGACGAAGATCCCATGCCCGAGCTCGAAGAAGAGGAACCCGCGCTGCTGCTGGGATTGCTGGCGGAGCTGCTGCTGGGATTGCTGGCAGAGCTGCCGCTGGGATTGGAACTGCTTGCGCTCTCACCCGCGCCCGCGCCGTTTCCTTCGGAACCGGTGATCTGAACCTGGTGGCCAACATGCTCACTCAGCTTCGAGGTATCTCCCGCCAACTGGTAAGTCTTACCCGATTGATCGGTCAGAGTGAAATTACCGGAAGAACCGCTGAGGCAGCCTTCGATCGTTTGATTTCCGTTGCTGGAGGAAGAAGAGCTCTCAGTGGTTTGGGTGGTGGTAGTAGTTGAACTGGTGTCGGGTGACTGGCTCGACGGCGAAGTGCTCGACGGCGAACTCGTCTGGGGACTGCTGCTGGTGGGGCTCGTTGATTGTGAGCCCATTGTTGACTGTGAACTGCTGCTGGTGGGCGACTGCGAGCTTGATGATGATGAACCGGTCTGAGCAACAACCCAAACCGCTGACAGCAGCAGGATCGCTGTGACCAGATATGCCTTTCTCATTACATCCTCCTGGTACCGTTGGTCCGATTTAACTCGGCCTAGAGTATTGGGAAGTGGCGACAGTTGAATTAGATAGGCTGCGGACGCTCAGGTTTGCCTCACGTGAGTTGCTGGAAGAAAAGAAAATCTAAGCTGCTGCTTCAATTCGGTCCACCGCTCGAGTGAATGCAGTTGGCGCGAATGCATGTTGGACTCTTACCAGGCCAGCAGGATTAAGGTACTAATGGAGTCCTGAATCGCTAGCGCAGGAATAGGCCAGCGTTCCACAGGCACGCACTCCACCGACCACCTCTCTGCTGCGAGCGCCTTCTTCAGGCAACGCGTGGCCCGCTTGAACGCGCGACTCTTGCCAACTCCGTTCGGGCCTTCTTTTCCGCCGCCTCGCGGGTATCGGCTTCTCCTGACGCGAGTTTCTGCTCCGCAGGCCTGATTTTGTAAACGGTGAACTTCCATTTGGTACGAAGCTGGGTCAGAGGGTCAGGAGGCTGCTCAAGATCGTAAGCAAAATCACCTTCATGAATGCGCATAAAAACTCTCAACAGGGAATATTCCCAGTCACTAGATGCTCTTGCTGAAGGACTGGTTGATATCAAAACTCCGGCGCGTTCTCAGAAGCGGCAACTTGACGGAGCGGCAGCTTGACGGCCTAAGACATCGCCGCGAATGAATGCGAACGTGCTGCTCCGGCGCTCGGCAATCGAATTTTCGCTGCCATCAATTTTCCGGTGCGAGGAGGCTACTCTCATATTGATCGGACGGGGTTTAAGGCTTCTTCCGGAAGGTATGCGGCAGAATGCTGGCATCCCTTGCGGTGATACAATTTTGAGTTTGTCAGCTTCACTTGAGAGGACGTCCTTATGCCACCGGCCACTGTTCAGCTTACCGCTCCTGCCCAGCCTCTTGTTGCGTTGAGCGAAGATGAAGTTCTGTTCCGTAACAACGTCCGCCAGTTTGCTGAAGATTCCATCCGCCCCAAGGTGCGGGAGATGGATGAAAAGGGCGTCTTCGATCATTCACTCATCGAGCAGTTCTTCCAACTCGGTCTGATGGGCATTGAGGTACCGGAGCAGTTTGGCGGGGCCGGCGGGAAATTTTTTGATGCGATTCTTGCCGTCGAGGAGGTTTCCCGGATCGATCCCTCGGCGGGCGTCATTGTGGACGTGCAGAATACGCTGGTCAACAACGCGCTTCTGCGCTGGACCAACGACGATCAGAAAAAGCGTTATCTGCCCCGCATGACTGCCAATACCGTTGGCGCGTACGCGTTGAGCGAAGCCGGTTCCGGTTCTGATGCGTTTGCCATGCAGACCCGCGCTCAGCTCAGGGGCAACGATTACGTACTGAATGGCCGCAAGCTCTGGATCACGAATGGCAAAGAAGCCGGCATCTTTATTCTGTTCGCAAATATCGATCCCTCTGCAGGCTACAAGGGAATCACTGCATTCATCGTGGAAAAGGAATTTTCAGGCTTCTCGGTCGGGAAAAAGGAAGACAAGCTGGGCATCCGCGCTTCCAGCACCTGTGAACTGATCCTCGAAGATTGTCACGTACCCAAAACGAATGTGCTGGGAGAAGTCGGGAAAGGTTACAAAATCGCCATTGAGACCTTGAATGAAGGCCGCATCGGCATCGGCGCGCAGATGCTTGGCTTGGCGCACGGAGCCTGGGGAAGCGCCGTTAAGTATTCAAAGGAACGGAAGCAATTTGGGAAGGCAATTTCCGATTTCCAGGGCATTCAGTTTCAACTGGCGCAGATGGCGACGGAAATTGAAGCCGTCCGGATGATGGTATATAACGCTGCCCGAATGAAGGACGCAGGCATGAACTTTGTTAAAGAGGCGGCCATGGTAAAGCTTTTTGCCTCGCAGGTGGCCGAACGTGTGGCGTCACTGGCGATTGAAATCTATGGCGGTGTTGGCTTTACCAAGGACTATCCGGTCGAGAAATATTTCCGCGACGCCAAGATCGGCAAGATCTATGAAGGAACGTCCAACATGCAGTTGCAGACGATTGCCAAAATTGTATTAGGCGGGAAGTAACCAGCAGCCCTCGTTTTTCGACATCACATACGCCACCTGACCGAAGCCAGGCCGGAGGTCTGATTCCTCTGGCCACCGCGATTCCCACCACGGCATCCCAGAAAAATATTATCGATCACTTCAGGAGAGCAGTTATGAGAGCTGTTGTTTTTCGCGGAGTAGGTGATATTCGTCTCGAAAAAGTTCCCGAACCAAAGCTTCAAAAACCCAATGATGCGATTGTGCGGCTCACGGCAAGCGCAATTTGCGGAACAGACCTGCACATGATTCGCGGAACCATGCCGGGAATGACGCCCGGAACCATACTGGGCCATGAAGGTGTTGGCGTGGTGGAAGAGGCGGGCAGCGCAGTGCGAAATTTCCGCGCCGGCGACCGTGTTGTGGTTCCATCAACCATTGCCTGCGGCAACTGTTCCTATTGCCGGGCCGGGTATTATTCGCAATGCGATAACGCGAATCCCAACGGGCCTTCCGCCGGAACAGCTTTTTATGGCGGTCCGGCGACAACAGGCCCATTTGACGGGATGCAGGCAGAATTTGTGCGCGTGCCCTTCGCCAATATCAACCTGGTCAAAATACCGGATGGCGTCACCGATGATGAGGCAATTCTGCTTTCTGATATTTTCCCCACCGGCTACATGGCTGCCGATATCGCTGAGATTCACCCCGGCAGCACGGTCGCGGTATTCGGAGCCGGACCGGTCGGGCAATTCGCCATTGCCAGCGCGCGCTTGTTGAACGCAGGCCGTATCTTTGCCATCGATACGATTCCCTCGCGACTTGAAATGGCGCGAAGCCAGGGAGCCGAATGCGTCAATTTCAATGAGGAGGATCCAGTACAGGCGATCAAAGGGTTCACCGCCGGAATTGGAGTGGATCGCGTGATTGATTGCGTTGGGGTGGACGCAAACCATCCGCATCATGGCCCGGGGGCGAAGGGGCGGTTGAAATCGGCGCGCTTCGGGATGGAGCGGATGAAAGCCACCATGGGCAAAGAGAGCACGAGCGATGGTAACTGGCACCCTGGCGACGCGCCGTCGCAGGCTCTGGAATGGGCCGTGCAATCTTTGGCCAAGGCGGGAACGCTTTCCATCATCGGAGTGTACGGCGAGATGGTGAATACTTTTCCCATAGGCGCAGCGATGGAAAAAAATCTGACCATCAAGATGGGGAACTGCAACCATCGCAAGTACATTCCCACACTGCTGGAACTCGTCAGGAGCGGCACGGTTGATCCCGCACAGGTGCTCACCCAGGTGGAACCGATGGCCGACGTGATTGCGGCATACAAGGAATTTGACCGGCGCTCGCCGGGATGGATCAAAGTAATGCTTGAGCCCCAGAAGGAGCGTTTGGCGGCATAAATTGCCGGAAGGATCGCCAGAAGTGCCAGACTTTGAAATTCAAAGCCATGGCATTTCTGGCATTTTCCTGCCCGCTACAATGAACTGGTGCTCACGTTGCGCAGTTACAGTCAAAACGATTTTCCTCGGCTCATGGAAATCGATCAAGCCTGCTTCGTCGCGGGTATTGCCTATCCGGAAGACGAGATGCGCTACTTTATTGACCGGCGCTCGGCCATTACGCTGGTCGCGGAAAATGATGGCCGCATCCTTGGCTTTGTCATAGCGGACCGCTTTCGCTCCCGGCGCGGCGCGCATTCGATGGGGCGGATCATCACCATTGACGTGGTTCCGGAAGCGCAACAGATCGGCGTGGGATCACGTTTGCTGAACAAGGTAGAGGAGGAATTAAAACGTAAGGAGTGCGACTATGTGTCACTGGAGGTTGCGGTAGACAACCACAATGCCATGCGATTCTACAAAAAGCACGGATATTCCGTGCTGAAGGTGCTGCCGCGCTATTATCTCAACTCGATAGACGGGCTGCTGATGGGGAAGAAGTTGTGACGTGCTAGAATCGCCGTTTTACTCATGCGCCATCAGCGAACCCATGCTCCTCTCCGCATTGCCATAGATAGCGGCGGCACCTTTACTGACTGCGTGTGGCTTGAGCGGGGCCAATTGCGGATTCTGAAGGTCTTTTCCACGCCTGCCGATCCTTCGCAGGCGATTGCCGCCGCTATTGCGAAGATCCTGCCAGATGGCGGTGAAGTTACGGTACTGCACGGCACCACGGTGGGTACCAATACTCTCCTGCAAAGAAAAGGCGCCCGCATTGCCTTTGTGACAACCGCGGGGTTCGAGGACTCGATCGAAATCGGACGACAGAACCGGCCCAGGCTGTACGATTTCTTTTTCGAAAAGGAGCCCGCGCTCGTACCAACTGAGTTGCGTTTTGGTGTTCACGAACGTGTATCGGCGCGGGGAGATATTCTTTCAACAGTAGATTCGGGTGAATTGAACCGGTTGAAAGCACAAGTTGCCGCGGCGGGAGCCGAGGCAGTCGCCATCTCTCTTCTCTTCTCTTTTGCAAACCCGCAGAATGAGCGTGCAGTGGCACACGCGCTCTCTGATCTGCACATCCCGCTTTCCGTGTCCCACCAGATTCTGCCCGAGTTTCGCGAGTACGAACGCGCAAGCACGGTGGCGGTGAATGCGTATCTGCAGCCGGTGATGGAGACATATCTCAGAAAAGTCGAGCAACGTACAGCGGCACGGAACGGGGGCCAGAAACGCGCGCGGATATTCGTGATGCAGTCCAGCGGCGGAATTACGGCTTTGGCCACAGCGGCGCAGCAGCCCGTGAGGACCGTTCTCTCCGGTCCGGCTGGTGGGGTTGTGGGCGCTGCCGCGGTTGCGGAACGCAGTGGCTTCACTCGTCTGATCACGTTCGATATGGGCGGTACATCAACTGACGTGGCGCTGGTGGATGGTCGCCCCTCTACAACGAATGAGGCGGAAGTTGCGGGCCTGCCGGTGCGCGTGCCCGTGCTGGATATTCACACCGTGGGCGCCGGGGGAGGGTCACTGGCGCGCTTTGATGCCGGGGGCGCGCTGAGGGTCGGGCCGGAGTCGGCCGGCGCAGATCCGGGCCCAATCTGCTATGGCAAGGGCGAACTGCCCACAGTGACTGATGCCAATCTGCTGCTGGGCAGGCTGCCGGCCGATCAATTCCTGGGCGGCGAATTCAGGCTTGACGTTGCCAGAACCAGGAACGCGGTTGAGCGCTGGTTGAAGCGGCAGGGCAGCCGCCTGAGCGTGGAAGAATTTGCGGCAGGCGTGGTGCGGGTGGTCAATGCCAATATGGAGAAAGCCTTGCGCGTAGTCTCCATTGAACGCGGCTATGATCCGCGCCAGTTTTCTCTGGTGGCCTTCGGCGGCGCGGGCGCCATGCACGCCTGCGAACTGGCACGATCACTGCGAATTCCGCGCGTGATTGTCCCGGTTTACCCCGGCGCGCTTTCCGCTCTTGGCATTCTGATCAGCGATGTGGTGAAGGACCATTCCCGTACCGTGTTGTTGCGGGTCCGCAACCTGCCGATTCCGCGACTGACTGCACTTTATTCCGAGTTGCAAGAGGAAATTGCCGCCGAGCTCAAGAGAGAAGAATGGCCGGGAAAAACAACGTGGGAGCGCAGCGCTGATCTGCGCTATCGAGGGCAAGGTTTCGAACTCAATCTTGCCTATGGACGTGACATGCTGGCGCGCTTCCACGCCGAACATAAGCAGCGCTACGGCTACGGCAGTCCTGAACGCGAAGTGGAGATTGTGACTGTGCGCCTGCGTGGCAGGATCAGATCACCGGAAAACCTTGCCAAAATAAAGGTGGAACCTGCGGCCGAAAAGTTGCGGAAGACTCGAGCGCGTGTGTGGTTCGACGGCAAGCAGTGGGAAACCACCTTAATCCCGCGTTCGATGCTGGGCGGTGCACGGCGATATCGGGGACCCGCGATTGTGACCGAATACAGCGCAACTACAGTCGTGCCGCCGGGCTGGCCTTTTCAAGCCGATAAGGCTGGAAATCTCCTGGTTGAAATTGTTTGACCGCGCCCAAAAAAGCGCTCCCTGTCCCATCAGCAAAGGAACCAAACTGACGAGGACGAGGGAGCGCTTGTTATTTTCGTAGCTGGAGATCAGGCGGCGTCCTTATCGCGCTTGGCATCTTCTCCGCGAAGGTCGTCTGCCGCATCGCGCGCGGCGTCCTTGGCTCTTCCCATGGCATTACGCGCTTTGCCTTTCAGTTGATCCGCGGCTCCTTCCGCCTGTGTCTTTTCGTCTCCGGTCCATTCCCCTGCCTGGCGCTTTACGCGTCCGGCAATGTCTTCCGCCTTGCCTTTAACACGATCCTTATCCATGTTCTCCTCCGATTGTTGAATGACCTTTTGCCTGGACGATTCTGTTTGTCATGGCTATACGCGAGTTCTGCGAGCGCTGACAATCTGGAAAATGAGAGCAATCAGCGCCAGAACCAGCAGTATATGAATGAGTCCCCCAAATGTGTAGCTGCTAAACACCCCCAGCAGCCACAAAACGAGCAGAATTACAAAGGCTGTCCAAAGCACTCTGATACCCTCATTTGTGTCTATTAACTTGGAAGGGAAATCAAAGAAGACAGGTTGCAAGCAATCGAGAGCTGCACACGATGCGGACAGCTCAGGTCTGACACAACTCATTCGGCACGCAGCGCGAGCATGGGATCAACTCGAGTTACTCGCAAGGGCCTTCGCAAGGCATACAGGTAAAGCGACCCTAATCTTTTCGTTATCTCACAATATGCATTGGGCAAGAAAGTTATGATGTTGGCATGAAAGTTGCGATTCAGGGCGAACGAGGGTCTTTCAGCCATCAGGCTGCGCTCAAGATGGTCTCCGGATGTCAGGTGATCCCGTGCGGCCGCTCAGTTGAGGTATTCGATGCCGTAGATAGCGGGAGGGCGGGAGGCGCGGTGATTCCGGTAGAAAACACGCTGGCCGGTCCGGTGGGAGAACATCTTGATCTCCTGCTGGAGAGGGACGTCTTCATCACGCGTGAGCTGCTGTTGAGAATCGAGCATAATCTGATTGCAATGCCGGGAGTGAAACTCAAAGATCTGCGCCAGGTTCTTTCCCATCCTGTAGCTCTGGACCAATGCCGCAATTTCTTCCGGCGACACCGAACCATTGCGCCTGTGCCGTTCTACGATACTGCGGGAAGCGTGAAACACGTGCTGGAGGAGAAGCGGCGGGATGTCGCGGCCATCGCCGGCGGGCAGGCGGCCCGGGAATACGGTGGAAAAATCCTCATGGCGGGGCTTGAAGACGATCCCCGGAACGTTACCCGATTTTTTCTCATCCTAAAGACGAGGAAGATTGCCAATAACAAGAAGATTACCTCCAAGGCAAACAAGACGTCGCTGGCATTTTCGCTCAAGAATCAAGCCGGCGCGCTCTTCAAGGCCTTGAGCGTCTTTGCTTTGCGGGATCTCGATTTGAGCAAGATAGAATCGCGGCCGGTGAGGGGACGGCCTTGGGAATACTGCTTTTTTGTGGATGTTCTGCGAGGCGATGACGAACCAATGCGGCTGGCGCTGCGCCATCTTGAGGAAATCGCGGGGTTCGTAAAGGTGCTGGGCGTCTATCCTCGTGCGGGGTAAAGGTGAGTTTGCCTGCCCCGAGACAAATTAGCGGGTACGTTCAGTGAGACTCAAGAGCGTGCAAAGATAGCCGCTAAGGAATGCGCTTTGACAGGAGGACACAGCAAGCCACCTGAAGGTAATTTGCGGCTGTCAACGCTCTAGGGTAGAATCCGCGAAATCAAACCAGACAGGCGAGCAGGGGTTTGGTTGCATCTTTCTACCGGTTCGGGTCATCAATATCTGAGCGTATTATTATCAAGGATTAAAAATGGCCTCTGAAAATATCAATGATGTCATAGCTTTACAGGGATCTGAAGGGGCGCAGGCACTAGGAGAGGGCGAAAAGAAGGGTGTTCCGGTGCTGCCGGTACGGGATACCGTGCTATTTCCACATGCCGTACTGCCACTGACCGTTGGACGCGAGAGCTCCATTCAACTGATCAACTCCCTGGGCGATGAGAAGACGATACTGGTGGTCGCGCAGCGCGAGGCGCGCGTCGATACCCCCCAGCCCACCGATCTCTACAGCATCGGAACTCTGGCGACGGTGCATAAAGTGGTCAAAATGCCCAACCAGAGCCTGTTTGTGTTTACAGAAGGGTTGCAGCGGGGCAAGCTGAGTGATTTCACGCAGTTGACGCCCTTCATGCGAGCGAACCTGGATCTGATCGCCGATGCCGAGCCATCCCCATCACCTGAAATCGAAGCCTTGCAGCGGAACGTGCTTACGTTATTTCAGCAGATCGTAGCGGGGTCGCCGACTCTGTCCGATGAACTGCAGACGGTGGCCATCAATATCGAAGAACCCGGCAGGCTGGTGGATTTTATTGCCTCTTCGCTGCCCTTCCTCTCCACCAAGGACAAACAGGAAGTGCTGGAAACGCCTGACGTCCAGACGCGCTTACAGAAAATCAACCAGCACCTGGCGAAAGAGCTGGAGGTGCAGCAGCTCCGCAACAAAATCCAGACGGAAGTCCAGGACCAGGTACAACAGTCGCAACGAGAGTATTACCTCCGGGAACAAATGAAGGCCATCCAGAAAGAACTGGGTGAGCAGGACGAGACGCAGCGTGACGTGGAAGACCTGCGGCGGAAGATTGAAGCCGCCGGAATGCCTGAAGAAGTCAAGAAGGAGGCTCTGAAAGAGCTGACTCGACTGGGGCGCATGTCTCCCATGGCGGCTGATTACTCCGTAACGCGCAACTATATTGAATGGCTGGCCGTGTTGCCGTGGTCAAAATCCAGCGGCGTTGAAGTGGACATCACCAAAGCGCATGAAATCCTCGACGCCGATCATTATGATTTGAAGAAAGTCAAAGACCGGATTCTGGACTATCTTTCTGTGCGGCGGCTGAAGCCGAGCATGAAGGGGCCGATCCTTTGTTTTGTCGGCCCTCCCGGAGTCGGAAAGACGTCGCTGGGCCGTTCGATTGCGCGCGCCTTGCAGCGCAAATTCGTGCGCCTGTCGCTGGGTGGCGTGCATGATGAAGCGGAAATCCGAGGTCACCGTCGCACCTATATAGGCGCCCTGCCGGGGCAGATCATTCAGGGCCTCCGTCGCGCCGAAACCAATGATCCGGTGTTTGTCCTGGACGAGGTGGATAAGCTGGGCCGCGATTTCCGCGGCGATCCCTCATCGGCGCTGCTGGAAACGCTCGATCCGGAGCAGAACTCCACTTTCCGTGACAACTATCTGGACGTGCCGTTTGATCTTTCGAAGGTACTGTTCATCTGCACAGCGAACATGCTGGATACCATCCCCGAACCGCTGCGGGACCGTATGGAGATCATCGAGCTCCAGGGCTACACGGAAGATGACAAAGTGCATATCGCTCAGCGCTACCTGATTCCCAAACAGATCGACGAGAACGGGCTGAGCAATGATGTGATTGAGATTCCGGAAGACACGGTGCGCTTCGTGATACGCCACTACACGCGCGAAGCCGGCGTGCGTAACCTGGAACGCAACATTGGAACGCTCTGCCGCAAGCAGGCGCGCCGCATTGCGGAAGGGAAGAAAGACAAACTCCTGGTCACGCGCGAGGTAGTGCAGGAGTTTATGGGTGGAATCAAGATCCGGATCGATACGGAAATTGCGGAGCGCACCAAGCGGCCCGGCGTTGCGGTGGGACTGGCGTGGACTCCGTCCGGCGGCGACATCTTGTTTATTGAAGCCAACAAGATGAAGGGCAAAGGCGGGTTCATGATGACCGGCCAGTTGGGCGAGGTGATGCGCGAGTCCATGCAGGCAGCGCTTACCTGGGTACGATCCAATGCTGCCAGCCTGGGCATTTCCGATGATGTGTTCAAGGATTACGACCTTCACATCCACGTTCCCGCGGGCGCCATCCCGAAGGATGGTCCTTCAGCCGGCGTGACCATGGCCACAGCCCTGGTTTCACTGCTTACGGATCATCCCGTGCGTCCTCTGACCGGAATGACGGGCGAAATCACGCTTAGCGGTAACGTGCTGCCCATCGGCGGAGTGAAGGAAAAATTTCTTGCCGCCAAGCGCGCTGGAGTACGCGATATCATCTTCCCCGCTGAAAACAAGATGAATGTGGAGGAGGATCTCACGCTGGAGCAACTCGACGGCCTGAATGTACACTTCGTCAGCATGATCGATGAGGTTCTGGCGATCGCGATCCCGAGTTCGACACAGGAAGAACGCCAGGACGCGGAAACTCGCGAGCAGGTACTTACGAACGTTAGCTAAGTAGAAGCAAATTGGAGATGAACAAAGGGCGTCCGAAGCGACGCCCTTTTCCTTTGCGGAGGAGTTCTCCTGACAAACCGGCCTATTTTTGTCGCCTTTTCATGCTCTTGTTGCCTAACCCGCGCAAAATCGCCTTAATCCTGCTCTTCTGGCCAGCAGAGGCTCTGACCGGCAGCATCCAAACCAAAACACCCCATTGCTGTGAGGCCGGTTATGTTTTCGCGTACCTCCATCCCGCCACAAGCCCGCAAGTGCGGTTTCGCGTCTCGAAGCCTGGTTGCCGGGTTATGCGCACTTTCGGTTTGTGTCCTGCTGGTGGCCGGGACGGCGCAGACCGGGACGACAACCCTTCAGCTTTACGCCAATGCAATGAAGCAGCCGCGGCTCTCAGAGCAAATAGCCGGATTGGAGCAATTTGTTTCCCGCGCAGGAAACGATTTCTTGAAGCAGGATGCCTTGGAGGTGTTGATCTGGGACTATACACGAATGGGGGACCGGCAACACGCGCAGCAGCACGCCGCTGAGTTGTTGAAGATCGATCTTGGCAATCCGGAAGCGATTGCCGCATTGCCGGTTCAAAGTGAACCGGTGAGCAATTCAAACCGGGTGAGCAGACGAGGCGGAGACCGGATTGTGGCGGCGCAAGGAGCCCTGGCAGCACTTGAGAAACTGCGCAACCCGGAGGGAATGCTACCCGGCGATTTTGCCGCGCTACGCAGGCATGTGGAATCAAGTCTGAATGGAATCCTGGGGCTCGCGTATGTAGAGCGCCGTCTGTACCAGCAGGCGCTCACGCCATTGCAGCAGGCTGTGGCAGTGGATCCGCAAAATCCGCAGTATGCATACGCGCTCGGCTTGGCGCTGCTCTACAGCCGGGACGCCAACCAGCAGAATGCATTTCTATATCTGGCGCGCGCGGCGGATTTGACGCGGGGCACGTCCGGCGGTCAGCAGATTGCGGAATTTGCGCGCAAGGAATACCACAAAGCCGGTGGAACCGATAATGACTGGAACCGGTATCTGGCAGCCGCTGTTGTGCCCGGGCGCGAAGCAACGCCAAGCACAGCGGTCGCAAGCGCCCGGCAGCCCGCATCCACTCATGCCGGTGATACACACGGAAAGTCCACGCGTGCGTCCAGCTCCGTCGCTGAGTCCACCAAGACGAGCGTTTCGCCGGAACCGCGCAAGAGCGCCAAACTTGTTCCTCCCAGCCTGCCACCCTCCAGAATTCCCCATCCTTCTTCGTCAAGTGACCTGAGTGCAACTGTGACCCCGCGGGTGAAAACACCAGAAATACGCGCTCCCTATGCGCCGGTTTCCTTGGGCATCCTGATCCAGACGTCGTTGCTGACCAAACACAACCGCCCAATCATCCTTGCCACGCTGCGCGATATCATCAAGAATTTGCGCGGTAATGACGAAGCCGCCATCCTGGTTTTCAGTGATCAGCTTGACTTTGAGCAGGATCTCACAGCGAACGATCAATTGCTGGAGCAGGCCATGGACAGCCTTAAACCGAAACGAGGTAAGGCGCTACTGCAGGGAATCGCCTTTGCGGCCGGCCACCTTAAGCGCATCGGCAAGAACCCCAACCGCGTCCTGCTCGTGATTTCGGATGGCCGCAGCCGTGAGCTCAACCGTGACTCGCTCCCCTTGAGCGCCCAACTGGAGGGGGTAAAGCTCTACTGCATCGGGTTTAATGCCAATGGCCCTGACCAGAGAGCTCTCCTTGAGAGGCTGGCTTCTTATTCAGGCGGCCAGGCCAGGTTCGCGGATGACCCTGAGCAGCTCAGGATGGCTGCGATGCAGATGACAGGGTTTTTAGGGGTTCACTCCAGATAAATCAGGAACAAAAAAATCCGGAGCCGCTGCTTGACCGCTCCGGATGAATCGTAAACGTGTATGCGACTTGCACTGTTGCTTACTTAGACGCACTCCAGCAAGCTCCGGTTCTCAGATCTTCATGAAGTTTTGTTAGGAAGGTTCCATTTTGGCAAAGTCTTCTCTCATAGGGATTTAGGGCGCAATACTTTCTGCGTTTCTTCGGATATCCTTGTTCGCATGCGCATTCGCGTCCTGCTCTTCGGGCAATTAAAGGAGATTCTTGGCCATAGCGACGACTGCGTGGACCTGGAGCCGGGAAGTTCTGTTTCGGCCATCCTGGACCACTATTCAGCGAAATCTGAGAAATTCCGGCCTTTAGTCAGGTCGATTGCCTGTTCGGTCAATCAGGAGTACGCACCCGAATCAACCGTCCTGAACGAGGGCGATGAGGTAGGCCTGCTACCGCCGGTCAGCGGCGGCGCCGGGAACTCTGACAATAATCCTGACAAGAACGCACAGATTCTCCGTTCTGAGCACTGTGCCATCGTGCGTGAGCCAGTTAACGTCCAGGACATCAGGCGGAGTCTCCAACATTTTGAAGATGGCGCGATCGCGATTTTCGAGGGAATCGTGCGCAACCACTCGCGCGGTCGGCGCACGCTCTACCTCGATTATGAAGCCTATGAAGCAATGGCGTTAAATGAAATGGAGAAGTTGTCTCAAGCATCGCTTGAGCGTTTCAATGTACGGAATGTGCGCATTGTGCACAGGCTCGGCCGGCTTGAGATTGGGGAGATCAGCATACTTATTGCGGTGGCATCTGCCCATCGGGCGGCTGCATTCGATGCCTGCCGGTGGCTCATCGACACGCTGAAGAAAACGGTACCAATCTGGAAGAAAGAGTACTTTGAAGATGGCGCGATCTGGGCGGACGGCGAGCCGTTTCCAGAGGAAGTAAAGCGATAAAAATAACCATTACGGCATTTTTGCATCTAAGCAGGACAGAATACCCTGTCTTTACACACCCTTGAGCCGCAAGCTGTGCCTTGCGCGCCTGAGCGGTTTGCAAAGGAGCATGCTCGAACTTGAAAGTGAAGCGTTTTCAGGCGGTTGAGAAGGAAGGATGAAACGTACTCGAGCTGTTCTCGAGCAGTTCGGTCTTTACCTGTTGCTGTTGGCCGCCGCTTTACCGGCAGGCGCCCAAAACAAACAATTCGCCTCAGAGACGCCTGGCGCGGGACAGCAGGAGCGTGAGGAGCCCACGTTTCGTCTCAACGTGCGGCTGGTAAACGTGTTCACCACGGTCACGGATTCCCATGGCACTCCCGTGGCCAACCTTACGAAAAGTGACTTCCAGGTGCTGGAAGACGGCCGGCCGCAGACAATCAGCGTCTTTGACAAAGAATCTGAAATGCCCCTGAGCATCGTTCTGGAAGTGGATACCAGCGAGAGTACGCGGCGGGACATCAAGCTGGAAATCGCCTCAGCCAAACGTTTTGTTCGTTCCATCATGAGGCCGGTGGACCGGCTTTCCGTATTTCAGATTACCGATAATGTGGACCAGCTTACCCGCTTCAGCTCGGATATGAAGTACATCGATCGCGGCATCGAACGGCTGACTGAAGGCGCGGGCACTTCTCTTTACGACGCGATTTATCTCGGAGCCGACGCGCTGGTAGAGCGCCAAGGCAGAAAGGTGATGGTCTTGATCACAGATGGCGGCGATACCACCAGCCATACCGATTACGCGAACGCCTTGCGCCGCGCGCAGCAGTCGGAAGCCATTGTTTACAGCATTATTGTGGTGCCGGTAGAAGCCGATGCCGGACGCAATCTGGGTGGCGAGCATGCGCTGATGCAAATTTCCCACGATACCGGGGGAAAATATTATTATGCCAGCGGCGCGGATGACCTGGATAAAGCGTTTCGCCAGATCAGCGAAGAACTGCGGACGCAATACCTGTTGGCCTATTATCCCAGCCGCCAGCGTTCCGATTCGTCGTTCCGCCGCATCTCGGTTGTGGTGACCAGAAAGGCTCCTGACGGCCAACCGTACCAGGTCCGGCACAGAGCAGGGTATTACACCACCACCGCGGCAAAATGAAGTCGTCGCACGGCAGATCTCAGCGTGAAGCAGAACTGTCCAATCGAAGAGTTAGATCCAGCCGCCTTCTTTAAGCGCCCTCACCACACCCCTTTATCGCTGCCGGTAATCCTGAAGGCCACAGCCGCAGCGGAGGCAAGCGGGGGCAGGAGACTCAGTCGTAGTGTGGCCGGGACATCGCCACGGAATGCGGTCTCCGTGAGTTGTCGGGTGTAAAGGCGCGCGCCATACGGCATGAGCGGAATGCGGAGAAAGCGTGCCCGAGTGTAAATCTTATCCGCTCCCACGGTGGCGTCGGAGACGACCCTCGCGGGCAGATCCAACGGCGCGCCGCGGTACTGAGCTACGTAGTCGGAAACAATTTTGAGAAAGCTCGCGACGCCCGGCCATATCCCGGATTGCTGCGCGCCGGCGCGCAGATCGTAATAGTTCAGTTTCCCTGCATCCACGAGGGCGGCTGCGTTCAGAATATCGCAAGTGCGGAAGTAAAAATGACGATACATACGCTGCAGCGTAGCTGCGTAGATCCGCTCTTCCGGAGCGGGAACAAAGAACTCGCACCCGTTCAAGACCGTGATTACCCGGCGATCAATGAATCTCTGCGCAAGAGCAATGTGTTCTCCAGTCTGGCCCAATCGTCCAATGTGCGTTTCAATGGATTCGCGCAGTCCGGGAATGGTGAAGTTCCATTTGTTGGCCAGGCGGTCGCCCCAGCTTCGTGCTTCAACATGCGCGCAGAACCGGTCCTTGA
This sequence comes from Candidatus Angelobacter sp., assembly GCA_035712465.1. Lineage (GTDB taxonomy): Bacteria > Acidobacteriota > Terriglobia > Terriglobales > Acidobacteriaceae > Angelobacter. The sequence continues at coordinate 132,854 of DASTAS010000008.1, forward strand.
GGAGATTCACAACCCTGGCCGTATCGCCCAGGACGACCAGATCCAGATCGTTCCCCAGGTCGGGCCAGTGGTCGAGCGATTTCATGACGACGTTGGGACAATCTTCCTCTTCCAGGGCCTTACATACCTGTTCCAGTTGCTTCACTGCGTTTTGAATACGATGACGTTCATCCGCAAGGGTGGAAACCGCCCAGGCCTGTAGTTCTCTATTGCCGAGATGGCCGGCTACCCGGTTGATGACCTCAAATGCGCGCACTACAACGTGATTGGAGTCAGCCAGTTCGATAAAATCCTGCCGCTGCGCGGGCGTGAGAGATGCCAGCATCGAGATGACTTCCGCGGCGCCGCTGGGCTTCAGTGTCAAACGAAAAAATGCATCGATATATTCTTTTTCACCTTGGATGGTATCGGCCATGAGGGACAGGACTCCGGAAATTTCTTGAACTCAGCCGTTAGGATGTGAGCTCTACCAAGCAGGTTGTAAATAGCGCACGACAATGAGCGTTCAAGCGCTCAGCATTCAGTCCCTTGCCTTTTTTGGGCGTAAGAGTCCACATGTTTCGATACGCCAGAGAGATCAGCGACTGATTGCCGACGGCGGAGCGGCGAATGCTTTTATAATCACTGGTTCAATTCTGATCTCCCAACAGGAGCGCCCTTGGCCTTCGACGACCTCAGGCAGTGGATTGCCGCCCTTGACCGCGCACGCGAACTGAAGCACGTCCGCGCTGAAGTGGATCCGGTGCTGGAGATTACTGAAATCACAGACCGGGTTTCCAAGGGCGCCGCGAAGAAATATGGGCGTGCCGGCGGCCCCGCGCTGCTCTTTGAAAATGTGAAAGGCGCAAACGGTATTCCCGTGCTGATCAATCAGTTCGGCTCGGAGCGCCGCATGCAGATGGCGCTGGGCGTTGAACGCCTGGATGAGATCGCCGAACGCATCCGGCAACTGCTGAATATGAAGTCGCCTGAAGGCTTTCTGGAAAAGTTGAAAATGCTGCCCATGCTCGCCGACATGGGCAAGTTTTTTCCTAAAGTTGTGCAGACCGGGCCCTGCAAAGAGGTGATCAAGAAGGAGAACTTCTCCCTGCTCGACTTTCCTGTCTTGCAGTGCTGGCCCAAAGATGCCGGACGCTTTATAACCCTACCCTGCGTGATTACCCACGACCCCAGGACCGGCAAGCGTAATGTCGGCATGTACCGGATTCAGGTTTATGACGCCACTACGGCCGGAATGCACTGGCAGCGACAGAAGGTGGCCGCCGAGCATTACCGCGAGATGCTGCGCGGAGCGGAGGCGCCCTCGCCTGCGGCTGAAAATGCAAAGCGTCGGGCAGCGGTGGATATTATGGCCCGTTCAGGCGGGGGCTCAATGCTAGCTCCGGGGGATCGACCCAGCGGCGCGATGGAAGTTGCCGTGGCCATCGGTACCGATCCGGCGCTCACGTTTTCCGCCATCGTCCCGGCTCCGCCCGAGGTGGAAGAATTCATTATTGCCGGCTTCCTGCGCCAGAAGCCCGTTGAGTTGGTGAAATGCGAGACCGTTGATCTGGAAGTTCCAGCATCCGCCGAAATTGTGCTGGAGGGCTACGTGAAGCTGGACGAACTGCGTACCGAGGGCCCGTTCGGCGACCATACGGGGTTCTACTCGCTGGAGGACGAATACCCGGTCTTCCACGTTACCTGCATTACGCATCGCAAAAATCCTATTTACGCAACCACGATTGTCGGCAAGCCGCCCATGGAAGACGCATGGATGGGAAAAGCGGTGGAGCGAATCTTCCTGCCGCTGATGAAGCTCACGCTGCCGGAAATTGTAGACGTGAACCTGCCCGTGGAGGGCCAGTTCCACAACCTGATGATCGTTTCCATCCGCAAATCGTATCCCGGACATGCGCGCAAGGTAATGAACGGCATCTGGTCGCTGGGCCAGGCGATGTTTACCAAATGCATCATCGTTGTGGATGAGGACGTGAATGTACAAGACATTCCTGACGTCGTGCTGAAGGTGACCAACAACATCGATCCGGAGCGCGATATTCAGTTCACATTGGGACCGGTGGATTCTTTGGACCACTCCGCACGCCTGGCGAATTTCGGGTCCAAGATGGGGATCGATGCCACCCGCAAATGGCCTACGGAGGGCTTCACGCGTCCGTGGCCGGATGAGATCCTGATGGACGAGAAGACAAAAGCTGCCATCGACAAGAAGTGGAAGGAGTTGGGAATTGAGTAAGCCGTGGGGGGAGTTCAGGCTAGTCAGACTGGTCAGCATATGATACAGTAACTTCATGCAAAAGAAATCCAGTGTTTCGAGGCGGGCAAAATCAACTCAGAGAACCCCGTGGCAGCTCCAAACCGCAAAGGCTCGATTCAGCGAAGTGTTCCGGTGCGCGCGCGCGGAAGGGCCCCAATGGGTCACTCGGCAGGGAAGGGAAGCGGTCGTGGTTTTAGGGGCGGAAGAATTTGAACGTCTGACCGCTCGTTCCAAACAGCCGGGTAGTCTGGTGGAGTTTTTTGCCAAATCGCCTTTGGCGAAGGTCAGTCTGGATCTCGAGCGCGATCCTGATTACGGCCGTCCGGTGGAACTGTGAGCGGGTTTCTGCTTGATACAAATGTTGTTTCAGAACTGATCAAGCCCAGTCCCGAACCGCGGGTCGTGAGTTGGATGCAGGCTACAGACGAGTCTCTGCTGTATTTGAGCGTTCTTACAATCGGCGAAATTCGAAAAGGAATTAATTCTCTGCCGCGTGGGCATAGGCGTGCATTGCTCGAAAGCTGGGTTGGGAATGACCTGGCATTACGCTTTGACCAACGGATTCTTCCTGTTGACTTCGAAATAGCTGAGCGGTGGGGACTTTTGTCGGCGCGGGCCAAAGCAGGAGGAATGCTGTTGCCTGTGATCGAGGGTCTAATCGCAGCGACCGCACTGCACCATAACCTCACGTTGGTAACTCGCAACACCAAAGATGTTCAAATCGCCGGCGTGAATCTGTTCAATCCATGGGAGCCCTGAGCAATATCTATGCCGATGAGAGGTCAACAATTGTGAGTAATCCGTTCCCCGCAATCGCAAGCGATCTGGGCCGCACGGTCGCGCAGGCCAGGACGCTGCTGGCCAAACTGACCAATGCCGATACATCACTAAGGCCAAGTCCGAAGAAATGGTCGAAGAAAGAGATTCTTGGCCACCTGCTGGATTCGGCTTCCAACAACCACCAGCGGTTTGTGCGCGCCAGCATGGAACACGGATTGACTTTTCCCGGTTACGATCAGGAGAAGCTGGTGGACCTGCAGAAGTTCTCTGAAATTGATTGGGATTTTCTCGTGGACTTCTGGACTGCTTACAATCGCTTTCTTGCTCACGTGCTCTCGGTGCTTCCAGCAGGCGCAGCCGAGATTACCTGCCACATCGGAAATAATTTTCCGGCCAGCCTTGAATTCATTGCTGTGGACTATGTTGCCCATCTCAAGCACCACCTGAACCAGATTCTGGGAAAACAGTTTGAGACGGACTACCGCACAACCATGTAGTCGTTTCGCCGCAGCAAGCTCGCGGCCGCGCGCAGCGGTGACTCCTGGCTCAGTTCACGCGGAATGAAAATATCCTTTCAATAAAAGCACTACGCAGAAACGGGGCATTGCCGCGTCTACGATCCCGACAAGCTCGCGGGCCGCTACGCGAAGCCTTGATGGGTACAGCAGTTGATGTTCTCTTCAACCGTTCAGATTCGCGAAACCAGATAACTCTTAATCGGTTGTGCTTTGTTCGGCGCTTCCGAGGGTAAAGAATATCGCTCTCCGAGATTCATCTTAAAATTTTCTTTGCTGCTGGATCGCACTTGTGTTATCGTGCTGAGCGCCGCAATTCGGCGTTTGCATCTGGCACGATCAGGGACCAGAGCAGCATCCTTCCGGGCTGATATCCCTTAGTACATTTTCGTTCTGGACCGCCTCAGGACGGGAAGCGGTCTCCACGGGTTGCCGTGAGGATCGTGTTTATTTCAGTCTCAGCTGAGATATTGGGAGAAACCTATGCATATTCTGGAGCGCAAACCAACAACCTTTTTCCTCACCACCATGCTGTTTGCCATGATGGCTTTTTGTTTGACCGCACAGGCGCAGGTCAGTTCTGCACCCTCTACGTCAACTAAAAGCCACCTGGTAGTAACCCCCTACAACGCAGCCCGCTTCTATGGTGATCCGAATCCGCAGTTGACCGGAATCGTCACGGGACTTGCGAAGGGTGACACGATTACCGTTAGCTATTCCACAACCGCCAGCACCAGCAGCCCTGTGGGACAGTACCAGATCGTTGCTACACTGAACGATCCGGATCATCATCTTGTTAACTACGTTCTCACCGTCAATACCGCCACGCTGTCGGTCGATCCTGCACCGCTCAGCATCGTCGCGAATGACGTTACCCGCGCGTCCAGCCAGCCGAACCCGGCCTTCGCCGGACAGGTGACAGGCGTCAAAAACAACGAACAGATCACCGCAAGTTTTGACAGCCCCGCAGCGGCCGGCAGCCCGGCAGGAACATATCCCATCGTGCCCACGGTGAAAGACGGAGCCGGGACACTGAGCAATTATGCCGTAACGGTCTCGAATGGAACTCTGACCGTGACCCCATAACAGAAATAGTTACTGAAAGAAAGCAAAAGGGCTGGCTCCATTCGCCAGCCTTTTTGCATGTTTCATCCAGCAATCCAGTTCCTCTAGTCGCTTCGCCTTCTTTGTCGCAGCAGTCTTCCCATGTTCAGTCCTATGTTGAACGACAGGCGATTCAGAGCAAAGGTGACGCTGCGCGAATAGCCGGCTTCAAAGCGCAAAACGCGTGTAGGTTCAAATCCAAGCCAGATATCGAAACCATTTTCTCGTATGAGGTTATTCCCGCTGGCGGATGGGAGATCCACTGATCCGTCCCGCTGACGACCTGTGGCGTCGCCCGCTTCGCGATTTACTATCTGCTGATTGCCGAGAGGAAGGATGTGGTATGCATCCGCGCCCGCGTAAAAGCGCGTGGTGAGATCGTAGTCGGCGCCTTCCTCAAGGTGCAAAATGGCGCCCAGGGAAGTGAACGTCTGCGTCACCAGATCGGTATCCGGAACCGTATCGCCGATTCCGGCTGAGACGAACGGCACGAAGCGGCCAAAATGCCTGCGCAGCCGGCTGGTCCAGTCCAGCGTGCGATGCCCGGTGCTGAATCCCTTGCTGACGCTTCCCGTCGGGGCGCCGATGGTGAATGTTGTGCTGTAGTTCACGACATTCGTTGGGACATAAAGATCCAAGCCGAAATAGACATCTCCGGCAGCGCGGCCGCTCAAATTGCCCGCTGAAGACGAAACTGAATCGTGAACGAAGTAGAGGGGGACACCCACAAAAATTCCGGCATAGCGGTTGAAGTCATAGCCGATCGAGGAATCGAGCTTGAAGATGCTCTCCGATGAGGTGGAGGCTCCCTGAAATTCTTCATACGCATTGAATCCTTTGAACGGGTCAGGCGGTTGCCTGATCGCACCGGTGCGTCCGGCCGTTGCGTTGGCGTTCTCCTGCGGCGCCGATGCGGTGTCCTGCGCATAGAGTGGAGCAAACGCGAGAAAAGAGAACACTACAGCAAATACAGAGAAATGGGAAAAAATTGAGTTCATATTTCCTTCTTTTTGGGCGATCAGCCGCAAAGGTCCACGCAATGCTCGTGGCGTGGCAAGCAAGTAACGGAGAGCAGAGACACAGGTGTCGCCTGTGCCCCCGCAATGGCTGTTTTGTAAGTTGTTTTCTCCCGGAGGTCAGGTCCGGGATGGTGGATGATTAACGATCGTGGACATCATGGTCATGACGGTCATGGCGATCACGGTCACGGTCGCGGTCTCGGTCACGGTCGCGATCGCGTTCTCTTTCCATTTCCCGCTCGTGGTCACGATCGCGGCGCATCTCGTGGCGTTCGCGGTCTCTGTCCCTGTCCCGGTCTCGATCTCGATCTCTGTCTCGGTCCCGGTCGCGGTCACGATCACGATGGTCCGCCTGGTGTCCATGCGGTCCTTCCGCAAAGAGGTGCGGAACGGAAATGGGAGTGGCTGTTACCGCCAGAAGCAGAACCCAGGCAAATTGCCGTAGTTTCCTTTGCATGTAGCATTTTCCTTTCAGCATTGGATTTGGGCGATTTCACACAAACATGCTTGCTCAACAAGAGCATCTTGTGTACGCAGTTTCAAGGCTGCGTTATTTCTTGAGACAACAGGGATGAGCATCAGGGAACAGAGTCACTGGCGGCGCGGCCATGTTCGAAAAAATGTTTTGAAAATATATTTCAGTTCGGAAAAATTGATTTCATTTGTTCCATGCGAACACTTGATGGGTCATAGATTCAAGGAAGCAGGGGAACCTAGGGCGATTGGCCCCTTGCTTCCTCAGGGTTTCAGGATCACAAGTCCTGGAACCCATGTTGTTTTTGGCGCACGGCTCTCTCGAAAATGCCCGGGAGTTGCCAGGATCTATCACGCGTAGGAAGGTGAGCGCCGTAAGGCGCGACTGAAAATAGCCCGGTACGCAGCAACGAGGCGCAGCCGAGGTGCAAGTGCCGGGTGAACTTAAATTTAAGAACGATAGAGTCCCGTCAGGGACGGCTGAAATCGATCAGGATATTTCTGCATGCGTGCCGTGAGCCAAACCTACCACGGAGCACGGAGATAGGGATATCGGGACATCGGCTCATCGGCGCACAGCCGTGCTGGTCATGACGCACCAAAATGCCGGTGAAGCTGTGGTTAACCCCAAGGCTCTGGATTCTGACCTCAGCCGTCCCTGACGGGACTTTATTGTTTCTTCAAAATTCCTCCCGGCACTTTGGCGCAATGCGCCTCGCGGATTGCGCCGTGAGTACCGGGCTATTTTCATTCGCCGCTGTCGCGGCTGGGTTGGACCGGAAGAAGGTATCCAGATCTAGTTTGTGCTCCACCATGGTATTCCACACGGGAAATCCTTCCCGAAAGAAAAGGATTTGACTCTTAGTAGCGCAGCAATCGCCCCAAAATATTGGGACTATGTACTAATTCCCAATTGACCATCTTCTCTGGTTGTGCTACATTAAATCATTTGTATTCAGTGACTTAGGAGGTTATGCAGAATGGCTGTCAACGCCGGGGATGGATGGTTTAAGTCCGGGGTTGGAAGGCTTGATCGCCGGGGTTGATTGGGTTTAACGCCGGGGTTGATTGGCGCAACTCCCTTAGAATCCTAATTGACTGACGGTATGGGGGTAGGGGGAGTGAATCGCCGAGATCGCGCGTGATCGCAACGGGATCGCCGTGATCGGGACTCCAAACGCAAGGAAGGATTGGGCAGGACAGTGTATGTCGAAATTGATGACATTGCGGCAGGCGGTAGCGGAGCTGGTTCCGGACGGGAGCAGTGTGGCCATGGGGCTGCAACTGGAGCAGATGATCCCGTTTGCCGCGGGTCACGAGATCATGCGGCAGAGGAAGCGCGAGCTAAGGCTGATTGGTCCGATCTCTGACATTCTGTTTGACCAGCTCATTGGCGCCGGATGCGTGAAGGACGTGGTCGCGGCCTGGGTAGGGAATGTGATGATGGGATCGGCTTACAACTTCCGCCATGCCACGGAGATTGAGAATCCGGGCACACCGGGCGAGAAGCTGAAGGTCTTCAACATGACCAACTTCACCATTGCGCTGGGACTGCAGGCGGGAGCGCTGGGCGTGCCGTTTCTCCCCACACGCACAGCCATGGGCAGCGACGTACCCAAGGGCAATCATTTCTTCTACCAGATCATTTCTCCCTTCCAGCCCAAGGAGACGCTGCTGGCGGTGCGGGCCATTGTGCCGGACGTGACCATTGTCCACGTGCAGCGGGCGGACGCCGAAGGCAACGCGCACTGCTGGGGGAATTTTGGGGTGATGATTGAGGCGGTGCGGGCGGCGAAGAAGGTAATTGTGTGCGCCGAAGAGATTGTGCCGGCAGAGATCATCGCCAGCGATCCCAATCGGACAGTCATTCCGGGCTTTCTGGTCTCGGCGGTGGTGGAGTGCCGCTACGGCGCGCATCCATCGCCGGTGCAGGGCTGCTACAAACGGGATGACGCGTTCTTCCAGCAGTATCACGCCGAAACCAAAACGCAGTTGGCGTTCGACGTGTGGGCGCAAAAGTGGGTTCACGGCGTGAAGGATCGGGAAGGTTATGCTCGCCTGCTGGGCAGCACACGACTGCAGGAACTCGGGGTCAAGCAGCATGCGTATGCGGCAGCAACGGATTATGGTTACTGACCAGAGGTCCCGGCACGGCGATGGAACCCAAGCTCGAGTGTAGATATTCCCGATGTGAGGTTGTATCCTGTTGGGATAGAGGTAAAACGAACGTCCGTTCGAATAGTCGAGAGGTTTGGAAACGGCGGCAGCCAGGCTTATGAAGAAGGAATTAATAGAACTGCGGGTGAACGGACGCCGCCACGAGTTGGCGGTGGAACCGAGCGAGCTGCTGCTGGATGTGCTCCGCCGCGACCTGCAGCTCACCGGCTCCAAGCGGGGCTGCGATGATTCCTCCTGCGGCGCCTGCACAGTGCTGGTGGATGGCGTCCCCACACTGGCTTGCACCATGCTGGCCATGAGCGCCTCAGTGAACGGCCCGGTTGTACCCGAGATCACGACGGTGGAAGGCATTGCGGATCATGGTGCGCTGGCCGCTATCCAGAAAGCCTATGGCGACTGGGGCGGCGCGCAGTGCGGTTTCTGTACGCCCGGGTTCATGATCACGGTGAAGGCGCTTCTCGATCGCAATCCTGATCCGACGGAAGAAGACATTCGCCACGCGCTCAGCGGGAATTTGTGCCGCTGCACGGGCTACAACCAGATGTATCAGGCGATCAAGGCGGCCATTGTGGCCGAAAAAAACGGGTGATCGAGACCACATCTCATCACGGAGGCACGGAGGAGAGCAAAGCTTCTGGCTAGAAGCTAGTAGCCAGAAGCCAGAAGCATTTTGAGCGATAGCGATCCCTCGCTGTGCTCGGGATTTAGAGAAGAAGCTTATGGCTGATTTCTCCATCATCGGTAAACGCGTCGCCCTGGTTGATGCCGCGAGCAAGACGACAGGCCAGGGCAAGTATGCAGACGATTTGTCTGTGTCGGGGATGCTTTACGGCAAGATCCTGCACTCGCCGTATCCCCACGCCAGAATCAAGAGCATCGATTCTTCACGGGCAGAGGCTCTGGAAGGCGTGGTCTGCGTGGTCACCGGGCCGGATGCGCCCAACCGGTACGGCATTCTTCCGGTTGGCCATGATGAGACCGCGCTGGCGGTAGATAAAGTCCGCTACGTGGGCGACAACGTGGCCTGCGTGGTGGCGACGACGGAAGCCATCGCCGAAAACGCGCTCGAACTGATCGATGTAAATTACGAGCCGCTGCCGGCGTGGTTTGATCCGGAAGATTCGATGAAGGCGGAAAAGGACTGGATCCATCCGCAGCGGCCCAACAATATTGAGAAGGACTACCACCACGTCTTCGGCGACCCGGAACGCGGCTTTGCCGGGGCGGACGTGACGATGGAGCACCGCTACATCGCCGGCGAAGTGACGCACGCTGCCATGGAACCACACTGCACGCTGGCATCGTTTGAGATTGACTCGCTTACCGGCCAGCCGGGACGGCTGACGGTGTGGTCATCCACGCAGGTGCCGTACTACCTGCAGCACAAGCTCTCCATCGTGCTGGAAATGCCCATGGCGCAGATCCGCGTGATTAAGCCGCTGGTGGGTGGTGGGTTTGGCGGAAAGAGCGAAGTGATTCCGCTGGAGATCATCGCCGCCGTGGCGGCGCGCAAAGCAAAAGCTCCGGTCAAGATCACCTACACACGGGAAGAGGTTTTCTGGGCGCATCGCGGGCGGCCGCGCACCATTGTGGATCTTAGAGTGGGCGCGAAGAAGAATGGGCGGATTACCGCTGTTGCTGCCAGGGTGATTCAGGATGGCGGTGCGTACTGCTCCTACGGCGTGGTCACGATCCTTTATTCCGGCGCGCTGCTGGGCGCGCTGTACGACATCCCCAACATCCGTTTCGACGGCTATCGCGTGCTCACCAACAAGCCGGCCTGCGGCGCCATGCGCGGGCACGGAACGGTGAATGTTCGTTTCGCATTTGAGTCTGCTCTGGATGAACTAGCCTGGCGGCTGGTGATCGATCCGGCGGAGATTCGCCAGCGCAATCTGCTCAAGCCGCCGTGCATCACCGTCAACAACCTGCGCGTGCAGAGCTATGGGCTGCCTGAGTGCATTGAACAGGTGGTGAAGCGCTCAGGATGGAAGATGCGCAAGGGGCATCTGGCAAAGAATCGCGGGCTGGGAATCGCTTGCAGCCACTACGTGAGCGGCGCGGCCAACAGCATCATCCGCTCGGATATGCCGCATTCCACCGTCAACATCAAGATCGATCGCGATGGCGGCGTGGTGGTGTACACGGGAGCTTCCGACATCGGCCAGGGATCTGACACCATGGTGGCGCAGGTTGTGGCTGAAGTGCTGGGAATTCGGCTGCCTCGGGTCAAAATTGTTGCCGCCGATACTGACTTGACGCCCATCGACATTGGATCGTATTCCAGCCGCGTGACCTTCATGAACGGCAATGCTGCACTGCGCGCGGCGGAGGACGTAAAGAAGAAAATTGTGGCCGCGGCGGCGCGCAAAATGAACTGCTCTCCGGAAGAGGTCATGATGCGCGATGACCGCGTATGGCGGCGCGGCGCGCCGGAACCGCGCGAACACGGCCTTGAAGCAGAGAAGATGCTGGAGAAAGTTGATACGCCGCGCGGCAACGTGCAGGAAGTGAGCGGCCGCGTAGAAGGCCAGACGCTGCGCGGGTCGTTGCAGCAGAAGAGAAAAGAAGAAGGGCCTAAGGACCACATGAGTTTTGAAGAGGCGGTGGTTTCGGCCATCGACTTTACCGGCGCGCTCACGGGCAGCGGATCTTACGCTCCGCCGAAAGAGGCACGTGGGGGATCGTTCAAGGGCGCGGGCGTTGGTCCTTCGCCGGCTTACTCGTATTCAGCGCAGGTGGCCGAAGTGAGCGTTGATGCGGACACGGGCGAAGTCACGGTGCAGAAAGTCTGGGCCGCGCATGATTGCGGGCGCGCGCTGAACCCGGTCTCTGTGGAAGGCCAGGTGATCGGGTCGGTGTGGATGGGACTGGGCCAGGCGCTGCAGGAAGAGATGGTCTGGAAAGATGGCCTGCTGATGAATCCGGGCATGCTGGAGTACAAATCGCCTTCGGCGGTCGAGTCGCCGGAGGTCGAGTGCATCATTGTTGAGTCGGTTGATCCGGAAGGTCCGTTCGGCGCGAAAGAGGCGAGCGAAGGCTCGCTGGCAGCGACCATTCCCGCCATTGCCAACGCAATTTATGACGCGGCGGGCATCCGCTTGCGTGAAGCGCCCTTTACTCCTGAGCGCGTTCTCGCGGCCTTGCGCAAGAAGAAGCAAGACGTAAAGGCGCTGGAAATTACACGCGGCTCCGATCCGGTGATGCCGAAAACGTTTCGCGAGCATGGCGGATCGACATGGTACAAGGGCAAGGGACCCAAGCGGCATGAGAATGATCCGGCACGGAGAAGCACGGCAGAATGAAGAACAAACTTCACCACGGAGGCGCGGAGCCGCGGAGAAGGCTGACGCGGGCGCAGATTTGCGCTCATCAGCGCAGATCGGAACGCAAACTGCGGCTTCATAATTTTGCTGCCCAGTCTGGTCCGCGTGGGTCAGCAGCACCTATTCTCATTTATCCTCCGCGTCTCGGCGTCTCCGCGGTGAGGTTTGCTTCGTGAGTCTTCCCCGTTTCAAACTACTTCGTCCGCGCACCATTGAAGAAGCGGTTGCCCTCATGCTGGAGCACAGTCAGCACGTGCAGATTCTCGCCGGCGGAACGGACCTGCTGCCTTCGATGAAGCAGAAGCTGTTCACGCCGGACTACGTCATGGACATTCGCGGGATCGATGAGATCCATGGCATCCATGTGCGCGCCGGGATAGGAGTGGAGATCGGCGCACTGACGCCGCTCTCCGCCATTGAAGATTCCGAATTTATTCGCCGCAACTACAGCGTGCTGCATGAGGCGGTGAAGACGGTGGCCTCGCCCATCCTGCGCAATATGGGGACGATAGGCGGAAACATCTGCCTGGACACGCGTTGCGTCTGGTATAACCAGTCGCTGCAATGGCGCACGTCGTGCGGGTTCTGCATCAAGAAAGATGGCGATCTCTGCCACGTCGCGCCCGGCGGCACCAAATGCTGGGCGGCATTTTCCGGCGATACTGCGCCTGCGCTGCTGTGCCTGAACGCGGAACTGGAGATTGTTGGACCGGTGGGCGTCCGGCGCATGTTGCTGAAGGACTTTTATACCAACGAAGGCGATGCACGCATGCGCCTGGAGCGGCATGAGATGGTCACACGCGTCTTCCTGCCGCAATCGTGCTCAGGATGGAAGGGCAGTTATCAGAAGCTGCGCGTGCGCGGGTCGATTGACTATCCTCTGGCGGGAGTGGCGGTAGCGCTGCGGCATTTTGGCGGCCCCATTGAGGCGGCGCGCATGGCAATTACCGCTGTGAATCCGGCGCCGCTGCTGGTGCAAGGAGCCGAGCACGCGCTGGTGGGAAAGAGAGTTGATGAGCATACCGCTACCGTCGTGGCTGAACTGGCGGCCAAAACAGCCAAGCCGCTAACCACGTCGGCGCTGACGCCGGAGTACCGGCGGGAAATCGTCAGAGTGTATGCGAAAAGAGCGCTGATGAAGGCGGCAAATTCTTAGCCGGTCAATCAACGCGAGCTTTCGCAATCAAAAAGACAGAATGTTTTTTCGGGCCGGTCATTTAGTCGTGAGTGCCTCTTTTCGGTATCTCCCGAATCGCCGGTTGCGTATGCGATGTTTGTGACAGTTCTAGTCCCAGCCCGTGCACATGGAAAACGTGAGCAGATGGTCGGATTGGAATCAGCTAAATATAAAACGGGTAAGAGAGGGAAAGCATCCAGTTCGGATTGGGATTTGGCTGCCCCCCAGGGATTCGAACCCCGATATGCTGATCCAGAGTCACGGACAGCGAGGCGAATCGAGGCGCAACCTGTTGAAAATACGGCTCAGTCTAGCTCGGCTGAGGTTGGGTATGGCCAGAAGTATGACCATACAGGTTTTCGTTCTTGCGATTGATGACTTCTCGGATGATTGAGACGTGATCGTGATGCTGATAGGCCATTGTGGTCTTGAGTTCTTCGTGGCCCATCGCATCTTTTACTGCCGCTGGATTTCTGCTCTCCGCCATTGCCAGCGTTCCAAAGGTGTGGCGACCGCAGTAGAGAACAACGTTCGTCGGGATCTTTGCGGTAGCTCGTGCTTCAGTGAAGGCCTTCTGAACGCTGGTGGTGTGGCCTGACTTCGATTGTTTGTTTCTTGCTGGAAAAATCCATCCATGGTTCTGCCCCTTGTGTCGGTCGCGCAAGACCTGAAAAGCGCGATCGCTGAGTGGAACCCAGCGGCGCCCTTTGGCAGTTTTGCTCGAATAAACGTAGTACTGCTTGTTTGGCCAGTCCACGTATTCCCAACGCATGGGACAAATCTCACGATACGGTCTCATCCCAGTGTCCAATTCGAGAATCAGAATGTCGCGGCAAGGTTGACTTGCGGCCGCGATTAGAGCTTTTTCTTCGGGAGGAAGAATCAATCGCGTTCTTGATGACTCCTCCAAGAGAGGAATCACCGGTACTTCGTACAGCAGTTTCCATTCGCGTGCTTTGTGCAGCATCCTCCTCAGTGTCTTACGCGCATTGTTGCCGTTGGATGGCGACCCGCCGAATTGGAGTCGGTCGGCATCATCTGGCGTGATGTCACTGATTTTCATGCTTGCTATTTCTTTGTGTTGAAGCAGACGCCATCCGTTTTTGTAATAACGTTTGGTGTCAGCGTCCAAGCTGCACTCAGCTGCCCACTTCAGGAATCGAATTGCAAGCTCCTGAAGTCTCGGTGATTGTTTAGCAATCGCGCACGGTCCGCGTTTGAGAATTTCTGCCATGAGCTTCGATTCAAAAGCGCGGGCCGCAGATCGTTTAGGTTCTTTGGTTGATCCACGATATCGCTTTCCTGTCACGCGGAAATCGTAGTACCAGCACCTGCTCTTCTTTTGCTTATAGAGAGCCAATCTTCGCCTCCACATTCGACGTCATGGTGGGCGTTCGTGTGTGGGACTTGATGTATCTCTCAAGCTCCTCGGAATCGTATCGTATTCTGCCTTCCTGGTCTATCCATGCAGGGCCTTTTCCGACACAGCGCCAATAATTGAGCGTTCCGACAGGACGGCTGAGGAAATCGGCTGCTTGTTTTGTGGTGAGTAGAGACATACGACGTTACCTCTCTACCTCTTCGGTGTGATCGCTGGCCATCACCAGAGCATTGCTCTTCCAAGAGTTCCTTGCCCTGAAATTGACAAAAAATCGAATCCAAAGGAACGTGCAACGGAATAGCCAATAAAAGGAGACGAAAAATGCGAGGACAACTCCGAAGTCGAGGCCGGGCTGCCCCATCTCCACGATGTCTTGACCGCCGTATATCTGATCGCGGAGAGATTCGGAAAGATATTGGTTTGGTGTGAGTGCGGGTGGCTCAAGCACGAGGCGTGCGCCTTTTTGTTTCGATTTTGTGGTGAGCGCGAACGGAATCTCTTTGCCGTCGGCACTGAGGGTCCTGCCCGGAACAACGTTGTCCGGGCCAGCAAGCCATTTCTGATGATTGGCATCTTCGACCAAGAGCAATCTGTAGGCGCTCTGCTCCCGGCGTGAAAATTCGCTGCGCCAGTAAGTGAATAACCAATATTTCTGGATTGGTGAAAAGTGTTGATATTCGTTTAAGACAAGCAGTGAAAAAGGAGCGAGAAGGGCGAAGACAACGGTACCCAGCATAAGTGTTTCCAGAAACAGACTTCTCGTCCACCTCCAGACTGTCGACATTATTCTTGCGTATTTGGCATTCAGCATCATTTGTTTACCTCCGTGCCCGATGCAAGGCTCGTATTCTGGTGGAGTCGAGACCGGCAACTGCGTCCTACTCCCCAATTCCTTCTTCCACGCCTTCACCCGTAGCGTGACCGTGGCCAGCAGATTGCCCCTGGCTCTCTCCGGCCGCGGTGCTGCCTGCGTCGTTACCGTGGGCATGACTAGAGGAGTGCGATTCGCTTCGGAATTCAGCCTGTTGATCGTGTTCGCGATCATGTCCAATAGCGGTGCGCTGTGAACTGTCTCGTTCGAGTCGGCGCCCGAGTTCGAGGCGGTTATCGGTGTAGATCTCCACGTCATGGCGTGCGCGTGAAATCGAGACATAGGCCATGCGGCTGTTCACCAGCTTTTCCGACTTCTCTGTGTCGACGTGGATGAGGACACGGTCGGCAGTCTGTCCCTGGCTGCTGTGGCTGGTCACGGCGTAACCGTAATCAAGGTGAGGGTGGTCTTCGACATTGAACCGCAACACGCGGCCTGAGTCGGTGCGGATTGTGATAGCGTGGGCGTTGTCCAGTTCCGCAATCGTTCCCAATTCGCGGTTGGCAACATGAAGTTCTTTCGACGGCGCGGTGAACTGTACGCGGTCGCCCTCGGCAAACTCGCGTTCGCCTTCGCGGTAGACCGCAACACCTCGGAGCCGGCGCGGGTCGTAGGTCAGTTCTGTTCCATTGCTTCGC
>DASTAS010000009.1:0-33892 GCA_035712465.1 Candidatus Angelobacter sp.
GATTGGCCAGTGATAATCGTAGAACTGGTTGGGGAAGAAGAACGCGCCGGTAAAGCCGTCATTCTCCGCGCCGTGGTGACCGTTGTGCTCGTGGGTCGAAATGGTATGCCGTCCGAAGCCGTTGTTCTGGGTCACATCCGCGGGCAGCGTGTTGTGATGCCGGAACAGGATCGGTTCCATGTAGCGGCCCTGGACCAGTTTCGGCGGAATGGTGCCGTTAAAGGTCCAAACCGAATTCGGGTCCTGCGTGGGCAACTGCGGATGGAACTTCAGCGGAATCGGATCGGAGGGATTGATGCCGCTGTTGAACTGCGAATCAACGCCCGGGTTGTAAACAAAGTTGGTCTGCGCCTGGGCCTGTGACATTTCTACTGAAACCCGCGGCGGGTACAGATTGAATTGCTGGTGAGCCCAGATTGGTCCCGGAGGACGGCCTTCGATGGGGCCTGTGCCGCCGCCCAGAAGGGGATCAACCGGCTGTTGAGTCTGGTTGGACTCTGCTGTCGGAACCGGTGTGAGATCTCCGCCCAGCGGATTCGTACCGCGAGGAATCAGATCGAAACGAGGCATTGGCGTACTGAACGCCTGAACGCCAAACAGCGGGCTGGGTGGTGCTCCGGTCGGAATGCCACTGCCGACACCGCCGCCATCGCCGCCGTGAGAGGCATGAACGCTGGGAACGAAGGGACTCAAACCGCCGATGGGAGCAATGGCTCCGGCAGAGGTAATCAGTCCCCATTTGATCAGTTCGCGCCGGGTCACTTTGCCTTGAGAGTACGCTTTGAGAATTTCCGCGCGGTTCTTGCGGGCATTCTCAGCCGCTCTCAACTGTGCCTTCGACGCGTCCTTGGGCAGATAAATAAAGCTCATAATTGGCTGCGCTCCTTTGTGATTCGTACATCCCGCTGCGCAGATCTACTGCCAGCGCGGATTAAATGCGGCTGCCCGGAAGTTGCATTGCCAGATTTTGCTCTGGTCTTTTTGCTATATCGCCTAAAAGCGACACCTGCGCATAAGCATAGGCATCCCTTATGCGTCGTTTAAAAGGTTGTCGATTAGCAATATCAGCCTCGCGAGGAGAATACTCGGGCACGTATTAGGAAAGTACGAAAATAAGATTAAAGTCTCTAATCTGCCATTGAATGAATAACTCCAATGCACGCTGGACCCATGATTCCATTTAGGGATTCCGCATTTTCGTTTGTTATTAGTTGTTTGCGGAACATTTACGGCCTGCAGAACAGCAGGCGAGAGAAGTGACCTTCGTAATCAGGCTGATCGGTATTCCAGGTTTGCTAGGATTTTCTAATTTTCCAGAAAAGGGAAGCGAACTCAATCGCGCACCTTTAAGATGACAACTGTCTGATCATCAAAAACAGGGGCGCCCGCTGAGAACTCAATGGTCGCCTGAAAAATGGCATCGGCGATTTCCTGCGCCGTTCCCGCCGCATGCTCGGTGATCACGTGCTCCACGCGAACTCGGCCAAACTGTTCGTCCTTTTCATTGCTGGCGTCCACCACTCCGTCACTGAAGAAGACGAAAACATCGCCAGGGAATGCATGGATAGTCGTTTCGTCGTACCCGGCGTCAGAAAACATCCCCAGGGGCAGGCCTGCAGCCTCAATCATATGCGCATGCCCGTTGTGGCAATAAATGGGCCGCGGCAGTCCGGAATTGGCCACGCGCATTGTCATCTTCTCATCATCCCAGAGCGCGCAACAAAGGACTACATAGTTGGCGTCCAGGCGGCGCTGATTGAGCGCGCGATTCAAAGAGACCAGCAAGGCTGCGGGGGCAGGTTCACCGGAGGCAATGCTATGAATAATTCCGCTAACCAGCGCCGCATACAGGGCGGCCGGCGCACCTTTTCCGCTGACATCACTCACCATGAGACAGGCTCGGGGAGGTTTGTAATCGAGGAAATCATACATATCGCCGCCGATGGCGTGGGCCGGATTGAAATGGGCGGCAACCTCTCCGTTCTTGAGGCTGGGAACCGTGGGCGGAAGGAGATGATGTTGGACTTCACGAGCCATGGCCAGATCGCGTTCCAGTCGCTGCTCTTCCTGTGCAATCCGCTCATAAAGGCTGGCATTCTCCACCGCGATGGCTATCTGCGCCGCCAGGGTAGACATGGTCCTCACGTGTTCTTCGGTGAAGAACCCCTTGCGAGTGTGCTCCAGGTCCAGTACCCCAATCACTTTGCCTTTATGGATCAGCGGGACGCATAGCTCGGAGCGAGTCTCTGGATTAGTTTTTATGTAACGTGAGTCCTTGCTCACGTCTGGTACCAGCACGGGTTTTTTCTCGACCGCTGCAGTTCCCACCAGACCGCGACCGAGCGGTATGTCATGCTTAAGGTGGATGTTTTCTTTGAAGCGCACGGAAAAACGGTGCACCAGCTCCTGCTTATTCTCGTCGAGCAGAAGGATGGAGAACATCTGGTAATCAATAATCTTGAGCAGCAGGTCTCCAATACGCTTAAGCAACTGGTCCAGATTCAGGATGGACGTGAGATCGCGGCTGATTTCGTTGAGCAGCGCAAGGTTGTTTGCCTGGCGAACCACGCGCGTGTACAGACGCGCATTTTCAATGTTCACCGCGATGCGGGAAGCGATGAGTGACAGCAGGCGGGCATGTTCTTCCTTGAAATATCCAGGCTCGCGCGCTTCAAGGTCGATGACGCCAATCACCTTGTTCTTCGTTATCAACGGCACAGCAAGTTCGGACCGCACACGCGGCACAGCTTCAATATAATCGCGGTTTTTGCTGACGTCGTCCACCAGAATGGTTCGGCGCTCCTGAACGGCGCGGCCGGTAACGCCTTCACCTACTTTGACACGAATGCGCTCTGCTACCTCCGGCAGGTGACCAATTTGGAACCGGAAGCGCAGGTCCTGATACCGCTCATTGAGAAGAAGAATAGAAAAAATCTCATAATCGATGACCCGCTTTACCACTTCGCCCACGCGGTGAAGCAGGGTATCGAGGTCCAGCGTGGTGTTCAGGACATCTGCGACTTCGATGAGCAGAGATTCGACGTCTACGTGTTCATGAGGAACGGGAGTGACCACGGTGTCCACAGTTCATGATACCAGCTACGGCAGAGTTCCCTCCCTGCGAACATCCGTCCATATCAGTCGAAAATCTGAGGCTCGGCTGCCGAAAGCAGCCGCCTCATCTGAAGAGGAAAAGGATTCCTGTAGAAAACCTGAAATCCTTCTGAGTAGCCCCGAAAATACGCGCTCCGTGATAGTCAAGTTGCGCCACACGCCACGCGAACTGATTGTTGAGCGGGTAATCCGCGCCGCCGCCCAAAACCCAGCCACCGGATGTATCAGACGGCCCGGGATCCGCATTGAAGTGAGCGATCCCGAGAAGACCGTGGGCAAAAAGCCTGAGCCTCTCTCCTGTGACCGAGACTTGGGGTCCAAAGAGGACATTAAATTCGTGCGCATGTGCGCCGGCTTCGGATTTGTAGTTGCCGCTGAAATCGGCCTTCAATGCAAACCAATCATTCACGTTCCCCGTAAGCGCCAGTTCAAACCCGCTCGCGGTGGAAAAGGTATCGCCATTCAGCAGTGAGTAGCCGACGTAAATATCGCCGGGGCTGCGATCATGACTCATTTTTTGTGCCGAAGCGTTGACAGAAAATCCAAGGATGGCAACCGCCAAAATGACTTTGCGTATTCCCATTCATTCCTCTCTGATTGTTGTTGGCCAGAAAAGGGCTACGGACGACATCCATGCGCCCAGGGCTTTCTGAGACGAGGCGGCTTGCGGCTATTCCATATTACGTAAAAGACGCGCCTACTCAACCGCGGAGAGCGGCTTCCGGAGTTACCAAAGTGGTACGGCCACGACGAACAGATAAATGAAATGGAGAGGGTTCTAAGGCTCCTGAAATTCAGGCGCGCCCAGTTCATGCACAATCGCAACGCCAGAACTGGTCCCCACACGATTGGCGCCGGCATCAATCATTGCCTGGGCCGCCGAAGCCGTCCGGATACCGCCGGAAGCTTTCACTCCGGCCCGGTCGCCAACAACGCCTTTTAAGAGCGAAACATCTTCTATAGTCGCGCCGCCAAGGAACCCCGTGGCGGTCTTGACAAAATCGGCCCTTGTGGCAAGGCTGAGTTCACAGCCCAGAATTTTCTCCTGCAGAGTGAGGAGGGGAGTTTCCAGGATGACCTTCACACGAGCTCCGGCCGCATGCGCCACGGCGACCACAGACGCGATATCGTTTTGTACGGATTGACGGTCGCCTGACTTCAATGCTCCGACGTTCAGGACCAGTTCAAGTTCCTGCGCTCCGAGGCGGGTTGCCTCTTCAGCCTCAAAGCGCTTTACCGTGGTGTGGTTGGCGCCGAGAGGAAATCCGATGGTAGTTGCCAGTTTTACCTGCGAACCGCTCAACCGGGAAGCGGCCAGGGCAATCCACCATGGGCTGACGCAAACCGCAGCAAAGTTGAAAAAGAGCGCCTCGTCGCATACACGAATGATCTGATCCCGCGTGGCATCAGCCTTGAGTAGCGTATGGTCAATGCTGCCGGCCAGGGCCTGCCAGGGGCGCACAAGGATCTGGGGATCGGTCAGGACGTGTGGCATCCACGATGGATTGTAACCATTTTGTTCACTGCAATCCAGTATTTTGGATTTCAGCCTGAGAAGTCTTCCAGTATGCAGATGTCTTTCAGGTTGCGATACCGCTCCGCGTAATCCAAGCCGTAGCCAATAACGAATTTGTCCGGAATCTCGAATCCCACATAATCCGCCTGGATGTTGGCTGCACGTCGCGACGGCTTGTCCAGCAGCGCGGCGATCCTGAATGCTCGCGGCTGGTGCGCCAGAAAGTGCTTTTTCAGGAAGGTGAGCGTTAACCCGGTATCCAGAATATCTTCCACCAGAATCAGATTCACGTCGCGAAGCGGGGTAGTCACATCCTTGATCAGTTGCACTTCGCCCGTTGTTTCTTTTTTCGTGCCGTAGCTGCGCACCGCAATGAAGTCAAATGTGGCGTCGAGTTCGATCTGCCGAGCCAGGTCGCTCAGAAAAAATACTGCGCCTTTCAAAACTCCAATCAACACCACGGACTGACCCGCGAAGTCCCGGCTGATCTGCTGGCCCATGCGGGAGACAGCCTCAGCAATCTGTTGATGGCTAAGCAGGATTTCCATGTTGAGCCGGCGGACGGATTGTCTCACAAAGCAGGCCGGGCTTCCACGCGATATGCAACCGCGAAAGCCGGACTTGAAGCGTAAGCCACGCCTCCTAGCTTCACTTCTGCTTCGCAAAGATATTATTTCTGCTTGGCAAACATATTCTCAGTGCGAATCGCCGCTTTTGCCGCGATGCAGCATGGACCGGCAGGGATCGGACTGCCGTGCGGGCAGGTGCGCGGATGACCGAGGAATGTGCAGATGCGGTCTGTTGCCTCAGGAGAAAGAATATGCTCGAATTTGCAGGCTTGCTCAGCGATTTCCTTTTCGTCCACCACCTGGAAGGTTTGTGTGAACAGGCGCTCCGCCAACCGGTGCCGGCGAATAATGTCTTCCGCGCGTCGGCGGCCTTTTTCGGTAAAGATAATCATCTGCTCGCCGTGGTCCGTGGTCTCCGCAGGCGGGCGGAACGCGACGTGGCAACGGTTCACCACCGGCTTATGAGAGTGCGGAGCATCGGTATGCTGTTCAAGCTGCACCAGGCCCATGCTCTGCATGCGCTCGAGCGCGACGGGCATGGGCAGAGTGCCTTCCACTTCCACACGCCCGAGTTCGGCAGGCTCGCCGTTTTCTGCGAGCACCCATAATTCCTCGAGCACTTCATCAAACTGTTCTTCATCGTTCATGATGAAGTGTTCCTGCGACGCGATTTTGCCGTGATGCAGTTCGAGCAGACGGTCCGCCAGGCGGGCCACAGCAGGATCGTGCGTCACCATAATGATCGTGCGGCCCTGGGCGTGCAATTCACGCAGCTCTCGCAGTACCAATGTCTCGTTTTCGGCGTCGAGGTTGCCGGTCGGCTCGTCCGCCAGAACGATCTGGGGATCATTGATCAGCGCGCGGGCTATGCAGACGCGCTGCTGTTCGCCGCCGGAGAGCTGTGAAGGCAGATGATCGGCGCGGTCCGCAAGCCCGATGCGTTCCAGTGCCGCCAGCGCTTCCGCTTTGTCCGTCATGCTGTGAAAATACTGTGCGAGCATAACGTTTTCGATCGCTGTGAGATATGGGATCAGGTGGAATTGCTGGAAAATAAAGCCGATTTTTTCCGAGCGAAAGCGGTTGAGCTCGGCTGCGCTCATCTGCGAGACATTGCTGCCGTGAATCCAGATTTCACCGCTACTCGGCTGATCCAGGCATCCGATAAGGTTTACCAGCGTGGATTTTCCCGATCCCGATGGGCCCATAATGGCCAGCCACTCGCCCGGCTGAACCGTGAGGGTGACATTATCCAGGGCCTTAACCTCAACGTTGCTCTTGTAAACCCGAGTGACGTTTTTCAGCTCAATGGGCATTCATTCTCCTCTGAGGATGCCTGCGGGCTGAATCCGCTTTAGAAGCCGCAGCGGCGCAGTGGATGCAATCAGAGCCAGTAAAATGCTGCCGAGTAATACAGGGAGCAGCAACAATGGATCGGGCAGGATGGCAGCATCGAAATTCGCTTTGCCGATCCAGAACGCGATTCCGCAACCTACAACGTAGCCGGCAGCCGCTCCCGCCAGCGCGAGTAGGCAAGACTCGGCGGCGAACAGAACTTTCACAGTGCCATCGGACGCGCCCAGCGCTTTCATCACTGCGAAATCCTTCCTGCGCTCCAGCACAGATCCTGTGAACGTAGCCACCATGCAAAGCATGATCATGACCACTACGATCAGGGAGGCGGTGAGCACGACTGAGCGCGTCTTGCCCACGATTGCTGTCTGCGCATGCGTGATCTCGCGAACCGGCTTGACCTCAGCACCGGGAAGGGCGGAGGTCAAATGGGTGACAGCGTCCTGAATCTCGCGTGGGCTGCCATCCACGCGGACCAGCGCCGTATTCGATGCGGTCGCGGTAAGCGCAGTAAAGTCGGAGGAATCCAAATAGATTCGACTGTCATCGTCAGAGCCGGATGTAAAAACCGCTTTGGGACGGATCTGGATCTTTTTCGAGCCGAATCCGATTTCAAAGCCTGCGCCTTTAGCTGAATACAGAGCGGCAGCGCGCGTACCAACAAGCGCTGTGCCCGTGGAATCCGCCGGCTGAACCGACCACCAGGAATTCAGGTTGCGCAACGCCGCCAGATTGGCGCCGCCAATCACCACGCGGGTGTTGCCGGGTCCGTTGGCAATGGCATAGGCCACCGGCACAACCGCGCCTTTCCCCGCAATTGCTGATTTGATTGTGGAGATTTCAGCATCATTGAAAGCGCCGGTACGGGCGGTGATCACAACATTCGCTCCAAAGGACCGGAACTCGCGGCTCAACTTGTTTTCGAGATCGTAGTAGACCGTGAGCCCTGCGGTTGCCATGCTGGCAACCACAGCCACGGAAATGAGAGCGGTAAGAGCCCGATCCTTGCGCACCCATGAGGCTTTGAGCAGAAGATGAAGAAAGAGCTGCTTGCCTCTCATGCTTCGCCTCGCAGCACCACGGCTGGATCAAAGCGCATGGCTTTCCGCACCGCACCGGCGCTTCCTGCAAAGGTAATGATCAGGGCGGCAAGAATAATCAGCGCCAGCACCACCGGTTGCACGTCAATCGGAGAGCCGAAAACTGTCAGCCCAATGCGATGGGCGAGAACCGCGCCAAAGAAAAAGCCGGCCAGTCCTCCCACAATCGCCAGACAGCCCGCCTCCGTCAGGAAAAGAGAAGCTACTGTGCTGTTCGAAGCGCCCAGGGATTTCATGAGGCCCACTTCAGACCGACGTTCCAGGATCGTCGCGGCCATGGCGGCGGAAACGGCGAGCGCGGCGGCGAAAAGAGCGGCCACTGTCAGCAGCAGCATCATGCCTGAAATGCGGCTGAGCACCTTGCCCTGTGTTTGCTCCACCTGCCGAATCTGTTCCGCGTGTACGTTGGGCAACGCTTCACTGATTTGGAACGAGATGGAATTTGCGTAAGGCGAGCAGTACCAGCGGTCACGGTCCGCCGGCGTCATCCTGTCAGGATCGCGTCGGCCAAAGGCATCTTCCGGCTTGGTCAGCGCGCTGACTACCACTTTCTGTACTTCACCTGGCTTCCCCAGAATCTGCTGCACGATGTGCAGCGGAGCCACAATCGCATTGTCTTCCGCTCCACCGGTATTCAGGATGCCGCTGATGCGCAGCGTCTTCCCGTGCAGCTCAATCTCATCGCCCACGGCGAGGCCTGCTTGGCGGGCCAGTGTTCTGCCCGCGAGCACTTCAGGCGCGCTGCCTTGCGGCCAACTGGCGTAGTCCTGGGGCCACTCGCCATCCACTTTCCACCAGCCATTCACACTTCGTGCTCCGGTAGTGAACTGTTCTTTCCCGTAACGGAATGTTTGTGCGAAATATGTGCCGATCAGCTCCGCATCGATGACGCGATTCTTCACCCTGAGCTGCTGCAGGTCAGAAAGGTAGGGAACGAAGCCTTTAATGTTATGTCCCCAGAAGATGCCTTTTATTTTGGGCAGGTCGGATTCTGCGATGAACCGGCTCTCGCTCAGAGGCTTCAAGTTAACTCCGCCGATATCTACGTCCAGCGTATCGTCCATCGGTGTAAGAAGAATATTGCCGCCATTACGGCGCAGGTCTTCATTGACCTTATCGCCTACATCATTGGCCACAGCGAGCATCGCCGTGGCAACGGTCATCCCCAGCACAATGGCCAGCAGGGCTACGCTCTTGCGCCGTTTTTGTCGCCGGAATGACTCAAAGAGCAGGCGGAAGAACATCTCAATGAGAGAATTGCGCGAGCTGCGGCCGCAGATCAGTGATATTTATCACGATGGAGTCGCCTTGCGCGGTTGAGTGCAGAGGAATGGGGTTGCAGCCTCCTGACTGCCCCACACTTTGCGGGTTGACGGGAGCTGCACAATTCTTGCAAACCAGGCCAGTGGGGGTCTTGTAAAAACCGACTGAGCCGCAGATCTGGCAGGCATCAAAGACTGAGGCCACCTTCCCATCCGGTTTGCGATAGAGCAGGAAACGGACCTTCACGCCATCTACATCCGCGCTGTACCGGCGCAGATCGCCTTCCGTCAGGCCTGCCGTCGAGATCACGGCGTGCCCGCCCTTATCAAAGGAGATCTCGGTGGCTGGCGAAAGGCTGGTCAGGCTTTTGGCATAAATAAATTGCGCAGTCACCATAAAGATGAAAATAAACGTTGCGGCTACCATGAGGTTCGCCCAGAGCTTTTCCCGCCGGGCGGTCCACTGCAGCTTGCGCTCCTCGGCTTTCGAGGCTGCTACCGTCGCAGGCTGCGGAGTCCGGCGCTTGAATTCAAGCAGAACCATCAGCAGCACGAGGAACAGCATGGTGACAGGGAAGAAGTACTCGTTGCGAACAATGGGGCCGATCAGCGCCATCTCGCGTTTGCTGGAGGGCAGGAAGCCTGTTTCTGAGAGCTCATGGAAACCGGAGATGATCAACTGCGCCGCCACAAAAAGCAGGATAACTGTGGTCACGCGAAAGAACTTCCGCAGGTCAATGCGAACGCTGCCTTTGACGAACATCACGCCGAAGATCACCGCCAGCGCCACACCAAAGAGAGTACCCAGAAAACTCATAAGCTCGGTGGAGTTCAATGAGACGCCGGCCAGGATGGCCACGGTCTCAACGCCTTCGCGAAAGACCATAAGAAACACGAACGCGAACAGGCCCCACTTGGAGCCGCCACCGGCCAGTGAACCGACCTTATTTTCAATTTCGCCCTTCAGGCGGCGCGCCGTTCGCATCATGAAAACAATCATGCCAACCACCAGGACTGCTGCAACCAGCATGACCCAGCCTTCAAAGCTGTCCTCGGTGATGGGCAGGTACGAGAGGGCGACAGCGCCCCCGACGCTCGCCAGGAAGGCTGCCACCAGAGCGGCGTATACCGTCTTGCGCAGGTCAGGCCGTCCAATCTTGGAGAGATAGACCAGGGTGATGCCCACAATCAAGGCGGCTTCAACGCCTTCCCGCAATGTGACTACCAGCGCATCGAACATAGGCCGACGTAATTGAAAATGAATTTCAATTTCATTTTCAATTAGAAATTGTAGTGCAGCGCTCAAAGCAGAGTCAACAAAATGAAAAGGAGGGGATGGGGCACGCATTCTGGCATTTTTTGTGACATCCGCCAGAGCTACTGCGGCACATCTTCCGAGTAAGAGTTTGCGTCTTAAGAAACGTGCTCCGAATTGAAGTGTTGCGATCTGCTCAGGAACTTTGCCGGCTGCGCCCAGCCTGGCAAAAGCTTACTGCTGCCGCGGATATTACAATCTTTCAGGATTTTGACTGGAACCTGCTGGCGGCGCAGATATTCGCCGGCAGGGAAGCTCCCCATGTGGTCTGGGCGCACAGTTCGTACGGCGAAGCCATCATTCCCGCGGTGCTGCGCCACGATGATGCCGGACAGACCTTACGCCTCCTCGGCGAAGAGATGTTCGACTACCGTACCTTCCTTCATGCAGGCGATGATGCAGTGTTGCGGTGCGCTCTGGCTCGGCTGTCCGAGTTTGGTTGTCCTCTTCAGATTACAGCTTTGCGGCAGAGCGACGTGAATTGCGTTTCTGCCTTTCCTAGTCTCACACCATTTACCAGGGCTCCACGAGTCGCACGCAACGAGGTTTCCGCGGAAGAATTTTCGCAGCACCATCTGCGCCTTGCGCGTAACCTTCGCCGCATGGAACGGCTGGGATTTGAGCTGAAAGCTTACGATGGCAGCCAGTCGAGATTGCTGCAGAAGATTTATCAGAACAAGGCGGAGCAGGAGCCGGCGAGCCTTTTCCGCGACCCTTTGCGCAGGCAGTTCATGGAGCGTGTAGCCACGCTGGCGCCGCACAGGATCGAGGTTTTCACGCTCGAGGGCGGAAGCCGGCTGGGTGCAGCATTGGTCACGTTGCTGGATCCCGGAGTGAGGCGGTTTTACACCTGCTGGTTCTCGGACGAGATAAGCAAGCATTCGCCGGCGTTATCGCTGATCTATGAAGTCACAAAGCGCTCTCTGGCGGATGGTCTGGATTGCGATTACATGACGGGGGAGCAAGACTACAAACTCCGGCTTGCGATCAGTTCCGTGCAACTATTCCGGCTTCATGCGACTGCCGAACAACTGGAGTCGTTAGCAAACCCGAGCGCGCAGGAGATGAAGCTGGCGAGCTGATTAGAGATGCTTCAGGAATTTTTTCGCCTCTGCCAGTTGCGGAAACAGCTTTTCTTCTTCCTGGAATGCTTTTGAATGCACGCAGCGCCTGCTGCCGCGCATCTTTACAGGATGCCGCAGGTGCAACATCTCGTGATAAACGAGATATTCAACTGCATAACGAGGGACGTGTGGCTGATCAAAGATCTTGCTGATCACGATTGTATTATGGGCGGGATCGTAATGCCCCAGGCTGTAGCGGGAATGACTGTTGCTCCAGGTCATTTGCGGCCGTCCCATCAGGCCGTGAAAAAACCGCCGGTTCAGGTCCTCAAAAATCTCTTCCAAATGGTAGTGATGGCCGTCGGCGCCGGTGATTCTCTTGCGTCCGCGCATCTGGCGAATGAGGTGCATTTTAGCGGTGACGGACGATGAGCCGGCAAATTTGCGGTATCTTGCAGCGTGTGCCCCGTCGATTTCCTTGCGGTACAACTTGGCCATCAGGATGTGAAGAATGGCGTAAAGCACCGGTTCAGGCGCGCCTTCAAGAAGGTCAGATAAGCGGATCAGAATGCGTCCCTGGCGCAAGCGGATGGTATTGTTGAGATTGCTGAAAGGGAAGAATCGGATATCAAACTGGGGCAATGGGGCACGCGGACGCAGATCACGATAAACCTGTTCAAACAATCTGGCGAAGTCTGTACTCATGCGCCGTTACGGACAAGTCAAAACCCATACCCGGTGACCGTGGGATTATTTTGCAAGAACACGGCGGGTATCTCGATGCCGGAAACACCCCCTATTTGTCTTTGGCGTCTTTTTTCTCTTGTGAATATTCCCTGGCTGTTTCCAGGCTTGATTTCAACGCGTCTTGCGCATCCTGGAGCGCGAAGGCGTAACCCCGCGATTCAATCCTCGTCTGGGGATCTGTTTCGATCTGGTTATGCAAGGTGCGCAATCGTGCGCGGAAACGTACTTCGGCGCTGATAACTTCCTTCAGGCCCTTGTGAAAATGCTTTACCTCGTCCTTGTCCAGCGGCCGGCCCTCATACTGGTCAAGGTTGTCATTCATTTGATCAATCAGAGTGCCAAAGTCCTGAAGCAGATCGTGAATTTTGGCGCCTCGCCCCTGAGCTTGCTTGGGGTCGCTGCGCGCCTGGTCAATGGCAT
The DNA here is from genome assembly GCA_035712465.1 of Candidatus Angelobacter sp. Classification (GTDB taxonomy): domain Bacteria; phylum Acidobacteriota; class Terriglobia; order Terriglobales; family Acidobacteriaceae; genus Angelobacter. The sequence goes on from DASTAS010000009.1 coordinate 12,458, forward strand.
CGAGACGCGCCTCACTGAACTTGATGAAGAGCTCCAGGCGTTTCTGTGGCTCCATGGCAACCTGCCGAAGCTGGTCGGCTTCCGCATCGGTCAGAGGATCGCGTTTTTGTGCGAACGCCAGCGTGCTCAAGAACAGCAATGCAGCGGCAATGATTTTTCTGGTGTTGGGCATCACTTTTTCTTCTTTGGCGCAAACATTACATTGAGCAGGTCCTGGCGGAGGTCTGCCAGCTTGCTCTCCACAGCGGATACCGGGGGGCGGTCGTCAGCAGCCAGAGTGCGTCGCACATTTTCCAGCCGCCGTTGAGCCTCCCGCAAATGGATCTCCACACGCTTCAGCTTCTGCCTCGTGCTCACGGCAACATCATGGGCGCGCGTGGCGTTAGCCAGAATGTCCTGCACTGTTGCCTGCCCCTTGGCGGAGTCGCCGGCCGTAAACTGCTGATCAGCCACATCCACAAGGCGTCGCGCCAGTTCGGCGTAGAGTTCGGCTTGGCGACCGCCGTGGCTCGCTGCCGCCTCGGCTTTGAGCTGCTCAATGGTCTTTCGTTTCGCGAAGCCTGAAACCGAGAGCAAGATTACAAGGACAATGTAGGAGAATTTTCGCATCATTGTGGCAGCAGCGCTTTCAGCCTGTGGCGCGCCTGGAACTCCTGATCAGGATACCTGCCTCCAGCCACTTCGAGAAACTTCTTATAGTTGGTGACCGCCTGCGGGACCAGGCGCAAATGGTCATACGAGGTGGCGCGATTGAAATAGGTCTTGGCGTTTTCGGGCAAGAACCTGGCGCGCGCGTCCAGCGCCTGTATGGCGAGCTGGTAATGCTTATTCTCGCGGGCCGCATCGGCAAGCTCGTCGTAAGCCTCGGCGTAATCGGGTTTGAGTTTGACTGCCTGCAAGAGATGCTGCTCCGCTTCAGCATATTTCAGTTGATATAAAACTGAAACCCCCAAATCAAGGTGCAGCGTCGCATCATTCGGACTGGCCGAAAGCAGTTGCCGGTAAAGCGGCTCAGCCAGGGCATATTGCTTGTTCTGCAGATAGAGATCCGCCAGTTCGCGCGTTGCCGAAGGACTGCCGCCGGCGCCGCTTACCGGCTGCAGAACAGCGATTGCGTCCGGCACTTTGTTTTCTTCCGCCAGCAACCTGGCCATGTCTACCCGGGCAGATGGGTCCTGTGGATGTTGCGCGATATATTTTTGCAGCCATGGCTCTGCGTCGGCATACCGTTTCTGTTTGAGCAGGAGGTTGATCAGCCCAGACGTGCCCTGCGCATTTCCCATTTGAGCAGCATGTTGAAATCGTTGTTCGGCGCCGGCAAGATTCCCGGTTTTTTCCAGTAAGGTACCCGAGTTGACATAAATATCGGAATCTTTGGGCATCAGTGCGGCGGCGTGATCATAAGCCGCAACGGCGTCGGCAGGCGACGTTTCCGCCTCAACGTCCGCCAGAGAAAGCCAGGCGCGGCCCAGCGACTGCTCGCCTCCCGATGAAGGCTTCAACTCCACCGCATGCTTCAGGACAGGTATAGCCGCGGCCGCGTTGCCAGCCTTTGCGAGCGCGATCCCGAGGTTCAAGTTGGCCTCAAACCACGCGGGAGCCAGATCAACAGCCTTGTGGTAGGCAGCGGCCGCCTCCTGGGGTTTGTTGAGATGGCTCTGCGCAAAGCCGAGATCAAACCAGGCCTGCGGATTCTTGGGGTGGCGAGTGACAATGGCCTGAAGCTTTTCGGCTGCGTCGGCATATTGCTGCTGCTTCAACAGCGCTTCAGCATCCGCCAGGCTCTGGGTCGCGGATGCCTGTTGCACCACTGCCGTGAATGAAGGATGTGCCGCGCCAGGGGGGGAGCCGGCCAGCGAGGGCAGCAGCGCCAGCCATAGCACTCCTATGCTGCTAGTGATGACCATTTGAGTGCGCGCTCTCGTTTTGTAAGATGCGGGCCAGCCACTTGCCGGTGTAAGACCGGCTGCACCTTGCAACCGTTTCCGGCGGCCCGATAACCACCACCTCGCCACCGCGGTTTCCGCCTTCCGGTCCAAGATCCAGGATCCAGTCCGCGGTCTTGATCACGTCCATGTTGTGCTCGATGACCAGCACGGACCCGCCGGCCTCGATCAACTTGCGAAATGCCGCCAGCAGCTTGCTGACGTCATCGAAATGCAAGCCGGTCGTCGGCTCATCGAAGATGTATAGAGTCCCTCTGCCGGACCGGGCTCGTTTCCGTGCTTCTTTTTCTTCTTCGGTTTCGGGCTCAAAGTTGCGCGGGCGTCCTGCCGGAACCAGATGAGCGGCAAGCTTCATCCGTTGCGCCTCGCCGCCGCTGAGCGTCGTCGCGGACTGGCCCAAGCGGAGATAGCCGAGCCCCACTTCCTCCAGCACGCGCAGTTTGTCGATGATCTTGGGCTGTCCGGCGAAGAATTGCATTGCCTCGCGTACGGTGAGGTTCAGAATTTCGTGAATGTTCTTACCTTTATACCGCACCTCAAGTACGCCGGGCTTGTAGCGTGTGCCTTTGCAGTCTTCGCAAACCAGTTCCACATCCGCCAGGAACTGCATCTCCACGGTAACAGTGCCGTCCCCCTGGCAGGTTTCACAGCGCCCGCCCGGAATATTGAATGAAAAATGTCCGGGACCATAGCCGCGCCGGGCCGCATCCGGCACCGAAGCAAGCACCTCTCGGATGGAATCGAAAGCTTTGATGTAGGTAACCGGATTTGACCTCGGTGTTCGGCCGATGGGCGATTGATCCACAAGAACCACGTCTGCCACGAACTGGCTGCCAATAACTCTTTTAAATCCTCCAGCAGCCGGACCTGCGCCCGGTGTGATGCCCTTTTCCGCCGCCAGCGCCTGATACAGCACATCATGAACCAGAGTTGATTTGCCCGATCCTGAGACGCCAGTGACCGCCACCAGCATGCCCAAAGGAATTTCCAGGTTGATGTTTTTCAGATTATGGGCTCGCGCGCCCTCAATGCGGATCATGGGCACACCCGGCTTGCGGCGAATCTGCGGTATCTGGATACGCAGTTCCTGGCTCAGATAACGTCCCGTCAGGGAAGAGCTGAGCTTCTTCAGTTCTTCATAGGGCGCCGCGGCCATCACGCGACCACCATTCTCGCCCGCCCCCGGACCGAGATCGAGAATACGGTCCGAGGCACGCATCACCTCGGGATCGTGCTCGACCACCAGAATCGTGTTTCCCAGATTGCGCAATTCATGCAGGATTTTGACCAGCCGCGCCGTGTCGCGGCTGTGCAGCCCGATGGAAGGCTCGTCGAGAACATAGAGCGCGCCTACCAGACGCGAGCCGAGCGAAGTGGCCAGTTGGATGCGCTGGGCTTCGCCGCCGGAGAGCGTGGACGCTAATCGGTCAAGCGTGAGGTACTCAAGCCCGACGTCGTTCAGGAACTTCAGCCGCTCCTGGATCTGCTCCAGGATTTTTCCCGCGATTTCTTCTTTCTCGGGCGATAAGTTCAAGCTGCGAAAGAACTGTGAGGCTTGCTCAACAGTGAATGCAGTCGTTTCACAAATGTTTTTGCCTTCAACTTTAACTTGAAGGGCGTCGGCGCGGAGGCGTCCGCCGCCGCAGTCAGGGCATTGCGCGTAACCGCGATACCGGCTCAGGAATACCCGAATATGGAGCTTGTACTTTTTCCTCTCGAGCCAGGCGAAAAAGCCCTGGATGCCGGGAAACTTGCCTTCGCCTTGCATGATCATCTGCCGCTGCTCCCGATCGAGATCACGCCATGGCAGATCCACCGGGATGCCTTTCTGCTTGGCGAATTTGCGCAGCTCGGTGTGCAGCGTCCGGTATTTTGGTTTCGTCCAGGGCTCAATGGCGCCTTCGGCCAGCGTCTTTGCAGGATCGGGAATGACGAGGTTCAGATCGAAATCGATGGTGTTGCCGAAGCCCTGGCACCGTGGGCAAGCTCCAAAAGGGTTATTAAAAGAGAAAAGACGCGGCTCGGGTTCCTGATAGGTGATATGGCAGTTCTTGCATTCGAACTTGCCGGAAAACCTGAGCTGCCGGGCGTCTTCTCCTTCGCGGGGAGCGGTGAGAAAGATCACCTCACCCGATTCGCGGAATCCCTGTTCCACGGCGTCAACAATGCGTGACCGCTGGTCCTTCGCAACAGCGACTCGGTCCACCAGAACATAAAGTTGTTCTTTGAAGTCGATATCCAGCAGCGACTCGGGCGTGGAGAACTCAAATACCTGACCGTTCTGAAACAGGCGGCCAAAGCCTTTCTTGCGCAGGTCGAAGAGGCGCTCACGGAGGGCGGCCGCAGCGGATTCAGCCGCGGCTGCCGCTTCGGCTTTGGTTTTGCGTCCACGCGATTTCTTCTTTTCGCCGGCAGCGATTGCATGCTTTACCGGGAACAGAACATTGAGCCGTGTACCTTCATCGAGCGCCAGGATGGTCTGCGCGATCTCATCGACCGTGTCTTTCTTCACTTCCAGCCCGCAGTTACGGCAGAAGGTGCGCCCAACACGCGCGTAGAGCAGGCGGAGATAGTCGTAAATCTCGGTTGCGGTGGCCACCGTGGAGCGCGGATTGCGCGTACTGTTTTTCTGGCGGATGGCAATGGCCGGAGCGATGCCGTCAATCAAATCGACATCAGGCTTTTCAATGCGTTCGAGGAATTGGCGGGCATACGCCGAAAGCGATTCCACGTAGCGGCGCTGTCCTTCGGCATAAATGGTGTCAAAAGCCAGCGACGACTTGCCCGATCCGGAAACTCCGGTCACCACCGTCATGGAATTGTGCGGCACCTCAAAATCAATGTTTTTGAGGTTGTGCACGCGGGCCCCGCGAACCACAATGCTTTCGTTGGCAGAAATTGACATCTTTTTGAAGCGCAGCCGTTCCTTGCGAAGGGTACCGCCCCACTGGACTCCCCAGGCTTGTGGCTGAATCTTTTTATTATACGATCAGAAGCAGGCGCGGTGCTTGCCACTCTTGAAGCAGCACTTTAAGGTTGGGGGCGCAGAATCTGCCAGTTAGTCTTTTTGCCAGGAGTCATCCATGCCAATCACGAGATATGAAGGCCGGACATTCACGAAGCAGGTTTTTCAACTGGAGGAGTGCTGGTTTGTCAGTTGCGTCCTGCGCGAATGCCATATCTTCTACAGCGGCGGGTCGTATGTGTGGGAAAACACCACTTTCGAGAAATGCGACTGGAAATTCCAGGGTGCAGCCGCCCAAACTGTGAACCTTTTAGTCCAGATCGGACTGCTCAAGCAGGGACAAACCCCGCCGGCAACGCTCCAAAGTTCCGGGCAGGCGTGACGGCAATTCAGCGACGGCGCCCTTACTTGTGTGCCGTCGCAGAATTGCGTTATCTCGTCGTTGATGGCGGCAGGTGCCTGATGACTGCTGAGATTCATCTTGTTCCGTAGACCATGCCAAAGCATTCCTCACTCGCCCATGTTCCTAGTAGCTGACCGTATAGTCTTCAGTGATCGCAACAGCAACCGTTGCGCCTGCCGGGAGCACGTAATCGTTGCCAAGGCCCGAACAGCGGTGCACCAGTGCCTCCGCCGCGGCGTATGGGGCGGCAAAAGGTACAGCGATCCCTACGAGCACACCGGCAGCCACCCATTCACCTGCATTCATCGGGTCCGCGAGGATTTGGGCGCGGACCGGGAAATCAGGATCAGGATTGATAAATTCTACTCTCGCCTTCACGGTACCGGCGTTTGCAAGCGTGAGCGCAGACACCTCCACGGAGATTTTTCCGTCGCTGCAACTGGGTTTGGCATGCTTCACCTTACTGATACGTGCATGCACCAGATCGCCAGCGGCAAGCAAAGTAACCGATTGCCAGGTCAGCGGTTCTACAACCCGGAGCAGAACCTCCTGCCCTTTTTTGGCCGTAGCCGAGCTGATCGGCGTCACGGTCGCGAGCTTGACTCCCTGGCCGCGCGGGACCTTGTGCGCCTGCAATGGTTTTTGCTGCGCCGGAGATTGAGGAGCGAGCAGAATTAAGGTTAAGAATGCTGAAATGAATTTGCGGAACATAATGCCTCCATCGCCGCTTGCGCGAGATTAGTAGCTAAGGGTGTGTGCTTCAGTGACCATGACCGCCACAGACGATCCAACCGGGAGCTCATATTCTTTTCCGGGCACTTCACAGGAAGAACTGAAAGGAAGCCCAATGACCCGTAGGACCAGAAGGAATGACGAGAAGGCAATCAGCACGGTATACATGGGAGCGGCGAAGGGAGCTTCCCACCATTCATTGATGGCTGGCCAACTCGTGAATGTGACGTCATCCTCGACATCCTCCCTAAAGAGGCGCTCGGGAACCTCAAGGGTGGGGCCGGGAGCGGTTGACCAGATCTTTGTTTTGGCCGTGCTGGAATCCGGAAAGGGAACGCGATCGAGTTTCCAGTGCACCTCTCCGTCGTGACACTTGTCAGCGGGTTTCACCTGGGTCACGGTTGCCTTGACCACGGTTCCCGCGGGCAGAACTGTCTGATTGTTGATGATCAGGGGCTGATCCAGCCGCAAAGGAACCTGGTCACCGGCTTTAGCGGTGGCAGAGCTAAGCGGTACAAGCGTTAAGAACTTGAGGCCCGCCCTGCGCGGGACCTTGATGGTATGTTTCGGCGCCGGAGCCGAGATGGCACCGGAAAACTTCCGAGCCGCCTGGCTAACCTCAGCTTGCTGCGCCTGCAGTGGCGATGCTATCGCCAAAACCAGGCAGGCAAAACTTATCAATGCTTTGAACATCAACTTCACCTCCTTCTACGGAGGGCAGGTTAGCCGCGCCTGAAATCAGTCTCAAGCGGCAAAGCATGGCATGGAGGTGATGACGCGGCTTGCCGCAAGCCCTGTAGGGGAGCCCACGTGGAATTCCCGATGGTCAGCGCCGGAAAAAGCCGCTACAATGCAGGCATTACACCGTTGAGTTAACGCGGTTTTTGAAGTGAGCATTCCCCGTGCCCATTAAAGAAGTGCATGTCACCGGTTACCGGTCAGTTCGCGATGTCAAACTGAAGCTGCGTCAGATCAACATACTGACTGGCCCCAACGCTTCCGGCAAAAGCAATCTATATAACTCGGTCTTTCTGCTGGCCAAGGCGGCGCAGGGCGGGTTTGCCCGCGTGATCGCCGACGAAGGTGGCATGACCTCAGTCCTTTGGGCCGGCGAACGCAAAGGACGCTCGATTTCTTCTTCCCGCCATGAGCCCGTGCGCATGGGCCTGGGCGTGAAGACGGATGCGTTCAATTACGACCTGGTCTGCGGCCTGCCCAAGCCCTATCGTTCCGCCTTTGATCTCGATCCCGAGGTCAAGGAAGAGCGCGTATGGATGCAAACGGCCCGTGGGATGAAGGTCACGTTTTTTGAGCGCAACTCCGAACGGGCGTGGATTCTGGACCGCGAGGAGCGCCTGGCCGACTACTCCGGGGAGCTTTTGCCGACCGAATCAGTGTTATCGCAGTTGCGCGAGCCGCATCTTTATCCCGAGCTTTCCGCTCTTCGCGCTGAGATGAATCAGTGGCGCTTCTATCATCATTTCCGCACCGACCACGAATCTCCCCTGCGCCATCCGCAGGTGGGCGTGAGAACACCGGTGCTAAGCCACGACGGCCGCGACCTGGCCGCCGCGCTGCAAACCATCATTGAGATCGGCGAGGAAGAAGAGCTGCATGACGCCATCCGCCAAGCCTTCCCCGGCGCGTCGCTGGAGATCGATCACGACGACGAAAGCGGGATGTTCGCAGTGCTTCTGCGTATGCCGGGACTGAAGCGTCCGCTGCGCGCCCGCGAACTTTCTGACGGCACGCTGCGCTATCTCTGCCTGCTGGCCGCGTTGTTAAGTCCGCGCCCACCGGCTCTGCTCGCCCTGAATGAGCCTGAGACAAGCCTGCATCCTGATCTCTATGAGCCGCTGGCCAGGACGCTGGTCAATGCTGCGCGCAACTCGCAACTCTGGGTGGTGACGCACTCGCACCGGCTGGCGGAACTGGTGGAGCAGTACTCCGGTGAAGAGCCCATCCGGCTGGAACTCAGCGGCGGCGAAACCAAGATTATGGGACAGAGGCTGGTGGAGCTCGCGGAAGAAGCAGGGTGAGTTAGCAAAACCTTACCGCTGATTACGCTGATTGAAGTGATTCACACTGATCTGCGGCTATCTGCGTTCCTCTGCGGCAAACCCTGCTACTTGATCCACTTCAACATTTCCTTGAACGTTGCCGTGCCGGATTTGCCCATCAATTCATAAAGCATCATCTCTGTGGACGAGATCACCGCGCCGGCAGCCTGCATCCTGCCCAGGCCGAGCTTCCAGTTCAACTCGGTGCGCGAACTCACTGCGTCCGCCGCAACGTGGACGTTCATGCCCTGATTCAGAGCGCCCAGCGCAGTCTGCATCACGCAGATGTGCGTTTCCATGCCGCAGAGGAGCAAAGTATTGCGATCGGCAAGTTTGCCCACAGCGGAACAGTAATCACCGTTGCTGAAGCAGCCGAACTCAAGCTTATCGACGGCCTGCACGTTGGGCAGCAGGGAAGCGATCTCCGGAATTGTCTGGCCGAGCCCCTTCGCGTATTGCGTGCTCACCAGCACCGGCAAGTTCATCTCCTTTGCCATGCGAATCAGGAGCTGTGAGTTGCGCACCATGCGCTCTTTCTCCCAGATTGGTGGCAGCAGCTTTTCCTGAATATCGATCACGGCGAGCGCGCACTCTTCCGGCCGCAGTGGCCGGCGCGCGGCCTCATTCAGGGCGACGCTTTCAACAGGTGTGGTAACCATAAGGAGATTCTACGCTGCTCAACTGCTCTGATAGTAAGAGCTAACGGCTAAGTACTAATGGCTAAGTGCCGGTTCTCAGTGTTGCTCATCGAGGGTCTGAGCCGCTGGAGCCCTTTTCTGCTGGCTGGCCCACGCGGTGGTCTGCCAGTTGTCTTTTGCGGTTGCGCGTTTGATCCACGGAGGCAGGCTCAATTCCAGGTAGCTCGCCAGCGCGAGGGCGTACGGCTCGTAGAGACCGCGCAGCCGCGTGAGCTCGTCGTTGGCGGCGACGTCAGATCCCAGCCGGAAGCCGGACGCGCCCAGCTCCTGCCGGATCAGCGCCAGGTCTTCGCTGGATAGCCGCTCATCAGCGCCATCGGTGTCGGGCGCGGCGCTGAATACCTGGCTCAGATCCACCAGCGCATGCCGGGCGCTGGCAAAGGTCATGCGCGCCTGATACTGGCAAAAGCCTTCCATGCCGGACATGGCCAGCGCGCACACGTCGAGGACAGCCGTCAGCGAGCCGATCCACGACTGATTATCGTGCTGCGAGCGGAAGTAAGCGAGCACCGGATACGAGAGATGGCTCTCCATCAACTCGGCGGCCCAGGTTTCCCAATGCGCCAGCACTTCCGTCAGCGCGTCGAAATCGGAGCCCGCAGGGCCGGTGTTGCGGCGGAGCAGCTCAAAGGCCGTCGGCGGCGAGCCCGCGCGCGCGTCGAGCAGAGAAATGGTCACTTCCCGCCGTGAGAACGACTGGTAGAGCACCGGCAGGTATCCCATCACCAGGGCAAGAAAGCCGAAGCCCACCCCGGCTTCAATCACGGTAACAACGCGCCCCAGCGGCGACGCGGGCGTCACGTCGCCCAGCCCGAGCGTGAACAGCGTGGTCCCGCTCAGATACAGGGCATTGCCAAAGCGGTTGGGAAACACGGCTCCGCTGAGCCGCTCCGTGTCACCGTAATGAACCAGGGCGAAGCCGAATACCATCGTGACGGCCCAGAAGGCCAGCAGCACCAGCAGAGAAAGCGGACCGTAATAGCTGAGCAGGGCGTCGCGCTTCTTTTTCTGCTTTCGCAAACCGGCCAGCCCGCGCCAGATAAGCCAGGTAGAGCGATAGAAGGTCCGCGTGATGCGGAACTGCCGGGTGACGCGGCGGGGCAGCACAATGGTCTCAAACGTCTCCCACAGCACCAGCACGATCAGCAGAATGCCGGCGACCACTGCCACAATATTTACCATGTTCCTCTTTTCTGCCTGCGCGACCGGCCCCATCCATGCTGGGCCGGTTGGTGCATTAGATTACCGTAACGCGGGAAAAGAACCTGACTCTATTAAGGTACACTTACACCGTGAAAGAGCTTTTCCATCTCCTCACCAGCCATCCTTATCTGGTGGTGTTGCTCTCCGCCATCCTGGAGCGGGTTGGGCTGCCGCTGTTTCTTTCGCCGGTGCTGGTGGGGGCGGGAGCGCTGGCCGCGGCCAACCAGATGCGCTTCGATGTCGCTTTTTGGGTGGCTTTGCTGGCCTGCATCGCCGGCGACTCTCTCTGGTACGAGATGGGCCGCAAGAAAGGCGACTCCGTGCTCGCCCTGCTCTGCCGCATCTCCTTTGAGCCGGACACCTGCGTGCGCAAGTCGAAGGTCTTCTTTGAAAAGGGCGCTCACCGGACGCTGTTTTTCTCCAAGTGGCTCCCCGGCGTGTCGCACATTATTCCCGCGGTTGCGGGACTGAGCCAGGTTGGCCGCCAGCAGTTCCAGGTTACCAACGTTGCCGGCTCGGCCTTGTGGGTGCTGGCTCTGATGCTGATGGGCTACATTCCCGTGGAACACCTGCACCTGATGCCGGCCATGGGCTCGCTGGTGTTTGAAGGAGCGCTGGTTCTGCTGGCCGCCAACGTTGTCATTAAGTACACGCAGCGACGGAGCTTCCTTAAAGATCTCTATAAATCGCGCATCTCGCCCCAGAACCTGCATGAGATGCTGGATTCCGGCCAGGGCGTGGTCATCGTGGACCTGCGCCACTCGCTCGATTCCATCACTGATCCCCGCGTGCTGCCCGGAGCCATCCGCATGCTGCCGGAAGACGTAACCGAACGCGCGCACACTCTGCCGCCTGACCGCGAGATTGTGCTCTACTGCACTTGACCCAACGAAGCGACCAGTGCCCGGGTGGCACAAAAGCTCCAGAAGCTCGGCATCAAGCGCGTGCGCCCGCTGCAGGGCGGCTTCCAGGGATGGAAAGACCTCGGCTATCCCCTGGAGCAGCCCGCGGAAGTGGCCTGGCACAGCGCACAGGGATGATACCGCTCGCGTTGCCGCCTGTGCCGCTATTGCGCCACGACGACCTGTTGCTAAGGGGCTTGGCCTTCTCGGAAATGCCTACCACCATCGATCGGTAGTTGTTCAAAGCCAGCGCCGGTTCATTGTTGTGTATGGCCTCTACGCAGGATCGTATAACGGCGTAAATTTCGTCATAGATGTCCTTTTTATCAGGCCTGCAATCGATCGCCTGCACAAGGGCGGGAGCCGTTTCATAGTATTGCCGGATCATGCCTGGCCCATCCGGCAATGAACGCATATACCCATCGCGGAAGGCGCGCAAGACAGTTAATTCCTCACAACTGTCAGGCAGGCGCCGCGCGCTTACACAGGCCGTGGTCAGAAAACAGCTTGACCCGCTTTCCCGCGGAAGCCCGAGGGATTCCTTGCATTCCTCATCCAGCTCCTTGATCTTGTTATAGAACGTTGTAAAGCGCCTTGACGTTCCTTTGAGATCTGAGACCTCCAGATACCTTCGCAGCTCGCGCATAACAGTAGGGGCCTCCGCGTTCGAGTCACGGCTTTTCTTTGTACTCTCGATATAAGCAAGCCTCTGTTTTATATATTTGGCCGGTCCCGCCAGCCTGCTAAGTTGAACGGAGCTGCTGTCATCAAAGTCAATGTACCGTGCCAAATCGTTCAGCTCGAGCATTGTTGCCTCAAAATCTGTGGTGAAGGATTTCGCTCCTGTCTGTGCCCCTGCGGCACCTCCCTTGATATTTTGGTGGGCCTGCCTTGCATGAATGAGCTCATGCTCAGCTACCAGATTGCAGTTTTGCGCCGGAGTGAGGCCGTTGCTCTTCAAGGGTTCCGGCACCGCGTTTGGATTTTTTTCAAAATAATCTTTGTCGGGTACTACCACCCGGCTCACGTCTTGGCCTTCTCCCACGACGAGCCAATGATGCGACTCAATCAAGTCATCCGATAAAAAGACGCCACTCTCATGCTGCTTTGCTCCAGAAGTTCTCGTCGCTTGTGACAACGCTACCGCTTCTAAAATTCGATCCGTGCCTGTTGCTTCAATCTGCGCCGCGTAGTATTTCTTTGTCGCCACTGCCCCATGATCCGCGATCTCTGTTCTCTGAATCACGGCCGAGACAGAATCGGCGTTCTGCGCTTTCTGCGCGGGCGGGTTGTGGTCGCCCTTTTGTTCCTGCTGAACCACCCCTCCATTCGCTGCGTTTGCGAGGCCCGTAAGCTGTTGCGCGCGCTGGCTGTGTTGAAGATGGCCCTTAAGCTGGAACAACGGTTGCATTTGAGGGCTGGCGTTCACCATGGCCGCCAACTGGGCCATGCGGTTGGTCTCGGGTAGTGGCCCGGGAGAATGCGATGAGGAAGGAGCCGCAGAAGAGGCTTTCTGGGGCCTTGCCTTGGATTGAGCCGTCTCTTTCATTTCCGGATTACTCTCTTTCTTATCCTGCCGGCCAGCAATGGTTGCTGATCGCGCAGTCCTTCGAACCGCTCCGCGATAAATCAGCAACGGGGCAGTTCTCTGGGCCCTGCCGGTCCCGCCTCGGGTGGACTGAATGAACAACGACAATGGAGAGTAAATTCCTTTGCTGCGGCTGAGCCGCAAGGCGACGCGACAAGAAACAATTTTCATGCCCGTTTCGAGCTGCCTATGGTGCGAGTTTTGCCTTTGTGTTGCGCAGCCTGCCCTGAGCGAGCGCAGCGAGTCGAATGGGTGTCCTTTGTGGTTAAAACCTTTTGACTTTCGGTCTGTCTAAAGCTCGGGCTGCGTGCGAGCCTCCACCCTGGCAGCCAAATCGCGCTTGCCAGGGAGCCCGAGCCTGCGGCAGCAAGGTAGTTCATTTCTTCCGATCTGTTCGCGGCGCTGAAGCGCCGCTCTTCCACCGTCGCGCCTCCGGCGCGCAAATGAAACAACCGAGCGGAGAGTAGTACTGCGCGGCCGCGTGCGCGGAGTCCGGCGATGCCGCTTTTGGGTTCTTGAGTGGAAGAGCGGCCCTTTACCCCGGGGTCCCCGGACGGCCTGGTTTCGGCCGGCTGGGGTGGTCAGGGCCGCGACAGGTTGAAAGAAAAAATCAATTCCTCGCGCCTGCGGCTCGCGCGGAGCCGAAGGCGGAGCGACCGTATGAGGCTGGCGGAGCTTTGCGGCTATGAGACCAACCACATCGGCAGGATCGAGCGCGGAGAACGGAGCGTCTCTTTCGAGGGCATTATGCGCATCGGGTATGGCCTCCCGCCGAACTTTTCAAACTGATCCCAACCCCCAAGCGCTTGCCCCGTAAGGGCGAGTTCAATCAAGACGAGCCGAAGAAAGAGCGCGGCTGACCGCGTTATGGTAATGCCCAGCGCATAGGAATTATTCCGCAAACAGGTGCAATCATTTCTTCATCTCTCTTTGGTTTCCTCTTCGTGAAACGACGAGAGCCGGTGCCCGTTACAAGAAAAGTGACGCACCCGCACAAGTCAGCTTTCTCTTGGCCCGGTCTCCAGATTCGACGGCTTCGGTTGGTAAACGAGGGTATAAAAGCGGTTCCAATCGCGAGATCCTGAGTACCCGCTTTATGTCCTCAAAATACTGCTAATGGCACGAGCGACTTCCGCCTCGTTAGAAATTCATATTTTTTCGTTCAGTCCCAACACTTGCTTCTCCGCGTTGGTTAGAACCTTCTCGGGGTCATGCCAGCGTTGTCGAAATTTGTTCAGATAACGCATGTTGATGCCATACGTGTACAGAACCCCGAGAGCAAACATTCCACTACTGAAATCCACGAGCACGCAGTGCGGCCAGAATTGCCACATTTTCCAGGTAAAAGCGCTGCACATTACCCCAAGCAGAACCACTAGGCCTGCGGCGTGGGCGTGGTAAATTCCAGGTAAGAGCCAGAATGCGTCAAGAGAGAATGGCCGCGGGGGATCGGGTGGTTGCCCCGTCCTTCTGTCGCGAACCGGCAAGGGAACATATCTCGGGCTCCAGCCAAGCGCATACTCAATGCAATGCTGAGAATTCTGCAGGAAGCGGAACGCATAACCAAGTGCTGCAAGATACCAAATAGCCCATAGAACAGCCGCAAACGACAGAAGACTGGCAAATGCAACGAGGCCTTTCTGGCTAGAGAATGCTTCGGTCGAAAGCACGTATCCATAGCCGGTGCTGACAACAATCAATAGTCCGAAGAATTTTGGACTTTCGGAAAGGCGCGCATTCAGTTGTTCGGAAATAGTTTTGTGAAATTCGATCAACCGTTCCTTATCATTCTCCGCCGCGTCCCTTCTTACGTCGTGCAACAGAGCAAGGTCGATCTCTCTGGGATCTGTGCTCATTCGCCTGCTCCTGCGGCCTTGCTCTGCCCATCCGGCCCAAAGAGTTCATCCATGTTTTTCGCTTTGAACAGGCGTTCGAGGGTGGTGTAGCGCAGCCCCTGCGGAGCCTTTACTAGGCCATTTTTGACGAGCGGAATCGGGCCAATCGCCTTGGCTGGTTCTGAGAAACGAAGGACAAATTTGCCCGAATCTTTCCACGGCTCGATGGACTTGACTGGTGCGATGTGTGTAATCGCCGAAATTGGAGCGACTTGGTAGCCAGCGATGTACTTGATCTGCGGGCGCACAGAACCGTGAATTCTCACCTTGTACCAGCAGTTCTCGCCCAGAAAGACTTTTTGGAAGCCTTCTACTCTTGCGGGCACCACAACAGTGTCGATCTCCTCTGTGCTGAGCTGTGTTTCGTTCGCGGGCTGTGCTTGCGAGCTCGCCTCGCCGATGACTTCAGCAAGGAAAGGCTCAAAATTATAGGCGCGCTCGCCTTTTTCATTTTCATACCGGCTGAGTTCAATGACCTCGACACCAAACCGGAATTTGTCGGCCAGCACACCCTCAAGTTCCTCGGGCATGCTGTCAATGATCACCAGTGCTGAGAACGGACTTTCAGCCACCAGGTATTCCAAAAGATGGTCAAGATTCCGGAAGGCGCGTTTAGCGGCGTACTCTTCTGCGGCCTGTTTAGCGGGAGGCTGGTTTTGAAGGGCGTGGAGCAGCGCCTTTTTTACCGTAAGGGGTTCCGCCTCAAACGAAAGCGAGAATTGCAGGATCTGCACGGCGATGTGCCGCAGCGGATCGTGCGATTGCAGCTCATTTTCTACAACATACAGGCGCGGCTTCAGACGGGAGAGGTCAAGCAGGTATCCATCTGGAATGTTCTGAAATGACCCCTTGGCACCAATTTTCTTCTTCACGTCCAGATAATAGCGACTGGGCCCAAAGAGCTGGTTCTGAATCTCAATGATTGCTTTTTCTAAGTCTGCCTCGCTATCATACTCAACTCGGTGATAACTCCCTGACTTGCTCCAAAAAACCGGCATTGCGGCGTTCTCCCGCGGTGGAGCTTAGCCGCAAACGAAGCACGAGTCAATCCGTGTCATACCGCAAACTATTCACGCGATCTTATGGTAATCTCTCTCGTTCATCTATAATCTTTCTCGCTCATTAAGGAACCAATGCGGCCTTGCGACGTGTGTTCTTTGAGCACGGGTCGGGGCAAGCACACGTATACGGAGTCCCTCAAACGTAGGAATGGCGCGTCACCACAACTCAGATCAACACCAACTCCCGTTTTCTCCTTCCGTGCGGTGGGTCTGCAAGGGTATTTTTTCTGATCACTTCATCAAAGCACGTCTTCACGAAGTGCACACCTGGCCCGGAAGCAGCGATTCTGCTTTGGAAAAGTATCGGTTCGCAAAGGATTTATGGGAAAAGCGTTATATCGGATTAGAGCGGAGCGGCGAAGAGGCCACACGTCAAGAATTCATTGATAAGGTTCTGGCACGCCTTGGCTATAGCTACTGGCCAAACTTGGACCTGCCGGTAGCAAGCAGAAGGCAGGTCCCCGACTACCTCCTCTTTGGCGACGAGGCAACTAAGGACAAAGTCTTCAATGAGGATAGAGAGGCAAAATTCCGCGCTGCAATCGGGCTCCTTGAGGCTAAACCTGTCAACGCGCCTCTCGATTCCATTTCTAAGCACGAATTCAGATTCCCGCATCAGCAGATCCGCGCTTACCTCATGGAAGCTGCGGACTGGCACGGAAAGGCTTATTTCCGATGGGGCATTTTAAGCAGCGGGAGCGAATGGCGACTATACTCGCGTGATGCGCACCCGAGTTCTTATTTTGCCTTCCTGCTAGCCGGTCCAAGGGAGAATTTCTGCTCGTTTGAAGAATTCAAGGTCTTTCTTGCGCTGTTCTCCCCTGAGGCTCTGACTGAGAGGGCTGGCAAATGCCTACTCGACGAAATCCGAGCAGAAGCGGTTCAGTTCCAAGCAAATTTGGAACAGCAGATAAGGAAGAGGATAGCCGGTGTTATTCAGGAATTGGCCAATGGGTTCTGGACTTTCCCGGAAAATCGGATTGGAGAGGCTGAACTCAAGGACCTTTACGACAATTGCCTGATCCTCCTTTACCGGCTGCTGTTCATCCTCTACGCCGAATCGCGAGCCCTTTTACCCGTGCGGTTGTCCGGGCCACAAGCAAATCCCCGATATCGGGAGCATTACTCGCTACAGCGTTTGATTCCACGCCTACAATCAAATGTCGGCGAGGACGACGGCTTGACCAGCATCTATGATGACCTAGAAAAGCTCTTCGGCCTCATAAACGGCGATCACCCGAGCGCAAACAAGGCGTGCGGAGTACCCAGATACAACGGCGGACTGTTCGACCCGAAGCTTCATCCAAAATTGACGAGCTGGAAGATCGGCGACAAATCATTGTCAGGTGTTCTCAGGAGACTCATGTTTTCACCTGGTGCTTCGCTAGGTTCAGAACAACAGGAATTCAACTTCGGAGCTATTGATTACGCTGACCTAGAAGTCCGCCAGCTCGGTGACATCTATGAAGGTTTGCTCGGTGGCCACCTTGAACTGGCAATGCCTGGTGCCAACAAGCTAATTGTGATGGGGGAACATGTAGCCCTACAAGAGTCAGGGACGTTTTATACTCCGGACTGGGTAGTCAAGTTCTTAGTCGACACGACACTGTCGCCGCTTATAAGTGCGTTTAACGAAGACGCACACGTGAAAGCGGCCGTCGCCGCTAACGTACAAGACGACTCATTTGCGAACCTCGTACTAACGCTGAACGTTGTAGATCCTGCAATGGGCAGTGGGCACTTCCTTGTCAGGGCAACTGAATGGATCGCCGATCGCATTGTTGAGCATCCGACGACTAAGCTGGCGACGGCCACAGCGGAACAGGAAAGCAGAGCGGATGCAGCAATCGCATA
The DNA here is from genome assembly GCA_035712465.1 of Candidatus Angelobacter sp. Taxonomy (GTDB): domain Bacteria; phylum Acidobacteriota; class Terriglobia; order Terriglobales; family Acidobacteriaceae; genus Angelobacter. Next base: position 29,765 of record DASTAS010000009.1, read on the forward strand.
TTGGCGTCGCAGAGTGGTCGAGTCCTGCATCTATGGCGTGGATCTGAACCCATTAGCTGTTGAATTGACGAAGCTGTCCCTATGGCTCACGTGCATCGCTTTCGACGAGCCGCTGAGCTTCTTAGATCACCATTTGAGAACGGGTAATGCTCTGATCGGCACGCGAATCGCTCAACTTGGGGGCCTTCCGACGAGAGTTCCAGAACAAGCAACGCTGTCCTTGGGCGATCAGTTGTCAGGCAATATCCACGCGGCAATAAGTGTCATAGCGGATATTGAGAAAAGCGAAAGCTCGTCTCTGGAGGTCGTAAAAACCAAAGAGACCCGCTGGAACGAAGAGGTCGTAAGACGGCTGACACCGTTTAGAGACATTGCTGACTTATGGTGTGCGGCGGTAGCAGGTTTGCCCTTGACGCATCTGGAGTATTACGAGTTCGGTCGCCTGGTCTTGCTGGAGCTTGCGGCAAAGCACAAAACTGACCGCGCGAAACTCGCCAAAGAGAAAGCCGAACTTCTAAAGTTGCATGAGGCGCAGTTCCTAAAGCTTCGAAATGATCTCCAGCCGTTCCATTGGGAGCTTGAATTTCCTGAAGCATTCTTTGATGAATCGGGCGACACGAAGAGAAATCCTGGATTCGACGCGATATTAGGAAATCCGCCATACATATCAACGCAGACAACGAGCGGCCTGAATTACCGACCAGCGCTTCATCAGCTTTGGGGCTATGTGGACGACACATATGTCCATTTCATTTTCAGCGGATTCAGTCTCCTCCGCGATGGTGGCCAGTTTGGGTTCATAACATCTGACACGTTTTTCACCCTCGCTACAAAAACAGCGATTCGAGAACTCTTGCAGAATCAAGCACTACGTTTTCTCGTCCAATGCGATCCCTTCGAAGCAACGGTGGACGCGGCAATGTTCGTTTTCGAAAAGCGCAAGCTCCAACTTGACGCCAAAGCGGACCAACTTATTTTTATTCAAGCTCGTTACGAAACCGCGGATAATAATCCCGAGACCGCCATCCCCGAGTTGCTCAAGGAGTTTCCTGTTCTGGAGGCTTCCGCCGCGCCGTTCACAGTAGCCGATCATCAGTACTCCGTTGAGCACGGCGTTTCCGGATGCCTCAGAGTTCATCGGACCCACACTGAACCATACAGACAGGCTCTCAAGCGAGCATTTTTCGAACCGAGAGACGGATCGGTGCTGCTGTACAACCGATATATGGCCGCTTGGAAAGAGAAGGTACATGAATGGTGGGAAGATATTCAAGACTCAAAGAAATTCGCCAAAGGTCGACAAGCAATCGAGGATTATCAGCAAAATCTCAAGCCCGGTGAGTTGACCCTGTTGGGCCTTGTCGCTGAAGGAGGCCAAGGCATGCGGACAGGGAACAACGGGCGATTCTTAGCGTATTTGTCAGGTACGAAAGCGGGCACAGAAGCGCTAAATCGGCAACAACAGCTAGCTACCATGTGGTCCAGGAATCCCCGAGTTTCAGAAAGACTTGCCTCGCTACTCAAGCAAGATAACACGCCGATACAAGATGTCATCGAGCAACTTAAAGAAGAATTTGACGCAGCGCGTGAGCTCCGACTGCAGAAAGGCGAAGTATATAAAGTCATCGATTCAACCCAAATTGCGACACAAGAAGATCTCGAAAACGCATTTGCGTTTCGCAGAGATGAATTGCTAGCGCGGTGGTCTCAAACCGAGGGAATTAAAGCTCGATTAAAGGAGCTACAAGAATCAACTTCTGATTTTTTTGAGATATTTCAAGCACTTTGGACGGCAGCTGAGGATAAACAGTTTCCCAAAAAATTGCTGGGACTGAAGAATGGTGAGGTGTATTTCGATCCGACAGCCGCGCCTAGGATCGCAACAATTTTTCGCGGACTCCTCGGCAAACGAACGTGGTTGCCGTTCCGAAAGGGTGATCCAGAAGGGCACAGGTGGGCTTCTGAGGAAAATCTCTACATTGATTGGGGTACCGCATCGGTTCGCCATCTTCAAACGGCCTCTGAAAGCAGGTGGCAAGGTTATTCCTTTTTTCTCACTCCCGGTGTGACGTGGACACTGCATGCGAATCATGTTGCTCTGAAAGCACGCACGCAACCACCCTGCGTTTTCGATGCCAGTGGTTCCCGGTTCACGCCAGGTTGTTCCGCTTTCACAGCCGCTTCTTTTCTTGCCATACTGAACTCGGATGTGTTCAGCTTTATAATTAAAAAATTTATTAAGAACACCCAGGACTACGAAGTAAATGACCTGCGTATGGCGCCACTCGTAGTTCCGAGTGAGGCTGCGAAGAAGCAGTTAGATTATCTTGCCCAGCTCGCTGTGGAAATTAGAACAGCACAATTCAAAGACAAAGAGCCGACGTACAAAGCCATAGCAGAATGCCGAGCTCTTGCGGAAGCTCAGCTCTCTGCTCCCTCGTATCTCCGGCCATCTCCACAGAGAATACTTGTACACACAGCTGAGGACTGCCTTGAGGTGATCCAGCTTGCGGTAAATTGGCGTTCCGAGAAGTTGTACGGCGTAGAAGGTTTGGGTCCGTTCAGCGACTTTTGAACTGCTTTCTGGCGGCTGCCTCACCTTTCAGCCGTCAGCATTCAGCCAGGCAAGAAGCGTGCCTGCGCATTGTCCTATTTCCTGCGTGACTTTGGGCGAAGAAAATGCTAACTTTGGAAGGTTTTGGGCTGGCCTGTTCTGAGCAACGGGTGTAGTAGCCAGGTTCTTTGACAATGTAGCTTCTAGCGTCTAGCAAGTAGTAATTAGACATGGCTGGTGATGCGCTTCGCGCGATCTGGGTCCCACCCCATCAAGCCAACAGCCGGCTTGCTGGGGGCCCCGGTTTCGACTCGCGGCGCTGCCGCTCGCTCAAGATGACAATTTGAGGCGCGGCGATTTTACGCCGCGCAGCTTCGTTCAACTCCGGGGTGACGCTGCGTAAGTCCTTTGGATTCGGGGTTGAACGGGTAATAATATACTTGACACAGTAACCTGTTTCCGGTACTCTGTCTTTGGTGAAAGACATGGCGCAACCAAAGACACTTCAACAAGCAATCCAGTATTACGGCAATCCTGACAACTGCCTCAATCATCTTGTGGCGCAACGCTGGCCCAGTGGCGTCGAGTGCCCGACTTGTGGCAGCAAGGATGTACGCTTTATCGCTACGCGCCGCATCTGGGAGTGCAAAACCAAACATCCCAAAAAGCAATTCAGCGTCAAGGTCGGCACGATCTTTGAGGATAGCCCTATCGGACTGGACAAGTGGCTCACTGCTGCGTGGATGATTGCCAATTGCAAGAATGGAGTTTCGTCTTACGAGATTCACCGCGCTTTGGGTGTCACCCAGAAAACCGCATGGTTCATGCTTCACCGCATCCGTTTGGCAATGCAGGATGAGAACGGCGGAAAACTTAAAGGGCACGTCGAGGCAGATGAGACGTTCATCGGCGGTAAGGCCCGTTTCATGCACGCTGACCGCAGAGTTAAAAACAGCGTGAATCCGTTCTACAACAAAACCATTGTGATGGGAGTCCTTGAGCGTGATGGCAAAGTACGAACTCAGGTAATCGAGGATCGTGACCGCAAAACCCTTCATGCAATGGTGAGTGACAACGTCGAGTTTGGATCGTATTTGTCCACCGATGATTGTCAAGGGTATTGGGGTTTGTACAAGAATTACGTACACGAGATTATTGACCATGCTGAGACTTACGTAAGCGGGAAAGTGCACACGAACGGCATCGAGAACTTTTGGTCGTGCTTGAAGCGTGGTCTCAAGGGTACTTATATTAGCGTCGAGCCGTTTCACTTGTTTCGTTACCTCGATGAGCAGATGTTCCGTTACAACAATCGCGCCACTAAAAAGCAGTCCATCTCCGACGCTGACCGATTCACGATGCTGACTGCCAACCTTGTCGGGAAGCGCATCACGTATCAGCAGCTAATTGGCAAGGGCGAAGAAGCGCAAGCCAACTAGCAGGGTGCTGAAAAAGTACTCCCAAAGCAGAGCTGAGATGTGGTAACAGAAAGCATGCGAGGAAGCGATCAGCAGCAGGGCGAAGTATTCAGTTATTTGTCACCCGAGAGCCGAGTGCGGAAGGATCATCCGCTG
>DASTAS010000010.1:0-390472 GCA_035712465.1 Candidatus Angelobacter sp.
CAGGCAGCGCAAACGAGCGCAGCTTTTCGGGTATCTATCCATTTTTGTACTGCATCACCGCCTCGATTCACTGCGATAACCAGCGTGAACAAAAGTTCGGTTCGCGGCGTATCCAAACTGCCAAGAAGGTCTTGCCAGAGAAGAACCTTGCCGTCGCCGTTCCAGAGATCGAAAGCACAGCGGAGAAAAATTTGTTCGCCAGAAGAGAGCGGCGAACCCTCAAGATATTTGCAGGCTTGTTTAGTGGGGCCTTTGTCAGTCCAAAAACGTTCCATATGCAGGGACTTCAAAAGCAGTTGGATGGCTTCACATTGCTGTTTTTCACTTCTGAACATTTTGTCCTCCTACCCGCTAGTCAGGCGGGTTTTCATTTAACGCAAGATCAGCATAGCAAGTGGAATAATACTTGTCAAGTAAATAATCATCATGAATATTCCACTCACTCCAATTCGCTTCTTGCGCTATGCGGCGCAGCAGTTTCCCCGCAAAGTGGGCGTGATTTGCGGCAAGGAACGTCTTAACTATGGGCAGTTTGCCTCGCGTGCGGCGCGCCTTGCCGGCGCATTGCGCCAGATGGGCGTTCAGCCGGGCGACCGCGTTGCCTACCTGAGCGGCAATTGCCATCGCCTGCTGGAGGCATATTATGGGGTGCTTGAAGCAGGCGCGGTGCTGCTGCCGCTGAATATCCGCCTTACACCGACGGAGCTCGCCTATATTCTCAATGATTCCGGCGCCAAGGTGCTCTTTTTTCAGGAACAGTTTGCTTCCATGGTCGAGGGATTCCGGGGTGAGTTGCGGACGGTGAAGGCTTTTGTCGGTCTGGACCACACCCCAAGGGCGGCGTGGGCGCTTCCGCAAAGCTATGAACAGTTGCTTGCGGACGCGTCGCCCTATCAGGCTGACATCACGCAGATCGATGAAAATTCTGTGGCCGAGCTGTTTTACACCAGCGGCACCAGCGCCAATCCCAAGGGCGTGATGCTGACGCATCGCAACATTTATCTGCACGCATTGAACGTCATCGTCGTATTCAACAGCGGGTCGGAAACCGTGGAACTGCATACGATTCCACTGTTCCATGCCAATGGCTGGGGCGTGGCGCATTCCCTGACTCTGGTTGGCGCCACGCATGTGATGATCGGCAAATTCGATCCTCCGGAAGTCTTTCGGCTGGTGGAGCAGGAGAAAGTTCAAGCTTTCAGCCTTGTGCCGACCATGGCCACGGCACTGGTGAACTGTCCGGATCGGTCCAAATATGATCTGAGCAGTCTTGAGCGTGTCACGCTTGGCGGCGCTGCATCATCCCCAACGCTGGTCCGCCAGGTGGAAGAGGCGCTCGGCTGCACTTGTTTCTCAGGTTATGGCCTCACTGAGACCTGTCCCGTACTGACGACAGCGCAGGTCAAAGCCGGCGTGGATTGGCAGGGCGAAGAGCGCTTTGAACGCCAGGCGCGCACCGGCTATGCGCTGCCCGGAGTTGAGATTCGGATTGTCGATGCGGAGGACAAAGACCTTCCTCACGATGGCGTCAGCATCGGCGAAATCATTGCCCGCAGTGACGGCGTGATGGCTGGCTATTGGAAACAACCTGAGGCCACGGCCGCGGTCATGCGCAATGGCTGGTTCCATACCGGCGACATGGCCACCATGGATGAAAACGGATACGTGCTGATTGTGGACCGAAAGAAGGACATCATTGTCAGCGGCGGTGAAAATATTTCATCGATTGAGGTGGAGACAGCCATGCTGGCCCATCCGGCGGTTTATGAGGTCGCGGTGATTCCGGTGCCGGATGATCGGTGGGGCGAAGTTCCCAAAGCCATTGTTTCACTGAAGCCGGGGGCCGAGGTGAGCGAGAGCGAGTTGATGGAGTTTACCCGCAGCCGCCTGTCCCATTACAAATGCCCGCGCTCGATTGAATTTGTAGAGGCTTTGCCGAAAACCGGCACAGGCAAGATACTGAAAAAAGAATTGCGCAAGAAATACTGGTCGGGGACAGAGAGTATCCGGCCGGAAATGGCGACGAAGAAATAAAATGTTTACCCACGAGTCGTAGCGAAGGACAGCGTTTCCAAACGAGCATGAAAAATGTTTTGCGCTCCAGCGGTTACAGATATGTGGCACGGGCGCCCTCGCCTGTGCATCTTTCCCTGCGCGCGTTTCATGCAACCATGGTGTTGGAGCAGACCTTGCAATCGATCCGAACTGGCGCCATTTGCTTATGATGAGCCTTCAGCACAGCCGGGGGCGGCTGTGCCACACGGTTCTGGACGCATTTTCGAGAGAATCGCGCAGACGCGGAGAAGATTGGAGGATTCAGCCTCCGGGTAAGTTCGGTATTCGAATCCCGGCGTCTTTACTTTGGGTGTAATTGCCCGTTTACCGGATTGCTCGATTGCCAAATTCCTCCGCGCCTCCGCGGTGAAAACAAATTGTGAGGGCACCGAAGATGAAGCTTCTCGATAATAAAGTAGCCATCGTAACCGGCGCGGCCCGCGGCATTGGGCAAGCCACAGCGGAGTTGTTCGCCCGGAACGGCGCTAAAGTTGTGATGTCAGACATCGATCCGGATCCCCTCAAATCTGCCGCCGATGCGATACAAAAAGCAGGTGGACAGACGCTGGCTTTCCCCGGCGACGTGACTGATCCACAATTTCCTGACCGGCTGATCAAAGCGACGCTCGAGAAGTTTGGCGGGCTGGATATTATCGTCAACAATGCCGGCTACACATGGGACGGCGTAATTCACAAAATGACCGACCAGCAATGGCAGGCGATCATCGATTGCCACTTGACTGCGCCGTTCAGGATCATTCGTGCTGCTTCGACGTTCATCCGGGAGACAGCCAAAAAAGAGCAGGCGGAGCAGGGAAGAGCGCGGCCGCGAAAGATCATTTGCATCAGCTCCACGTCCGGAACGCGCGGCAATGCCGGCCAGGCAAACTACGCTTCAGGAAAGTCGGGCGTCATTGGCCTGGCAAAAACGTTGGCGAGGGAATGGGGCATGTTCAACGTTCAGGCGAATGCCGTGGCATTTGGCTGGATCGATACGCGATTGACGCACGCCAAAGAAGAGCAGGTGAAGATCAAGCGCGAGAACGTCGACATAGAGCTGGGCATTCCTGCCGACCGGCTGCAGCTCATGGCAAAGATGATCCCGCTTGGACGCGCCGGAACGCCGCAGGACGCCGCCGGTGCGGTGTTGTTCTTTGCATCGCCCTTATCAGATTACGTTTCCGGGCAGGTGTTGGAAGTTGCCGGCGGGCTGTGATGCTGGTATAGGCGAGACTCACGGGTCTGATCTGAGTACTTATTTTCGTAATCCTAGGCGAGGATGCCGCAGCCGGAGCTTAGTGAACGGCGACAAAAGGCGAGTCGAAGGATCTATGTATTTTGTAGCGATTGCATCACGAAGATCGAAAGATTGAAGTGCATAGATCCTTCGACTTCGCGCTCCCCTTCGGCTTCGCTCAGGGTCGCGCTCCGCTCAGGATGACAAAAGTAAATTTTCGCGAGAGCTTTGATATCTGCGTTAGCAGGCGAGAACCACGATGCCCAAACACACCTTCGAATCCATTGAGGACCTGAAGCAATCCGTCGGCCAGGAAGTTGCCGTGACAGACTGGCTCGCCATGACCCAGGAGCGTGTGCAGCAGTTTGCCGACGCCACCGGCGACCACAACTGGATTCACGTTGACGTGGAGCGCTCTCGGCGCGAGTCGCCGTTCAAAGAGACAATCGCTCACGGCTTTCTGACGCTTTCCCTGCTCTCCTACTTCATGGGCGAAGCCATCGCAATCAAGACCGGCGTACGCATGGGGCTGAATTATGGCCTCAACAAGGTGCGCTGGGTATCGCCGGTGCGCGTCGGGTCAAAGATTCGCGCGCGGTTTACGCTTGCTTCGGTCAAGGAAGTTGACGGAAACGGATTGGAAGTTCTCTACAACGCAACCGTGGAATCGGAAGGCGGTACCAAGCCGGCGTGCGTTGCCGAGTGGCTGGTCAGGCTTTACCGGTAGAAATGCGGCGAAGTTTTCCACAGTGCGCAAAATTGATCAGTTTCAGAGCGAGATTGGCACTTCCGAGGGCACAGATGAATTCTTATGGGCTGAGTGGCTCAGTCGCACTAGAATTGAAGCATGCCAGCCCTTGATTGGTTGAAATGTTCCGCGGTCGAGAGGGTTCCCGGAAAAGTGAGTGGGGCATGGGTGCTCCGCGGAACGCGCATGCCTGTTGCCACCATTTTTGAAAACCTTGAGGCCGGCGCCAACATTGACGACATTCTCAAGTGGTTCGACGGCCTTGATCGCGATTAGGTCAAGGCGGTGATCGACTTCGCCGCGCGCAGCCTGGAAGAGCCCGCCCCGGCGCGTTGATGCTCGTACTCTTTGATCAAGGAACGTTATAGCGAACCAGGATCACATGTGTCCTCTTTTTGTCGCTCCCAATCCCACCTGCAGCAGCATCTTCGCGACCTCGCCAAGAGACGCGAAACGCTGGTCTTTGGTCAGGCCGTGATAGTAGCGGTAGTAAATCTGCTGGATGATCACGGCCACTTTGAACAGCGCGAACACATAATAAAAGAGAAGATTCTCAAGACTGCGGCCGGTCTTTTCAGCATAGCGCTCCGCCAACTGCCGGCGTGTGAGGCTGCCCGTAATATAAGTTGGGCCCCAGCGCACCATCTGGAGCTGCGGCGGGTCATCCGCATTTACCCAGTAGGCCAGCGCGGTCCCCAGATCGGTCAGCGGATCGCCGAGCGTACACATCTCCCAGTCGAGAACGGCTTTAATTCGCGTAATGTCCTCTTCCGCTAGGATCATATTGTCGTATTTGTAATCGTTGTGTACGAGCGTTGAGTCGCTTTGGGGAGGCATGTGTTCCGCGAGCCATTGTGTGATTCGCCCGATTTCCGGCAACTCCTCAGTCTTTGAGCCGTGGTAACGCTCAATCCAGCCCTTCACCTGGCGTTGCAGGTACCCTGCAGGCTTGCCGAGTTCGCCAAGCCCAATCGCGTTGTAATCGAGACCATGCAGAGCAGCAAGGTTATCGATAAATGATTCGCTCAGCCGGCGTGCTGTTTCCGGCGATAAACTCAGGTCGGCCGGCAGATCCTTGCGCAGGATCACGCCGCGCACCCGCTCCATCACATAAAAAGGGGCTCCCATAACGCTCTCATCGGTGCAGTAAAGCAGCGGCCTCGGCGCGGGATAGACGCCATGCAGGCGCGAGAGGACGTTGTATTCGCGGCCCATATCGTGCGCCGATTTCACCTTGCTGCCAAAGGGCGGACGCCTCAAAACCATTTCTTTGCCGCCCAGGTTTACCGAGTAAGTCAGGTTCGAGTGCCCAGCAGGAAATTGTTTGACCATCAGGGAGCCATCGACCTCGGGAAAATGGCTGCGCAGATACGGCTCCAGGCGAGCCACATCAAGCTCCTCGCCCTGCCGGATTGCACGCGCGTGGTCCTGAAGATCGTCGGCCATCAATTTCCTCATTACCTGTAGGTGAACAACTCGCGATCCGTGATATGCGGGTAAGAATTATAAGAGCTCAGCGTGAAGCGGCTGCCGGAGAAAATGAATTGACTGTAGGCTGAGTTGGCGACCATCCAGGCTGCCTTCAATGTGGATTCTGTGGAGAGCTTCAGCGCCCGCTGCATGGCCACTCCGGTAGGTCCGCCGGAAGTGAAGATGGCAATTCGCCGGCCGCGGTTTCCGTTGCCGGTGAGAGCCGCCAGCCCGCTTTGCACGCGCTCGCAAAATTCCGGCCACGGCTCAATGCCGGGTACGTGGAGTTCGCCGGCCGCCCAGCGCCCGACGACGATTTCAAACATGCGCTGAAAAGCCTTGAAGCGCTGCGCCTGCCCCTCAGCCTTTTCATATTCCTGATACATGCCGCGAATGCGAGGATCGGCTTGCACCAGAGAAGGAAGAGCATGCTCAATCACGGCTTCGGCGCGAAACTCGTCAAATGCGTCCACTACTTCCACTTCCGGCCAGCATAAGCCCGCTTGCTCATATGCTTCTGCGGCAATGCGAGCGGTTTCACGCTGGCGCACACGCGGACCGGAATAAACGCAGTCGAATACAAGCTTGTGCGCCGCCCAATATCTGCCGAGCAAACGGCTCTGTTCCTCTCCTTTGGCGGAGAGCTTGTCATAGTTCTGTTCAAGGAATGAGGCCTGTCCGTGCCGGACCACAAAAAGATGACTCATGAGACCTGTAGGTTTTTGCTCCAGAACTGGAGGATTGAGAGGATAACACGAGCGGCAGGAGAGCCGCAGCGGCCACACGTCACCCTGATGGGTGACGTGTGGAGGAGGCTAGAGCAGGGAGTGGTCAGTGCTTCGCCGGTTCCGGCAGGTGCAATTCAACGCCATTCGCCTCATTGACCTGCTGCGTGGCGGATTTGTCGAGGTCGGCAAGGGAATACTTTTTGGCTGTGTTCTCGCTCAGGATCCAGAGCGTTTGTCCTGTGATGGCGTAATTTTCCGCCGTCAGGCGCTGTCCATTCGTAAAGACAAAGGTTGTGGAAGGCGCCGGAGACACTGCTGACATGGAAGTATCGGGAGCTGGCGCCGGCCGGTTCTGGATCCGCTGTACCGCCTGCTCATCACGCAGGTCTGCAATCTGGTCAGAAAGGCTCTGTATCTCCGTCGCAAGCTGGATGTCGGCGGAGTTGTCAGACTGCTCTACGACCGGCTGCTCAGGTTGCTGATTGTAGCCATAGTAATCATATGGATAGTCGAAGCCCGGGATGTAGCCCACCGAGAAAAACGGAGAGAAGAATGGGCTTCCGAAAAGGAACGGGTTGCTGCCGAAGAAGAATGAATGCCGGAAAAAATGGCGGCGGCCCGGGAAGCACGGGAAGCCGACACAGTTCGGAAACACAATCCTGTGGCCGCGGGCAAAACGCCGGTTGAAGCTGAACCTGCCTTGCGTGGAAGCAAAGCCCCGCGTTCTAACGGCAGGCCTGCCCATGAATACGCGACCCGAGGGAGCGAACCGGCGGCTACCCATGACTGGCCCTGAACGAAAGCCTCGGCCCATCATGGCTCCGCCTGACCGAAAACCTGAACTCATCCTCGGAGCAACACCACCGCCGCGCATGCCGCCGCCCCGGAATTGCGCCTGGGCTGGAAGAATCATGAGGAGGGTGGCTGCTCCAAACGTCGCAAGTGACAGGAGCCGTTTCATACCTCTATTTTAGTCCCGCGGGAAGGCGGGGACACGCAAAAATATGTCCCTAGTTTTCAATCATCTTGCGACAATAAGCGCAGAAATCACCTGTTTTTCTGCGTTATGAGCGGCCCTGCAAGTCAGTTGCTGGCTGTGCTGAGCAGCGAATCTGGATGCTTCTCAACTCTGTTGACTCCTCGGATGATGTCGGCTCCCTTTTCCGCAACCATGATAGTGGGAGCATTCGTGTTTCCACCGGGCACGGTCGGCATCACTGACGCATCCACCACACGAAGCCCTTCCAGTCCATGGACCCGCAGTTCGGAGTCAACCACCGCTTGGGCGTCGCTTCCCATCTTGCAGGTACCTGCGGGATGGTAGAGCGTTTCCGCCTTCTGCGCGATGTAAGCGAGCAGCGCCCCGTCGTCTTTTGCGTCCGGTCCGGGATGCATCTCAATGCCGCGATAATAATCAAAAGCCCTGGCTGCTGCGATGTTGCGCGCCATCCTTAGGCCCTGCAGTAAGACTTCGAGGTCGCGATGATCACTCAGATAGTTAGCGTGGATCACGGGAGCATCCAGTGGGTTGCTGGATCGCAGGGTAATGCGCCCTCGGCTATATGGGCGTATGAGGGTCGGACCCAGAGTAAATGCATGCCCTTTGAATGTGGCGAAGCCGTGGTCCACGTAGTAGCCCGGGCCAAAGTGAAACTGTATCTCGGGTGCGGGATAGGAGGAGTCGTTTCTGACAAAACCCCCGGCCTCGGCGACATTGGAGGTCAGCATCCCGCTCTTGAAACACACATATTTCGCCAGGCTCTTCATGCTCTCCGCATCGGCCAGGCTGACAGGCTGCGTGCACTGATACACCACGCCGACAGACAAATGGTCCTGCAGGTTTGCACCCACTCCAGGCAGATCAGAGGTGACGGGAATGCCCAGGGAGCGCAGATGGTCTGCCGGGCCAATTCCGGCGAGCATGAGGAGTTGTGGTGAGCCGATGGCTCCGGCACAGAGAATGATCTCCCGTTCCGCGTGTTCCTGCGTGCTGCCCTCGCCCTTTTGGAAACTGAGCGCTACGGCGCGGCGCTTCTCAAAAATGATGTCAAAAACCTGTACGCCGGTTTGGACTGTGAGATTGGGCCGCTTCATCACCGGGTGCAGAAAAGCGTCGGCAGCGCTACAGCGTTTTCCTTCAAACTGAGTAACCTGGTAAAATCCGAATCCCTCCTGCTTTGCGCCATTGAAGTCCGGATTGCGCGGGTAGCCGCATTGCCTGGCAGCTTCCACAAAGGCTTCCGAGAGCGGGTTAATGGACCGCAAATTCGTCACGTGGAGCGGTCCACCGGCTCCATGAAATTCTGAAGCGCCATCCTCCTGGGCTTCTGATTTCTTGAAATGCGGCAATACGTCATCGTATGCCCAGCCGGAGTTGCCGAGATCACGCCAGTGGTCATAGTCGTAGCGGTTACCCCGGATGTAAATCATGGCGTTGATCGAACTGCTGCCGCCAAGCACTTTTCCGCGAGGCCAATACAGGTTGCGCTTCTTGAGCTGCGGCTCGGGTTCGGTATAGTAGGCCCAATCGCAGGGACCCTTGAAAAGCTTGGAGAACGCCGCCGGTATGTGGATCTCCTTGCGAGTGTCCGGGCCGCCGGCCTCCAGCAGCAGTACCTTGACGGCGGGATCTTCGCTCAGCCGGTTTGCCAGCACACATCCCGCTGATCCTGCCCCGACGATGATGTAGTCGTACATTCGTGGGTCTCCCTGGTTGGGGAAGAATTGTAGCGCGAAAAGCGCATCCAAGGTGTACTCAGTGTTTTTAGACGTGTGAAAGCCGCTGTTGTTGTTTGTCCTGAAAAAAGCTGCATTGGGCAGACGCTGTTCTCCGCAAATGACCCTGGCTGGTGCCTTCTAAGGGGTCTCCTCGGCCCAAAAGGTTACCAGCCGGGTAATCACTCCGTAATTTGTCTATCGTCTTCGAGGTGGTTTAAACTTAGCCAAAGTCCGGCTCTCACCCCAGGCCAGGAGAAGGTGTACCGAGGAGTTTGATCGTGGGACGAGACTCCCAAAGGGAGCTGCAAGACCTCACAACCGTAAATGGATTTTATATCGGTCTCTTGGAAAAGAGCCTGGGGCATTCTATTCCCGCGCCTGCCGAAGTTTCCAAGCCCGATCAATCCGCGAAAAAAGCCGTTGACCATTTCAAAAACTGGCTCGACGTACTGGACCTGGCCATGACGCCCTCAGTTGTGCGGGATTCGCTGAAAGATGTTTCAGGTTTTGACTCCGCGCACGCTCTGCTGCGCTATTACGTGGCGAAGGCATCACCCCGTTCGGGCGACCGCGACAAGACGGACTGCGTGATCACATACCTGTTTCGCAATCCTCGCCAATCCGAGGGCGCACCGCTGCCATGGCAACGGCCGGAGGTGGACAGTTCCTATTACTTTGTTTCCCAGGCGGCACTCGGCTTTCAGAGCGATCTCTACCGCGCGCTGGAAGGGATGGAATACAGCCCCGTACCGCAGGAGCATGCGCAGTTGCTGCATGAGTTCGAGTTCCTCTACCAGGAGCTTGGGGATTACCGGCACTTTGACCAGATCATGGATTCCGGCATGGTGCAGCGGGTACGTGAACTGAAACAATCTCTGGGCAAGTCGTTCTACCATCCTGAGGCGCTGGCACAACTCGCGGCCTGGAATGACGTATTCGGGCGCAAGTTTGATGAACTGTTCCATGATGCCGCCAAGCAGATCAAGACCTTCGCTGAAAACGTCCAGAAGGAAGGCGCCAGTATCCTCTCCCGGCTGGAAGGCGACATTACAGTGAAGCAACTGGCTGAGGTGGAGACCACCCAGATTCTCACGGAAGACTATCAAAACGCGCAGGACGACTTCCGAAAAGTATCCAAGTTCAAGAAGGTGGTGGACAGCAAGCGCCCGGGGCGCACATCGGGAGCACCGCCGGTGTTCTCGTCGCCCGCGCCGTCGCCGGCGCCTGCGCCTCGTCCGACCATCCCTACCTCCCCTGCGGTAGTGGGATCAGGGCATGGAGCCGGCAATAGCCCCCTTCCACCCCGCGCGCCTGCCGTGATTCCGCATGAGGTCAGAGCGGAAGTTCTCGCCGTGCCGCCTTCACAAGCGGTGCAGAACGCGGTGCAAGAGGGTAAGATCCACAGCGCAAAGCAAGCTATTAAGGAACACATTCGCAGTGTGGATCCGAAGATGGCGGATTCGAAGACGGCGGCGATTGTTCCCATCAAGAACACAAGGATCACACTGACACCTGCTGAGATTGAGGCTTTTCGCGCCGAGTACCAGGGAGAAAAGAGTTTTCGCGCCGATTACGCTGCGGTGATGATGAATACTGTGGCGTATCTCTCCCGGATGATCGTGGAAGTGGATGAGTATAACCAGAAAGCGACATCGGCCTACCTGTGGAAGCCTCATGCCGATGCCCTCGCCTACCTTCTGACAACGGTGGAACGCCTCAACATGGAAGCCGAGGCAGTGATGGCTGTGGCCCGTGCACGCGGGTTGCAGGATAAAGCCACTGCCATGCAAAACTCACTCACCAAGCTGCGTGACTATGCCAGGACTGTTTCACAAACGCTGCAGGCGGCCGGCCAGAACGCACCGTAGTAAAAGCATTCAGCAATCGGCATTCAGCGGGTGATGCCATCCTAAAACACTTGATAGCCTCCACACAGCGAAGGAAAACGGCTCAGCGGGCAAAGTCCTGCCAGAGTTCTTCCAACCGACCAACGGTACAGATGTGGCTGAATGTTGAGGGCTGATTACTGGCCTTGCCGCTTTTTGCCGCTTTACCTTGTTCTGAGCAAGTGGGTATTTTAGACATAGATGCCCCAAACACTTGCCGGATACGCACAGCTACATCAGTCTCTGGGAGACGAGATCGCATTCGTTTATCATCGCGGTTTTCGCACCTACCGCTGGAGCTACCGCCAGACAGCCCAGTTGGCATTCCGTTTTGCGCGCGAACTGGAGCGGCGCAACATCGGCAAAGGCGACAGAGTGATGCTGTGGGGTGAAAATTCCGCGGAATGGGTAGCGGCATTTTTCGGCTGTATGCTGCGTGGATCAGTAGCGGTGCCCATGGATAGAATTGCCGCGCCAGAATTTGTGCGGCGCGTTGCTTCTGATGTGAGAGCCGCACTGATCATCTGTTCGGAGTCAGTGGCCCCCAGCGCCGGTTCCATCCCTTCTCTTGTTCTGGACGATGCGCCCCAACAGCTTGCTCATCTTTCGTCTGCAACATATTCACCTGTCGACATCACACGCAATGATACGGCACAGATCGTTTTTACCTCTGGAACCACCGCCGAGCCGCGCGGCGTGGTTTTGACTCATGGAAATATCCTGAGCAGCGTGGATCCAATTGAGCGCGAGATCCCCAAATACCGCAAGTACGAACGTATCTTTCATCCCATTCGCTTCCTTCACATGCTGCCTCTGAGCCATGTGTTTGGCCAGACGATGGGCCTTTTTATTCCTCCGGTGATCGCCGGCACTGTGTTTTTCCAGGACAGCTATAAGCCTTCCGACGTGATCGAAACCATCCGGCGCAATCGTATTTCTGTGCTCGTGACCGTGCCGAGAGTCGCAGAGTCCCTCAAAGACAAGCTCGAAACCGATTTGGGTCCGGCGATCCGCAAGAATTGGAAAGTTGCCGAGAACGAGAAATTCCTTAAGCGCTGGTGGCGGTTCCGGAAAGTACACAGCCACCTTGGCTGGAAGTTCTGGGCAATTATTTCGGGTGGGGCCGCCCTTGACCAGAACACGGAAGAGTTCTGGCGCCACCTGGGTTATGGCGTGATCCAGGGCTATGGATTGACCGAGACCAGCTCGTTGGTAAGTCTGAATCATCCATTCAAGATCGGGCGGAGGTCGATCGGGAAAGTCCTGCCCGGACGAGAGATGAAACTTGATCCTGAAACCGGAGAAATCCTGGTCCGCGGTGAAAACGTGGCCAGGCAATACTGGCAGGGCAAGGAACTGAAGCCGGTTACAGGCCAAGAGGGCTGGTTCCGCACCGGCGATCTCGGCGCCATGGATGCGGAAGGCAACTTGTATTTCAAGGGTCGCAGCAAGAACGTGATTGTTACGCCAGCCGGGCTCAAGGTGTATCCCGAAGACCTGGAGCAGGCGTTGAGACAGCGTCCGGAGGTGCGCGATTGCGTCGTGTTCGGCGTAGCGCGGGGCGAAAATGCCGAACCCTGTGCCGTGCTCCTGCTGCGCAATGGCGGATCTGGAGCCAGTGTAGTAGCGGCGGCAAATGAGTCGCTGGCCGATTATCAGAAGATTCGCTGCTGGATGTCCTGGCCCGATGAAGATTTTCCGCGCACGCCGACGCAAAAACCCAAAATGGACGTCATCCGGCGTGCGGCGGAACAACAACTAGGCCGGAACGGCAGTCCTGCGGCATTGGATGCCTTCGCATCCTCAAATACGTTGGCAGAGCTGATTGCCCGGATATCCGGCCACAAGACGGAGCTTCAGCCGGGCGCGCACCTGGAAGATGACCTGAATTTGAGCTCGCTCGATCGCGTGGAGCTTATGGCGGCACTTGAGAACCGCTACCAGGTTGACCTGAGCGACCGCGAATTTTCACAGGTGAACACGGTTGCCGATCTCGAAAGCCTGTTGAAAAAGTCGGCGCCCACAAGCCGGCCGGAAAAACTCGACTACCCTTATGCACGCTGGGCACAACACTGGCCTTTCACATGGATCAGGGATATTGCTTTTCACCTGGTCACGCTGCCGTACATGATGATCATGGCCAGGCCACGGGTGATCGGACGCGAGAGACTGAAGGACTTTCGCGGGCCGGCGCTGATCGTGAGCAATCATGTTACTCAAATCGATATCGGCTTCATCATGGCAGCGCTGCCAATCAAATTGCGTAATCATCTGGCCGTTGCCATGCAGGGCGAGATGCTGCGCAGCATGAGGCGTCCTCCCCAGGAAATGCTCTTTCTGCAGCGATGGCGGGAGAAGTTGCGGTATGCGCTGGTTGTCACGTTTTTCAACGTCTTCCCCCTTCCGCAGAGGGCAAAGTTCCGGGAGAGCTTTCACTTCGCCGGGGAAATGGCTGACAAGGGTTACAGCGTATTGATTTTCCCCGAAGGGAAGCGCACCGAGACAGGAGAGATGAACCCGTTCCGAAGCGGCATTGGGCTGTTGGTCACCCAACTGAACCTGCCGGTGATTCCAATGCGGATTGACGGGTTGTTTCGCTTCAAAGCCGCAAAAAAGCACTATGCTCCTCCCGGAGCCATCCAGGTGAGAATTGGCGATCCAATGAGATTTGATCCGGGCGCTGAGCCGGAGGAGATTGCCAGGGACCTTCAGAAGAAAGTCGCGGAGCTATAAAAGTTCAGGCCGTCCGGTCAGTTGCGCTTTTGCGCGGGCGAAACTGACGGACGGCCGGTTGTGTAACTTGTTAGTGTTTTACCTTGTGAGGTTTTCGAGTATGGACAGAAGTCGGATCTGACCGCTCGTTTTAACTTTCAGGTCGCCCTTGCCGCTGCCGCCACCGGAGCCGCTGCCGCTGCCTGAGCCAGATCCGCCCTTGCCGCTGCCGCCACCGGAGCCGCTGCCGCCGCCTGAGCCAGACCCGCCCTTGCCGCTGCCACCAGCCGAGCCGCTGCCGCCGCTCAGGCCAGATCCGCCTGAACCACCGCGGCCGCCGCGAACCTCAACCAGTCCGTTGTCGTCACCGCCATCGTTTCCACCACCACCTCTGATTCCACCACCGCCGCCTCTTCCGCTGCCACCGCTTCCACCGCTTCCACTTCCGCCCCCATTTCCACCGTCACCGCCGTTTCCACCGTTGGCGGCATTGCCGCCGGTGAACGCGCTGGCGAGGATCTCATCCGGAGGAACGAAGGTCACGCCCTGAGGAGTGCAGATCGGAGTTGGCAGTGGCGCCAGGAACGGAGCGCCTCCGCCGTCGATTTCCCAACGCAGAAGCATGGCGTTGTCTTCATGAACCGTGTTGTGGCAGTGCTCCATGAACATCCCGCCCCAATCGCGGAACTGCAGAGTGATAGTTATGCTGCCGCCCGGACGCAGACGATACACGTCCTTGCGGCCTTTTTCCCACGAGGGAACGTTGGCAGCGCTGCCGTTGCGGGCCAGAACCTGCCCTTCTTCAAAGTGGATGTGAATCGGGTGATCCCAGCCGCCGCCACCGTTGCGCAGCGTCCAGACTTCCCGCGTGCCATACTGGGGCGCAGCCGACACGCGTCCGAAGCTGGCGTTCAGCATCGGGCCGCCATCGGTTTTAATACCCCATGGACCGATGAATGACGTAGCGGGGTCGTTGATGGGCTGCGAACCGCCGGAACCGAACTCAAAGACGCGCGTCGCCGCCACAGGAATCGCCGAAAGGTCCGGGTTGGGAATCATGACATCGGGCACCTGGCTCTGGTCGGGCTGAGCCGGATCGCGTACGATGCGGAACTCAAGGAATCTGCCCACGCACGGATCGGATGACTGGCCGGAGAGAGCCTGGGCTAACGTCAGGTCCGCGGCGGGTTTTTTGCCGTCCTGGTGTTCGCACAAGTTCACCATCCAGATCTTTTCGCCGACGTTATAGCGCGAGAAATCAATGACAATGTCATACCGTTCCGCGATGCCCTGCTCGTCAAGCTCTGTGAGCGAGATCGGGCTCGGGAACAAGTTGCCGTCGTTGGCAATCTGGATCATGGGCGAGCCGTCACTCAGGGCAACCTTGAAGAAGCGGGAAACGCTGGCATTCAGGATTCGGAAACGATACTTGCGGCGCTCCACCTCGAAATACGGCTTGTACACGAGGTTCACGGTCATTACGTCGCCCAGGAACCCGTCGAAGTCGAAGATATCGAAATAAAGCTGTCCGTTTTGGTCGAATGCCTTTTCCGCCAGCATCAGGTTCACGTCGTAATCCAGGTTGCCCCACGATTTAGCCGTGCCGCTGGGCAGCCGCAGGTTTACGCCGTCATTGATTTCTTCATTTCCGCGATCCAGCGCGCTGTAGAGGTTGAACATCGCAGCGTTGCCTTTGTACACGTTCTGCGAAGTGAAGCTGAACATGTGATCGTGGAACCAGTGGGTCGACATGGTCTCATGCCAGTCGCCCGGAATTTTGTTGATGCCGCCACTATCTGCGGGACTGCCGGCCTTTGGATCTGTCGCATCGACATTGATGCTGTTCAAGCCGGCAAGAACGATGGGCCAGTGATAATCGTAGAACTGTCCGGGGAAAAAGAACGCGCCGGTAAAGCCGTCGTTCTCCGCGCCGTGATGGCCGTTGTGTTCGTGCGTGGTGATGGTGTGCCGTCCAAAGCCGTTGTTCTGTGTGACATCGGCAGGAAGCTTGTTGTGATGGCGAAACAGAATCGGCTCGCCATAACGTCCCTGCACCAGCTTGGGAGGAATGGTCCCATTGAATGTCCAGACCGAATTCGGGTCCTGCACGGGCATCAGGGGATGGAACGTCAGCGGAATGGGCGCCGTCGGATCGATTCCCGAGTTCAAGCTCGAATCAACCAGGGGGTTGTACACGTTATTCGTGGTTGCGCCCAGTTGGCTGGCTTCCACTGACACCTGCGGCAGAAATTGGTCCCACTTCTGGTGTGCCCAGATTGGTCCCGGGGGCCGGCCTTCGATCGGCCCAAAGCCTCCGCCCAAAGCTGGATCGACGGGCTGCAATGTCTGATTCGATTCCGCCGTGGGAACCGGATTCAGATCGCCCGTAAGAGGCTGGTTGCCGCGATGCAATACATCAAAACGCAGCATCGGCTGTGAGAATTCCTGGGCGCCAAATAGCGGACTGGGCGGCGCGCCGGTTGGGATGTTGCTGCTGTCTGCATAAACGCTCTTGGCAAACGGGCTCAAACCGCTAATGGGCGCAAGTGCGCCTGCGCTGGTGATCAGACCCCATTTGACGAGGTCGCGTCGTGAAATCTGGCCGTGAGAATAAGCCTTCACGATCTCAGCCCTGTTCTTACGGGCATTTTCAGCTTCTCTCACACGGGCCTTTGATGAATCTCCCGGAAGAAAGATAAAACTCATGGACTGCGCTCCTTGTTCTTATGGCGTGCAAAAGCTCTTAGGTAGTGCAAAACCCCGAACCGGTTCATGGCCGGCACGGCGAAACGGGCTGTCCCTTGAAGGGCTTGTTGAAAATGAAACGGCATCGGAAAGAAACCACAGTCTCCAGCGGGCAGGGAACCCGGCTCGCCGGAAACCTTCTTAGCTCTTGGCGATACGTCAGCCTCGAGCCAAGCATCGCCTGCCGCCATTAGAGATTCTTAAAAGGGGGATTAAATGCCTTAATCCCAAGTGGTTAAGAATCAAATGCCTATCTTAGCTGTTATAAGTTCAAGGTCTTGAGGACTGAAGAGTGCCGAGCTTCATATATAACTGAAACAAAGCACCTTCACTCCCAAGGAGAAGTTGATGTCTGTTGTTTCAACGCCTGCCCCCACCCCTGAACTGCAACAAAAACCTGAGCCTGCACAACTGCTCATGCAATTAAGTACCGGCTACATGGCCTCTGCCTGTATCCAGGTCGCCAGCAGATTGAAAATCGCGGATCTACTGGTCCACGGACCAAAACCCGTGCATGATCTGGCTGCCGCCGCGGGCGCCAACCAAGACCGGCTTTACCGTGTTCTTCGTGTGCTGGCCAGCCTGGGTGTATTCGAGGAGACTGCGCCCCGTACTTTTGCACTCACCCCGGCTGCGGAATGCCTGCGTTCTGATGTGCCCAACTCCTTCCGCGATATGGCGCTGTGGATCACCAGCCCATTCCATTTCCGCATTTATTCTGAAATGCTGCACTCGGTCAAGACTGGCGAGATCACGATTGAGCACGTGTATGGAAAACCGGTCTTCCAATTCTTCCCCGAGAATCCCGAACTCTCAGAGCTCTTCAATAACGGCATGACTTGCCTGAGCAAAGTGGTAACGCCAGCATTGCTGGAGGCATACGAGTTCACGGGCATTCACACCCTGATGGACGTAGCTGGAGGGCACGGGGCCTTACTGGGGGCCATCCTCAACAGGTACCCTCAAATGCACGGGATATTGATTGATTTGGAGCACGTGATCGAGGGGGCAAAGCGTCTACCGGAAAACCGGGCGCTGGCAAGTCGATGTGAATTCAGGACTGCGGATTTCTTTGCCGAACTGCCCAGCGGCGCCGATGCCATCATCATGAAACACATCATTCATGACTGGGAAGACGACAAAGCTATAGCCATCCTGAAGAATTGCCAGAAAGCGCTGGCGGGAAAGCCCAATGCCAAGGTCCTGCTGGTGGAGAGCGTGATTCCCGAGGGCAATGAGCCGCATCCGGGAAAATTCATTGACCTTGAAATGTTCGTCTTTCCGGGCGGACGCGAGCGCACGGAACAGGAATTCCGCAAGCTGTTCACGTCGGCAGGGCTGCGCATGACGCGGGTGGTTCCCATGCAAGCGCCGCTCTGGTTGATTGAAGGCGTCCCTGCCTAAGCATGAGTTATTAAGCTTTCCGTTTGCGCGAACCGGTTTTGAGCGGTGATGCGGAGGCGATCCGTTGGACCCTGGCTTTGCTTGGGCGCACCGGTTCTACTGGGGCGCCCAGCCCTTCAAGGTCCTCGATCCTGGGCAGGCCCTGCTTGAGTTTAAGTACCGGTTCAAACAGGTCGCCGTGTTTTTCCACTCTG
This sequence comes from Candidatus Angelobacter sp., assembly GCA_035712465.1. GTDB lineage: Bacteria > Acidobacteriota > Terriglobia > Terriglobales > Acidobacteriaceae > Angelobacter. Next base: position 17,898 of record DASTAS010000010.1, read on the forward strand.
CCAAGCGTTTGCTTTGAAGTAAAGACCAGCAGATCAGGATTCTGCTTTTTGAGGCAATTCTCCACTTCTTTCCAGGTGATGGGCGTGGAGACTGTGGGCCGCTCTTTCGCGCGCAAGGAGTAGACGCATACCGTAGTCTTGTAGTCGTCGTTCTGGCTCCAGTCCACAAATACTTTGTTGGGGCGAAGCGCCTTTTTCATGTCGGAGACCACCTGATCCGGATGAGTCTCTTCGAGCAGTCGGGCAATGGCGCGGGCAAATGGCTTGGTTTGGTCATACGTCACGGCTGTATTCAGCGGCACATAGACCTGCAATCCTTTGGACCCGGAAGTCTTCGGGAAAGATTCAAGCCCGAAATTGGCAAAGATGTCGCGCACCCACAGTCCCACCTGGCAGCATTGAACAATATTGGCCGGCGCGCCGGGATCGAGATCAAACGCGATCACGGTAGGGCGCTGCATGTCCGGCGCGCGCGAGAGTGACACATGGAGTTCAAGGTCGGCCAGATTGGCCAGCCAGACCAGCGTCGGGAGGTCTTCTGCGACGCAGTAGTACATGAAGCGATTGTTGCCGGGACTCCATATTTTTGCTGTCTGCATCCAGTCCGGCCGGAACCTGGGACAGTTTTTCTCGTAGAAGTGCAGCCCCTCAACGCCTTCAGGATAGCGCTTCAGGGTCAGCGGGCGTCCGGAAAGATGCGGCAACACCACTGGCGCTACCCGCACGTAATAATCGATCAACTGGCCTTTGGTAAAGCCGGCGCGCGGATAGAGAACTTTATCCAGCTTGGAGAGTCTGATCTGTCTACCTTCAATATCGATCACTGATTCTTGCTTTGGCAAGGCGTGCTCCCAAGGCTGCTCGTGCTACCTTTTCAAAGTTTAGATGCTCCGGCGCGCAGCCCTGTATCGGAACGTTGAAGCGCGCTTCCCATTTTCCACCTGATTCAACAACATGCAAGCAGGCTTTCGCCATCTAACGGAGGATGTCAAATGAGCAGGACAAGCCGCTGCCGGTAAGTTCTTCTCAGCCGCCGTGTTTCGCGGCAGAGCAGGAATCACTGTTTCGTGAAGTGATTCAGTTGATGGAATCCAAACAGGTCCCCGTCGTGATCTCGGGGGCGTTCGCGCTGCACGAGCATACCGGCATCTGGCGCGACACCAAGGACCTGGATTTCTTTCTGCCCGCCCAGGAAGTTGGGCGCGCGCTCCAGGTGCTGGAGCAAGATGGGTTCAAGACGGAGATCCCCGATCCAATATGGCTGGCCAAAGCGCATCGCAAGGGTTTCTTCGTTGACCTGATCACCGGAATGAGCAATGGCGTGGTTCGGGTGGACTATTCCTGGATTCGGCGGGCCAGCCGCTCGCAAGTGTTCGGGCTGTCCGTACGCGTACTTGCGCCTGAGGAGTTGATTGCATCAAAGATTTTTGTAACCCGCCGGGAGCGTTTTGACGGCGCGGATATCTGCCACGTTATCTATGGAACCCGCGGCAACCTGGACTGGCGGCGGCTGATGAATCTTGCGGGCGAACACTGGCAGATATTGCTCTGGGCCCTGGTGCTGTACCAGTATGTTTACCCGGCCCACACGGACTACGTCCCACGGCAGATCTGGGAAGAGCTGCTGGAGCGGTTTAAAGTGGAGTTGAAGCATCCCAATAGAGGGGTGGATTTTCGCGGCAGCCTGATTGACGAGAAGATGTTTGCCATTGACGTGACGGAGTGGAGCAAGCGCAACATACTGGACGAATACCGCAGCAGGGCTGAGGAGATTCGGCCTCCGCTACGCGATGATGCCGAAGACGCCGCATGATTCTGCAAGCATGAGGATAGCAGCCACAGCCGATATCCATTTCACGCCCCAGAGCTATGACCGCATTCGCGAGCCGCTCTCGCGCGTCCGCGACGAGGCCGATGTTCTGGTGATTGCCGGTGATCTCACCAATTACGGGAAGCCAGAGGAGATGCACTCGCTGCTGAATGCCCTGGTTCGGCTGAGAATTCCCGTTATCGCCGTACTGGGCAATCACGATTACGAATCCAACCAGGAACAGGACTTGATAAAGCTGATGACCACGGAAGGCATCAAGGTGCTCGACGGCAGCAGCTATGAGCGCGATGATGTAGGTTTTGCAGGGGCCAAAGGCTTTGTCGGCGGGTTCGGCCGAGGCGTGCTGACCGCGTTTGGAGAAAAAGAGATCAAGGCATTTGTGCAAGCCTCGGTTGATGAAACCATGAAACTGGAACGCGCTCTCTCCATGCTGCGAGCGCCCAAGATCGTCATTGTGACCCACTACGCCCCGATTTCAGAAACCGTTAATGGTGAGCCCATGGAAATCTGGCCCTACCTGGGGAGTTCACGTCTATCCGAGGTCATTGACCGCCATGGAGCCGTGCTGGCCCTGCACGGGCATGCTCACCACGGCAAGCTCGACGGCAAAACCAAAGGTGGAGTGCCCGTGCACAATGTCGCACTTTCTCTACTGCTCGCGCACAACGGCGGAAAACCTTATCGTATTTTTGACGTTTAGCGGTCCTTATCTTCTCGTCACCCTTAGCCTTAACCTCAACTACGCAGCCTCCGTGATAATTTGATTTGGGGAGACTCACACCCGTTTGCAATTCCACATCCTGGTAATCTGGCTCATATCACTGGCCAGCATCATCTGTATGCTGGTGCGACCGCGCGGCATACCAGAATATGTCTGGGTATGCAGCGGCGCCGCCGTGCTCGTGATTACGCGCCTGCTTTCGGCTGAGGCAGCACTGAGCGCCGTGCTTAAGGGTACGGAAGTCTATCTGTTCCTGTTCGGCATGATGGCATTGGCCGAACTGGCGCGGGATGAAGGCGTGTTTGACTGGATTGCTGACGTTGCCATGCGACATGCAGCGGGCTCTTCTGCGCGGCTCTTCCTGCTCATCTACGTAACTGGAACCGTAGTCACGGCGTTGCTCTCCAATGATGCAACCGCCGTTGTGCTTACGCCGGCAGTGCTGGCGACTGTACGCCGTGCACGGGTTTCGCCCAAGCCTTACCTCTTCGCCTGCGCGTTTGTCGCCAACGCTGCAAGTTTTCTCCTGCCTATTTCCAACCCGGCCAACCTTGTGGTCTATGGCCGGCAGCTTCCGCCGCTGGGCGCTTGGGTAAGGATCTTTCTTGTCCCGTCTCTGATCGCAATCGTGACCACGTACTTTCTGTTGCGGTTCGTCTCTCGACGTGACGTGCAACAACATTATGAGATACACAGTATCCCGATTGAGCTGAGCTCTCGAGGCCGCCTCGCGCTTGCCGGGCTGGTTCTTTCCGCCATCGCCTTAATAGCCGCGTCCGCATATGGTGCAGACCTGGGACTGCCAACCGCGCTGGCGGGTGTGGCTACAGTGATGTTTGTGGCATTGAAGGACAGAGCTGTCCCAATGAAGGTGGCGCGGGATGTGACCTGGAGTGTCTTGTTCCTTGTTGCTGGACTCTTCGTAATCGTTGACGCCTTGAGTCAGGCAGGGCTGCTTCAAATTGCTGAAACGGGAATCGAATGGCTTTTACCCAAGCCGCACATTGTGGCCAGCCTGAGTTCCGCGTTCGGCGTGGCGGCCGCTTCCAACCTGATGAATAATCTTCCCGTCGCCCTGGCCAGCGGAGCGGCTTTGCAGCATCTGGGAGATGCTGGCCTGAGTCATGCTGTGCTGCTGGGCGTGAATCTTGGGCCAAATCTTTCTGTGACCGGGTCGCTGGCGACCATCTTATGGTTGATTGCGCTGCGGCGTGAAGCGGTTGAGATCACGGCGACGGAGTTTCTGAAGATTGGCATAGCGGTCATGCCTGTGTCGCTATTCCTGGGCGTGGTAGCTCAGACTTTGTTGAAGTGAGGTCCTGGAAATTAAAACAAACTGGCGGAAGAATTGCTTGCCAACTCCCTCATGCTCTCAAAAATGCAGGTCCTGGTTGGCGATTCCGGAGAGATAGCCTCCAGGGGAAGCGTCACGCAGAAATGCGGTGAGCGCCTCTGGAATGTGATGCTGAGAAAATCATGGCTTCTGCCCTGGGCGAGCGAGCCGATGGCGGATGTGACTTCTCGCTGCCAGTCCGAACGCGTACTGACCACCAGCGGCGTGGTTTGCTCAAATGTCCAGCCGCTGTTGTGTTTGGGAGTCTTCCGGCTGCTGCGGGCAAACCAGCGAAAGTTCTGCACATGCAGCGAAAACATGGGCGGCAAGTCAAGATCGGCCTGGAAAGTAAGCACTTCTGCCTTGCCATTGATCTTGGCCAGCAGCCAGTGTAAAGGAAACTCACAGGGCGTCATATCGACGAGCATGCTGGCGCGACGAAATATTCCATGGGCCAGCCGCAAGGGCAGTTGGAAACGGGAAGGGGTGAGCCAGCGCAGACCGGCAACGCGGCCCTGCTCGGCCAATGCCGATTCAATCCAGCGCGAGATCTCAGCGGCGCGACGGCGACTGTAGGATACGGCAATCCAGTACCAGATCCCGCACGCAGCAGCGATAGTCAGGAATGAAATAGCCAGCAAAAGCATCCGCAAGTAGGATGCTTTTTTTCTCCTACATAGATGTTTCCCGCGATGCTTTTTGCCTTGCGGCGGTTGCGCTCAGAACCAAAAACACCGATAAGGCACAGAAAGCAGGGCAATTTTGGGTTCTTCCGGCCATCACTCAGGGCTCACAAGCCGCGATAAATACCGCCATCGGCGAGCACGGTCTGGCCTGTGATATAGGAAGCCCGCTGCGACGCCAGCCAGACAATCACGTCAGCAATCTCATTTGGCGCTCCCAGCCGGTTCAGCGGCGCTTCAGCGGCCCACTGCTCGTAAATCTTTTCCGGGCTTGTCGCCCCAGCCCGCGCTCTTGCGCCGGCGAGTTCTTTTAGGCGCTCTGTGGCGGTGTACCCCGGAGCTACGTTGTTGACCGTGATTCCGTCTTTCCCAAATTCGTTCGAGAGGCTCTTGACCAGGCCCACCACCCCGGCGCGGACCGCATTCGACATCACCAGAGCCTCCACGGGCTGTTTGACTGTGACAGAGGTAATGGTAATGATTCTTCCCCAGCGATGCCTCTGCATATAAGGAATGACCGCCCGGGCGAAGTGGACAACGCTCATGAAGTTCATCTCCACAGCCTTCCGCCATTCCTCAAGGGAAACAGAGAGAAAACTTTTTGCAGGAGGACCGCCGGCATTGGTGACGCATACGTCGATGCGTCCAAAGTGCTTGGCGGCATTTTCTACAAAGCGCTGCACGGCGGGCCCGTCCGTCACGTCCAGGGGCTCGGCAAAGACTTCTGCTCCGGTACCGGTTCGAATCTTCCCGGCAGCTTCATGCAGAGTTTTCTCTGTGCGGGCGCACATGGCAACCTGGGCGCCTTCTTGCGCAAATGCCTCAGCAGTAGCCCGCCCGATACCTTCGCTTGATGCTGCCACGATGACGCCACGACCTTTAAGCCCCAAGTCCATTTGCGTTCCTCCAAATTGATGCGGATGTATTCGCGAGAACCAGAGTTGTCATCCGGAGCGATATGCAAGCGCGCAGAACGATTGAGCGCCAGTAGAAGCTCTATGAAGTCTTGTTGCCTCGGCTTCTCCGCGCCTCGCGAGGATGATTTAGCTCGGCATCTGTCCGATATATACCTGCGCCGGCGCACCGGCTTTGATTTTCTGCTCCTCAAAGCAGTTCTTGATGCGGCGGCGCATCTCCCGCGCCACTCCATATTGTTTCCCCGGACGTACTTTCACGGTCACAAGGTAATCCACTTCATTGCCGCGTACCCTTTCAATGCCGTGTACCTGCGGCTCGGCCACAATGTCTTGCCGGAAATCAGAGTTTTCGTAAGCCCCCCGGGTCACCTCATTGAGCAGCGCAACAATGCGGTCACTCTTCTCACTGTAATCCACGGAAACGTGCAGGCTTACCTGTGACCAGTCGCGCGTCATGTTGCTCACAATCTGGATGGAACTGTTGGGAAGGATGTGCAGCGTGCCGTCAGTATCACGAAGCGTTGTTCGCCGCATGGTGATTTCTTCCACGGTGCCGGAGACGCCTGAAGCCTTGATGGTATCGCCAACCTCGAACTGGTTTTCCGCCAGGATGAAAAATCCATTGATCACGTCTTTTACCAGCGTCTGCGCGCCAAAGCCAATGGCCAGGCCGGCGATGCCCGCGCTGGCCAGCAGGGGCGCAATATTGAAATTGAAAGCGTCCAGCACCTGCATGAACGCGAAAAAAATGATGAAGAACACGCCCGCGCTTTGAATCACTCCGGCCACGGTCTTCACCTGTTGCGCACGAAGCGCGCCACGGCGGCTGTTCTTTTCAGCCAGTTCCACGATTTTCCGCGTGATTATGCCCAGCAGGCGCACGAATATGAACGCCACTACCAGGATGACGATCAGCTTGGGCAGCCTGTCCCGCGTCCATTCGACCAGGTAGTTGTGCCACTGTTGCCAGATATTCCCGAAATGCTCCTGCATGTTGTTGACCGGATTATAGCCGAGCGCATGTTTATAATCGCAGAAGAACCCTTGCGCAAGATCGTAATGGAATGCTGTTTTCAAAGAGCAGCGCAGACTGAGAGGCCCGCTTGTCTCGACACAAACGATTCATTCCCGGCATTTTGGCCATGGCTGTTGCGGCGACGCTTTTACCCGCGGCTGCTTACCAGGGTCCGCCGCGTTCCATGCCACAACAGGAAGGTCCACCGCGTAGCATGCCACAACGGGAAAAGGAGATGCTTAAGGCAGCGAATAAGAAGCGTGAGGAGGACATCCGCAAAGACACAGACAAGCTGTTTCAACTGGCCTCTGAGCTCAAGGCTGCGGTGGATAAAACGAATGAAAATGTGCTTTCCCTCGACGTGATCCGCAAAGCCGACGAGGTGGAGAAGCTGGCCAAGCAAGTGAAAGAAAAAATGAAACAGAACATTGGACCCAATCCAAGATTGGAACCACTTCCGATGCCGGTGGGTCCAGTTCCCAGGCCGCCGCAATAGGAGCAGCACATGTCTTGTTGACTTGGCCGCCTTCGCCTACCGCATCAAGTGGAAGTCAGTAAAAAAGAGCCCGCCATGACCGGCGGGCTCTTTGCTGCAAGAACAATGGTTAAGCTGCGGCTTTGGCATCCGCCGTCTTCTGCGCGCCAATCCTCATTCCATAGAACGATTTCACCACAAAGTAGATCGCAATCAGGAAGAAGAGGATCGACAGGATGGTGGTAACGCCTGTGCCTCGTTCGGCGGTCAGCTTAACGGCTAATTCAACGGCCAGCAATCCGAACAGGGTAGTGAATTTGATGATCGGGTTGAGGGCGACGGAAGACGTATCTTTGAACGGATCGCCGACCGTATCGCCAACGACTGTAGCGGCGTGCAGGTCCGTGCCTTTCATCTTCAGCTCGGTTTCAACCACTTTCTTCGCGTTGTCCCACGCGCCGCCGGCATTGGCCATGAAGATGGCCTGGTAAAGGCCGAACACCGCAATCGAGATCAGGTAGCCGATGAAGAAGTACGGCTCCGCGAACGCGAATGCCAGCGTGGCAAAGAAGACGGTCAGGAAAATGTTGAGCATGCCTTTCTGCGCATACTGGGTGCAGATTTCCACTACCTTCTTTGAGTCGGCAACGGAGGCCTTCTCCACACCTTCCAGCCGGATGTTCCGCTTGATGAACTCCACCGCGCGGTAAGCTCCGGTGGTTACGGCCTGGATGGATGCGCCGGTGAACCAATAAATGATCGATCCTCCGGTGATCAGGCCCAGCACGAACGGTGCGTGGAGCAGGGAGAGATACACCGTATTTGTCGTGAGCCCCTGGGTGAGCGCCATGATAATGGAGAAAATCATAGTGGTTGCACCCACCACCGCGGTGCCGATCAGCACCGGTTTGGCGGTCGCTTTGAATGTGTTGCCGGCGCCATCGTTTTCTTCCAGCATCTGTTTGGCGCGCTCAAAGTTCACGTTGAAACCGAAATCTTTCTTAATTTCTGCTTCCACGTTCGGCACCTGCTCGATCAGAGATAGCTCATAGACCGACTGGGCGTTGTCTGTCACCGGACCGTAAGAGTCCACGGCAATTGTCACTGGACCCATGCCAAGGAAACCGAACGCCACCAGGCCGAAAGCGAATACGGCCGGCGCCAGCATGAGATGCAACCTTGGATCAGTGGCGAGCGGCGCGCTCAATCCCAGCGTGCTGAAGTAGAAGCCGATGGCCATCAGGATGACCATGCTCAATCCCAGCCAGAAGGCGGAGAAGTTGCCGGCCACCAGGCCGGAAAGGATGTTGAGCGAAGCACCGCCTTCTTCGGACGAGGTAACAATCTCATCCACGTGACGCGAGTCTACTGAGGTGAAGACCTTGACCAGTTCGGGGATGATGGCTCCGGCGAGCGTGCCGCAGGAAACGATTGCCGAAAGCTTCCACCAGAGCGTGGGATCGCCGTTCAGGTCAGGGATGACCAGTTTAGTGACCACGAACGTGAGAACGATACATACGATCGAAGTCAGCCAGACCAGCGAGGTCAGGGGCGTCTCAAAGTTCATGTCGTCGGCATTTTCATACCGCGCTTTGGCGAAGGCCTCATTGACGTAATAAGAAATCACGGCGGCCACCAGCATCATCACGCGCATTACGAAAATCCAGACCAGCAGTTGTATTTGGATTTTGATGGAGGGCACGCCGAGCACGATGAACGCGATCAGAGCCACTCCGGTAACGCCGTAGGTCTCAAAGCCATCGGCGCTCGGGCCGACCGAGTCGCCCGCGTTGTCGCCGGTGCAGTCGGCGATCACGCCCGGGTTGCGGGCATCGTCTTCTTTGATCTTGAAGACGATCTTCATCAGGTCGGAGCCGATGTCCGCGATCTTGGTGAAAATGCCGCCGGCAATACGCAGCGCCGCCGCACCCAGCGATTCGCCAATGGCGAAACCGACAAAGCATGATCCTGCATAGTCACGGGGAATGAAAAGCAGAATGCAAAGCATCATCAGCAGCTCGACGCTGATCAGCATCATCCCGATGCTCATTCCTGCTTTCAACGGAATGGCATAAATCGCATACGGCTTGCCCTTGAGTCCGGCAAAGGCGGTGCGCGAGTTCGCGAACGTGTTCACGCGGATTCCGAACCATGCCACGCCGTAGCTGCCGGCAATGCCAATGAGGCTGAACAGAAGGATGATGATGACCTTCACGGCAGAGAATCCCAGAAGCATGCCGAAATACAGCAAGATAATCACGGCTATAAACGCTTCCAGAAGCAGCAGGAATTTGCCCTGCGTGATCAGGTACGTTTTGCAGGTCTCATAGATCAGTTCTGAGATCTCCCGCATGGACCGATGCACGGGCAGGTTTTTGAGCTGGGTGTAAATGATCAGCCCGAACAGCCCGCCAAAGGCACAGAAGAGCAGTCCGATGGAGAGGAGCTTGCTGCCGTTGATGCTGTTGTTGAAGAACGATACCTGCGACATGTCCGGCATGGGCAAGTTGGCTTCGCCTCCGGCTTGCGGTTCGCGGGCCTCGCCAGATGCCTGCTGCTGGGGCGTAGCGCCGGTTTCCGGGTTGGCGATATTGCGGGCTTGCTGTTGCGGCGGCGCGAGCGCTGGTTGTGCCTGCTGTGCAAGTGCCGGCAACGCAAAGACCATCAACGCGATTACCACTGCCGCAAAAATCCGGCGCGCGGAAGTTGCACGTACCGTCAGGCCCAGGGAGAGCCGTCTGTGCATAAGGGTTCCTCCAAAAAAGCTAAAGGTCGAGGTTTTGATTTTTAACTAAACGCCTTCTGGCAATTCCGGAAACGCGCTTCCACATCAAGAACCGTGGTTTGAGGTTTGGCCGCGTCGGAAATTTACCGGGCAGGTAGCAGGCTAGAAAACACCTACTCCAACTCCAGTAAAACCTGTTTTTATAACATTTTCTGAGTGCTGGGGTCAATGCAACGACAGGAGTAAGATTCCTATCTCCAACATGTGGCGAGGGTTGGCCCCAGCGAGCTGAGTGCCGTGATCACACAAGGCTTTGAGTGTTGCAACCGCCATGATCTCTTCTGCATTGATCCACGGATCAAATTCTGCAGTAAAGCTCTGTCCATTGCAGTGCCGGTTCGAATCCGGCTCACGGCGCCAATTTTTCGGTCGATATAAGCAACTGCGCCGTCGCGCTCCAATCGCGAGGACCGGCTTTGCCACTGCTGAGCTTGCGCGATTTTGTTCTTCTTCCAGGCAGGAGATTGCGAGCACACTTGCCCCGGCGGCGCTCGCAACGCGTTCGGTCTTCATGCAGGGCCCCAGTTGCTCCCAGATAAGCCAGGTGCGTCTCGATGGCTGCAGATGTTTGCGTTGAATCTGTTTGTCTGATAGTTGAGCGAGTCTTCCGGATTATCGCCATCGTCGGCAGTTCTCCCGTCTAAGTCTGTAATTCAATGCAGGCCTGCAAATGGGGTACACCCAGAACCAGGTTCGGTTACACACCTGTCTCCTGCCTGGCGTACCCCCTGTTCGGTTCACCTTGGCAGCGCGATGACTGGCTGTGCGAGCATGGCCTGAACAAACGTTCCGCCCACCAGCAGCGCGGTAAGCAGAGCGACTGCGTAAACCAGAAGCTTCCGTGGCTTGACAGCCGGTCGCGGTGACATTTGCCACAGCAGCCACGCCGCCAGCGGCACAATCTGGATGGCATGGATAGCGATGAAGTGAGAAATACGCAGATCGCCGGCAACCGTACTCCAGTTCAGGAAGGGAAGCCCCGGACCGCCGTCTTTCGCCCCAACCGTATGCGAGCCGCGCGCCAGCATATATCCGCCCACTGCATTGCCGCCGAGGAAGATCACCATGCTCAAGCGAATGGCAAGAACCATGGCGGTATCAGTGACCCTGGTCCATCTCGTCTTGCCGCAGAATACAACCAGCAAAGCAATCAGAACGGCTGTGTTCACAGACACCATGGCCGTGGTCATCTGCTGAATCGTCCAGTCGGCGAATGTTGCGCTCCCGGAAAGGTTTGCGCTGCGCCACGCCTGGGCTGCCAGGCAGAGCATTTCCACAATGACGCTTCCGGTCATTGCTCGGCGCAGTAGTCGAATCAGATAGGCCGGTACCCGGAGTTGCCTCAGGAGCAGGCTCACCGTCCACACAAACGTGGCAAAAGATATTGCGAACTTGATCGGCTTGAACCAGGGATTTGCGAATTGCGCAGTGCCCGGATTGGCATAGCTGATGGCCGCGAATACAGGCACGCTCAGCAGCAGCGCCCAGCCGAAATGGTGCAGCCGGCGGTCGATTGCATTCAGTTCTTTGAAAAAGCTGCGTACCGCCGATGGTGCAAATGTCTGTCTGGCGCTGCGTACAAAGGCCCCGATGTTCGAGCTGCGTTCAGGCTGCTCGTGCCACGGCTGTGCGTGTGTCAACGCCAGATCCGCAGCGATTGTTTGCTGATTGAATGTTGTACCTCTGAGATACGTCATGGCTTGTCTCCGTCACCGTTAATCTGTTCGTTTCCGGGACAAGGCACACGAATCCCCCTGGCCTCGCAGTGAAAATTGCGGCCGACCAAGCGGGGCACACGCCCGCGTAGCATCGGCTAGAGAAGCGTAGCCGTGCGTTAGTGCGACGTTTAACTAAAGCGGTGAATGACTGATCTTGCGCAAGAACAGCGGTTGGAAGTTCTATGTGATTCTTGCGTTCGGGTCAGATTCCAGCGCCCTGCAAACAGCCCACGTAGCCTGATTGCCCGGAAGGGGACTCTCGTTCACCTATCCGCCAGCGTCCGTTCTGAGGGGAGGCGCTGGCGCGGTGCTTCGAAAGCGTCCGCCGAACTGCGCTCAGGATGCACTTAGGTAATTAGAGAATGATTGGACCCAGATTAGACTTTCCAATATTCGTTGAATTTTCAATCAAAGCCATAGCTTGGTCCTATCAGTTGCCGAAAACAGACGATTTCAGCCATAGATGAGCCCTATAACGGTGGTTGGGAGCAGGCAATGTGTCTCATAGACGCGCCCTGTCAAGAAAGCAGTTCTTCATCACCGGGATGCGAATGGAAAATCGTTCAGAAAAAGTGGGAGCCAGGCTCGGCAGCTCCCGCTTGGAGGTAAGCGTCTTACTGTACGTAGATATCGCCGGAGCCCGTATGGAGATCAACCAGTGGGCCGCCACTTCCTACTTTGCCCTGAATCCGGTTGCGCGAAATCGTCCCCTGCGCAGTCACCGGTTTTGTGATTTTCAGGCTGCCGGAAGAGGTGCGGGCGTCAATGTTGAAGGATGCCTGAGGTGGAATTTTGAGCGTGATGGTGCCCGACCCCGCGCCCAGTTGCCAGTCGCTCGTGGGCTCGCCGTCTGCCTGGATATCGCCACTCCCCGTCTGAGCGTGCAAGCCGCCCTTGATCCCATATAGCTTCACGTCGCCTGAGCCGGTCCCAACGCGAACGTTGCCGGCCGCCACCTGGCGCATTTCCACGTCGCCGCTGCCGGTAGTGGCATTAATCTCACCAGCAACGCCTTCAGCACGGATATTACCGCTGCCGGCGGTGGCGTTCAGGGCGCCTTTCACGGACCCGATCTTCAGGTCGCCGGAACCGGAGCTGATGTGCGCATCCGCTCCCAGATTATCCACGCTGACGTTCCCTGAGCCGGTCCGGGCGGTAAGGGGCAACTGCAGCCCATTGATGACCTGATCGCCCGACCCGGTTGTGGAAGTCAGGCGAGTCTGCGCCGGAACGGTTAAATCGTAGTCAATCGAGATATTGCGAAAGAGATCGCCGTCGTGCGCTCTGCCGACATGAATGATATTCCCCTGTTGCTCAATCGGCGGGTTCTGCTCGATTTGATGAATCCGGTCTTCCGCACTGCCACCGAACAACCATGAGTTGTTGGCATGCAATTTCGCGGAGATGACCACTGAATCGCCGCCCCCGGTGTGTACAGTGATGTTTCCGGAACCTGAAACCACGGTCAGGTCAACCGGGCCGTTGACTTTTAGTGTGCGATCAAAATGGCCTGCGACGGCTGCGCTTGCCGGCAGCATCCCCACCGCAAGCACAACCACAATCAGCGTGAGGTTCTTGTAAATTTTCACCATTGTCCTCCGTTTTATTGCAGCACTACCTGCTGGCCTTCCTGTAATCCGCTCAGAAGCTCAGTTTTGTAGCCATTCGAGATGCCAACCTTGACGGCAACTTTCCTTTTGCCGTTGGCCACGGGAAGCCTCTTTTGTGTGTCCCCAGTCAGGAAATACGTGCGCAGGAATTATTTGGTTCCGGAAAAGAACGTCGGAACCTTTAGACCTTGCATTTGGCGAAAGGAAAGCTATCTCACGCCGTATATTTTAAGAGCGCCATGTTAGAAGGGAAGGCCGGGTAAGTTTGTCGACGAGGTAGCAGTCCCGCCGGAGCAAATGCGGCCTTGCCCATGAGTAGGTCAAGGACGGCCGAAAGAGAGGTGGGCCGGTCCTTTTGTGCAATCGAAGCAGAGTACCAGTCGGTGTATTATGGGACTCCATATGGTCACCCTGGTGCTGCTGAGGATCATTCTGGTGGTCCTGCTGGTGGCAGCCAACGCTTTCTTTGTAGCCGCTGAATTTGCCATGGTCAGCGTCCGTGACACGCGGATCCAGCAAATGATCGAGCAGCGGCGTATCGGTGCGCGGATTGTGCAGCGCATCCAGCAGCGCCTGGATGAATTTCTGCCTGCTGTCCAATTCGGTGTGACGCTGGCCAGCCTGGGCCTGGGTTGGGCGGGTGAAGGCACCCTGGCCGCCATCATTCAACCGTGGCTTGGCAATATCCCGTACGCCAGGGTGTATGCCCACGGCCTTGCAGCTACGCTGGCGTTCATCTTCATCACATACCTGCTGGTGATTCTAGGCGAACTGGTTCCCAAATCCCTTGCTCTCGAACGCGCCGAGCGCGTCGCCCTTGCTGTGGCTGCTCCTATGGACTTTTTCATGAGACTGGCTCATCCGTTTCTGGTGCTCATGAACAAGTCAGCAAACATGGTTCTGCGCGGCTTCGGTTCGCGGCTGCGCCGGGAAGGCAGCGGCCATTCCGCTGAAGAGCTGAAGCTGATCGTCACCGCCAGCCGGCGTGTGGGGCTGCTGCCCGAAGCGGAAGAGGAGATGATCCATCATGCCCTGGATCTCGGCAATCTCACCGTGCGGGAGATTATGGTGCCCCGGCACAACATCTTTTCTTTGTCCGCGGACATGCCGCTGGAAGAAGCCATGAGCAAGGTTGTGGAAGAGCAGCACTCGCGCGTGCCGGTATACGATCCTGAGAAGGGAGGCGAAAACATCATTGGCCTGCTCTATTCCAAGGATGTCTCCCGCATGATGCACATGCGCCTGGCAAGCGGCATGATGTTCAGCGGAAAGCCTTCCGGTCTGAAGGTCCGGCATCTGATGCGGGAAATTCTTTTCGTTCCGGAAGCCAAGACGGTAGGCGACTTGCTGCAAGAGTTCCAGCAGCGCAAGCGGCATCTTGCCATCGTGGTAGATGAGTTTGGCTCCACGAGCGGGCTTGTAACGGTGGAGGACGTCCTGGAGCAACTGGTGGGCGAACTGGAAGATGAATTCGACGTCTCTCAGCGTCCTGTGGTTTCACTGGCATCGGGCGCAGTGGTGCTCGACGGAGCCGCCAATATCCGCGATCTTGAAGTGCAGTACGACATTGAGTTGCCGCGCGACGAGGGTTTTGAGACCCTGGCTGGTTTCGTGATGGCGCAACTGGGGAGAATTCCCAAAGGCGGCGAGTCACTTGAGTATCAGGGCCGGCGCTATACGGTGCTCCACATGGAAGGGCATCGCATTGCTCGCGTGAAGGTTGAAACCGTCCACCAGCCCCTGGAGACGGCGAGCTGATGCTTCGCTATATTTCAGTCCGCCTGCTTTATGCCATCCCCGTCCTCTGGCTCGTAGTCTCGGTCGTTTTCATGCTGATACATCTCGTGCCCGGAGACCCGATCCTGCAGATGCTGGGAGAGGGAGCTTCCGCGGCTGATCTCCAGGCTGCGCGCCACGCGTATGGGCTCGATGTGCCGATTGGCGAGCAGTACATCAACTATTGGGAGGACGTGCTCCACGGCAATCTGGGCCGCTCTTTGCGCTTTGATCAGCCAGTGACAGAGCTGGTTCTCGAGCGCTACCCGCAGACTATGGAATTGACGCTGGCGTCCATGATTGTTGCGCTGTTTATTTCAATCCCCGCGGGTGTCCGCTCCGCGCGACGACGAAACCGGTGGGATGACCGCCTCCTCAGCTTCGTCAGCCTGCTCGGGTTGTCATTCCCGAACTTCGCGCTGGGGCCGATTCTGATTTTGTTTTTCGCGATTTATCTCGGATTGCTGCCCGTCTCCGGCTCGGGATCGCCTGCGCATCTTGTGTTGCCGGCAATCACGATGGGCGGCGCGCTGGCGGCCATCCTCACTCGCATGGTGCGCACCGCAATGCTGGAAGAACTGAGCCATGATTACATTCGCACCGCCCGCGCCAAAGGCCTTCCGGAACATGTGGTTGTCTATAAGCATGCTTTACGCAACGCCTTGATTCCCGTGCTCACGGTGGTGGGATTGCAATTTGGCGCTCTGCTGGCAGGCGCCATTGTTACGGAGACAATCTTTTCCTGGCCGGGCATCGGGCGGTTGACCATTCAGGCCATCGGCAATCGCGACTACTATCTGGTTCAAGGCTGTATCCTCATGATCGGTCTGACCTACGTAGTCGTGAATTTCTTCACTGACTTCCTCTACTCGCTGGCAAATCCCAGGATCAGGCAATAGCGCCTTTCGCGCCAATTACAATATTGCGGATTACAGAGGAACATATCCCAAACAGGTCTGCTCAATTTGTGCTTCTGGTTGCGCTCGTCTTCACTCAAATGGGCGTTTTTGCGCAGGACACCGCGACCGCGCAGCAGCTCTTTACCCAGGAGCGCTGGACCGAATTGGTCGGCCGGCTCAGCACTATCAGGAATCGCTCGGCCGAGCAGGAATACGAGTACGGTGTCGCTCTTGCCCGCCTGAAGCGCTGGAAGGATGCTCATTCAGCACTCCTTCGCGGAAGCCGGCTTGCGCCGGGGGATAAACGTTTTCCAATAGAGCTGGCCGGTGTCGCATTCAGCGTTAAGCACCAAGAGCAGGCTGCTGGTTACCTCAAGCGCGCTTTGCGGCTGGATGCTCACGACGACTATGCCAATGATTTTTTGGCGACCATTTACTTCCTACAAGGAAATCTTGAAGCAGCGGTGAAATACTGGAACCGGCTCAGCCATCCCAGGCCGCAAGTTGATGAACTGCGCAACGATCCACCACTGCGCATCCGTCCCGCACTCCTCGATCATGCATTTGCCTACGCGCCCGCGAGCGTTCTGCGGCTCTCACAACTGCGTGCGACCACTGCCCAGGTTCAAAATCTGCAAATCTATCCCAACTACCGGCTGGACTTGGTCGCACATCCTGACGGCCGGTTTGATTCCGTTTTTCGCGCGACGGAACTCGATGGCTTCGGGAGCGGCAAGATGGGAGCACTCTTGCGCACATTTAGCGGTCTGCCATTTCAGGAAGTGAGGCCCGAGTATTACAACATGGCCGGAACCGCCACGAATATCCTGACGATTGCCCGCTGGGATCCCGATAAGCGGCGCTGCGGGGCCGAGTTCTCCGCGCCGCTTGGCGAAGACCCGCAGTGGCGATACCGGATCGACGTGGGCGTTCGCAATGAAAACTGGGAAATCCGTCATGGGTTTACCGGGCTCGCGCCAATCGAGGCCTCGTTGAACCTGCGCCGGGAAGAAGCCGGCGCGGAAATTTCGCGGCTCATCGGCTGGAGGTCGCAATGGTTTTTGGGTGTGGATTTTTCACATCGCGACTTTCGCAACGTGGTTCCCGGCGCTGCCCTGACGCAGGAACTGCTTGAGCATGGCTTTGAACTCAAGCAAATTGCAAGGTTACGGTATGAGATTCTGCGATCTCCCGAGCACCGGCTGAACATTTCCAGTGACGTTAATTCGCAGGCAGGAAGGCTGTGGTCGCAACCAGGGGAGTCATTTGAAAAACTGCAGGTGTCGATAGAGGGGCACTGGTTTCCAGAGGCGTCGGGGGGTGACCTGGAGACGCGATGGCGGACGAGCACAGGCAGTACGTTTGGCCAGCTTCCGTTCGATGAACTCTTCATGCTCGGCCTTGAACGCGATAATGATCCAGCACTCTGGATGCGCGCGCATATCGGCACGCGCCACGGGCGTAAGGGCAGCGCGCCGCTGGGCAGAAACTATTTCATCGCCAATTGGGATACGGACAAGAACCTCTACAGCAACGGACTTCTCACGCTGAAGCTCGGGCCTTTCATCGACACCGGCAAGATTACTGATCCAGTATCTGCGCTCGGCTCACAAGAATGGCTGGTGGATACAGGAGCCGAGATGAAGATCCGCGTCCTTGGAGTGGGAGCGGCGTTTACCTACGGCAAAGACCTGCGCACGGGCAACAATGCATTCTATGTCACGCTGGCACGCTGAGCGTGAATGAAAATGCCCTGGAGAATATCTAAATGAGACATGCACTGATCATCGGCGGGACGCGGAATCTGGGCCCCTCCATTGTTCAAGCTCTGCTTGAGCATGGATACGAAGTATCCATATTCAATCGCGGTAAAACGCCGGATGACCTTCCCGGCGCCGTGCGCAGGCTGCGAGGAGATCGCAGTGATCCGGCACAACTCAGAGCTGCCATCGCGAACCAGAATTTTGATCTGGTCGTTGATACCACGCTCTATACCGGCGCAGAAGCTCAAGCAGTGGTTGAACTCTTTTCCGGCCGAATAGACCAATTTATTTTCCTGAGTACCGGCCAGGTGTATCTATTGCGCCCAGGCCTCAAGCGCCCGTTTAGAGAAGAGGATTACGCAGGGCCAGTCATGCCGGAGCCGCCGCGCGAAGATGAGATCGATCATTCCAACTGGCTCTATGGCCATGGCAAGCGCCAGGCCGAAGATGTATTTGCTGCGGCCTGGGCCGAGCGAGCGTTTCCTTATACCAGCCTGCGCTTGCCGATGATCAACAGCGAGCGCGACCATTATCACCGCATTTATGGCTACATGCTTCGTCTTCGCGATGGCGGTCCCATCCTGATTCCGGACGAGGCGGGATTGCCCCTGCGCCACGTTTACGGCGAAGACGTTGTTCAAGCCATTCTCAAGCTTGCAAGTAGCGACTTTGCCAACGGGAAGGTCTGGAACATCGGCCAGGATGAATCGATGTTGCTGGATGAGTTTCTGAGATTATTGGCGAGGCTCATGCGCAAGCCGCTGAAGATCGCTCGCATTCCCAGAGAGGTGCTGGAAAATTCCGGTCTGCTCCCCGACTGTTCTCCTTTCAGCGGTCGCTGGATGTCTGCGCTGGACAACACGCGCAGCAAGATTGAGTTGGGCATGCAATACACGCCTCTGCCTGTCTATCTGGAAAAACTGGTTCGACATTTCGCAAGACAATTGGACACGCGCATCGCAGAATACAGCCGCCGCGGCGACGAATTAAAGCTGGCCATTGAGTCGTAGAACAAGCTAACCCGCAAGTGATCTATGCGGCATCTATAGTTTTTCCATCCAGAGTACCTTTCTAACGCGTTATTCGTTGCGTCAGTGATTCACAGAAATTAACGCGCAAGGGCTGCGCTTTTACAGAAATTTACACGCACTGCAGAGTGATCTTGACGCGTGCGGTGTTTTCTCTCATTAAAGCGGTCAGAAAGACATCGACCAGGAAGAGACGAGACAGGAGGACGTATGAGACCAATAAGAGCGATATTGCTAAGCGCTGCGTTGCTGACCAGTGGCGCCACATTTGCGGCTGCGCAGGCAGTTGTACCGGTGCAGTGGGGGTGGCAGCATCGCGACGGAGATGATCGCGCGGCATTTCGCGATGGCTATCGTCAGGGCCGGTTGGACGCACGGCAGGGGCGCAGGGCAGACTGGAATGGCCGATGCAGCTATCGTGAAAATGACGATCGCGTGGCTTTCCGCAACGGCTATACCCAGGGATATCGCGAAATAAGCGCGGGGTACAGGAGGGGCGATGGCGATCATGACGCAGATGACGGCTACTATCGCGGCGATCGGGGCGTATATGGGGGTTCCGGCTACGGATTCAACGCGGCACGCCAATATGGGTTCCAGGACGGTCTGAACGACGGCCGGGTTGACCGGAACACGGGGCACAGCTTCCGCCCTGGGCATGACGACAATTACAAGGCGGCTGATCGCGGCTACAATCCTCGGTTCGGCAATCTCAACCAATACAAGGCGGAGTATCGCCAAGCCTACCAGCAAGGCTACCAACAGGGATATAACAGCGGCGTTTGGGGCAGGCGGTAAATCCAGCGGGCTTCTAAAATCCTAAGGCCCAACGGTTCTGGAACAAAGAAGAGATGCAGCCAACACTGCATCTCTTTTGTTTTTTACTCCAGAGCCCTGCCCTTGGTTTCAGGGAGTTGCGTGGCCATGAGCATGGCCAGCAAAAACGAGATTGCGGAAAAGGAAAATGCCCAGCTCAGGTTTCTGGCCTGAGCAAGTCTGCCGATGGCATAAGGCGCCAGCGAACTCAGCGTGCGTGCGCCGTTGTAAGTGAAGCCCAAAGCGAGCGCACGGACGCGGGTAGGGAAGAGCTCGCTGCCGATCAACCCGGACCCGGAAAAGAATCCCGTTCCAAAAAATGCTACCAGTGCGCCGAGCAACATGATGCTCCACTCAGATCTGGCTGCGGCGTAAATCGGGACCAGGATTGCGGCGCACAGCAGGTAGATGATGAACGATTTTTTGCGTCCAAATTTTTCCGCTACCCAGCCGAAGGTAATGTAACCCGGAAACATGCCAACCAGGTTCAGCACGAGCAGCAGAGTCGTGATCTGCATCATGCCAAACCCTCTGCCTCCCTTGGATACTGGCAGACCCAGGTAAGGGGGAATCCAGGTAAAGAGTCCCCACCACGCAAACAGACCAAAAAAGTTCAGAAGAAAAAGGAGAATTGTGTGCTTGCGCAGGGCCGGTGAGAAGATCTCGCGGAATCTTGCCGATGCGTTCTGCGCCGCCTGCTTTTGCTGCTTCCACATCTCGGATTCCGGAACGCCTTTGCGGATCCACAATGTAACCAGTGCAGGCACAACCCCGACAAAAAATACAAACCGCCAATTTTGCGTGACTGAAAGAATGAAACCCGCTGCCACTGCCGCTGCCGCATAACCCCATGCCCAGGAGCTCTGGACAATGGCAATCGCTTTTGCGCGCAGATGATCGGGCCATGTTTCAGCTACCAGGGCGGCTCCGGTATTCCATTCGCCGCCCATGCCCAATCCGAGCACAAACCGGAAGAACGCCAGAACGGGAATCGAGGGCGATAGGCCGGACCCCACGGAACACACTGAATAGGTGAGAATGCTCCAAATCAGCGCCCGGGTGCGACCGATGCGGTCAGCAATAAAGCCAAACAGCACGCCTCCGATTCCCGACGCCAGCAATGTAAATGTGCCCAGCCATCCAGCCACAGATTTGCTGATTCCGAACTCAGTCATCACGTGGGCAATGACGAGGCTGTACAGCATCACATCAAACGCGTCCAGCGCCCAACCCAGTGCGGCGGCGATCAGCGTGCGCTTCTGTGCGGATGTGACGTCAGACAGGCGGAAGGTGGTGGTGGCCATTGGCCTGCATTTTAGCAGTCTTTCAGGGCAAACCTAATGCACTTGCCCCTGGCTCGTTGTCCGCCAAACCGAGGGCCACATCAAACTCGTTATACGTTCGTGTGTCACCCTGGGATATGACTTCCGAGTCGGCCAATTTTCTTTGAATTGCAATTCGGGATCTACGCTCAAAGGGCGGTGAGTGTGATTAGGGTGGCGACTGTTGCCAAGTGAAGCATGATGTGCGCCGTGTTCGGGACAAGCCCATTGCGGGTTGGCAGGAAATGGTGGGTTTTGCCAAACATGATCTGATATCGCGCAGCGCGTTCCGGCTCTGCCCGGACAAGATACGGTATCCACCAAGCGCGAATTTGTCCCACAAGCATAATGCTGTAGCCAATCCAAAGCCACATGTAAAGCCAGTGAGGATACATTCTTCCAAAGTCCAACAGGCTGAAAATTAGGCCGATTGTGAACGGGACACTTTGGATGAGGGTCACAATGACAAGACGCAATGCAGTGTCCTGGCTTCGCACTGCCGTGACATCGTTCAGGCGGCTAAACGGAACCCAATCATGCAACCACAGAAAGAGTACTTGGAACATCTGCAATACGATCAAGATCGTCTCGACGTGAATCTGGGACGAGGAGATTTGCTGGAACATTTAGGTAAGCCATCTATGAGACTGGTTCTGGCTGCGGTTCAGTCCTCAGGTGGTTTGCGTCTTTCCGTGTCTCTGTGCCTCCGTGGTAGATGTTGCCTTTCCGGCAAGCGCAAAATACCTCTGAGCTCGACGCACGTCCCGGCCAATCTGCTCACGCAAGGCTTCCACTGAGGGAAACTTAATTTCCGGGCGCCGCCAGTGTTCAAAGAAGATCTCCACATCGGTTTGAGCGGTGACTTCCAGCGGATGAAAGTTGAGCAGATGTGTCTCTATCGCGAAGGAATCATCGCCAAACGTGGGCCGATTTCCAACATTGGTGACCGATTCGAAGAGCTCCTCGCCAACGCGGGTGTGCGTAATGTAAACGCCGTTCCCCGGAATGAGTTCGTCATATCGGCTCAGGTTGATCGTAGGGACGGTGTATTTGTGGCCCAAGCCGCGTCCGCGCCCGGGAGCTGCCGTCACGCTGAACACGCGTCCGAGCAGCCGGCGCGCGCGCGCGACCTCGCCCTCAAGCAACAGGCGCCGAATATGGCTGCTTGAGACCGGATTGCCTCGCAACATCATCACAGGATAAATCTTCACAGCAAACCCCAACTCCTGCCCCATCTCCGCCAGGCGCTCCGGAGTTCCCTGGGCTTTGTGGCCGAAATGAAAGTTTTCTCCTTCGTGAACCTCTGTCGCGTGCAGCTTTTCGCAAAGAATGTGGCGCGCGAAATCTTCCGCTGAAGTCATGGAGAAATCGCGGGTGAAAGGAACCACCACAAGCGCATCCAGGCCCAGTTGACTCAAAAGTCGTTCTTTGACTGGCTGCGGTGTGATCAGTCGGGGAGCGGCATCGGGGCGGAGAATGCGGAGAGGATGCGGATCGAAGGTCACGGCAACGGCCTTGTTTCCGGTTTCCCGCGCCCGCCGTACCACCTCGCCCACCACCTGCCGGTGGCCGCAGTGCACGCCATCAAAGTTGCCAACTGTGGTGATGGTCGTGCCGAAATCGCGAGGAATTTCTTCCAGGGAACGGAAAATCTTCATGCGATCTCAAACTCCAGTTGCAGACCATCGTGCGCCAGGCGGACGTGTCCGGGAAGGCTTTGGTTAGTTTCTTCATGGGCAAGATCGTGGGAAATGTGTGTAAAGAACGCCCGCTTCGGTTTCAACTCTTCCACTAAGCGCAGCGAATTGGCCACGGTGGAGTGCGTGGGGTGCGGTCGATGGCGGAGAGCATCGAGAAAGAGGATGTCCAGCCCTTGAAGCTGTTGCATGGATGGCGGAGGAATTTCACTGAAATCGGTGAGATACGCCGCCCCGCCAAACCGAAAACCGTGGATGGTGGAGTCGCCGTGCAGAATGGCAACCGGCTCAAAGCGCGCGCCGAACAACTCGACAGCGCCGTTCAGCCGTTTCATCTCCACGCGAGCGATGCCACCATACTTGTAATTGGCCGCAAAGATGTAACGGAAAATGCTCTCCAGCGCTGTAGCCGTGGCCTCATGTGCGTAGAGCGGGATTTTGCCTTCATTGCGAAAGCTCAATGGGCGGATATCGTCCAAGCCGAGGATGTGATCCGCATGAGCGTGGGTGTAGAGAATGGCGTCTACATGCCGGATCTGTTCGCGGATGGCCTGTTGGCGAAAATCGGGCGTTGTATCAATCAGCACGCAACGGCCGTCGTACTGGAGCATGATTGAGGGCCGGGTCCTCTGATCATGCGGATCGCTGGACGTGCAAACGCGACAGGTGCACCCGATTGTTGGTACACCCATCGACGTTCCACTGCCCAGGACCGTGAGGACAGCGTTCATTTCTTATCTTGGGGAATTGGATTCACCGGCTTCTCAACAGCCTGTTTCGCAATCGCGTTGGTCAGCTCGATCCAGGCCATCCTCAGTTCAAAGAGAACGTTCTGGAGCATGGTTCGCTCTTTGTCGGTGAGATTTCCTTTGGTCTTATCATGGATGATCGTGAGCGAGTCAATGGTCTGGCGTGCGCCAATGATATCTACTCTGGGCTCATCGCCCTCGGGCCGGATCGCTCCCATCTGAATCAAGGCGCTCATGTACAGCGATTCCACCACCTTTTCAAATGTCATCTCCGGATAAGCGCCCTGAGCTCCGAGGCGTCCCTGGAATATCTCGTCCAGCTTCTTGCCGGATGCCCGGTATTCCTGGTGTTGTGCCAGTTGTTCTTCCACGCTGGGCGCTTCCGGCATCTCGTCTTCCGCGGGTGATGCTGGTTGCGCAGCTTGCTCAGGGGCGGGCGGTTGCGCCGGCTTGGTGGCAGCGGGCTGAGGAGCGGGTTGTTTCTCTTCCTGCTCTACGGGTGCATCGGCGCGCCGTTCTCCTTCCGCGCCGAAACGGCGGCGGTCGCTTACGACAAAATCATTCTTGTTCTCAGTCATACGTCCTCAGATCATTCGATTTTTCAAAATCCGTATTCATCAAGTTATTTGAAACGGCAAATCCACGAGCTTTGCTTTAATTCCATTCAGATCAAGCTCGCGGTTTTCAGGGACCGCGTCAACGCGAACATAACCCAACCCAATCTCGCGTTCGCCCGCCTGCGACGGTACGCGAACTGCGCTAGTAACTTCAGCAAAGGCGCGACCCGCGGCTTCAAATTTGCCCATCGCAAGGGCGCCCTCGCAAGACTCAAATCCCGTAAATTTCCGATGCACCTGCCCGCGTGAACGTATCCGTTCCACAATTTCCTGCCCAATGTAACAGCCCTTGCTAAAACTCAGGGCCTGCATCTGTCCGGTTTCCTGGGGCAGGTCGCGGTCACGAATGTCTTTTCCATATTGTGGGATGCCGTGCAGAATGCGCCAGGTCTCAAGCGCTTCCGCGCCGACGGGATGCGCTCCTGCTTCGGTCAGGCTCCCCGCAACCGGGGTAGCGTGTGCTGCGTCGGTCCAAAGCTCAAACCAGTTTGGCTTCTGCTCAGCGCCACGGATGACCCTAAGCGAGGCGCCAGCGATAGTGCGGTCCTGGATTTCAAGAGGCTGCAGGCCACTCACGTCGATACCGGCGCTGCACAGCATTTCGGTCGCCTTTGGCCCGGCCACCCCAAGCGCAGTGAACTCGTTCCCGAGGTCGGCAAGCTCGACCTTGTCCATAATGATGAAACGCCGGAGAATAGCCAAGAGCGTTTCCGCCTGAGTGCGGTCAGTTTCCAGCAGCAGGGATTCGCCGCGGTTGAACACGCATAAATCACCAAGGATTCGCCCTTGTGCGTTCAACACAAAATTGTAAGCGCCACGATTGACCGCAAGATCACGGACCTTGTTCGTGACCATGTTGTGCAGCCAGCGGACGCGATCCTTGCCGGTGACACCGATGAGCGCGCGCCAGTTCAACTCAAAAACTGCGCAGCCGGAATGCAGAGACTCCAGTTCCTGTATGGGCGAAGAGAAGCTGAGGGTCGTTTCTACCCCGAGGTACGGTCCGGCTCTTCCTCCGCTTAGGACGGGCTCGTAATGAATTTCAACCTGCTTCATGGTCACCTCTGATTATAGCCAACCCTGCGCTTGCATCTACAGTGGGCGGCGACGCAGAATGAAACCATGCCTGGCGAGCGCAGTCCGAAAAAAATGTGGTTGGGCGCGGAAAAGTACCTTCAAGCGGGCCTGACTATTCCGGCAGCTACAGTCATTGGCTGGATTGCGGGCCAGCTTTTGCAGCGCTGGCTTCATTGGAACTGGCTCCCACTGGGCGGTCTTGTCTTCGGCAGCATGGCCGGGCTTGTCTATTTCATTCGCATGGCTCTTTCCGAGGACTTCAAGAATTGAACAGCATCGATCGGGCGAATGGAAGCGCAGATACCGCCGAAGCATTTTACTCCCGCATCTTTCGCCGTATCGTGCTGCTAATGGCGGTTCTTGCGCTTTTCCTCACTCCTGCTGTCTGGATTCGCTTTCATGGCAGAACCGGGATTAGTTTTGCGGCCGGAGCCCTGATTGCCATACTGAACTTCTATTGGCTGGCGTTGACCGTTCGCGCCTTCGGAACTCGGGCAGAGGCATCCAGCGGTCGACGCGGGAGGGTTGGCGTGGTGGCCCGCTTCATACTCCGCTACCTTTTGATCGCCCTGGCAGCCTATGTTATATTTGACAGTTCCGATAGCTTGTATGGCCTTTTTGCAGGCCTTTCTCTACCCGTGGTCGCAATCATGATGGAAGCAGTGCTCGAAATCTACAACGCGCTCCGGGCGGGCATCTAATCTTCGAGGATTAAATCAGACGCATGCAGGAAGAATTGTGGTTTACAGCGTTGCTGAATCATGCCTTCGCCAGGCCGGTGAATGCAGTGATGCAGGCTCTGCCGCCGATTTTTCATCCCAAGAATCCCGCCGCTCCCATCAGCGATCCGGTTGCCATGGAGATCCTTGTGGTGGCGTTCCTGATTGTGCTTTTCCTGCTGATCCGGTCCCTTCTCACCGTGGAGAAACCGGGATTCCTCCAGCACATAGCGGAAATTACTGATCAATTCATCACCAATCAGAGTAAAGAAATTATTGGACCCCACAGTGAGAAATTCACGCCGTTTCTGCTGGCGCTATTCGTATTTATCCTGTTCTCGAATCTGATCGGACTCATTCCCAGCCTGGAGTCGCCCACCGCAACCGGCGCGGTGCCGCTGGGATGCGCAGTGGTGGCCTTCATTTATTACAACCTGCACGGACTCAAGGTCCAGGGACCGGTAAAGTTCGTCAGGCATTTCATGGGGCCAATCTGGTGGCTGGCCGCTCTGATGTTCCCCATTGAGATCATCAGCACGCTGGCGCGCGTCATGTCGCTCTCAATCCGCCTCTACGCGAATATGTTTGCCGGTGACATGGTCATAGCCGCATTTTTCGTGCTGATCCCAATCGGAATACCCGTCATCTTCCTTTTCTTACACGTTTTTGTTTCGTTCCTGCAGGCTTACATTTTTGCCCTGTTGAATATGATTTATCTGCAGGGAGTGGTTACACAAGAGCACTAGTATTCCGCTTCAAGCGTGAGGGCGCCGCCTCCCAAGGCAGGACGTCAACCACCCACTGGAAGCAACTTTATAAGGAGAGTACATGCGCAAAGCAACAGCGTTCATCTTTCTGGCGTTGGCCGTAATGTTTGTAGCCACGCCTGTCTATGCTCAAACAGCGGCTGGTGGAGCGGCCAGCACCAGCTATTACTGGGCGATTCCCATCGGCGCCGGAGCAGCCATTGGCATTGCCGCCGGATTGTGCGGCCTGGGTCAGGGCCGCGCAACCGCTTCGGCTGCGGAAGCACTGGCCCGCAATCCCGGAGCGCGTCCGGGCATCTTTTTGTTCCTCGTCTTGGGCCTGGTGCTGATTGAATCACTTACACTTTACGCTCTGGTGATCGCTTTTGTGATCATGGGTAAAATGAGATAGCAGTTCTCTCTGTGCATGAGCCCAGCCTGCGGGCTGGGCTTTCTTGTCAACTGAACTATCATCTATCTAAACCATGCCTTCCACCGCCGCCGCTCTTGAATTCGATGAGATCAGCAAAGAATACGGCGGCTTTTTTCACACGGAACGCGTCAAGGCCCTCGATCATTTTTCTCTCCGGGTCGAGCGCGGCGAGATCTTTGGTTTCCTAGGACCCAATGGCGCCGGCAAAACCACAGCAATTCACATTGCCATGGGATTGATGTTCCCGAGTTCCGGGAGAGGGCAGATGCTGGGCGCGCGTTTTGGCGATGTCGCCGCCCGCCGCAGAGTGGGCTTCCTGGGCGAGAATGTGGCTTTGTTTCATCGCCGCGCCGCCCGGCTGATTGAGTTTTATGGCGCACTGAACGGCATGCACGGGACGCACCTGCGGCAGCAGACGCTGGAGATGCTGAAAGAACTGGACCTGATGGCGGTGGCCAACCGCAACGCGGGAAAGTTTTCCCGGGGAATGCTGCAGCGCGTGGGCCTGGCCCAGGCTCTGGTGAACAACCCGGATCTGCTCATTCTCGACGAGCCTACTTCGGCCCTCGACCCCATTGGGCGCGTACGCGTGCGCGAAATTATTTTGCGGGCGCGCGAAGAAGGTAAGACAATCTTTGTGAGCTCGCATCTGCTCTCAGAGATTGAGCAGATTTGTGACCGGCTGGCCATTGTCATCAAGGGCCGCGTAGCCCGCGTGGGCACAGTTCGTGAACTGCTTGAGTCCCAGGAGCGCTTTGTCATCACGGCTACCGGCATTGACGCGCTGATGTTCGAGGGCGCCCGGCAGAACGGATATGTCAAAATCACCGTTCCTGCGCTGCACCAGCGCAGCACCATCGAAAAGATATGGCTGGCGGGCGGTGAGGTCATTGCTGTTCACCCGGTCCGCCGCACCTTGGAGGATTTGTTCGTTGAACTGGCGCATCAGAATGGCGGTTCGCGAAAAGAAAAGATTGATGGTGGCCATGAATAAGGCTTTCCACCCTCTCTGCGGAGGGAGACCAGCGTGCGCGTAGTTCTTCTACTTGCGCAAAATTACGTTCGCATGCAATGGGTCATCCTGCTGATCATGACGCTCTATCTGCTGGGGATCAGCGGAGTTTTTTCCGTCCATCAGCAGAGGCAGGAGGTGCTTTTTTTCCTCCGTTCGCAGCCGCTCTACGTCCTCTTCATTGCTCTAATGCTCGCGGTCCCGGCGATTGAGGCTGATCGCAAATCGCGGCGGCTTCTGGCAGTGCTTTCCAAGGGCATTCACCGCTGGCAATATCTGGCTGGAATCCTCTGCGGGTGCGGGATGATGACGGCCTTCTTCAGCTTCATCGTCTGGGCGATGGCCTACGCGTTATGCCGCCGCGGAGGAAATCCTACAGAAGGTCTGGGCCTGCTCGCGGCTGCGCTGTGCGCTTCCGGGATTGCAGCGGCATCCGCAGGCTTGCTTTATTCCACATTTCTCCACCCGCTGCTGGCGACGGCTGCGGCGGCCGGCACACTTCTGGTGCCGGTTGCATTTACAACGGAAAGAATGGCCAATAGCGCCGCGAACGTTTTCTTCCCTGTGGCCCGAATGGTGGATGCGCTCGTTCACTATCACTTTGGCCTGGTGGAAGGGCTTTGGACCATCATCATCACCGCCGTTATTTGTGCGGTGGCTTTTTTGGCGATTGCATCCGCCATCTTCGATCGGCGCGACGTGACTATTTCGCCGGAGTAGTAGAAACGGCTTGTGCGGCCGATCCTGCCGGTTGGTTCACCAGCACCCTTGCGGCCCGATTTTTCGGCTGCAGATCAAGCGCGGCACGGCTGGCATGGTCCAGCACGCGCCCCGGCACTACGCCAAGCCATATGGTCGCTACCGCGGCAATCACCAGGGCCAGGCGCATGCTCGCGGAGGCCGGTGCGGGCGGCTCGGCCACGGTGGGCTCGCGCATGTACATCACCACGATCAGGCGCAGGTAGTAGTAGGAAGCAACAGCGCTATTCACCACGCCGATAATGGTGAGCCACACCAGGGCTGTGGTATGGGCAGTTGCCGAGGCCGACAGGGCGGCGGTGAATACGTAGTACTTGGCCAGAAAACCTGCGGTTGCGGGAATTCCAATGAGCGAAAGCAGGAAAATTGTGAGCGTAAAAGCCAGCAGCGGTGAACGCTTGCCCAGCCCGGCATAATCGTCCACTGTGACGTATCGCTCGCCGGTTGAACCAAAGTGGCTGATCACTGCAAAGGCACCCACGTTCATGGCGGCGTAAGCGGCTGTGTAGAAGACGGCCGCGGAAATTCCTATATCGTTTGACGCTGTAAAAGCCACCAGCAGATACCCTGCATGCGCGATTGACGAATAGGCCAACAAGCGCTTCACGTTACCCTGGAGCAGCGCGCCGAAATTACCCAGCGTCATGGAGAGTGCGGCAGAAATCCAGATCAGCCAGAACCAGTCAGTGCTGGCGGTGGCAAACAGCACCCGCAGCAGCACAGCGAAAGCGGCCGCTTTCGGGGCGGTGGACATCAGGGCCACGATTGGGGCCGGAGCGCCTTCGTAGACGTCTGGCGTCCAGATATGAAAGGGCGCTGACGCAACTTTGAACCCCAGACCGACAATCATCAGCGCCGTGGCCATAAAGGCCAGAACAGAAATGTGTCCGGTCGACGCCACCTCGGTCATCAAGGCTCCGGGAATGTCGAGAATGGTGGTCGTACCGGTTGCGCCGAACATCAGCGCAACGCCGTACAGAAAAAACGCCGTGGCAAATGAGCCCAGCAAAAAGTACTTGATGGAAGCCTCCGTACTGGAAGCGGTGCGGCGGCGGTACCCGGCAAGAATGTAGGTTGAAATGGAGGAGATTTCCAGTGCAATAAAGATCAATACCAGTTCAACCGCGGATGTCATCAGCGTCATGCCGACGGTCCCGAACAGGATCAGTCCGTAATACTCACCCGTGTTCATGCCCTGGGCTTCAAGATATTCGAACGATGCAAGAATGCAGACGGCGGAAATGGCGGGAATCAGAATGTGGAAGAAGATGGCGAAATCGTCGACGCGCACCATCCCGAACCAGCCGGGGTTGCGGAATGAGGCGTCGCGCGCCATCCAGGCGATCTGGCAGAACGTAGCGGCAATGGCAGCCAGAGTCCCCGCCAGCGAGAGCAGGCCCAGGCCTTTGCGGCTGGTATTCGGCTTGAGCAGGGGATCGATCAGCATCACTGCTATGCCAAACACAGTGAGCACCAGCTCAGGCAGGATGCGGATATAGTCGACGGTGTGAATCGGATTCATCTATTTCTGTCCACCTGCCGTTGCGGAATTGGAGGTTATGGCTGCAGTGTGTGACGAACCATTGATGCCTGTTACCGCGGGATTAATCGCCTTCATCCAGTAAGGAGAAATCACGCCCATCACAATGGCCATGACTGCCACCGGCCAGAGCGAGATCTGTTCGCGGCCATCAAGGTCGGCGAGTTTCTTGTTGGCATCGTGAGTGATCTGTCCGTAAAAGACTTTCTGATACATCCAGAGCAGGTAGCACGCGCCCCAGATAACGCCGCTCGCCGCCAGCACTCCGTAAATTGCGTTCGCCTGGAAAGCGCCGCTCACGACCAGGAACTCGCCCACAAATCCATTTAAGAGCGGCAGGCCCACCGACGAGAGCACGGCGATCAGGAAGAAAGTGGCGTAAACGGGCATGGGAGCTGCCAGGCCGCCATATTCTTTGAATTCATACGTGTGCTTGCGCTCATACAGCATGCCTGCCAGCATAAACAGCGCGCCGGTGGAGACGCCGTGGTTCAGCATCTGGTAAACGGCTCCATCCGTACCGGCGACTGTAAAGGTGAAAATGCCGAGCACCACGAAGCCAAGATGGCTGACGGATGAATAGGCGATAAGTTTCTTCAGGTTCGGCTGCACCAGCGCGACCAGGGCCCCGTAGATGATGCCGATGATCGCCAGCGTATTAATCCAGACGGCGTTGCGGTGTGCCTGGGCAGGGAAGAGTCCGACGTTGAATCGGAGAAGGCCGTAGGCGCCCATCTTCAAGAGCACGCCGGCGAGTAGAACAGAACCTGCCGTGGGCGCTTCTACGTGAGCATCCGGCAACCATGTGTGCAAAGGAAACAGCGGGACTTTTACCGCAAATGCGATAAAAAACCCGAGGAAGAGCAATTGCAGCGCGTCCGCGTTAATGGTTCCGTGGGCAATACCCAGCCGGATGGATTCCTGGAGCAGTCCGTAATCGAACGTGCGGTAGTGCACCCACAGCCAGATGATGGAGGCGAGCATGAAGACCGAAGCGACCATCGTATACAGGAAGAACTTTACTGCGGCATACACGCGCCGCCCATGTCCGTACATGCCGATGATCAGGGCCATGGGAACCAGGTTGACTTCCCAAAAAACATAGAAGAGAAAGAGGTCCAGGGAGAGAAACACGCCGATCATCGCCGATTCCAGGACCAGCAGCAGAACAAAGAACTCTTTTACCCGGTCGTGAATGGATTTCCAGGAGACGAGCACTCCGAGCGGCACCAGGAAGGTGGTGAGCAAAGTGAGCCACATGGAAATGCCGTCGGCGCCGAGGTGATAGTGGATGTCGACGGCCCCGACTTTGATCCAGCTAGTGTCGATTTGGAATTGGAACCCGGCATGGTACTGGATGTGAATCGGCAGGTAGATGGAGAAGCCAAACGCAACCAGCGAAATGATCAATGCCGCCCAGCGCAGAAGGCGGTCGTTGCGCGGCATCAGCATCAGGAGCACTGCGCCCGCGGCAGGAATGAAGGTGACGAGACTGAGGATCGACGAGTTCATTTGCCCACCCCCATCCAGATCATGTAGGCAATTACAGCGGCTCCCCCGATGGCGACCCACGCGGCATAGGATCGTATGTTGCCGGACTGCATTCGTCTCAGTTCGTTGCCAATGCCCTTGGACGCGGAGCCCGCCCCATTCACCAGACCATCGATAATGCTCTGATCAACCCCGCGCCATAAGACCACAGTGGAAAGTGCAAGCAGGGGCTTGACGAACAGCAAGTCGTAGCCGTCGTCAACGTAATACTTGTGCAGCACGGTGGAATAAATGCCGTGAATTTTGGCGGCAATTCGGTCCGGCAGGTCGGGACGTTTCTTGTAGAGGTACCATGCCAGCGCCCACCCGAAAAATGCGACAAATACTGACGTGCCCATGAGAATCCATTCTTGCGAAGTATTTTCCTTTGGCTCTTCTCCGGATTGCGGAGCGGCTTCGCCCTCTTGTGCTGCAGCGGCAGCAGTCGCAGGAGCGCCGGCATGAATTACCGGGGCAAGAAAATGCTCGAAGTTGTTGGACCCGTGCATGAAAGCCGGAATGCCGATCCAGCCTGCGACCACAGCGCCAATCGCCAGCACAACCAGAGGGCCCAGCATGACCCATGGCGATTCATGTATCCCGCCGTGGCCGTGGGCGGGATCATCAG
Organism: Candidatus Angelobacter sp.; assembly: GCA_035712465.1. GTDB lineage: Bacteria > Acidobacteriota > Terriglobia > Terriglobales > Acidobacteriaceae > Angelobacter. The sequence goes on from DASTAS010000010.1 coordinate 50,097, forward strand.
CGTGGCCATGAGAATGCGAAGCCGCCGTATGGCCTGGATGGGCAGGAGCGGCAGCGGCATGCGCCTCCTCGCCGATATCAACTTTGCCCAGGCGCAACTCGCCGTGAAACGTCATGTAATAGAGGCGGAACATGTAGAAGGCGGTCAAGCCGGCAGTAATCACGCCGACCACCCACAATGCTTTACCGCCGTAAGGGCTGGAATAAACCTGGCCCAGGATTTCGTCCTTGCTGAAGAAGCCGGAGAAAGGCGGAATGCCGGAAATAGCCAGAGTGGCCGCGAGCATCACGCCATGCGTCCAGGGAATCTTCCTCCAGAGTCCTCCCATGCGGCGCATGTCCTGTTCGCCGCCGACGGCGTGAATCACAGAGCCGGCGCCGAGAAACAGCAGGGCTTTAAAAAATGCGTGCGTCATCAGGTGAAAGATGCCGGCCGAGTAAGCAGCTACACCGCAGGCCAGAAACATGTAGCCGAGCTGTGAGACGGTGGAGTAGGCCAGAACGCGCTTAATGTCCGTTTGGGTTATGCCCATGGTGGCGGCGAAAATCGCCGTGAGGCAGCCGATGATGGCAACCACTTCGAGCGCGTGCGGCGCGCGGCTAAAGATGGCATTGGAGCGGGCGATCATGTAAATTCCCGCCGTGACCATGGTTGCCGCATGGATCAGCGCGGAGACGGGTGTGGGGCCCTCCATGGCGTCGGGCAGCCAGACATAGAGCGGAACCTGGGCGGATTTGCCGGTGGCCCCGAACATCAGGCACAGTGCGATGATGGTGAGCGTACTCCAGCCGGCTTCAACAGGCATGTGCTTGACGGCCCCAAACACGGCGTCGAAGTTCAAGCTCCCAAAGTGCTGGATTAGCAGGAACATCCCGATCAGGAAGCCGAAATCTCCTATGCGATTCACGATGAAGGCTTTTTTGCCGGCATCCGCCGCCGAGTCCTTATGGAAGAAAAATCCAATCAGCAGGTACGATGCGAGACCCACGCCTTCCCATCCGACAAACATCAGCAGGTAGTTGTTCGCCAGAACCAGCGTGAGCATGAAGAACATGAAAAGGTTCAGGTAGGCGAAGAAGCGATAAAAGCCGCCTTCGTGCGCCATGTATCCGACCGAGTAAACATGGATCAGGAAACCGATTCCGGTGACTACCAGCACCATGATCATCGACAACTGATCGAAGTAGAAGCCAAACGGGGCAGAAAAACTGCCGGCAGTAATCCATGTGCCCAGCGTCTCAATGTGCGGCAGAGCAATCGTACCGCCTGGCCACGCCGCTGCTACCGCCCACACGGCCCAGCCGAAAGAAATGGCCGTAAAGAAGAGCGCAACGAAAGAGACCACAGCGTTCCTGAAATGTCGTCCAAAAAGGCCATTGATGGCCGCGCCTACAAGCGGCAGCAGAGGAATGACCCAGAGATGTAGTGTGTCGGTCATAGTTTCAGCAGGTTCACCCGGTCAACGTTCAAAGTCTCGCGCGTGCGGAACACGGCAATGATGATGGCCAGCCCCACCGCGGCTTCGGCGGCCGCGACCACCATCACGAAGAAGACGAAAATCTGCCCGCTCAGGGGAACGATTTTGCTGATTACGGCAGCCGCATGTTCGTTCCAGTAATTGGCAAAGGCAACAAAGGTCAGGTTCACGGCATTGAGCATCAGCTCAATCGACATGAAAATAGTGATGATGTTGCGCTTGATGAGAAAGCCGAGAATGCCCAGGCAAAAGAGGATCGCGCCCAAAATCAGATACCAGGAAAGTGGAACCATCTAGCTCGACCTCCTTCCCAGCACTACCGCGCCCATGATGGCAATAAGAATCAGGACCGAGGTGATTTCAAAGGGCAGAAGAAAATTCTTGAACAGGAGCCGGGCGATGTTATGTGTGTCGCCGAAATCCGCTACATTAATCCGCACGCCTCCCAGGTAGGCATTGTTGCTGATCATCATCCAGCCGACAAGGCAGCCAAGCGCAATGACCCCGGGGATGCCCAGCAGTAAAGCCACTTTGCTGCCGACGGTATGTTCTTCAGCCCCCGCGTTCAAGAGCATGATCACAAAAACGAACAGCACCATAATGGCCCCGGCGTAAACGATCACCTGAATCGCGGCGACGAACTCGGCGCCTAGCAGCAGGTAGATCAGCGCGAGCGCGGCCATTACCACCACAAGCGAGAGCGCGCTGTTGATGGGATGCCGCTGCACCAGCAGATTTACGGCGCCGGCCACGCAGATGAACCCGAAGATCAGGAATAGTATTTCGTGAACCATTATGCCCTCCAGGCCACGATAAAGCTGGTTACGACGATGTTGGCGATGGCCAAAGGCAAAAGAAACTTCCAGCCGAACGCCATCAACTGGTCATAACGGAAGCGCGGCAGCGTGCCGCGAATCCAGATGTACAGAAACATGAAACAGAAAACCTTGACCGCGAACCAGAAGATTGGCAACAGCGACTGCACCAGAGCAGGCGCACCGCTCGGCACCGGGCCATGCCAGCCGCCAAAGAATAGCAGCGTAGCCAGGCAGGCGACAGTGATCATGTTCATGTATTCGGCCATGAAGAACATGGCAAACTTCATGGAGCTGTACTCGGTGTGATAGCCGGCCACCAGTTCGGTTTCGGCTTCCGGCAGGTCAAAGGGGATGCGATTGGTTTCGGCATACGCCGCCATCAGGTAAATGAAGAACGCAAAGAATTGGGGGAAGATGTACCAATGCGGCAGCCATCCCCACCACGGCGCCTGTCCCTGGGCATTGACGATCTGGCGCAGGCTCAGACTCCCGGAGAGGAGCAGAACGCCAACAAGCGAGAGGCCGAGCGCCAGTTCGTAGCTGATCATCTGTGCGCTGGCGCGAAGCGAGCCCAGCAGGGAATATTTACTGTTCGATGACCATCCTGCGAGGGCGACTCCATAGACGCCAATCGATGTCGCCCCGAGGATGATCAGCAGCCCGATATTGATGTCCGTGATTCCCCCGGTCGCGTGCGCAACGCCCGTAATTTGCAGCGCTGTGGTGTGTCCGGCAACCGTGATCGATGGCCCAAAAGGAATCACGGCAATGGAGATGAGCGACATGGCCAGCGCGAGCATCGGCGCCATGATATACAGCACCTTATGCACGCTGTCCGGCACCATGTCTTCCTTCAGGATGAACTTGATCCCATCGGCAAGAGGTTGCAGCAATCCAAACGGCCCCACGCGAGTAGGTCCCCAGCGGTTCTGGATGCGGGCAACAAGTTTGCGCTCAAGCAGCGTGGTGTACGCGACCCCGGTGAGCAGGATGAATACCACCACGACAATCTTTATAACGGCGATGATAACGTAAGTTGTTATATCCATTTTTCAGCTGCTAGCTTCTAGCGGCTAGCTAATAGCGACTACAAACAAAAATCCACTGCCGTGGGTGAACAGCATCACACGGTTTTTTACTGAAATCCTTTTTACAACCAGGAGCCAGCAGCAGCTAGTGGCTATTCAATCCGCCATGACTTCCTTGTCCACCGGATGCGTCCGATGGTTCTCGATGACAGTGTTCAGCGTATTCGAGTACCGCCCCAGGGTTCCCGAGGTAAACAGCGTATCGTTCGCAGGGACAATCTGCACCAGTCCATGCGCCGCGCCCGCGTTGCCGTGTTCGGCGGCGGCCGTAACATGTTCGGCATCACCGCCCAGCAGATTCAACCGCGAGAATTCGTATCCAGGCACCAGCCGCTGGATTTCATCCAGAATAGCCATGGGATCGAACGGGCTCAACCGGGTCTCCAGGTTATTTGCAGCCAGCCAGACGGAATGCCGGTCGGCCTCGCCGGACTGGGCTCCTCGGGTCTGTCCCATATCGGCCCGAACGCCGCCCCCAAAGGGCACCAGTTTATGAATGTCTGCGCCCATACGTTCCGCCACGCGAACAATGATTTCAAAATCGCTGCGTACCCCGGCAAGATCGCCGGCCTTCTTGAGCAACTGCAGATCACCGCAGGTATTGGTGAAGGTCCCCGACTTTTCATAGGCCGATGATGCCGGCAGGACCACCTCTGCCAGTGACGCCGTTTCGGTGAGGAACAATTCCTGGGCGACAATAAAGGTGTTCTTCAACGCGGCCGGATCAAAGCTGTAGTCGACCACTGGGTTCGAACCCACCACATAGAGCCCCGCCAGATTACCGGCTTTGGCGGCATCCATCATCTCTGTGAGAGATAGGCCGTTCGCGGACGGAACCGTGCCCCATTCGGACGAGAATTTCTGTGCTGCGGTGACGGATATGTAGCCGGGGAGAACATCGGGCAAGAGGCCCATATCGGCGGCGCCGCGTGAGTTAGCGTAGTCGCCAAGGCAGATGAATTTGGCGTTGATGCCGGATCCAAACCTGACCAGCGCACTAATGTCGTCGCCACGCAGCTCTGAGCCAAAGATGATGATAAGGTTCTGCTGCGCCTTGAGTTGATCGCGCAGTTGCTTGAGAGCGTCATTCGTCACACCGGCGCCCGTGAGGGAACCGGCGGCGGCATCATTGCCGTTCAGGAAGGCTACAAATTTTGCTTCCCGCCCAGCAGGTATCTGCAGGAACGTGCTTGCCTGCCGGCGCAGCTTGATTGGCTGTGAATTAATGATAGAAAGCTTTGCGCTGTTGAGGCGGACGGTGTTGCGGATGTTCCAGGCCAGGAGCGGATGCTGGTCCGTAGGATTGTTGCCGATCAGCAGGATGGCCGGTGCGCTTGCCACTTCGCGCATAGTAGCGGTGGCATTCTGTTTCCCGGCGATGGCCTGGGCGAAGGCGGCAAAATCTGCGGTGCGGTGATGGTCAATGTTGTTGGTGCCGAGCACCGTCCGGGCGAATTTCTGCAGGAGATAGTTCTCTTCGTTGGTGGTGCGGTTGGAGCCGATTACGCCGATTGCCTGGCCGCCTTTGGCGTCACGGATTTCGCGCAGCCGTTTGCCGGCATGATCAATGGCTTCTTCCCATGTGACGGGCGTGAGTTTGCCATCTTTACGAACCAGAGGCTGGCGAAGCCGGGCAGGATGATCAAAGTAATCGAAGGCATACCGGCCCTTGATGCACAGGAAGTCGCCATTGATCCCGGATTTATCGCGATTGTCGCCACGAACAATGTCCATGCCGGTATCCGAGCGCCTCACGCCCAGAGTCGTTTTGCAGCCGTCACCGCAATGGGTGCAGATGGTGCCGACGTGCTTCATCTCCCATGGACGCGTCTTGTACCGATATGCGCCGGAAGTAAGCGCACCGACAGGGCAGATATCAATGCACATGCCGCACTCTTCGCATTCCAGATGATCGTCGCGGTTGGGAGCGATAACTGAGCCTGATCCGCGGTTCTGGATGCCCAGCGCCCATACGTCCATGCCTTCGCCGCAAACGCGCACGCAGCGATAGCACAGAATGCAGCGCGGGCGGTCAAAGTAGACGACCGGTGACCATTGCTGCTCGTCCTTGTGCAGCTTGCCTTCCATGTAGCGCGATTCCGCCGCGCCGTATTTGAAGGTCATGTCCTGCAGTTCGCACTCGCCGCCCGCGTCGCACACCGGGCAGTCGAGCGGATGATTGCCGAGCAGCAGCTCGATCATCGACTTGCGGGCCTGCCGCACCTCGTCCGATTCGGTGGTGACAACCATGCCATCGGTGATGGGAACCGTGCAGGCAGTCTGCAGCTTGGCCATTTTCTCAATACGCACAAGACACATGCGGCAGGCGGCCTGAAGAGACAGGCCGGGGTAATAGCAGAACGACGGAACTTCAATGCCCACGGTCTTGCAGGCTTCAATCAGCAGCGTGCCGGCGGGCGCGGTGATCTTTTTTCCGTCTACTGTAATCGTAACGTCTGGCATAGATACCTTTTGCTCTAGCTTGTCTCAGCTCCGCGGACAGCCTTGATGCCTTTAGTCTCTTCGATCTGCATTGCGTGTCGCTCGGCATGCCTGGCAATCAGGACGAACAATTCATAAAGGCTGACATTTCCGGCTGCGGGATGAGGATGCGTGACCTCAAAGGCGCGCAGGTCCTCGCTATTTTCGCGAACAAACTCAATTGCTCCGGCACGTACCGACGAGAACTGTGCCCTTGCTTCCGCCAGCGTTGCGAAGCGGCCTCTTGGCCGCGCACCATCCGGCGATTCCAGCCGCCTGCTGCGGTCGGCTCCCGGGCTGAGGAAAACTTCCTCGCGATTGGGCGCCGTCGCCGGACGAGGACGCCTTGGCCGGCTGAGCAATTTCAGCATGGTTGCTTCCGCCATAGTCAGGTGCTCAACCGTCTCGATCACCGACCACCGGTCCCTCTCCGGACGCACATGCGCCTGCTGTTCCGTAACATCAACAAAGCTCGAAAGAAAACGCTCGCGGCTGGCAGACAGCAACGTGAGCAGCACTTCCTTGTCGCCCTCTGGATGCATTAGCGGATTAGCGATGGCATTCATGCTTGCAATTCTTATTAGTGGGCCAGAACCGGTTCCTCGACCTTGCCTGCCGCCTCAAATGGACATGGTTTGCCTTCCAGGTGCGCCTCAAACTCGCTGCGCCACTTGTCGACAATGGACATTGTTGGAATGGCCGCGGCGTCGCCCAGCGGACAGAAAGTCCGGCCAAGCATGTTTTGCGCCAGGTACTTGATATTGTCGATGTCTTTCTTCATCCCGCCGCCATTGTGAAAGCGGGTAAGTGTTTTCTTGAGCCAGTCCGTCCCTTCGCGACAGGGAATACACCAGCCGCAACTTTCGTGCTGATAGAACTTCATCACCCGCAGCGCGAATTTCACCATGCAGGTCTGGTCATCGAGAATTACCACCCCACCGGAGCCCAGAAACTCGCCACGCTTGGAAAAGGAATCAAAATCCAGGTTGATGGCCTCAGCTTCTTCTGCAGTGAGCAGAAATGTGGAAGATCCGCCAGGAACCACGGCCTTGAGTTTGCGCCCATTGGGGATTCCGCCGCCAACTTCGTAGATGAGCTTCTTCATCGGGTAGCCTAGTGGCAATTCGTATACGCCGGGCTTGTTCACATGACCACTGAGGCAGAAGAGACGTGTGCCGCCGTTCTTCGGCGGGCCGTAATCGGCGAACTTCTGTCCTCCCATGAGAATAATGTGGGGAACAGAGGCGAGCGACTCCACGTTGTTGATGACTGTGGGCCCGCCCCACAGCCCGACGACTGCCGGGAAAGGCGGACGGATGCGGGGAATGCCGCGCTTGCCTTCCAGCGATTCCATCAACGCGGATTCTTCGCCGACTTCATACGCGCCGGCGCCGGTGTGCCAGTAAACTTCAAAGTCCTTGCCGCTGCCGAAGATGTTTTTGCCTACAAATCCTTTGGCGCGTGCGTCGGCAAGGGCTTTGCGCATGATGTCGACAAGATACCGATATTCGCCCCGGATATAGACGAAGCCGATTTTTGCTCCGACAGCCAAGCCGGCGATAATCACACCTTCAATGACTGCGTGGGGATCGTGCTCCAGGATCAGGCGGTCTTTGCAAGTGCCGGGTTCAGACTCGTCTCCATTGACCAGGATGTACTTGGGTTTGTCGGATTGTTTAGGGACAAAGGCCCACTTCATGCCTGTAGGGAAGCCTGCTCCTCCGCGCCCACGCAGATTTGAAGTTTTGACTTCATTGATGATGTCGTCGGGCTGCATCTGCAGCGCTTTTTGCACGGCCTTGTAGCCGTCGAGCTTCAAGTACTGCTCGATATCCGCAGCTCCTTTTCCAAAGCGCTTCGATACGATCCGTACTTCATCGGGATGTGACACCAAATCAGCCATTAGCCATTAGCCTTTAGCACTTAGCCGAAATTCGGCGAGCGCGTGGGTGAACTACTGCTTCGCTTTTTTCCTATAGCCTTCAAGTACCGCATCCATTTTTTGCGGCGTCAGGTTCTCATGAAAGTCGTAATTCACCTGCACCGCCGGGGCCCAACTGCACGCGCCAATACATTCGACCTCTTCCAGAGAGAACATGCCGTCCGGAGTGGACTGCTTGTGGCCGATGCCCAGCGTTTTCTTGCAATGCTCAAACAGCTCGTCAGCGCCCCGAAGCATGCAGCAGATATTGGTGCAGACCTGGACGTTGTACTTCCCCGCCGGCTTCGTGCGCAGCATGGAGTAGTAGCTGATTACGTTCCTTATTTCGAGTTCCGTCAAACCGGTTTTCTTCGCCAGATGCGCGATCAGTTCATCACTGATGTAGCCGATTTCATCCTGGCTGTAGAGCAACATGGGGACGAGAAAGGACCGGCTCGTGGGGTACTCTTTCATCTTCTCGTCGAAGAACTTGTCGAGTTTTTCGGAAATCACCATAAGATTGCCAAAATTGCCAAAATCGGGTAATCGGGTAATTTTATTTCTGCTTTGCTGTCTGTCGCGACGCTGTGAAAATTGCTGTAAGTTGACGCGATTCGTTGAGTAACGAATCAAGTCGCGATTTTTTCATGATTCCAGCATCGATCAGCATCTCAATCCAAAGAACACTCTCATCAACTTCTTCCAAAACCACACCCAATTTCGCTACGAACTCTGCTTTTGATCTTGCCCGGCAGGCGGCTCGGTAATTCGCTGCGACGGACGTTCCCGAGCGCAGAAGCTGCTTGCCGATAACCTGAGCCTCGGTCGCACGAGGTAAGGACCTGAACAGCCGCACAATACGCAATGCGAAAGCTTTTGTGCGATCGCGAAGCTGCTCGGACTTGCTGCTCAAAAATGGATCACCATTGACCCGCAATTACCCGATTTCAAATTACCCGATTACCAATTTCCCTAGCGATCGATCTCTCCCAACACAATATCAATGCTTCCAATGGCTGCGACCGCGTCCGCGATCAGGCCGCCTTCGCACATCCTGGGAAGCGCCTGCAGGTTGGCATACGAGGGTGAGCGCATGTGTACGCGCATCGGCTTGGCTGTGCCGTCACTCACTACGTAGTAGCCCATTTCACCGCGGGGTGATTCGATTGCCTGATAAACCTCGCCCGCCGGGACCGTGAATCCTTCCGTGACAATCTTAAAGTGATAGATGAGCGCCTCCATCTGCGTCTTCATCTTTTCCCGGTCAGGGAGGACAACCTTGGGAGCCTCGGCTTTAATGGGTCCGGACGGCATCCCTTCCAGCGCCTGCCTGCAGATTTTTTGCGATTCCCGCAACTCCTGCACGCGGCAAATATAGCGAGTCCATACGTCGCCATCGGTCGCCACAGGGACTTTGAACTTGAAATTTTCGTAGCCGCAGTACGGCATGTCGCGACGCAGGTCCCAGTCGACGCCGCTGGCGCGCAAAGAAGGGCCGGTTACGCCCAGCAGGAGTGCATCCTCCTTGCTGATCTTTGCCACGCCTTTCAGGCGGTCAATAAAAATGCGATTGCCGGTGAGCAGGTTCTCGTATTCATCCACGCGCTCGGGAAAGACATCAACGAACTTCTTCACTGCCTCAAAGAACCCGATGGGCGGATCCATGGCAAGCCCGCCAATGCGGAAGTACGAGGTCATCATGCGCTGGCCGGAAACCATCTCATAGATCCGCAGCAGGTCCTCGCGTTCACGGAAGCAGTAGAGGAACACTGACATGGCGCCGATATCCATGGCATGGGTTCCGAGCCAGACCAGATGCGAACTGATGCGCTGCAGTTCCGTCAGCAGTACGCGCATCCAGACTGCGCGAGGCGGAATTTCCATCCCCAAAAGCTTCTCCACCGCCAGCACGTAGCAGAGGTTGTTGATCATGGGGCAGAGATAGTCGATGCGGTCGGTTAAAGGGACTACCTGCTGGTAGAACTTTGCCTCGCACGTTTTCTCGATACCTGTGTGCAGGAACCCGATATCGGGCATCATGCGCACAATGATTTCGCCATCGATCTCAAGCAGCAGACGCAGCACACCGTGGGTCGATGGGTGCTGCGGCCCCATGTTGAGGATCATCGTCCGGTCGCCAGTGGTGTCAACAACTGGATTGGCGGTGAGATGCCCCATTAACGGAATCCTTCCACGGGATAATCTTTGCGCAGCGGGTGGCCTTGCCAGTCTTCCGGCAGCATGATGCGGCGGAGATACGGGTGGCCCAGGAAGCGTATACCGAACAGATCTAACACTTCGCGTTCGAAGAAGTTAGCCGAGGGCCAGACAGCGGTAACGGATTCAATCACCGGGTCCTCGCCGCTCAGTTTCACCTTCAGGCGTACGCGTTCTTTGCGGCTGATCGAGAGCAGATGATAAGCCATTTCAAAGCGGGGCTCGCGAGGATAATAGTCAGCGCAGGTAACGTCAGAAAGGAAGTCAGTGACCTTCTGATCTTTCAAGAGCGCTACAGCGTAGCGGATGTTTTCCCGGACAATGTAGATGGAGAGTTCTTCGCGCTCGAACTTTGCCCCTTCCACGGCTGATTGGTTCCATGCCAGCAGAGAAGCCAGTACTGGCCGATGTTTCAACTGCTCCAGATCGGTGATTGTGGGAGCGACGGCCATCAGCCTTCACTCCTTTCCCGCTTATTCCACTCGATGATGCCTTTCTTCCAGATATAGAAGAAACCAACCAGCACCAGGCCGATGTAGATCAGCATCTCCCAGAACCCGAACATCTTGAGATCCCTGGCGATCACTGCCCACGGATACAGGAACACGGCTTCCACGTCGAACAGGATGAACAGCATAGCCACCATATAGAACTTGACGCTGAAGCGCTGCTGGGCGTCGCCGGTGGGCTGAATGCCGCATTCATAAGCGGTGTTTTTGGCGCGCGTCCATTTATGTTTCCCGAGAAGCCAGGAGAGAGTAACCATGATCGCCGCGAGCCCAATGGCCACGACCACCTGGATCAGCAACGGAATGTAGCGGATAAAGTAATTGTTGTCGGGCATGAAAAGGCCTGTATATAATGCGCGTCAATAAGAGGCCAAACATTCGAATGTAATGTTCATTCGCAGGGGTGTCAAGCCCTTGATTTCCGCTACGTTAATGTATGTGAATGGAAAATCCGCGCAGACTCTCTGCAGGCTCTCACAGGAGCTGGCTCGCACCCTGGTATGACCATTTTTGGGTTTAACACTGACGCGAAAATCGGTGAGACTGTTTATCACGTGCAGAGCGAGGCCCGGCAGGCTGACCTGTTGTTGCAGACACTGGTGTTCATAAAAGGCCAGTGTGTGGGGAAGCGAGTAGTTTCTTATGCTCAGAACAGCGCCCAGCCGGATTTTTCCGAGCAGGCCATGCAGGAATTCCTGAAGAGCCAGCACAAGGCCGTGCTGGAGGCCATCCAACAGGGCCGGATTGAAACGGTCCTCGGGACGGAAACCAGCATTCAGGATGTGGGCGGAGGCGGTCTGAGCTTGAGCTGGACCAACTCCATGCAATCGCCTGACGGCGCTGATCTCTCCATGTGCTTTCAAGTAAGGGATGCAGGAAAAGCGGTCTCGGGCGCGACTGTTTCGGTTTCAGCCGCAATGCCTGCCAACGCCCAGGCAGTGGCTACCGCCATGACCGATGCAGAAGGTAAAGCGACTGTGAATTTTTCATTGACGCAGCAGATGATGCAAGATGCCTCGGTGATGGCGCGCGCCTCGCATCAGAGCAAATCCGCTACACGGAAATTCCGATTTAAAAAGTAAAGCCGGCAGCCTGTGGGTGCTCCACGGCTATATCTGCTATTTCTTCAACTCCAGACAGGCCACAGCGCCAGCCCCCGCGGGGCACCCAGGCCAGGGCGCGTCAGAATGAAGGTCGAAGTAGGGCGCATCTGCAGCATGCTCGCGGGTTGAGGGCTGCCAGCCCTCGCTCTCGCTATACCGGAAGAAAAATATTTTGTGCTCTTCGGGATCGAAGGTAGCAATGACACGATCAATCATCACGGAATCGAAAACCTGCAGCCAGCTTCTGAGCTGGTATTTGCCGAAAGGAACCGTAATCAGACAGGAGCCACCCGGTTTAAGCACTCGGTGCATCTCAGCCACGGCAGCCAGATACGCTTCCGGATCACGCTCGCGGAGTGCTCTTCCAGGATCGTAAATCCGCGTATCGAGACCAACATGTTCAAGGACGGAGATGCAGATTACTGTGGAGAAAGAGCGATCACGGAAATACATGTTGCGGAGATCGCCGAAAACGTAGGAGATGCGTTCATACCAGAAACATTCGGGTTCAGGAGCAAGAGTCAAAACGGTGATGTTTTTATTTCGCAGCCGCGGATGGTGCAGGATCAAGCGATGGTTTAAGGTTGATCCTGCATCCAAAAGATCCGTTGAAGATTCAGCGAGTTTTGAGAGCGTCCACGGGTACTCGACCAGTCGCTCGTCGAGCCATCTGCCATAGCCACGGGAAAGCTGCTCAGCTTTGAATTCAGAACGGAGTGCCCGCTCAAGAGCACGCTCTTTATAGTAGCCATACCAGCGATGGCTGGAATGGTGCCCTGGGGATAGACGGAAAAGTCCGCTTTTGATGAACCGAATCACCCCTGCCTCCCCCGCAGGCGCTTCATCCTACCACTGACGCAAAATAATGAAGCAAAAGGTAGGATTAATTTACAAATTTAGATGTTGAAACCCGAACTTCCCAAAACGGACGCAATTGTGGTTGGCTCTGGCCCGAACGGGCTGGCGGCTGCAATCCGGCTTGCCCAGGCCGGTTGGTCCGTTGTGGTGCTGGAGGCTGCAGAAACCCCGGGCGGGGGAGTACGGTCAGCAGAGTTAACGCTGCCCGGGTTTGTTCATGACATTTGCTCTTCGGTTTACCCCATGGTTGCATGTTCACCCTTCCTGAGTAAGTTGCCGCTCTCACAGCACGGATTGGAATGGGTCTTCCCAGCGGCCGCGGCAGCGCACCCGTTCGACGATGGCACGGCAGCCCTCCTCCACAAATCGATGTGCGATACCGCAGCAGGACTCGGGCGCGACGGACCCGGCTATGACTTGCTTATCGGAGATCTGGTGGAGCAGTGGGAAGAGTTGTTTTCTGCCGCGCTGGCGCCGATGATCCCCATCCGAAAGCCTCTTTTAATGGCCGGATTCGGACTCCGGGCAATGCGGTCAGTAAGAATGATTGCCCGTGCATACTTCAGGAGGGAACGAGCGCGAGGCTTCTTCGCCGGCGTCGGGGCACATTCGATGGTGCCGCTGGAGACACTCACGTCGGCCGCCTCCGCCTTGTTATTGATGACTGCAGCGCATGCGGCGGGATGGCCTTTTGCGCGCGGCGGCTCACAGAAGTTGACCGATGCGCTGGTCTCATATCTCAAATCGTTGGGCGGACAGGTGATCACGCAATGGCGGGTTGATTTGCTGGACGAGCTGCCGAAGGTGAAGGCTGTGCTGCTGGATGTGACGCCACGGCAATTATTGAAGATTGCGGGCAGCAAGCTTCCGGAGCGGTATCAGAAAAAGCTGCAGAAATTCCGCTACGGGATGGGCTCGTTCAAGGTTGATTGGGCGCTCAGCGAGCCGATTCCATGGACTGCGCGCGAGTGCTCGCTGGCTGGAACCGTCCATATCGGCGGAACGCTGGATGAAATCAGCGATTCTGAGAGACGAACCTGGCGCGGGGAAGCTTCAGAACGTCCTTATGTCCTATTTACACAGCCCAGTTTGTTCGATCCCACACGCGCGCCAGCCGGACGCCATACAGCCTGGGCATACTGCCATGTTCCGAATGGATTCAAAGGAAACCTGGTAGACACGATTGAGGCACAGGTGTCCCGCTTTGCTCCGGGTTTCCGCGATTGCATTCTGGCGCGTTCCGTGATGGGACCGCAGGAACTGGAACAGCACAATCCGAACCTGATCGGCGGGGACATTGGTGGAGGCGCAGTTACGCCACGCCAGCTTTTCTTTCGTCCCACGGCAAGTTTTTATCGAACGCCCCTGGAAGGAATTTATCTCTGCTCTTCTTCAACGCCGCCAGCACCGGGCGTTCACGGGATGTGTGGCTATTTTGCCGCACAAACCGCATTGGCAAGGGGTTAGGTAGTTTTACCCTCTATCAAAATTGGAAATACGACGCACTCATAAAGTTAGGATTGTTGTTCCAGTCTGTGGAGCTACGTGTCTAACAGAGATAGGCAGAAATGCCGCAAACGCGCGACAGAACGCACAATATGGTTCAAGACAAAGAAAATAAACAACTTAGTTTCATCTAAGGAGTAAGAAATGGCAAGCGGCTCCCCCACCCGTCGAGTTCCCGTCGTTTATGTAGTTGTTGTAGCCGGCCTGGCTGCGATGGTTTTCATTGGCTGCGGCGGCGGTTCGACGGGTGGAGGGATTCCCGGCGCAACCCCGACCCCAACACCGGTCGCATCACCCATGCCTAGTCCCACGCCGGCTCCTGCCGCAGGGCTCCGTTTTGCGGTTGCGAGCGCCACGGTGCCGACCGGGGGAATCTTCCAATACCAGTTGTTGCTGACCGAGCCGAAACCAATCGGCAACAGCAGCACGCGCCCAGTTATGCCAAAGGGGCCTGATGGCCCGGTGCGCGGCGTGGCAGTAAACGATTCCACAGGGCAGGCGGTGGGAATTGCCGTGATTAACGGTACCGACATCAGCGTCAGCGTCAATTCTCCGGATGCGTCTTTGGGAACGGATGTTGATTATCCGCTTCTCGTTCTGACCGCTCCCGTTGTTTCCACAGCGGTCGGCTCAACATTTCCGGTGGCGCTGGATGCATCGTCCCTGTTCTTCGATAGCGGCAACCAATACTCCATTCTGGAAAACAGTCCGGGGACGTTGACGATTGGTGGAACTATGTCCATAACAGATGTGGTGCCTGGCGGAGGTGTGATCAGGCCTGGCGATACGCTGAAAATACTTGGCATCGGCTTTGATGCAACCACAAAGATACAACTGAACAACGCAAATCTCTCGGCCACGAATTTTGTTTCACCTACAGAGATTGACGTTACGATTGGCTCTTTATGTGCTCCTGAATCAGCTCCTTGCCAGCCTGTCAGTTCGATGCAACTCGATGGCGACCGCGTCCGCGCGATCAAAGACCGTGAAACCGTGGAATATTTTTCTTATGACCGCACAGACAATGCGCCCGGAAGCTCAGCCAATCCGCTGGTGAGGCTTGTCCATCCCATGTTTTCACAGCAGCTGTTTACAGTGGGCAGTTTCCCTTATGCTGCGGGCGGCACTCAGTTCACCGGCATCGCGTTGCAGAACACGTCCACGACTGATGCGACAGTTCAGATTGACCTGCTGGATTCTGCCGGCAACGCGCTGGTGACTCCTGACGTCGAGCTTGTGCCGGCGCGCACAGAACTGGTGCGTGACATCGCCGAATTGTTTGCGAGCGTTCCCGCGAACGTGGCGACGGTCAGGGCGACTCTTACGACCGGGTCGCCTGTGAAGATGCTCGGTATGCTGGGCGACACGTCGAACAGCACCGTGGTTCCGGTGGTGGTTACCGGTAAGTAGTGGTAGCTCGAGACCTGGCATTAGGTCTTGCCCTTAGATAACGAAACTGCAAACCAGACTTAAACTGCAAACCAGACTTTAAAAGAAAAGCGGCTGCAACGAGCGGCCGCTTTTCCGTTCTCAGCAAGTCAAGGCTAATCGCGCGGCGGAGTCGAACCGCTTGAAGACGGCGGAGTGGAGCTGCTCGGCGACGATGTGCTGGATGGCGTGGTCGTCGTGCCCATATTGCTGCTGGGCATGTTGCTTTGGGGCAGATTGCTCGCCGGCAACGTGCTCGGTGTTGCCGTTCCGCTAGCTGCTGGAGGACACGGACCTGCGGCGGTTGCTGACGTTCCGTTCACGCTTGTGGTGCCGGTTGCCGGAGTTGATGCTCCTACGCCACTCGGTGTGCTGGTTCCGGTGCTCGCGCCGCTGGTGGTTGATCCATTAGCTCCCACTCCGGTGGAGGCAGAACCAGTGGCAGTGGTTCCACAATTCGTGGTTGGCGTTACCCCGGTTGGAGTTGTTGTGGACTGGCTTGGAGTGGTTGTCGTGGTTGTGCTTGGCGTCGTGGTGGTCGACTGACCTGGAATAGTTGTGGTGGTCGCACTGGGAGTCGTGGTGGTCGCACTGGGAGTCGTGGTGGTGGACTGGCTCGGAGTTGTTGTCGTGGACTGTGACGGCGTTACGCCGGTAGCGGATGGGCTGGTCTGCGTGGCTGACGGCATCCCAGTCGTGGCTGACGGACTGGACTGTGTAGCCGATGGGTTACCGACGGTTCCAGCTCCGCCCGGAGCTGTTGCAGTGGTTCCGGTTGTGCCTGTACTTCCAGGCGTCCCTGTCGTCTGCGCGGCTGCTACTCCCATCGCCAGCATGAGCACGAATGATGCCCAGATTGCTTTCTTCATAAGATGTCGCTCCTTTTCGGCCTCATCGGCCCGAAGTTTCTGGTGACGCAAGAGTTACTCGCTAAATGGGATGCGATGGCTCTCGCGCTGGGATGGCAACGTTTGGCCGGGATGGCGTGTTACCCGTACAATGTTCGACGTCTCAAAACTGTAAGTTGCTGGCGATTGTAATTGGGATCAGCTCGCGCAAGTAGGTGTGCATAGAGCCGCGAGTGATGGGAGACATTTTTGAATCGAGTTACAGCCCCTTTTCGTTTTGACCGTGCATGTACATTCAGTACTCGCCGGTGTTTTCCATTCCACTGGATCCTGGGCCGATCTGAGTTTCGCACAGCAGGGAAGGTGTGCCTGTTGTTGGTGCTCGCCTGCCTTGCTCTATCGCGGTTCTCGCAGGCGAAGCAGCAGGATCAGCAGCAAGATCAACAAGAGCAGGATCAGCAACAGCAAGGTCAGCAACAGCAAGGTCAGCAGCCGGCTCAGGAGTTATCCGCCGATGAAATCATTCAGATCCTGCAACAGAATCCTAATTTGCTGGCGGAAGCGAAAACGGAAATAGCTCAGCAGTTGCAGGATCGTGGTTATGCAGTCACCGTAAACGAGATTACCGATGACCGTTTGTTTACTGAGATTCGGTCCGATGATCGCGTCCGCCAGGCAATGAGCGACGCGCTGGAGCAGCAGGGTTACGGACCCGAGCAGACGTCGGCGCAAGGGCAACGGGGGCCGTCGCCTCAAGCACAACCGTCACCACTCTCGCGGCAGCAGGGCAGAATAGCGCCGGGCGAGATGGCTAACGGCGCGGCTCAGCAGCGTGGCCAGCGGGAGCAGATGCAAGAGGGCAAGGCGGGCAGGCCGGAGCAGAGCCAGTATCCGCTGCGAAATCTACCGGCGTTGCGTGATCTCTATAAACAGGCTTTGAATCCACCGGAAAAACTGGAGCGATTCGGCGCCGCCCTGTTTCGCAACAGTGTAGCCACAGCAGAGAAGAGCGGAAACAAAACGCCTGCGGATGTCCCGGCCAGTTCGGACTACATCATTGGTCCAGGCGACCAACTGGTGGTGGAATACTGGGGACGCAGCACGCAACGCCTGCAACTCACCGTGGATCGCGAGGGCCGAATCATCCTGCCTGAAGCAGGAGGGCTGGTGGTCGCCGGGCGCACGCTGAGCGAAGCTCAGGACATGATCCAGAAGCTGCTTGCTCGCCAGTTCAGAGACATCACCGTGGATGTTACGCTGGGCAAGCTGCGCAACATTCGCGTCTATGTGGTGGGCGATGTAAAGAACCCCGGCGCATACGATATAAGCTCGCTTTCCACGCCTCTCAGCGCGCTGATTGCGGCGGGCGGACCAACGGACACCGGCTCGTACCGGCTGGTAAAGCATTTCCGCGGCAAAAAACTGGTTGAGGAAGTGGACCTCTACGATCTGATGCTCAAGGGCGTAACCACCGCCCAGGCGCATCTGGAGTCGGGTGATAGTATCCTCGTGCCTCCGGCGGGGCCGCAGGTGACGGTGGCGGGGGCGGTGCGCCGTCCTGCCATTTACGAGTTGCACAATGAGCAAACGCTCGACCAGGTCCTCGATCTCGCGGGCGGGGTGCCCGTCTCCGGCGCGCTGAGCACCATTAAGCTGGAGCGCATCGTTGCTCATGTGCGCAGAGAGATGCTGAGCTTGAATCTGCCGGCGGGCGATCCACCGTCCGATGATGCGTTCAAACGCGTGGAGATCAAAGACGGAGACACGATTACCGTTTCTCCCATCCTGCCGTACAGCAATCAAACCGTGTATGTGGAAGGACACGTATTTCGCCCGGGAAAATATCCTTTCAGAAATGGACTGAAGGTTACCGACATCATCTCCTCGTTCGACGATCTGCTGCCCGAATCCGCCGACCGGGCAGAGATTGTGCGGCTGCATCCGCCCGACATGAATCCTCTGGTGATCGGGTTCAATCTGCGCGAGGTGCTGGAAAAGAAAGCGCCGCCGCCCAGTTTGCAGCCGTTCGATACGATCCGCGTGTTCGGGCGTTATGAAGCCGACGCGCCCAAGGTCTCAATCTACGGCGAGGTACTGCGTCCCGGTGAGTATCCGCTTTCCGAACACATGACCGCCGCCGAACTCTTGCGCTTGGCCGGCGGCTTCAAACGCAGCGCCTACCGGGATTCAGCCGATCTCTCCAGTTATTCCATTGTGAATGGCGAAAAAGTGGAATTTGATCATCGTGAGATTCCCATTGAGCGCGCGCTCCGGGGCGAGCCGGATACGGATGTGCTGCTCAAGCCGGGCGACGTGCTGACAATTCGCCAGATTGGCGGCTGGGTTGATATCGGCGGCGCCATCGCAGTGACCGGAGAAGTGCTGCATCCTGGCCGCTACGGAATTGAAAACGGCGAACGCCTGAGTTCAATCATTAAACGCGCAGGGGGCTTCCAGGACGATGCCTATCCTTATGCCGCCATCCTCGATCGTGCCCAGGTGCGCGAATTGTCCGCCAAGAGCCGCAATGAAATGATTTCCACGCTGCGCCAGCAGAGCGGTGGCGGTCCGCGGCCTGCCTTCTTCTCCAGTACGTCCAGACAAAACCAGCAACTCATCGACAAGCTTCAGGAGATCCCACCCAGCGGCCGGGTTGTGATCCACATCTCAGCGGATATTTCAAAATGGGAAGGCACGGGCGCAGATGTGGAAGTCCGTCCCGGGGACTCTCTCCTGATCCCGAAACGGCCGAATTTTGTCATGGTAGCCGGTCAAGTCTATAACCCCACAGCTATTACTTACAGTCAGGGGAAACACGCTGGTTGGTATTTGCGCCAGGCAGGAGGCCCCACCAGTGTTGGCAACAAGAAGGATATTTTTGTGATCCGCGCCAATGGCACCGTGGTGGGCAGGGGGTCAGGGAGATGGTGGTCAGGCAACGTGATGAGCACCATCCTTCAGCCCGGCGATACCATTTACGTTCCCGACAAGGTTGGAGGAAGCGCACTTTTCAGGAATCTGGGCCAGACCGTCCAGATACTCTCCGGTGTGGCCGTGGCCGTAGGCGTAATCCGAACTTTTTAGCGGAGACATGATATTGATTTCTCGAAGGCGGAGCCGGCTCTTATCATTTGTCCTGCTACTTACACTGGCGCCGCCCTTCTCAGCGCATGCGCAAGCCAGCGGAAAGCAGTCGAGCGTCGCAGCGTCAGCTCCCAGCCCCAGTCCTGCGAATCATCGCCTCGGTGCAACCGATGATTCTTTACCTGCCACTGCCGAGCCGGGTCCTCTGTTCAAAAATATTCTTTACGATCAAAAAACCATATGGACCAGCCCGTTCAAAGCAAGAATTCAGGATCTGAACTGGATCGTACCGGTTGTGGGCCTCACGGCGGGAATGATTAACGCTGATGCGGAGCTTTCCTCGCGGATCGATACCACCGGCACTTTCGCCCGGCACGGCGGAGCTATTTCCAATGCCGGACTTGCCGCGGCAGTGGCAGGCGGCGGAGGACTGTACCTGTTGGGTAAAGTCCGTAGCGATGATCACGAAACAGAGGCAGGCATTGTCGCCGGAGAGGCCGCCGTCAACAGCGTGATCGTGACCGAGGTCATCAAACTGATTGCCCGCCGCAATCGCCCCGCAGACGATAGCGGCAAGGGTGAATTCTTCCAGAACGGTTCCATCCTGAATTCATCTTTTCCTTCGCTTCACTCGATGGTTACGTGGTCGATTGCGAGCGCAGTTTCCCATGAATACCCCGGGCCGCTGACCCAGACATTTTCTTATGGGCTGGCCACCGGCGTGAGCCTTGCCCGAGTCTATGGCAGAGATCACTTTCCCAGTGACGTCATCGCAGGCGCTGCGATGGGCTGGCTCATTGGCCGGCAGGTATATGCTTCTCATCATCGCCCGGACCTTCCCGGAGGGGATTATGGAACGTTTCACAGCAGCACAGAAGGTGAAGCGCCTTCCGCCGATTCACAGTTCTCGCCCTATGTCCCGCTGGACAGTTGGGTTTATCCAGCCATGGACCGTCTGGCAGCCCTGGGCGTGATCAACAGCGACTTCAAAGGGCTGAGGCCGTGGACCCGCGCTGAATGCGCTCGCCTGCTGGAAGAAGCTGAGGGCTCAATCGAAGAGGATTCCGGCGATGAAGGATCGCGGTTATATGCAGCACTGGCAAAGGAATTTGCCACGGAACTGAATGGCGAGTGGGAAAACTACGTGAGTCTCGATTCGGTTTATTCGCGCATAACGGCGATTTCCGGCACGCCGCTCACGGATGGGTACCACTTCGGCCAGACGATCGTGAATGACTTCGGACGTCCTTTTCAAACCGGGGGCAATGGGCTGGCCGGATTTTCCGCCAGCGGTTCGAGCGGAGCA
Organism: Candidatus Angelobacter sp.; assembly: GCA_035712465.1. Classification (GTDB taxonomy): domain Bacteria; phylum Acidobacteriota; class Terriglobia; order Terriglobales; family Acidobacteriaceae; genus Angelobacter. The sequence continues at coordinate 70,741 of DASTAS010000010.1, forward strand.
CTGGGATTTTACATTCGCGGCGAATACGAACACGCGCCATCCGCGCCGGGCGTTAGCCAATCCGTGCAGGATGCGATTCAGATTGCAGATGCCAAGCCTCTTGGCGTACCTGCAGAGCCGATTCCCGCCTTCAACCAGTTCCGGTTGCTGGACACATACCTCACGTTAAACATTAAAGGCTGGCAGACATCATTCGGAAAACAGAGTCTTTGGCTGGCGCCGGTCCAGGACCCGTTTCTACAAAGCGACAATGCTGAGCCGATGTACATGTTGCGGGTAGATCAGACCACGCCCTCAGTGTTGCCGAGCATTCTCAAGTACCTGGGCCCGTACCGCGTTGAGTTCTGGGTGGGGAAACTCACAGGACAGCATTTCATCAGTACTCAGGGACCGTTGGGGACGGTTGTAAGCCTGGGCAGGTCGATCGACAAGCAACCCATGGTGAATGGCACCAAGGTCAACTTCAAGCCCACACCCAATTTTGAGTTTGGCGTGGGGCGGACTGGACTATTTGGCGGCCCGGATTTCCCCATCACTTTAGGATCCCTGCGCCACGTATTGTTCTCGACCACCAACGCTGCCGGCCGGGGCCACGACCCGGGTGATCGCCGTTCCACCTTTGATTTCAGCTATCGTCTGCCCAGCATGAGGAATTGGCTGACACTCTATGAAGATTCATTTGTGGAAGACGAGATCTCGCCTATCGGATATCCCCGCCGGGCGGCCCACGAGCCAGGGCTTTACATAAGCCACGTTCCGGGGTTGCCCCATCTGGACATGCGCGTGGAAGCGGCTTATACGAATCTGCCCGGCCTGATCCAGCCGCCGGGCGGCGGCTTCTTCTACTGGAATACCCGCTATCTCGACGGATACACCAACCAGGGAAACATCATTGGCGATGCCACCGTGGGACGGCAGGGAATTTCGCTGCGCGCGGACAGCACTTATTGGGTCGCTTCCGATAAGACCGTGCAGTTCGGTTACAGAAGCAATATTGCAGATTCGGCGTTCCTGGGCGGTGGTAACCTGCGCGACTTCTTCCTGCACTCGGAATGGAGCTTCAGCCGGCACGTGTCGCTCTCCAGCTTCCTGCAATACGAGTACTGGAATTTTCCACTGTTGAGCGCCGGCAAAAAGCAGAATGATTTCACAGCCTCATTTCAGATAACATACTGGCCTCATTGGAGGCTCAAAGGTGGAAGGTAGAGGAGTAACAACAGTTCCGATTTATCCGCCTCCTCTGCCGGAGATGGATGAGCGCCACCCGGAACACCAGGGCAACGTCGCCAGGCTCTGGCTTCTCTGGAATGAGCGGCGGCTTTTCTGGGGCGTGGCGTGGAAGACCTTTGTCCTCGCGGTAGCGGTTTCATTCCTATTGCCAAAGCACTATGAAGCGGTTGTCAAGGTTGTGCCCGGTGAAAATACCTCCTCGGGCATGATGGGGCTTCCCGGAAAGCTGGCAAACCTGGGCGGCTCCGGCGTGGGCAGCGGCATCAGTCTTGCCCTTGATGCCACGGGTCTGCTGGGCGGAAAAACACCCACGGCTTTCTACGTGGAGATTCTCAAGAGCCGCAGTTTGCAGGACAGGATCATTGATCACTTCAATCTGCGCGTGCGCTATTGGAAGACCGGCCGCTGGTGGCCCAGGAGCTATTACGACACGCGCAAGAAACTCACGAGCTTCACCGACATTGAGGAAGACAAGAAGAGCAATGTAATTACCGTCAAGGTGACGGACTATAAACCCGATACGGCAGCTCAGATTGCCAATGCCTACATCGCCGAACTCAACCGGGAGGCTGCCGGACTGAACACCGGCGAGGCCCACCGTGAGCGCGTCTTTCTGGAAGGCCGGCTCAAGGAAGCCAAGCAGGACTTGGACCGGACGGCCCTGGCGCTGAGCCAGTATTCGAGCAAGAACACCATCATGAATCCCCAGGATCAGGGCAGAGCCATGATGGATGCTGCCGCGCGAGTGGAGGGAGAAATTATTGCCGACGAGGCGGAACTCAGGGGTCTGCAGCAGATTTATTCCGACGATAACATTCGGGTGCGCACTCTCAACGCGCGGTTGGAAACATTGCGTGAGAAGCTGCACAGCATGGCAGGCAAGCAGCCGCAACCCCCTTCCGCGGATTATCCTTCCATGAGCACACTGCCCATACTCGGATACCGATACTCCGATCTGTATCGCCAGACAAAAATTCAGGAAGCCATCTACGAGTTTCTGACGCAGCAGTATGAGACGGCAAAGATTGATGAAGCCAAAGAGCTGCCCAGTGTCCGCGTGATGGACCCCGCTGTGCCGCCGGAAAAAAAATCTGGCCCGCACCGGATTTTGATCTGGATTTGCGGTGTACTAGGCGCGATGGTGCTCACCACTTGCTGGGTGCTGGGAAAGAACTCGTGGGAGGGCATGCCGGCTCACGATTCGCGGCGCCTGCTCGCGGCGGAGGTGAGTGCGGAGGTCCGGCGCGGAATAGGCAAGCTTATGGGCAGGAGATCTTGAACTCACGCGGGGACGATCAAGGAAGGGGAAGAAATGATGCGTGTTGCAGCCGGCAACCCGGTCCATCAGTTCAGCAGTGGTCAGGCTGTTACGGTATCGCAGTATTTCCAGGCCCTTGAGCGGCTGATAAAAAACCTTCCCTGCGCGGAAATTGACGACATCATTGCCGTGCTTCAGCGGGCATTCGAAGAAGAACGCACCATTTTTGTCTTCGGCAACGGGGGCAGTGCCTCCTCGGCTTCTCATATGGTTTCCGACATGAACAAAGGAGTGGCCGATCCTGTTCACGGGCGACGAATGAAAGTGATGTCGCTGACGGACAATGTCCCGCTGCTCACTGCCTGCGCCAATGATCACGGCTACGAAACCGTTTTTTCCGAGCAGCTCAAAAATTTTGTACAGCCGGGCGATGTCGCCTTTGCTATTAGTTGCAGCGGAGATTCGGCCAACGTGCTGCTTGCTCTGACGACGGCACGTCAAGCGGGTGCTTTCACCATGGGACTTGCCGGGTTTGAAGGCGGGGCCATGAAAGAGCTATGCGATATATGCGCGGTAATTCCTTCCGATAACATGCAGCTCATTGAAGATGTGCACCACGCTGTGCTGCACTCCATGTTTACTGTCTTGCGGGAGCGAATTCGAACCGGCGCGCTTTCCGCGCTGACCATGGCCGCCGGCCACGGTTCAAAGTGAAACCGGGAACATGAAAATCGCTCTCGATCTGCGCAGAATGGCGAATCCCGGCATTGGACGCTACATGCGTTGTCTCACCGAAGCTCTGCTGGCGGTGGCGCCGGAACACGAATATCTGCTGATTCTGCCACCCGGTGAAGCTGGGATACTCGGAGCTGTTGGAGCGACGGTGGAGACGATAGCTCCTGAACTGAAGTACTACTCGATTCGCGAGCAGATCGAAATCCCGCGGATTCTGCGGCGGCATAGGGTGGACCTGCTGCATTCACCCCACTTCAACCTTCCTCTGGTTTGCCCTTGCACGCGCGTGGTGACGATCCACGACGTAATTTATCTGGCGTGCGCAGGCGACCTCACAAACCCTCTGGGCCGCTATTACTACAAGGCGATGATGTGTGCAGCGGTGCGGGTGGCGGACCGGATTGTCACCGATTCCAACTTCTCAAGAGATCAGATCCGCCGCTTTTTAAGGATGGAGAGCGAAATTGAGGTGATCTACCCGGCCGTTGACAGCCACTGGCAGCCGGTCACGGACACCGTGCGCCTTCACGCTGTTCAGGCGCGGTATGGCATTACGAGCGATTACATTCTGTACGCCGGAATTTTCAAGCCGCGAAAAAACCATGCCGGCCTGCTGCGGGCTTTCCGCAGATTTTTGGATCTGGGCGGCGACGCGATGCTCGTACTCGCCGGACCAACTGATGGAAGCGAGAAGCGGCTTCGGAAGCTGGCGCAGGATCTTAAAATCACTGATCGCATCATTTTTACCGGCTTTGTCGATGACTCCGATCTGGTCGCCCTCTACTCGGGCGCTCGCGTGTATGCCTGTCCTTCTTTATATGAAGGTTTCGGTTTTACGGTGCTGGAAGCAATGGCGTGCGGCGTTCCCGTAGTCAGCTCTGCGGAGAGCTCGCTGCCGGAGGTGTGCGGGGCGGCAGCGCTTTACGCTGACGCGCGCGATGCGCTTCAGTTTGGAGACGCTCTCTATCGGGCATCTACTGACTCAGAGCTGCGGCGCATCCTGGTGGAAAAGGGCTACGCGAATGTCCGCCGTTTCGACTGGCGCACCACCGCGTTGCAAACTCTCACGGTTTATCAGCACGCCGTGGGCATGCCGGTTGTCCCGGTGGCCTATGAAAATAAAGTGGCAATGTGCGAATCGCCAACCAGCCGGAAAGCCGATGGGAGCGTATGGCGCGGTTGAAAATCGCCGTCGATCCCTGGGCCCTGGCTCCGCGATTCCGCCATCAGGGCACGAATGTGTATGCCCGGAAGCTGGTTTGTGAATTCAGAAAAGCAGCGGCCCGGCTGCCCGACGTTGAATTCACTCTTTTTGGTTCGGCAGATTGGCGAGATCCGGCATTGGTAGATGCAGGGCCGGGGTTTTCATTTGTCAGCAGTCGCCTGGTGCAACGCGATCGCATGTGGCGTATCGGTGGGGCCAGCTTTGCGGCCCGGCGCATTGCCGCGGACCTGATATTCTCGCCCAGTTCCAACATCTTTCCGCTTACAAGTCCGCCGATGGTGTGCACCATTCACGACGCGACGCCTTTCCTGATGCCGTCGCAGTCGCCCCGCATGGTGATGGCGCAGAGATTTTTTATGCGCGCCGCAGCGCGGCGGTCGCGGGCCATCATCACCGTATCTAACCGCTCTAAACAAGATCTGGTGGCGATTTGCGGAGTACCGGAAGATAAGGTGACAGTCGTCCACAACGGCTATGACCGGGAACTTTTCAACCTGGAGCCTGCGGATGCAGGTAAGCTTCAGGCACTGCAAACGCGGCTGCGAGTCCAGAGATCGTACATCTTTCATCATGGCGTGATTCAGCCGCGCAAGAACCTCAAGAGATTAATTGAAGCGTGGCATCTGCTGCTTTCACGCCGCCGTGATCTGCAACTGGACCTGGTGCTTGCCGGCCCAATCGGTCGGGGACATGAGCAGGTGTTTCGAGTGGGTGAAGAACGCAGCAGTGAGCGGGGACGGATGATTTTTGCCGGGATGCTGAGCGACACGGAACTGGCGCTGGCGCTTAAGGGATCGGCGCTGGCGGTGATTCCATCACTCTATGAAGGTTTCTGCCTCCCCATGGTGGAGGCGATGGCTTGCGGAGTGCCGACCATCGTTTCCAATAATTCCTGCTTCCCGGAAGTTTCCGGCAACGTTCTACTGTACTTTGATCCGCTGTCGGTGGAAGACATCGCCGCCAAAATGGAATCTGTACTGGGCGATTCGGAGTTGCGGGCGAGACTTCGAGCAGGCGGGCTTCAGCGCGCTTCCTGCTTCAGTTGGCAGCGGTGCGGACGCGAGACCCTTGAACTGCTGTTGCTGGCGGCTGGACGAGAGCTGGCCAACGAGGAGCACGCGTGATGCAGGCGGCGGCAGCTACTTTGAGAGGCGACCAGAGCCGCAAGCGGATAGAACTCCTGCTGGTGACCTCTTCCATCGCGCTCACGCTGGCAGCGTATCTAAGCCCGCTGGCGCTGGCTTTGGTGGCAGGCGCGGCGGTGCTGTTTCTGGCCAGCATGCGTTTCCGGCCATTGCTGCTTGCCATCATTTTCGCAATGCCGGTGAATCCCTATCTGAGCTGGAACCTGCCGATCAGGGATTTACAGACACTTCTGCGGCTTTGCCTGTTTGCCGGCGCTTTTCTCGCCCGTCAACGTGCCGGAGAGCCACTGCGGCCATGGTTGTTCTCCGGACGGATCACACGCGCAGTGTTGGGCTACTTCGCCATCGCCGTGATTGCTTCAACGCTTGTAAATCATCCCACAGGCTCGGCAGCCCGAGAGTTGATGCGGCTGGGATCATATCTTTGTCTCTATTACGCCATACTGGACTGGGTGCGAGCCGAAAGGGACCTCAAAGCCATTGTGCAGGCGCTGTTGATCTCAACCATTTCGGTCGCGATCTTCGGTTTCTATCAGGAGACGATTGGCGGGTACTCGTCCTTGTATCACGGGCTTTATTCCATCCAGGATGAGGCGCTCAAGATCCCGCCATGGTCCGGCAGGATCACATCATTCCTCAGCCATTACAACGGACTTGCCGCATATCTGAACATGGTTGTTCCGTTCTGCATTGCACTGGCTCTGCGAGCGCGCGACAAATCCAGTCGGCTGCTGGGCGGCACGTGCTTCGTGCTGGCAAGCTTTGCCATTCTGCTCACTCAGAGCCGCGGCGGTCTGCTGGCCTATGTATCCATCCTGTTGATCTCCGCGTGCTTGCTGCCCCGGACGCGCGGCGCGCGGGTTCGCTGGGTAGCGGTGGTCACGGTGTTTTCGATGGCAAGCGCTTTGGTCGCCGGTGTGATTTTCAAGCGGCTTGCAGGAGTGGATTCCTACACAGAGGTTACCCGGCTGGCGATCTGGGCGGGCGCGGGGATTTTGTTTGCCGGAAATCCGATTCTGGGTGTCGGCTACGGAAATTTCAAAACAGCGCTGGCCTCCGCCATCACCGTCCCAGAGGGCTTCATGCTGGATGCGCACAATCTCTATTTGGAATTGCTGGCGGAAACGGGCGTGGCAGGGTTCGCGGCATTTGCTGTCCTCGTCGTTATCTGCCTGCGGCATGCCCGGGGAATGTTCCGTGATTCTGGCGAGCCGATGTCCGCTATCGTCGGCTTTTCCGTCATCGCCGCATTGGCCAGCGTGCTGGTGCACGGGGCGGTAGATTACGTGTTCCACAACTCGCCGCAATGTGCAGCGATGTTTTTCCTGTTACTGGCGCTGCTGGGGACACATGAATTCAGAAGCAAGCACGCGGGCGACCGTAGGCTGCTGCAGGAGAGCGCATGACTGCTGCGCAGGCAAGCCCGTTCAGCGATGGCCATCCCATGGAAACAGTTGCGAAGTGCTGCCTGTGTCAGAGCCGGGACATACTCAACATCGATAATGATTGTCACCTGTGCCGCTGCAGCGCGTGCGGCTACATCTTTGATAGTCCGCGCCCAAACGAGCAGCAGATTGTGGCTTTCTATTCCGAGGCGGAGAAGTACGATTCCTGGCTACTCGATCCGGCTGCGCGTGATGCGCTCTGGGAACGTCGGCTCAATATGCTGCTGCCGCATCGGAGGCCGGGAAACCTACTCGACATTGGAACGGGAATCGGCCAGTTCCTTTATCACGCGCGGAAATATTTCACAGATGTTGCGGGCACTGAGATCTCGGCCACCGCAGTGAGAGTGGCGAGAGAGCGATATGGACTGAAAGTTCTCGCGGGCCAAGTCGAGGACTTGCCTCTGCCGGATTCGTCTTTTGACAATATCACGTTGTTTCATGTGCTGGAGCACGTTCCCAATCCCGCCAAACTTGCGCGCATTTGCTGCCGGCTTTTGCGGCCCGGAGGCATTCTGTGCGTCGCCGTCCCCAATGATGTGCTGGCCTGGGGTTCGCTGGTGAAGAGAACCGGCAAGAGAATGGGAGTGCAGCCATTTCAGAAATTCAGTGGCGCGTTGGGCGTTGCAAAGGCGGGCAGCTCCAGGGAGATCCATCTCTCTCATTTCACTCCGGCCGTGCTGCGAAGGCTGATGAGAAGCGCGGGCTTTGAGATTGTAAAAGAGGGGCTTGATCCTTATTACGCATCCGCCGGATTCTGGAAGCTTGCGCACAGTATGTATTACCGGTTGCACTGCGTGCTGTTTTCTTTCACGGGCTTGAACCGCTACGAGACAATTTGGATGATTGCACGCAAGCCGGGGAGCGCATCATGAGCTCACTGCGACAACTGCAGAAGACCTGGGAAGGCTTGGCGCAAGCCGACCCGTTCTGGGCCATCTGCTGCGATCCGGAGCGCCGGCAGGGAAGATGGAGTAGGGAAGAGTTTTTTGCCACGGGCAAGCATGAGATCGAGAGTGTGCTGCAATGCGTTGACTCTCTCGGTCTGGCGGTTGACCGCCACGCTCCGGCGCTCGATTTCGGCTCCGGCGTGGGTCGCTTAACCCAGGCCCTGGCAGCGTATTTTCCGGAGTGCCATGGCGTAGATATCTCGCCCACGATGGTCCATCTGGCGGAAGAATTTAACCCGGACATCGCACGATGCAAATTCCTGGTGAATGAACAGCGCGATCTCCGTTGCTTTAAACGCGATCACTTCGGCTTTGTTTATTCCAGCATCGTCCTGCAGCACATTCCCCCGCGTCACAGCCGCCTCTATCTGGAGGAGATGGTCCGCGTAACCAAACCGGGCGGCATTCTGGTGTTTCAGGTACTCGATGATCTGCGAATGGGCTTTGTGTCGCGCTTGCGGCAGAAGATCGGCATTCGCAGAAACCTGCGCCGGATGGTTTCCCGCAACAACGGCCATGGCTCAATTGATCTGTACTGGCTTGCCGAAGCGCAGGTTCGCCGTGTGCTGCACGCGGCGGGAGCGCGCGTAATCGACGTGCGCTACACAAATTCTGCCGACTCTGCTTTCGATGGCAACCTTCAATACCTCCAGCATGGGCCAGCCAACGGGTGGGTGAGTAAACAATACTGCGCGGTGAAGGATCAGGTGGGCGGAAAGGGAACGGAACGAAGTTGACCGCTGATCTGCAGCCACGACGGCGAATACGCGTCGGCTTTGATGCGCGCTGGTACAACGATTCCGGCGTGGGCGCCTACGTTTCTGGCCTGCTGGGCGCGATGACGCAAATGCAGGACCAGGTCGAACTCGTTCTTTATGAGGATGAGCGAAACAGAGTGCCCCTGCAGTCCGGGCGGACGCTGCGTCGCGTGCCCATCAACGCGAAAAAATACTCGGCGGCAGAACAACTGGAGCTGGCACGACATTGCCGTGCGGACGCTCTCGACCTGTTTCACAGCCCTTTTTACGTTGTTCCGATTTTTGCGCCCTGTCCCGTCGTGGTGACGTTTCATGATTTGATACCGTTCCTGTTTCCGATTTACTCATGGCCTAAGCAAGCTCTGGTCAGGAGTGGCTATCGTGTGGCCGCCCGCAAGGCGGCGCACATCATTGCGGATTCCGAAAACACCGCCAACGACATTGATAGACTCCTCGGCGTCAAACGCAAACGCGTATCTGTGGTGCATCTCGCGCCTAATGAGTGTTATGACGCACGAATTGCCGATGGAGAAATCAGTTTGCTTGCCGCAAAATTCGGCATTCATGGTCCCTATGTGCTCGTGGCCAGCGCGCGCAACTGGCGCACCAAGAACCTGGAAACGGCTTTGCGAGTGATTGAATGCCTGCGGGGGAAGAGTGAGCTCAGATTCGAGGCCGTCGTTTACGGCTCGCCGGAGGGAATTCGCGCGGCTGCGGCGGGAGAACGCGTTACCTCACTGAATTTAAATTGCACTGGATACGTGTCCAGCGACGGACTGGCCGTACTTTACCGCCACGCCAGCGCTTTTCTCCTGCCATCGCTCTATGAAGGTTTTGGGCTGCCGCTGGTCGAAGCGATGGCTTGCGGGTGTCCCGTGGTCACCACGACCGGCGGAGCTTTGCCCGAGGTTGCGGGCAAAGGCGCACAGGTTTTTGATCCGGTGGACGTGCGTGGCATGGCTGACGCTGTATGCGGTCTGCTCGCCAATCAAGAACATCGAAGCTTCTGGACAAAGGCCGCGCTCGCGCGCGCGCAGGAATTTTCATGGGCCAAAGCAGCGCGCGAGACCGTCTCGGTATATCATCAGAGCGCAAAAATTATGCGACCGAGCGAGCTGCGTTCAACAGCGAACGACAGCAACGAAACCCAAAGAGCAGCGGGTTGAATCCGAAATCGAGGTGTGCCGGGGAATGCGGGCATTGATCACCGGAGTCACAGGCCAGGATGGATCATATCTGGCGGAATTTCTGTTGGAAAAAGGTTATGAGGTCTACGGCCTGGTGCGGCGCAGCAGCCTGGAGAAATACGACCGGGTGGCCCACATTGCCGAGAGCATCCGCTTTGTCGAGGGCGATCTAACGGACCAGAGCTCGCTCGATCAGGCGGTACAGCAGCTCAAGCCGGAAGAAATCTACAACCTCGCCGCGCAAAGTTTCGTCCCCGTCTCCTGGAACCAGCCGGTGCTCACTGCTGACGTGACCGGCCTGGGCGCGTTGCGCGTGATGGAGGCCATCCGCAAGCATTCGCCACAATCAAAATTTCTGCAGGCCTCGAGCTCGGAGATGTTCGGCAAGGTGCGAGAGAGCCCGCAGACGGAACGCACGCCGTTTCATCCCCGCAGCCCGTACGGGGTGGCCAAAGTGTTTGGGCATCACATCACAGTCAACTATCGCGAGAGCTACGGCATTTTTGCGTGCTCATCCATCTGCTTCAACCATGAGTCCCCGAGGCGCGGCAGAGAATTTGTTACCCGCAAGGTGACGCAGGGTGCGGCCAGAATCAAACTAGGCCTGATGGACAAGCTGAAGATGGGAAACATTGATGCGCAGCGCGACTGGGGATTCGCCGGCGATTATATCCGCGCCATGTGGTTGATGCTGCAGCAACCCGTGGCGGACGATTACGTCATTGCAACCGGCCAGACGCACAGTGTTCAGGAGTTGCTGGAAGTGGCGTTCTCTTACGCGGGGCTCGATTGGAAAAACTACATCGAGATTGATCCGAAGCTGGTGCGTCCGGCAGAGGTGGATTATCTCTGCGGCGATGCCGGCAAGGCTCGGCGTGTCCTGGGCTGGAAGCCGCAGGTACAATTCAGGGAACTGATTGAGATGATGGTTGAATCCGATCTTAACGCCCTGCGGCCCACGGCGCACCGCCGCATGGCGGTTGCCGGAGACTGACATGGAGGCGTCCGCAACGGAGCGGGTTCAGTCAGGCGATGCAGCGCGGTTGCCTCTTGCGCGCAGTTTACAGTTTGTCGGGCGGCTGATGGATGTATGCTGCGCAAGCGTGCTCCTGGCACTTTCACTTCCATTCATAGTTATCTTTGGCTTCCTCATCAAGCTGCAGGATGGCGGACCTGTGTTCCATCGCAGACGCGTGGTCGGACCAGCAGGGCCGTTTGATGCGTTCAAATTGCGCAGCATGCGCGTGGATGCGGATGCAGTTCTGCAGCGCAATGCGCGTTTGCACGAAGAATATTCCGTCAATTTCAAATTAAGAGACGATCCTCGAGTTACACGCGTGGGCGCGGTGATGCGGCGGTACAGCATTGATGAGTTGCCGCAATTGTGGAACGTTTTACGCGGCCAAATGAGCCTGGTGGGGCCGAGGATGATCAGTCCCACAGAGCTTGAGAAGTTCGGCAACGCGGCCTGGATATTCAGCCATGTGAAGCCCGGTCTCACGGGTTATTGGCAAGTTCAGGGCAATCACGAAGCCGGGTATGCCGAGCGGGTCCGCATGGAGTTGTGGTACGTGGAACGCCGGTCGCTGGCTCTGGATCTGGCGATCCTGCTGAAGACGCCGTTGCGTGTTCTGCGCGGCTGGGGGAAACGCTGAATGGCGAATGTGCTGGTTACGGGCGGCGCTGGCTATGTGGGGTCGGTCTGTTCGGCTGAGTTGCTGAGGCAAGGGCACTCAGTGACCGTAATAGACGATCTTTCCACCGGCTTTCGTGATGCTGTTCCTGCCGAAGCGGCTTTTGCCAAGCTGGACATTGCCGATGCCTCCGGAGTGCATGCGCTCGCTGTTCAGAAGCGCTTCGATGCCGTCTTCCATTTCGCCGCCAAAGCGCTGATTCCCGAGTCGGTCAAAAATCCAGGAGTTTTCTTTGAGAGGAATGTGGCGTCGGGGATCACAATGCTCGAGTCACTGCGAGCCGCCGGAGTCAAGAATTTTGTTTTTTCCTCATCGGCGGCGGTCTACGGGATTGCTGGTTCCTCCGCGGTGGATGAAGATGCTCCTAAAGCGCCGCTGAACTCATACGGCGAAACCAAGCTCATCTTCGAACAGGTGTTGCGGTGGTACGCCGCAGCCTACGGCTGGAGCATCTTTGCTTTCCGATATTTCTCCGCGGCGGGGGCCACAACAGAACACGGCGAGCGGCACGATCCGGAGACTCACCTGATCCCGCTGGTCCTGGAGACGGCGGCGGGAGAGCGCGAATGCTTCAACATCTATGGTGAAGACTATGACACGCCGGACGGCACATGTATGCGTGACTTTGTCCATGTGCTGGATATCGCCAAGGCTCATATGCTCGCGCTGAAGAAGATGGGCGAACCTGGCATGCGCTGTTACAACATCGGCCTTGGCCAGAGCTATTCCGTGCGTCAAATCGTGACCGAGGCGGAACGAATTACCGGGCGAAAGATCAATGCGCGAGGCGCGGCTAGGCGCGTGGGCGATCCGGCCACGCTTTGCGCCAGCCCGCGGCGCATCATCGCCGAACTGGGCTGGAAGCCGGAGCACTCGTCCCTCGATGAGATTTTGCAATCGGCCTGGCGGTGGAAGCAGAAGCGGGCATAGGTGAGGACTCCAGCAGCAAGTCACTCAATCTATCTATGAAAGCGTTCATTCTTGCCGCAGGGCATGGCAGCCGCTTGCGTCCTCTCACCGACGATAAGCCAAAATGCCTGCTGCCTATCGACGGTGTTCCGCTGCTGCAGATCTGGCTGGAGCACTGCAGACGCATAGGGATCACAGACGTGCTGGTGAATGCTCATGCCCACGTTGGGCAGGTGAAGGCTTTTGCGCGACAGCAGACGAGCGGAGTGAATGTTTCTGTCATGGACGAGAAGGAGCTATTGGGAAGCGCGGGAACGCTGGCCGAAAACCGACGATTCGTGGCCGGCGAAGAAAACTTCTTCGTTCTTTATGGAGACGTGCTGACCAATGTCGATCTTTCTCAACTCTTGCGCTTTCATCGCGCGCGAAATGTTGTGGCGAGTCTGGCACTTTACGAAGTTCCAAACCCGTGCCGCTGCGGCATTGTCGAACTGGACCAGGACGGAATAATCTGCAGCTTTGTGGAGAAGCCTGCGCGTCCGCGCAGCAATCTGGCCTTTGCCGGAATCATGGTGGCCGGACAGCAGATTTTTGAATTCATTCCTCAAGACCGGCCTGCTGACATAGGTTTTCATCTCTTGCCTAAACTTGTGGGACGCATGGCGGGAATGAAAGTGGATGGGATTTTGCTGGATATCGGCACAATTGAAAATTACCGCATAGCCCAGGAGGAATGGGCGAAATTCAAAGGGAGACATGCTGAAGGGAATCATCTTTGATCTTGACGGAGTCATTGTAGATAGCCATGCGGCGCACAAGAAGGCATGGCGAGGATTGCTTACGGCTCTGGGACACGATGTTGACGAAGCCGTGCTGGAGTTCGTTGTGGAAGGTCACAAGCGAGCGGAGATTCTGCGCCACTTTCTAAGCGAGATAAGCGAAGAGGAGGTTCGGCGCTACGGGGCATGGAAGGACGAGCTTTTCTGTAAGTTTGCATACGATGTGAAAATGCTTCCGGGTGTAGCTGAATTTGTGAAGGCCGCCGGGGCTGCCGGGCTGGCGCTTGCCGTTGGGACCAGCGCGGGAAGGCGGCGCGCGCAAGAGACGCTGGAACGATTTGGCCTGGCCTCGCATTTTGCCGTGCTGGTTACCGGTGATGAGGTGCGCGCGGGCAAACCCGACCCGGCAATTTTTCTTCAAGCAGCGGCGGGGCTTAGGTTTCCGCCTGAGTGCCTGCTGGTTTGCGAAGATGCGGTTCCCGGAGTGCAGGCGGCGAAAAGCGCTGGCATGAGATGTCTGGGTATCGCCGCGAATGGGAGAAGGCCGTTGCTGGAGAAGGCCGGGGCGGATTGGGTGACGGAGGATTTTGAACAGATCAGCCTGGGTCAGCTACAAGCGGAGTTCTTGAAAGTCAAAAGCACAGGCAGGAGTGCGAGTGTGTAGTCGGTTGGTACTTCGGTTGGTACTTGGAATTTGGTATTTGTTACCAATCACCAAATACCAAGTACCAAGTACCCGAAAAACCAAACAGCGGATCCCAGGAAGGAGATTGGGATCCGCTGTTCACTGGGCCAGGAGCCAACTCTAACGAGTTCCAGGGGATCAGCAGTTGGCGACCTTCCTCAGTTCGCTGGGAGCGAAGCCGTTGACGACTCTGGCCACCGGGCGAGACGTGGGCTGGATTACCTGAGCGGCAAAGCGCTCCATCTCTTCAAGCTGCGGGCTGAATTGCAAAAGGAAGAGGTCCACTCCGGCATCTTCGAATTCGGCAATGCGTTCGGCCACTTGTTCAGGCGTACCCACCAGCCCGGAGCGCAGACCTCGGTTGGAAACGGAATAATCCTCGAGGGATACGCGCTGTTCAAGCTGAGTGTTGGCCAACCATTGCTGATAGTTCTGGTAACCGGCAGCGTTCTGCTTCACGTCTGTGATGCGGCGGAGTTCTTTCTGCGCCTCGGCTTCGGAATCGCGCACAATGGCGTATGCGGCCACGCCGAACTGCATCCGCTGCAGGCCGGCGGCTTCCCGTCGCTCTGAGAGGTCGTTGATCTTGGCGCGAATTTTCTCCGGCGGATCGCCGTGCATCACGTAGGCGTCGCACTTTTGCGAGATCAGGTTCTTGGCCGCTTCTGATTCTCCTCCAGCGTAGATCACCGGTCGCGGACGTGAAACCGGCTTGGGCTGCAGGACAAGATCATCCACGCGGTAATATTTGCCCTGATAGCTGACGTGATCTTTTTTCCAGGCCTGATCCACCACGTCGAGCCACTCCGAAGTGCGCGCGTAGCGGTCATCGTGTTGATCGAAGTGGATGCCAAACTTGCGCGCTTCTTCCGCCCACCACGCGGACACCACGTTCAGTGAGACGCGGCCATTGCTGATGTGGTCGATGTTGGAAGCCTGCTTGGCCAGCAGCGCCGGATTATGGAAAGTCGGCCGCACGGCGACCATGAGTTCAAGCCGATGAGTGACCGCAGCCAGCGCCGCCGCCGTGGACCACGCATCCAGCGAAGGCTCTTCCGGGCCTTTAATGTCGTTCAGGTTGAGTTCGGCGATCAGCGTGAGGTCGTAGCCGATCTCTTCACTGCGACGGGCGAGCCGGCTGACGTAGGGCCAGGTGGCCTGCATGTTTTCATCGGCCACATTCCGCAGCCAGCCGCCAAAGACGGGGAGCCAATATCCGTAACGCATTTATGCAGCCTCCTTTTCCAGGTAATCGACCAGCCGTTTGAAAGGATCGAAGCCGATGACCTTGGGCCCGTCGGCTACGAAGTTAGAAAGCGCATTGATGTCATAGAAGTAGAGCTGGCCGTCGCGATCGTCGGTGATGTATTCGACGCCGCCGACTTCGATGTTTGCGGCGGTCATGATGCGTTCCACCGAGTGAATGATCTCGTCCGGAGGCGTGTAGCCTTCCACGCGCAGACCGGTTTTGGGGGCGTCCAGCGGGCAGGCGGCGCGCTGCAGTTCCTGGCCTCCGGTTGTCTTGCAGATGTCGGCCGGGCAGAGATCGAACGTTTCGCCGGTGAGGTGGACCTTGATGCCGTAGAGAAACTTGCAGCCGACCACTTCCACCCGGACGATGTGGCCGTCGCGCGCAGGGATGAATTCCTGAACCAGGGCCGTGTTGTCGAGCCCGAGATCCAGCGAGTTGGCTGCCGCGGCGGCTTCGAGTTCGGCGAGCGAGTTGAACCGCGTCACTCCCGCGCCACTGCCGCCGATATTGGGCTTCACCACAATGGGGAAGCGGAGGCCCGCCGCCGCAGGCACCGCATCAGCCTGGCTGTTGATGACCCGGCTCTTCGGGTAGGGAAGCCCGAGAGATTCGAGCAGCGAGAGTTGGAGGGCTTTTGACGTTTCGTAGCGGAAAGCCTTCTGGCCGTTCACCACCCGTTTTCCGCGCTGCTCAAGGTGGTCAAGATAATACAGGGTGTAGAAGATGCCCTGGCCGTGGCCGCGGCGGTAAGCCGACGGACTCATTCGGTTGAAAATAAGTCCGTAGTTGCCCTCGCCGTTGAGCCGGGCAGGATCAAAATGGTGCTGCGCCGCGTTTACCTGGACGTAAGGTGTTCCGCGGCGATCAAGCTCCGCAAACAGCGGCTTAAACCAGTGGGGATGCTCGTAGTAAATGGCAATTGGCTGCTTTGGCATGCTTTCCTCGATTTTTCGAGAGGCCAGTCTTGCATGAGCAGCCGCAACAAAAAGGCCGCTCATTTGAGCGGCCCGAATGTTTCATCTTTCCAAACTGCTATTTCTATGGAAGATTGCGCATTACCGGCCGCTCGCCCGTACAACAACACATGCAGCAACACATGGCCATGGCCATGCAGGCGAGAACCGGATTGGTGCTAAAACTGTACACTGGGGTATAAATCCTACCGGGAGATCGAAGCCGAGTCAAATGAATTTTCAGAATTGGCGGCGATGGTCAAGAACATACCGGAATAGGTTTGCGCGGCCTGAGGGGCGGGATGTAATGGCTGTAAGCCTCCCGGGCACGTTGCTGCTGATCCCCTGGGAACTCTTCATGGCTTTTGGCTTCGCGTTTACCTTCCGAGCTCATGAGCCGCTCACGGCGTGGCTGTTCGTCTGGTTTACGTTCTTACTGAATATTCCAGCCGTACTGCTGAGCTGGATTTGGCCGCGGGCGGGAGCATATTGGCTGCTAGGGAACGTGATGGTCAGCCTGACCATAGGGACTGTTTTGAGCTGATGTCGTTTATGCAAGCGGCGCCGGGAGCGCCATCCGCGGTTTCGGAATTTTTCCACGGATTACTGGGCCTGATTTACGCTGCGATCTTCTTTTGGGGGCCACCGCTGGTTGTGGCCGGAGGACTGCTGTTCCTGCCTCTGCTCACCCGCCTCGATGAATTGCTTAGTAAAGCGAAGGCCGCGCACTGCTTCCCAGCAGAGATGTATTGATAGAGCCGATGGTATGCGTTCCTTCGCTTCCGCCCCAGGCGAACAGCAGATAGGCCTCGGGGAAACCTCCAGCACGCAACGTCAGTCCGGTGGCGTAGCTGTGGACCCAGTGATTGCTGCCGAGATCGCCACGCGCCAGCGCGACTTTGCCCTGGTCGGCGCGCAAAATGAACCCGACCGGCCAGTAGCCGATGGAGTGCTCGAATTTTTCCTGAAATAGCAGCAGATTGGGAGCCCGGAAACGGTAGTCCTGGTAGCTACTGAGCGCGCTGTTGCCGTTGATATCCGAGCCGCCCAACGTGGGCTGAAAGTAAAACGGCACCAGGTCGCCGCCCGGCGTCATGGAGAGCACCGAATACACGCGCAGCCCCAGGCTGCCCTGCAGACTGCGGCTGGTGATTGGAGGGCATGGGGAATGCGGGTCTGAGGGATCAATGCGGCAATCGTTGGGATTATTGGTGTCCCGCGGCGCGAGCGGGTTCTTGCGGTAAAGTGAAATTTCCTGGTTGAGGTCGAAGGTCAATCTCTGAAATGAGAACCCCGGGCCGGACATGGCGAAAAATGGCCGATAAGAAACGTCATAGTTGAAGTGCAGGAGGTCATTGAAGGCCGAAGGTCTGATCCTTAGGCCGCCGCCGAGTTGAAGAAAGAACGGCTGCTGTGTGAGTCCTGGGGCTGCAGCCTCGTTATAGAGTTGCTCAACTGAAGATGGCTGCCCGCGGCTGGGCCGGATGTCAACGGCTCGGCCGTTGATTTCGCCATAAATTCCCATGTTCAATCGATCATAGATCGGCCGGATGGCGTTGCCGCCGAGGATGTGTTCCGTCATGCCGAAGAACGATCTGCCGCTGGTTGTTGTATCCGGGCCAAGGCCAAAGAAGGTCAGCTTGTTCAGCGAGATGGATTGCGCATAAAGGTTGAAGACCGGTTGCTCGGGATACGGAGTAGTGTCAGTGCTACCGGCACTCGGCGTTCCGAAGCTTGGTTTCATCGTTTTCAGCCGGGTATCTACAAATTTTAGATAGACTCCGGCGCGCCATGAGGCGTTGTTGGAAGCGACTGCGTCAGCGGTCCAGGATGTGCTCCAGTCAGGGGTGTCATTGTGGCCGACATAAGCCAGCCCGGCGGCAAACCCATTCTGCGGGGCAATGCTCCCCACAGCGATGTGCACAGGCTGGCCGGTGAAGAGAAGTTCCGCGCAGCCAGCAATGTGCTTGAACAGGCAGTTGTACTTGAATTTGCCAAGCTCGTCCGGCGGTTCTTTCTGCGCTTCATTGGTCACACCGCTCTGCTGCGCCCAAAGCGATCCAGCCAGCAACAGGAACAAAGACAAGATTCGCACCACAGGCTTTCTCCTTATCGGCGTGAGCCGCGTTTTTTGCCGCTGGACTTGTTTTTTGAAGCTCTTTTCCGCGGAGCGCTGGCTGCTTTTTTGCGGGCCTTTGCGGACTTTGTCGGCCTATGCGCTTTCGCTCGCGATGTGGCTTTCTGTTGCCGTCTGCCGTGGCGGTGCAGAAGGGCCGTTACTCGCTGGATATATTCGCTGGCCTGTTTTTCCGTGTGCAGCTCATTGATGTTGATGTTGGTGCGGTCTTCGGGCGGAAGCCACAGGTTTTCTGCCGTATGCAGATGCAGCAGTTGCGTCCGGATGAGGCTGGAGATGGGCCGGTCGTGGTTGTAGGCTTCCTTCTCATCGAAGTTGACCATGTTGATGATGGGTGCATCTTTAAGCGCCATGGAGCCGTCTCCTCCTTTTACTTTTTTCCGAAGAACACGCACTCGTTATCAGCGCGCATGGTGTTGCCCAGGAGGTCAAGGAAAGTCTGGGCATTCTTTTCGCGGGCCGTACCAGTGTCATTTCCCTGAAGGAACTTCCGGGTGACCGTTGCCGGAATAGACGAGTGCTCAAAGATTCGCTGGTGGGCCGGATCTTCAGGGCCGGGCACGACTATACCTCGGGCGACATAAGGAGAGACAAGAACGGCAGGGACGCGAATGCCCAAGCGATCAAATTTAAATGTGAGGCCCGGAACGCCGGTTGCGGCTTCGGCGGCCTGGAATCCGTCCGGAGTGCAGCTTGGCGGCACAACGTGATCGAAGAGTCCGCCGTGCTCGTCATAGACGATCAGCAGGGCCGTGCTCTTCCAAAGATCAGAGATGGAGCGAATCTGGTTATAGACTTGGCCGATAAAGTTGTCGCCAGCCAGGACGTGGTGATCAGGGTGCTGATCCGTGGCTAGAAGCTGGCCACCGCCCGGCCCGGGATGATCGGAATAATTAGGTTCGATGAAGCTATATTCCGGCAGATTGCCTGACTTGCAGTCGGCAAGGAATTGGTCAAAAGTGGCGAAAAAGCTCTGGTCTTTGAGGAGGTTGACAATCTCCATGGTGGAACTGGGCTCGTCAAAGTAATAGAGCTTGGCGCTCTGTCCGCCTTGCTTCATGCGCTCGTAAATCGACGGAATTCTGGCCCGGTCGGCGTCGGTAACCAGAAACATGTTCATGTCGACGTTGCCGAATGATGTCCCATAGTGAGCGAAGGCGCGGTTGCAGATGGTGGGGCCGGGAATGGAGGCAAACCATCCATTGAAAACCACGTACTCGGTGGCCAGCGTAGTGAGTACGGGTATTTTGTCCGGCGAAAAGTAATTCATGATGGCGTGCGAGTCCTTCGCGCTGGTTCCCTGGGTTGCGTAGCTCTTGATAAAGCCCTTCATGTTCGCCTGGCGGCCTGGGGCGAACCCGGCGCCTCCGTAGATCTGTACGTCCACGCCGGGAAAGTGGTGGTCAGGATCGTGGCTCAACTGCCCGCGATAGCTCGCTGTGTCGGAGACCTTCACCTCGGTTCCTTGAGCATCCGGATTTGATTCGTCTCCGTTCAGGCCGTTGATCTTCGGGTGGTCTTTCATGAGACCGCCGAGCATGTGATCAAAGGAGCGGTTTTCCATCATCAACACAACAATGTGTTTGAGAGCGTCAAGTCCCGCGGACATAGAGATCTCCTGCTCGTTCAGCCAACTTACAGTGAGCGTTGAGGATTAGTGCATGAACGCTGTTGAGCGTTACACAGCGCAGTTTCGTCACCCCAGGAAAAACGGCACTGAGAACCTATTTCGTCAAGGCTCAGCAGTTTTGAGCAAGCCTTTTCATTAGCGGATTTAATGGAAATCCAATCAAACCATAATCAGCGTTTCTTATAACCAGACCACTACTAGAGTGGTGTTGGAGTTGCTGTGAACGGTCCCGCTGCAGCAGGGCTTTCCCTGCGGATGAAAGCAACAGAACGGGCGGGCACACAACTCCAAGACCGCTCCAGGCGGTGTTCCCCTGCAGGACGGCTTCCGGAAAACATTACCGTCACTGCCGGGTAAGGAGGGGCTTTTGTATGACGCCCGAATTGGTAACGACGGAAACCCGTGGTCATGCCGTTCCTGCGACTGACCGCGACGAATTGGCCGAACTACTCCTCTACGTGTGGCTTCGCTCTGAAGTGAATGATAACTGGGGACTTCCGCTGGTGATGGAGCAATAGGAATCGCGGCAATCGCGCCTGATTTCCTTTTCCCATTATCGACTCCGGCTCCTTTTCACGCTTCGTATCTTCCATAGTCCGCCGAAGTATATGTGGGCATAGAAGATTCTGCCGTACTTTGCAGCTTGACCGAAGGCAGCAGGGTAGCTAGGCTCATGCCACCGCTTCATAGGAGGAAGGGTATGAGCGACTCCCTGATTCGTAGCCTCTGTCTCTTGGTGCTGGCAGCCACAGGATGGGCCCAGATGCCCGCTGCTACTCCTACACCATCTCCGACACCCCGTATAGTTTCTGAGAGGGACTATCGGCAAATGCAGATCCGCTCTAATCGCCTCACCGCGCAAGAGCTGTCGTCGATGCGAGACAAGGCCCTCGCCGGAGATGTCCAGGCTGCGGAAACGCTTGGGATGGCGTACCAGCTAGGGTGTCCCGGCTCACGTCCGGATAGAAAAGAGGCGCTGCGCTGGTACCATATGGCGGCTGATAAGGGCAGCTCAATTGCCGAAAACCAGATTGGCGTCTCTTTTGATCCTGAGGAAGGTTTCGTCCATGACCATGGGCATGATGCGAGTGAAGCTTTGAAGTGGTACCAAAAGGCCGCGGAGAGAGGCGATGATTCCGTGGCGCTCTACAATGTGGCCGTCACGCTCTGCCAGATGAAAAGATGTCCTGAAGCTGTGGACTGGTTGCGGCGTGCTGTAAGTAAAGGCCAACCGGCTTCCGCTGAGATGTTGTGGGGCATGTATGATCACGGGCTGGCCGCGCCCGGCAAGAGCAAACATGATCGTCGCCAGGAGCAGAAAGATTTTTTCCTGCGCTCTGCCAGCGAAGGCAATGCTGGAGCGCAGTACCTCATGGGTGAAGCCTACTTGCGAGGCTTGCTCGATCTGCATCGCGACCCTCAGCAAGCCGTAGCCTTTCTACGCCAATCTTCCGAACAAGGCTTTGCGGAAGCCGAGTATGAGCTCGCCGGTATCTACTATGACGGCAAGCTTCTTCCGAAAGATCGAACGGAATCAGCAAAGTGGCTTTTGAAAGCTGCCGATCAAGGGATGGCAGATGCTGCTTTGGACCTTGCCCTCTTGTATGAGAAGGGTGATGGTGTACCGCAGGATTTTCCAGCAGCTTTAATGTGGTATGAATTCGCCCAGGCGGGCGGCGCGCGGCGAGCCCAGGTTCCAAAGAATGCGAGAGGTGTGTTCGACTGGGCTCGGCTTCATCACACCTACACCGAGGCGGAAACCAAGGAAGCAAACAGAAGAATGCAGGTCTGGTTGGAAGAGCATGGAAAAGTGGAATATTAGCGCGGCTCCTCGTTGAACATATTTTTGCCGGGGAGGGGCGGGCGCGACACAGGCCCCTCATGATGACCGCTCGAGCTTACCGGGCTGTGACGTTGATAGCCTCGGTGCTCTGTGCGCCATATTTGTCCACGGCAACCAGCGTGATCCGATGCCTTCCTGCGGAAACCGTAATGCTGGCGCGGATCTGATCGTTCCACATTTGCGTGCGTTTTTTGCCATGGATGCATATTTCAAGCCGCACAACGCCGCCAGATTGAGTTCGCATAGCAGTTTACTGGGTTGTAAGTAGCTGTTTTGCTTCGGATTTCGTACCATTGGGCCAATGAAAGAGGCTTTTGAGCTCGTTAACCAGATGCAGCGGGAGGCCGTGATCGACCGCTATGCTGTGGGCGGGGCGGTTGGTGCGACGTTGTATCTGGAGCCTGCGGCCACGCTGGATATCGATATATTTGTAAAACTGTCCGGCGATGCAGGCAGTTTACTAATCAGTCTTTCGCCCATCTATGACTATTTGAAGCAGCACGGCGGCCGTGCCGAAGGGGAGCACATGGTAATCGGCGGCTGGCCGATGCAGTTCCTGCCCGTGAGCACCGGCCTCGAAGAAGAAGGCCTGCATGAAGCAATTGAAACCGATATTGAAGGTGTGCCCGTTTGGGTGATGAGAGCAGAGCATCTGGCGGCAATCGCTTTACAGACGGGGCGCTCCAAGGACCACGCGAGAATCCTGCAATTTCTGGAGCAGGATGCTGTTGATCGAGCCCGGTTGGAACGCATCTTGAAGGCTCATGGATTGGGCCTAAAATGGGAGAAGTTCAAGGCGAGATTCCTGAATGAGTAAAGAGAGCCGCAAAAAGCTGGCGTCGCTCAGCTTCACTGAGAAGGTGAAGCTGCTGGAGAAGCTGCGCCAGCGTAGCCTTGTCCTGGCGGAAGCGCGAAAGAAGCTGAAGGAGAAGACAGCGGCGGAGAATTGGGGGAGGCGAAGCGAGACACAGGACCGAAATCTTGATCGTTGATGCCTCACCAAAATCTCCCGGCTCGGTGATGCCGTTGTCTCGCGGCTCGCACTCTGTTGCCCGAAAAAGCTGGCTCTTAAAGTAACTTTCCCGTTGCATTCTGCCGCTTTTTGTGCTAGATTAAATCGTTTGTTTGCAATGATTTACAAAGAACAATTCGTCCCCGTGCAACGCCGGGGTTGGAGCGCGACAGCGCCGGGGATCACCGGGGTTAACTCCGGGGTTGAACCGGGGTTGATTCGCGTAAGTTCTTTAGAATCCTAATGACGGGGTGGGGAGCCCGGCTGGTTGCCATGATTGCGAGAATATCCAGAATTGTTCGACTGTCGAAAGTGTTTGTGGGCCTTGTTGTATTCGCGCTTCCGTCATTCGCGCAGGCGCCGCCGGTCGGAGTTCCTCGTGATTTGGCGCGCGAGCGGGCCCAGCGCATCATTGACGTGCGCTATGAACTTTCCTACACACTGACGGCCCATGCAAATACAGCCGTAGGCAAGGAGACGCTGAAGTTCCGCTACAAGCAGGAACCTTTCGTAGCGCCGCTTCGGCCCACAACCGGCCCGCTGCTGCTGGACTTCCGCGGAGGCACAATCAGCAAAATGGTGCTGAACGGCAAGACACTGCCGGTGAAGATGGAAAACGGGCACATCGAAATCCCTCAGGATCTGCTGAAAACTTCCAAGGATACGTTCAGTGAAGGGTTGGAATCGGCCCGCAAGGCTGCTGTCGCTACCGATAATTTAGGGCGTCCCGTCGGTCAGAAACCTGACGCCAAAATTCCCGACAGGCCGGACGATAACGTCATCGCTATCGATTTCACTGCCCCGGTAGGGACCGCGGGAACGGCGCTCACCCGCTACGACGACAAGGACGACAATAGCGAATACATCTACACTCTGTTCGTTCCCATGGACGCCAGCATGGCATTTCCGTGCTTTGATCAGCCGGACCTGAAAGCCGAGTTTCACCTGACCGTCATCGCCCCTGAGGACTGGGTCGTTATCTCCAACACCGATTTTGAAAATCTTTTATCCATAGGGCCGGGCAAGCGCCTGACGGTTTTTAACCGAACTCCGCCGATCAGCACGTACCTGTTCGCCTTCGCTGCCGGCCCGTTTGCGCGTATCCATCCCAGGGAAGGCATGCCGGGTGTTTACATTCGCCAGTCGCAGCTCAAGCGTGCGATTGCCGATGGCACAGATATTCAGGAAGTGGCCAAGCAGGGTATGAAGTATCTGGCCGATTACTTTGACCAGGCGTACCCCTTTGAAAAATACGACATGGTGCTGATTCCCGGTTTTCCCTATGGCGGAATGGAGCACGCGGGAGCAACGTTTCTGAGGGAAGAGTCTGTACTGTTCCGGACCGCTCCGACCCATAACGATGTGCTCAATCGCGACATCCTGGTGCTACATGAGTTAACGCACCAGTGGTTCGGAGACCTGGTGACCATGCGCTGGTTTGACGACCTGTGGCTTAAAGAAGGATTTGCGCAGTACATGGCCTACCATGCGCTGGCCGACCTCAAACCCAAAGAAGATGTGTGGAAGCGCTTTTACCAATCGATCAAGCCGGCGGCCTACGCCATTGACTCCACTCAGGGTACAACACCGATTTACCAGGACATTCCTAATTTGAAGGATGCGAAGTCGGCGTATGGGGCCATCGTCTACTCCAAAGCTCCGGGAGTGATGCGGCAACTGAACTATGTGATTGGGGAAAAGAACTTTCGCGATGCTCTCCGCAGCTACCTCAAAAATCACAGTTACAGCAACGCGGAGTGGAATGATCTGGTACATGAATTTGAGAAGTCCTCAGGCAAGCCGCTCCAGAAATGGGCAGACGTATACATCAAACGCCGTGGCATGCCGCAGGTGAATGTTGCCTGGAGCTGCAGCCCGTCGCACCGTATCAGCCATTTTGAACTGTCACAGCATGACGTTCTTAATGAAGGCGGTGTATGGCCGATTGCCACCGAAGTACTGCTTAGCTACGGGCGCATGAAGCCGGTGCTGTTGCGCGCAGAACTGAACGGTCCAAAGGCAGAGGTCAGGAGTGCAATCGGCAAGCCGTGCCCGGCATTTGTTTTCGCGAACAATGACGATTACGCCTATGGCCGCTTTCTGCTGGATGCACGCAGTCGCGGGGCCGTGATGAGGGAACTGGGCGGCATACACGATACCTTTGAGCGCGCTCTGCTATGGGGATCATTGTGGGACTCTGTGCGCCAGGCAGAGCTGAATCCGCGGGCGTACATCGATCTGGCGTTGCGGCTGCTGCCGGAGGAAAAAGATGAGCAACTGGCGCAGAGCGTAATTGGGCGCACCATTACAGCTCTGCATCGCTATGTGCCGGCGCAGACCCGGGCGGAACTGGCGCCAAGGATGGAAACGCTCGCCTCAAACGGGATGCTGCATGCCGCGGACCCCGACATGCGCATTATCTGGTTCCGCGCCCTGCGCTCGTCTGCAGAAACGCCAAAAGCGCGCAGCGAGCTGAAAGACCTGCTTGCAGGCAAGCTTGCGATTCCGGGCGTGCAATTGCGGCAGCTCGACCGCTGGAGCATGGTGGAGCAATTGATCGCGATGAATGATCCGGATGCCGAGGCCGTGCTGGCGGCGGAAGAGAAGCGCGATCCTTCGGGCGAGGGGCAAAAGTTTGCATTCATGGCGAAGGCGGCGCGTCCTGATGCTGCGGGCAAAAAGAAATATTTTGACGATTACATACACGATGCTACGCGTCCGGAAGACTGGGTTTCAATGAGTCTTGGCGCGTTCAATTACTGGAACCAGCCCGAACTGACGCTGCCGTACCTGCGTCCTGCGCTGGATGCGCTGCCGCAGGTGAAGCGTGACCGCAAGATTTTCTTCCTGTTGGCATGGTTGAATGCATTTATCGGCGGCCAGCAGTCGGCCGAAGCTCAGCAACAGGTGAATAACTTCCTCAACACGGCGCCGCTCGATAAGGACTTGCGGCTGAAAGTGCTGGAGGTGAAAGACGAACTGGACAGGACAGTGAAAATACAATCGAAGTACAACATGGTGGCGAAATCGGGGCAGACGCCGCGGAAACGCGGCAATCCTGTGGTCGGGGCATCCGGCCATCGCAAGACGGAAAAAGTTGTGGCAAAGACGCGGGGATGAACTCCATTTGCCAATTGGGTTAAGTTGGTAATTGAGTGATTCTATATGGACGCGCGCACGTGGCTGCTGAAGAATTCTAGGTTAGAAAGTAGCGGCGCGCGGCGGACGTTTGTGCCGCCGCGTTCCGGAAGAGAACTAAGCGGCGCGGCTGTAGCGATCAGAGCCGTGTTGTTTGACCAGTTTGTTGTACACACCCATGATCAGGAATGCGGGGGCCCACTGGCCAACGAACAAAGCCCAGTTGTCCTTGCCCATGATCTTGAGTACGGCGGATCCGGCCATGGAGCCTATAGCGGCTCCAAGATAGCCGGAGGATGGAAACTTGGCGGTCTGAGATTCGATTCGGGACGTGAACTCGTCTTCACGCTGACCAGTCACGCTGCTGCTGGTGGGAAATGCCATGGGATGAAAACTCCTTTGGGTATCTTTGTTTGCCGTGTGATGATGGGCGAAGGAAGGCGGATGTCATCCCGGAGCTGGATTCGAGCTTGTGCCAGCACACGATGCAAGGCTGATACAGCGGGCCGGAGTTCAGAGCCAGCACAATTTGGGATTGTTAAAGGGATGCCCTCGGAGCTCGGCAAAGATGAATCATGAAGGCTTGCTTTTCGTGGATTTTGAGGTGTCCGACTCAGAAAGCTGAGAGGTATAATTTAGGGCGATGCCGAAGTACTCGATTGTTGTTCCATTCCATAACGAGCAGGAGAGTGTAACCGCTCTCTACGACCGGCTGAAAGCCGTCATGGAATCGACCGGCGACAGTTTTGAGCTGGTATTCGTTGATGATGGCAGTCTGGACCGCACCTATAAGCTGCTGCGCGAAATTGTCACCATCGACAGCCGCGTCGTAGTGGTCAAGCTGCGCCGCAACTTCGGGCAGACATCCGCGCTCGCCGCCGGTTTTGCGCACGCGCAGGGCGAATATGTAATCGCCATGGACGGCGACCTCCAGCACGACCCGGACGAGATCCCGAACTTCATCGAGATGCTGGAGCAGGGCTACGATCTGGTAAGCGGATGGCGCAAGGAACGCGTGGACAACTTTGTGATGCGCCGGCTGCCTTCCCGTATCGCTAACTGGGCCATGGCCAAGCTGAGCGGCGTGGACATTCACGACTTCGGCACGACATACAAAGCGTATCGCCGCGAGATCATTCAACAGCTTCCGCTTTATGGCGAACTGCACCGATTCATACCGGCGCTGGCGTCGTGGTATGGGGCTTCCATCTGCGAAATTCCCATCAAGAATATCGTCCGGCCAAAAGGAAGCTCTCATTACGGTATTTCGCGGACCTTCCGCGTATTTTTTGACCTGATTACGATTCGCTTCCTGCTGAAATATATGTATCGTCCTCTGCATTTGTTCGGCGGTGTAGGCATGTTGTCATTGTTCAGCGGATTGGGCATCGCATTCTGGCTGATGCTCAGCAAGGTGATGTGGCACATGAGCGTAATGGGAGAGCATGGCCCGCTGACGATCTTTGCCGCGGTGCTGATCGTCTTTGGCGGCCAAATGCTGGCGCTGGGACTGCTGGGCGATCTACAGGTGCGGAATTTCCAGGAACCTGCGCGGCGCGTGCCGTATACCGTGGCGCACGTGCTCCGTTCGCAGAGCCAGGAACAGGCAGTCAACGAATAGATCTTAGGAATTGGACAATAATACAAAAAGATATGAGCACAGCACTGACTACGAATACTGAACTGCGGCTGGCCAAGCGCATGAGCCGCCTGGGAACTGAAACGGCCTTTGAAGTTCTAGCCAAAGCACGTGCCCTGGAAGCGCAGGGTAGGAACATTGTTCACCTCGAAATCGGTGAACCGGATTTTGACACGCCCGCCAACGTAATTGACGCCGGTGTTAACGCGATGCGCGGCGGCTGGACGCACTACACGCCGTCCGCAGGACTACCCGCTCTCCGTGAAGCAATCGCGGAAGATGTGACGAAATCCCGCGGCGTGAAGGTCACCCCGGAAGAGGTGGTGATCGTCCCCGGTGGTAAGCCGACCATCTACTTCACTTTTACGGCCCTTGTGGAAGAGGGCGACGAGGTTATCTATCCAAATCCAGGTTTCCCGATTTACGAGTCGCTGATCAGTTTCACCGGCGCGAAGGCGGTTCCTCTGCAGCTTCGGGAAGAAAAAGACTTCCGCCTGGATCCGAACGAACTGGCAGACCTGATCACGGATCGCACCAAGTTGATTGTGTTGAACTCACCGCACAATCCCACCGGCAGCGTCCTCACCAGGCAAGATGTGGAAGATATTGCGGCCGCGATCGGCGACCGCGACATCATGGTGCTGTCGGATGAAATCTACAGCCGTTTGATCTTTGAAGGTGAGCACTTCTCGCTGATGTCGCTGGACGGCTGGAGGGACCGCGTGATCATGCTGGATGGTTTCTCCAAGACATTCGCTATGACCGGCTGGCGATTGGGTTATGGCGTGATGCGCAAGGAGTTGGCGATATACTTTGGCCGGCTGATGACCAACGTAAACTCCTGTAGCGCAGGGTTTACGCAGGTAGCAGGTATTGAAGCCGTCAAGGGTGACCAGTCATCCGTGACCCATATGGCACAGCAGTTCAAGCTGCGTCGCGACATGTTCATCGCCGGTCTCAACAAGATTCCGGGATTCAGTTGCACGCTGCCGCACGGCGCCTTTTATGCGTTCCCCAATATCAAAAAGACGGGCTGGACCTCAAAGAAATTAGCGGAGGCTCTGCTGGAGCAGGCCGGCGTAGCGTGCCTTTCAGGCACGGCGTTTGGCCAGTTCGGGGAGGGCTACTTGCGGTTCAGCATCGCCAATTCAATGGAGAACCTGAACCTCGCGTTGGAGCGTGTTGGCGACTGGGCAAAAAAGAACCTGTAATCGCGCTTACGCTGCAGGCACGAAGATGAGCCGCGAATTACGCGAATGGTATGAATGCAATTCGCGCGATTCGCGGCTATATTCCGCTAGTCATGCGACTGTTATAGAAAGTTTTACTGCGCTTCCACTTTGGCGCAATGCTTCTCGAAGGCTCTCGCAAGGGCCGAGGCGATCATCTCAGGCGTCGCCATTTCAATGTCGCTCCGCTGCATCATGTACACGAGCTGCCCGTCCCGCAGCAACCCAATGGAAGGCGAAGAGGGTGGATATCCGGTGAAGTAGGCCCGGGCTTTTTCCGTGGCTTCGCGGTCCTGGCCGGCGAAGACGGTAATGATGCGGTCAGGACGAACACTGCTGCGAACAGCCGCCCGCACTCCGGGACGCATTCTGCCGGCCGCGCAACCGCACACCGAGTTCACCACGACCATGGTAGTGCCTTTCTGGTTGGCAGCTTTTTCCACGTCGGCGGCCGTGCGTGCCTCCTGGATGCCTGCCGAGGTCAGCTCTTCGCGCATGGGCGCAATCATCATTTCCGGATACATTCATTTCCTCCCAATGGTTGTAAAAGAATATTTTAAGGGAAAAAGGGCTTTCCCTGAAGCCTAATCTGTGCGGTAGTCTTAAGGCGCGCTTGAAAATCCAGGAAAACATTCCTCTTGCTCCCTTTACCACCTTTGCTGTGGGCGGCCCTGGCCGCTATTTTGCAGAGGCCCGCAGTGAAGCCGAGCTTCGCGAGGCGCTTGAGTTCGCTGCCCAAAAGCGCCTGCCGCTCTTTGTGCTCGGAGGTGGAAGTAATCTGGTCGTCGCGGACGAGGGCTGGCCGGGGCTGGTCTTAAAAATTGGCTTGAAGGGCATCGAGAGCCAGTCTCATAGTGGCGAAACTCTGTTCCATGTCGCAGCGGGCGAGAATTGGGACGATTTGGTGGCCGTGACTGTTGAGCGAAATTGTGCCGGTATCGAATGTCTGAGCGGAATTCCGGGAACCGTGGGGGGAACACCAGTACAGAATGTGGGCGCCTATGGCCAGGAAGTCTCCCAGACCATCAGCACTGTTCAACTGATGGAGATTGCAACCGGCAAGGTCAGCGAGCTGAAAAATGAGGAATGTGGATTCACTTATCGAAGCAGCATTTTCAACACAAACCAACGCGACAGATACATTGTGTTGGAAGCCGTTTACCGGCTGAAGCAGGGCGGCCAACCCACAATCCAATATGCTGACCTGCAGAAGTTTTTTGCGGACGCTGCATCGACGCCTTCGTTGCGGCAGGTGCGTGATGCGGTTCGCCTGATACGGCAGAGCAAAGCCATGTTGCTGGTGCCGGGCGATGAAGATTGCCGCAGCGCCGGATCATTTTTCAAGAACCCGCTCGTCAGCGCGGATGAGGCAGAAAGAATTCAGGTGCTCGCACACGAAAGGTTCCCGGGCAAGCTACTCCCTCAGTATGCGGCTGACGACGGCCGAGTAAAGCTCTCAGCGGCGTGGCTGGTAGAACAAGCGGGCTTTCCGAAGGGCTATGCACGAGGACCGGTGGGTATCTCGCGCAAGCACAGCCTGGCCATTGTGAACCGTGGCGGTGCAGGAGCGCGGGACATCATCGCCTTAAAGCAGGAAATCGAACAAAAAGTTCTCCAAGTCTGGGGCGTACGCCTGCAGCCCGAACCGGTATTCGTAGGATTTGAGCAGGCAAAAATCAAGACAAAGCTCGTCGATCAAAACGGCTGAAAGCTCTTTGCTAACTCCGAGCTCTTGCTGATGGATGAGAGCCGATAGTGTGGCGAAAAAAACCACGACAGACGCTGCATAAGATTCTCAAAACTGGTTTTTTCAGCGAAGTCCTCGGCAAATCGTGAGAAAACAATTGTCTCGGTCGGCTTTTTCCTCCGCCCGGAGGAGCAGCGTTCTGGGGCTTTGAATCCCTTGCTCAACCAGGAATTTGCGGACCGCATTTCTGGCGAAAGCAGGGAAGTAAGACTCGCTCGGCTGTCCTGCGAGGACGGCCTGTTTTCGGGCAAGATGGCCGGGAACCTCCGGCGCA
The DNA here is from genome assembly GCA_035712465.1 of Candidatus Angelobacter sp. Taxonomy (GTDB): domain Bacteria; phylum Acidobacteriota; class Terriglobia; order Terriglobales; family Acidobacteriaceae; genus Angelobacter. The sequence continues at coordinate 101,595 of DASTAS010000010.1, forward strand.
ATGATTGGGCTTACCGTTTCGTCGTCTGGAACGGGCTCCAGGATCACATCAAATCTTTGGAATTGCTTCTTTGACCAGAGTTGTCCAAAAGGAATCACCCGCTCGGGCGGTTCGGGGTAGGGTTCAACCCCCAAGACCAAGCGAATTTTCCAGGCAAAAATCGAGCACTTGCGCCGCCGATAGCAGCTCGACCTTTCGTTTTGGAGATGGCATGTTGAGAACAAAGTAAGAGAAGCCGTCGGGCCCCTCAAGGACCTGCTCTGGGTTGTGACCATGCCCGCGTCGCCAACAGATTGGTAAAAGCGCCGGACCCAGTCGGAATCGCGCTGCTCGCGTTCGACGAACAGCAGATCGGCCAATTCGTGGGTCCTTGTCAGATCAAATTTGGGCATGACATGCGATCTCAAACTGTAACGCTTTCTTTGCCTTGCATGTTGATTTTTCCTTGCTTCAGCAGCAGTGTTCTTCCGCCCAGCGCCTCGGCTTCCATGCGGTCGTGAGTTACCAGAAGAACTGGGATAGGGCGCTGCTCCAGCCATTGCTTCAGGTCGGTCATGATGTCGATTTTCAGGGTATCGTCGAGCGCGGAAAATGGCTCATCGAGCAAAAGAGTACGCGGTTCCGTGACGAGCGCCCGGGCCAGAGCGACCCGCTGGCGCTCGCCACCGGAAATCTCGCCTGGACGGTGCTCTGCCGCATGCGTGATGCGGAAGCGTTCCAGGATATCGCGGACCATATCGATCTTGCGGCTGCCGTTCCCGCGAATGCCAAAGGCGATGTTTTCCGCGGAGGTCATATGAGGAAAGAGGGCCAGTTCCTGGAATACATATCCGATGCGCCGCTGCTGCGGTGGAGAGTCGACGTGCTCTGCGGAGTCGAAAAGCCGCTCGCCGCCGACCGAGATTAGGCCTTCATCCGGCCGCAGTAGTCCCGCGAGGCATTGCAGGATGGTGGTTTTGCCCGAACCCGAGGGACCGAAGATGACGGTTACGCCGGGTGGCGCGGTGAACTCAACATCCACGCCGAAGCGGCGGAGTTTCCCGGGCGTGAAGCTCTTGCGCAGCTTTGCCTCAAGGACGTTCATCGGCTTGTCCAGATGAAGCTGCGGCGGTTAAAGCCATATACCAGGCAGAGCAGGACATAGGAGAACAGGAGCAGAACAAGCGATGTCTGATTCGCCGAGCTATAGTTCAGGTCTTGCACCTGGTCGTAAATATCAATAGAAAGCGTACGGGTCACGCCGGGAATATTTCCGCCCACCATCAGCACCACGCCAAATTCACCCACTGTATGAGCGAAGCTCAGCACCAGACCGGTCAGCAATCCGGGCCAGGCCAGCGGAACAACGACTTCACGGTAGATCTTCAGCTTCCTCACGCCCAGGGTGCGTGCTGCGTCAATCAATTTCCGGTCCACTCCGCGAATCCCTGCCACCATGGGCTGCACTGCGAAGGGCAGGCTGTAGATCACGGAGGCCACAACCAGTCCGCTGAAACTAAAGGCCAGCGTGCCTCCCGTCACATGCTGGTACCAGCGGCCCAGGGATGTGCCGGAGCCGAAGGCCACAAGGAGGTAAAACCCAAGCACTGTGGGCGGCAGTACGGTGGGAGTGCCAATCATGGCCTCCACTGCAAACTTCCACCGTCTGGGAGAGAACGCCACCCAGAAGGCAAGCGGCAGCCCGAGGGCGAACAAAATCAGCGCCGTTAGAGTTGCAAGTTTGGCGGTAAGCACGCATGCCTGCCAGCTCACGTTACGGGCACCTCGAATCCGAAATCGCTCAAAATACTCTGTGCTTCCGTGCCGCGCAGGAATTCGAGGAAACGGCGTGCTTGATCCTTACGGTTAGATGAACGCAGGATCACCGCAGCCTGATCCAGCGGCGGATAGCTCTCTTGCGGGAGGACTACGAAGCTGCCTCTCTGCTTCATCTCCGGCGTGACTGCAATGGCCATGGCAAGAAAAGCGGCGCCTACATCGCCCGATTCGGCGAACTGTGCCGTTTGCGAGATGTTCTCGCCCAGAACCAGTCTGGGTTTTACCTGGTCATAGATTCCGTAATGCTGCAGCGCGGCGACAGCAGCGCGGCCATACGGGGCATGCGCAGGATTGGCAATGGCAATTTTCTTGATTGCAGAAGATGCAAGCGGCTTGAGGCCTCCGGTGAGGACTCCCTGCTTTGTCGTGAATCGCAGCGTCGAGTTCAATGGTATCCACAGGACGAGCCTGCCTCGTGCATAGGTGGCGAGCGTTCCCGGTTCTGTCAGTCCCGCCTGCTGGAGTTTTTCCGGGTACGATTTATCAGCGGAGAGGAAGACGTCAAAAGGCGCTCCATTTTGGATCTCGGCGAAAAAATTGCCCGAAGAACCTAATGCGATGCTCAGGTGGATGCCCGTTTCCTTCTCGAACCTCGGAGAGAGCTTTTGCAGTGCGGGAGTAAGATCTGCGGCAGCAGCAACTCTCAAATCCTGGCCCAAGAGGAAGGGAGAGAGCAGAAGCAGGAGCGTGAGCAGTCTAAGGACGGACAATCATCACCTCCGTAGACTTAATCAGCGCGGCGGCTATATCACCCTTTTTCAGGCCCATCTCGGCAACAGCATCCGCAGTGATGATGCTGGTGATAACCTGGCCGGAGATGGAGAGGCGCACCTGGGCCATGAGCCCCTCGATTTTGACTTCCAGGACGCGGCCCACCAACTGGTTACGTCCGCTGATCCTGCGGAAGGTGCGCCGCCCTTCCGGCCCTCGCTTGATCTCCGTTTTGGGGATAAATCGTTCCAATTCGGACTCGGGCACGCGGTGATGGCCGCCCGGCGTAGTCATGGTGCGGAGCTTTCCCGAATAGATCCATTTCTTCAGCGTGGGATAGCTGATGCCAAGGCGAATGGCTGCATCGCGCGGAGTCAGCGGCATGGAATGATATTACTCGATTAAAATCGATAATGCTATCGATTTAATACGGAATAATTTCGCGGGACGATACACAATCGTGTCAATCCATCGGGCCGGTTTTCTCGTACTATGGTTGTATCATCCTGGAATGTTCTCGCATCCGAAAGATTGGGCGAGAAATCGTCTTCGTACACGGGTTTAAGGAGATACGGGGCGGAGATCCGGCAGATAGAGCAGATTTACATATTTCGGAGTCATCGCAATGCTGATCAAAAAGCCGAATGAAATTCCATCCTCTGAGATCACACCGAAGAGCAGTTATTTGAGCCGAAGGTCGTTTATAACCGGCGCATTTACCGCAGGTGCTGCGCTGGCCGGAGGGGCATATCTGCGCAATGCCGATTTTTCCGCGGGTGAGCCGGCAACGGTTGAAGCCGCCAGCGAAAAGTTGAACGGCATCGTGAAAAGCAAGTTCAGCACCACGGAAAAGCAGACGTCCTTTCAGGACATCACGAACTACAACAACTATTACGAATTCAGCACTGACAAGTACGCGCCTGCCGGGTTGTCAAAGAACTTCCGCACCCGGCCGTGGACCGTTGCAGTGGATGGCATGGTCAAGAAGCCGCAAACGATTGATATTGACAGCATCATGAAACTCGCTCCGCTCGAGGAGCGAATCTATCGTCTTCGTTGCGTGGAAGGATGGTCCATGGTGATTCCCTGGGTAGGCTTCCCGCTCTCAGTTCTGATCAACAAGGCTGAACCGTTGCCGAGCGCGAAGTTCGTCGCCTTCCAGACTATTCTGGCGCCCAAGGAGATGCCGGGCCAAAGAGACCACGTCCTGCAATGGCCCTATGTGGAAGGGTTGCGAATGGATGAGGCCATGCACCCGCTGGCCATCCTGTGCGTTGGTTTGTATGGCAAGGTTCTTCCGAATGTCGATGGCGCGCCGGTGCGGATTGTTGTGCCTTGGAAATACGGATTCAAGAGCATCAAGGCGATCGTAAAAGTCAGCTTTACTGACAAGATGCCACCGACCACCTGGAACATATCGGCGCCGAACGAATACGGGTTTTATTCCAACGTGAATCCCACGAAGGACCATCCGCGCTGGAGCCAGGCCACAGAACGCAGGATTGGTGACGGCATTTTTGCTCCTAAAAGAAAGACTTTAATGTTCAACGGGTATGGTGATCAGGTGGCCAGTCTCTACACCGGAATGGACCTGCAGAAGAATTTTTGATGAAAGCAATTCCGGCAAAACTTCTTCGCACGCTCAAGGTGCTGGTATTTTTTCTCTGTCTTGGGCCGCTTTCTGTACTCACCTGGAAGGCTTTTCACCAATTGCTGGGCGCCAATCCGGTGGACGTGATCACACGTTCCACAGGCAAGTGGACGCTTGTATTCCTGCTGCTTACGCTGGCTGTCACACCGGTCCGCCGCCTCTTGCGAATGCCCTGGTTGATCCGCTTCCGTCGCATGCTCGGCCTGTACGCGTTTTTCTACGGCACCTTGCACCTGATGACATACGTCTGGCTGGACCAGTTTTTTGATCTTCACTCCATGCTGCACGATATTGCAAAAAGGAAGTTCATCACCGCCGGCATGACGGCGTTTGCGCTGATGGTCCCTCTGGCATTTACTTCCACTTCGGGGTGGATACGGCGCATGGGGGGGAAGCGCTGGCAGAAGCTGCACCGCCTCATCTACTTCAGCGCAGCCGCCGGCGTGGTGCACTTTCTCTGGCTGGTGAAGGCTGACCGGAGCCGGCCGATTGCCTACGGTTCAGTGCTGGTCGCATTGCTGCTGTTCAGGGTGGCTGGTTGGTTGCTGGCCCGGGCACGTGCGCCTCGCACATCTTCTGGAATCACCCCTCCGGTACTCACGCGTCCGGCTGCCAATTCCGGCGACAGCCAGATATAAGCCCCGCGACGGCTGGTTGCATGTCTCGCGACGTGTTGCTTCGGTTGTCAGGATATTGTCTTTTTTCGCGTTGAGACACAGTTGCGGCACAGCACGGGAAAATAGGAGCACGAGCAACGGCGTGGATTGTTGGAAGCGCATCTCATCCTATTAACGGCGATGCAAACATTGATAGAAAAGGGAACGCGAAATCAGGAGTTCCACGAACGCAGTACACTCGATGAGATTAATTTGGTGGAAATCCTCGACCGTGTACTGGACAAGGGGATCGTTGTTGATCCGTCCACGCGCGTGTACCTGCTGGGAAAAGAACTGCGCAGGAGCAGAGGCCGAATGGTAGTCGAGTCTTTGCAAGTGTACTAAGGCGAGGAAGGGAATCGCCTCCAAGAAAAAAGGCGCACCTGGAAGGTACGCCTTTTGAAGCTTGTAAGCCTCTGGTTAGGGCTTGAAGTCGATTTTGATCTGGGTGGTTTGATCAATTGATTTTCCGTTCAGCGTGGCGGGCTTGAACTTCCATTGTTTCAATGCATCAAAGGCGGCCTCGCGAAACACCGGCTGGCCGCTCATGAGTTGAGGATTGTGGGCTTTTCCGTCCTTACCGACTGTCACCTGCACCACCACGGAGCCGCTCAGGCGCCGGATACGCGCAATGGGTGGGTAGACCGGCGCTACAGCCTTCAGCACATGCATTGGTTCAAGTTCCGATTGCTGGGTAACCGCAACCCGCGGCGCTCCGGATGAAACCGGGCGGGCCAGAGTGGACAAGCTCCCGGAACCGCTGGTGATGCTGAGAGTTGGAGTGATTTGAATTGTTTCCGCTGGAGCAGCAGATGCTGACAATCGTGATGGGCCGCCAGATGAAATGGTCACCGGTTGTGCTGAGGGCGTTTCCGTCTCCTCCGCCACTTTCTTTTCCTGCTTGTTGACGGCTCCGCGCTCAGGTTTCGTTTCTTTCTTCTTGCTGTTGTCGATCTCGCTTACCTGTTTCTCGGCCTGATGGCCTGAGACGGCAACAGGCTCCCTGGAGGATGTCGAATTGTCCGGCGCTGCCGCCGGAGCTGGGGGCACTGAAGCTGCGGCCTGAACCTGGCCGGAGTTTGCGGTTGCACTCGTCTGTTGCGCCTGCTGCGCCGGGACAACGGCGGAAGACTTGCGCATTCTCATGACGAGGAAAACCGAAACTGCGGCGATTGCGAGCACAACGACTGCGCCGATAATTATCTTTGCGCCGCCGGAGTTTTTATTTTCCGCGGCAACTGAATCAAATGTTCCGAAACTGGCTTTGACCTCCGGCTTTTGTTTCTCCTCCCGAGTTGGGAAGGGAACTGGAGCCGCTACTTCAGTCTTCACCGGCTCGAGGCGCGCAACTGCAGGAACACGAGCTGTGGCCGCCGCTGTGCCCGGACCCGCGCTCTTAATAACCACTGGCGGCGGCAACGGGGCCGGCGCAGATGCGACCGGTTTGGGCATCGGAAGCGGAGCGCTGGTCTCGTGGGCTTCTACTTTGCCGCGTCTTTCCTTCTGAAGAAGAATCGAGATCTGATCCGCCATCGTCTTCAGCACTGCGACATGGGTGATGGTGAAGGCGTGGGCCGTGGGTGCGAAGCATGCCAATACGCCGGCAACCTTGCTTTCATCGCGGATTGGCGTAACCACCATGGAACGGATTCCCAGCGCCCGAATAGCGGCTGTATCCACGCGCGTGTCGGTCTCAGCATCGTCACACCGCAGTTCTTTGCCGGTTTGAATGCACAATCCGGTGAAGCTTCCCTGAATCCGCAGGGCGGCGCCGGTCTCCGGGGCGGATGAGCCGCTGCGCGCGCGGCAGACGATTTCATCGGCATTGCCCTCGCTCAAAGCGATTGCGGTGCCGGATGCATTGGTAAAGGCCTGAGCACGTTGCGCGATGACGCTGAGCTCATCGTTAAGTGTCCGCAGCCTTGGCTTACTTGTATCGGTCGGTTGTGTTGCCATCTTTGCGCCGTCCTAAACTGTTTTCTCCTTGAATACCGTCGCACGTGCTCAAAAGAGCGCCACAAAACCTGATCAACCCGCCGTGCTTTGAAATTCGGCTGCTCTGGGTGGGCAGCAGAGATTCCTCTTTCTGTGGGGCCTAGTAAAAGCAAAATCGTGAATAGGTTCCCGAGTGCGTCGGGAAACCGAAAGCCGGTGACGCACTGGAACCGGTCTGATGTTTACGGCCAGACTCGCTTTGCCTTGTCGCCACCGGCGGCAGACCCGTTCGTCTGCACCGCAACCGGGCGCGCTGCTTCAGAAGTGGGAGCATTACCTCCTTCCAGGATGCGTGCCGCTACCCGGAGCGCTTCGATTTCCGCCTGGAGTCCCGAAATCTGCGCTTGATAGATCGCGATCTGGTTTTCCTTCTCCTTGATCGCGTCGTAAATATTGTTCATTGTGGTAAGCCTCTCGCTCGCGAAATATATCAACGGCACAACCATTGTCAACGTAACTGCGGGTCTCGTGGTTCAGTCCTTCACCCTAGACGGGCATGCCGGTCGTGCAATGAACATTCGTGACTAAAGTGTTCCGGGCAAGCTGCGAATACCGGCCAAGCCGCTTGAAATCGGTAGAAAACCCCTTGATACCGGAACTGCGAAGGGCGACCAAAGACCCGCAACGGGCGGGCATGGGATGGCGGCAAGGTTACCTTTGTACCCGCCGCCACGTGGATCACACGACCGGGCGAGGCTCCCGATTGTCCGTGTTCTACTTATGCCAGAAGGCCAGTTCTGATCCATAGCCTGCTGTAAAGGGCGATGAAATTCTGCTACACCACTCGTTCCAGGCCGGAACCGCCACCCGCGAAGGGAGCAGGAGTGTCGCGCGGCGTCCCGGGGCCGTGGTCGGCATCCGAATATTGGAATTGCACCGGCACAGTGTTCGTGCTGCCGGTGAGCTCTACTTCCTGGAATACCTCACTCAAAGGGTTGGCCTCAAAAACAGGAAAGTCGCCGCACTCCTCGCCTTGGGGAGAAGTCCATCCGATAAAGTTGATGGCGTTAGGATCATTGCCCGCGCGAATCGCGTCTTCTACGTCGGGATCGGTCCGCACTTCATTCAATTCGTGGTAGAAGGTGGCCACCACGTTCTTCCATGACTGATCAAAGACAGGAATGCCGTTGGTCGTTCCATCCGAGAGCTGTTCTGAGTAAACGCCGATGGCGTAATAAAGAATGGCTTCATCCGGGCCTGACCCCACATGAACCGATCCGTGATAGCCGCCTAATCCGTGCAGCGAATCCTCCTCGTTTTCTGCAGCCGCTCTGTTTCCCGCCGGCCGCGTTTCAACCTTGCCTGGCGCCTCCAGTTTGGGCGAGATGGCGCTGGTGGTAGGCGCCGCATCGGTGTTGAGAACAGTGCCGCTGGGCAGCATGAAGTTGAAAGCGGTGGAGGTGAAATCGAAATTCTTCAGCGTGCCTGCTTGAAACAGGGTCTTGAGCAGATTTTCAACATCTCCCTGCGACACCGTCTGCGGCGGCGGACCGGCCAGAGTTTGCGATCCGGTGAACTTCGAAGTGATTTTGCCGGAAGGATAGTACTGGCTCATTACATTGTTCAGATCCTGATCCGACATTGCATCGCCCAGAGCCTGATCAATGGACGAGATGTCTGCGGCGTCCCAGGCGGATGACCCGCCGACGTAGAAATTCGTGAATACCAGGTCGGTAATGATTTTGCCGCCGTTAAAGACCAGGTCATGTTCCGGCGTCGGAGGCAGACCTGGGGCAAGAGCGGTGGGCTCGGGCATCAGGATACGCTGGCGGATACGACGCTCCGCTCTGGTCCCGTGCCCGACAAAAACGCGCATGGGGCGGACATAGTGCTTACCTGGCTTTTTCGGCGTCATGGGTGCTCCTCTCAAATGACGGGATAAACAACAAATTCTACGCCCCCTCACGGGACGCGTTGGGCCACTGTGCGGCTCGTTCAATCATTAGACGTAGGGCGGAAGATCTGAGTTGAATTGCCAGGTGCTCTGCCGTCCTGATGGACCGTACGGAAGAGGCTGCGCATTTGCGAGACTTGGCCGGCCGAGGGGAAAGCAGTCAAAAAGCGCCTAAGTGGCTGAAAATGCATGATCGGCCTGGGTCTGGAGGTTACCACAGTAATGGACGGGCAGTGTTCTTTAGTACACCATGATGGACGACCTTGGGTATGATTCTCTTCGACTACTCCTCCCCGGACTTGCGTGGTCGAAAACTATGCAAGAAAACACGACAACTACGACCGCCAGCACCCCTGCGGCTCCCCGAACTGATCGCCTGGAGCTGATGAAAGAACTATCCCGCGGAAGCATTGGTACTGTCCACAAGGCCCGCAATCCGCAACTGGAGCGGTCTATGGCCTTGCGCCAGTTTCAGATCCCGGAATGGCTGGACGATGTAAATGAACTGTTACAGAGAATTCTGGCGGAGGCCCGTGGCGCCAGCAGCCTCGATCATCTGAACATCGCTCATCTCTACACTTGCGGCTACAAAGATTGCAACGTGTTCATGACGGCCGAATTCGTTGACGGCCAGACGCTGAAAGAAATTATGTCAGGGCGCACGCCCGACCTGAATGAAATTCTTGGCTGGGCGAAGCAGCTTTGTGCGGCTGTGGATCACGCCTGTGAAAAGGGCGTTTATCATCACTTTCTCAACCCATACAACATCAAGATCACGCAGGATGGCACGCTGAAAGTGCTGGATTTCGGGCTTCTGCGAGATAAAAACCTGCTGAGTCCGACTCCGGCCAAGAAGCTCGAGGACGCTCCTTATCTTTCTCCGGAACAGATCAAAAACAAGCTGCCGGACCGCGCGGTGAATATTTTCAACATTGGAGTCATTCTGTATGAGCTTTACACCACGCGCAGCCCATTTGCCGGCAAGCACCTGGGGGAAGTAGACCGAGCTATTTCAGATGCCAATCCTCATCCGCTGCACATTGCCAATGGTCGCGTGCCGGAAGCGATTTCCCGCGTGGTGCTGAAAGCCATGGCCAGGAATGCAGCCGATCGTTTTGAGAGCGGCGCACAACTCATGATGGCGCTGGAATTAGCCATGCGCGAGCCCCGAATCGCGCCAGCAGCAAAGCTGGCCACAGGCAAATTTTCTGCCGGCGATTCGACCGGAGCATTCAAAACAAATAGCACCGGCTCTTTCAATCCGAGCGCTACCGGTTCATTCAATGCAAATGCGACTGGCTCTTTCAACCCAAACGCGACAGGAGCGTTCAGGCGAGATGCCACCGGCTCGTTCAAAGCAAACGCCGCCGGCTCATTCAACCCGAATACCACAGGCTCTTTCAGCCGCGATGCACTCAATGGAGCGGCGCGCAACGGCTCGCCGGCAGGGCCGGCGACAACGAAGGCCAGGGTTCCCAGGCCGGCTACGGCCGCAGTGAAGCGCAAATCAGTAGGTTCGTCCAATCAGTGGATTCTGGTGGCAGGAGTTGTCGCCGTACTTGTAGTGATAGCGGCGGCACTGATGCTGTTCGAGAGAAAGCCTATAGGCGTTCCGTCTGACACGGCGTTGATCAAGAGTGCGACAGCACCGGCGGCATCTGCTCCCGCTCCCTTCAGTGCGGCAACTGCCGCAGCTACTGTTCCATCCTCCGCCCCGATCGCAGAGCAGCCCCCAGAGAGCCGGTCTCGGGTTGCCTCGCTGCGGGAGAGGAGGGCGCGGAGATCCGAGCGTAACTTCACCGAGGCTCCTGCGACGCCCGCGCCAGGGCAGATCGCCGTTTCGGCGTTCCCTCAGGGCGCAGTTGTACAGATTGAAGGCGTTCCCGGGCAGTGGAAGTCTCCCGGTGTGATCGGTCCTTTGCCGGCGGGTAGTTATAAAGTGACGGTCAGCAGCCCTGGTTATGCCCCCGATACGCGCATCATGCAGGTCGCTGCCGGAATGCGCACCCCGCTCAGTGTGAACCTGAGCGCGGTCAAAAGCTTCGTCAAAGTCACAGGGTCGCCGGTTGGGGCAAGCATTTTCCTGGACGGAAAAAATACCGGCAAGGTCACTCCTGCCGAGCTTACACTCGATCCAGGTACGCATAGCGTTTCCTTGCGCAAAGCGGGCTACCTGGAAACAGGCACCGACCTGAAGCTAATTGCGGGGCAGGGCACAAACTATTCGCCGCGCCTGATGGTTGCGGGGCGCACAGATGACATCAGGATTGTAGGCGGTGGCATGAGCAGAATGTTCGGCGGAGGTTCCTCCAGCGGGATGGCGCGCATTGAGATCAAAAGCGAGCCGAAGGGGGCGCAGGTGATCATCAATGGCACGCCTCTGCAGAAGTCGACGCCGGTGGAAATCCAGGTTGATGCCGGCAACTACAACATTACGCTGCAGAAAGATGGCTACAGAGCTGTGCATGAGAGCGCTATCGTCGGCATGGATGACCACGTGAAAATCGACCGGGCTCTGGTGCGCTAAGCGAGGTTTTTTAACGACGGGGTGAGCAGTGCGGGCGGCGTTTTTGTCGCCCGCCTTTTTCATTGCGAAGCATTTAGAATGGAGAGAGCGCTCCACCAATCTTCCAGAGCAGGAAAAGACACATATTGAATCCCGGTATTCGCAACATCGCCATCATCGCCCACGTTGACCACGGCAAAACTACGCTGGTGGATGCCATGCTTCGCCAAAGCGGCGCCTTTCGCGCCAATGAAGCTGTCGTCGAGAGGGTGATGGACTCCAATGAGCTCGAGCGTGAACGCGGTATCACGATTCTGGCCAAGAACACAGCCATCTGGTACCACGAAGTAAAAATCAATATCGTGGATACGCCTGGTCACAGCGACTTTGGCGGGGAAGTAGAACGCGCGTTGAAGATGGTAGACGGTGTGATGCTGCTGGTGGACGCCAGCGAAGGCCCTCTGCCGCAGACCCGTTATGTGCTGAGCAAGGCCCTTGAGGCCGGGTTGCCGCCGGTTGTGGTGATCAACAAGATTGATCGCTCTGATGCCCGCCCTCAGGAAGTGTTGAACGAGCTATACGATCTCTTCATCGATCTCGATGCTCGCGAAGACCAGATTGATTTTCCTGTGCTCTACGCCAACGCAAAAGCCGGGACCGCGACAACAAATCTCGATTTGCCGGGTGAAGACCTGCGTGTTCTCTTTGACGCCATCGTCAAAACCATTCCAGCGCCGCCCGGTAATGCGGCTGATGCTCTGCAAATTCTGGTGGCCAATCTTGATTACAGTGATTACCTTGGCCGCCTGGCGATTGCGCGGGTCTTCAATGGCACGTTGCGAAATGGAGAAGAAGTGGGAATTGCCAAGCTCGATGGCGCGCTCCAAAAGGTGAAGATCACGAAGTTGTTCTCCTTCAGTGGCCTCAAGCGCGTGGACATCAACCAGGCGGAAATGGGTGACATTGTCGCCATTGCCGGGGTGGAAGGAATCAATATCGGCGAGACGATTACGAATCTGGAAAGCCCCGCCCCGCTTCCGCACATCATCATTGATGAGCCGACCATCGCTATGCAGTTCTCTGTGAACACGTCGCCGTTTGCCGGGCGCGAAGGCACATACGTTACATCGCGCAACCTGCGTGAGCGCCTGCAAAAGGAACTGCTGACCAACGTCTCGTTGCGCGTGGAGGAAAGCGACAGCACAGATTCCTTCAAGGTACTGGGACGCGGAGAACTGCAGCTTTCCATCCTGATTGAAACCATGCGGCGCGAAAGTTACGAGCTGATGGTGGGCAAACCGGAGATCGTGACCAAAACTGTCAACGGCAAGCTGATGGAGCCGAAAGAGAAGCTCATGATCGATATTCCTGAGAGCTTCGTTGGCGTTGTGATTGAAGAACTCGGCTCGCGCAAGGGGCAGATGATCAAGATGCATAACCATGGTTCTGGGCGCGTCCGTATGGAGTTTGATATTCCAAGCCGCGGGATGATCGGGTTACGCTCTGAACTGCTCACCGAGACGCGCGGCACCGTGATCATGAATTCATTGTTCGATGGCTACACGGAGTGGCTGGGTGAGATTCCGCACCGCATGACAGGTGCCCTGGTCGCCGACCGGCCCGGAACTTCGACGGCCTATGCGTTGTATGGCCTGCAGGAACGCGGAGTGCTCTTCCTCGGACCGGGCGTGGAACTTTATGAAGGCATGATTATCGGCGAAAATGCGCGCGAGGTCGATCTGGATGTGAATGCAGTGCGCGAAAAGAAGCTGACGAATATGCGCGCATCGACAGCCGATGAAGCCATCCGGCTGGTTCCGTTCAAGTCGCTAACGTTGGAGCAGGCAATTGAGTTCGTCGCCGATGATGAAATGGTGGAAGTTACGCCCAAGAACCTCAGGTTACGCAAAAAGATCCTGCAAGCGAACCGCCGACCGAGGAAGAGCGCTTTGCCCGCGGGCACGCCAGTGCTTTCCTAAGGCGTAGATCCTGTTGAATTCGAAAACTCTGTGCCCGAATCATAATTTTCGGCCAGAACGTCACCCCAAATAGGCGGCGCCAGCAAAAAGGCCGGCTATATCCAGCCGGCCTGCGATACTTGCGTCCCTTGCCTAGATCTTTTTCAACAGTTTCAGCCATCGTTGCCAGGCTTCATCGTGGGCTTTCTTGTTGGCTGGGTTGGTGTTTTTCGGGTCCTCTCCAGCCCGCATAAAGCCATGTCCTGCTCCGTCGTAAATCACAGCCTGATATTTTTTCCCGGCTTTCTTCATATCTTCTTTCGTCTGTGGGACGGTCGAACTGATTCGGGAATCATTGCCGGCGTAAAAGCCGTATACAGGAGCGGTGATCGCGGAAAGGTCTTTGGGAGCAGGTCCATAAAACACGAAGGCCGCAGCCAGATCCTTGCGGTTAGTTGCAAAACGGAAAGACTGCCCTCCGCCCCAGCAGAAGCCAACCACTGCCAGCTTGCCGTTGCTGGCCGGGAGTTTCTTTGCATAGTCGACAACCGCATTGAGATCCGCGGTGATTTGGTCAGGGTCTAACGACGAAACGGCCTTCATGGTGGCCTGGGTGTCGGAAAATTCGTCGCTGCCGCCGCCCTTGGGTCCCATGCCGGAGAGCAGATCAGGAGCTACCGCGATATAGCCTTGGGCTGCGAGCCGGTCCGCCACGCTGCGGGCCCAGTCTGTCATGCCAAAGATTTCATGAATCACGAGAATGACTGGGGCTTTGTGCTTTACCTCCGGATAAACCACGAAGGTATGAACAGTCCGATTATCGTGCTTGACCTGTACCCATTCCTGGTGCCGGGGAGATTGTTCCAGTTTTTGCTTTGCCCACTCCTGAGCAGAAGCCGGAAGCAGGCCGAGCAACAGAGCTGCGGCAAGTGCGAGAGTGATTTTCATGGCAAATCCAGTTTACCTTGCACCTCCGGCTCCGGCAAATTTTCATGGGACCGAGGCCGGCAAAAGCATTGATGTGTCGCCCTAATCGGTTGTTTGCAGCTTTCGGCAGGCAGATAATCCTAGCCATGACCACCTCGGCTCGAATCACTTCCCCGGAAAATGAAAGTTCCAATCAGGTTTCGCCGCTCACCGGCTACAACCTCTTTCTAACCGATCCTACTCTTGTACGAGCGGTGAAGCGTGACGGTGCTTCTTGGGCCATGGATCAGATCAGCAAGCTGGGGGCGATACTCGGGACGGCTGAAGCCCAGAACTGGGGAGTCGAAGCCAACGAGAATACTCCAGTACTCCACACCCACGACCGAAACGGTAATCGGCGAGATGAGGTTGTTTTTCATCCTTCGTGGCACCACCTGATGAAGGTGTCAATCGGACACCAGTTGCACAGCCTGCCATGGCTCGAACCAAAAAGAGGAGCGCAGGTTGCGCGCGCCGCACTGATGATGCTCACGGTTCAGAACGAGGCAGGGCACACATGTCCCGTATCGATGACATTTTCCGGACTCGCCACCTTGCGCGCGGAGCCGGCGCTGGCTCGAAAATGGGAGCCGCGAATTCTCTCCTCCGCGTATGATCCTCGGTTTATTCCCGCCGCGGACAAGCACGGCGTTTTATTTGGCATGGGAATGACGGAGAAGCAGGGAGGATCTGACGTTCGCGCCAACACCACACGGGCCCAGCGGATCGGAAGTTCGCGGGAATACCTGATCACCGGTCACAAATGGTTCTGCTCCGCGCCCATGTGCGATGCATTTCTGATTCTGGCCCGGGCAGAGAAGGGACTTTCCTGCTTTTTGTTGCCCCGTTGGACACCCACAGGTGAGAAGAACAGATTCTTCATCCAACGCTTGAAGGACAAGATGGGAAACCGTTCTAATGCTTCGAGCGAAGTGGAATTCGAATCGGCCTGGGCGCATATGGTGGGCGAAGAGGGCCGAGGCGTAAGCACGATTATTGAAATGGTGAACCGCACAAGGCTGGATTGCGCGGTTGCTTCGGCAGGCCTCATGCGGCAGGCACTTGTGCAGGCGCTTTACTATTGCCGGCAACGCAAGGTTTTCGGCAAGCTGCTCATCGAGCAGCCGCTCATGCGTAACGTGCTGGCGGATCTGGCTCTTGAATCTGAAGCCGCCACTTTGCTCGCCATGCGATTGGCCGCCTCGTTTGACCTGCGCGAGTCGGACGAGCACGAACGAGCGTTCTGCCGCATTGGCACAGCTTTCTCCAAGTATTGGCTTTGTAAGCGCAGCCCGGTCCACGTGGGTGAAGCGCTCGAGTGCTTTGGCGGGAATGGATACGTTGAGGATTCCGGCATGCCACGGCTCTATCGTGAAGCGCCGTTATACGGGATATGGGAAGGATCGGGAAACGTAATCTGCCTTGACGTTCTGCGGGCTTTAGCCAGGGACCCTGCCACTGTGGATGCGGTTGTGCAGGAACTCCAGGCGGCGCGCGGTAGTGATGCGCGGCTGGATGAGTATCTGGCTGAAACCGAGAACGAGCTTGCGACCTGCTTAAAGCAAGGCTTGAAGAACGGTGTTGGTGACGTGGAGATTCAGGCTCGCAGATTGGCAGAGAGGCTCGCGCTTGCGCTCCAGGCGTCGCTCATGGTCCGGTACAGCCCTGCTGGATTTGCTGATGCATTCATCATTGCTCGCCTGAGGGGAGACCACGGCCAGAATTTCGGCACCCTTCCTGCCAGCCTGAATTTTGCAGGCATACTCGATTACCTTACCGCGCCACTCGAAGGAATTGCCGGCTAAGAAAAAAGTCTTCGCGGCAAAAACTTGTTGCCGCGAAGACAACCACCAAGGTAAAGAAAACAGAAGTCCGCAGAAGCAGAAGGAGCCAGGTTGGAGCCTCTGCAGACTTCCGCATGGTTCTCCGTTGCTTATGAGTGCGACTTTCCGCCGAAACGTTTCAAAGTTTTACATTTTTTGACGCCGATTGCGCCTCAGACACCTGGAGTTATCGATTAATAATCTCTCTACGCAACTCACAATTTCATCGAGAATAAAATGCCAAACGGAAAAACACTAAGTATTTTCGGTACTGTTTTACGCGATTTGCCGCTATTTTGCTTATCCAACTGGAAGCAGGGAAGAATGCCGAATCGTTTTGCTGCCAACAAATGAGCTGCCTTCGCTTCAAAGGCCTGGGGCTGCTCGTCGTTTCAATCGGTTCAACGTTGATTGCTCACTACACCGACTGCACCGGTATCGCCGTCACGTCATCCACCAGACCGACTTCCTTTTGCACAAAGGGCTCTGCATACTTGACCCCCGCCAGCAGCCCGTAGAAGCCCGCCATTGCTTCCATGCGGCTGCGGATTTCCTTTTCCGCCGGGAAAAGCTGCGCGCCGGTGCTTTGGTCAGCGTATTGTGACCTGTAAGCCAGCAGTGCCTCTAGCCGAGTTTCAAACTGATCGGTGATATCTACGACAAAACTCGGCCTCACATCGTAGTAGAGGCTGGCATAAATAATTTTGAACGGACGGTGCGGAGGGAGTTTAGCAATCAGTGTGGTTGCCGCGTCACGTGAACCTGGTGTGCAGCCGAGCTTCTTAAGTCCAGCGAGGAACGCGGCTTCATATCCCAGCGTGGAGGCCGTGTAGTGGTCAGGATGCCGGCCCTGCCAATAGGGAAGAATCAATACGCAGGGCCTCTGTTGCCGGATTACCTGCGCCACTTTGATGCGATTTTCCCAGGTATTCTCCACGCGACCATCGGGAATGTCCAGGGAATGCCGGAAGCTGACTTTTAATATCCGCGCGGAGTGCTGGGCTTCTTGTGCGCGCTCTTCCGAGGTGCCGCGGGTTCCCATTTCGCCTTGTGTGAGATCGAGGATGCCCGTTCGCTGCCCCCGCTGCGCCATCTTGAGCAGGGTGCCTCCGCAGGTCTGTTCAACGTCATCCCGATGAGCGGCGATGGCCAGCACATCCAGGGCAGGTGTGCTCAATCGGCCTCTCCTTCAATCATTACCTCTTCACGCACTATCAGCCGATGGCCTGCCATTTCCTTAACCTGCGGCAGCACTCGGTCCACATGCTCTTGCCTGTCAATGAAAGTGAGGACCAGCGGTAATTTTCCTCCGGCATCGACCAGAGTGGAAGTCTTGACCCGGCTACGCCCGGTGAATCCGGCGACGGCGTGGAGAACGGTTGCTCCAGCTATTTCCGATTCCCGCAAATACTTCAGCAATTCCAGGTGCAGAGGCCGGTGATGCCACTGGTCAGCCTCGTTCAAGTAGATCGTCACTTGCACCGCTGCTGCTGAATCATTCATCCAAGGAGAGCACCCTTCTTACGTGCGATTCTACACCCTGTCCACCGGCTTCAAATACCGCGCGCCATAACCATACCTGCCAGGACGGCGCCCAGGCACAGCAGGTTATTGGCAACGATGTTAGCGGCGAACAGGCCCCAGTTTCCCTGCTCAAAGTACGCCATCGTCTCGAATGCGTAGCCTGAAAACGTAGTGTACGATCCACAAAAGCCGATTGCTATCAGCCAGCGCCACAGCGGATTGGCAAGCACCCGTTCTGTGGTCCATACCAGGAAAAAGCCAAGGACGAAACTTCCGGTTACATTGATAGCCAGAGTTCCGAAGGGGAAAGCTGCATCCGTGAGACGAGTGATCAGTTTGCCAAGGAGATATCGCAGGTTCGCGCCGGCAACGGCGCCAATTGAAATCCAGAGATAGGGCTGCCATTCGAACAGGGTTCGCATCAGGGTGACTCCAATGTGTCGTAGTAGGAGTCATCAGCCCGTCTGGCAGTTAGAGGTGAACTCCATCACCTTTGCGCAACTATTATCCCAATTGCGCGCTATCCCGGCAACTTTGTTGAAAGCACGGCATGGAAGCCCCGGATTGTAACGAAATCCAACCGTAATTTATTCTGGCTGCTGTACGCGTCGGTTCGTGATCGGCCGATCAAAATGCCCGTTTTTGCCGCCATTGATATAGGTTCCAATTCAGTCCGGTTGAGCATAGCCGAACTGCGAGGCGGACGCCTGGTGACGCTGCATCAGGACCGCCAAGTGACCCGGCTTGGCGAGGCCGTTTTCAAGGATGGGAACCTCGATCCCCAGGCGATGGCGAGGACGCTCAAAGTCTTGCGCGGCTTTCACCGCACGGTGCAGAGTTACGCCGTTCAACGCACACGTGTGGTCGCCACCAGCGCCATGCGTGACAGCAATAACGGTGCTGTCTTTGCTGATTGGTTGAAAGCAGCAACCGGGTGGAACATGGACACCATCTCCGGCTTTGAAGAAGGGCGTTTGATCCACCTGGGCGTGCTTGCGAGCATGCGGGTGCCTCCGGCTCGCTTGCTGCTGATCGATCTGGGAGGCGGAAGTTGTGAACTCACCCTGTCCGAGAAAGGACACGTGAAGGAGATTATTTCTTTGCCGCTGGGAGCAGTGCGGCTTACACAGGAATTCATTCTTCATGATCCCCCGAGTAAAGACGAGCTGAGCAGGCTGAAACATTACATTGCGGAAGAGGCTGCCCGCATTCCCTTCGAGATTGTGAGAGCGGGAGTGAGTCAAGTGATTGCCACATCAGGAACCGCAGCAGCTCTCTCGGGCGCTTCACAAACTCTGAAGCTGAGCGGCACAGTCATATCCGAAAACGCGATTGGGAAGCTCTTGAAGAAGCTTGGAAAAATGTCCCAGCGCCAGCGCGCAGCCATCAAAGGCATCAATAGCAGGCGAGCAGAGATCATTATTGCCGGGGCGGCTGTGTACGCCTATTTGCTCAACCACTGCGGCCTTCACAGTTTTCGCTATTCTCCACTCGGGCTTCGAGACGGGGTGCTGGCGCAGATGGCGGCGGAATATGACAGCCGTACTCGTCCTCACCAGCAATTGGAATCCGACCGCCAGGACGTGCTGCAAGACATCAGCCGCCGCTATCGAGTCGATACTGCCAATGCCGAGCACGTCCGCAATCTGGCGCTCGCGCTCTATGACCAGACGCGGTCCGTCCACAACCTGGACAGGGCATTTCGAGACTGGATTGCCACGGCCGCATTACTGTACGAAGTTGGAGCCTTCATCAATCCGGCAGGACGGCATCGGCACGCCTATTACGTCATTTCCCAGTCAGAACTGTTTGGCTTCACGCCATTACAGCGGAAGATCATCGCGACCATTGCTCGCTATCAGGGGAATTCCCGGCCCCAGTTGCGCGACCGGATGATCAAGGGCCTCCCCGCTCATCTTCGTTCCGATGTCATCAAAGCGACGGCGATTCTAAGGCTGGGACGAGCACTGAACCAGGGGCGTCAAGGCGCTGTACAGGACATTAAGGCAAAAACGAGAGGCGACCGGCTCTCAGTGATTCTCAAAACCGGCCGGAGCAGTGTGGATCTGGAATTGTGGGCGGGCGAAAAGGAGGTCAGCTACTTCCGCGAAGTTTTCGGCCGCGAGCTGCTTTTCAAAGTTGTTTGAACTGTACGCGCAATTTTTGGAGTGATCAGCCATTCCAGCGTGCCGCTGCGACCGTTCAGTTCCACCTTGGCGACGGCGCCCTTTTTCAATTCGATGTGTGCCGCTCCTGAGTTTGACGACACAGTTTTGCTCAGAAATTCACTTTCAGTAGGATTGTGGCCCACGATCATAACCGCGTCGTATTTCCGGTACCGTGAAAGCATTTCTTTGAATTTGGAGTAATCGCTACCTGGCCGGAGGGCATCTTCCACCCTTATCGCCGCCTCGTGGGCCACCTCATTGGCTACCAGGGAAGCGGTTTGCAGAGAGCGCGTGAGCGGGCTGCTGATGATATGTTCCACCTGGACATCGAGAGAAGCCAGCAAACGGCCGATATAGCGGGACTGCAGGATGCCTTCCTGGTCAAGCGGCCGTCGTTCGTCTTTTTTAGGATTGACGGTCTTCTTGCCTGCGGAAGCATGCCGCAAAAAATAGATAATCATACGTTTCTAACCAAAAATCTTGTTCGCCTGGCCGCGACTTTCCTTTTTGATGGCCGGACCGGTTCGGGGATGTCTGCAATCGTCGCGGTACCTTCAGCCAGTGCGATAAGAAAGTCCTGTGCGGAGAAGCTGCGCTCCGCCCGGCGCCGCGGTGGCCGGAAATAATCGCCGTTGCGGTCAAGAAAACGCGCCTTCGTATTGTCGGCGAGATACGCAGCAAGGATTTCATCCTTCAACCGCTGTTTCAGCGCCGGATTGAGAACCGGGCAGAGCACTTCAACCCGTTCATAAAGGTTGCGCGGCATCCAGTCGGCGCTGGAGATGTAGACTTCTTCGTCACCGCCATTTTCGAAATAGAAGATGCGGCTGTGCTCCAGAAAACGCCCAACAACGCTGCGTATTGTGATTTTATCGCTGATTCCCGGCACCCCTGGCCGAAGAGAGCACATGCCGCGTACGATCAATTCGATTCTTACCCCTGCTTGGGACGCCCGGTACAGTGCCTGGATCACGTTCTTGTCCAGCAGAGCGTTCATTTTAGCCACGATTCGCGCGGGACGTCCGGCCTTTGCGTGCTCTGTCTCGCGCTGAATGTGAGCAAGCACGCCGGTTGCCATATTCACGGGTGAGATCGCAAGAGGTGTATAGCTCGATGATTCAGAGTATGCCGTCAGATAATTGAAAATCGAATGTACCGCGGCGGTGAGGTGCGGCTCTGCCGTAAGCAGACTGATGTCAGTGTAAAAACGCGAGGTGGTCGGATTGTAGTTCCCGGTCCCTATGTGAACGTAACGCCGGGTGACTCCATCTGGGTCGTGGCGGACCAGCAATGAGAGTTTGCAATGCGTTTTAAGACCGACCAGGCCATGGTACACCTGGACGCCTTCGTCCTCCATGGTGCGCGCCCACTGGATGTTCGAAGCTTCATCGAACCGCGCTTTCAACTCCAGGACGGCGATTACTTCCTTCTCTTCAGCAGCCGCCATGATCAGAGCGTTCATGATGGGGGAATCGCGGCTCGTGCGATAAATCGTCTGTTTGGCTGAGATCACGTCCGGATCGTCGGCTGCGGTCTGGATGAAGTCAACCACTGCGTCAAACGAATCGTAGGGATGGTGCAGCAAAATGTCGCGTTTGCGCAGTTCCGCAAAAATGTTACTGCTGCTAGCCGGCAGCCGCAGTTCACGGGCGACGAAACTCCTGTACTTAAGTCCCGGACGCTCAGTGAGTTCATAAAAATTGAACAGACGGGAAAGGTTCACCGGTCCCTGGGTATAGAAAACCTGCCAGTCTTCCAGTTCGAAGGTCTGCTGAAGCCTCGTTGCGATTTCAGAGTGCACCCCGGCATCAATTTCCAGACGGACTGCAGCACCTTTGCGGCGGCGGTGAAGTTCCGTTCGCACGGATTCAAGCAGGTTGCGCGTTTCTTCCTCTTCAAGATACAGATTGCTGTTGCGAGTTACGCGGAAGGAAGCCGCGGAAAGAATGTCATATCCCCGATACATTCTTGCCGCGTGATAAATCAGGAGATCGGCAAGAAAAATGTAATGAATGCCCAATCGCGAAGGCAGGCGCACAAGGCGCGGAAGCACTCGGGGCACCGTAATCACGCCCATGTAGGTGCCGCTGGCGCGGCGTCTCCTCTTCAAAAGCAGGGCGATGCAGAGCGCTTTGTTCAGCACGCGCGGAAAAGGGTGGGCAGGATCCACGGTAACTGGGGTGAGCAGCGGGTCTAACTCCTTTTCGCAATATTCGTTGACAAAGGACTCCTGCTCCGTATCGAGATCTCTTAAATCGAGTACGTGTATGTTTTCACGCGCGAGCGCCGGAAGAAGTTTGTTGTTCCACGTTTCGTACTGAGATTCGACAAATTGGTGTGTTTCCTGCGCGATCAGCTCGCGTTCCTGCTGCGCCGTGAGCGCGTCGGGTCCGGAGTCAACAAAGCCTTCCTCGATTCGCTGCAGCAACCCGGCCACTCTGACCTCAAAAAATTCGTCGAGATTGCTTGCCGTGATGGCCAGGAACTTGACTCTTTCCAGGAGTGGATTGTGCTCGTCCTCAGCTTCTTCCAGCACACGCCGGTTGAAAGCCAGCCAAGATGCTTCACGATTTATATACAAAGACGGATCTTCAAGAGATCTGCTCATAACAGAACCAAGCTGCGGATACCAGCAGTGATAATGAAGGCAAGTTAAACTTTCGCTGCATCCGACGCGTCCAAACTTCATTTTACCGTGATCGCGTAAAAGCAAACGGATAGAATGATCTAAGTGTTTGATAAAACAGGGGATAATCGAGTTGCTCATTGCAGCCAGCAACGGATATTTGCGCCAGTTTTGCTTGAAACGGCCGTGGTATTCGTTGGAGATCATGGTATTTTCGGGCGAGGCTCTCCAGCAAAGGAAGAGACATGTGCTGGAGCGTTAAGCGCCAATGGCATGTATTCACGCACGCCTTAACCTGAGTTCCCGAAGCTCAGCTCGATCAAAATCACTGACTTTATGCCCACATGGCGAGAATAGGACCGCGTCAGGTGCAATGAGCGCAAACTTCCGATGTTATCCGGCCAGTATTTTCAGCATTTGTATGGCCCGCAGGTACACTGCTAAGATTGCTCCGTGATTCCATTCAAAACCTGCCTGAGCAAGAGCTTGTACGTCTTCCTGCTGGCGCTTGCAGTGGCCAGCATCGGCGTTGGCGCGAATCCCCCAGCCTTGCCAGCGGTTCCTGCCACCGTTGACTCAATCACGGCAACAGAGATGCGAGGCCACCTCGAGTTTTTGTCATCGACTGAACTCGGTGGGAGATACACGTTATCCCCTAACTTCCCCATTGTTGCCCGCTATCTCGCATCTGAGCTTGAGGCTTACGGGTTTCGCGGTGCTGCGTCGCATGGCCGCTTTCTGCAAAAGTTCGAGGTGGTGTCCACCAAAATAGACGCAACAGGGACAGCCCTGCATCTGAACATCGACGGCAAGGATGAAGCCGCCCAGTATGGTCTCGACTTCTTTGGTGCGCCCCAATCTAGAAGTGGCGAAGTGCAAGGACAGATCGTTTTTGTTGGCGCCGGCATCTCTTCGTCGGAGCAGAAACATGACGACTACGCAGGCAAGGATGTGAAGGGAAAGATCGTGGTTGTGGCGGCAGGTGTCGCGCGTGGCGTCGATGCTTCCAAATTGAGCGACAGAGAACGTGGTCCGGGCGCAGCGGAATCGCATGGCGCAGCCGGCATGTTGATCATCCCTCCGCAACGGTTTCTGAACCGGATGAGGGACAGAAGTGTGATGGAACGATTTTCCGGACGCGAGACGGTGCAATTGGCGAAGGATGCTGACGCCAAACTGATTGCGATTACTCTGGGACCTCGTCTGGCGGAAAAGGTGCTGGCTGGCTTTGGGTTAAAGCTCAGCGACGCTTTTGAAGGGCGCGGGGCAGCGGAGAACTGCGCCAGGTGTTCAGCAGGACTCAGTGTTGCTTTGCAGCAGACGCGCATGACCACGCAGAATGTCGCCGGCATTCTCGATGGCACTGACCCGCATTTAAGGGACGAGTACGTCACTTTCAGCGCGCACTATGACCACTTGAAGACCAGTCCGAGCGGCGAGATCTATCACGGCGCCGATGACGACGGCTCAGGCACCTCCGCTGTGCTGGCAATTGCCAAAGCGATGTCCTTGAACAGGCCGAAACGTTCTGTACTGGTTATTTTTCATGCCGGCGAGGAACTGGGGCTTCTTGGGTCGGAATACAACGCGGATTACGCGCCGGTTGTGCCCCTGGACAAAATGGTTGTGGATCTTAATATCGATATGATCGGCCGGTCGAAACCTCCCGGAGACCACGATCCGGCGGATGAACACCTTACGGGACCGAACACGGTTTACGTGGTAGGTTCAAACCGTATCAGCAAGGAACTGGACCAGATCAGCACGGAAACCAACGAGCAGTTTCAAAAAATGAATCTGGATTATTACTACAACGATCCCTCCAACCCGGAACGAATCTATTACCGTTCCGACCATTGGAACTACGCCAAGCACGGGATTCCTATCATTTTCTACTTCACCGGCACGCACGTTGATTATCATCGGCCGACGGATACGATCGACAAAATCAATTTCAATAAGATGACCGAGATCACCCGCCTGATCTTCGAAACAGGCTGGAGAATCGCAAACCTGGACCATCGGCTGACGCGAAACTAGGATTTTTCGGTGCCTCGTACCGTGATCCCGCGATCCCGCATATATCCGTCAATCACAAGGTTCAAGCGTTCAAAAAAGGAACCTGGTTCCAAAGGCACGGGAAGCGACTTTGCGGTGGATGTGTGGGGCTCGGGTACTGTGATCGTCTCCGGCGGTTGCCGGGTATCGCCTCCGCAGCTTTGACTCACATCCTCCAAATAGAACCAAAGAACACGCCTGAGCTGGTCTGCGGCGGCTTTGAGTGCGCTTAGATCGGCTGCTGCCGGCCATACTGAGAGACTCGAGTCTTCACGCGGGCTGCCATCTTCTTTGGAGAGTTCCGCATAAAGTTCGCATTGGACGGCGTACAGTTCCTGAGTAAGCTGCTTCACCTTGTTCAAAATCGTTTGTGGTTTTTCGGCGGCTTGCCAGGCAGGACTCTCGGTTTGCGTTTTCACAACGGTTCTGTTTTTCATTTTTGCAGGGAAATCAGAAAAAACTTGACAGCGGATGTACAAAGATAGAGGCTCTTGGGCTGAAATGTAAGGATGAAAATGCCGATGTCACCAAACAAAGCAATACCAAGTGAGTTTCATGTATCACACGACGCGGCGAGCCAGCACCAGGGTGATGTCGTCAGGCTGTTCCACGGCGCCGATCCAGTCTTTTACCGCGGCTATGGCATGGGAACAGATCCGCTCCAGCGGCAAGTGACGGTTTGCTGAGATCGTTTCCATCAGCCGGTCTTCGCCATATTCTCCAAATTCATTTTCCGGCTCCGTCATGCCGTCGCTGAACGCGATAAAGATATCGCCCGGCCTGAATTCAACCGTCTCCTCCTGGTACTCCATATTGTCGAAGAGGCCGACCACCATTCCCCCGGCTTCCAGACGCCGAACCGAGCCATCCTGACCGAGGATAATGGGCGCCAAATGCCCGCCGTTGGAATAGGTAAGGCGGCGATTATCGCCATCGTAAAAGCCGAGGAAAAGCGTGGCATATTTTTCCGGCTGGGTGCTGCGAAAGAGATGCCGATTCAGCAACCAGAGCATTTGCGCCGGCGAAGGGACAGCCGCGCGGGTGCTGATTGCGCTTGGCCGTCCGGTAGTGCCATAAGCAGACGCGGCTTCCACCGAAATAGTCTGCTCCTGTTCGTAGGCCCGCACTGCCGAATGGATGGTGGCCATCAGCAGCGCCGCTGAGATCCCTTTCCCGCTGATATCGCCAACCGCGATCCCCATTTGATCGGGGCCATAGGAAAGGAAGTCATAGTAATCGCCGCTGACGGTGCGTGCGGGATGGCAAATCCCATACACTTCGAGCGATTGCGTGCCCCTGGTATCACGGGGAAAGAGCTGGTCCTGGACCTCATGGGCGATCTCCAGTTCGCTCTGCAGTCGTTCCTTTTCCTTCTGCTCCGCGATCAGCCGTTGTAGAGACTCGGTCATTGAGTTGAAGGCTGTCTGCAAAGCGCCGAGCTGGTCTCGTTGCCGGACCTGTATCCGGTGCTCAAAATCGCCTCTGTTGATGTGCTGGGTGGCCTTGTACAGGCTGGCGACCGAATAGGTGAGAGTCCGGGTCAGCCGGACTCCGATCAGCAGCGCTATCAAGACGACAACACCGAAAGCAATTGCGATGATCACGAGCGCGGTTCCAATTACGCCGGTCCAGACTTCCATTGATCCCGTGAGAAAAGAGTAGATGGTGGATAAACGCGTGGTACCGGCCAGAAAAGCCGTTTGCATCGATCCCGTGGCCCAGTCCGTAGTTTGTATCAGGCCGCCAAATACTAATTCCTTGTCCCAGGCGCCTTGTGGAGGCGGGACGCTTCCAGCGCGAAGGTGCTCAGAATTCGGATCTCGCTTGGAGTCATCAGCGCGAATGCTTGTGGTCTTGCCCTCATGTTCGATCTGGACATTCTGTTCCAGGATGGCAAGCGATCCAAGCCGAGATGCAATCTCGCCAAGGAACTTTTGGTCCACGGGCATGCTGGAAATTACCCACTCGCGCCCTTTTGGATTGGGGAGGCCTGTAGCCGCCCTCAACAAAAGCTGCCCATGCTGGCTGGTAAGGCCGCTAAAGTCGGCTTTAAGCCACGTTGGAGCAGCGCTGGCCGGCATAACGAAAATGGTACGGCCGGGAAAGACCGTGTCCGCAGCCATGATGTGTTTCGGCGTTTCGAGTCGATTCAATATCTGCTGGGCAGCGGCGGAGTTGGCGGTCTGCAGCCTCTGCTCATACTTGTGAATTTCTGAAACAGCAAAAAACGTGGCCAGTTGGTCCAGCATGAGATACCCACCGCCAATTGCCATGGCCATGGCCAGCGTTACGGGAACTCCCCCGATAAACAAGTAGGTCACAATCAGACGGTTGCGGACGCTCCACATTACGTGCTGTCGCAACCACCGTACAGCTAGAAACGCGAAGAGCAGAAAGAGAACGAAGCTAATGAATTCTGTCCAGCCGTCAAGGGGAGAGGCTGCGTTCGGCAGGTGGAAGAGACGAAGCGCCCGGCCTGTGACCACAAGAATCAGGTCCATGCCGGCCAGGTACAACGTGAAGCGTGCCAGCCGGGTATGTGGCGTCATGCCCCATGACGCGAGCTTTCGCGTGATGTTCGTCCATTTGACCAAGCTGTTGTGATTATATCCGCAACAGTGTCTTCGGACAGAAGATGTGCAGGGATTTAAGCCGGAACTCGGGGCTAGAACTTGCCGATCAGCGCCTGGTGAAACTCCGTTCCATGCGCCAAACCCAGAGCGCCGGCCGCGGCTTTGAGCCGGTGGTATGCCCCAAGAGAGTCAATTCCAAACAGGTTCCGCAGTCCTGGAAGACTTGCAGACATATCGATGTGAAAGACAATCCAGAGCTTCAACTTGGCAAGAGCCAGAAAAGAATAAAGCCTGAACTCGGTCGCCGCCTGAATGAGTTCCTCTGCAATTGCCTGCGTTTCAACGGACACGCAGCGAGAACCTGCTTCGCCCCGTAGTTCCATATTTCCCCACTCAATCAGCACCAGGGAATTGTGGGACATACGCAGCAGATATTCGCGCATGAGGTGGATTCTTTTCCTCTGCCAGGAACGAAACTCCTGGGGAGAAAGACGGAGACGAAAATTTACTTCTTGCGCCGGGTCAAGGAGAGATTCAAGTTCTTCAAATTCGGCAGGGCGGAGGTAAGGCGTCACATCATCCATGGATCGCCGCGGGAACCTGCCCAGAAATTGCATGGCTGTATACCCCGCGAACAGCAGCATCGCGCCGACCACAATAATCGTGATGAAATCAAAAATCATCGTTTCAGTATTTTCTTCACTGAACTGCGGTACTGCCTGACTTCCGCCAGCATCTCTTCAGGAGTTAATTCTGAAGCCTGGCTCAACAGCCGGTTGTCTGGCGGGGGAATCAGAAAAGTAAGCAGCCAGACAACTACAGCAACAGTGTAAGCGATAGGAGGGGTCATTCGTACAAAGTGATTCATTTTTGTTCCGAATTCGGAACGCAGCAGAAAAGCTGCCAAATTCCCGGCTGCAGAGATAGCAAATCCCAGGACGATGCCAAACTCATGGCGGCGCCAGTGCATATGAAAGAAGCGCACCAGAGCGAAGAATAGGAAAAATATCCCTATCTGCAGGAATCGAACGGCTAATTCGAGGAAGATGATGACGACGTAAGCACGGTTAACCTGCGTAGGCGGCTTGGCAAGCACTCGAATGATCGCAATACAGATCATGAGCAGGCCAACGCATGGAAATAAAAGACGAAACCATCGCAGGCGGTAGAAATTGCTGAAAACTGACTTGAAAACTTCCAGCAGCACTAAAAATGCCAGCAGTACATAAAACGTTTCAGATACCCAATACATTCTGGAATATTCTGTCGCGTTGTTTCGGGCGGCCAAGCCGGCGATGGTGCTGGCGATGGAGAATCCAATGTAAACAGCAAAAGCCGGAAAACTTCTGTAATAGCGTTGCACTGCCAGGATCACGAGAAGGCAGAGTTGCAGGAAGGTGACTCCAAGCACGAGCGCCAGTTCTGCTGTTTTCATGTGCGGCGATTCGTCAGCTTATACCAGTCACTCGCTTCTAGCAATGCAACGCAAATTAGGGTTCGTCCTTACCTTGCTCCCGGAATAGGCGGCACAGGCAGAGGGCCTTCACAAGGAGCCTGGACAGATGCAACGGTCATCACCAGTAGCGCAAAAAATACAGCAGTCATAGTTTTCTTCTTCATAGTTCCTCCTTCGGTAACAACAAGTCAAAACGACCCTCAACAACGGACGTTCTGTAAATTCCAGTTCTGATGCTATAAAGATGTGCGAGCACAAGGGAGAGGGCAGGGACTCCAGAGTTCACAAATATTTAAACACTATTTCTCAGGGGAGAAGCTGCTACTGCATCACGAAATCGGGAAAGTTTCGACTTTAACTCACCTCGATGATCTCTTCTTCATCGTCCAACACAAGAGTTTGGCCGGGGATGAAGTCGGATGCCAGTTGCGCTCCGGCCAGAATCATAAGCCCGGAAATGAATGCCCAGAACATCAAAGTCACAGAAATGGAAAACGGCCCGTAGACTTCAGGGAAATTGAGCCAGGGCAGGGCACTGACATAGATATAGCGCCCCAATTCCCAAAGAATTCCCATGGCAATCGCCGAAGGCAGCACGCTACCCGGCCGTACCTTACCGTGCGGCAAAATCCAATAAAGCAGAAAGAATGTGCCGATGCTGGAGGCCGTCGCCAGTATTTTCAGCGTGATCCCCGTAATTACCGTAAACACGATATTCTTGTGCCCCAGCATCACGAACTGCAGAGCCCACTGGTTTCCGGCAGCTAAAACTATTGAGATCAGCGTCAGGAGTCCACAAGCGAACGCCAGCAGCAGCGAAACAATCTGATTGCCTATGTAAGAACGGTTCCTGGCGAACCCCCAGATACGATTAAAAGCAACTTCAAGCGGCAGAAACACGCCAGTCGAGGTTAAGAGCAAGATGACCACTGAAGCCATCTTCACTCGACGCCGACTCGCCACCAGAGCGTCAAGATTGCGGATCACGAATTCCTGATTGGTTGGCAGGTGGTTTTGGAGAAACTGCGCCACCACATCGAACATCATCTGCGAATGAAAGACGTTTCGAATCAGCCAGATCAACAGAACCATGAAAGGGAAGAATGAAAGAATGGCATTCGCGGCAACCGAGAAGGCAAACGTATGAGCCTCAGTTTTCGTCAGATAGCGCAGGGTGTGAAGTCCCCGCTTCCGCAGCATCTGCCCCCAGCCTCGGAGCAACACTTCAGCCGGCGATTTCGGGATGTCTCCCGCCTCAACGGTCGGCGAAACTAAACTTGACGGCATCTGAGACCTCTTAAAAGCCTACCAGAGTCACTGGTTGTCAAAAACAGTCAAAACACCTGATCTTGCTTCTTCAAGGTGACTTACGTTCTGCACCCTTTGGTCAGCAACGCTAAGGGCACTCCGGTGGCTTATTCAAGGGCTGAATAAAAAACCCTTTACAAAATCCAGAGTTCCTTAATATCATGCGTAGCCCACCCAAAAGTGCATGTCTGGGTGGGTATTTGGGTTGATGTTTTGGTTACTGCGCAGTACGACTTAACGAAGCAGACAGGGCGACACGCGGAACCCCAAGCGTCCGATGCGGCCTTCTTTCTTTTGTTGGGGGAAACTGGCGGCAAAGCAGCAACCTCTTCTCTCTTCCTGACTTCCGGCAGGGGAGAATTTTCACTCATTGAGGCGAAAGGAGTTAGCTTGTGAGAGAGAAGGGTACAGTTAAGTGGTTTAATGGTGCCAAGGGATACGGCTTCATCCAGCGTTCCACTGGAGAAGACGTTTTCGTTCATTTTTCAGCTATCCAGGAAAATGGGTACAGAACCCTCAACGAGGGTGAAACCGTGGAATTTGAGCTTCTGAAGGGGCCTAAGGGGTTCCTGGCCGCTAACGTCATGCGTGGCGCAGTAAGTTAAGAAATTCCAAGCATTTACGTTTTCCCCCTTGCCGAGGCAAGGGGTTTTTTGATTTTCAGGAAAACCGGCCGGCTTAGTCGAGGGCGACCGCCGCTCCGGATCGCCAGGCTTTTGAAAATCTAACGAAAGAAGAACGAGAAGCTTAGCCAAAGTTTGATGAGTCCCGGCGCCCAGCCAAGCCCACAAACTCCGGCCCGTGCTTTCAAACTTCTGCACGGTTAATCCCACCGTTTCAATCATCGTGCTGGCTCCCCGAGGTTCGTAAGGAAATCCGATAAAGATCTCCGGATACTTAGCATCGGCTCACCACATTAAGGGTGGAATAAAGCCTTATTAATTGTCTTTAACCATTTTGTGGATGGCGAAAGAGCCCAATCTTACCTGCCGGAAGCTCCAGGTGCTTTCGTGGCAGCAAGGGGCTCGCGGCCGAAGGAGTTGCGTCGACGCACGATCACGCGTTTCAAACCGTGTCCACTGGCATCTGAGCCTATTACGATGTATTCAAGCTTGGGACCATCCAGCAGTTGAGCCAGTGCCTGTGTGGGTGTGGCTGGGCCTATACGCGCCACCACTGGCTCCCTGGCGACCTCGGGAGCGACCTCAATGCGTGCGCCAATCTTTTTTCCCAGCGCTTCAAGCAATTGTCCGAGTTCGGCTTTCTCCGCGACCACGCTGACCTGACCATCACGGTAGTCAATGGCAAACAACTCTGGAGAATCCACTTTCAGGAGCGGCGCTTTTAGCACTATCGATGTTGCAGCGTCACGCGGGGAAACTGACCTGGTTTGGGCGCTACACAAGAACGATAAGAGAAGACTCAGTACAAGAATGGCGGCTCTCCTGTATAAGTGCATAGAATGACCCCTCCAGGTGTAGTGAATTTGCGCAGGAATATCCGCATGATCCTGAAGAAAGCGGATGTTCGATTACGCGGATAGGCCTGTCATACCGGTTGGCAGAATATGAAAGCTAAATTAGAGCAAGGTTGAGTGGCGATTAAATTCATTAAGGAATGCGCGGCTGCTGATCTTCTCTTAATTAATGGAGCGCTCGTGGACCGCGTGTCCCAAATCGACGGGGATTTCAGAGTTGCTCTTGAGCGGAAGAGAAACACGAAAACAGGAACCATGGCCGGGGACGCTGATGACCTCAATGCTTCCGCCATGCGCCTGTGCAATGGACCGCGCAAAATGGAGCCCCAGCCCGGTCCCAGGTATCGCCGATCTACGTGCTGAGCCGGTCCGGTAGCCACGCTCAAAAATCCTGGTCTGCTCATGAGCGGGAATGCCACAGCCCGTATCAGAAATCGAGAGTATCGCCCTGCCATCGTGAGATGTGAGAGAAACGTCAATCCGCCCGTCCGGGCCAGTGAACTTGATGGCGTTATCAAGCAGGTTCAGAACCAACCGCCATAGCTGGCCTGCATCGAAAAGCCCAACAATGTTGCGCTGCACGGTGCCGGATATCTGAATGTTGCTTTCGCTCGACTTCAGGCGCATGCCGTCAATGGCTGCCTGCACCAGTTCGGAAAGATCTTCAGTCTGGCAATTCAGTTTGATTTCGTCATTGTCAGATTGCGCCAGCTCCATCAAGTCCGAAACTGTCCGCGCCAGTAATTCCACGTGCTGAAGCTGGCTGGAAAGCATTTCACGAAATCCGGAATCAGCTTTGCTGACCCGCAATGCCTGCTCGGCCTCAGCCCGCATTACGGTCAAGGGCTGGCGGATTTCGTGGGAAAGATTGCGCAGGAACTCAGACATGCGCTGGAACGAGCTCTGCAGCCTGCTCAAGGCAGCGTTGACGCTGTTGCTGAGCTGGTCCAGTTCATCGTCCCTGCCGGATACGGGCAGGCGTCGTGAAGCATCAAAGGGCGTGATCTGCCCCGCGGCGGCGATAATTTGCAGCAAAGGACGCAACACGGTTCCCGCTATCAGCCAGCAGTTGAGACCGTGTAAAAAGAGCAGTGTTGCTACCAGGATGAGAATCACCATCCCCATATGTTGAACATCTTCGTCAGCATCGGCCAGGGAGAGTCCAAGCCGCAAGAGGTAATGATGAGAGCCGGCGCCCGCGACGGGGACATCTATGATCCGCATTCTGCTGCCGGCGGGAAGCGGCACTTCTTCAAATTGAGAATGGCCCGATCCCAGCGCCTGCCGGGCCGCCGGGCTGAATGGCAGGAGGGCGTTTGTGGCAAGCAGCTCTTGCGAAGTCTCCACGACCCTTCCGGTATCGTCAAGTAACTGATAGTAGCGTGAGGACTTTTCGAAGTGTTCGCGGACTTCAGAATCCGCTGCTTTGCTGAACCAGTGCACCTGCCCGTCGCGGATCTGGAGCATGCTTCGAACAGCAATAGCCCGGTCCTCCAGCTCTCCATCGAGTTTGCTGAAGACATGGCGGGCGAGGAAAGCATACGCGCCCCAGGCGAAGATAATCACCAGGAGCGCGAATGACAGAGTTTGCTTGAACGCCAGCCGGAAGCGCAGGCTACGTGACAGCAGACTTTTCATTTACTGGTTGGCCGCGAGCATGTAGCCGACCCCGCGCGCCGTATGGATCAGCGGTTTCTCAAATCCGTGATCGATCTTCTGACGCAGGTAGTTGATGTACACGTCGACGATATTGGTCAGTCCTTCAAAGCCCAGGTTCCAGACGTGTTCCACAACCATGGTCCTCGTGACGGTGCGGCCGGCATTCCGCATCAGATACTCAAGTACGGCATATTCACGCTGCGTGAGGTTGATTTGTTTGCCCGCGCGCGTAACCATGTGGCGCATGCGGTCGAGTTCAAGATCTTCCACGCTCAGCTTGTCGAGAAGTTCTTGAGGACGACGCAACAGCGCATGCAGACGAGCCAGCAGTTCTTCGAAAGAAAAGGGCTTTACCAGATAATCATCAGCGCCGGCCTGCAGACCGCAAACCCGGTCAGAAACGTCGCGACGCGCACTCAGAAGCAGGATGCGCATGTTGGATCCCGACTTCCGCAGCTTCTTAAGAACGGTCAAACCGTCCAGTTTGGGCAAATTCCAATCGAGAACGATCGCGTCATAATCGATCTCGGTAGCTAATTGCAGGCCTTCCTCTCCGTCTCCTGCCAAATCGACAGCAAAGTGGTCAGCTTCCAGACCCTTTACCAGTGTACGTGCAACTTTCGGCTCATCCTCAATAACCAATATACGCAAACTCCACCTCCCGCTTTGGTGGAAGCGATGCGCTCACGCGCAAAGCCACTCCCGCTGTAACCCGCTAAAATAAGTTGAGAGAAATCGCCCCTTGAAGCCCTAACCGCTTTGTTTCCTTCGCAGCCACCCGGAAGGCTGATTTCTGCTCGTTAACTAGTGAACACGGACTGCAAACCGTTTCAGCTTTTTTCCCCATATTTTTTGGACTAAGTCTTAAGCTTCTACTCCGATTCCTGTTACAGTTTTCTGGCTCGAAGTAGTCAGCTTTACCTACCACTTTAGGACAACTGGCAGCCATGTACTATAGTGCTGAAAAAACCAAAAATATATGGACATTAGAAAAATTAATTTCCGTCCCATTTTGGAATTCTCTTTGGCCGTCATGAGAGTCCTTTAATCGTCCATTGGTACATGCTTATTATTTCCATCGGTACATGTACCTGACCTGTGCAGAAGTACAATAGTGCTGTTTAATAATTTTAGCAAGGAAAATATATCGCTTATTTTCAACCATTTACAAGGTTTTTATGGGGCGCTTCCTGGAGCAGAGTGAGGAACTCTGGTTTTTAATCCTAATTTAATCCCATTCTCACAAAGAGGCATTGAAATGATTCTCACACGCTTCAGGAGAAAAGCTGCATCTGCGTTGCAGGTTCCCCCACTACCCGATTGTGTTCTCTGCTGTTTCTAGTTGACTCAAATCGATCCCCAAGGTCGTGCTGGAGACAATACTTCTTCACCAATTGTGAAATCCTGCGGCTGTATTGCACTGGGAGAAACGCGCGGCTGGAATACCGCTCACAATACAGCGGGAGCAGGTGTGGAAATTTTTCTTCGAGGAATGGAAGAAAAACTTTCAGCGAAGACGGCTTGAGAAAAAGCGGATTCGCAAACACGAATGCCGCCCCCGCTTGAGCTGCCGCAGCGACCAGATTGCGCAGATCCGCAGGCGAGTCCGTGATGGCGGGGAGCACCGGCGCGCAATTCACGCCCGCGCGAATGCCGGCTTGCCGGAGTTGGCGAACAATTTTCATGCGCAGATCCGGCCGAGGCGCACGCGGCTCCAGAATCCGGGCCAACTCTGTATTCAATGTAGTGACCGTGATGCAGATGGAAAGTTTATTCCGTGCTGAAAGCACCTGAAGCAAATCTAGATCGCGCAGGATAAGCGTGCCTTTGGTTACGAGCCCGATTTCGAGGTCCTGGTGACGCGCCAATTCTTCGAGGATTGCCCGAGTGGTTCCAAATTTTCGTTCGGCCGGCTGGTACGGATCGGTCGCCGTGCCGATCGCGATCGATTCTCCGGGACGGACTCTTCTCAGTTCCTGACGGAGAAGCCAGGCGGTGTGCTGTTTTACATAAATCTTCCGCTCAAAATCCATGCTGTCGCGCAATTCCATGAATTCGTGGGTATAACGGGCGTAGCAGTATTTGCAGGCGAATTCACACCCTCGATATGGATTGATCATCCATGTGAAGGGCACTCGTCGGGACACGCAACGGGTCAACAGACTGCGGTTCTCGAGTGTCAGATACTCGACTTCATGGCCTTCGGCAATGGCTTCGCCCTGAGCGGCAAGTCGCGCAATACCTACAAGGGGAGGCCCGGCTTCGGGTTGAGGGAATAAGGCGGCCATACGTGATTCGTTTTATATTCGCTATCGCCATTATGCCACCGTCGGGTCTGGTTTTCAACTCGGCAGAGCTAGGCCGCTTTGCCTGCGCCCTTTTTGTATCTGCCCATCAACTCTGTCTGGCCAAGGACGTGACCTTTCAGAGCTTTTTCCAACGCGCTCTTGTCCGCGCCAGAGCTGAGTTCCAACTGGCCATCGACTGCATAGAGATGAAAGTAGTAACGATGAGTGCCTGAAGGCGGACAGGGCCCGGTGTAGCCGTTCTTTCCAGCGCCATTCTTTCCCTGAACTCCACCTCCAGGGAAATCCGTATTCTTCGGAGCGTTTTCTGGCACGTGAGTGACAGCGGCCGGGATATTGAAAGCGACCCAGTGGGTATAGCCGCCCGGGTGGGGAGCATCGGGATCATGAAGCACGAGCGCGAACGTTTTCGTTCCTTCGGGCGCTCCGGACCAGCTCAGCTCGGGAGAAATGTTCTGGCCTTCACACGTGAATTGCGGAGGTATGTTCTCTTGTGCCTGGAAAGCGTTGCTTTTCAGTTGAAACATGGAATTCTCCTTTCCTTGCGCCGATTTCGTCGTGTTGATAGTTGCGTCCGAGTCCGCAGATGGCCCGTAAACGCAAGAGAGGGCCACAAATGTGAGAGTGAGGAAAATAAAATGAATTGAGCGCACCAGGATGACCTCCAGGATGGGGCGAACCCAGTTGAGTTTGGTGTCCGCAACAGCATGTGCAGCCGCTGTGATCAGATCAACTTAGCCGCCTGCCGATCTACAATCCAAAGCAAACGGCCGTTCTGCGGACGCACCAATTGTATCGGGAATTCTACCGTTCCGCGGGAATGAACAATACGATCCAGGATCTCTGCTTTGTTCTCACCCGCGATGAGTACCATAACTTCGGCGGCCCCGTTGAGCGCCGGCAGAGTCAGGGTAATGCGCTCAGTGCCGAGTTTTTTCACCTTGTTGGCCACCACGAGCCGCGCAGCTTCCTGCAAGGCCTGTGTGTCGGGAAAAAGAGAAGCGGTGTGCCCGTCCGTGCCCATTCCGAGCATTACCAGATCGAAACGAGGCAGCTCGCCGGTTTTTGGCTTAAAGATTGTTTTCAGAGTCTCTTCATACTGAGCGGCGGCCTGTTCTGCATCCAGTTCTGCCCGGATGCGGTAAATGTTTTGCCGAGGGATTGGTACCCGGGAGAGCAGGGACTCGTTCGCCATCCGGTAGTTGCTTGCGGCATCGTCCGGTGGAACGTGACGCTCATCGCCGAAAAAGACCAGGACCTTTTCCCATGGCAGAACGGTCGTGTATTCGCTTGCGAGAAGCGCATACACAGCGCGTGGAGTATTTCCTCCTGACAGAGCGACCGCGAAGCGGCCCCGTGCCCCGATTGCATCTTTGGCGCAGCGTACAAACTCGTCTGCAGCGGCGCGGTTCAGCGCGGCGACATCGGGGGTCAGCCTCAGCCATTCAGGCAGCTTGGAAGTACCGCTCTGTGCCATGATCAGCAGCTCCTGACTTTTAGATCATTTCACCGGCGCAGCGGCGGTGTTCATATGCTCTGCCGCATAACGCGCAGCGCCAATCACGCCGACCTGGTCATTGTTGACGACCTTCACCGAAACGTTTTCCAGCAGCGGCTGCAGGCGGCCCTTGCTTATGAATGCCTGAAGAAACGCGGGTTGCTTCAGGAGAGGCAGGATGCGCGCAGCGATGCCTCCGCTTATGAAAACTCCGCCGGTAGCCAGTAGTTTCAGCGCAAGATTCCCCGCCTCAGCTCCGTAAACGCTGACGAAAATATCCAGGGCGTGCTCGCAGATGGCAGCTTTGCCGTTCAGTCCCACATGAGAAATCACCTCTGCAGGGTCGGCGGCCTGGCCAAGCTCTCCCTTTAGCCATGCCGGTTCCTGTTCTGTACGGGATTCGCGCAGGAACTCGTAAATGTTCTGCAGGCCGTGCCCGGAAAGGATGCGTTCATAACTTACGTGTCCGAACTTTTGCCGCAGGTAGCGGAACATTTCGGTTTGCAGCTCATCACGAGGAGCGAAATCGGAGTGGCCTCCCTCGCAGGCAAAGGGATGGCGGCGGATGCCGTCCCAGTAGAGGCCGGCTTCACCAAGTCCGGTACCCGCTGCAATCAGCGCGGCGTTTCCCTCACTTGGGGCAGCGGTGTTCAATGGCACAAAATCGGCTTCGGCGAGGTCGTCAATGCCGGACGCGTGCGCCTGCAGATCATTGATCAGCCACACCGTAGGCACCTGCAGCAGTTTTGCCAATTGCAGAGCATCGACAACCCAAGCCAGGTTTGGGGTTGAAACTTTCCCGTGCATCACCGGGCCGGCAATGCCGAAACAGGCGGCTAAAACACGCACATCCTCATTGCTCACGAACAGGCTGACAATTTCATCCAGGCTCTTGTAGTCGCGGCTGGGGTAAACGCGATCAACCAATTTCTGAAGGCGATGCTGATTGACCTGGAAAAGAGAGATTCGTGTATGGGTGCCTCCGATATCGCCGGCCAGGATCATTCCGGAATCTTCCTCCAGAAACGTTGATCGCGGGCCATGAGATCAATGGCTTCGTCCGGGCCCCAGCTTCCCGCAGGATAATTGGGAAAGTCTCGAGCTGGCAGAGCTTTCCAGAGGTCAAGAATGGGATCGACCACGGACCATCCTGCTTCCACCATGTCGGCACGCTGAAAAAGGGTTTGGTCGCCCATAATGCCGTCATACAGGAGGATTTCGTAGCCCGTGTTCGGATTTGTGCCGAAATAGTCGGTGTACTGGAAATCCATTTCCACCGATCCGACTTTCATTTGCGCGCCCGGCACTTTGGCTCCGAAGCGCAGTGAGATTCCTTCTTCCGGCGCCATGTGCAGCACGAGTTGATTAGGTTTCAGACTATTGACCGGAGTATCGCGAAACAGGACCAACGGCGCGCGTTTGAACTGGATGGCAACTTCCGTATGGCGCGAGGCGAGTCTTTTGCCTGTGCGCAAGTAGAAGGGCACACCCGCCCAGCGCCAGTTGTCGATCAATAGTTTCAAGGCAACGAATGTTTCTGTCTTTGAATCGGGTGGAACCCCTGTTTCCTGGCGATATCCGGGAAAGTGTTGACCACTGATTTCACCTTCCCCGTATTGTCCGCGGACCGCATAACGCAGCACGTCTTCCGAGCTCAAAGGCTGAATGGCGTGCAGGATTTTTGATTGCTCGTCATGGACTGCCTCGGAACTGAACGAAATGGGCGGCTCCATGGTCGTGAGGGAAAGCAACTGAAAGAGGTGGTTGGGAACCATATCGCGCAGAGTTCCGGCCATATCGAAATAGCCGCCGCGTTGTTCTACGCCAACGGTCTCAGCCACCGTAATCTGCACATGATCGATGTAACGGCGGTTCCAGATGGGCTCGAAAATGCCGTTTCCGAAGCGGAACACCAGAATGTTCTGGACAGTTTCCTTGCCCAGATAGTGATCGATCCGGTAGATCTGATTTTCTGCCAGAACCTTCCGCACCTGGCGGTTCAGCGCCTTGGCTGAGTCCAGATCATTGCCGAAGGGCTTCTCAAACACAATCCGTCGCCAGTGGCCATCCTTTTCGCAGGCGAGCTGTGAAGCGCCGAGTTGATCAACGATCAGACCGAAGAAAACGGGGCTGGTGGCGAGATAGAAAAAACAATTGCCATGGGTGTTATGAGCCTTGTCCACTTCGTCCATGGTCTGGCCGAGGCGCTCATACATCTTGGCATCGTCGAACTCTCCGGAAACATAATAGATCCGCTGGAGAAGCCATTCTTTCAGGTCCTGGTCAACGCCGTTGGTGGCGAAGTTCTGTAGCTTCTCGCCGATAATCTGGCGAAACTGGTCCGTCGTGAAGTCATTGCGTGCAGCGCCGACAATGGCAAACTCGCGTGAGAGCAGATTGCTCTTGGCAAGATTGTAGAGAGCGGGCATCAACTTTCGGGCGGTGAGATCTCCTGTGGCTCCGAAAATTACCATCACGCACGGACCGGTCTGGCGTGGAGCTCCTGTCGGCGTGCGCTCCAGAGTAGGCAGTTCTCGCTCAATGCTTTGTGGCATACGTCGTGTTCTCCTGATTATGCGCCGGATTTCTTCTGCTCAATGTGGCCCCCGAATTTCTGGCGCATGGCGCTCAGAACCTTTTCCGCAAAAGTGTGATTCTGACGTGAGCGGAAGCGTGTATAAAGCGCCGCGGATAGCACTTCAGCCGGGACTGCCTCTTCAATGGCAGCGTTGATGGTCCACCGGCCCTCGCCCGAATCCTGTACGAAGCCGGTATATTCTGAAAGCGCCGGGTTTTCCACCAGTGCCATGGCCGTAAGATCCAGCAGCCAGGACGAAATCACGCTGCCGCGCCTCCAGACCTCGGTGATATCGGCCAGGTTCAGGTCGTAGCGATGTTCCTTGGGAAGATTCTCAGAAGTGGCGTTGTGGAAAATATCCAAACCTTCAGCATAGGCCTGCATTATTCCGTATTCGATGCCATTGTGTACCATCTTGACAAAGTGCCCGGCTCCGGAAGGTCCGCAATAGAGATATCCCAGTTCCGCGGTGCCGCCCAGTTTCTCGCGGCCCGGTGTTCTGGGGATATCGCCGCGGCCGGGAGCGAGGGTGCGGAAGATGGGATCAAGGCGGTCAAATCCCTCTTTGTGACCTCCAATCATCATGCAGTAGCCGCGTTCCAGGCCCCACACGCCTCCGCTGGTGCCCACGTCAAGATAGTGAATTCCGCGCTCGTGTAATTTTTGCGAGCGCCGCACGTCATCTTTGAAATAAGAATTGCCGCCGTCGATGATGGTATCGCCGGCTTCGAAACGCTGTCCCAGTGCATTGACGGTTTGCTCCGTTGCGTTTCCTGCTGGAACCATCACCCAGGCAGCGCGAGGTTTGGTGAGTTTAGCCACGAAGTCATCCAGCGAAGTTGAGCCGGTTGCGCCCTCTTTGGCCATTTCAGCCACGGCCTGCGGGCTCAGATCCGTGACAACGCATTGATGTCCTCCCTGCATCAGCCGCCGGACCATGTTGCTGCCCATCCGGCCAAGACCTACCATTCCTAATTGCATCGTCAGCCTTTCTATTTTGAGCTTTTCCTAAATTGCCATGTCGAAATATGCCTGCCGGGCGCCTTTTGAAGTTCCAGCTAACAATTGCCGGTTTCCTTAGGACAACGCTTCAGCCACAGCGCGGCTCAACTTGTCCAGCCGGCTATCTATGTCCGCAGGCAGATGCACCCGCAGGGCTCTGCGTCCACGTTCGGCCAATACCTGGAAGTCGCCGCGTGCCTGGGCTGCTTTCACTACTCCAAAAGTATATTTTTGTCCGGGGACCGGCAGGTCAGTAGCATCATCACAAGTGATCTGCAGGAACACTCCGGTGTTCGGCCCGCCCTTGTAAGCCTGCCCTGTCGAGTGCAGGAAGCGTGGCCCGAAGCCGAGACAGGTAGCCACACGCTTACGATCCCGGATGGAGTGCCGTAGGGCTTGCAGCTTCTCTTCATGTGCTTTATTCATTTCGATGTAGCCGAGCAGGGCGCAGTAGTCACCAGCGCCAAGCTGGCCCAGATGAGCGCGCAGCAGACCTGCAAGCGTGATCTGTTTACCGGCTAGCTGCCGAAGTTTCTGCGCATTGCGATCATCGGCAAAGAGCTTAATTCCATCCTGCTCAAGAAGCGGAGTTTCAGCCGGGAGCTTACCGGCCTTTTCATACAGGTCCGTGAGCTGGCGGGTAGCCACCTTGCTGGCTTCAACATCCGGCTGATTAAAGGCATCAATGCCGATAATTGACCCAGCGACGGCAGTGGCGATCTCCCAGCGGAAGAACTCCTGGCCAATATCGTAGACATCGGCGACGTCGATCGTAATCACCGGCTGGCCGGCATTCTTCAGTGCGTCCAGTTTTTGCTGCCGGGCCGTGTTGTCGTCGTTCGCAAGACGCAAGAAGACGAAGACGCGGTCATTGCCGTAAACTTCAGGGCCGCCAAGCTGTTCACGATCTACAGGGATGAGTCCTTTTCCTTGCTTGCCCGTGCTTTCCGCCAGCAACTGCTCCAGCCATGCACCCAGATCATAAATTTTCGGCGAAGTGACGATTGTGACTTTATTGCGTCCCAAGTTGGCCAATGTGCCCAGAGCCGCCCCAAGAATGACACCCGGGTTTTGGTCCGCTGCTACTGTGGCCGCGCATGCCTGAACCATCTCATCTGTGCGATCAAGAAATCGTCGAAGATCCAGGCCCATCACGGCTCCCGGTACAAGTCCGAAATTGGAGAGTGCCGAATACCGGCCGCCAATGCTGGGCATACCAAAAAAGATGGCACGGAAATGGTCAGCTTCGGCGATCTTCTGCATCTTCGAACCAGGATCTGTGATGGCTACGAATTGCTTGCCGGCATTTCCTTTTCCTGCTGTCTTTTCTGCGAGATCAAAGAAGTATTGCTTGAAAATGTTGGGTTCCAGCGTGTTGCCGGACTTGCTGGCCACGATGAAGAGTGTCTTGGCGACGTCAATTTGATTTTCAATGGTCTTGATTTGGGCAGGATCAGTTGAGTCGAGCACGTGAAGCTGAGGAGAGCCCGGCTGCTTGCCAAAGGTCACCTTGAGCACCTCAGGACAAAGGCTGGATCCTCCCATGCCCAGCAGCAAGGCGTGACTGAAGCCGGATTTCGCCACATCCTGAGCGAAGGTGGTCAGATGCCCTAGTTCGTTGGCCTGTTCCTGGGCAATGCGCAGCCAGCCGAGCCACTTGTCTTCGCCATCTTTCGTCCAGAGAGAGGTATCGCCCTTCCAAAGCCGGTTGACTTTGTCATTACTCTTCCAGTCGTTGACGGTTGCGTCCACTGCCTGGCGGAGTTGCTGAGGAAAATCGAGTGTCTGGCAATGGATTTTAGGCTTGGTCTTTACCGGCGAAGTTTTTTTTTCCTCCACGGCTGCAAGCAGCTTTTCAAAAGCTTCGTCGAACAGCTTGATTCCATTATTAAGAATCTGCGTAGTGACTTGTTCCATGGAGATACCGGCCCTGGCAAGATCGTTCATTGTCCTGTGAGCCGCATCGAGATCAGCGTCGATGGTTCGCGCCACCCGGCCATGCTCGCGGAAGGCATCCATCGTCGCTGGAGGGATGGTATTCACCGTATCAGGGCCGATCAGCTCTTCAATGTAAAGCACGTCACGATATGCAGGATTCTTGGTGCTGGTGCTGGCCCAGAGCAGCCGCTGGGCCTGCGCGCCTTTGGCGGCAAGAGCTTTCCAGCGCGGGCTGGCTATCATCTTCTCGTATTTTTCGTAGGCTTCCTTGGCATTAGCAATGGCCACTTTGCCCTGAAGCGAGGTCAGCAACTGCTTTTTCTGTGGATCAGTTTCCGTCTTCAGCTTGTTCTGAATGGTCGAGTCCACCAGCGTGTCAATGCGGCTGACGAAGAAGCTGGCCACGCTGGCCAGTTTGCTGATGTCCTCGCCGCGGCTGACACGATCTTCAAGCCCCGCCATGAAAGCCTCCGCTACTTGCACGTAGGCCTCCTGAGCAAACAGGAGAGTGATGTTTACGTTCACCCCTTCACTGGTCAACTGGCGAACCGCCGGTGTGCCCTCATCCGTTCCCGGAACCTTGATCATGATGTTTTCGCGGCCGACGCTTTTCCATAGCCGGCGGCCTTCTTCAATGGTCCCTTGCGTGTTGCGCGCAAGGGTGGGCGAGACTTCAATGCTCACATAGCCGTCATGACCGTTGGTAGCCTGATAGACCGGACGAAGCATGTCCGCCGAGTCCTGAATATCGCGAATGGCGATGCGCTCAAAGATCTCTCCGGCGCTCAGGTTTTGCGCGCGGAGCTTCTCGAGAATTTCCGTGTAATCCGTACTCCCGGCAATCGCCTTTTCGAAGATCGAAGGGTTGGACGTGATGCCGCAAAGGCCGTCGTTATCGATGAGGCGCTTTAATTCTCCGCTGGTGATCAGGTTGCGGCGGATGTAGTCGAGCCAGACCGACTGGCCAAGGTCTTTGAGTCGCAGCAGAGGGTTCTTCGCCGCCGTTCCGACCTGATTTTTTTCCACAGTAGAAACCGGATTCATGATTCGTTCTCCTTCAGGGCTGGTTGCGGACAATAACGTTGTTCAATGGCGGCAATCTTCTTAAGCCGCCGGACGTGGCGTTCTTCGTGGGTGAAGCATGCGTTTAGAAAATTAATGCAAAGGTCTTTCGCCAGTTCCGGTCCAATTACTCGGGCGCCAAGCACAAGCACGTTCATGTCATCGTGCTCCACGCCCTGGTGGGCTGAGTAGGCGTCGTGGCAAATGCCCGCGCGAATCCCTGGAATCTTGTTCGCGGCGACGGAAGCTCCCACCCCGCTGCCGCAGATGAGAATGCCGCGTTCGGATTCGCCGTGTAGGATGCTGTGGGCCAGAGCCTCGGCGAAGTCGGGGTAATCCACGGGATCAGTGCTGTGCGTCCCGGCATCGACCACCAAATGACCACGCCCGCGCAGAAAATCAGCGAGCAATTGTTTCAGTTCAAAGCCGGCGTGGTCCGATGCGACAGTGATCCGCATTGTTCTCTTTCTAAATTATGGCGCCTTCAGCCTTTGAGTAACTCCCGGGCGGCGGCAACAACGGCCTCCGGCGTGAAGCCGAATTTCTTCTGCAGCTCCTTCAGCGGAGCCGATGCTCCAAATGTCTTCATGCCAATGCTCTTGCCCGCAAGTCCCACATACCGTGCCCATCCCAGAGTTGACGCCTGCTCCACGGAGATACGGGCTGTTACATCGTTCGG
Organism: Candidatus Angelobacter sp.; assembly: GCA_035712465.1. Lineage (GTDB taxonomy): Bacteria > Acidobacteriota > Terriglobia > Terriglobales > Acidobacteriaceae > Angelobacter. The sequence goes on from DASTAS010000010.1 coordinate 145,485, forward strand.
CAGTACGCTCTCACGGTAGTCTGCCGGCTGCTTATCGAAAACTTCCCAGGAAGGCATGCTGACCACCCGCACCTTGCGTCCTTCAGCACTGAGCTGTTCATAGGCGGAGAGGCAAAGCGATACTTCGCTTCCCGTAGCCATCAGGATCAGATCCGGCTTGCCGCCCTTTGCTTCAGCGATGACATAAGCCCCTTTGGCTACGCCTGCGGCTGAAGCGTACTTTGTACGATCAATCGTCGGAAGAGCTTGCCGCGTAAGTATCAGCGCCGCAGGTTCATGCCGAAGCTGTATGATGAGCTTCCACGCCTCCGTGGCCTCGTTGGCGTCCGCTGGACGCAGAACCATGAAGCCGGGAATTCCCCTGAGTGACGCTAGTTGTTCCACCGGCTGGTGAGTAGGCCCGTCTTCACCCACGCCGATCGAGTCGTGAGTGAACACGTAGATGACCGGCAGTTCCATGATGGCGGCCAGACGCATGGGAGGCTTTGAATAATCGCTGAAGATCAGGAAGCTGGAGCCGTATGGCCGGACCTTGGATAGAGACATGCCATTCAGGATCGAGCACATGGCATGCTCACGAATCCCGAAGTGAAAATTCCTGCCGTTGTACTGGCCTGCCTCGAAATCAGCGGAATCCTTGAGATGAGTCTTGGTGGAGGGCGACAGGTCGGCGGCGCCGCCCATGAGCCAGGGAATGTTATCCGCTAGCACATTCAGGACTTTACCGGCTGAGTCGCGCGTGGCCAGCCCCTTGGGATCTGCAGGGAAGACTGGCAGGTTTTTGTCCCAGCCATCGGGTAACAGACGGCGCTGCATGCGGTAGAGATGATCCGCCAGAACGGGATAATCCTTCTTATAGCCCTCCAGCATCTGCTCCCAGGCGGCACGCAGATCATGGCCACGCTTACCAATGCCACTGGCGAAATTTTCTCTCACTCCGTCAGGAACCAGGAACTTGGCGTCCTCGGGCCAGCCGTAGGTGCGCTTGGCGAGACGGATTTCTTCTTCGCCCAGAGGCTCTCCGTGAGCTTCACGCGTGTCTTGTTTGTTGGGCGCGCCGTATGCGATATGGCTGTCTACAATGATGAACGTGGGCCGGTCTTGCGAATTGTGGAAAGCGTGCAGCGCTCGCATGAAAAGGCCGAGGTCGTTCGCATCGCCTACGCGGGTAACGTTCCAGCCATATCCCATGAACCGGGCGGCGATGTCCTCACTGAAGGCGAGAGAGGTCTTGCCTTCGATGGTGATGTGGTTATTGTCATAAATCCAGCATAGATTGGAGAGTTTGAGGTGTCCGGCGAGAGATGCGGCCTCGCTGGAGACGCCTTCCATCATGTCACCGTCGCCGCAAAACGCATACACGTTGAAATTGAACAAATCATAGCCGGGCTTGTTGAAATACGATGCGAGCCAGCGCTCGGAAATCGCCATGCCAACGCTGTTGGCTACTCCTTGTCCAAGAGGCCCGGTTGTGGTCTCTACGCCGGAGACGAGCCTGTATTCGGGATGTCCCGGCGTTTTGCTGTCGAGCTGGCGAAAGCGCTTGATGTCTTCAAGCGTAACGGCGAGATTACCGACAATTTCATAGTTGGGATTTACGGCTTTTACGCCCGTGAGATGCAGCAGGGCATACAGAAGCATGGAGGCGTGTCCATTGGAGAGCACAAACCGGTCACGGTTCGGCCAGATGGGATCCGCGGGATCGTAGCGCAGCACCCGCTGCCAGAGCGCATAGGCGATAGGCGCAAGAGCCATTGGCGTGCCGGGATGCCCGGAGTTGGCCTTCTGCACAGCATCCATGGCCAGCGTGCGGATGGTATTAATCGACAGTTGATCGATGTCGCCGGCGTCCTTGAGATTCTTGCTCTGTTCCGCGACCTGAGGCACCGTGAGGGAACTGGCCATTGTCGTTGGAACTCCTTCAGGGGAGATAGGACAGTCAGCCCAGCGCTGTCCGCATACAACTAGCCTAAATCAAATTCCATTTTAAGGCTTTCAATTTAGTGATGCGCCGCATCCGTCCTGGTTGCAGGCGTTTCAACATTCTCAAAAAAGATTATTCCACAGGTTGGGAGCGTGTTAAGAATGACGCAAAACAATATGGGCGCGACCAACTTGAAGTCGCGCCCGTCTTTCTGAAGAGGCAAAAGAAGTTACTTCTGTGAAGTCCAAGCTGGCGGCGACACCCCCTTGGCAATACACCGCCAGCCAGGCGCTTCTCCGTTCATCCTGTGTATTTAGTGAAGCTCGCAGTGCGATCGTTTCAAGGTCGGCGAAAAATTTTTGGGGAATGACGGCAAAAAGTTCAAAGGCCAGAGCTTCCGGGTCTCTGGCCTTTAATTAGCAGTCGACGGATGAGCCTGCTTATGTAGCAGTAGAGTGCAATACCGCTTGGAAAATATAGGCAAGATGTGAATTTTCTAAGAAAGTGGCCGGGAACATTCTGCTTTCGCAAAAAGGTGGGGAAAATAAGTTAAAGGCCAGAGCTTCCGGGTCTCTGGCCCTTAATAGCAGTCGACGGATGAGCCTGCTTCTGTAGCAGTAGAGTGGATCAAGAGCTCGAAAATATAGTTGATGAAATTTTTCAGAGAAATTTTTTAGAGAATCGCCGTTTCGTGCAGCAAAGCACCCTTGGCAAAGCGGTCAAAACCCAGCACAGAAATATCATCCACCACGCTGGTTTTTCCAGCTAAGATCAAGTCGCTCAATATTTTACCGGTAGCCGGCGCATGCATCACGCCATGCCCGCTAAAGCCATTGGCCAGGAAGAACCCCCTGATCTCTTCTACTGGCCCAAGGATGCCGTGGTGGTCAGGAGACATCTCGTAAAATCCGGCCCACGCCCGCTTAGGGTTTATAGGTAGATTTTCGAAGGTTGGCACGCGATTGGCAGCCAAAACAAGGATTTTTTCGATAAAATATGGCTCGAAGTCGGGTTTGTCGCTGGTTTCTTCAGGATCGTTCCACGCAAGCAGAAATCCTCGTCCTTCCGGCCGGAAATGGAACCCATTGGACATATCAACAATCATCGACGCCGAGTGGGGAAACGCCTCAAAAGGTTCGGACGGAACCAGCATGCGCCGTAGAGGGTGGACGGGTAAGTCAATCCCAGCCATTTTGGCCACTTCAGCCGCCCAAGGGCCGGCGGCGTTGACCACCGTCCGGGTGGAAACCCCGCCTCTGCTGGTAGTGACACCTGAAATGCCATTTTGGTCGCTATGAAAGCCCGTGACTTCAGTCTTTTTCCAGATGGTCGCTCCTTTATCCACGGCGCTCGCCATAAAACCGTTCATGGCGCTATAGGGATCAACGAAGCCATCAGTCGGGCAGAAGTTGCCGCCGAGAATATCGTCAGAGCGAAGCTGCGGGTACATAGAAACAATTTCAGGAGCAGAAAGCATACGTACAGCCGCCAGCCCGAGGGCCTTCTGTTTCTCAAAGTTGGTCCGCAGGTAAGCGAGGTGCGAGTCCTTCGTCGCGAGAAACAGATAGCCCTGCGGCCGATAACCCGCCGGATAGCCGAGGGTCTCATCGAAGCGAGCATAGAAAGGGACCGAGTAGAGGGACATCTGGATGTTGACTGCGGTGGAGAACTGGGCGCGAACGCCCCCCATGCTCTTGCCCGTCGAACCCTTGCCCTGGGAGGATTCGCGCTCGATCACCAGCACCTTGCTGCAGCCTGCGCAGGTCAGGTGCCAGGCAATGCTGGAGCCTACAATGCCCCCGCCGACAATCACCACATCCGCTGTCTGCATCACTTGCCGTTGATAGCGCGCCAGCGCTGGAGCAGTTGATTGGCCTGCTGCAGAGTTTGTTCCGCGGCACGAGTCTGGGTAATGGTGGGGGCAGCGTCAACACTGCCAATGGCGACCATCAGTTGCCCCAGATTGCTCGCAACCGACCCAAGGGACGGACCCTTCGCTGGCCTCGGAACTCCCGGCGACCCTGCATTGCGCGGCTGAATTTCAGCCAATTGTGCAAGCTTGTCTTGCGAAGGATTGGATTTGTAGAGTTGCGTAATCTCGGCCAGGGCCTGGTCGGCCTGCGCCAGAGCGTTGGAAATCCGCATTTCCAGTGCAAACTGCTTTTGCAGGTCGGCAGGAGAAGCCTGCACGCGCGGATCCATTATCAGCTTGAGCGGCTGCGTATAAGTCTTTCCATCCACTGTAAGGCGAACCTGATAGTTGCCGGGCAGTGCATACGGTCCCTCCGGTTCGTGAGCTACGTTGCGGCCTGCCACCGTGGACATGCTGTACTGCACCCCGCGCGCCAGCGGAGAGGTGAAATTTGGTTGCGTGTAGCGCGTGTTCCAAATGAAGCGATGCATCCCAGCCTGGGTAGAAACCTGCTGAGGCGGCTGGAACCAGTAGTCCGGGAACGGTGGCGGAACCGGCGGCGTCCACGGCTGGTCATTGCTTGAATACGCGCTGACCACATGCCCGGTGGCGTCCAGAATCTCAATTTTTACTTCCGCTTTTGCGGGCGATTTCAAGTAATAGTAGAGGATTGCTCCCGGCGGAGGATTCTCTCCCGCCGGCACTTCAGGCGGCAGAGGCGTGTCATGGTTTGTGCTCGGGCGGATGCGCATTGCCGTTGCCGGCTTGAAAAGGTGGGCCGGCGAAGAGGCCATTGCAGGATTGAGTTCGCGCAGAGGCGAAATGTCATCCAGAATCCAGAAAGAGCGTCCGTGCGTAGCGATGACTAGATCGGCGTTTTTGATGACCAGATCACGCACCGGAGTGACAGGCAGGTTGAAATGAAGAGGCTGCCAGCTATCGCCATCGTTGATAGAGAAGAAGACTCCGAGTTCGGTCCCCGCAAAGAGCAGTCCTTTGCGAACCGGGTCCTCACGGACGGCATGGACGTAGGCGCCGTTCGGAATCCCTGAATTGATCCGCGCCCAGGTCTTGCCAAAGTCGTGTGTGCGGTAGATCCACGGAGTCAAATCATTCATCCTGTGGCGATCCACCGCGGCGTAGGCAGTGCCCGCCGCAAAACGCCCAGCTTCAATCAGGCTGATCTTGCTCCATATCGGCAAACGGGGCGGCGTGACATTGTTCCAGGTTTTGCCGCCATCGCGTGTGAGATGAATCAGTCCGGTATCGCTGCCTGCCCAGATCTCGCCCGCTGCCACCGGGGAGGGCGCAATGGTAAACACCACCCCGTGGCCGCGCTGTATGGCATTCTCAGGAGTGAGAGCGCCTTGCGTCGAAGTATTGGGAGACGTGCCGGTCAAATCGGGGCTGATTTTCTGCCAAGTGCTGCCCTGGTCGGTGGACTTCAGGACCGACTGCGAGCCGAAATAAATCGTGTGCGAGTCCAGTGGTGAGAAAACTACCGGAGATGTCCAGGTGAAACGAAATGCAGACTTGGTGGGATCACCGCCAAAGCTGCGCACTGCTTCGGGTGCGATGGCCTGCTCCTCGCCGGTTCGCTTGTTGTAACGATACAGTTCCCCATACGTGCCGCCGCCGTACACGATATCAGGATCTTTGGGATCGGGCGCCATGTAACCGCTCTCGCCAGCGCCGCCAGGATGCCAGTCGCGGAAGGTGATCGACCCGTCATTGCTGCGGCTGGTTGTATCTACGCTTCCGGAATCCTGCTGCGAGCCATAAACGTGATATGGGAACTGATTGTCTACGGAAACGTGATACATCTGCGCGGTGGGCTGGTTATACCAACTGCTCCAGGTTTTGCCGCCGTCCAGAGTAACACCCACTCCCTGATCGCTGCCGAAAATCATGATCCTGGGAGTGGAAGGATTAATCCAGAGCGTGTGATAGTCGTCGCCGCCGGGAGCGCCTTTAATGCCGGTAAAAGTTTTCCCGCCGTCCTGCGAACGATAAATGGTCACGTTCAACGAGTAGATGGTGTCCGGGTTTTTCGGATCTACATCAATTTCACCAAAATACCAGCCGCGGCCGGAGATGCGCGGATCAGAATCCACCCGCCGCCACGTTGAGCCTGCATCATCCGAGCGGTAAAGGCCTCGCTGTTTGTCCGGAGCATCGATCATTGCATAAACGCGCTTTCCCTGTGTACCCCGCGCAACAGCGAGTCCGATCCGGCCAAGATCGCTGGTGGGCAGTCCTCCGCCTGTCACAGGCCTCCATGTTGCGCCGCCGTCGCTTGATTTGTAGATGGTCCCGCCGGTTGTGTCTGGAGGGTAAGTGCTCCAGGGCGGGCGCTGATCGTGTACCAGAGCAGCGTAGAAAGTCTGCGGGTTATCTGGATCCATGGTGAGATCGATGGCTCCGGTGTTTTCATCCTTGTAAAGGACTTTGTTCCAGGTTGCGCCCCCGTCCGTGGAGCGAAAGACGCCCCGTTCCGGGCCAGCGCCATAGGCGCTGCCCATGGCAGCCACCAGAACGATTTGCGGATTATGAGGATCTACCACAATCCGGGAGATGTGGCGCGAATCGCGCAGGCCAATGTTCGTCCATGTCTTGCCCGCGTCGGTCGATTTATAAACGCCGTCACCATAGGTGAGATCGGAGCGGAAATCGGCTTCGCCCGTGCCCACGTAGATGATGTTGGGATTCGACTGCGAAACCGCCAGCGCGCCGATGGAACTGATTGGCTCGCGATCAAAAATCGGCTCCCACGTTACGCCGGCATTGCTGCTCTTCCATACGCCGCCACCCACCGCTCCGAAATAAAAAACGTTCGGCTGGCTTTCCACACCGCTCACGGCAATGCTGCGGCCGCCGCGAAACGGACCAATCATCCGCCAACGCATGCCGCTATAGAGCTGGGGATCAAGCTGCTGCGCTGATGACAAGGCCGGCAGCACAAGACCGAATAAAAAGAACGCAATAAGGCTCTTGCGAATGAGTGCAGATTTTATTTTGATCACGCAGAAATTTATACACTAAACCCGGCATGGTGTGCTTTGTGCTTACCATTCAACATGAAGGTGATAAAAGTCGGAGAGAAATTTCTTATAAACCGCAATTGGAGGCAGTCCCAACTCGGCCCGTCTTTTGTCCAAATTCTGAGGATCTTCGAGCGGGTACTGAATCATCCGGCCCGGTTCTATTTTGAATCTTGTTCCAAATCGCTGAGGTTTATTCTCCCGCACCAGAACAATGTCAATCAGATTGGCGATGTTTGTACCATATATTTCACGGCGTTTGGCTGCTTTTTCCAACACGGGCAGCATCCTTCTCTGGAAGCCAAGATCCGGTGTATGAAGCAACACCAGTTCGGCGCCCTCCGATGCCTCGTAGCCGACGAGTTTGATCGTCGGCCATCCGTAATGGGAGATGATTTCTTTGAGGCGCTTCGTGTTGACGCGATCAACGTTCGCCATGCGCCGGATTTCTTGTTTGGTGGGCTTGTCCCATTTCCCGAACGCGCGCACTGCCTGGTCAGCGTGCCCCTTTGCACCAACTCTGTGCGCAACGTGGCATTCGTTCCGGGACCGTTGAGCTGCTTGAGCCGGGCGATAATTGCGTCCTGCTGTTTCTCAAACGTGGACTGCTGATGATTTTGTGCGGCGCACAAAAGAAGGGAAGTAAGAACTGAAAGAAGAAGGACGATTAGCATTCTTCGACCGGTACCAGAATTATAAGGGCACAGGGTGGCTGATCGACTGCGCCCGATGGTTGCATGAATATTTCTTGCTTACGACGAGTACGCTTGGAGCAGGCATAAATTGCTCAGCGTCCCGTGCTCGTGTAGTACAGCGCCGGAGAGCCGCAAATGAGGAAAGCACTGCTACTCAAGGCGTGGCACAGGCACCCCGCCTGTGCGTCTTTTGCCGATCCAATCATGATGTTGAACAGACCTTCCCATCGGCCTGTCAAAATCGTCGCGAAAAACAAAGAATTTCACACTTAGTAGTACTGCCGCCCTCGGCTGTGCGGAAGCTGCCCGCCATCAGGTCCAGCATCCTTTAGTTTTCCGCAGCTCCTTTGCATCTGGGTTGCCTCTACCTCGCCCAGTGCGCGGATGCCGTGCGCTCACATCGGATTCTCGAGGTTGCAAGCTCTGCTCAATATCACTTGCTGCACGAGAGGAAACACGCACAGGCGGGGGCCTGTGCCACACCCTCAAGAGCAGCAGCCCTTTGCTGGTTACGGCTGCCCTCGCTGTGTCACACAATCTCGATATCCGATCGCATGTTCAGGATTGCAAAGCCGAAACCGAACTCTCGGCTTCAGGCTTGATCACGGATTTCCTGCGAACGTACAGAAGCTTATCCACCTCTGCGATCACATTGCCATCGCTGTCTGTGACCACCACTTGAAACTGCGGCTCCACTTTTCGTTGCGTGTCCGCTGCGGAGCGAATCTCGGCAATCTTCTCTTCAGAGATATGGAACGTGGCTTTCACCAGTCCCTTGCCCGGTTTTCTGAAGCGGATGCTCGCGGCCTTGTCCCACACGATGTAATCCGGACCGAGAATATTGATCAGCATGAGCATGTAAAACGGGTCGCACATGGCGTAAAGCGATCCGCCAAAGTGCGTCCCGACGTAATTTTTATTGTAGAAGCGCAGCGGCATTTCGACATTCACCGTACGGAAATCATCAGAGATATGCGTGACGCGCACCCCGGCTCCGAGGTAGGGAGGATAGAAGCGGATCCATCGTTTCAATCGTGCAGCAGTCATGTTCATATGATTGCCAGATCCTCGATTTGGGCGCTGAAAATATGCCCTGAGGATATTCTTACCTTATTTGCCGGTCCGGCACACGCAACTCCCAACGTTCCCGATAATTAAAATCAGTCTTTGATCGATAGCAAGGAGAGAATGCCATGCCCGCGCATCTTTGGATAGAGAGACTATTTACCGTAGCTGCCGCCGCTGTTGGCGTGAAGCATATTCGACTGCCGCGCACTGAAGCCGCTAATCTGCCTTCAGCGATGCTGTCTGGGCGGGCGACACGTTATATCTCAGCGGCCACATCGGTCTGGATGCCAAAACCGGGCGGCCTCCCGCCAATGCCATGGCGGAAGCACGATTGGTACTGGAATCCCTGCGCGAAACATTGCAGACTGCCGGGTTGACGATGAACGATCTTGTCCAGCTCCAGGTGTTTTGCTCGGACGTGAGCCTGTTTTCAGAATTCAACCAGGTTTACCGCGAGTTCTTTGCGGAAGGATTTCCCGCCAGGGCGTTCCTTGGCTCCGGCAAGCTGCTCTTCGACGCCCGTTTTGAGGTCCAGGGGATTGCCTTTCGGAAATAGCCCGGCTACTCTGCGTTGGCCGGATCCGATTGTTGTCTTCACTTCAGAGATTCGATTCGCCAGAAAGCCGCCCCAGCTGGCGTGCTCGCGAACCGTCTTCTCATCCTGGGCAATGTATACACAGTAAATTTTGTCCTGCGTGATGTAGCTGTCTAGCCATTGAATCTGCGGGCCAAGGTTCCTGAGAACGCCGCATGATTTCTGCGAGATGGACTGCAATTCCTGCGGCTTCAGGTTGCCTGCTCCGGACAGTTCGCGCTCGATTACATACTTGGGCCTAAGCTCTCTCCATGCATTCAGTATGAGCGCCTATCTAACACCGGGGTGGGGTGGACGCTCATTTGAGAAAAGCATTCAATGAAACTCCACATAGTTCGCCAATTCGGCCAATGGTGATATCTGCCAGCGGATAGCTCGCGACCAGCTTTGAATCGAGCGCATAGTGACCTTGCCGTGGAAAAACCGTGGTCACTCGTTTGCCCCAGATTTTCTTTATCGCGCTGAGAATCCGGATCTTGTCATCGATGAGCACATAATGATCCGCGGGATAGCGCTGCTCCACGTCTGCAAGCTCGTGTTCCTTGTGGATGTAGATCAGTACGTTGCCTTCCACGCTCTCCCAGATTCCCGAGCGTTCAACCTTCAGCGGCTGAAAAACAACATCGCCGTCGGAAAGGACCACAGTTTCGCCCCACTGCTTCACATGTTCCACAGCATCGAGGGAATCGGGATAAAGCCGTGTGGCGAAGGGATAGTTGACCAGGAATTGTGAGACGGTGAGCAGGCCCGGTTCATGGGGATATTCGATGCGATAGCGTTGCAAGGCTCCCAGATAGTCGGCGTACCCCAGCTCCGCTCGCAATTGTTCGAAGAAGTCCCAGTAGCGCTGCTGGCGCTCATGGCCCACCTCTTTTTCCAGATGACGCTTCAGATCGGCCGTTACTCGATCGTTGTCGAGCAGCGTGTTGTCAACATCAAACAGGAAAACAATACGCGGGGCGGATACCATTACCGCAGTATAACGGACTGGTCAGATCATGTTCAGCAGACGCTCACGACGCGCCTCCCATTCCTCGCTGGAGAAGATGCGCGGGCCCACTTCAATCAGCCGGGGCAGCATGTTGAAGACAGAGACCGGCGTCCAGTAACTGCCGGAGCGGGCCCGCAGTCCGGCCTTGTTGAGTTCGGAGGCGATCAGTGAGAGCGAATAGTCCTGGACGATGAATGCCATCATCTGCATCAGTACGGCCCTTTCATCAGGATCTTCTTCCAGGCGGCTGCAATCAGAGGCAACACGCAGGCCGTAAGGAACTTCTTCCACAATCACCGCTTCCTGCTTCTCATCGCCAGTGATTTCGCGGCGCCACTCCATGGCCACCAGCTTCCAGCCGGCTTCCGTCTTCTTTTTCATGTATTCGAGGTCCACTGATCCGGTAACAACCTCGCGAATGCGTTCAACCCTGGCCATAAAAGCCTCCGGTGCTCCGATAGAGAGTCTCAATTCAAACAGCAACAAAGATGCCATTCCACCTCAGCGCCTCAAAGATTACAAACGAGGATACTTAGCTCTTTTCAGCCTTTCAGCGCCTACTGGAGCAGTGCGCGGTTGTGGGATCGAGCGTTCGAATGCGAACAGTCCCAATGCAGACGGCAATTCGTGCGCAGTGATCATCTACAGAAATCAGGAAAGTACAGAAATCAGGAAAGGATTTTCAAGGGCATGATACGCAAATTGAAATCCGGGGAATACCGCCTGTACTCGCGCAAGAAGAATCCAAAGACAGGCCGTCGGCGCAATCTGGGGACTTTCTCTTCGCTGGAAAAAGCCAAAGAACATGAACGGGCCGTGCAGTATTTCAAGCGGCATTAAGGAGGAGTGATGGCAAGCGCGAAACAGAAGGCGGCAGCTCGACGCAATATTAAGAAAGCAGCGGCGGCAGCGAAACGAAAAAAGACAATCGCGCACCTCCCAAAGTCCACACGGACTGCGCTGGGCAAACAGGGCGCCAAAGTGGCGCAGCAAAAGCGCCGGCAACGCTCCGCTTGAGCTCGATCTGAAGGGAGCGGAAGCTGCGTGATCGAATCCGCGCTCCCGGATGAATCAAAATTTGCGCCAGTCCATGAGCCTGAGACACGCGACCGCAATGGTCGTGGGCATCATCCTGGGCGCGTCCATCTTCATACAGCCTTCCGAAATCACACGTCTGGTACCAACCGCGAAGGGAGCGCTCCTGGTGTGGCTGGCTGCCGGTGCGCTTACTTTCTGCGGCGCGCTGGTAAGCGCCGAGCTTGCCGTGGTCTTCCCGGCCACCGGTGGAGTTTATGTGTTTCTGAAAGAAATCTTCTCTCCCCTTGCCGGCTTCATCTGGGGCTGGGGCATGTTCTGGAGTATGCACTCCGGGATTATTGCCGCCATCGCGGTGGTCCTGGCACGCTACGCCGGCTACTTTGGCCACCTAAACGAGTGGGGCGTGCGCGGCGTGGCCATTGCGGCGGTGCTGCTGCTCTCATTTATCAACTATCTCGGGGTGAAGCCGGGCAGCGCGGTGCAGGTGGCGCTGACAGCGGCAAAAGTAGTGGCGATTCTGGGACTGGTGGTTGTGCTGTTTGTGTTTGGAGGAGATGCGCATCGGGCGATCTCAATAGAGCCTGCGCCGCTCAGAGCCGGGCGCATTAGCGAGTATCTGCTCGCCATCGGCGCGGGGCTGTTTGCTTATGGCGGTTGGCATATGGTGACCTATGCGGCGGGTGAAACGCTGGATGCAAAGCGAACTCTGCCTCGGGCGCTGATGGCCGGGACGGCAACCGTGACCGTCTGCTACATGCTGATGAACGGAGCTTATTTGTATGTCATGCCGGTAAAGGCGCTCGCGAACTCGTTGCGTGTGGCCAGCGATGCAACACAACGGGCCCTCGGCGTGGCCGCTGGAGGAGTGATTTCACTGCTGGTGGTGATCTCCGCTCTGGGCGCCTTGAACGGGATCATTCTGGCCGGGCCGCGAGTTTATTACGCGATGGCCCATGATGGTCTGGCGTTCCGCTGGATGGGCTCTCTTGACTCGCGGCGACAGACGCCTGCCCTGGCTATTGCGGCGCAGGCGGTATGGTCATGCCTGCTGGTTGCTACCAACAGTTATCGCGAGCTGTTCACGCGCGTAGTCTACACTGAGTGGCTGTTTTTTGCGCTGCTGGCGGCAGGCTTGTTCGTGCTCTGGAGGCGCAGAGGATGGCAGCCGAGCTATCTGGGACGGGCATTTCCGCTTGTGCCTCTGCTTTTCATTGTTGCTTCCTTGGGCATCGCCATCAACCAGCTTCGTCTGGAGCCTCGAAACAGCGTGATGGGCATTGGTTTGCTTCTACTGGGCGTTCCCGTATACTTTTTGACCGCGAGGTTGAGCGCAAAGGCCAGAACAACGAATGCCCATCATTGACTTTCACAACCACTACTATCCTCCTGAATACATCAAAGCAATTGAACAGGGGCCGAGCGCGGTCCGCATCACCTATGACCAGCAGGGTAATCCCTGCCTGCATTATCCCGGCGACTATAACATTGCCGTCCGCGGCCATCGCGATATCGATTACCGAATAGAGGTCATGAACGAGCAGGGAATCGATACCGACATCATCACTCTGACGACTCCCGGCACACATATTGAAGAACCGGCGACCGCGGTGCGGCTGGCAACGCTGGTGAATGACTGCTTTGCCCGGGTAGTGAGCGACAAAAAGGGTCGCCTGGTTGCGCTGGCCACGCTGCCGCTGTGTGATCCGGCTGCGTCTGTTGCTGAATTGCGGCGGTCGATGGAACAGTTGAAGTTTCCCGGCGCGATGGTCTTCAGCAATATCAACGGCGTCGCGCTCAGCGACCAACGGTTCTGGAACCTTTATGAAGTGGCAAATGAGCTCGGCGCGATTCTGCATATTCATCCCACGAATCCTGTGGGCGTAGAGGCAATGCTGAATTACTGGCTAATGCCGCTGGTTGGCTTTTTGATGGATACTACGCTGGCCGCAGCCAGCCTGGTATTCAGCGGTGTGGCGGAACGTTTTCCGAATATACGCTGGGTGCTGGGCCACCTGGGCGGCGCGATTCCGTATCTCGCGGAACGGCTGGACAGAGGTTTTGAGGCGTTCAGCGAATGCCGAAAGAACATCAACCGGCCGCCAAGCCAATATCTGAAGCACTTTTACTTCGACACGGTGAATTTTGATCCTGCGGCATTGGAACTGGCGGTCTCATTCGCCGGCGCGGGACATATTCTGGCGGGCAGCGATTATCCTCACCAGATCGGCAGCATTCCCAAGATGCTGTCGAGCCTCAAGACGATGCGAGTTTCCGAAGAAGGTAGGAAGGCGATTCTGGGCGGGAGCGCGGCAAAATTGCTTGGACTGAAAGTTAGCCGCGAATGAACGCGAATCAGACGGAGTTTAGCTTTAACCGTGACCTGCAAGACGAGATGGGCATAAGCAACAGAAGTGAGCCGCGCGAGTTTGAACGCAAAAATCGGGATGTGGCGAGGGTTCATAATGGTTGATGGAGGATTGAGGACTGATGGAGCCGCGTGAGTTTCGCGAAGCCGGGCATCGTGTGGTCGATATGCTCGCCGACTATTTTGAAAGCATTGAACAGCTTCCGGTTTTTCCTGACGTTGAGCCGCGAGAATTGCATCAGCTTTTTGACGAGCCCCTGCCCCTGGGCGATGAGCGCATCATCGACGTCCTGCGCGAACTCAAAGATAAGCTGCTTCCTTACTGCACACACGTTGGCCATCCCGGCTACATGGGGCTGATCACGCCATCACCGAATCCTGTGGGCGTGCTGGGCGACTTTATCGCTTCGGCGCTCAACCAGAATATCGGCACGTACACGATTGGGCCTTCTGCAGTCGCCATAGAGCGCAGAACCGTCCGCTGGCTGACCGACATGGTTGGTTATGGCCCCGATGCAGGCGGCAATCTCACCAGCGGTGGAACCATGGCCAATTTCATCGGGCTCAAGCTGGCGCGGGATTGGGCATCCAAGGACCGCGCGCAGCATGAAGGCTTGCACGATCGCTGGGCAGTTTACTTTTCTGAAGAGCGGCACGTCTCGGTGGACAAAGCAGTGGACTGTGTTGGCGCCGGGCGCTCGGCCATGCGAATACTGCCCACGGACAGCAGATTCCGCGTGCGCCTGGATGCGCTGGAAGCGGCAATCGCCAAAGATAAGAGAGACGGCATACACCCGATGTGCATTGTGGGGATCTTCGGCACAACCAATACGGGAGCGGTGGATAACATACGCGCGCTTCGCGCCATTGCTGATCGTGAAGGCATGTGGCTCCACGTGGACGCCGCGTACGGCGGCGGCATGCTTCTCTCGCACGAGTGGCTGATGACAAGCGAAGGTCTGGAAACGGCAGACTCAATCACCATTGATCCCCACAAATGGTTCTACGCGCCGCTGGACGCCGGCGCGATCCTGGTGAAAGATGAGCGCCGGCTCACGGTCTCTTTCGGCATGAAGCCGTCCTACCTCACCGACGAGATGGACCGCAAGAACGAGCGCTACCAATACTATGTGCACGGCTTTGAGCAGTCGCGGCGGTTTCGCGCATTGAAGGTGTGGATGAGCTTTAAACGCTACGGCGCAAAGCAGATCGGCGACTGGATTGACGCCAACGTGCACCAGGCAAAGCATCTTTATGCGCTGCTCCAGAACTATCCGGATTTTGAGCCCGCTTGTGAGCCGGTGATGTCGGCCATCTGCATTCGCTATCGCGGAGGCAGCCTGGACGAGGCGGAGGAGAAGAATCTCCATGCCGAGGTGGCGCGTCGCGTGGAGCAGAGCGGGCGATTCTGGATATCGACCACCGAGCTGAAAGGGAAGAGCTGGTTCCGCATCAATCCCGTGAACTTCCGCACGCGCACGGAACACATGGAGCAACTGATTGAACTGTTGCAGCAGGAATGTGACCGGTTTGTGAAGAGTGAGGTAGGGAAGCACGCCGCGGGATAAGGCTATGCGGATTTCAATCCACTGCGAGACCTATCTCTGAGGTTTCGAGGTGTTCGGCAGGACGGCTGCTCAGGAGACCTAACCACAAGCTGATGAGCGATGTGGCGACCAACAGCGCGACGCAGCCTGGCCAGTGCCGCCATTCCCAGAAGAGATCAGTGACCACCGATGCGATGGTCCCGCCCACATAGTAGAACGTTACATAAAGTCCGGCAGCGGACGAGCGAGCGCGTCCGGCAATGGTTCCCGTTTGCACGCTGGCGGCAGCTTGAGCGACAAAAGCGCCGGAAGAGAACACCGCCAAACCCGTGATGACGATGGGCAGCGATTTCGGAAGTGTAAGCAGCAGTCCGGCGATCATCATGCCGCAGTAGAGAAGGGCGACACGGCCAAAGCCGAAACGATCCAGCAATCGTCCTGATTGCGGCGTGATCACAACGCCCAGGATATAGACCAAGAAGATGCTGCCCAGTTCGGCGGCGTTCAGATGAAATGGCGCTTCGGCGAGATAGAAGTTGGCGTAAGTGAAGCAGCCGACCAGTGAGAACAGGATCATGAAGCCCATGGCAAAATTGGCCAGCAGGCGCGGGTTGCGGAAATGCTGTTTCATGTCAGCAAACGCCTGGCGCAGGTGCTCTGTCCGGACAAACTTCTTTGCCAGCGGGAGCCAACTGCGGACTAAAATCGCGCCGAGCAGATTCAGGGCGGCGATAACAAGAAAGCTTGCCTGCCAGTTGATGTGCGTGGCTACGAGGCCGGAAATAAACCGGCCCATAAATCCGCCGATGACCGTGCCCGTAACATAGAAAGACATCGCGCTGCCTACGCCGCGTCCTGCCCACTCTTCAGTAATATAGGCCAGCATTACGGCGATGATGCCGGGAACAAAAATGCCCTGGGCAAAGCGCCAGAAAATCAGTTGCGCGAGGCTGGTAGAAGTGGCGGCAAGCGCTGTGGGGAGAGTGAGCAGGAAAAGCGACGGGACGATTACCTTTTTGCGCCCGCGGCGCTCGGCAATCATGCCGGTGAAGGGAGCGGCAAGGGCAACTCCCAGGATGGTTGCGCCTACGGTGAGGCTCACCTCCAGCTCAGAAGCTTGGAAAAAACGCTGGAGCAGCGGAAGCAGCGGCTGTGTGCAATAGACGTTTAGAAAAGTGCAGGCGCCGGCGAGCGTAATGGCGACCGTGGCGCGATCAATATTCAGGCCGGAGCGGGACGGAGAGGACACTCGATAGGATACGCGAAAAGTTTTTTTCTTGAGAGGCGAAGAGCAGGGAACAATCAATGATCGCGTACATACCTTCTGGTAGCGTGAGGCTCGAGACTGCTTGACTCAATGAAGCCGTGCTAGAATTTTCGCTTCCATGCCGCGCAAAGTCTCGCTCTTCGTGCCGTGTTTTGTCGATCAACTTCTCCCTGAAGTTGCAGTTGATACGGTAAAGGTCCTGCGGAAGATTGGGTGCGAAGTAGAGTTCCGCGAGCAGCAAACCTGCTGCGGCCAGCCCGCCTTCAACAGCGGATATTGGGATGATGCCCGCCCCTGTGCGGAGAAATTTGCGCGCGTTTTCCAGGATGCCGAGGCAATTGTGTGTCCCTCCGGCTCCTGCACCACCATGGTGCGGAAGTTTTACCCGGAACTGTTGAAGGAAAGCCCAATGCGCGGTGACGCCGTCGCCGCCGGACAACGGACGTACGAACTCTCAGAGTTTCTGGTGAGAGTGGCGGGAGTAACTGATGTGGGCGCTGTGTTTCCGCATAGCGTGACGTATCATGCTTCCTGCCACGGACTCCGCGAACTGGGCCTAAAAGAGGAGCCGCTCAAGCTGCTGCACGCGGTGCAGGGCTTGAAGCTGGTGGATATGCCGCGCTATGACGAGTGCTGCGGGTTCGGCGGCACGTTTGCCATAAAGTTTGCGGATATTTCTGCGGCGATGGGGCAATCTAAAGTTGAGAATGTAATGGCGAGCGGCGCCGAATACGTGACCGCAATCGATTCCAGTTGCCTGATGCACGTGCAGGGGATGCTGGGAAAGAACAAATTCAAGGCGCAGGCAATCCATCTGGCGAGCATTTTGGCTTCAGACGGAGGACGCGCATGAGCGCGCCAGCAACCAGAGTTCCGCCGGCAGATGGCGCGAGCGCGCACGACCATCCTCAGGGCGCGAATCCGGAAAAGCAGTTTCATCACGATGCTGCTGTGAAGTCCGCTGATCTGGTGCATCGCGAAATCATTCGCAAGAACATGGAGAGCTACGATGCCGGCCATATGAAAGGCCGCGCTCGCTTCATGGATTGGGATGCAGCGCGGGATCGCTGCCAGGCGATCAAGCGCGAGGCCATCAATCATCTCGACAAATACCTGCTGCAGTTTGAAGAGAATGTGACGGCGCGCGGCGGCCACGTTTTCTGGGCGGCGACGAGTCAAGAAGCCAGAAACTACATACGCGACCTGGCGGTGCGCCACGCGGTGAAGACGGTGGTGAAGTCGAAGTCGATGGTGACTGAGGAGATTGAGCTCGCGGCGGCGCTGGAAAAAGTGGGCTGCACAGTCTGGGAAACCGACCTGGGCGAGTACATTGTGCAGTTGCGGCATGAGCCGCCGTATCACATTGTCACGCCCGCCATGCACCTGAATCGCACGCAGATCGCGGAGCTGTTTCGGGATAAGTTTGGCGAACCGGATCTTCCCGAAGATCCGCAAAAGCTGGTTGCGGCCGCGCGACGCAAGCTGCGGCAGGCATTCTTCGCGGCCGAAATGGGGATTTCCGGCGCAAATTTTCTCGTCGCCGATGTGGGTGCCGTTGCCATCTCAACCAACGAAGGCAATGGCCGCTTAACCACGAGCCTGCCGCGGATTCACGTAGCGGTGACGGGCATTGAGAAGGTAATCCCGCGCCTTGAAGATTTGGCTACGCTGTGGCCTGTGCTGGCGACCTCCGGAACCGGACAGCCGGTGACCACTTACGGAACGCTGGTTGGCGGGCCCAAGCGTCCGGGCGAAGCGGATGGTCCGGAAGAATTTCACGTAGTGCTGGTAGATAACGGTCGCAGCAGCCTGCTCGGCCATCCCGAAGAGCGCGAAGTGTTGCATTGCATACGCTGCGGCGCATGCCTGAACATCTGCCCAGTCTACCGGCATATCGGCGGGCATGCGTACGGCACGACATATCCTGGACCAATCGGCGCGGTGCTGACGCCGCACCTGCGCGGGAGCGCTTTCGAGCATCTTTCCTATGCTAGTTCACTCTGCGGCGCCTGCACGTCCGTGTGTCCGGTGAAGATCGATCTGCATCATCACCTGCTGCATAACCGCCGCGATTTCATGAAGGCAGGTCATGGCAAAGTGGGCGAGCGAATACGATTCCGTCTCTGGCGGGTAGCAATGCTCAGTCCAAAACTGTATGCGCTGGGCGGCTGGCTGGGACGTAAGAGCTTGCGGGCAATCTACGGGCTGGGATTGTCAGGATCGCTGCTCGATCCGCTGCGCGCCTGGAATCGCAAGCGAGCGACTGTGCCAGTGGCGAAAGAATCATTCCGCGAGCAATGGAGAAAAGGCCTTGGCAACAGCAAATAATCCAAGCCGAGACCTCATCCTGAAGCGCATTCGCGCCGGTCTGCAGATGCCCGTGACTGCGCGATGGGAGGAAGTTCCGGAGCGTCCCTTCTTTGCTCCCATTGAGAATCCGCTGGAGCGCTTTCAGCAGGAGTGCAAGGCGAACCTGATGGAACTCACGCTCACAGATAATGCAGCCGAGAGCGCGCGGCAACTGGCAAGCATCCTGAACACCTTGCCTCCAGGTGAAATCTTTATGCAGGATCATGCCGGGTTGCGGGCTCTGGTGGAAGATGCGGGAGTCTCACGCGAGATTCGCTGGTCAAGCCAGGGTGGTCCGCGCGAAGTTGCGCAGGCAACAGTCAGTCTGGCTGAAGCGCTGGTCGCGCACACCGGGTCTGTGTTTGTCAGCGCCGCGTGCGGCGGGCGCGGAGCGTCCGTGGTGGCTCCGTGTCATATTGTCTTCGCCAACACGAATCAACTCCTTCCCGATCTCAAAACGGCGCTGAGTAACGCTACCAGAAACGGCGTGCTCAAAAATAATTCCTTCGCCTGCATGATCAGTGGATCGAGTCGAACGGCAGATATAGAGAAAATTCTCGTGCAGGGCGCGCATGGGCCGATCCGTTTGGCGGTCATTCTCGAGCGAAGATAGATTCTCCATAACGCCGGATCAGTGGCGCAATTTCCAGACAATCTGGCGCAGCATGCCCAGCCAAAGCTGAGCGTCTTCCGCATGTAACTGCAAGCGGCGCAGCATGCGCCGCAGGTTTTCTTCGCAGGCCGCTTCCGTACCGCGCTTTATATAACCGCTCAATTGCAGGCTTTCCAGCCAGAGGGCTGTGAGGCGGTTAAGTTCGCCGGCATTCGCAAGTCCGGCGTCTTCTGACAATCCGGGCCGCTCAGTCACTCGCGTTTCGCAATGGCGCGCCAACTCATGAAGGCACACAGCCACAGCCTGGCCCAGATTCATGGAAAGATGTTCCTGCTCCGTGGCGATGTGCAACAGCCAATGGCAATAACTGAGATCGTTGTTGGAAAGGCCGGTCTTCTCCGAACCGAAGAGCAGCGCCACGCGACCGGAGTTCAGGTTGTCGCGAATCAATCCCGCGGCGCTTTCCAGCCGATGAACAGGATGCTGCAAGTCACGGTGGTGCACAGCCGTGGTGCCCACGACCAGCGTACAGCCGGCGACGGCTTCGGCAACGGACGTGTATTCCTGCGCTGAAGCCAGCAGTTCCGCCGCGCCCACAGCGGAGCGGGCTTCCCGAAATGACGGCTCATAGGGATTCACAAGGCGCAGGCTGAAGAATCCGAAATTGCTCATGGCGCGCGCGACCGCGCCAATGTTCAGCGGATTGCGCGTGGAGACAAGGACGACTGAGAGCCGGTCGAATTCGCGGGCTGCGGACAAACAAGAAATTCTATCGCGAATTGACTCAGCGCAATCCAGAGCACAAGTGGAATGCAAAATCCTTCATGCAACTTGCTCCCATCTTGTCTCCGCACCCCTGGAACGTTTAGAGCGGCGACTGCGCACCCAGAACGTTATGCCAACGGCGCCTGCGGCAGCAGCCGAAAAAACAGCCTTTCTGCGCAGACGATCGGGAACCGGTTCAGGAAGCGAGATGATTCCATTTTCGTCTGTAACAGCAGCTTGCTTTGTGTAGCGTCCATAAAAGGGAACGGGGAAATTACGGCTCAAGTCGCGGAGCTGTCCCTGTGCCGCGAAGCCAAACATGGGCACTCCATGTCCGGCGGCAAGAACGCGGGCATCAAGTTCCGCCAACCGGCGCACTGAGCGTTCCGCATTCTGCCAATCCGGAGTAAAGGCTGCGGGCGGCCGCGAAACCTGCGGACGCTTCGAAACCACGGCAGACGCGCTGTCGAGGTCCACAGTGGCAAAGGCATCGCCGGCGATGAGCGTGCCATCGGCAGGACGGAAGAGGCTGATGTGGCCGGGAGAATGTCCGGGAGTTTCCAAAATCCTCCAGCCTGCGATCCAGGGAAGTTCCGTGAGCCGCAGAGTGGTAACGTGCGGCGAGAGATCAATCTTGTGGTTGGGAGCAAAGCGCATCATCTGCGCGAGAAAACCGCCGACGGTCGGGTCCGCGGGCGGATAGCACTCTCTTCCATCCACAAAGGGAAGCTCCCGGCGATGAACGTAAATGCGCACGCCCCAGCGGCGCGCAAGTTCCAGCGCGGAGCCTGAATGATCGAAATGGCCATGCGTAAGCACAATGGCGCAAGGCGTCGCGTTTTTGCCAAGCTCGGTGCGTACAGCCCTCAGAATTTTTTTCTCATTGCCGGCCGTTCCGGAGTCAACCAGCACAAAACCTTCTTCTGTGCCCAGCAGGTACGCGTTAGAAATTCCTGTGGGGATGCAGACTACGTCCTGAGCAATCGTCTGGGATTTGGCCATGAGCGCCTCTCTCGAAAATTCCTTGTTTTGTGATGCGAGCAAAGCTCCACGTGTTGCGGACCTGAGGTTTGCCGCAGAAATCCGCGCTCCCAGAAGCCACAGCCGTTCAAATGCGGGCGCGTTCCGCTTTTCGCCATTACCTCAGTAACCTTGTGAATGGCTATCAAAGGGGGCTAACTTGCACTCACTATGATTCGAGCGCGATTTGTCTGTTCGTTGCTCGTGGTTGCATTGTGCCTGGGAATTCGTTGTGAAGCAAAACAGCTGGCAGTAATCGTCGATAAATCGAATTCCGTGGGCACCCTGTCCACGACCGAGCTGACAAAGTTATTTAAGTTCGATAGTCGCAAGTGGCCGGACGGCCGCAATGTCGTCCTCGTCCTGCGCGATCCCTCCACTCCGGAGATGCAAACCGCCATCCAGAAGCTCTACAAGATGCAGCCGGAGCAGTTCAAGAAGCTGCTCGCTTCGCATCACGTAGGCGTCCTGGTGGTGAACTCCGAGCAGGAGCTGCTGAAATCTGTAGAGTCCATTCCCGGCGCCGTTGGGCTGGTGGATGTTTACTCCATTAACAGCCGGGTCAACGTGGTGAAAGTTGACGGCAAGCTGCCGCTCGAACCGGGCTATCTGCTCAAAGGTAACTAACATGATCTTTGCAGAATCACGCAAGCTGGCGCTCTCCGCGTGCGTTGCCCTGCTGCTTTCAAGCGCGGGCGCGGCGCTCAGCAAACCGCAGAATATCGGACTGGAAATCACCACCAAATCTCCGGAGGCGCGGGCTTTTTTTGTCAGCGGCCTTGAGAAGTGGCAGACGCTCTATTCCGAGCAGGGACTGGAAAACTGGCGCAAAGCGGTGAAAGCTGATCCAAATTTTGCGCTGGCGCACATCTTTCTGGCTGATTTTTCCAACGATCCGGCCGAACAAGTCCGCGAGCGCGAGCGGGCGCTGGCGACGAAACAATTTGCCGGACCGGAAGAGCAACTCATCATAGATTGGATCAGTGACGCCAGCGAGGCCCACTGGATCCCGGCCATTCAGGCAATGAATGAGGCGCTGGAGCAATACGGCAATCACAAGCAGCTTTTCTGGATGGCGGGAATGTGGCTTACCGGCCAGCAGCAATGGGGGCGGGCCGGCAAATTCTACGAGCACGCCATTCACCTTGACCCCAACTTTGCCGATGCCTGGAACAGCGTGGCGTATTGCTATGCCCGTACACGGCAGTTCGACAAGGCGTTTGCGGCCATGAAGCGATACACCGAGCTGCTGCCCAATGAATCGAACCCGCAGGATTCATTCGCGGAGATTTCAAGAATGGCGGGCCGTTTTGATGACGCTCTGGAGCACTACCACGCATCGCTGAAGATCGATCCCAGTTTCATCATGTCGCAGATCGGCGTCGGCGACACCTACGCGCTGATGGGAGACGAAACTCGCGCCCGCAAAGAGTACGAAGTCGCCATGCCCAAGGCGCCGAACAAGATTCTTTCCGCGCAATGGTCGTTGCAGATGGCCATCACATGGGTTCGCGAAGGAGATTACGCAGGCGCGGACAAGGCATTCCGCGCTCTGGCCGCGGAGGCGCATCGCGATGAACTCGGCAATATTGAAGCTGAAGCCTACCGCAGCATGGCGCTCTACCAGAAAAATCACAAAGCTGCGATGCAGTTGCTCAAGCAGGCTGAAAGCGTGGTGCAGAAAACCAGCAATGTTCCCACGCTGTTGCTGCAGCAGGAACTGGCGTCCATTTTGCGGACCCGAATCGAACGCGCTGTAGACGACAATGATCTTTCCGTGGCCAACAAGGACCTCAAGCGATTGGCCGAGCTTTCCTCTTCTAGCAGCGACGGGCAGATTGAGATGTTCTATGAAGGCGCTGCCGGTACGATGGCCTTCGCGCGTGGACATTACCAGGATGCGGTAGCACACCTCAAAGGAGAGGACCGCAATCCGTACTCGCTGCAGCGGCTCTACCAAGCCTACGAAAAGCTGGGCGACAAGGAACACGCAGCTCGTGTGGCCGAGGAACTGGCCGGATTCAATGAGCCGGTGATTGATCAGGCCATGGTGGTGCCGCAGTTCCGGAAGGCGCACCTCCCAGCAGTTCAGGAGACGCGCGCGGCTTCCGGAAACGAGTAAACGGCGCAAGGAGCCGTCCATCGTCGATCAGCTCGCTGATCGCTGTTCGGAAAAGCGCTTACTGCAGGGCGCTGTAATCGCTCTCGTACTGCTGGACTTGGACTTCGCCGGAGGGAGTAGACAGCAGCCCTCCCTTTTTCAGCTCCACCATTACATTGCCGTTGTCGCGTACAAAGCTCTTCCAGTGGTCCTGGACCACTTTCGGCGGCAGGATGTAATCGTGCAGAAATCCATTGTCTTCGGCCAGCAGCACCAGAACGTTCAGTGGCCGATCAGGGAAGCTGAACCGCCATGTTCCTATTTGCTCCGGTTGCGTGGTTTGCACGCCCACCTTACGTCCTTTACGTGTGATGAAGACCTGAGGCCGGTCTTTGCGCAGCGGATTGGTCCTGGAAATCTGCTCCACCCACTCGGAGGTAACGATCTCGCGCCGTTCCTGTTCGTCGCCTGCAGCGCGGGCAGCTTCCGGCACTCGCAACCGCTCGCTCGCCGCTTCCTTCGGGATGTGCTGTTCGAATCCTTCAATACTGAACAAGCCCACGCCGGCCCGTATGGCGCGCATGGTCTCTTCCGCGGCTTGGTAAGCCTGCTCGTCACCGCGTTGGACGATCTTCTTGAGCAGTTCCGGCTGGCTGGCAAACTCCTTGCGCTTTTCGCGAATGGGCCGCAGATGCGCCTCCGTACTCTTGATGGCCAGAGCCTTGCATTCCACGCACGTGATGGTGGCCTGCGTGCAACCGCGAGTGATGTGGTCCAGCACATCAGGAGGGCTGAAAATCTGGTGCAAATTGCCGACCGGGCAACGATCGGGGCTGCCCTTGTTCGTGAGTGCGGGACGGTCGGTCACGCTGTTATTGATCTTCTCCGCCAGATCGCGGGACTCTTCGCTGAGGAGGATGGAATTGCCGTAGGACTTTGACATCTTGCGCTTGTCCATTCCCAGCAGCTTGGGCGTTTTGGTCAGCAGCGCATCGGGCTCTTTGAGCAGCGGTTTGGGCCCGCGAGAATAAAACTGGTTGAAGCGCCGCGCCACTTCACGCGTGAGCTCCACATGCGCGACCTGGTCCTCGCCCACTGGGACGTAATCAGCCTGGTAGATCAGAATGTCAGCGGCCTGCAGCAGTGGATAGCCGAGAAATCCATAAGTATGGAGGTCCTTGTTCGCCAGCTCGCGCTGCTGATCTTTATAGGATGGGACGCGTTCCAGCCAGCCCAGCGGGGTTACCATGGAAAAGAGTACGTGCAGTTCGGCGTGCTGCCGCACATGCGACTGCACGAACATCGTGGACTTCTCGGGATCGAGTCCTGCTCCCAACCAGTCGAGTAGCACTTCCGCTGTGTTATCGCCGACGCGCGAGGTGTCTTCGTAATCCGTGGTCAGCGCATGCCAGTCAGCGATGAAGAAAAAGCACTTGTGCTTGTGCTGCAGCTTTACCCAGTTCTGCAGCGCCCCTACGTAATTGCCGAGATGAAGTTTCCCGGTCGGACGCATGCCGCTCAGCACGCGCTTGGGTTCTGTATTCTGTGGCTTATCTGTCATCGTCAGTGAGTGCGAAGTTTCTTTGATGGTATCACGTGCTGCACAGCAGATCGAAGAGGCGCTGTGCGCGCGTGATTGAAACTGCTGGCAACCTGTCATCCTGAGCGACCATGAAGGAGCGAAGTGACTGAAGGGGAGTCGAAGGATCTTGAGAATGCATCCTTCTGCGACGCTGATTCAGGGAATTCTCACGATAACTTCTCCCTCTGAATTCGCGCACCATTCCTCAGCGGCAAATGGAAAGTTGCATTGATCAGACCTATGAAAAATAGGTCCGAGACCTATGGCAATGCCGAACGATCGCTCTTCAGGCTTAAATTGTCGAACTACTTCGTTTCCCTGGCCGCTCCGGCCGGTTGCGGCGCAATTGACTTTACTTTTATAGGCTTTGCCGGAATTCCCGCGGAAATCGTAAACGGCGGAACGTCCTTGGTGGCTACGCCCATGGAACCCACCAATCCATGCTCGTGCACGCGTATGCCGCTCATCACGGTTGCGTGATAGGTGATGCGGGCGCGCGGGCCGATCTCCGTCTTCTGGTTGGTCACAATCATGCCGTCGTTCAGATCGTGCTCGTGTGAATACACGTTGGCGTAGTCGGAAACAGAGGAGCCCGCGTGGATGATGAGCTCGCCGCGATCGTCCAGCAGCGTGTATTTGTGGATCGTACAGTTGTCGCCGACGCTGAGGTTGTAGCCGAAGGAAAACTCCACGCCGTGGAAAATCTTCACGTTCTTGCCGATCTGTTTAAAAATGTGCCTGGCCAGCATGTAGCGCACGCGGAAGCCCAGCCAGTGGTTCAGCCCCACGGGAGAGCGGTCATACATCATCCAGAACCAGATCAGCGGTTTGCGCTCGGCATATTTCTGAGCGTCCACGTCGCCATAGTATTCGGGTTCAAGGGTGACGTTCCGCGGATCAAAATTGTGGATCACTGCCTCCTCGGCGAGGGGAGTGTTAGGGCCAGGCTCGGCGTAGGGCCGCCCGAGGTAGAGCTCGTGCAGCGTCTCTCGCACGACTCTAGAGCGATGCTCGATATCGCGATTGGAGAATTGTTCATCCAGCTTCTGGACCCATTCCAGAAACGCCTTCTCCGCGGCTGATGTCGGATGCAAATCGCGGTATTCAAATCGTGGCATGCCAAAGCCCCTTCATGTTCAGATTACTGAATCCTCAATGATATAACGGCGATACTTGGATTGTTTGACTGGGGCATTTGATTCGATGGACCTTGAGAACGACTCTTTTCTCGATGCGACCGGGGACGAAGTTGACATTTAGAGCCGGCACATAGTTGATACTTAGAAGTGGGACAGCCGCCCTCTCGGCTGTGCGTCTTTCCTCTCATACAGCAGTGATATTGAACCGAACCTTCCACTGGAGAAGCCCACCCGAACCCGCAGCATCCATGCACTGAGCGGAGCAAGAGGGGGGAGCAATGTATGTCTTGCAAGGTAGCGCAAACAGCTCCGCTGAAAAATTAACAACGAGGCACCTGATGGCGGGCAGTTTCCGCCAGCCGAGGGCGGCTGTGCCACACCTTCCTGGCGGAGCGGTTTTGCTCATTGCGGCTCGACGCGCTGCGCCACACCTTCAGGATCAGCAGGGAGGCTTCTACTCATTTGGCTGGTCGCGCCGTGCGAGACAATGTTCACGTGCTAATTGCTACTTCTGCGTCACCGTCAGCTTGTGATAGCCCACGGTGGCCGTGTCGATCTTGTCCGGCATGCGGAAGTGAGAATCCATGCCGACGTTCGGATATTTGGAAGTGACGTATTTATCCACGAAATACTGGACCGCCATGTGGGGAATCTCTGTGCCGTCGAGGCTGACGCTGTTGACGTGAACGCGGCCCTCGCCTCCGGTGCCGGCTGCATTCGTATCCACCGTCACGTCGTGAACTCCGCTGAAAAGGCCCATCAAAGGATTTGAAGACTGCTGGCCTTCGCGGATCTTGTCGAAATCTACCGTCAAGAACGCTGTCACCTGCCCCGAGTGACCTTCCAGACGGACTTTGTTTACGCCTTTTGGCAATTCTACCTGCCCGGATGCGAGGTAATCATTGATCTCGTCCTCGGTCATCACGGTCGATCTCTGGTCGGGACGAGCCTTGCGGCCGTTCTGCTCAATGTAGTTGATCTTGGATTGCATGCTGGCCGCGAGGCGATGCGATGAAGACGAACCCTGGCTTGTGGATCGGTTTTGCTGTGTTGATGCCGTTGTGGCCGACACATGCGCATCTTCGTGGCGATTCACGTATAGGTATGCCCAAATCAGCAGGGCACTAAGGATGATCCAGGAAATCTTCATCGCGTACGGGCGGCAGCGGCCTCGACATGCGGGGCTGCGGCAATTTCCGGCTTGTCCAGTGCGCCGGTAATGTCCCAGAGCGAGTCGCTGTTGCTCAGCCTGAGTTTAGTCCGCATATCAACCAGAGAAACTGTTCCGCTCATATCGTAGATGCGGTTTTCCGCTCTGAATTTGCTTGGCAGCACCTTCATGATCTGCTTCTCGATTTCAAGGGCCCCCTGAAGGCTCTGGAATTTCAACGGCTTGGAATCCACTACCAGCGAACGGGAAAGTCCGTTGTTAATTAAATATTCCACCCGGCCATTCACGCTGTTGGCCATCTCCTGCGGGGTGGCGCCTTCAAATTTCAGCGAATACTTGAGATCTGCGCGGCCTGAAACCCATGACGTTGCCAGCGCCACGTCCGGTTCCTTCAAGTCGAGATGGTCCATGGCGACGCCGCTCACGGTTCCCGTGGCCGTGAATCTGGGGCGCGAGGCGCTCCAGTCTGCATGCCACTCGCCCTGAGCAGAGCCTCCGCCGAGCTTTGCAGTGATCTTACTTACCAGCAATGACTGGCTGCCGACTTCCACATGTGCTGTGAACTTCTGCAGCGGAAGCTGGGCGACGCTGAAATTATCGACTGAAACTGTGCCG
Source organism: Candidatus Angelobacter sp. (assembly GCA_035712465.1). Classification (GTDB taxonomy): domain Bacteria; phylum Acidobacteriota; class Terriglobia; order Terriglobales; family Acidobacteriaceae; genus Angelobacter. The sequence goes on from DASTAS010000010.1 coordinate 173,283, forward strand.
TTGGCGCGGAAGTCGGGAAGCTTGCTGGAATCGGAGAAGAAAGGAATGCTCCATCCCTTGTTTGTTACACCGAGCAAACTTCCAAAATCAGCCATGGCCAGAGAGTCAGAGTGAAGATCAAATTCCATGGGGCAGGGCGCAGTACTGCCCGGGCAACTCCGTGGAACCTGGATATTCCCGGCGAAAGCAACCGGTGTGTGTTCAAACTGGGCCTGCACATTGGCCAGAACCAGTTGCACCTCGCTTAGCTGGGCATCTGCATGGGTGATCAGCAGGCGGTCTTTGAGCCCAGGAATCCACGATGCCACATTTTCAAGATGCGCTGTTCCGCGCACGCTGGCAGGAGCAAAATTCGCCCACGGACCGCTGATGTTGAGATTGACTACGGCGGATGCGGTAGTATTGCTGATCTCCGTAGGGAAACCGGTCGCTTTCCCGAGCTCAAGCAGCCGTTCCAGCGGCACCATTCCTTTCATGCTAACCCAGTAGCCGTTTCCGTCTGCTGCCCCTTGTACCTGCGCTGCTGTCGTAGGACCCATCTGCACGGAAAAGGATTCGAAGGTCAGAGTGCTATTTGCTGCGCTGCGCGGCTGCTGCCTGGCGCGCGGTTTTTTTGTCAGCACTGACGGAACACCTCCTTCAGCGCCCATGTGAAACCGGATCGGGGTGACGGCAAATGGCTTTTCCGCTGCTGCGGTGCGGAGCAGGAATGCTGAAGTCATGCCGGTTCCGTGCCAGTCGCGCACGCCGTTGTGGGAGTGGAAGCCGAAGGCCGCATTGAGGTCGCCACTGGCCGTAAGATCACCGGGGAGGCCACGGCGGGCATGTTGTGCAAATGTGGTCACGAGCGCAAGGGGGATTCGCGTGGCCACCATGGAAATGTCGTAGTCGCGGGACGTATCCGGCGACCAGTGCGCAGTGACAAGAGCGCCCCCGGTCCCGAGGGGAGTATCACATTTCATCTCCAGCGAGCGGTTCAGGTAAGCGCCCAGGCATTTCGTGCTCAGCCGTGGCATCTGATTACGGTCAATGTCGAAGCGGCGAAACTCTCTGAGCTCTGCTGAGGCTACGATGTGCAGGTTCGTCGCTGTGCCTGAAAGCTGTACATCGCCGCTCAGTCCGCCCCGCCAGCCCTTGTCTCGCCCCATCACCAGAGTTGATAACTGGCCGAGCTGGGCGTTGTTCCACGCCAGCTCAAGCTTCAGCGGCGTTTTAGGCAGCTCAGGGGAACGCCGGATATCGCCTTCCAAACGCACGGTTCCGGTGTCACTCAAATTCATGTCGGTGCGAACAGGCTTGCCTTCCAGCCGGACATGCCACACGTCTTCGGCGGCCAGCCAGAATGCAAAATCAGTGTTGGTAAGCGTGAATGGCTTTTTCTCAGGGCCCACTTTTAGATTGATTCGTCCGTCGGTTGCCTCAATGTAAGGAAATCGCGGGCGCGCTTCTGCCCGGCGTTTCGCGGTTGGAGCGGAAGGCACCTCTTCTACACGCTTCAGCAGAGATTCAAGATTCCAGTGTCCTTTGGAATAGACGAGATTGAGGCTGGGTACAGCCGCGTCATCGGTGAGTTTGAGATTGGCGATTTCCAGACGGCCGTGCCACAGGGAAGTGAGCCTGAGGTCAGCGGTCACTTTACCGCACATCAGAAGAGGTTCGGCGCTGAACGCCGGATCATCCATGACCTGAAGGTTATAGATGTCAAAGCCCGGCCGGGGAAGGACACGGTACTTCACCTGTCCGATTTTTACCTGGCGTCCCAACGCGCTGCTTAATGACCCGGCGAGTCTGTCCCGGAAGCGCACGCCATTGATGTTGGGAGGCACAAAGATTGCCACAGCCAGCAGCAGAACAACGGCGAGAATGAACTTCTTCCGGCTAATGGCTTATACCTCTCAGTGCACAAGGTGCAGGGTTCGGCGCCAGCGTGTCATCACGATGAAATGGGTCGCCGTGTAGAGGAATGACCCGATGCGTTCAGGCAGAGACTTGGGCGCAAAATCGTCCGCCGTCTGGTTCAGCGACCAGGCGATGAACAGCGGTGAACCCATGATGTTTTCCTTCGGGACGAATCCCCAGAAACGGCTGTCATAGCTTACGTCACGATTATCGCCCATGGCGAAGTAATGATCTTTGGGGATGACCAGGTCCGGGCCCTGAATATATTTTTGCATGGTCGCGGCCCATTCGGGCGTTGCCCTGCCATACGGGCTGATCGCCGGGAAGTCATCGCGGTATTCATCCGGCGCATGATAGGGGCTGTTGACGTCGTAATAGACGTAGGGCTCTTTCTGCTCCACTCCGTTGACAAACAGCTTGCGGTCGGTGAGATGGATGCGATCGCCGGGAACACCGACAATCCGCTTGACTAGGTAAAGGCCTGGTTCCGCAGGGGAGACAAACACAGCTATGTCGCCGCGCTTGATATTCCTGTACGGCATGATTGGTCCGGGAAAGCCCTTTCCGTTGGGCGTGAGCCGGTCCACAAAAACGTGATCGCCGATGAGGAGCGTCTTTTCCATGGAAGATGAAGGTATTTCAAAATGTTGAATAATGAAAGTGATGATGAAGAGACCGGAAACAAACACTGCCGCAAATCCGGCAATCGATTCCGCCAGCGTCTCCTTCTGTTTTTCCTTTTCGTGCTGTTCGGCTTGGTCGGTCAAAATTGCAGTCCTTGAATATGAATATAAAGTTGCTCAGCTCACCATGTGGAACATTCGGTTCCAGCGGGTTTGGCTGAAGAAATGCGTGATTACGTGAAAAATGAAGGAGGTGCGATCTTCCAGAGAAGTGCGCTCATATTGATCAGCGGGCGTTTCAAAAGACCAGTAAATGAACAATGGCCGGCCGACTATATTCTCTTTGGGAATAAATCCCCAATAGCGGCTGTCCAGACTGTTCACGCGGTTGTCACCCATCCCGAAATAGTTGTCTTTGGGGACCACCAGGTCTCCACCCTGAAGATTGGCGCTTAAAATCATGGGCCACTCAGGAGTCACGTTGGAAATGCCGGCCGCAGGGTATTTGGGAAAATCGTCGCGATAGGGATCGTAAAATCCATGATCGGGATTGAGATAGGGCTCGTTCTGCCGCCTACCGTTCACAATGAGCTGGCCGTGATCCAGGCGGAGGTGATCTCCGGGGATTCCAACGATGCGTTTCACCACGTACATTCCCGGCTCGGTCGGATGCAGGAAAACGATTACCTCGCCACGATGCACCGGGCGATAGGGCATGAGAGGCCCCGCATAGGCGGCTGGCGGAGCAGGAGTAAGCCGGTCGACGAACACGTGATCGCCGATCAGAAGAGTATTTTCCATAGAGCCGGAAGGTATCTCAAACGCCTGTACCACAAAAGTGATAATGAATAATCCAGCAACAAAAACGGATGCTATGCCGGCAATCGACTCAGCAAACGTTTCTTTTCGTTTTTCCGGTTTTTGTTGTTTCCTGGCTTTGGCTTGCAAACGTGCCTTTCCCGGTCAAAATTTGATCTAAAGCACACGATGGAAGATGCGGTCCCAACGCGCCATCTGAAGAAAGTGGGCCAGCACTTGTCCGGTTTTGATCAGTTTACCATCTGAATGGGCGGCGCGGGCTCCCGCTTGCCCGCCGTTATTGACGGACAGATAGATTACCAGCGGACGCCCCATGATATTGCCGCGTGGTACGAAACCCCAGTAACGGCTGTCCAGGCTCTGGTCGCGGTTGTCGCCCATTACAAAGTACTCGCCAGGCGGGACTACCAGTTCGCCATGGTCGATATGGCGGTACAGTTCACGTCGCCAGCGGCGGTCCACGTCCGGCGGTATGCCGGCATGTAGAGGGAAATCATCGCGATACATGTTCAGGTCGGGCATGGTATGGATGACATAGCTTTCCTGCAGTTGCGATCCGTTCACAAAGACCGTTTTGTTCTGCAGCCGGATGTGATCGCCGGGTAGCCCGATAACACGTTTCACGAAATACTGACTAGGATCGACGGGGTAGTGGAATACCACGATATCTCCGCGCCGGATGGGGCGATAGGGAAGAAGCCAGTGCCAGATGCCGCCGCCGTCGGCGTAATGCATTTTGTCGGCGAGAAGAAAGTCGCCGATGAGCAGCGTGTTCTCCATGGATTCGGACGGAACACGAAAGGCCTGGACGACAAACGTGATCATGAAAACTACGATCACCAGCACTGAAATGATGAACTGAATTCCGCGCGGTCCCTGCGCCGGTTCAGTCTGCGTGGCGGAGGACGCCGGAACTTGCGTTTCGGCCTGTGGTCCAGCCGCCGCAAGCTGTTCCTGTCCATTCGGCTGCACTGCCGGCAATGAAGCAGATACCTGTTCTCCCGCTTCGTAAGGACTCATACAGGCCCCGCAGTTTCGCCACGCAAATGCTGGAGCGCCTGCTTGGCTGCCAGTTGCTCGGCCTTCTTCTTTGTCCCGCCTTCTGCGCGGGATACATATTCCGGTTTGCTCTGACCCTGGGAAAAGATGCGGGCTTCCACGGTAAAGGTCTTGCGGTGGTCCGGTCCTTCTTCCTTCACGGTCGCGTACACGGGCTGGAGTTTCCCGGTGGATTGCAGCAGTTCCTGGAGCGCGGATTTGTAGTCGGCCAGGCTGAATTCATTCGCCCTTTCCGTGCTCACGCGGTCCAGTTCCGGAACAAGGATTTCACCGATAATAAAAGAACGCGTCTTTTCCATTCCTGCGTCCAGAAACATGGCGGCGATCACCGCCTCCAGCGCGTCAGAAAGCAGCGTGGACTTGCTCCGGCCACCGCTGCGCTCCTCGCCGCGTCCCAGACGAAGATAGTTTCCCAATTGCAGCCTGCTGGCGACACTGACTAAGTGGCCGGCGCTGACCAGGTGAGCTTTCAGCTTGGAGAGCTGTCCTTCATGAAAGGTGGGAAAACGTTCAAACAGAAGCTGGCTGGTTACCATCCCCAGGACGGCGTCGCCGAGGAATTCAAACTGTTCATTGTCCAGGACCTCCACTCCGGGTTCTGCCCCGGCAGACTTGGACTCCTCGTGGGCATGTGAGCTGTGAGTGAGCGCACGTTCCAGCAGTTTCGGTTGGCTGAACTCGTGTCCAAGCGCGGATTGCAAAACTGTGAGATCCGGATTCATAGCACTACTGCGGCGGCTCGGCTTCTGGAGCGTCACCCGGACGCGGGCCTTGGCCGGCAAGCCCTGAAAGTCGCTCAAACTCGATTTCTGCCAAACGCTGCAAATGCGGATGGGAACTCGAAAGCTGCAAAGCCTGCTGCACTGAATTTAAAGCTGCTGCGTACTTTTTTCGATGATCCTGAGCGAGCGCAAGATGGTACCAGACATAAGGGTCCGGAGTGATTTTCTTCAAGACAGCCGCCCTCGCAAGATCCCTCTCCGCCGCGGCATCGTCGCCGGTCTTTAATTCCATTACGCCAAGCGCGGAATAGGCCATGGACTGCAGCGTGGTCCGATACACCGCTACCTGCTGCGGCGTAGCCCCGGCCGGCGGAACAAAGCCCTCTCCAACACTTTCGATGGCGCGATCCGCGGTTCGGCGAATCTCATCGATCTTTTTTGTGCGTGTGGCCTTGTCGGCTTCCAGCGTATCGGCGAGCACCGTGGCTTTGAGAGTCAGTGCCACGGCGTCGTTCGGATCGAGCGCAAGGACCTTTTGCGCCATGGCCAGTGTTCCGGCGGGGTTGTTCGCCAATTCGTAGTCCCGCATGGCCTTCGAGTAAAGATACTGGCGCAGCTCGCTTTGGGGATATCCGGTCGCAAAATTATTCGCTGCCGCTTCCGCCGCTGCGGCTCCCGTGACGGCAAATGCCGCGTTGAAGTCAGCACGCTCCTGTTCGCTTCTGGCCGGCGGGTGAAGCGCAGCTTTTTCCGGCGCCGTCTGACTCTCGCCCTCGGTTTGGGCAACAAGAGCCAGCGCCGGCGTCAGCGCCAGAACCAGAGCGATAGCGGTAAAAAATGGCTTCATCGAGCTTTTTGTGTCCGGTGCCACCTGCGGCAGGGATCCGCTTATGGATTTCCTGCTTACAAAATACTTCATTGCTTGCGGTCTGCGAGCTATTTACTCGCGCTGGCCACCTCCTTCAGCTACAGCCTGCGCATCGCAATGAGTGAGCGCTTCCAGATCAGAGGTGCTTGACTCATTGCTGCGGCGGTCGCTGGGACGGCTGGTAAGGCGCGGTTATACCTTTTTCGGCTGCGGCCTTCGTATCAGCAGCCGGGTCGCCGGCAGACAGGGCCGCCCGATAATGCTCCAGAGCAGCCTGGCGGTTTTCTTCGAGATCATAGATCCGTCCCAGGTAAATGTGACTCCAGGCCAGAGTACGTGGATCGCGCGCCGCCCGCACCGCCTGCTCGAACTTAGATCGCGCTTCGTCCATTTTGCCGTCGAGGGTCGCAATTTGTGCCAGCAGAAACACGGCCCGCCCGGGCTCATCACCGCCCTGATTGTGTTGCAAAACTTCTTCCGCAATCTTCTGCGCGCCTTCCTTATCGCCAGACGCAAGCTTCTGCTCGGCTTGATTCAACAAATTCGCTTGCGCCACCACTACCCTGGCCGGGCTGATTACCTCCGGGTCTGCGTGATCCGCAAAAGTAATTTCACGCGCGTGCTTGCGCTCGCGACCCAGGTCAAGGTCATGCAGCATGTCGCCATAGACAGTGTTCAAACCGCTGGCGCTTTTTTCGAAGTTCGCAAGAGCGTCAAAAAAGTACCGGGTTAGTACGAAACCCTGCTCCATGGATCGCTGAACATAAGCCAGGCGGGCGGGTTCATTGCTCTTGGGAATCGATATCCGCGCCTCGATCGCCCGGATCAGGCACTCATTTACCATCAGCGCAATGTCCCGTTTGAAGGACTTTGCGAGAGGCGCAAACCGTATGTCCAGCAAAATAGACTCGAGCCTTTTCAGGCTGGTCCCGTGTGAAGCCGCCAGGGGATCGAGCACAAAGTGAAGATAGGTATGGCGGATCGCCTCGCTCGGCACTTTCCCGTCCTTGCCTGGAGCAAACACGAGGTCATAGTTATTGCCGTAGTTGCGTGCTTCAACCTGCCCGGGGGAGAGGAGAGGCTCCAGATAGACGGCAAACCTCTGGCCGGGATAGGTGGAGAAGGGCAGTTTCAGAAATACGTCGGTCTGGCGGATCAGTCCCGCAACGGGATCGTGCAATCGCTCCACCAGGGAGTTGTAATCACCCTCGTGCTTCTGCCAGAGTGCGTGGATTCCCGCAGCCTGGTAGTACTTCTTGAGCAATGGAACTACCCCCAGCACGTACGCCGCGTCGGGCGGCATGTCGGCGTCCGGCAATTTGGTGGAAAAATCGGGTGGATTGTTCAGCTCGAGAGCCAGCGATACGTATTGTGAAACGTCACCCTGTCCGGCGGGATCTTCATGGTCTTTCCAGAACTGGCAGATCGCGTCACGGGCGTGGGCCGCCTCCGGCGAGTGCTGCACGGTTGTGAAGATCTCCGAGCGCACCGCCTGCCTCACCGGCAGCGAGTTTGCGAGTCCGGAGTCATATCCGCAGCTATTCAGCGCGGACATCAATGTGAAGAACGCTTCACTCACTTCCAGTTGTGCTCGCGTCTCCTGGCCAAAAGAAACCGGGGAGCACGCGAGAATGACGATGATAAGGAAGATTGCAAAGGATTGAAGTTTCGGCCTCAGGGTCCCTCCAGAATGTGCGGGAAACTCCAGTTTAGGCCAGAAAAACGAAGAGGGTCAAACCAATTCAGGTTTGACCCCTGCATGCCAAAGCTGTTTATCCCTTCACGTTCACGTGCGAGAAAGACATGACAGCCTTGCCAGGTACAGCTTTCCCAAAGGACTGGGCCGGGGCAAACACCGTGAAAAGAAGAGCGCGGTTCAATTCCATCCGGACCTGAGGGGTGTCCTGTCCGGAGATGATGCGGTAGGCTTCCACGCGTCCATTCACGCCCACGTATGTCTCAATTACTACTGGGGAATCCAGATTCACCGGGCTGTCAACATCGGACATTTCCAGCCGGGGCGGTGTATAGAGCAACGTGGGGACATCGTCATCCGCGCTGACACGCGCGGGAACAAAGAACCCGATCATCGCGGCAAAAAATATGACCGCAGCCAGCACTCCTGCAGTGGCCGGAAACATCACGCTGTGAAGCGCATTCTCCGCCCGGACCCAATATGCGGACAGCAAGTTCCGGGAGCTGCGCGATCTCTCACTGGCAATGGCAATATGAAGCCTCATGGCGAGGTCAGGAGGAGTCTGCTTGCGCCCTAATCCCGCCACCACATCCCGCGTTTTTTCGAGCGATGCATATTCAGACCTGCATTCTGCACACTCATTCAGGTGGCCTGACACCTGATGCATCTCAGCGCCTGTAACGGCCCCGTCAAGGTACAGCGAGAACAGCGGCCTTGCCTCTGTACACCTCATTACTACGCCTCCACTTCGCGTTGGCCAGGCAAGACGGACCGAGGTTTAAACGCCTGCGGCCGTTTGCCACCCCCACCCTCAGAGCCCAGTTCGCGGACGAGCGGTTCCAGGCGCTTCTTCAGCGCGTCACGTCCTCGGATCAACCGGGACTTGACGGTGCCGAGAGATACCTGCAACACCTCCGCAATCTCTTCATACGCCAGTCCCTCAATGTCACGCAGTACCACAGTGGTACGATACGGCTCAGGGACTTGTTTCAGTTCGTTCTCAATCCGGGCGCGGATTTCTTCATGCGCAAAGATTTCCAAGGGGGATTCGCCACGGTCCACCAATGTGTCACACAGACCAAAGGAGTTGCCTTTCCAGTCTTCCTGGGCCTCCATCGAAGTCTCCTTGCTCTTGTGTCGGAACCACCAGCGCCTCTGGTTGGAGGCTTCATGGATCGCAATCCGGTATAGCCACGTTTTAAGGCTGCATTCGCCGTTAAAGCGCTTGATTCCACGAAAAACTTTAAGGAAGACTTCCTGGGTAGTATCGGCCGCATCAGACGGGTCGGTCAGGATGCGATAAACAAGGCTGTAAATCGGTTGGTGGTAGTGTGCAATCAGCCAGTTGTACGCATCATCAGAACCGGCCTTCAGTTCCTCGACAATGGAGGCTTCTTCAGCCCGTACCGCGATGGCGCTGACAATATTGCCCACTGCTGCTGCTGCTCCCGCCATTCTTCTCATGGCGTCACCTCAACGTTATCAAGAATACGGAGCTGCGACAACTTTTCCCCGATTGGATCGCATAACCGCCGTAACTTCCGGCTGGACAGCGGCGATCCGCCTTCGATTCTTAATCTATATAGACCCCGGTGGTAAGTTCCAGGTTCCAGAAAACCAGTACGGCTCAAGTTATTCCTAAAACGACTGGAGGTTTACTTGGGGGTGGGTGATGGTGTGGGTGAAGGAGAAGGCTTAGCCGTCCTTGAAGCCTTGGAACTTTTGGAAGTCTTTTTCTTTGTTGATCTTACAGGCTTTCGCTTGTGCTCGCTATCAACCACAATCCGCCTGACGCCGTTCTTTTCCGTAACGATGTGTACGCCTTCCGGCAGCTTCTGGTCATTGGCTTCCACAGGCGTCGGGGAAGGCGGCACTGCCGGGGCACGGCGCCTGCTTTCGATCTGTGAAGCTGTTTGTTCGATGTACGTTGAAAGATTTTGCCGGGCCGTATCCAAAGCTTCAGCATCCTGCGCCAACGGTTCGTATTCTTCTCTTTTGCCGAGCGCCCCAGCCGCGTCGGTCAGCGAACTGAGGTATTCGTAAACAATGGTCATGTTGTGATAGAGCTTGAATGTGGAAGACACACTGCCGTGGCTGGTTTCCACATCATTGATCAAACCGGGGACGGCATCGGTCACGTTCCGCTGGATGGAATCCGCCATTCTCTGGAACTGTTGCTTCTGAGCGCTGTCCGTCTTCCATTTATCAATACGAAGCTTGCCCAGATGCGCGTTGGTGGAGAGCACGGCCTTCTGGAGCTGTTCAATGATCAGGTTGATGTTGGCCTGTGCAGGTTGAGCGTTCGCGGGCGGCTGTACTGGTTGCGGCGGCCGCACCGGTTGTTGTTCCTGAGGACCGCCGCGTGGCTGAGCCATTGCGGCAATCACCGCCAGGCACACCAGTGTGGCTGTTGTAAGGGCCTTTTTCATTCCCCCTCCTGCCAGGTACCTAGATGAGAGTAGCCGGTTCGCAGGTTACTCGCGTGGATTACAAACGTCCCGGGAAAACACTGCGGGCGTCCAAATTGCCAGCCCAATAGGATACACAAAAGCGGCGCACGCGTTCCGAGATCAGCCGAACTCGTTTCAGGCAGTGCGGGACCCGCGTCTTCTAATCTGCTTTTGCATTTGGCGCCCGCCACGCCGGTTGTCGCATGCTCTAAAATATTGGTCAGTGATGTTCGCAGGGAGGCTCTATGCGTCGCATCGTCCCCGCCCTCGTTCTCCTTCTCAGCTTCGCGATCCCGGGCGCCGCGCGACAACCTAAACACAGTGAGCGGAGCAGAATATCGCCGTCCAAGCCGGCGGCAAGCCCGTCTCAGCCACTTCAATTTGTACTCTGGGAAAAACAGGCAGACTTACGCAAGCGGATGGGCGAGCCTCAGGGATATTTTGTTCCCACAATCCAGAAGATCATTCATCCGGCAGAACTGCGCTATTACAGTGACAACTACCAAAAGATTGACGACGTATTTTATCGCGAAACTCCCGTTGGGGAGGTGCGGATTGTGGTCGCGTATGCGCGTGACGAATCGCAGGGGCATCTGCATCCGGAAATACGCGTCGAGAAAGTACATTTCTTTTTCGATAAGGACGTAAACCTGCGTACGGCGCTTGCTTCTATTGTTGAGTTGCGCGACTTATGCGCGGGAGGATGCATACTGAACGGATTTTCCGCCAGCGTGGTTGCGCAGCCTGCAAAACCCAGCAACGCGCAGATCAAACTGGCGCGTGAGATGAAGCCCCATTGGCGGGGACAGGATATGAGCGATGCCACTCCTGGGGCAGAAATTTACTATGTGGACAGTCCTTACCCGGTAGATTTCGAGCACAGCCCGGTGGAGCGGATCGACTATACCCTGATCAGCAATGCCGGACGGGAGCGCTATACGCTCGCTGTGGTGAACAAACAGCCCACCGTACTGGATATGTGGCATCCACGCGTTGGTGACCTGACCGCCGCCGGGCGGCAGGAGCCTTAGCAGCTAGTACTGGTTGGTGTACTGGACAGTGGCTTTTTTCCGGACGATTGGCTTCTTGTGTACAGGCGCTGGAGCATCATCATCGATGATGATCTTCCGCGGCATCCCGGTAACGCTCGAGTCATAGCTATTGAAGGCCGCCGGACTGCCGCCCATTCCACCGTTGTCAGCAGCCGAGGCGCGCTGCATGATATAAGACGACAACGAGCGGCGCAGGCGCGCCAGATTGTTGAAGTCAATCGCGAGCGGCACGTATTCATCTTTCCTGTTGCCGTATTCTTCCGTAACCATCAACAGGGTATCCAGCGTTTCGCACACCAGGCTCAGGTCTTCGTACACCTTGAAGGTGGGAGCAAGGCTTCCGTGCGCATTCAGTGCGGTGCGGATCATGTCAGGAAGCGGGCCTCTCAGATTGCGCTGCAGGGCGCCGGCGGCATCTTCGGCATGGTTCTTGTGCGCATTGCTCGTGGTAAAGCCGCTCTTCCACCCGCCTTTCCATCGATCAATATGCATGTGCGAGATATCTGTGAAAGTGGTGGCGCTGGCGCGATCGAGATCCAACAGCGTGGATTCGAGATCCGTCCGAGCCGGCGTAAATTGGGCTCTGCCGCGTGATTGTGCAGCCAGTGGGACACTTAAAAGCAAAAACAGAATGGCAGCCAGGGAACTCTTCATGGGCACTCCTGTTGGCAATACAAAAGGATAGCCTCACTTTTCCGCAAGACTGCGATTACTGACGTACAACGCACTGCACCTAAGGGCATACATCGCGCGGCGAGGGACGGTGTCCCTCCGGTAAGGCGGGCGGATATACTCGTCAGCAACGCGAGTTGCTCCCCGATTGCGAGTTCTCACGTTCTTAGGAGCTCTATGGCAGAGAACGTAGTGACAATTGCAAAGGATCGCATCCTGACGATTCGCATGAACCGTCCTGAAAAGAAAAACGCCTTGACGCGCGCCATGTATATTGCCATGACTGAGGCAATCCTCCAGGCGGAGCAGGATCCAGCCGTACGGGTCATTTTGCTCGCCGGTGCGGATAACTGTTTCACGGCCGGCAATGACATTGCGGATTTCGCGGCGGCCAGCCCCGGCGAAGCGCCGGTTGCGATTGACTACCTGCGCGCTCTTGCCGCGGTCGAGAAACCGGTGGTCGCGGCGGTGGCGGGTTTTGCCATTGGTATTGGAACCACCATGCTGTTGCACTGCGACCTTGTCTATGCCGCGGAGACTGCCCGTTTTCAGCTTCCGTTCGTGAATCTGGGACTCTGCCCGGAAGCTGGGTCCAGCGTGATTTTGCCCGCGATGATGGGACACCACCGCGCGGCTGAGTTGCTTCTGTTGGGGGAACCTTTTGGCGTGGATCTCGCGAGGGAACTCGGTCTTGTGAATCGAGTCTTTGACCCGCACGAACTGATGTCTGCAGCAGTGGAACGCTCGCATCAACTGGCGGAGAAACCACCTGTTTCTTTGCGCAGTACGAAGATGCTGCTGAAATCCGGTACAAAAGAGGCCATCGCTGCGGCACTCGACCGGGAGACAGGGCAATTTGCCGCACTGCTGCAGGGCCCTGAAGCGAAAGAAGCCATGTCAGCCTTTCTCGAGCGCCGCAAGCCGGATTTTTCCAAATTCTGAAATGCCTCTTCTCTATGTCATGGAAAATATAACCAACTCGGATGCTGAGGACCGGTTTACAGGCTCAGTGCTATGAAAGCAGTCATTTGCGAACGCTATGGCGGGCCGGAAGTGCTGCAAGTTTCCGACGAGATTCCGGTACCGCAGCCGGGGCCAAACGGCGTGCTCATCCGCGCTCGCGCCACCAGCATCAACCCCGTGGACTGGAAGCTGCGAGCAGGGTGGCTGAGTGGGCTGTGGACGCTGCGCTTTCCCGTGATCTGGGGATGCGATATCTCCGGAGTCGTGGAGCAGGTTGGCGGCTCGGTCACGCTGTTCAGACCCGGGGATGAGGTGTACGGCTTCAAGCATGGCAAGGTCGGTGAAACCTATCGTGGCACGTATGCGGAATTTGCTGTGTTACCGGAGAACACGCTTGCGCGCAAACCGGCGCGGCTCAGCCATGAAGAAGCTGCCGCCGTTCCACTGGCTGCTCTCACCGCCTGGCAGGCCCTGGTCAGGCACGGGCGGATCAAGCCCGGCAGTAACGTCCTGATCCATGCTGCGGCGGGCGGGGTGGGCACATTCGCTGTGCAGATTGCAAAGAGCTTCGGGGCATTTGTGGCAGCCACTGCCAGTGCGAGCAATCACGAGTTGCTGCGCCAACTCGGCGCGGATCAGTTGATCGACTATACGCGGGAAAGAATTGAGGGCAAACTCTCCGGCTACGATGTTGTGCTCGACGGAGTTGGCGAATCTGTCTGGGGTAGCTCACTCAGGGTCCTGCGTCCCGGAGGAAAGCTGGTGACTCTCGCCATTCCCATTCCTCACGGTCCCGCAAGCAAGGGAAAGTTCTTTTCAACGGCGATAGGAGGAGTGATCTCCGGACTTGGCCGCGCCCTGTTTCGTGGGCGAGCGTTTCTCACGACCCAGGTCAAACCGCGCGGCGGCGAACTGGAGAAAATCAATGCGCTCATTGAGGCGGCCAGGATAAAGCCAATCGTCCAAAAGGTGTATGCGCTGGAAGAAATCGCTGAAGCTCACAAAGTGAGCGAAATGGGGCACGTCAGGGGCAAGCTGGCGATATCGATCAGCAGTTAGCAGCCTGGCAATCGACAATCAAAGCCAGTGCTTGCTATCCAGTGCTTGCTATAGACATTCGTGCTCACACAAAGCGAACGCCTTTTTCCGCAACAATCGAGTGCTTCTTGAATTTCAGGTCGTCGTGGTCCGGATAATCGAGCCGGTAATGTGCTCCGCGGCTTTCGAGCCGTGCCAGCGCAGATCGCGCAATTAGAAGCCCGGCGGTATGTATGTTGCAGGCTTCACAATGCCGCCGCGAATCAGGGGCGGGAAGTCTTTCCGCCAGATCTTGAAGGTGCTGCACTGCATCTATTAATCCCTGGCGCGTGCGGACAATCCCAACTTTGTTCCACATGAGCTGCTGAATATCACAAATCAGCGGTTCGACATTGGGGTTGTTGCCGGTTCCTGTCGGCCGCTGTTTTTCCGTGGCAGATGCCGGTTGGAATCTCCCAGCCTGTTCGCGCATGGCATGCGCCGCACGCGCGCCGAACACCAGGCCTTCGAGAAGGGAATTACTGGCCAGCCGGTTTGCTCCGTGTACGCCGGTGCAGGCGGCCTCCCCGGCGGCATAAAGCCCGGGAAGACTGGTTGCGCCGTTCAGGTCCGTGCGCACGCCGCCCATCATGTAGTGTGCCGCGGGCCGCACCGGGATCAGATCGATGGTGATATCGATGTTGTATTTAAGACAGGTCTCGTGGATTCGTGGAAACCGGCTCTTGATGTGGTCCTCTTTCATCCGAGTAAGATCGAGATAGACCACGGGATCCTTCATGCGGCTGACTTCCAGTTCATGGGCGATGGCCCGCGCTACCACATCACGCGGAGCCAGTTCCGCCAGTTCGTGATACTTCGGCATGAAGCGGTTCAGCTCAGAGTTTCGCAGCACGCCGCCTTCCCCGCGCAGCGCTTCGGAAAGCAGAAATCGCGGAGCATTCTTGAGATAAAGCGCTGTCGGGTGGAATTGAACAAACTCCATATCGCTGATTTCAGCTCCGGCACGGTAGGCCATGGCGACACCATCGGCCGTCGCTACTGCCGGGTTGGTGGTGTTGCTGTAGACATTTCCCCCGCCGCCGGTCGCCAGCAGAACGGCTCTGGTTGTGACCAGATGGCGCTCTCCCTTGTCTGAGATCAGCTCCACGCCGCACACTTGCCCTCCTTTCATGTGCAGCGCTGACGTGAATTCAAATTCCCACAGCAGAATGTTCTTGAAAGCTGCAGCCCTGGCCTGCAGAGCGCGGCCGATCTCGCGGCCGGTGGAGTCGCCGTGAGCATGCAGCACGCGGCTGCGGCTATGCGCAGCTTCCAGCGTAAAGGTCAGTTTCGTGCCGTGCCGGTCAAATTGCGTGCCCCAGTCGATCAGCTCCTGGATGCGAAGTGGGCCTTCTTCCACGAGTACGTGGGCAGTGTCCGGATTCACGATGCCGTCGCCTGCCTGAATCGTATCCTGCAGGTGCAGGCTGATTTCATCTTCATCGCTGAGCGCGACGGCAATTCCACCCTGGGCATACTGAGTATTGGATTCCGTCAGTTCCTGCTTGGCCAACACCAGCACTTTGCCTGCTTCCGCCAGGCTGATGGCCGCGCGCAGTCCTGCAACGCCGGCGCCCACAACTATGAAATCAACATGATCCGGAAGCTTTTTCATGCAAGCAAAAATGGTAACAAACGGCGACCAGAATTGAGAAACGATGCGCGTTATGACGCAATTTGGTAATTGGGTAATTAGTGATTGGGTGATTTTGTGGTAGTACAAATCCGGCGCCAGTTGCCAATTACCCAATTACCAAATTTCCCACTCACCAAATTCATTTATGATTCCAAGACAGTGAAGACCATTCCTGTTCGCCTGAAAAAGAATCCGTATGCGGTGCTGATTGGCTCCGGATTGCTGCGCCACGCCGGGCGGGAAATTCGGCGCGTTTTGCCCTCGCCAGGCAGTCGCGTGTTTGTGGTCACTTCACCGAACGTACGCCGCCATTGGGGAGATATGCTGCAGAAATCGCTGGAAAGAGCTCACGTACCCTACACAGTGCTGCTGATGAATGACGGCGAGCCGGCCAAGCACATGCATACAGTAGAGCAACTGGCTGAGCAGATGGTAGACGCGCGGGCGGACCGCAAAGCTATGGTGATAGCTTTTGGTGGAGGAGTCGTGGGCGATGCGGCCGGCTTTCTGGCTGCAATTTTTATGCGCGGCATCCCCGTGGTGCAGATTCCCACCACTCTTCTGGCTCAGGTGGATGCCAGTATCGGCGGCAAGACAGGCGTCAACCTGCGCGGAGGCAAGAACCTGGTTGGCTCGTTTCATCAGCCACAGGCGGTGCTGATCGATCCCGAGGTTCTGAGCACGCTCGACGATCGTGAGTTTCGCGCCGGCTTGTTTGAGTCGCTGAAATGCGGCGTGATTCGCGACCGAGCTCTTTTTGATTTCATGACGAAGAAATCGGCAGCCATCCTGCGCTGTAACCGCAAGTTGCTGGAGAGAATTATTGTTGATTCCGTGCGCGTCAAAGCAGCGGTGGTTGCTGCCGACGAGAAAGAATCTGACTTGCGCCGCATCCTGAACTTCGGTCATACCGTGGGCCACGCGTTGGAGTCGGCCACCGGATACGGACATTTCTTGCACGGCGAAGCCGTGGCTTGGGGCATGATAGCGGCTGCTGCCATCGCCCGCGATGTGAACGTGTGCAAGCCTGAAACTGCGGCAGATATCGAAGCGGCTGTGCGGGCGTATGGGCCGTTGCCCGCGGTCCCGTGCGGCGCTGATGGCGTGCTCAATCGGCTGTCCGCGGATAAAAAGACCGTGGCCGGTGCGGTACATTTTGTTCTGCCGCAGAAAATCGGCAGGGTGAAGATCGTCAGTGACGTGCCTGTTGAAGTGATTCGCGCTGCTGTGGAGCACATTCGCAACCATGGCTGACGCGCTGAAAACCGGCATTCACGGTACGCAGCCCGCCGGAGCGGCCGACGAAAGGGCCGCCGCTCAGACCGTGCAGCGCATGTTTGACGAGATCGCCCCGCGCTATGATCTCGCCAACCATGTCCTCTCAATGAATATCGACCGGCTCTGGTGGAGGCGCGCTGCGCGGACATTTACCCATATCCTTGACCGAACTGACGCTCGCGTACTTGATCTGTGCGCCGGCACAGGGGACATGTCCCTTGCTTTGCGGATGATTGCTGACAGGCAAGCAAGCAAGGCTTCCATATACGCACTCGATTTTTCGCACCGCATGCTCCAGCATGGCCTCACTAAGTATTCGGCAAAACAGATTCAGCCACTTGAGGGCGATGCTTTGCAACTGCCTGTGTCTACAAACGCCCTTGACCTTGTCGTATCAGCCTTCGGCTTCAGAAATCTTGCCAATTACGACACCGGGCTGCGTGAGATTTATCGCGTGCTAAAGCCAGGGGGGGAAGTCGGGATTCTCGATTTTGGCGAGCCGGGCGGATTTATTGGCAAGCTTTATCGATTTTATTTTCGCAATATTCTTCCGCGCATCGGAACCCTCATTTCCGGTGTGCGTGGACCTTATGAATACCTTCCGGCTTCCGTACAGAAGTTTCCTTTGCCCCAGCAGATGCTCACGCGGATGCAGGATGCAGGCTTTCGGGACGTGAGCTGGACGCCGTATACATTTGGGATCGCAGGCCTATATCGCGCGCGAAGATAGAGAGGTACAATTTGCCGGTCATTTTGTGGCATAATGTCCACAGGTTGATATGGCGACCATTCCGGCAAAATACGCTGTTCTCTTTCAGGACCTCTTCGGGGTGCGCGCTATTTCTGACCAGCAATTGGTGCAGGTGATCGAGCGACAGTTGCCGTTAGAGACATTGAACCGCCTGAAAAAGCATGGCTTCTCCTCGGAAGAGCTTTTTTCATTGATTATCAATCCGCGAACCCTGAAACATCGCCGCAGCAGGAAGCAGGCATTGTCGAAAGAGGAATCAGAGCGCGCTGTTCGCGTTGGCCGTATCCTGGCGGAGGCGCAGAGCATCCTGGGTGATGATCAGAGCGCTTTAAAGTGGCTGCGAACCCCGAAAAGACGGTTTGATGGCCGGACCCCGATGGAACTGCTTTCCACAGAAACCGGCGGACGAATGGTGGAGCAGATGCTGGTGCAGATTGATGAAGGCATTTTTACCTGATGCTCCTGTGGAGGATCAGCAATCATTCTTCACTGAATGGGCGTGGAGGACTCATTGCGGACGGACGATGGCATTTTCAGGGGACGCCTGTAGTCTACCTTGCGGAGAACCCGGCAGGCGCGCTGCTGGAAGTACTGGTTCACCTGGAACTCGATATCACCGGCTTGCCGGCCGGTTACAAACTGCTGAAAATCGAAGCGACCGCCGCTGTACTACGTGAAAACCTCAATGAGGCTGAGTTTCCCTCTCGCTGGCGGGAGAACCGGCGCGTAACTGCTGAATTGGGAACGAACTGGTTAAAGCGAGGCGGAGCTGCACTATTGCGGGTGCCATCTGCGATTGTTCCGGAAACATTCAACTTCGTACTGAACCCCCTCCATCCTGACGCCGCAAAGCTCAAGATTCTTTGGCACCGGAACTATCCTTGGGATTCTCGTCTGCTGCGTAGATTTTAAGGGTACGCCTGCCGGTGTTTAGGTGGCGATGGTTTCTGTATAGATTGCCATCCCTACCACCGCGTCTACGCCCAAGGCATCGAGGGCGCTGACTTCGTCAAGCGATCTGATTCCGCCGGCTACGATCAGTTGTTTTTGCGTTGACGCGCGCAGGCGTTGCGCCACATCAACAGGGAAACCTGCCATGGTTCCTTCGGTATCGATGTGCGTATATAAAAATGCCTGGCAATGACCTTCCAGTTCGTGAATCATCTCGAGCGGATCGATGGTTGTCGACTGGGCCCAGCCATGAATGGCCACCTTGCCGGCGCGTGAATCGATGGCAAATGTCAGCCGCTCCACGCCGATTGCGCGGGCGCATTCCTTAGCCATAGCTTTGTCGATCGCGCCGTTTTTGAGCAGCACTGATCCAAAGATCACGCGCCGAGCCCCGCCATCCAGCAGTTGCCGCGCTCGTTCGAGAGTACGAATGCCACCGCCGGTCTGGCAGGGAAGCCGCTTGCAGATGGCCGCAACCAGTTCGTGATTGCTGCCTTTGCCCATGGCGGCATCGAGATCAATAAGTTGGACCAGCGGGTACTTTGAAAAACGCTCAATCCAGTAACTGAAGTCGTCAAATTCCAGCGCCTTCTTCTCGCCCTGGATCAGTTGGACGATCTTGCCGCCCATAAGATCAATGGACGGGATCAGCATGGCCATCTCATGGGAATGCCCGCCTGGAGCAGCGTTTGCTTGAGTTCCCCGATGGCATGCGTGCCGAAATGGAAGATAGAAGCGGCCAGGGCTGCATCGGCTTTGCCTGCAGAGAAAACTTCAACAAAGTCATTAGCGTTGCCAGCGCCACCCGAAGCAATTACGGGAATCGAGACTTCGCCTTCGACTGCGGCAGTCAGCTCACAATCGAAACCGCTTCCGGTGCCATCGCGGTCCATGGAGGTCAGCAGGATCTCGCCCGCGCCACGCTCTTCCGCCTCGCGCACCCATTGCAGCACTCTGCGCCCTGTAGCTGTGCGACCACCTGCGACGTAAACCTCCGCGGCTTCCGGCGAGTCTTGCCCGCGCTTTCCGTCCACAGCGACGATAACCGCCTGTGATCCGAAGCGATTGGCAATTTCACCGATCAGTTCCGGTCGCGCGCTAGCGGCGGAGTTGATGCTCACCTTGTCCGCTCCGGCGTCGAAAACCTGCGCGGCGTCGTCCAACGTGCGGATTCCACCGCCGACGGTAAAGGGAACAAAAAGCTGTCGCGCAGCCCGAGCCACTGTATCGATCAACGTCTTCCTGCCGCCTGAGGTTGCCTTGATGTCCAGCAGCACAATCTCATCTGCGCCCGCCTCGGCGTGGAGCCGTGCAAGTTCCGCGGGATCGCCGGCATCGCGCAGGTGCTCAAACTTGACGCCTTTGACTACGCGCCCATCATCCACGTCGAGACAAGCGATGATGCGCTTCGTCAATCCCTCACAGACCACAGAAATTCTCCAGAATTTTCAACCCCGTTGCACCTGATTTTTCGGGATGGAACTGCACTCCAAATATATTGTCGCGCTCCACAGCGGCGGAAAATTGGCCGCCATATTGGCTGCTGGCGACTGTCTCCCCGACCATCGGCGCCCGATAAGAATGCGTGTAGTAAACAAAAGCGCCGTTTTCAATCCCGCGCAGCAGCCGCGAACCGTTGCATACGCTAATCTGGTTCCAGCCCACATGCGGAGACTTCACGGCGGCAGGGAAGCGCCCGCACGCGCCCTGGAAGAGTCCGGCGCCTGCGATCTCCGGCGCTTCCGTGCTCCCTTCAAAGAGCCACTGCATCCCCACGCAGATTCCGAGAAACGGTTTGCCGCTCGAAAAGGCATCCAAAAGGGGCAGCCGCAGTTCGCGATTGAGCGGCTGGCAGCGATTGAAGTGCCCTACGCCCGGGACCACCAGTTTTTCCGCCGCTGCGATTACGCGCGGGTCGCACGTGATCTCCGCTGTGGCGCCCACGTGCTCCAGCGCCTTTTTCACGGAGCTGAGGTTT
Source organism: Candidatus Angelobacter sp. (assembly GCA_035712465.1). Classification (GTDB taxonomy): domain Bacteria; phylum Acidobacteriota; class Terriglobia; order Terriglobales; family Acidobacteriaceae; genus Angelobacter. Next base: position 193,777 of record DASTAS010000010.1, read on the forward strand.
CCCGCTCCGTAGTCCACAACGGCGATCATAGGAGACCTTTGGTGCTGGGCAACATGCGGGCCAGTTGCTTATCGCGGCAACAGGCCACACGAACGGCCCGTGCGAATGCTTTAAAGAGAGCTTCAATTTTGTGGTGGTTCGAACGTCCGTACAGAGTTTTCAAATGCACATTGGCTCGGGCGCCGCGGGCAAAGCCCTCAAAAAAATCGACCACCAGTTCCGACTGAAGATCGCCGACCATAGGAACAGTGACTTCTGTCTGGATAACGGCAGCAGTACGTCCGCTGAAGTCCACCGCAGCCACACCCAGGGTCTCATCCATCGGCATGACGAAGTAGCCGGCACGCATGATGCCCTTCTTGTTCCCAAGTGCGCTATGGAACGCTTCTCCCAGGGTGATGCCAACATCTTCTACCGTATGGTGCTGGTCAACATGCAGATCGCCTTCTGCCTTCAGCTTCAGATCGAAGGCGCCGTGGCGCGTGAAGAGTTCCAGCATGTGATCCAGAAAGCGAATACCGGTAGAAACCGCGTAGCGGCCTTTGCCTTCAATGGTCAACGCGAGCTGAATGTCTGTTTCCGTGGTCGAGCGATGCAGCTTCGCCGTTCTCATGGCGCAGGCTGCTCCTCTTCACTGGCTGGGGGCTGCGCCTCCTCTGGTTGCGCGGGCTTTCTCTTGTTTTCCAGCGCCTGCTTCAGGCCCATGGAAACTACTTCCATCTCTTTCTGCTTGCCGATGGTGATCCGGATAAAGCCGGGCAGGTCGGGGCGGTCACGCAGTGCAATGCCCCATTCCCGCATCTGCTTCAGCAGATAATCTTTCTCCTCGCCGAAATTCACGAGGATGAAATTGCCCTGGCTTGGCCAGGTTTTGAATCCCATCTCTTCAATCTCTTTGCTGAACCACTCACGTGCTTCCTTAACCTGATTCACGTGGTCGGTAACAAATTGGCGGTCCGTCAGTGCGTCACGAACAACCTCCAGCGCGCAGGCATTCACGTTGAATGGACCACTGATCCGCCGCAGCACGCTGATGTGCTGAGTTGGACCGGCAAGAGCGCCAAGCCGCAGGCCCGCCATTCCGTATGCTTTTGAGAACGTCCGCGCTACGAAGAGATTCGGGATCTGCAGCCCAACCTGATCGACAATGGTTTGTCCGTAGTAGTCGAAATAGGCTTCATCCACCAGTACGGCAGCATCCGATGCAGCCTGAGCGACCCGGGTGATTGCGTACCGGTCCACGGCAATGCCAGTGGGGTTGTTGGGATTGGTAATGACAATCAGCCGGGTGCGCGGCGTGATTGCCTGCAAGACGTTTTCTGTGGGGAAAGCAAAGTCTTTCTCCGCCGTCGTGCGCACACGGATAACATTCGCCCCGGCGGACTGAGCGAAAATTTCATACATTGCAAACGTGGGGACAACGATAATGACCTCATCATCCGGATTGAGATAAGCCCGGCAAAGCAGATCGATGCCCTCATCAACTCCGTTTGTCAGCATTACCTGGCTGGGGCTCTTGCCCAGCAGCGCGGAGACCATTTGCTCGGCCGGCTCGCGCGGCGGATAAAGCGCGAGTTTCTTTGCATCTATTTGCCGAAGGCGCGCCAGAACACGAGGCGAGCACCCGGTTGTGCTCTCATTCATATCCAGACGTAAGTCAAAATCGCCCTCGCTCAACGGGGAATGATATTCGCGAATCTCGCGCAGGCATTGCCGGGCCTTAAGCATGTGCGTACCTCACTCGAATGGATTCTGCATGGGCCTTAAGCCCTTCGGCTTCGGCCAGCGTCACCACGGCTGAGGCGATGTGGCCGAGCCCCTGTTGCGACAGGTGCTGTACGGAAATGATTTTTACAAAGTCCTGTACTCCCAGGCCGCCGCGGAAACGAGCTGTGGCGCCGGTCGGCAGCACGTGATTAGGACCAGATGCGTAGTCGCCCGCCGCCTGGGGAGAGTAGCCGCCGATAAAAATCGATCCCGCGTTGCGAATGCGGTCCAGGTCTTCTTCGTCTATGGTAACGTGCTCGGCGGCGATGCGGTTCGCGAACTCCAGCGACTGGTCGTGCGTTTCCGCCAGAAGGACTGCGCCCTTGCTCCTGAGGGCAGTTCTGGCAGTTTCATTTCTCGCCGCGGCACTCTTTATTGCTTTAGCTACGCACTGGGCCAGATCAGGGGAGGAAGTGATAAACACTGCAAGCGCTTCTGGATCGTGTTCGGCTTGGGCTACCAGATCGGCGGCAATAAAATTTGCGTTGCCGCGCTCACTCACAATCACCACCTCCGTCGGGCCGGCCAGAAAATCGATTGCACAATCGAAGGCCACCTGTTTTTTCGCGGCTGTCACAAACAAATTTCCCGGACCAACAATTTTGTCGACCCGCGGAACGGTCCTGGTTCCGTACGCCAGCGCCGCGATGGCCTGCGCGCCGCCGATGCGGTAGATTTCGTGCAGTTGGAGGAAAAATGCCGCTGCCAGCGTCTCACGAGCAGGGCGGGGCGAGACTACCCTGATCTCCTCCACACCAGCCACCTGAGCGGGAATCACTGTCATCAGCATGGTTGAGGGCAAAGGATAACGGCCGCCCGGGACATAGCATCCGGCAGAGCGCAATGGCCGAACAACTTGGCCCACCTGAATACCATCTGCCATGGCGTGACGCCACTCATGCGGTTTCTGCCATTCACAATAACGCCTGATATTTGCAGCGGCAGACTTCAAGGCAAGCTTGAACTCAGCCGAGGTTGCCTCCCAGGCCTGTGCCAATTCAGATTCCGCCACGCGCATCGGTTGACGCGGCCTTAGGCCGTCAAACTTCTCCGCATAGCTTCGTAGAGCGGGGTCACCTTTCTTGTACACGTCATCCACAATGCGGCACACCTGTTTTTCCACGCGGACCAGATTGGTTGAGCCGCGCTGTTCCAGTTTGCGAACAAAATTTTCGGCAGGCCGCCCGCTCAGGACGCGCATTACAGCACCACCTTGTTCAACGGATATTCCACAATTCCCTCTGCTTTGGCGGCTTTCAATTGCGGCATGATTCGCCAGGCTGTGGTCTCTTCTATGATTGTATTCACTGCCACCCATTCCGCATCGCTGAGCTGGGAAATGGTTGGTTTTTGTAGAGCAGGGAGCACGGCCAGAACGCCGGGCAGGTCCTGTTTTCGCACATTGAGCATCAGCCCTACGCGACCCTGGGCATAGATCGCGCCGCAGAGCATCAGGCCGAGATTCTCGATTTTCTGCCGCTTCGCCCCCTCTGACCAAGCTTTTTTATTAGCAATCAGTTGCGTGCTGGATTCCATGACGGTCTCAATGATGCGCAATCGGTTGGCGCGAAGGGAACTCCCAGTTTCGGTAATTTCCACAATAGCATCAGCCAGCATCGGCGGCTTCACTTCCGTAGCGCCCCATGAAAATTCAACTTTTACTTGAATATTGCGCTTAGCAAAGTAATTGCGCGTGGCATTTACAAGTTCCGTCGCGATGATCTTTCCGTCCAAATCTTCGGCTCTCTGGAATGGTGAATCCTCGGGAACCGCGAGCACCCAGCGCACTTTGCCCAGGCTCTGCTTGGCGTAGACAAGCTCGGCAGCGGTCACTACTTCCAGCCCGCTTTCCACGACCCAGTCCTTTCCCGTCAGGCCGCAATCGAGGACGCCATGGTCGACGTAGCGCGCCATTTCCTGAGCGCGAATCAGCATGCACTCGATTTCGGGGTCATCTGTTCCGGCAAAATAGGAGCGGCTGCTGGTGTAAACGTTCAGGCCAGCCCGCTTGAACAGAGCCAGTGTGGACTCCTGCAGGCTTCCTTTGGGTATGCCGACGCGCAGCTTCATTGCTCTGCCTCCGGTTTTTTGACCCTCAGCGGCTCGGTAAAGCACGACTTCGTGCCCGTATGGCACACCAGCCCATCGCCTTCCACAAAGACGCGGAACAAGAGGGTGTCGCGGTCGCAATCGGTGGCGGCGGAGATCACACGCAGGCGGTTGCCGGAGGTCTCGCCTTTCATCCAAAGCTTCTGCCGAGTCCGGGAGTAGAAGGTTACGTAGCCGGTCTCGGCGGTCCTGGCCCAGGCTTCGGCATTCATAAAGCCGACCATCAGCACCTCGCCCGTAGAATCTTCCTGAACAATTGCCGGCGCTAAGCCGTCCATTTTTGCAAAGTCGATATCCATGTTGCTTCCCTCGGGTTCTGCGCAGAAAGAAAAAGCCCGCCAGCATTTTTGCCGGCGGGCTTCAATCTGTATGATTGCGCTGGATTTCAGCCTTTTTCTGACCCTGCCGACACGTTCGCCCCGTGGTGATGGTGGTGAGGGCGATGCGTTAGCCGAGTCATACTGGAGGCAACTGTAGCCAAGATATCGGGCAATGTCAATTAAGAATGGGTCGCCTCCGGCAGCGGGAATCCGGTTCCCGATCATACACGGCGCTCGGGTTCAACCAGGAAACCGCGCACGCGATGTCCCGCCAGAAGTTCGTGGATTGCTGCTACGAGAGATTCCGGGGAGTGGCTGAAGATAAAATCTGCCCCGGGAATCTCCGGAGAGTGCATGCACAGCTCAAGGAGAGGGATCCCGGGGAAAACCTCGTTTAATGTCAAGGCGATCCTTCGCTTGTCCGGTCCTCTAAAACCGTGTCCAATCACCGCCAGATTCGGATCACAAATCATCTGTAGTTGCTCCAGATCGGGCAACTGTGAAAACGAGACGAACTTCATGCCCGGCATTCTGCAAAATCAGTTGCCGCGTGGTCTTGAGATTTTCTGTGAATGCGATCGACAGAATTTTGGCCATTCGAATTAGTTAAAGTGAAATTGTTCTTAGGAATTAAAGCGATTATACCCGATCCTTGTGTAACTCCGATCCACGGCAGCAACCGGGGCGTACCCGGCTGTGCTTAAATCAAATTCATGCTTCAGCTAACCGAAATCCGCCAGGAATTCCGGCCGATGCTGCGATTGGCGGCGCCGCTGGCTTTAACGGAACTCGGCTGGATTTCTATGGCTTTTGTGGACACGGTGATGGTGGGGCGCCTGCCAGACAGCGCCGTCGCCATTGGAGCGGTCAGCCTTGGAGCCAATCTCTTTAACACCATTGCAATTTTCGGTAGCGGTATCATGCTGGGCCTGGACACGCTTATTGCCCAGGCATACGGTGCAGGCAAGCTGAAGGAATGCCACCGCACAGCTTGGAACGCGCTTTATTTCGCCCTCATCCTTACGCCGGTCTTGATGGGTGTTGTGCTCGGCCTCATTCCTCTGTTCCCCTATTTTGGATTGAACCGCGCTCTGGTGGCGCAAACAGTCCCGTTTCTCAAGGCGCTGGTCTGGAGTACGTTTCCGCTGGCCGCGTACTTTGTGCTCAGGCGCTATCTCCAGTCGATGGGCATTGTGAAGCCCGTTGTCTTCGCACTGGTCTCCGCCAATCTGGTCAACCTCGCGGGAAACTGGGCGCTGATTTACGGCCATTGGGGGATGCCCGCGTTCGGAGTTCCGGGAAGCGGATGGTCCACATGCGTTTCGCGCGTTTACATGGCCATGGTGCTGGCCGCAGCGGCCATTTACTACGATCGCAAACGTAATAGCGGGCTATGGCTGGCGTCTCGCAAAATTGACTTCGAACGGATCAGGAATATCCTGCGCCTGGGATTTCCTGCCGCTTCGCAGCTTCTGTTCGAAATTGGTGCCTTTGCGTGCGCCACCTTCTTGATTGGGAAACTCGGCGCTGTTCAGCTCGCAGGGCACCAGATTGCACTGAACGTCGCCAGCTTCACCTACATGGTTCCGCTGGGCATCAGCTCGGCTGCGGCAGTGCGCGTAGGGCAGGCGGCGGGCGCAGGAGATATCCATGGCGCGGCAGGCGCAGGCTGGATGGCGCTCCTCCTCGGGGAAGGATTTATGGGGTGCTCCGGGCTATGCCTGTTTCTTTTCAACCACACGATTGCGCGTATTTACACGCCAGATACCGTCGTAATCCATGCCGGTGCAACGCTGCTCATCGTTGCCGCGGTTTTTCAGCTTTTTGACGGTTTGCAGGTGGTGGCCACGGGGGCTTTGCGTGGCGCCGGCAACACACGGACCCCGATGCTGATTAACTTGATCGGCTACTGGCTTCTGGGGCTGCCGCTGGGCGGCCTGTTGTGCTTTAAGTTCCGATGGGGAGCGGTGGGAATGTGGGCAGGCTTGTGCCTGGCGCTGATGATCATCGGTTGCGTGCTGCTACTCTCATGGCATTTGAAGATTCGAGAAATGTTGCAGGGAGTGAAAGACTTACGTCAGCCCCGTTCTCTCGCCAGCCGTTAGGATCCTTTTTCTTCCATCGTTATTGCTTTTTTCATATGACAAGTTTGCTTGACATTCAGAGCCGCTCGACCTATGATGTAAAGCCAGCTTGTAATGAGGGAAGAGATCCGTAATTGCGTGAAAGAACTGCGCATCGAGCGTGGCTGGACTCAGCAGCAACTGGCCGAGGCGGTGAGAGTTTCAAGACAGAGTATCAATTCGATCGAACGTAATCGGTACGTTCCAAGCCTCTCACTGGCGCTGACCTTCGCGCGCGTGTTCGGCTGTTCCACTGACAAGATTTTTGCACTGGAAGTACCACATGAGGAGGTTGCATCGTGAAAATCCAAAATGGACGAGGGGCTGTGCTACTCCGATCCGGCTTGGTTCTGTTTTGTGTGGCGGAACCTTTGCAGTTCTTACTAGATACCACTACCCGAATTGACCGAACACTGCTTACATTCGCGACCGCGTTTCTTTTCGGGCTCTCCATTGCCTTAATGGTTGGAGGAATCATGGTGAAAAGCAGGAATCGGCAGTGCCGGCTACAAACCAATCTTTTGGAGCAAAAATGAGTTTTCTCAACGGAGTAATTGATGAACGCTTTCTGGACCGTCGACGGCGGTCGACCAGCGTCGCCGGGATCATCGGCGGCGTCCTGGCGCTCTGCCTTTTTGAGTGGCGCTTTCTGATTGATCATGTTTGCGACTGGTACCTTCTGGCTGTGGGGCTTACTTTTGTCGCGGTGAAGCTGACTATGATGTCGTGGTATTACCTTACTGACCAGAAGTAAAGTGACACCAAGAGAGATGAAAGATTAAACGGAGCTTGGTACATTGGGTCGCCCGAGACAGCGGCCGGATGATATTTGTACGCAGATATTTTCGGTTGATTAGCCTCTTGCAGGCGAGTTACCGCTGCTGATTTGTTGTGCTCGGTCCCTCACCGGTGTGAAAATTCACCGGGTAATCTTCCACCGGATATCCATCGCGCGATGAACCGCCTGTGAGCACGAACGAATAGCTGCTGTTCGGCTTCAGCGAAAGCTGCAGCCTCAGTTCTTTCCCGCCCGGCAGCGAGTACTGATGATGTGGTCGTGAAGATGGCCCATAATCGAGGTAGAGGACGTAAGCACAGTCCCTTCCACTTTTGTATTGAACCGCTTACTGGAGACTGGATAGTTTAAGGCCGATTTTGCCCACCGTCTCGTCGGAATGGATCATAGCCGACAGAAGCACCCGAATATCCCGCCAAGAATGCATTTGAGGCTCATGCTAAACTCTTGAAAACACGTGAGCCCGCACCGCCTCACGTATAATCGGGGTAACTTGATCAAGCTGGCTGTCATCAACTTATTCGCGCTGCTTTTGTGCATCGCGAGCTTACCCTTGCGGCTCATAGCCCAGGAGCAGCAAAGTTCCGGCCAGAGCCAGATGCTGCTGGTGATGCCCTTCGAAAATGCTTCCACGGTGCCCGGAATCGACTGGATCGGAGAAGCTTTCCCGGAAGTGCTCGGACAACGCCTTGATGCAGGACAGCTATACATCATCAGCAGGGCAGATCGTCTGGCTGCATTTGATCAACTGGGAATTCCAGCTTCAGCCAGGCCATCACGCGCGACGGTATACGAAATTGCTCAGGAATTGGACGCCGACTACGTTGTAATCGGCAACTACCGTTTTGACGGGCAGACGTTTACAGCCCGCGCTCGGGTGATGGATGCAGATCGCCTGCGCCTCAGCCCCGAACTTACCGAGAGCGGCGCGCTCAATGATCTGATCCGGATTCAGACGGCGCTGGCATGGGATGTTCTGAATGAATTGAAGCTCCCAGGAATCGGCGACAAGGCGGAGTTCATCTCTCAATTTGCTCCCATGCGGCTGGACGCACTGGAGAATTACGTGCGTGGCGTGCTGGCCTCAAGACCCGAGGAAAGGATCAGACGCTTTCAGCAAGTCGTCCGCCTGGAGCCTGCCAATACACTGGCGCTGCTGCAGCTTGGCAAGGCCTATTACGAGACGAAGAACTACGAGCAGGCGATCAACTGGCTGACAAAGATCCCCAAAGCAGACGCCAAACGCAACGAAGGTTTGTTCTATCTCGGGCTGTCCGCCTTCTATGCGAGCCAGTTGGACAAAGCGGCTGCGGCTTTCAATGAACTCTCGGTCCGGCTCCCTCTTACGGAGATCTTCAATGATCTTGGAGTGGTGGAGGCTCGGCGCGCGGATAAGAGCGCGCGCGGCTACTTTGAAAAGAGCGTAGATACAGACCCAAATGATCCCGATTACCATTTCAATCTGGCCGTCGAGCTTTATCGCCAGGGTGATACCCAGGGCGCAGCTCGCGAGTTGCGAGCCGCATTGAAGTTGCACAACGATCCGGAAGCCAGGAGTTTTCTGGATGAAATTGCGTCTGGTGCGACCCAGGTGGCGCGCGTACCTCTGGAACGGATCAAAAGCAACTATAACGAATCCAGCTTCCGCCAGCTTGCGCTGGAAATCGAGAACGCGGAGGAGGCGCATCTGGCGAAGACTGATCCTGCGCTTCACGCTGCTTTTGAGGTGCAGCGCGGCCAGGAGTTACTGGATCAAGGTCTAGTCAGGCAGGCTGAGAAACAGTTTCGAAAGGCTGTGTCTCTGGACCCGGAGAATGCCGCCGCACATGCCGGCATGGCGCAAGTTCTTGAAGCCGCCAAAGATCCAGCAAGGGCGCGCGGTGAAGCGGAGATGGCATTGCGTCTGAAGCCATCGCCTCAGGCCTATTTGGTGCTTGCGCGGCTGGACCTTGCCCAGGATCGTCCGGCTGATGCGAAAAAAAAATTGGAACAGGCGCTGGCGCTTGACCCGGACAACGCTGCCGCGATTGAATTCAAGCGCGATCTCACGGCAAGATCCGCCGGCCAGCCAAAGTAAACGCGACTCGAGGTACAGATTTATGGACGTCCGCTCTTTCATCCAACGCGCTCTCATACTGGTACTGTGTCTTGCGCCACTGAGCGCTTCCGCTGACGTGGTCAAGGTGGTGATTGACAGTACGATTCAGCCGGTTACGGAGGAGAGATTTGACAGGGCGATCGACGAGGCCCGGAAAACGCACGCCAACGCTCTGCTGATCGAGTTGCGTACGCCGGGCGGCCTCATGACGTCCATGGAAGACATCATCCACAAAATCCTGTCTTCGCCCGTGCCGGTCATCATTTACGTGACGCCATCAGGGAGCGGCGCGGCTTCCGCGGGCTTTTTCATTCTTGAATCCGCTGACGTCGCGGTCATGGCGCCGGGTACGAATACGGGCGCCGCGCATCCTGTTTGGGGTGACGGCAAGACCATGGATCCCGTGATGAAGGAAAAGGTGGAGAACTATGCCGCTTCACTGATGCGATCCTTTGTCAGCAAACGTGGACGCAATGTACAGGTTGCGGAGAGCGCGGTGCGGCAATCCAAAGCCTTTACCGCGGATGAAGCACTTTCACAGCATCTGATCGACTACGTCGCCAAGGATGAAGCCGACTTGTTCCGGCAGATTGATGGCAAGACAATTACGCGTTTTGACGGTTCCAAGACAACGTTACACGTGGCTTATCAGCCTGTACGGCTTCTGCCGATGACTATGCGGGAGCAGATACTCTCCGCGCTCATGGACCCCAACTTTACTCTTATTCTGCTGGCCGTAGGGGCTTTCTGCGTCTACTTCGAATTTAACCATCCCGGCGCGGTGATTCCAGGGGCGGTTGGTTTTGTGGCCATTTTACTCGGCATCTACGCGCTGGACATGCTGCCTTTTCGCACGATCTCATTAGTGCTGATTCTCGCAGCATTCGTGTTTTTCGCCCTGGAAGCCAAGTTTCAGACGCATGGCGTCCTGGCCATTACGGGCAGTGTCATGTTGATTCTGGGTTCGCTGCTGCTGGTGAATGGCCCCATACCGCAAATGCGGGTGAAGTGGTGGACGGCGCTTTCCGTTAGCATTCCGCTCGCGCTGATCACCGTGTTCCTCATGGCCATTGCGCTCAAGGCGCGCCGCAACAAGGTAGTGCTGGGTGAAGAAGGGCTGATTGGCGAGATTGGCACAGTCAGGTCTGCGCTTACGCCCGCCGGAAAGGTTTTCGTGCGCGGAGAACTGTGGGACGCGGTGGCAAACGCCAATGTCGAAATCGGAAAGCCGGTGGTGATCCGCCGCGTGAAGGACCTTGTGCTGCACGTGGAGCAGGCAGCTCAATCGGCGCCGGCGGCTCCGAAGTCCTGATTTAGCTTTCTGGAAAAGCTCGGATGCCATAAAATCCAAGTACGACTAACTGTTGATACGATGGAGGCCTTGTGCCGGGAATTGCTCTTCTCGTCATCGTTGTCATTATTGCGTTGTACGTTATTAACTGCATTAAGATCCTGCGCGAATATGAACGCGCGGTGATTTTCCGCCTTGGCCACCTCCAGGAAAACGCAAAAGGACCGGGCGTGGTGCTTATATTTACGCCCATCGATCGCATGGTCCGGGTGGATCTTCGTCAGCAGGCGCTGGAAGTTCCGCCGCAGGACATCATCACGCGTGACAACGTCACGCTGAAGGTGAATGCCGTAATTTACTGGCGCGTGCTGAACGCCCCGCAGGCGGTTGTCCAGGTGCAGAACTACTACTGGCAGACCCAGCAGTTCGCCCAGACCACGCTGCGCTCGGTGCTGGGCGAAGTTGAACTTGACGAGCTGCTGGCGCATCGCGACAAACTGAACGCCCGAATCCAGAGCATTCTTGACCAGCATACTTCGCCGTACGGCGTGAAGGTTGCGAACGTGGAAGTCAAGCAGGTAGACCTGCCCGAGTCCATGACCCGGGCGATGGCGAAACAGGCGGAAGCGGAGCGCGAGAAGCGGGCCAAGATCATCCACGCTGAAGGCGAGTTTTCCGCTTCGCAGCGCCTTACGGAAGCGGCCCACGTGCTCGCAGGAGAACCGCTGACGATGCAATTGCGCTATCTTCAAACGCTCGCCGAGATTGGTGTGGAAAAGAACACGACCATCGTATTCCCTTTGCCCATTGATATTTTGTCCATTCTTACCGAGGCCATGGAAAAATACGCGGGTATAAATCCGGCTAAATAGGGTTACACTCAAGGAACATTCAGAGCTGGAGACACAATGGCTGAACTTGGGACGGGACGGGTGAAATCGAGTCTGCTGGACGATCTGGACGAAACCAGAGACACCGAAATTACTTTAGGGACCGGCAAGCTGCTGGGAATTTTCTTTGCCCTGACTGCGCTGTGCGCCGTTTTTTTCACATTGGGTTATATGCTCGGCAAGAGCACAGCGGCGGGCGGTCATACCGAAATCATCAGTAGTGTGCCCAGCGGCAACGTCAGCTCGGCCGGCAAGCCTTCGGCCGTCGATAAGGCTCCAGCTTTGCCTGCGCCGTCGTCCTCGCCTGAGGCAAACGCGCAGCAGACATCCGCGCCTGCCGCCGGCAACACAGTGGCTTCCGCCAACACAGCAACTTCCACAGGCCAGGCAAATCCTGCTGCTCCCGCTGAGATCAAAAGCAACGTGAATGGCACGTACACCGTGCAGGTTGCGGCTGTCTCCAAACAGGAGGATGCGGATATTCTGGCCACAGCGCTGCGGAAAAAACAGTACCCGGTGTTCATTGCCAGCGCCACGGCCGATGCTCTGTTCCACGTGCTGGTGGGGCCTTTCACCACCCAGCAGGATGCTGAGACCATGCGCAACCGGCTGTCTGCCGATGGTTATAACGCGATTGTGAAACACTGACGCAGTGCGTAGCAGCTACGACTCTGAATTATCCAACTGGAGAAGGCGCTTCCTTCTGAAATCCCAAATTCGGAGGGTGAGGATCACTATCATGTACTTTTCAACGCGCCTGACTGAATCATTGTTAGCCCGCTACTTCAGATTGTAGGGATCCCTCGCTCCGCTCGGGACTTCGGAAACAGCTGCTCACCTGCAGTTCATGCCGCACCTAGTCCCTCTCGAACCTCTGCTCCTTAAACGGATCCCCGTACATGTGATAGCCGTTCTGTTCCCAGAATCCGGCAGCATCATGGTCCAGGAATTCCAACCCTCGCACCCATTTCACTGATTTCCAGGCATAAAGATGCGGAACGATCAGGCGCAGGGGAAATCCATGTTCAGGGGAAAGCGGTTCGCCGGCATGGTGGGTAGCGAACAGAACATCATCGCGGCTGAGATCGGCCAGGGGAACGTTCGCCGTGAAGCCTTGCTCAGCGTGGATAAGGACGTGTTTCGCCTCCGGCTTCAGTTGCACCAGTTTGAGGACGTCATGGAAGGCCACGCCGTCCCATTCGTTATCGAAGCGGCTCCAGCGGGTAACGCAGTGAAAATCGCTCGTTTTGTGGACGCGGGGCAGGCTGCTGAATTGTTCCCAGGTAAGACGAACCGGCTTTTCAACTGCTCCCCACAACCTGAAATCCCATTTTGCCGGATCAAAGCGCGGCACGGAACCGTAGTGCAACACCGGCCATTTCAGCGTGAGGGACTGGCCGGGCGGTAGACGCCCGTTGTCCTTCATCTCCCGTTCCTTTTCCCGGCGTTCGTTCCCGCTGAAGAGGCCTGATTTCTCCATGGCTGTCGATTGTATGGGATGCGTGCGATCGGAGAAAGTTGCGGTACTGATTTCGAGCGCTGCAATACCGCATTTGCTCGGCATTGCAGAGGGACGAGCTTCCGAAGATAGATTATGATCGATTCATGTCTTTGCCTGAAAAGCAGCTTATTCTGGCTCTGCGGGCCATGGCGGATCCCACCAGGTTGAAAATCCTGCGTCTGCTGAAACAAAAGGGCGCTTGCTCGCTCGACAAGAGTGAAGGGCTATGCGCGCGAGATGTTGAAGACCAGGTGAGACTCGCACAATCCACTGTTTCGCACCACATGGCGGTGCTCAGGAAGGCCGGACTTGTTGAGGCCGAAAAGCTTGGGCTCTGGATGTGGTACCGCAGAAACGAGAAATTGGTGAAGCAACTGGGTGAGGCGGTAAGCAGAGTGATTTAAAAACACAAAAGGGAATGGAGTTGACTTCTTCAACTCCCGTCAATTCCTGTAATTCCACTCGTCTTTTTAGCGCGTTACAGCTAGTGCGTTACAGCGGCAAACATCGGCGAGTCCAGCAACGCCTGAAAGTCCTTGTCGTCTGACTTGAAGTGGACCACAAGTTTGCCCGCATCGGAGTCCACATTGGTATCGTCAATGGCGGTTTTTTCTGTCGGGGAGGCGTTCATCTTCTTGAACAGCAATCCCGCTTTCAGAACGGAAGCCAGAGTGGCGGCCGTCATGTTGTCTGACGTAACCACCTTCAGGTTGAAATCGATTCCGTTATCGAAATCCACGGTGTAATGCGACCCGGTCAGATGCTTCTTGATGTTGTCATACTCGGCCAGGTTGGAAGCCGTTCCCAGCGCGCCTTTCAGCATTGTCTGGGTGCCTTCTGCGTCAAGCACGCTCCACAAAGTCCCTTTATCTACGGAAGCGATCATGTCAGTGATCGTGCCGTTCGCATTGAGGCTCTCTGAACTGTCGTCGCGTGCGTTGAGGGAGGCCTGGACCGCGGACTGGTCGCCAAAAAGCATGGTGTTGTCATCAAGGAAGGTCATTACCATCCCGCCTGACATGGGGTACACAAACGAGTTGTTGATCTTTTTTGCCTTGATCTTTTCCTTGTGAATTTTCGCCAGCAGCTTTTTCCGGGGGAACGTCCCTTGGGCGATTCCGACCAACTGCAACCCCTGTTTGTTGTTGCGGAAAGCTGCCAGCGTTATCTGATCGATGTCGCGGTCAACCACCACCCCTATGCCCTTTAACGCGTCCTCGAACTGTTTCATGTTCGGCGGCATCAGCCTGGCTTTCATCTCCATGGCTGTATCGGAATTCTTCATCCGGCGATAATCCACGTTGATGATCTGCTGCACATGGAATGGGATCACGGCGCGAGCATTGGTCGCTAAGGGCGCGCCCAAAGCTGGTATGCCGGCGAGCAGGAGAGTGGGGATAAGTAGAAGGCCAAACAGAGTATTGCGCTTCATAGTTCTTCCATTTTAATCCGGTTTTCTGAAATTTAAGATGCGCCTGACGCTATCTCAGTGATGCTTGTCAGATTACTTAAGGCATTCACCTCTGGAGTTCCAACACTCTTGAACGCACTTCTTCGCCAAATGTTGCGTCTTTTAAAGAGCCCAGGTTGATTTCCACATTTGCCAGAGCGCCTACAATCGCGGCCCGGGCCAGGGCATCGGCTACGGTGAGGTCGGACGCCATATTGGGATTCGTGATTGGCTTCAGGGTGGCTACGATGTCTGCGACCTCGCGTGCTCGCGTCGCCGTCTGCAGTGGAACGCTGGTTGCGCCTTTCAGCGCCGTATCGATAGCAGCTTCTGCGCTCCCGCCGTCGGATGCGGCTTTGGCTTGCTTGTAGGCAGCCATCACCTGATTGTAGCTTTCAGCATCGGCGTCAATTCCAGCCTTGAGTTCCTCTCGCAACTGGGCGAGCCGCGCCAGGGCCGTGCTCAGTTGCTGTTCATATTGCAGGTAGGCCTTTTTCCCGCGCGACATGCCTGCTACCATGCTGGCCAGGGCTGCTGCCATTGCCGCGGATGCGGCCGCTGCGCTGCCGCCTCCGGGCGTCGCCGTTGGAGCGGCAAGCTGCTCAATGAATGGTTCGGCCCCGGCACGCAGGCCGCCCACAGCCATCTTGCCGCCCATGACGCCGGCCAGCCGGTTTTCCAGAATCATGGAAGACTCAAAATTCTCCACCTGCAGGAACCACTCCGCCGTCTGTTCGAGGGCTTTCTTCGGGATGAGCCCGACAATCTCGCTGCTCAGGGGAATCACGCCATAGCGCGCGGCCTCGCGCCTGACGAACTCGAAAACGCGAGCGATCGGTGTCTGCTCGAAGTCTGTAAGGTTCATCGAAACCTGGGCGAGCCCGCGTACCTCAAATCCAGCAGCTTTCACATACCGCAGACCGCCGGACGAGAAGCGGATTGCTTTGGCAATCTTCTTAGCGACATCAACATTGGTCGTATTAAGAAAGACGTTGTAGGCAATGAGCGCCTTACGGGCCCCGACCACGGTTGCGCCAGCCGTTGGGTGGCAGCATGGGTCACCAAAATCAGGTTTTCGGGATGGGTTTACGAGAATATCTGCACGTAAACCTTCAAATTGTCCGCGACGGATGTTCTCCAGGTTCTGCCGGTCGGGCGTGGTGGCGGCGGCTTCGTAAAGATACACAGGAACCTTGTGGCGCTTCCATATCTCCTCGCCAACCCTGCGGGCGATGGCCACACAATCTTCAATGGTCACGCCATCGATGGGGATGAAAGGGATCACGTCGGCGGCGCCGATGCGCGGATGCGCTCCTTGATGCTTTGTCAGGTCAATCAGCTCTGATGCTTTCCCAACACCGCGAATGGCCGCCTCTGCGATGGCTTCACTGTCGCCGACTAAGGTGATGACGCAGCGATTGTGATCGGAATCCATTTCGCGGTCGAGAAGATAGACGCCCGGAACCTTCATTGCCTCAATGATGGCGTCAACCACGGCCTTGTCGCGGCCTTCAGAGAAATTGGGAACGCACTCAACCAATGTGGACATAACTGGAGAGAATAGCGACCCAAGAGTAAGCAACGCAAGTTTGCAATAACTGCTCAATGGCGCAGGAAAGCCAGCAGCTCTTCAATCACTTCTTCAGGGCATTCCTCCGGGAGGAAGTGTCCGCCGGGAAGCGTATGGCCCTGCGCGTCCGCAACCCTCTCTCGCCAGAGGCCCAGGACATCAAACAGCTTTCCGATCCGCGCCTGTGCGCCCCACAGCGCCAGCAGGGGAGCAGTGACTTTGCGGTCGAGATCGGCGCGGTCATGTTCCAGGTCAATGCTTGCGGCGGCGCGATAGTCCTCGCAGGACGCATGGATGGCCTCGGTGGTACAGAAGCAACGCGAGTATTCTTCCATGGCCTTTTCTTCCATTGCGCCGGGTACCTTGGCCCACGAGTTTACGGTCCAACGCAGGAAGTATTCGGGATCAGCACCGATCAGCCGTTCAGGAAGATCAAAGGGCTGGCTCAGAAAGAACCAGTGATAGCTGACGCGGGCGAAGCGCTGGTCGGCGTGCTCAAACGTTGCCAGCGTGGGCGCAATGTCAAAAACGGCCCAGCGCTCCACCACACCGGGATGATCGAGGGCCATTCGATGGGCCACGCGTCCGCCTCGGTCGTGCGCTGCGACCTGGAATTTCTTGAAACCCAGCACCTTCATTACCGCGATCTGGTCGCGTGCCATGGCTCGCTTGGCGTACGTGGAATGATCTTTCGCTGCTGGAGGCTTGCTGCTGTCGCCATAGCCGCGCAGATCGGTAAGGACAACTGTGAAGTGTTTTGCCAGCGCCGGAGCCACTTTGTGCCAGCAAACGTGCGTCTCCGGATAACCGTGCAGCAACAAGAGCGGCGGACCGCTGCCGGCCACGCGCGTGTGAATGGTCACTTCTCCAACCTCAATGTGGCGATAGTCGAATTCGGGCAGCAACATAGGACGTTGTTTGGATGATGGATTACTTGAACCAGTTCACTCCGATTTGAAACTGGACGGTATTAACCCCGGGATTGGGCACCGTCAGGCCGGCATTGGAGATATGCTGGAACTGAACATTGGCCATAATCGCCCGCCGGTCGTTGTTGAAGAACTGAAAACCCAATGTCCCGTGGGTGAGGAAATTTACGTGAGACGTATCGATGGGAACCACGTGATTGGTAAAGAGCACGCCGCCTCCGAGCTCTAAAAAGGGAATCACGCGCTTTGAACTGGTAAAGTTCCACTTTAAGTTTACGGCGTTGAATCCTTCGCCAAAGGCATTCTTCGCTGGGGCTGGTTGCCAGACGTAATAAAAAGGGATCAGGTCGGCGGACCACTCAAAATTTCCGCGCAGGACCCCGCCTCCGATATCGTCCGTCAGCACCTTGCCCAGGCGCACACCGGCATTCATAGCGTGCGTGTCTTTGGTTCCACCAGGTACGCTGAACCCACCGCCAACCCAGAAGCCGTAGTCCCAGGGGTGGTTGTCAAGCGGTTTGGATTGGGCGTGCGCAAAGGTCGCTGCACAAAGAAGCAAAAGAAAACATCCACCACTGAGGCACGGAGCCACGGAAAAAAGCCGAGGCGGTTTAAGCGCCATGATTGATCCTTCATTTGAAACAGGAGAGGGTATCAGTTCCTGAGGACAAAACCAAAAGGCGGCCCGCAGGCCGCCTTCGTTGGGATGAATTAATTTGAACTATCCCGCCACTTCTTCAAGTTGTTTCTGATCCACGTCGAAGTTGGAGTACACGTTCTGCACGTCATCGGAATCTTCAATAGCTTCCAGCAGGCGGATCATCTGGTTGGCGGCAGCGCCTTCCAGTTTGATGTAGTTCTGCGGAATCATTCCCACTTCAGAATGGAGAACTTCCAGATTCG
The DNA here is from genome assembly GCA_035712465.1 of Candidatus Angelobacter sp. Lineage (GTDB taxonomy): Bacteria > Acidobacteriota > Terriglobia > Terriglobales > Acidobacteriaceae > Angelobacter. Next base: position 211,524 of record DASTAS010000010.1, read on the forward strand.
ACGTCTTGATAGCGTTCAGCACAGGCTCGAATGCGCCCGGGTCAGTGGTGATTACCCAGCTATCGCCATCGTCGCCCAGATCCTCGCCGCCATTTTCCAAGACGATGTTCATCAGATCGTCTTCCTTGGCAGCGGTCTTGGGCACAATGATCTCGCCTTTTTTATGGAACATCCAGGCGACCGAGCCGGCTTCACCCAGGTTTCCGCCGTTCTTGGTGAAGACATGGCGGATCTCGCTGACGGTGCGGTTACGGTTGTCCGTGGTCACATTCACCAGCAGCGCTACACCGCCCGGGCCGTAGCCCTCGAACTGGATTTCTTCGTAGTTCACGCCTTCGAGTTCACCGGTGCCGCGCTGGATGGCGCGCTTGATGTTATCGGCAGGCATGTTCTCGGCCTTGGCGGCAGCAACAGCCGTGCGGAGTCGCGGATTGCCTTCAACATCTCCGCCGCCGCTTTTGGCAGCCATGGTTATTTCCTTGATCAGGCGAGTAAAAATCTTGCCGCGCTTGGCGTCCAGCGCGCCCTTTTTGTGCTTGATTGTGGCCCATTTTGAGTGGCCAGACATGGTGATTACCTCAGCAGAGATTTGATGTTACGGAGCCGCAGGGGAGCCCGGCAGGCGTTACAAAACGCATGAAAACAAAGTAGATTATAGCACGCCGGGGTTGTTATGATTCGCTGATGGCCGAAGAGAATGAACAGAGACAAGAGGAACAGTCGCCCTCCGCGCCTTCCATTAGCTTGATGCGCCGGCAGTGGCTGTTTCTCCGGCATAACTGGTGGGACACGGGGCCGCTTACTCCCGCAGAGCGCGTAGCCTTCTTTCTGCGTGGATTTTTTCTCATCGTCATCGGCTGCGTGGGCCTGGCGGTCTCTATTGCCGGGACTCTCGGCTCCTACGGAGGCGGGCTGGATGCCATAGGCAAGCTGATGGCCGAATTCATGCTCATTCCAATTGGTTTGCTGGCGCTCATCGTAGTCGCCCTCGGCGGCTCCCTGCTGGTGCGCAGCGTGATTGCCGTTTCAGGGCCGCCCGACGAGGTGGACGAACAGTGAACAGGCGCGAATGAGCTTTAGCGCGCCACCGTGCGTTTATGCCTGAAAGCAAAAATCACAGCGAGCAGCGGCGGAGCGAGGAAAATCGCCCACCAGAACGGGATCAATAGCGCGACCAGGATTGGCGTAAACAAAGAAGCCCAGAACGGCACTTTGGCCGTTCGCTTCATCAGGTAAGGCTGCAGCAGCAGGCCATCTGTCACCATGATGACTGCAAAAAGAATCAGGACGTAAAAGAATCGCATGTGATCCGAACTTAATGCGCCCAGGATGGCTGGGATAATCACAGCGATGGGACCGCCGAAATTCGGGATGAACTGGAGCAAGCCGGCGAGGATCGCCCAGACTGGAAACCAGGGAATCCCGATGATCCAAAGCCCAATGAGCCACAGCAGCGCGATGGCCAGCGAGTCCTGGCACTGCGCAATAAACCAGTTCTTGAGCGCTGCTCCGGTGGTGCGCGCATGTGAGCGCCAGTCCATAAAATTCAGTTAACCACAAAGGACACAAAGGCGCACTGAGCGGAGAGATGCTCCTGGAGTCGTTGCGCGTCGAACAAGCATTTGCTTTCCCAATGAAGTACGAAATTCCCTTTGTGTTCCTTCGTGTCCTCTGTGGTTAAATGAGGTTATGAAATTCGGCGTCATCATTTTTCCCGGCTCCAACTGCGACCAGGACAGCTATCACGCGGCCATCGCCGCTACGGGACAGCAGGCCGTGTTTCTCTGGCACGAGTCGCACGAACTCGAAAACTGTGACGCTATTATTGTGCCCGGCGGCTTTGCCTATGGCGATTATCTGCGTACCGGCGCCATTGCCCGCTTCGCGCCGATCATGCAGCAAGTAGCAAAGTTTGCCGCATCGGGCGGGCTGGTGATTGGGATCTGCAATGGCTTCCAGATCCTCTGTGAAGCCGGGCTGCTTCCGGGCGCATTGATGCGCAATGTCGGCCTGAAATACGTCTGCAAGTTCGTACACCTGCGGGTGGAGAACTCCGATACGCCTTTCACCAACGCGTGCAATGCCGGAGAAGTGCTGCGCATTCCTGTCGGGCATATGGAAGGGAATTACTACTGCGATCCTCAGACTCTGGAAACGCTCAAGAGCGATAAGAGAATTGTCTTCCGTTACTCCATGCCCGACGGCCGGATCACTCCTGACGCCAATCCCAACGGCTCGCTCGAAAACATCGCAGGCATCTGCAATGAAGGCCGCAACGTCCTCGGCATGATGCCTCACCCCGATCGCTCCAGCGAATCGCTTCTCGGCTCGGCTGACGGTGCTAAGATTTTCAAGTCCATGGCTCTGGCCGGTGTGGCAACAGCGCACTGATCCATTTCTCATCAGGCCCAGTTCTCATCAGCCCTCCTGCACAATACCGGGCAGCATCCAAATCTCACAACGCCTGTGCTTCGGCGGATTAAGAGGAGATTTCAATGTCGGTCTTCAAATTGCCCACCTTCGCTGTTGCTGGTCTGCTGCTTTTCATCTTGATTGGCTGCAGCACCGATAAAGCGAGTACGCCGGATGTAAAGCAACGCGTCGCAAACGCTCTGGGCAATGCCGGGTTCAAAAATCTGACCGTCAGCAGCGACAACGATAAACAACTCGTTACTCTCAAAGGCGACGTAAAGACGCTGGAAGAAAAAGACAGGGCAGAGGACGTAGCCAAAAATGTCTCCGCAGGCTGGGTGGTTGCAAACGAAATAGGCGTTCGGCCGCAAGGCGAGGAAAACGCCGCCAGCCAAATCGATTCCAACGTTGATAGCGCAATCGAAAAGGACTTTAAAGCCGTACTGATTGCCAACCGTATGGATAACCAGCACATTCAGTACGACGCGAAAAATGGAGTCCTGACACTGAAGGGCGCGGTGGCCACGGCTGCGAAACGCGAAGAAGCGGAAAAGCTCGCCGCCACCGTTCCGAATGTTCAGCAGGTGGTAAACGAACTGGACGTCAAGGGAGCAAAGCGCAGGAGCAAAACCGTCGGCGAGTAAATCATGTCTTGCCCCTCTGCAAGCCCTCATCAAAGGCTCCCCCATGCACGACTACTCAAATTCGTTATGCACGAGCGGCAGCTTGTGAATGTATTATTGTCTGTTGCTTCTGGCCAGGGATTTGTCCCGCGCTATGCGGCGGACGCAACAATCATTCATGAGCGGAGAAAATATGAGGATCGCAGCAGCCTTTATAGCGTTATTGCTGATCGTTGGAGTGATTGGGTGTTCCGGCACCGATAAAAATCGTGCAACCCAGCCTACCGGAAGCACACCCTCATCTGCAAACAGCGCGGCGGGCGCCGAAGGCGCTGGCGTCGCGAACGGGGATCAGCAGGTGGAAACCGCCCCCGAGAGCAGCGGAGGTTACTCTCTTTCCGCCAGCACTCCGTACAACCAGGGAAATGGCGGCGCGGTATCTCAGAATCTGAATCCAGCGCCTTTTCTGATGGAAAAAGAACCAGCGAACGCGGCGGCCGTCAATATATCGAACCCCAGCGGCCTGATAGCAAGAGGTGATGGCGATATGTACGGACCGAGCGACCTGCCGGCAGCCGGTGTGGCGCCGGGAATGCAAGGAGCGGCTGAAGGCGGCGCTATCAGAAGCTCAAACCCGGTCGGCCGCACACCTTCACGGGAATCTAAAAAGCCGGCGAACGAGGCTCCAGAACCGCCGCATAAGTAGAGCGGAAATCGGAATCTTGTTGGCAATATTTGGCTCGTGCGCCCAAACGGAAGAAAAATGCGCCGGGATTAGAGCGATTTAATCATTTGCCAATATTGTTCTAATTACCGCAGGTACATACTTGCGTAACTCGACTGAATGTTGCGTGGCGGAACCTTTTTCGGTTTGGGTCCGCCACGCACGTATGTAAACCAGCCATTAGCAATTAGCCTTTAGCCAGGCTAGATATCCATAATCCACATCAATCCGCGACGTTCGCTTGCTTCTGAAGTGAACGGGAGCAGCGTGGAGAACGCCGAGGAAATGGTTTCAGGGTGGAAGCCCCGGCCTTTATGGCCGGGGTGAGTGATCCTCTAGTATCTTTTTGCGCTTTAGCGCTGGTGGTCGCGAGTCAAGATTTTCGCGTCGCCTGGCGGATGAGAAAGCGTAATCCTCCGGGTATGGCGCCAAACCCGCGCGCACGGGATTATCAAAAATGTAATCCCGATGCGCTTCGTAATCCTCTGCATCCCGGATGCGATGATTGGTGGGCTTGGGCTGCCAAACTTCGCTCAGCCCCAGTTCACGTCGAGCTGAAGTCGCATACCCACCTTTGATATATTGCACAGCCTTCTCAAGCGGAATCCGTTCCTCGGGTGTAATTATGAGGTGGAAGTGATCGGGCATGATCACGAACTCGTGAACTTGGAACCTTCCCTGGGCGCGATAAAAGTAAAGCGTCGCAATCAAGAGTTCGGCGGCCTCTGCGCTTTTGAAAAACGGGTGTCGCCTGTTCGTCACGGATGTGACGAAGAACGTACGGATCTCCTGCGGAGCATGGGCCATGTTTGATTGTGAATAGAAGCGACCACCAGCGCTAAAGCGCTGGATTTTATCAGACACGCGCACCCCGGCCATAAAGGCCGGGGCTTCCACCCTAAACCCGGGTATCGCTGCTCACGCTTCATAACACCACCTAGCCATCAGCCAGCGAGTCCCACGGACAGCCGCTTCCTTCGCTTGCAGAAGCCCCAAGCATTTTGCATGCCGATGTTTTTGTCTGCGATGTAGTGTTGAGGTTAAATTGAGCGCTGGGATGGAGCGGGAGACGGGGATCGAACCCGCGACGTCCAGCTTGGGAAGCTGGCATTCTACCACTGAATTACTCCCGCCCAGGTTTGAGGCAAATCTGATTTTAGCAGCCTTGGGACGCCTACGCACTCGCATCTCCAAAAGAGTTCGAAATGGCTTGCGCCCGCAGGTCAGGGTCTTAGCGAGCGGAATTCTTCATGCCATACCGCACTGGCGACGGATTCAAAGTCGGAGCGCCCATTTCCATCGTCTGCTGAAACATCCTGATCTCGCCGGCCCGCGCCTGAACCACGCGCGATCCGATTCCCGCGAGCACCAGAGCGGCCAGGATCATGGTGAGCCATTCAAAGCTTTTCTTGCCCGTAGCTGCCGCTATTGCCAGCGGCACGCCGAAGATGAGGCCAGAGATCAGTCCGCCCAGGTGGCACCAGTTGTCAATGCCCGGAATCGCCGCTCCAAAGGCAAGATTGAAGATGACAAAAAAGATCATGCTGCTGATGATCTGGCGTTTCTGAAAGCTGGAAACGGCAACGTTGCCAAATTTGATGCCGGAAAGAATCGCGCCTGCAATGCCGAAAATCGCGCCCGACGCGCCAATTTCCAGGTTCATAGGATGCACAGCCGTGCTGAGCAATGCGCCGCTTACGCCGGTGAGCATGTAAACGGCAAAGGTAATCCAGCTTCCAAAGAGACGTTCTGAAAGCTGTCCCAGATACCAGAGGCACCACATGTTAAAGCCGATGTGAAGCAGCCCTGCGTGGACAAAGCCGGTGGTTATGAGTCGCCAGTAATCCCCGGTCAGCGTCAACGGGCCGTAGTTGCCGCCAAAGATGACCATCGTTCTTCCGGCGAACTCGAAAAACGAGCCACCGGCGGCAACCATCATCAGGTATACGGCAACATTGATGCCGGTCAGAATGGTGGTTGCGGGATACTGCCGGAGTGGGCCGGTATTCATTCCCACCCGCGCGCGCCGCGTGGCGCGTCCGGCACAGCGGTCGCAAAGGACCGGAGCCACTCCTTCTTCGTTTACGGGAAGTTCAGCGCCGCATTTCAGGCATTGAGGCATGGACACAGGATAACAAGAGCCATTGCCAAAATTGCCAGAAATGCCAAAACGCCGGAATTGAACACAGCCATTGGACATAGGCGTGAGCCTGCGCGCGTATGACTGCAGCGCCGAAACGTAACTGTCGGGGTCATGCAAACAAGCAGCGGACTTGTTAGAATTTTATTGTGGAATCGTCACTGCTGAATCGCGAGATCGTGAAACGCCCTGCCAAATGCAAGTTTCAGGGCCGAATCCTTTTTTTAACGGAAGATCCTGAGCTGATCCGTAGGCAGTTGGCCGGGGAAGACCTGCCCTGGGACACGGAGAATCCGCAGAACAATCCCAAACTGCGTGACGACATCTCCACCGATGAGATCACGCCGGCGCACATCTGCTTTTTCTTCGACGAGACCCTGGGAGAATTTCCGTACACCGGTCTCAAATGCGGCAATGAGTTGCCGATCAAACGCGGCGATGTGAAGAAGGGCGGCTTTGTAGCCGCGGTGAGCGGTAAGCGACGTGGCAAGGGTTCCAGCCGCGAGCAGTCCCCCTATGCGGAATTGTGCGCTGGAATCAAGCTGGTCATCGCGGAAAATATTGAACGCATCTACAAGCAGAATTGCCAGAACCTGGGCGTGCTCACCACCACCGATTTCAGCGTTATAGACGAGGTCCGCGCCGGCCAGGAGATTCCGCTCAGCAAGTTCACGGAAGGCGAAGACGACATCACGCGCCAGGTAATCGAGTACGGAGGGTTGTTCCCCTTCAACGTGGCCAGGTTGCAGGGAAAGGTTTTTTTGCCGCCAATCCAGACCGGCAAGCGGCCGATGACGATTGCGGAAAAGATTTTTGCCCGGCATATGCTGAATGAGCGCAACGAGCCCGGCGTCGCCGCGGTGGAGCCCGGTGATACCGGCTTTGCGCGCACAGACCTGCGCTTCAGCCACGAGTATGTCACGCCCATGTCGGCAATTTTCTTCGAACATTTTGTCGGTAAAGATGCAAAGGTCAACGATCCAGGCACAATCGTATTTTTCCGCGATCATCTTACGTTTCTCGACGAAGTGCTCTCGGAAGAAAAGCGCAAAATGGGCTTGCTGGATCTGGCCACCCAGCTCAAGCTCAAGCAGGAAGACTTCGGGAAAAAGCAGGGCATCAGGCTGCACGGTGAGCTGAAAGACCGCAAAGGTTCAGAAGGCATCTGCCATTCGGTCATAGCGGAAAGGTATGCATTGCCGGGGCAGCTAAACGTAGGCTCTGACTCGCACACGCCGCACGTGGGCGCTGTCGGCTGCGTGGCTTTTGGCATCGGCACCACCGACGTTTTCAATTCGTGGATCACCAAAGATGTCCGGGTAAAAGTGCCGGAGTCAGTCAAGGTGGTGGTACGCGGAACGCGGCGGCCGAACGTTACGGCCAAGGATTTCATTCTGCTCCTGCTGAGTCTGCCTTACATTAAAACCGGTCAGGCCCTTGCCAAAGTCATGGAATATTCGGGCGAGGCGATAGAAGAACTCAGCGTTGACGAGCGCGCTACCATGACCAATATGGCGGCTGAGATCGGCGGGTTCACCGGGATTGTAGCGCCTGACCAGAAAACAGTTCAGTTCCTGATGGAGCGCCGCGGCCTCTCCCTCGCCCAGGCCGAGAGCTACTGTAAAGGCCTGTTCAGCGATCCCGATGCGCAGTACGCGCATATGATCGAGCTCAACGCGGACGAGATCACGCCCATGGTGGCTACGCCCGGCGATCCCGGCAACGGCAAGTTCATCCGCGATCTCAATACCCCCGTACCGGTGGAGATTGCTTACGGCGGCACCTGCACCGCAGGAAAAAATGCCGACATGGATATGTATGCGCAGGTGCTCTCAGAAGCCCTGCAGCAAGGGAAGCGTGTGGCTGAGAGCTGCAGGTTTTACATTCAATTCGGATCCCAGGAAACGCGCGACTACTGCATCAAGCAGGGATATCTTGAAGTCTTCAAGAAAGCCGGCGCGATTGTAATTGAGCCGAGCTGCGGCGCCTGCATCAACGCCGGCCCCGGCGTTTCGACGCGCCCGGACCAGGTGGTGGTCAGCGCCCAAAACCGAAACTTTCCCGGTCGCAGTGGTCCGGGACAGATGTACCTGGCCAGCCCGTACACGGTAGCAGCCAGCGCTGTGGCCGGTTACATTGTGGAGTACGAGCCGCAAAGAGAACTGGTCAGCGCTTAGCTTGCTTAGCTTGCCGGAAGCGCGGCAACTTAGCATGAAATCAAGAGCAGAAAAATTCCCGGAACTGTGACCTTTATCACATCCAGAAATCTGGAGCGTACGGAATCATGAGACAGGGCACAATCGCTTGCACGTCTGGGATTTGCTGCTAGAATCTTGTGTTGCGAAGTCAGCCCATTAAGCTCATGGAGAAACGACCCTTATGGCCTATGTAATTGCAGAGCCTTGTATCGGAACCAAGGATACGGCTTGCGTGGATGCCTGTCCGGTGGACTGCATTCACCCGAAGAAAGATGAACCGCAGTTTGAAGGGGCCGACCAGCTCTTTATCGATCCGGTCGAATGCATCGACTGCGGCGCATGCGTCCCGGTTTGTCCGGTTTCCGCCATCTTCGCGCTCGACGACCTCCCGGACAAATGGAAGGCCTATACCGAGAAAAACGCGAAGTATTTTGGGCGTTAACCCTGGCGAGTTTCAACACGCGCAGCCGTATAGCTGCGCGTTTTTGCTTGTTGCTGATATGATTCGCGGTCGAATGCCCCTGCATGCCGAAGCAATCTGAAGCACTGATCCTGCGCACGTATCCGTTCCACGAAGCGGACCTTCTCATTACACTTTTTACGCGGGCCGAAGGCAAGGTGCGCGGTGTGGCCAAGTCAGCCAAGCGATCCAAGCGCAGGTTCGGCGGGGCGCTTGAGCCGCTGACTCACGTCATCGCCCACTGGGAAGACAAGGAAAAACAGGAACTCGCGCGCATTGATTCATGTGAAATCATCTCTTCACCTCTGACCGACGAGGTGACTTATCCCCGGTTAGTTGGGCTTAGCTATTTGGCTGAGGTCATCGACCAGCTCATGCCGGATCGCGAACCGAGCGATGAAATTTTCCGGCTGGCGCTGGCCGTTGTCCGTCAACTCAAGTCTGACTCCATCTGGATGGCTCTGACTTACTTCGATCTCTGGATTGTCCGGCTCATTGGCTTGCTTCCTGAGCTGAACGAATGCATGGCTTGCGGCGACACTTTGAACGGGAACCGAGCCTGGTTTCATCCGCTGGCGGATGGGCTGCTGTGCATACGCGATAAGCGCCTGGCCAGCACAGAAATCGCACCCGAATCGCGCACCCTTGCCGCGGAAATGTTTCGGGCGCCGGTCGAACGCTTTGCTGGATCTCCCTGGCCCCGCCAGCGCGCTGCCGATCTGCGCCGCTTTCTTGCGCAACGGATCGAGAATCACATTGAAAAGAAGCTGGTGACCGCGACCATGCTGGAAAAGCTCTAGCTTTTCTGAAATCTCGAGCAAAGCGAGAGATCGCTATGATTGCGCTAATGGGAGCAGGAAAGGCGCTATAGGACCTGTTGAATGACGCATTTTTGCAAGCACGTTCTATTTAAATGCTTGTCATATACAGATGACAAATCAAGAGAGGCCTCGTGAATTGTAGCGATCCCTCGCTACGCTCGGGATTTCAGAAACGAATGCCGGGCGTTAGGTCTGAGAGGCCGAAGGCGCCGAGCCGACTTCGCGATGCCAGTAGATGCTGAACGCGATCAGGCCAACCACCGCCAGGCTGGTGAATGAAATAGCGCCATGGACCACGAAGCTGGAAATTCGGCTGGAGTCTTCATAGGCGAAGGCAAGGCCCAGGAGGCCGGCCGTGATTCCGATTGCCGAAAGCGCGAAGAGTTTCACTCTCTCAGGTAAATACAATTTGGCAGGAACCGGCTGCGGCTTGGCCGCTTTTGACCAGTGCCAATAAGCAATGATCAGCACGAGGACGCCTAACAACGTGCTCAGATGCTGCAGTAAGTTGAAGACAGGCCGGGCGGTGCCATAGTCGAGGAGCGGCGTGGTGCGGAGGATGGGCAGATGGCGCACCATAAAGCCGTCACCGTGGGTGAATGAATCCCACAAAATGTGCGAGAAAATTCCTGCCAGCAAGGAAGCTAGAATCAGGGCAAACCGCCTGCCCCCGCCGAAGCGAAATGGAGTGGCGAAACGCGCCACGCGCTCCTGGTGCCACCTCGGAATAAGGCTGATGAGCGGCAGCTTCAACACGCGATGGAACAGCCACAACAGGGCCAGCGCCGACGGTAAACAGATGTACAAAGCGCCGGGTAACGTATGACTGGGTTTGGAATCAGAGCCCAGTCCAACGAAATAGTGGAGGTCCGGAGAAATGCTTCCCACCACCAGCGCAGAGAAGATCAAGGGCCTGCGCAAAGGAAGAATGGCGGCGGGATGGGCTATGGTAAACGGCAAGACAGCTTAAAGATAGCTTAGCAACGGCGCGTCGTTGATGACAAAGTTCTGATAAATTAAGTACTTTCGACCATGCCCAAAGCCAACGCCCCCACTTATCAGGAAATTATCTTGCGCCTCGCGACGTTTTGGGCAGAGCATGGATGTGTTCTGCAGCAGCCTTATGACACTGAAGTGGGCGCGGGAACCATGTCTCCGGAAACGTTCTTGCGGGCGCTCGGCCCCCGGCCGTACAAAGTGGCTTACATTCAGCCATCGCGCCGTCCAGCTGACGGCCGTTATGGAGATAACCCAAATCGCCTCTATAAACACATGCAGATGCAGGTAATTCTTAAACCTCCACCTGAAGACGTGCAGGAGCTGTATCTGGAGTCGCTGGTGGCTTTGGGGATTAACCTTCGCCAGCACGATATCAAGTTTGAAGAGGACAATTGGGAGTCGCCCACCCTGGGCGCGTGGGGCGTGGGCTGGCAGGTGATGCTCGACGGTCTGGAGATCACCCAATTCACTTACTTTCAGCAATGCGGCGGCGTCGATCTTGACCCAATCTGCGCGGAGCTGACCTACGGCATGGAGCGCATTGCGGCTTTTCTTCAGGACGTGGACAGCATTTACGAGATTGTGTGGGCCCGCGATCCGAAAACCGGCGCACCTTTCACGTACCGCGATGTTCGCTACCAGGATGAGCTGCAGCTTTCGGTCTATAACTTCGAGGCTGCGGACGTGAGCAGGGCATGGAAGCACCTGGAAATGTATGAAGCTGAATGCCACGGATTGATCAAGAGCTTCAACGCGCTCATGGCGAGCAAAACCAGCTCGGCAGCAGAAAAGGAACGCTTTCCACTCTTGGCTGCCTATGAGCTCTGCCTCAAGTGCTCGCATCTCTTCAACATTCTGGATGCGCGCGGGGCCATTTCAGTCACTGAGCGCGTCGGGGTGATTGCGCGAGTGCGGCAACTGGCAGTCGGTGTGGCCAAGGCTTATCTAGCCCAGCAGAATGCCGCGATGGAAGCAGGAAAAGCACACAAGGGAGGAGCGGCCTGATGCCTGATTTCCTCCTTGAAATCGGCTGTGAAGAAATTCCCGCGCGCATGCTGGATGGGGCATGGAAAGAACTGTCACAACGCGTTCTGGGCCTGCTTGTGCGCGAATCGCTGCTCAATCAATCGCAGGAAGTAGCGTTCCATCCAACCGCCACGCCGCGCCGTCTCGCTCTGGTAGTTCCCGGACTCTCGGCGTCTCAGCCCGATGTCACAGAGCAAATGGTTGGTCCATCGACGAAAATCGCCTTTAGAGATGGGAAGCCTGGTCCAGCAGCGGAAGCCTTCGCAAAGAAGGCCGGAGTCCCTGTCTCTCAACTCGAAACCGTAACCAATCCCAAAGGTGAGTACGTGGCAGCCACAGTGACGAGAAAGGGACGTGCAGCAGAGGAGATTCTGTCGGAAGCGCTGCCCAAAGAAATCGCCGGGGTCTACTGGGCCAAAAACATGTACTGGCGTCAGAACAAGCCAGAACGCTTTGTGCGGCCCGTGCGCTGGATTGTGGCGCTGCTCGATGGACAGGTGATCCCACTAGAATTTGGCGGAGTGCAGGCCGCAAAATTCTCTCGCGGTCACCGGATTCTCTCTTCAGAAGCGCACGTAATCGTGCCATCACCTGCGCAGTACGCGGAGGCGATGCGCAACGCTCACGTAATGGCTCTCTACAGCGAGCGCGAGCAGCGCATCCGCAAAGCCATGGATGCGGCCACGCGCATGGTCCCCGGAGCGCGCTGGCGTGAAGACGCTGAGCTGCTCAATACCGTCGTGAACCTTACCGAATGGCCATCCGCGATTCTCGGCAGTTTTGACCGTGAGTATTTATCGTTGCCGGAAGAGGTCCTGGTCACTGTAATGCGCGATCACCAGAAATACTTTGCCGTGGAGGATGCGCAAGGCAGGTTGGCGCCGCATTTTCTCGCCGTTCTGAATACTGAGGGTGATCCCGACGGCACTATCCGCCACGGCAATGAGCGTGTCCTTCGCGCCCGCTTCAATGATGCGCGTTTCTTCTGGGACACCGACCAGAAGACGCCTCTCACGGCTCGCGTGGACATGCTGAAGGCAGTGACATTCCAGAAGGATCTGGGCAGCTATGCCGGAAAATCAGAACGCATGGCCCGGGTGGCGGAAGGCCTTTCTTCTACCCTTACGAAAGCCGGACTTAAGATTGACGCCAATGCCATCCAGCAGGCGGTACGGCTTGCGAAGGCTGATCTGACAACCGAACTGGTGAAGGAATTTACCGAGCTTCAGGGCATCATCGGCGGCTTGTATGCCAGAGCGCAAGGGCTGCCCAACGCGGTTGCGGATGCCATTTACGACCAGTACAAGCCAGAGTCGATGGAGGATTCCGCGCCACGCACGCTTGAGGGCGCAGTGCTTTCCATTGCCGATAAAGCAGATTCAATTGCAGGGATGTTTGCTCTTGGTCTGATTCCTTCGGGCTCAAAGGATCCATTCGCGCTGCGTCGCCAGGCGAACGGCATTGTGAAGACCATCGCCGAGCACAAGCTGCCGGTCCATCTGGCTGATCTGATGACAAACGCGCGAGCGGCTTATCAGGGCAGCGATGCGGAAAAGAAATTCTCCTTGAGCGGCGAAGCTTACGTTCAGGCGGTGAGCAGTTTTTTCCGCGAGCGGCTGGAGTTTTATCTCCGTGACACGCTGGGGCTCGCCTATGACGTGGTCAATGCTGTGCTCGCCGCGGACACGAATGATGTGGTTGACGCCGCTGCGCGGGGCGATGCAGTGGCCAAAGTCCGTCCCTCTGCGGACTTTGAAGCTATTTCGACTTCTTTCAAGCGCATGAAGAACATCCTGCGCCAGGCGGCGGAAAACAAAAGCAGAGTCGCCGAACCCTATGATGCTGCCGCTCTGACGCAGCCTGAAGAACAAAAGCTCGCAGGCTCCATTCCTCAGGTGGCGAACAACGTGAACGCGTTGCGCGCGGCGAAGCGCTACGAACAGGCGCTGCTGGAAATCTCGCAACTTCGTCCCGCAATAGACGCTTTCTTTGACAAGGTCATGGTGATGGTGGAAGACGAGTCGTTGCGGGCCCAGCGTTTGGGCCTGCTGCAGACGCTGATCTGCGAATTCTCCAGCATTGCGGATTTTTCGGAGATCGTGACGGAACGAAAATAGCGACTGCATCCTCCTGAACCTGTGAAGGCAAACCCGCCACGGAGAGACGGAGAAAAGCAGGACGAGAGCAAAAGCTCGACGCGCATCTGCACTCCAAGCTGCGGCCACTCTCAAGCCGCTGTCAAGTAGAACATCCCGCTAAATGAGTTTAAGATTGTTCTTTGGACCTTGTGAGCCCAGCCATCCCTTTTATCTGGAGAGTGTTTTCATGAGCGTAACCCCCCTTTCGCATCCCCCCACAGAAGTCGCGACGAAGCCTAAAGCCACACAATACGTCTTCTTTTTTGGCGCCGGCAAAGCTGACGGCAACGGCAAGATGAAAGATGAACTGGGCGGCAAAGGCGCCGGCCTGGCGGAGATGACCAATGCCGGTCTTCCCGTGCCTCCGGGTTTTACCATCCAGACTGAAGCCTGCCGCGAGTACATGCGGACGAACAAGACCTCAGAAGCCGTGACGCAGCAGATGATGGCTGCGCTTTCGCGCTTGGAAGAACTGCAGGGCCAGAGGCTGGGAAGGGGCGATAATCCGCTGTTGGTCAGTGTGCGCTCGGGCGCCAAGTTTTCTATGCCGGGCATGATGGATACCATCCTGAACCTGGGCTTGAACGATGAGAGCGTCAAGGCGCTTGCGCGGAAGTCCAACAATGAGCGATTTGCCTACGATTCCTATCGGCGCCTGATCCAGATGTTCGGGAACGTAGTTCTAGACATCCCGAAAAGCGCGTTCGACGAGGTATTCGACGGTCAGAAGAACAAGCGTGGCGTTAAGCACGACACAGAGCTCACGCCTGACGACCTGAAAGAGGTAATTGCGCAATACAAGCAGGTGGTGAAGAAACACGCCGGGCGCGACTTTCCGCAGGAGCCGCTGGAGCAGCTCACCATGGCGCGCGACGCCGTGTTCCGTTCCTGGAATAACGACCGCGCCAAGGTGTATCGCCGCATCAACAACATCTCGGACGATCTGGGCACCGCGGTCAATGTACAGGCAATGGTGTTCGGTAATCTGGGTGAAACCAGCGGAACAGGTGTTGGCTTCACGCGCAATCCCGCCACCGGAGCCAAAGAATTTTATGGCGAGTTCCTGATGAACGCGCAAGGCGAAGACGTGGTGGCCGGCATTCGCACTCCCATTCACATCAGCGAACTGCAGAAGCAGATGCCGCAGGTTTACGACCAGCTGCGCGAGATCACTACTCGCCTCGAGAAGCATTATCGCGACGTGCAGGACTTTGAATTCACCATCCAGGAAGCCCGCTTGTACATGTTGCAGACGCGCAATGGCAAGCGCACAGGGATCGCGGCCGCCCGCATTGCTATCGATATGGTGAATGAGGGGCTGATCAAGCAGGAAGAAGCAATTTTCCGCGTCGATCCCAATCAGCTTTATGACTTCCTCGTCCCCAGACTCGATGAGCGCGGTCAGGTTGAGGTAATCGCCACAGGCCTGCCGGCTTCTCCCGGCGCTGCGGTCGGGGAGATCGTCTTCACCGCGAATGAGGCGGTCACGAAAGCGGGCACCGGCAAAACCAAGAATCCGGTCATCCTTGTTCGCGCTGAGACCACTCCCGAGGACATTCACGGCATGGAAGTTGCCGCCGGTATTCTCACCGCCCGCGGCGGCATGACCAGCCACGCTGCCGTGGTGACGCGCGGCATGGGCAAGTGCTGCATCGTCGGCGCCGGCGAGATTGAGGTCAACGAAAAGAAAAAGGAGATGCGGGTCGGCTCCCTCACTCTGAAGGAAGGCGACTGGATTTCCCTCGATGGCACCACCGGTCGCGTAATCAAGGGCAAGCTCGGAACCTTGCCGGCCAGCCCGGATCATCCCGATCTGCAAAAGCTGCTGGGCTGGGCGGAGCCATTCCGCAAAATCGGCGTGCGCGCGAACGCTGACATTCCCCGCGACGCCGTGGCTGCCCGCAGCTTCGGCGCGGAAGGAATCGGCCTGTGCCGCACCGAGCACATGTTCTTTGCCGAAGACCGCATTCCGCACATGCGCGCCATGATCATGGCCCGCACTGAGCCGGAGCGCCGCGCCGCACTGGCCAAGCTGCTTCCCATGCAGCGCGAGGACTTTGAGGGCCTGTTCCGCGCCATGGACGGCCTGCCTGTCACCATCCGCCTGCTCGATCCGCCTCTGCATGAGTTCCTTCCCAAGCGCGAGCAACTGATGGTCGAGATCGGCAAACTGGAGATCACTGACCCGAAGTCGCCGCGTCTCACTGAAGCGCGCGAGATTCTGCGCCGCGTTGAAGAGCTGCATGAGTTCAATCCCATGCTCGGCCTGCGCGGCTGCCGTCTCGGCATCGCCTTCCCGGAGATCACTGAGATGCAGTCACGCGCCATCTTTGAAGCTGCCGTGAACGTGGCCAAAGAAGGCAAGCACCCGATTGCCGAAGTCATGGTGCCTCTGACCTCGACGCTCAAGGAAATGACCAACCAGGCGGCCATCATTCGCGGCGTCGCCGAGCAGGTGTTCAAGGAGAAGGAAACCAACGTTCATTATCACGTTGGCACCATGATCGAGCTGCCGCGCGCCTGCGTTGTCGCCGATGAGATCGCCAAGGAAGCCGAGTTCTTCAGCTTCGGCACCAACGACCTCACGCAGACTACCTACGGCTTCTCGCGTGATGACATCGGCACGTTCCTGCCGGCTTATGTCGAGCGCGGCATTCTAAAGAATGATCCGTTCGCCACCATCGACCAGAAGGGCGTCGGCTACCTTGTGGAACTCGGCGTGGCCAGAGGCCGCAAGGTGCGTCCGGATCTCGAACTGGGCATCTGCGGCGAGCACGGCGGTGATCCTGAATCCGTCGCTTATTGCCACCGCATCGGCCTGACGTATGTTTCCTGCTCGCCTTATCGTGTTCTCACCGCTCGCCTGGCCGCAGCGCAGGCAGGCGCACAAGATAAGCTCAGCGTCGAGGCGGGCCGCACAAGATAACCATTCGGCTTTACCATTGCAATCACTTCGGAGCGGAGGACTTCGGTCCTCCGTTTTTGCCGATCACTTCTCATCAGCGGCAAGCAAACCTGCTTTGGCCTTTCTCCGCGCTCCGGGTCCCCGCGAAGCCCGGTGTTGGCTTCGTGGGGTGGTTGTCTCCGTGCTCCGGGGTCCCCGCGAAGCCCGGTGTTGGCTTTGTGGGGTGGTTGTCTCTCTCGAAAATGCAACCGGGAGACTCCAGGGTTTCTCACCTGCGAGAGTGCAGCGCCGCCAGGCGCGACCGAGAATAGCCCAGCTCCGTTCCCGAGTCCTGCGAAGCAGGATGAGGGATAAGGGCTGGGTAAGCTTGTCCACAAATCACATCATCACTGCCGTAGGCCCGCGGCTCCGGGCAAACCTGGCGTTGGTTTGCTGGGGTGGAGATCGGAGCGGAGCCGTAAGGCGGAGGTACATTAAAAAGCATTTTCATGCTCGTTTGGGACTGCTGTCGGTCATGTTGCCTCCGTGGCCGGTGTTGCGGTGGTGGGGGACCCTCCCCGTCCAACCCCGAATCTAAAGGAGTTACAGGTCGTCACCCCGGAGTCACCCCGCATGAGCTGCACCCCTGAACGGAAACAGTTTTGAAGTGTCACAGACTTCATATGAATGCGTGAACCCCTGAATCCGCGTGCGTCCGCTGCATTTGCGTGAAAGACTGCGATAAGCCTGTGCCGTTGCGATAGAGTGCCCGGTTTTGGCTGCGATCAACGTGATCACGCCCATCGAGTGGGGGGTACCACCATAGCTCAATTCGGATTCTAAAGGAGTTACGCCCAATCATCCCAGCTCAACCCCAGGGGATGTGCCTTATAGACCTCGCCGGTTTTGGCCAGGAGCTGGAAGCCAGCAGCTAGCCGCTCAATTTTTCAAAGATCAATTTCCCGTTCGCCCTGGGGCGATGGAGATTTTGTGGCACCCAGCAGCGAGCCGCTGGCAGCCGTGTCCAAAATCTTCCCAAGTTACCATAGCTTCGCCGACGAAGCAAGGACGAATATTGCTGCCGAATCAGCAGCTTGCGAATGGCAAATTTGCGGGATGTAAAGCCTGGCCCTGCGATCCTCCCCAGCACAAAAAAAGCCACCGCACGCCAAAAACCGCCGTCCCTCGGTTTCGCTGGGCTCACGGAACGTCATGAAATTCCCATAACTGCGGCTCGATACAGGGCAGCTTTTGATTTGCCTTCTGAAGCTGACACTAGCTCTCCAGATGATCTCAAGATAGTGGCGCTTATCAATGCCCGGCGGAGAACAACGCGGATTGTTCCGGGAAAGCAAGAAAAGTCGTAAGTGATTCCGCCCTTTTTTCAGGGCTGGACGCACCCTCGCCTCCGCAGGGTGAAAGAGCGGCCCTTCAGGGCCGCGAGTCGATCAATGGAAAACCCCGCACCGCGCTGCCGCAGGCGAGAGCGGAGCGGGCGGAGCGCCTCATAAGAGCTTAGCCAGCGGAGCGCGAAAAATTTTTTCTGAAAACTGTGTTATCAAAAAGACGAGTCTCGGATTTATAGTAAATAGAAGCAGGCGAGGTTTGTTCCTCCCGGTCTCCTAAAAATGGGGGCCTAAATGGGTAACAGGTAAACGAACCAAGCCGGAGCGATACCTCCCTGCTGCCAAGTATGTGGAGGTTGTTCATGGCGAGCATCTGCGAAGCCATTGCTTCGCCCGCAATCGCGCAATATCCGTCAGAAGACATTAAGGCAGCGCAAATTTCTAAGTGGGATAAAGACTTCCGGCGTGCCGCTCGCGCTCGTACGGTCGGTTTCGAGCTACCCTCTGATTTTGCTGCAGATCTTGAGCAGGAGGCTCGTGTTGCGGTGCTCAATGCCTTGAACCGGTACGGTGATGCGCCAGAGCAGTTGATCCGTACCATTGTTGCCAATTCCATCCTCAAGGGATCAATCAATGAGGCGAGGTGGCGGAGGCACACGGCCCCTGTCAACGCCGCTGAGAACATTTGCTCTGATTTTGAGGAGCCAAATCACGACGTGCGACTCCTGAGCGCACTGATCCGGACCCTGCCAAGTTCCGTTCAACAGGTATTTCAACTTCTCTATGTTGAAGGCGTCAGTCAGCGGATCGCTGCTGCCCGGATGAAAGTCTCTCAGCCGCGAATCACTCATTTACATAAGGAACTGAAGGAAACGTTGAAAGCGTTATTGCAACACCGCGGAAACGGCGCTGGTGCTCACGAAAAGTAATCCCTAAGCAGTTCCGGGATTTAGCAAATTAATCATCTTGCCGGTCCAAAGAAGTGGCTGGCTTAAGGAGACGAAATGGCTGTTAAGAAGAGCATGACTGTTGAAACTGTTGACCGGCAAGTGGCTTATGTAAAGGAACAAAAGAAGAAGAGTAAGGGCTTAGGTATCGTGTTTGCCGATGCCTTCCTGCGTGGAATGCGAGACCTCGGCTATAAAAACCCTGCGTGGGCTGTAGCGGAACTCATCGACAACGCTATCCAGGCCGCTGCCTCTGTTATTTCGGTCACTATTTTGCCCGAGAGCGACGACGCGAGTGCGCGGCCACAAATGATCGCTATCGCGGATAACGGAAACGGAATGATCCCAGAAATGATCAGCTACGCCGTGCGCTGGGGCGGCACCACAAGGGAAGGTGACCGCACCGGCTTCGGGCGGTATGGCTATGGCCTCCCGAGCGCTGCAGTGAGCATGGCGAAACGTTACACGGTCTTCTCAAAGACCGTCGGGAACCCGTGGCATGCCGTAACCGTCGACATTGAAGCGCTTGGTGCGGCAGCAAATGATGGAATTAAGACCGAGAAGCTTTTGACCGCTCAGCCGAAGAGTTTGCCCGACTGGGTGGTTCTGAATGACTCCAAGCTGCCCCTGTCCAAAATGGAATCGGGCACCGTAATTCTATTGGAGGATCTGGACAGGTTGCGAATCACACCAGCCTGGAAGAAAGGCTCAACCGTTCGCGCAAAATTCATGGAATATCTGGGCGTCATCTATCGGCACTGGATTCCCGAGCGAATGATCTATGTCGATGGCACAGCCGTAGAAGTAGTAGACCCGCTCTTCCTGATGGAACATGGCCGATTTTACTCGGAAACTTCTGTTCATGCTGCTCCAGTTGACGCTCGCACGTTCGAAGTCACCGCACCCTCGGGCGCGGTGGGTACCATCAGCATCCGAGCATCTCATCTGCCGCCGAATTTCCAACTTGAAAATCCAGAGAAGTACGGCCAGTTAGGCGCCGCGACCAACAAAAGATTGTCGATAATGAAGGAATACAACGGAATTCTCATCTGCCGTGAGTGGAGGCATATCGACTTAGCTACTCCAACTTGGACCAAATTCCAGAACTACGATGCGAACATCAAGATCGAAATTAACTTCGATCCCGCTCTTGACGAATACTTCGGACTGACTACGGCAAAGCAACAGATCGTGATAAGCGATGAAATGTGGGAGAAACTCAGGCATAACGGCAAGGGAGGCGGCGCGTTGGTGGATCTGGTGAAAGATCTCCGCGGCCGCTTTGCTGACGCTCAAACGCAACTGGCTGCAGGCGCAGAGAACAAGGCTGCGGAGAAACAACCGAAGCCCAGCGTGGTAGCCATGCAAGAATCTGAGAAATTCAAGGACTTTGTTCCCCCAGAAACTGCCGAACAACAAGCAGAGGCCGCTAAGAACCTCCAGGAGGAGGCCGGCAATATCGCCGGAATCAGCAAGCAGCCAGTTCAGCATGTCGTTCAGCAGTTGGAGGAGAAGGCGAAAGTCCAACATTGGGAGATTCAATTCGCGGCCGTGCCGGAAGGGCCATTCTATCGTCCTTTTCGGCTTGGTGAGCAGAAGCGTGTAATCCTCAACACAGAGCACCCGTTTTATATCAAGCTTTACGAGCCTGCCCATACAGACGTGAGGTCCGCTCTTGAGGTCCTCCTCTTTGTACTGGCTGAACGCGAATTGGAAAGTTCTGGAGATGGGGCCGTCTTTTACAAAGCAGAGCGGGGTAAATGGTCGGACCGCCTACGGCACGCTCTTGACAAACTCGTTCCTGACCAATCCATGCAGGACAAAGCCTCCGCTACGGCAGAGGCGATGCACATGGTGACTGAAATCACGACCGCCACAATGTAGTCTCACCATTTACACTGTTCCCGGGGCAGGAATGCCCCGGTCCTCTTCTCAGCCGAGCAAACTATGACAGCTACCACTCTCCAGATTCTCAGCACAGAATTGCCCGACCGATCGCTCATTGCGATCGAACGTTTCATCGAAGCTACCAGAGAATCCGGTTACAAGGGAACCGGCAGCGCTGTCTCTGAACTCGTGGACAATGCAATAGAGGCTGGTGCTCGGCGTATCGCAGTTACTGTTGACGCGGAGCGCGAGGAGGGGGCCCTGGTTGAGGTGCTGGATAACGGCAGTGGGATGACTCCAGAAATTCTGTGTGAAGCCCTGCGGTTCGGCGGGAGCACCCGATTCGGCAGTCGCGCAGGATTGGGGCGATATGGAATGGGCCTCCCGAACAGTTCTGTGAGCCAGACGAAGAAATTTGAAGTAGTAACATGGCAGCACCCAGAGCACGCCTACCGAACTTACCTCGATATAGATGAGATCGTCGCGGGCACCTTGCGAAGTATTCCCTTGCCAAAAAGCTGCCCTGTACCAATTGATGCTCTCCATAAAGGCTTTCGGAGTGGCACGCTGGTACGCTGGCTAAACTGCGATCGGCTGGAGTACCGGAGGACGCCTACGCTAATCGAAAAACTCAGGTCACAACTTGGGCGCGTGTTCCGACATTTCATTTGGAAACGGGTCGAGTTAACGGTAAATGGCGCGAGAGTGCCGGCCGTCGACCCTCTGCTTTTGAATCGTGGCAACGAGCGCCACACCGCGACCCAATTTGGATCGCCTTTAGAATTCGACTTACGGCTCTCCGTTCCAGGGAAGCCAGACGCGGAAGCATCCGGGCACGTTACAGTTCTGTTCTCAATTCTTCCTGTGGCGGAATGGCACAACCTCTCCAACGAGGAAAAGAGGGAGAAAGGCATTTCGAAGGGTGCCGGAATGTCGATTGTCAGAGCAGGCCGCGAGGTTGATTATGGCTGGTGGTTTTTCGGTGACAAGCGCAAGGAAAACTACGATGACTGGTGGCGAGCGGAACTGCGCTTCGAGCCGACTCTTGACGAAGCATTTGGAATCACTCATACGAAGCAACAGATCAGACCGACGTCTGAACTCTTTACGGCGCTCGTGCCCGATATAGAGGCTACAGCCAAGGCCTTAAACAGGGAAGTTCGTATTGCTCATGAAAAGCTGAAGTTTGCCGGCGCGGCGAAACCAGCAGAAAACATTGCTGCGAACCGCGAACGGCTTCTGCCCAACCTTCAGGCGGTAAACACTGCGAAAGATAAGAGCTTGGATAAGTTTGCAAAAACCCACCCACAACTCTTGGCCTCCGAGAACGGGACAAATGCCCATCCCGAATACTCGTTGGTAGCAGATTCTTTGAAGGATGCACGGCTGTTCAGGACTCTTCGCAAGGGCGGCAAGATTGTGGCCATTCTGAACACCGAGCACGCGTTTTATAAGCGCGTTTATCTTCCACTTTCGGAATCGCCAGAGCCGTCTCAGCAACGCCTGAAACAGCACCTCGATCTCGTGCTTCTTGCAGCGGCGAGAGCGGAATGCGGCAAGAACAAGACCGTGGATGACTTTCTCGCGAATTGGAGTAACATCTTGCACACATTCCTCAGCTAACATGCGATGGACAACGCTAAACGTCCCAAGCAAGGACCTAAAGGTCGCGAAGGAACTGGAGCAATTTACCACGCGACTGCGACGGATTCCTCCCGACTCCGCCGAGTTCGAACGGAGTCGTCGCCACATTTTGCGCCAGTCAGACGCATGCTTACGCGCCTGCGGCCTGCTGCTCTTAGACCTGGTTGAGCATGGCCGCAAGATCAGGGTGAAAGCAGGTTTCATTCAATTCTCCTCATCCGGGCACAATGGATCCGAGCCGATCCCCTCAGACGTGGTGAGGAATCGGCTGCACCTCGCGCGGTCGCATCAGTTGCGCTCCACTGCCACGAGAGAATTCATCCTTTCAATGGAAAAGCGGCGGCTGTTCCAAGGTAAGTGGGTGTCAATTTTCAGTCTTATGCGCGATGGTGCTGATTTAGAGAGCCGTATGAGAGAGGTAAGGAGCGGGATTTGCAAGCCGGAAGATGCAATTCTTCCGTATATCCAGGTGGTAAGTGCTGGCGAAGCCTGTCCCTATACGGGCTTCGATCTAATGAGCATCTGGAGATATTTCCGCCATACTTGGGCGAATCCGTATAACAGCGTGCCTGGCCGCTCATCGCTGTTCCTGATAAGGGATGCCGCCGTCCAAAATCATCCTGTAATCGGCATCGCCGCACTTGCCAGCAGCGCCGTCCAACTCGCCATTCGGGACGAATGGATTGGCTGGAACCCTGAAACGGTGGTCCAGAAATTACGGTCTTACGCAACAGACGCCGACATTGCTTGGTTGCAAAATACGATTAAGAGAGGGCTCGGGGAAATTTATATCGACGACCTACTTAGCCCTTCCCTAGGTCCATTGAGTGCACGAATACTGCGGCATCCCAGCAAAGAAGCAATCAATTGGCTGCAGAAATATGCAGCCGAACAACGCGAGATTCACCACAAAAACTCGAACGCTAAGGAACACAAGCACTTCGAAAAATCCGACGGGACCGGCACGTCCTGGAGAAAACGCGCTGAAAGGGCGTTATTTAGGAGCAAACGAGCAGAGACACTTGCCGTTTTGCTTCGGGCCAAACTTGCTCTGAGCAACAATGACGCGGCCGGTTTCATTACTGCGGAACAATTTAAAAAGCGGCTCCAATCCCCCGAACAGCGTCAGGCTCTATTGTCATTAATTCGTAGGATCAAGAGCGATCGCGTTGGGATTGCTTTGGCTGATATTAGCGTTTGCGGTGCAATACCCCCTTACTCTGCGTTGACCGCCGGAAAACTAATAGCGATGCTACTTATGAGCCCCGAAGTGATTTTGGCTTATCAGAAACGCTATGCGCACGTTGAGAGTGTAATAGCATCGTCCATTGCGGGAAGGCCTATCGTTCGTGATCCCCACCTGGTATTGCTGGGCACAACATCACTCTACGGATCTGAGCCCAACCAATACACACGGGTCCAAGTCCCCTGCGAAGTGATTTCGGGTCAGGAGGGGCACTCATTGCGTTTTCAACTGCTTGGCAAGACCCAGGGATTCGGAACATTTC
This sequence comes from Candidatus Angelobacter sp., assembly GCA_035712465.1. GTDB lineage: Bacteria > Acidobacteriota > Terriglobia > Terriglobales > Acidobacteriaceae > Angelobacter. Next base: position 235,281 of record DASTAS010000010.1, read on the forward strand.
AGTTTTCCGAACAGACGGTCCAAGCTTTTGGTGATGCTGTCGCGCAAGTTCGAGGCGGCAAGCGAGTCAATAGCATTTTTGGCGAGGGTGTAAATCCGCGATTGAGAAAAATTCGAGACGGCCTGGATCTGCTCGGACTGGATTCCGACGAACTATTGATGCACGGCAATCCTCGATTGGTATACGCCATTCCCATGGCATTGAATTTTCGCGAATACTTACTGGGGAAAGAAGATGTCCCCGAGTACCCCTTTCCAGTTGAAAATCCGAAGGTCACCACAACCGCAATCGCAAAATGGTGGATGGAGAGGTGGATGCTCAAGAGGATCAAACGAGACGATGTGCTGGAACAGATCAGAAGTGAAAGACTGACCTATCCAGTCCGACATGGAGCTCGCGTGCAAATCCCTGAGGACTTTGAGGCCCAACGGCTGCCCTTTTAATTCTGATCAGTCTTTGTCTCAGAGCACCTGATAGCCGTAGAACCGCCGCGCGGAATACGCGCACAATCGGGTCGTAACAAAACTTGATGATTCTGATCTTCGTCTCAGGACTAACCACGGTATCGTAAATAGCACTCAAGACGAGAGGAGTGCCCTCGCGGATCTCGCAATTCAGAAGACTCACCTGCGAAATCGGCCTCGCCGAGTTTATCAACTGTCTTTTCGTAAACATCGCTTATACTCCCACCTGCCGCAGCGCGGCACTGGGCTGGACCCGCTTGTTTGTGCACCGAAGGCGCAACGGAGCAAAGAGCTGCGCTTCAGCGCCGCCAACGGATAAGAAGGAAATAAACTACCTTGCTCCGTAGATTCTGCCCTGAGGGACGGCGAAGCAAAGGAGTCGAATGCGCTTGCGCGCAGCGAAGTTGAGCGGAAATTTCTCAGGTTCGCCGAGCCAATACTGGATAGCCTGGAAGACCGGCAACTCGCGCGTGCTGAAGCGCTGGCCTACAATTCGCAGCTCCGCATTTTAGCGCTACGCCTTCCGCTCCGCGTGAGCCACAGGCGTGAGGAAGGATCTTTCCTTTGATCCTTTCACGGCCATGAATGGCCGCTCTCCTACCCCCGGCAAACCGGGTTCACCTTCGGCTCTGCAGAGGTCTGCGGCAGCAACGTTAGAAGCGCTGCGCGACGAAATCGGGTTTTTCCAGACCGTTCGCGGCACGCTGATCAAAACCACCATCTCAGACGACGAGCGCAGCCCTGAGATGCTTGACTCCGCCGTGCGCCAGATCGTCTCCCGCTCTGTGGCGTCGGACGAAGTGATTGATATCTTTTCCGCCGCAGGTCTCGGCCGTCCTGACATTTCCATTCTTTCCGACGAATTTCTGGAAGAAGTTCGCCGCCTGCCGCAGAAGAACCTTGCCATTGAAGCATTGCGCAAGCTGCTCAACGACCAGATCAAGGTCACATCGCGCAAAAACCTGGTTCAGTCGCGGCTCTTCTCCGAGATGCTCCAGAAAACGATTCAGAAATACCAGAACCGCTCGCTTGATACCGCTGAGATCATCGCCGAGCTGGTAAACATGGCCAGGAGCCTGCGCGAATCGCAAAGCCGCGGCGAAAAGCTCCACCTGAGCGAAGAAGAGCTCGCCTTCTACGACGCGCTGGAAGTAAACGACAGTGCGGTAAAGATTCTGGGCGATGAAACCCTGCGCCAGATCGCGCTAGAGCTGGTGGACACTGTCCGCCGCAACGCGAGCATTGATTGGACTGTGAAAGAGAGCGTCCGCGCCCGAATGCGAACCATGGTCAAGCGCATTCTCCGCGCCCACGGCTACCCGCCCGACAAGCAGGAAAAAGCCACACAAACCGTTTTGGCGCAGGCGGAGCTGATTGCAAAGGATTGGGCGGCGTCTCGAAGCGATACTTAATTGTGCATACGATATACTCCGAAAGTGAGGCTCCAGGGTCCGTGATTGAATCCCTGTTCGCTCCGCAAGCTCCGCTCCCACCTGCGGCAGCGAGGCGGCACCAAAATGGCGCGACAACAATATAAATTCATTGTGGAAAAGCAAAATGCCGGAAAACAGCAACACCTCTTCTGACGACGCTAACACGAAACGGTTTAACGCGGCCCTGCAAACACGGCAATTTGAAATTGACCTTGTCTGGAAACGATCTCTGTTTTTTTGGGGCTTTATCGCAGCGGCATTCGTGGCGATTGCAGCCCTGAAGACGGGCGCACCCGGGCTGTCGCTCCTGGTTTCTTCTTTTGGTTTGATCTGTTCGCTGGCTTGGACATTGGCAAACCGCGGCAGTAAATATTGGCAGGAGCAATGGGAGTCGAAGTTAGAGAAATCAGAGATTGATGTAATCGGCAAGTTTTTTGGCAAGCGAGAAAGAAGACAAAGAAAAGGTTTCTGGGGTGGTTACCCATTTTCTGTAAGCAGATTGGCTACTCTCGTCAGCGATTTTGTGTTTATAGTTTGGCTGCTGATTTTTATTCGTCAATGTTTTATTTGCTTTGGGTGGACGCCAACGCAATTCGACACTGTAAAGCCTTGCGTCTATACCGCTATCATCATAGCGACCGCGATTGCAATCATCATCGTCCTATGCGCTGGCCGGTCGAGCCCGGTGGATTGCGAATGCTCGACAGGAAAAGAATAGAGAATGACAGATGAACATCCTGGACTCACTTGATTGGGCCGGCAGTTAAAAAGCATTATGACGTTCGCGTCAAAATGAGCAAAAACCTCATTAGCCTTTACGAAGCTAAGAACTTGTTGAAAAACTCTGACAGGCAGGGTATGTAAGAAGACATGCGCGGAGATGACGAGCAGCTGCAAGCCGGAATGTTCAGTTACATAGAGTTGGAAGAGCGAATTCCGAAAAACCACCCGTTGCGTGGCATTCGAGGGTTGGTGGATAAGGTTCTGAAGGATCTGTCCACGGAGTTCGATGCTCTGTATTCCAAAGTGGGACGTCCGTCGATTCCTCCGGAACGGCTGCTGCGGGCATTACTGTTGCAGGCGTTCTACTCCATCCGTAGCGAACGGTTGCTGATGGAGCAGTTGGACTACAACCTGTTGTTCCGCTGGTTCGTGGGGCTGGAGATTGATGATGCCGTATGGGATCACGCGGTGTTCAGCAAGAATCGCGATCGGCTGTTAAATCAGGAAATGGCGCGGCGGTTCTTTACCCTGGTCAAGGAGCAGGCGATGGGGTTGATGTCAGACGAGCATTTCACAGTGGACGGAACGTTGCTGCAAGCGTGGGCAAGTCAGAAGAGTTTTCAACGTAAGGATGAAGATGGCTCATCGGGACCGGATGCCGGGTCGGAGTTTCGCGGGCAGAAGCGCAAGAACGATACCCATGCCTCCAAGACCGATGGGGACGCGCGTTCCTACCGTAAGAGCAAGGGCCAGGAAGCGAAGATGAGTTACTTGGGCCACGCGGTGGTGGAGAACCGGCACGGATTGGTGGTCGCAGCCATGGCCACAACTGCGGATGGGACAGCAGAACGAGATGCCTCGATTCTGCTGTTGAGCGAGTTTCCCGAAATTCCCGAGCGAATCACCTGGGGTGGAGATAAAGCGTACGATACCGAGGAGCATGTAAGTCTGGTACGGGAGTTGGGAGCGACGCCGCATGTGGCCCAGAACGACACCAACCGGCGCAGCGCCATCGACGGACGCACTACTCGCCATCCTGGGTATCGAATCAGTTTGAGCCGGCGCTGGCTGGTAGAGAAAGTCTTCGGATGGTTGAAGCAAACAGCCGGACTGCGGCAAGTAAAGTTACGGGGATTGGAGAAGGTGGATTGGCTCTTTGTCTTTTCCTGCGCCGCATATAACCTGCTGCGTATCCCAAAACTGCGGGAGCAGTGGGTTTAGGCAAGCGATGCGGCCGCTGCTTGCCCCAAACGGGGCCAGACTACAGTAAGTCCACCGCCTCCACGGCATCCGATGTTGCACTACCAAAGCGATCCAACTGAAAAAGTGGAGCGCTTGCACCGATTTTTCAACAAGTTCCTAAAGCCGTTGACCGCTTTGCCGAACTCGCCCTTGGAATCAGTGAGCCCGACGCCAATTACAGTGCTGCAGAACACGGGCTTGGCCCGAAAATTGTGGGTTCTAATCTGAACGCAGCACCCAGAGTCTTCGAACTGGGTGGCACATTCAGGTCCCTCACAAATGATAGGGCGGTTCCCGAAATCATAAGGAAAGCGCAGATCAAATATCTTCAGATCGGAGTGGGGTCTGAAATCTCCTGCATCATCAATCCGGAGAAATGCTGGGTTGCCAATACGAGGACAATCTTTACTCACCTCGTGGTGAAACACGCCGACAACATCAGCAGAGCCAATGAGGAACTGAGGCTCTATCGGGACGCTGATGCCAGCTCTGAAATGACGTATCAGTTGTGGTCGCACATTCACGCCGAACTGAGCGTTGCTCTAACTCGCATCGCAGAGTCGGGCAGAGAAAAAGCCCGGCGAGCAAAAGTGGTTCCCAGACCGATCGTTTATCTCTGGGCCGACGCAATTGCTTCGTATTTATACGATGAATACCATGTATGAGCCTAAAACCTGCTAGGCAAAGGCAGTGAGCACTCAGCAAAACCGAAAGGCAACCCCAAAAGCCTTAACCACAGAGGAGACTGAGGAACACAGAGGAAGGCAAGAAGCAGTTAGCACTCAGCACTGAAAGCTGGAGCTACTAAGCGCTGGAGCTTTGTAGGCCCAAAGCTTTGGCTGGGTTTGTTCCTTGATCGACCGGACGCGGTTCTTGGTGCTGAAAACGACACGGATATGGTTGCTGATGTAGGAGCTTCCCATGAGCCACCCCAGCAACCCAAAACCGGGGTCGCTGGGGGCCCCCGGGTGGGTGTGTCGTCCCTCCGGGACTCACCGTCTCTTTTTTAATCACCGGGGACTACCTCCACCCCAATGCACGAAAATCGCGTGCATTGGGGACCCCGGCCGTCCCCGGCTACAGGTTATACCGTCCCTTCCCACCCCAAGCGTCCAAAAGCGGGCCGCCCGGGGAATTTCTTTTATTGTCGCTCCGCCTTGCGGCTGCGCTTCCGCCTACGGCGTGTGGAGTTGGTCTGATGCGTAGCTTACCCAGGGCTTATCCCTCAGCGCGCCAGATCACCCCAGTCCGGCAAAACCGGCCGGTCTGGGGACCCCGGCAAGCGCGCCTCGGGAACGCCCTGGGCTAACTCATGCCGCGCCTGACGGCGCTCGACTCTCGCGCGTCAGAGATTTTCTTGGCTCCCGGTTGCGTTTTCGAGAGAGGACACCCGTTCGACTCCTTTGCTCCGCTCATTCGCTCAGGGCAGGCTACGGGAACACAAAGGAACACAAAGTCAAAACATGAGCCGCAGATTTGTGCAAGATCCACGCAGATAAGAACTCTGCCCTTCATCTGCGTTGATCAGCGTTCATCTGCGGCCAATTCTTTGGGAGCGGAGGGACGGAAAAACGCAAAGTCTTACCGCGGATTTACGCTGATGCACGCGGATTCTACTGCACCTTTTGCAGGCGCTCGATGAGCTTTTGGGCCAGGTTGTCCTCTGACTCGGACCACAGGACGCGGCCGCTGATGCCGCAATTCTTTTCCACCGCGGTAGTAAAGCTGACAAGTTTCTGCACGTTGGCCTTGATGCGCTTTTCCACGGCTTCAGTGAATTCTTCCTCTTCATAGAGAAACGGCGTATCCAGGCCGAAGTCCACCTGAACGTGTCCGTTCTGCTGAAAGGTGGAATCCTCAAATTCCTGGCCAAAGGCAAAGAACTTCACCGTCTGCGGCTGCAACTGCCAGGTGGGATCCAGATCGCCTTCCTGGACGGGGAGCCAGAGGTCCCACATGGCGTCAAACTCGTAAGCATTGTCTTCATTCAGAAATTCTGAGGCCAGCTCCAGGACGCGCTCAGGCTCCGCGCGCTGATCAAAGGTCTGCTGGAAAACGATGGGCTCGTCCCAGGAAATGCTGTGCACTGCCAGGAAACCGATGCCGGCGTGCTGGCCGGAAACCGGAAACTGCTTGAACACAGAGAGCAGCCGCGGCAGCATTTGCTGAGCGCTGAAGCTCGGGAACCAGATGCTCAAATAGAGTCTGTCAGCCATAAAGAACGCTATTGTAATCTCAGCTCTTCAGATGCGCGAATCGTTGAGAACGACGCTGAGGCGGTAGCTTATCTCGCGTTCATAAGGTGGCGCGCCGCGAGCGTCTTGCGGCTAAATCTGCTTTTTCAGCTCATTTAAAAGATTGAGCGCTTCAATAGGCGTGAGATTGTTAATGTCGGCGGCGCGCAGGCGGTCCACAATTTTCTGCGAAAGAGGAGTAAACATGGTGAGCTGCATCTGCGGCTCGGGATCGAGAGCGCCCGGCGAGAGATGTGCGGTGGCTTCATGCTCCGCGTTCTCATGTTCATGCAACACTTCATGCGCGCGGATGACAACTTCAGCCGGCAATCCGGCCAGCTTGGCGACTTCAATGCCATAGCTGCGGTCAGCCGATCCCGGCTCAACCTTGCGCAGAAACACGATGCCGCCGGCGTTTTCCTTTACGGATACGTGAAAGTTCTTGACCCCGGCGAGGCGATCGAGCTCGGTCAACTCATGATAATGCGTGGCAAACAGTGTTCTGGCGCGGCTGGTGGAGTGAATATATTCAACCACGGCCCAGGCGATGGCCAGGCCATCGTAAGTCGCCGTGCCGCGGCCAATTTCGTCCAGCAGGATAAGCGAGCGCGGCGTGGCAGTGTTGAGGATGGCGGCGGTCTCGGTCATCTCTACCATAAACGTGGAACGGCCGCGGGCCAGATTGTCACTGGCGCCAATGCGAGTGAAGACGCGGTCAACTACCGGGAGCCGCGCCGAGCGCGCCGGCACAAAGCCACCCATTTGAGCCATCAATACGATCAGCGCTGTTTGCCGCAAATACGTTGATTTGCCGCCCATGTTGGGGCCGGTGATGAGCAGAATGCTGTGCGTTGTTCCGTTGAGATATAGATCATTCGGGACAAAGCGGTCATTGCTGCCGGTGAGCGCCTGCTGTTCCAGCACGGGGTGGCGGCCGTCCATGATTTCGAGCTCTTGTTTGTCGGCATCTTCAGAAAACTGAGGGCGGCAGTAGCCTCTGTTTTGTGCGATGAAGGCAAGCGAGGCGAGCACATCGACTTCCGCCAGCGCAAGCGAGGTCTGGCGGATGCGGCGGGCCTCGGCGGCGACGGCGGTGCGCATCTCAGTGAACAACCGCCGTTCGATTTCGACAATCTTTTCCTGCGCGTCCAGGACTTTGGCTTCATACTCCTTGAGCTCTGGAGTCGTGAAGCGTTCGGCATTCACCAGTGTCTGCTTGCGTTCGTAATCGGCGGGGGCATGATGCAGGTTGGCCTTGCTGATCTCAATGTAATAGCCGAAGACGCTGTTGAATTTGACCTTGAGTGAGCCGATGCCGGTGCGCTTGCGCTCGCGTTCTTCAATCTGGGCAATGTACTGCTTGCTGTTGCGGCTGAGGTTGCGGAGCTCATCGAGTTCCGCATCCACGCCGGGCTGGATTACGCCGCCATCGGCAAGCGTCAGCGGAGGTTCAGGCACAATGGTCTTATCAATGCGCGTGCGCAGGTCTGCCAGCTCATCGAGCAGCGAATGAAGCTCCTGCAGCCGCGACGGCACGCTGTCTTTGATAAGCCGGTTCAGCGCTGTGCGGATCAGTGGTGTGCGATTCAGACTGGCGCACAAGGCGAGAATGTCGCGCGGATTAGCGGTCTCAAGGGTAACGCGGCTGAGCAGACGCTCAATGTCGAGGACGCCTTCAAGAGCGCGGCGCAGCTCTTCGCGGGCAATGAACTCTTTTACGCCTGCTTCCACGGCGTCGAGCCGCTGATTGATTTCAGCAAGGTTGATGGAGGGTCGCAGCATCCATGAGCGCAGCAGGCGCTTGCCCATGGGAGTGAGCGTGGCGTCGAGCGCGCGAAACAGAGTGACTTCAGCTCCGGTATTGGCAAAAAGCGGCTCAACCAGTTCGAGATTGCGCACCGTGACGGCATCAAGCACCAGGTATTCCTGGCGATCGTAAAAGCCGATGCGGTCCACGTGTCCCAGCGCACCTTTTTGCGTGCTGCGGACGTAATGCAGAATGGCGCCCGCGGCCGTGGCTGCCGCTGGTTTGTTATGCAGGCCAAAACCTTCGAGCGAAATCACGCCAAGCTGATTTTCGAGCAGCGGTACGGCATAGTCCGCCGAGAACACCCAGTCATCCAGCGGCGTCTCGGTGAAGCGTGCGCGTTCGCCCGGCTGCTGCAATGCGAGTTGCGAGCTTTCCGATGGCACGCGATCGAAGAGAGGAAGGGAACTGGGATAGAGAACTTCTCTCGGGCGCATTTGCTGCAGCTCTTCCATAATGCGCCGCTCGGCTTCAGGGCCGCGGAATTCCGTGGCGCGAAATTCGCCGGTGGAGAGATCCAGCGCCGCAAGACCGACCGCGCCAGATGCTCGCGCCAGCGCGGCGAGAAAATTGTTTTCTTCCGCGCTTACCGAGCCATCGATGGCAGTCCCCGGCGTGAGCACGCGCGTGACTTCCCGCCGCACCAGCTTCTTGGCCAGCTTCGGGTTTTCCATCTGCTCGCAGATTGCCACTTTGAAGCCTTTGCGCAACAGCTTGGAGAGATACCCTTCGGCCGAGTGATACGGGACACCGCACATCGGTATCGCGTGGTCTTTTTCCTTATTGCGCGAGGTCAGCGTGATTTGCAGCTCTTTGGCGGCGACGACGGCATCTTCAAAAAAGAGCTCGTAGAAATCGCCCAGGCGGAAAAAGAGCAGGGCATTGGGGTGCTGCTTCTTTATGGCGGCATACTGCCGCATCAGCGGAGTCGAGGGCTCGGTCATTCAGGAAAAAACTTTCCGGCTGGTGAGGGGGATTATACAGCGCAACGCGCCTTGTGCGTTTCAAAATAAGCGCTCAAGATCGCGCGCGCCATGAACAATGCGAATGATCAAAACTTCTGAAGGTTGCGCTTTGTAGAAAATCAGATGCCTGGGAAAGCCTTCTATGGAGGTACGCCGAAGACCGCTGAGATCTTTGGATGCAAAGTGGCACTGAGCGCCTTGGTTGGGGTCTTCAGAAGCTTGAACAGAGAGGTGGTGACGGCTCGTTCCCAGCGTTTTGCCAACCGAACGCCGGATTGGCGCTCGTACCACTCTGCCTGTTCCAGGAAGTCAGTTGCAGCTGCATCGCTGAAAACCAGTTTTGGCTTTTTCACCGCCGGGTACGCTCACGCAAAGTGCGAAGCAGGCCTTTTTTCCTGATCTCGTCCACAGACAACTCGATCTTGGGGCCCTTCACCGCAGCCACAAGTTCCTGTTCAAGATTCGAGAGGCGTCGCTCCTTGTCCTGCCTGATCAACTCCCGGATGTACTCGCTTGGCGTGCCCCAGTCCCCAGAGGCCACCTGTCTTTCGACATACTGTTTCAATGCCTCGGGAAGAGAAATGTTGAGAGATGTCATTGCCACACCTTCATATTGTGACAGTTTATGACAGTGCAAACCAAGCGGTGCGATAAAAAAATTCGAGGGCTCGGTCATTCAGGAAAAAAACTTTCCGGCTGGTGAGCGGATTATACAGCGCCATCCAGGGTGTCGAAAGCAAATCCACCGCGGAGGCGCGGAGACACGGAGGACAGCCCGCCTTGACCCTTCTGGCCTGCGTCTGTTTTCCTAGAACAGCATGGAATTACGGAAGGACCCCATCACGCGCTCCTGGGTCATTGTGGGCGAGGACCTGGAGAAGCCGTCCACGCCAGGGTATTGCCCCTTCTGTCCCGGGTCTCCCAATGGACCCCAGGTGATAACCACGCTCAATCCAGGCGAGCCTGGCGCCGGGCCGGTGATGGCGGTGGTCCATCCTTCGCCGCTTTACCGTATTGAGGGCGAGCCGCATCGCCATGCTGAAGGCATTTACGACGCCATGAACACCGTGGGCGCCCACGAGGTCCTGGTGCAGAGCATTCGGCATGACATTGAGCTTTGGCAATCTTCCGACGCTGAGCTTTCCCAATTTTTGTTGCTGGCGGCACAACGCATACAGGACTTAAAGAATGACACCCGTTTTAAATATGTGACTCTCTTTAAGAACTATGGCGGTCCTGCCGGGCAGGAGTTCAGCCATCCCGTATCCGAACTCACCGCAACCACGTTTGTGCCCCGTCGAGTGCTCTATGAGCTGCGCGCCTCGCGCGACTACTATGCTGACAAGGAGTGCTGTGTCTTCTGTGACACCCTCAACCAGGAGTTTCGAAATTCCCTGCGAGTTGTTGAAACACATGGCAATTATGTGGCGCTGTGTCCTTACGCGCCGCGCGTGCCGTATGAAATGTGGATCATGCCCCGAAAGCATGAATCGGCGTTTGAGCGTTCCGTAATGGCAAAATCGGCGAATCTGAACGACCTGAGCAGCCTGATCCGCCATACCTTTCAGCGCGTGATGAGCATTGCAGAAGCCTTTCACATGGTGCTGCACACGGTCCCCAATACCTATCAGAAATCGAACACGCTGCAATACTGGAAGACGGTGGACGACGACTACCACTGGCACCTTGAGATCCTGCCCATTCTCGCCACGCGGGCGAAGCCGTACTTTCTCAAAGAGGTCTATTACACCCCGGTTTCGTCAGAGTTGGCCGCCGAGAGACTAAGGAAGCTGGAGATAAGATAAAACTGAGCATTCAACAATCAGCCGTCAGCATTCAGCCCCGCGTTTGTTCCCGCTCGGATCTGCTCACCGTAACTGCGGCCCGGTTCTCGACTCTGTAGATGCGCAAGGCGGTGCGAACGGCAGTCAGATTACGAAAGTCACTAACTCTCTTTTTACCAGTGACTTAGCTCAACGAGGCGCTAAAATATTTCCGGGCTGAATGCTGATTGCTGAGCATTAAGTGCTGCATGTGCGTTTTTGTGACACTTCAGCCGTCCGGTTCGATGGCATAATTTCCTTTAACTCATGCCCCTGTTTTGGTTGCGAGTCGCATTGTCGTTGTACGGAGTAGGTTTGATCTACGCCCTGGCTTCCTTCTGGGGAGGCCGCCAGGTACTGACTCGCATTACCGTTCCGGCAGTCGGATTGGGAATGACCTTCCACTTTGTCGCCCTGCTTGAGAATGCCATGCTGAGCGGCGTGTGGGCGCCGGCCTCGCTGCACGAGATGGAATCGATGCTAGCGTTCCTGCTGATGGTCTTTTTCTTTGTGATCTATGCCCGCTATGGAGCGACATCGCCGGGCATAGCGGTTTTCCCGCTTGTCTTCCTGCTGACAGTCTCAGCCGCGTCCGGCGATTCGCCATCATCTTCTGCCAATCCCTTATTTGTGAGCCGACAATGGATTTACGTCCACGTCGGTCTGATTTTCGTTGGCTACGCCGGATTGATCTTCAGCTTCATTGCCAGCATCCTCTATCTGATTCAGGAAAGGAACCTGAAAAGCAAGAACACCTCCGGCATCTGGACCAGGCTGCCCTCACTCGCAGTGATTGACGATATCGGCTACAAGTGCCTGCTCTGGGGTTTTCCCTTCATGACCCTGGGCTTGATTTCTGGGGCGATCGTGGCGGAAGCCCGCGTGGGCGCGCATTACTTTCTGGACGCAAAAATTCTGATCTCCATCGTCATGTGGGTGCTCTATATGGTGCTGCTCTATACGCGATGGAGCGCGGGCTGGCGCGGACGGCGCGCCGCCTATCTGGCGACCTTCGCCTTTGCCACCGCGGTGCTGGCCTGGGCTGCCAACAGCCTGAGCCACACCCACAGGTTTATTGCGCGATGAAATTCCAGATCATCGGCGTGAACCACAACAGCGCGCCACTGGAGGTGCGCGAGCGGCTGGCGGTGCCGGAAGCGCAGCTTTCTGACGCTGTGCAGCACCTGGTGAAACAGCCGGGAGTGGAAGAAGGCATGGTGCTTTCCACCTGCAACCGGGTCGAGGTGCTGACCAGCAGCAGCGAGGGGCCGGCCGATTTGCGCGGATATTTGCGCAGCTATTTCGGCGTCAGTCCGGACGCCATCAGTCCTCATCTTTACGAGTTTCAGGAACGCGAAGCTGTGCGCCACGTCTTCCGCGTGGCTTCCAGCCTGGATTCCATGGTTGTGGGCGAGCCGCAGATCCTGGGACAGGTGAAGGAGGCTTATTCGGTGGCCCGCAGCCTGGGCGCGATTAACTCCGCGCTGGAAGCGCTGTTATCTCGCGCGTTCGCCGTGGCCAAAAAGGTCCGCTCAGAGACGGCCATCGGCAGTTCGAGCGTTTCCATTGCTTCGGTCGCCGTGCAACTGGCAGAAAAGATTTTTGGAACGCTCCAGGGCAAGACGGTTTACCTGATCGGCGCGGGAAAGATGGCAGAACTGGCGGCGCGTCACCTGATCAGCCATGGCGCGGGGAAAATCATCATCAGCAATCGTACGTATGAGCGCGCGGTGACTCTGGCCGAGGCTTTCGGCGGCGAGGCGGTTGCTTTTGAGAAGCTGTATGAAACCGCCGCACTGGCCGACATCATTCTGACCTCGACCGGCGCTACGGAGCCGTTGTTCCGTCGTGAAGACGGCGAGCGGCTGGTCAAAGGACGCCGCAACCGGCCGGTCTTCTTTATCGATATTGCCGTGCCGCGCAACGTAGCTCCGGCCGTTAACAAGGTGGACAATTTATTTGTTTACGACATGGACGATCTTCAGTCCGTGGCCAGCAGCAATAGCGCCGAGCGCAAAAAGGAGGCCGAGCGGGCGGAAAAGATCGTGGAAGCGGAAGTGGACCGCTTTGCGCTGCGGATGAAGTCGCTCCACATGGTGCCAACCATCCTCTCACTGCAGGAATATTGCGAGACCATACGCCAAGCCGAGATTGACCGCATTCGCGGGCGGCTGGGCAAGATCACTCCCGAGCAGGAGGCGGCCATTGAAGCCATGACGCGGGGCATCATCAGCAAACTTCTGCACACGCCGATTACCACGCTCAAATCGTCCGCCGCCGAACCGGAAGCGGCCACCATTCAGGAGATGGTGCGCAAGCTGTTCAACCTCAACAATAACAATGGGAAACCTAAAAGCTGATGGCAACCCTTCGCATCGGGTCGCGCGGTTCACAACTGGCTCTGTGGCAGGCCAATCACGTGGCCGGGCTGTTGCGCAATCAGGGCCACAGCGTGGAAATGGAGATCATCAAGACCACGGGAGACAAGATTCTGGATGTCGCGCTGGCCAAAGTCGGCACCAAGGGCATGTTCACCAAGGAGATTGAAGAAGCGCTGGCGGAGAGACGCATCGATCTGGCGGTGCACAGCATGAAAGATGTTCCCACTGAGTTGCAGCCGCAATTCACGGTGGCGGCGGTCATGAAGCGCGAAGACCCGCGCGATGCCTTCGTTTCCGTAAAGTACGCGCGGCTGCAAGATCTTCCGCGCGGAGCGAAGGTGGGCACGAGCAGCCTGCGCCGGCAATGCCAGCTCAAGGCCATACGGCCGGACCTGGAAGTTTTTCCTCTGCGCGGCAACGTTGATACCCGCTTGCGCAAGCTTGAGTCCGGCGAGTACGACGCAATTATTCTCGCCGCAGCCGGTGTAAAACGGCTCGGGCTGGACAAGCACGTGCGCTCGCGCATTGAACCGGAAATCATGTGCCCTGCCGTGGGACAGGGCGCGTTGGCGATTGAGGCGAGAAGCGGTGACAACGAAGTTCTGAAGCATCTGAACTTTCTCAACCACGCGGAAACGCGGTCTGCCATCGCGTGCGAGCGCGCCGTGCTTGGCAGCCTGGGCGGCGGATGCCAGGTGCCCATCGGGGCATTTGCGGAGGAGCGCAATGGCGTTTTCCATCTGCGTGCCATGGTTGGGCGGCCGGACGGCAGCGAAATCTTGCGCGAGATCGCCGAAGGGAAAGATTCTGAGCAACTCGGACGGGAGACGGCGCAGAAGTTGCTGAAGCGCGGGGCGGAGAAAATCCTGCGTGACGTTTACAGTGAAGAAGTAGCGGTACCGCGCCAGCCATGATCGATCAGGTTGCAGCCCAGGGCGCAAGCCAGCCTCTTCTCGGCTGGCGCATCCTGACCACGCGCGCCAGCAGGCAGTCGGGCGGCCTGGCCGCGCCCTTGCGAGAACTGGGCGCGGAGGTAGTTGAAGTCCCGACCATTGCGATTCATCCGCCCAGCACCTATGAGCCGCTTGATTCCGCTCTCCGGAAAATCAAAGACTACGATTGGCTGCTGCTGACCAGCGTCAATGCCGTGGAGGCCATTGTTGCGCGCCTGAACAGCCTGGGCATGAATGCGACTGACCTCAAGCACCTGCAAATCGCGGCGATTGGACCTGCCACGAAGAAAGCCATTGAAGCCCAGCAACTGAGCGTATCAGTCACTCCCGAGAAGTACGTTGCGGAATCGGTAGTTGAAGCTTTGCGCGGCAAAACGGAAGGAAAGCGGGTGTTGCTGGCGCGGGCCAAAGTTGCGCGGGATATCCTTCCCAGCGAATTGAAAAAAGCCCGTGTGCTTCTCGATGTGGTCGAAGCCTATGAAACCAAGGTTCCCGCCGGTGCGCAGGAGAAGTTGCAGAAGCTGTTTTCCAGTCACTCGCAGCGGCCGGACATAATCACCTTTACAAGCTCCTCCACAGCGACCAACTTCCTAAGTCTACTCGGCAATGGCAATGATCAGCAGCAGGCGCTCAAGGACGTAGCCCTTGCCTCGATTGGCCCTGTGACCAGCCATACTTTGCGTGAAGCCGGATTCCCGCCGCCAATTGAGGCCCGCGAGTACACCATGCAGGGCCTCGTACTGGCGATCACAGAATACGTGCACAAACGTGCTGCGCAGCAGTTGCTGGAGCGGCTGGGGCTGAAGTCTTAAAGCAGGACTTCTTTCCCAAGTCCCGAGCGAAGCGAGGGATCGCTACGTTTTCCGGGCCTTTCCCACGGGAAAGCACAAAGCAACTCCCATATGTTAGCGCGACGAGGTTCAATCTTCTTTAGCGCGGCTTAACGCCAGAATGCGTTCAGGCGATAGGGCTCCCTCGCTGCGCTCGGGATTTCAAAAAGAGGTTGCGCTCGCGAGTCACAAAAAGATTGAATGTTCTGATAGACCTAATTGCCGTTGCTATCTGCTACTCGTACAGATTGCAGCCGCACTTTTCCGGCGGGACGTATTTGCTCAGGAAACCAGAAATGCGGGTGATGGCATCAATCTGGTTTTCCAATCTGGCAAAGCCGTGGCCTTCGTTCTCATAGACCTTCAACTCCGCGATGCCGCCATGGTTCTTCACTGCGCTGGCCATCTGTTCGGCTTCAGTCCGGGGGCAGCGCGGATCATGGCCTCCTGCCAGGATCAGCAAAGGAGCTTTGATCTGATCCGCGAAATAAATGGGTGAGCGGTCCTTCAGGCGGGCTTTGTCTTTCATTGGGTCGCCCATGGTGGCCATGTCATATTGCTGCAGCAGCGGATCTTCATTCTGGATCTCAGTGAACCAGTTCACGAAGGGCACAATGGGAATGCCGGCTGCCCAGCGAGCGGGGGCCTTGGTGACCGCCATCATGGTGAGATATCCGCCGTAACTGCCGCCCATGACTGCTACTTTTTTAGCATCAATGTAGCCGGTCTTGGTCATCCAGTCTGCTGCAGCAATTACGTCCTGAAGATCACCGCCTCCCATATCGAAGAGATCAGCATCGCGGAACTTTTTGCCGTAACCGCTGGAACCGCGATAGTTCGGCGCGATCACAAAAAATCCATGGTTCACCAGGTACTGCACATTGCGGTTAAAGCTGTTCATGCTTTGCGAGTCAGGGCCGCCATGGATCAGTACCACAGCCGCGTTCTTGCCATTGCGTTCCGCGTTATAGGGAACATAGACCCATGCCGAAATGAGCCACTTCTTATCAGTGCTCGGATAATGGATCAGGAACGGCTCAACCATGGTGTCGGCGCGCACGCCTGCCAGCAGCGAATGCGTGAGCTGGTGGGGCTTGGCGGAACCGAAGTCATAAACCCAAAGATCGTTCGGAGCATTGGCCCCGTCATGGTTGTAGAGAAGGCGTTTGCCGTCGCGCGTGAACGGCGTATCGGAGCCGGCCAGCGTATTCAGGCCCTCAGCCAGCGGCAATTTGTCATTCCGGTTCGAAGCGAGATCATGAATGTAAATGTTAATATTGCCATCTTCGTTCGTGGTCCAGGTTACGCGCTTGCCGTCCGGTGAAAAAAATCCGGAGCTTACCTCCCATCTTTCCTCGGTGAGCCACGTGATCTTTTTACTTGCGATATCGAGCAGCCCCGCGTTGTCATAGCCATTTTCAGCATTCGAGGTGAGCAGCACGCTCTTGCCGTCCGGTGAAATGTCTGTGGCGGAAAATGTCTGGTCGCCCTGGTGGGGAGTGAGATTGGTTGCTTTTCCAGTGCTTGCGTTGGCGAGAAAGATGTTTGAATTCTTTCCCGCGGCGTCCTGCTGAGTAAACGCCACCCACTTGCCGTCTTTCGACCAGATAGCGCTCAGGTTGCTGAGTTGTGGCGGAGTGTTGCTGGTCACGTGCGTAACTCTTTTTGTCAGGACTTCCATCACGTCAATCTCGTAGTTAGGCGCCTCTTTCGGCTTGACGCTGTAGACCAGCTTTTCTCCATCGGGCGACCAGGAGAAGCCCTCTTCAGAAATTTCCGGCGTGTTGGTCAGGTTGATGACCTGCCCGTTGTTTGGCGAAACCAGGAAGATGTCCCACTGCTCGTTGCCGTCCTTATCGGAACCATAAGCAATCCAGCGCCCGGTGGGCGACCATGCCGGAGCTTCCTGGCGCTGATCGCTCACAGTGAGCTGCGTGGGCCAGCCGCCGTCAGAGGGAACAAGCCATATATTTCTGCGTCCGGAGATGTTGCTGATAAATGCCACCTGCTTGCCATCCGCCGACCACGTGCTCTGGCCGATGGCGTGCGTCAGGTAAAGCTTCTCAATGCTCAGCGCCGGTACCTCAAGCTTGCTGGATGATGTGATTTGCGTCGGGTCAGTGACCACGCGGGTTTTAGCGGGCGTGGCGGGCTGTGCGGGCGTTTGCGCCAGAGCCGCATAAGTTGGCAAGACCAGGATTATGGCGATGAAGATTTTCAAGTTTGGGAGTCGTGGCATTTCTGGCAATTCGCTCATGGTTTTGCGTTCTTGTGAATTTCCACAGTACTCCAGGTCTTGTCCGCCGCATGGCAGATGTTTTCCAGCGGGCATTCGGCGCACTTCGGTCTGCGGGCAATGCACAAGGCGCGTCCGTGATGAATGATCTGGTGAGAAAATTCGATCCACTTGCTCTGGGGCAGGACCTTCATCAGATCCTGCTCGATTTCTTTTGGTTCGGTGTTGCGCGTCAGCTCCAGGCGCCGCGAGATGCGCTGGACGTGCGTGTCCACCACCACCCCGACGGCTTTCTTAAACCAGGTACCCAGGACCACATTGGCCGTTTTGCGCGCAACCCCCGGAAGCGTCAGCAGATCTTCCATAGTATCGGGCACCTTGCCTCCGAACTCTTCCATCACGCCCTTGGCCGCGCCCACCAGAGACTTGGATTTATTACGGAAAAAGCCGGTAGAACGGATGTCCGGCTCAAGCTGCTCCGGCTTGAGGGCCGCGAAATCCTGCGGAGTCGGATATTTCCTGAACAGCTCCGGCGTGGTCATATTGACCCGCACATCCGTGCACTGCGCGGAAAGGATTGTGGCCACCAGCAATTCCCATGCGCTTTTGTGATGCAACGCGCAGGTCACTCCGGGATAGCGTTCGTCCAGCCGCTTTAGGATCTCGTTCACGCGCTCCGGCGCGACCGGGTTATAGCCATTCTTTCCTGCCTGGGGCCGCGATTTGGAGGCGGCTGACTTTCGGGTGGGGGCCTTCCGCGGCTTGCGTTGGGTGAGAGGCATAGCAGAAAATCTAAAGCACTGGGCTTACAATCACAAGTCGAGAGGACCAAACAGTAGAGATGGCCACCACAACCAAGCCCGCGATCACCACAAGTAGCCAGGAACTCCATGGCGTTCCCATTACGGTTGAAGGCTCCAGCGTTCTTCACCAGATGTTTCGCTTCCGCTGGGCGGAATGGCGCAAGCTTTCCGAGGCGCAGCGCCATGAAATCACCTCAGAGGCGGCCAAGGCCCTTGAAAAAATGGAGCAGGACGCCAATGGGCAGAGCGCGTTGTTTTCAATGCTCGCCAAAGGCGATCTTTTGCTGGTTCATTTCCGCAGCAGCTTTGATCAGCTCAAGCAGGCGGAACTGGAATTGGCGCGGTTGAAGCTGAGCGATTATCTGGAACTGACCACGTCATATCTGTCCGTAGTTGAACTGGGACTTTATGAGTCTTCCGTCAAGCTGTTTCGCACGCTTCGCGAGAAGGGAATCGAGCCGCACACGCCGGAGTGGGACGCGGCCATCCAGGATACGATTTGGCGGCAGACAGAAGCCATGCGGCCACGCCTGTTTCCGCAAATGCCGGCGGCGCGCTACATCTGTTTCTACCCCATGGATCGCCGGCGGGGTGAAGACAAAAACTGGTACAGCCTACCCATCGAGGAGAGGCAGCGCCAGATGGAAGCGCACGGCCTGGTAGGCCGCCGCTATGCAGGAACAGTGAAGCAGATCATCACCGGATCGATCGGCTTCGACGACTGGGAGTGGGGCGTGGACCTGTTTGCTGATGATCCGATGATCTTTAAGAAGCTGATCTACGAAATGCGCTTTGACGAGGTTAGCGCCGTGTACGCGCTGTTCGGCAAGTTCTACGTGGGCGTGCGTGTCCCTGCCGCCGGGCTGGAAGAGTTGTGTAACGGCAAATTACCGCAGTAACCTGGGCATTGACCGGAGCGCACGCGGGTGGGTAGTCTCTTTTTATGGTCAAGCAGGTTCAAGCAGGGCAGATCTGGCGCAATGATGCAAGCGGCGCAAACTTCCTTGTCACCAAAGTCTACAGTGAAGTTTTCACTCAATACGCCATGCTGCGCCCGGCCAACGTGAGCGCCCCGGAGTCGGATAGTATTCGCGTGAAGGTCAGCCGCGAGGAAAACGGCATGACCCTGCCCGGCTACACCTTCACCCAGGACTCGCAGGAGTTTTGATTCACCTGAAAGTAAATCCCATCGCATGACAGAAAAAGTTGTTGCCGTGCTGGCCCGGGTCATCATCGGCGTGATTTCCAGTACCGGTTATCTGGGCGTGATGGCGCTCATGGCCATCGAATCTGCGTGCATTCCTCTGCCTTCGGAAATCATCATGCCGTTTGCCGGATATCTGGCGTACACCGGCCACTTCAACCTCTTCTGGGCAGCGACAGCCGGGGCGATCGGTTGCAATTTGGGGTCGCTGGTTGCGTATGAAATCGGTTGTTACGGCGGACGTCCCCTGGTCGAGAAATACGGGCGATATGTATGGATCAGCCGCCACGATTTAGACATGGCTGATCGTTTCTTTCTGCGGTTTGGCGCGGGCGCCGTCTTCATTGCCAGATTGCTGCCCGTGGTCAGAACATTCATTGCCTTACCGGCGGGCATTGCGCGCATGCCGCGCTTGCGCTTCCATATCTACACCTTTGCCGGCTCCTGGCCATGGTGCTTTGTGCTGGGGTGGATTGGAATGAAGCTGGGTGAAAAATGGCAAACAGATCCTCGCCTCCACGAGTGGCTGCACCGCCTGGATCTGGTCATCATCGTGCTGATATTGGCTGCCGCGGTGTGGTTCGTGCGCTCGCATTGGAAGCACCGCATTGCGGCCGCGGCGGAGTCGTAACTTTGCAAACACCTGGGTTTACAAACACCTGAACAATGCGAGAAGATAATCAGTTTGCACTCACATTGGTTATCGTCGTAGAGGGCTGAAGCCGCAAACAGTTCAGCCTGTACCCATATTCTTGTTTCAGGATGGTCCTTAACTCCATGGCAGCAAACTCGTCCTCTGATACGGCATCGCAAAGAAAAAACGAGCCAACCAAAATCGCTCCCGCCCGCGGCAAACTGGGCATCATGATTCCCGGCATGGGAGCTGTGGCTACCACGTTCATGGCAGGAGTAGAAGCTGTGCGCAAAGGAATCGCGGAACCGATCGGCTCCCTGACCCAGATGGGTACAATCCGGCTGGGCAAGCGCACGGAAGGGCGCTCGCCCAAGATCAAGGAATTTGTCCCCCTGGCGAGCCTGGATGACCTGGTATTCAGCACCTGGGACATTTTTGAAGACGATGCTTACGAATCGGCCGCGCATGCAGCGGTGCTGGAGAAGGACCTGCTCAACCAGATCAAGCCATTTTTGACTTCCATACAGCCGCGGAAAGCCGTATTCGATCGCAACTACGTCAAGAAGCTCGACGGCAAGCACGTGAAGAAGGGCAAGACCAAAATGGATCTTGCCGAGCAGTTGCGCGAAGATATACGCGATTTCAAGAAGAAATCCGGCGTGGACCGTCTGGTGACGATCTGGTGCGGTTCCACCGAGATTTTTCTGCAACGCGGCGAGGTCCACTCTTCGCTTAAAGCGTTCGAGAAGGGTCTTGAGAAGAATGACGAGAATATTGCGCCTTCCATGATCTATGCCTACGCGGCTCTGTCGGAAGGCGTCCCGTTCGCCAACGGCGCCCCGAATCTGACGGTGGACATACCGGTGATGTTGGAGCTTTCCCGCAAAAACCACGCGCCCATTGCCGGCAAAGACTTCAAAACCGGACAGACACTGATGAAGACCATCCTGGCCCCTGGTTTTAAAGCGCGCATGCTCGGGTTGAATGGCTGGTTTTCCACCAACATTTTGGGCAACCGCGATGGCGAGGTTCTGGACGATCCGGGGTCATTCAAGACGAAGGAAGAGTCGAAGCTTTCAGTGCTGGAACACATCCTGCAGCCTTCGCTCTACCCGCAGCTTTACAAGGACTTCTACCACAAAGTTCGCATCAACTACTATCCGCCGCGCGGTGATAACAAAGAAGGCTGGGATAACATTGACATCTTCGGCTGGCTTGGTTATCCCATGCAAATCAAGGTGGATTTTCTCTGCCGCGATTCCATTCTGGCGGCGCCGATTGTTCTTGATCTGGTGCTGTTTCTTGATCTGGCGCAGCGCAGCGAGGAACTGCGGGACATCGGCATTCAGGAATGGCTCAGCTTCTATTTCAAATCGCCAATGACGGTTCCCGGATTGTATCCGGAGCACGACCTGTTTATCCAATCCATGAAGCTCAAAAACACGCTTCGCCATCTGCGCGGTGAACAGTTGATCACGCACCTGGGACTGGAATATTACGACTGAGGTGAACATCACACCTGTGCGCAGCATCAGATTCTCTATGAAGTGTGGCTGGACCAGGGTACTGCTTTCTGCCATCCTGCTTGCTTCTGTGCCGCTGCTTGCGGTGGATGGAATGTTCCAGGGGAGAGTTGTAGACGCACCTCCTTCCGTGACACCCCATCCGGGATGGATCTTTGTCCAGGGACGCAATCACATGCTTCGGCGTGTCGAAGTGGCACATGCCGTAATCGATTTTGGAAACGATATCCCCATCAGCCAGCGGCACAAGTGCAATTTTCGCTGCATTGAAGTTGGACAGGAAGTGCGAATTGTTGCCGAACAGGACGGACAGGGCGAATGGCGCGCCAAGCGGGTGGAGATCCTGCGACTGGTTACGAATCATGCACAATCTGCGCAGGCGCCGCGAATGTCGCTTGGCGGATAACTCATTTTCTTTACAGAACTTTACCGCGAATCACCTGTGTTCCGGTCAACAGATCAGGGTTGCCTGGCATCAAAGCCATCACGGATAAAATCCCATAGGGTGGGGTCATGGACCAGCGGTATAATCAACGTAAGATATCCGCCGGACCGTTCCGCGCAGGAGTGTGCCAATGAAATTCCGTGCTTTGCTGCTTTCGTCCATTCTGGCCGTGCTGAGCCTGTCTGTTTCCGGAGTCGCGCAGAACGACAAACAGCAGAGTCAGTCTTCCTCGCAGACTCAGGTTCAGCAGCAGCCTGCGACGAATCAGAGCCAGCCCGTAACACAAGACCAGAGCCAGCCAACTGCCCAAAACCAGAGTCAGCCCGCCACGGAAAACCAGAGTCAGCCGGTCGCGCAGGATCAGAGCCAAACCGCCGCGCAAGACCAGAGTGCAACGGACCAAAACGATAGCGACCAGGCTAAGGATAACGACAAGAAACATAAAGAGAAGAAATACCCGCATGATGGCGGCAAGGACGACGTGAGCGCCATTGGCAATCGTCACGTGGGCGGCATCGACTGGTACTCGACCGAAACGGATATCAAGGTCGGCAAGACTTATGCTCAGCAAATTGAACAGAGCATGAAGTTTATCCACGATCCTGTGGTGACGGAATATGTAAACCGCATTGGGCAGAACCTGGTGCGCAACTCCGATGCGAAGGTGCCATTCACGATCAAGGTCGTGGATTCCGACGAAATCAATGCCATGGCTCTGCCGGGCGGCTTCTTCTACGTGAATTCAGGATTGATTCTGGCTGCCGACAATGAAGCGGAGCTTGCCGGCGTGATGGCGCACGAGATTGCCCACGTAGCCTTGCGGCACGGCACTCGCGGCCAGACCCGGGCCGACATCGCCAACATTATGTCCATCCCGCTGATCTTTGTGGGTGGAGGAATCGGCTATGCAGCGCGGCAGGTGGCCGGGATCGGGCTGCCAATGACGTTCCTCAAGTTCTCTCGCGGTTTTGAGGCGGAAGCCGACTTCTTTGGCGTGCAATATATGTATAAGGCCGGCTACGATCCCAACCAGTTCGTCAACTTCTTTGAAAAGATCCAGGCCCAGGAGAAAAAGAAACCCGGGTCTCTGGCCAAGGCATTCTCCACGCATCCGCAAACTCCAGATCGGATTGAGAAGACGCAGGAGGAAATTGCCACCATCTTGCCTCCGCGGGATGAGTACATTGAGAACACGTCCGAGTTCAACGATGTGAAAGCGCGGCTCGCAGCCATTGAGAACCGCCATAAGGTGCAGGACGACCGCAATCCCAATAAGCCGACTTTACGGCGCACAGCAAACACCTCGAATGACGGCGACAAGAAGGATGATGGCCGGCCAACACTGCACCGCCGGGACAACCCATAGAGTCTGAGTCACAAGAAAATCACGGGCGGCCTTTGAAGCCGCCCGTTCTTTTTGCGTACAGGGGGAGGGTTTTGCCTACCAAAACTCAATGGTTTCTTCCTCCAAGCCTGGGCTGGAAGCCTCGGAGGAAGAGTGATCTTGAACCTAAATGCGCGCGGGTTACCAGACAGGAGCAGGCGAAACCGGTCAGGTACCCGGAATTGCAGCCTGGCCCTTATTTGCTAAAGGACTCAGCGGTTGCGCCGGCCGCAACGCCCTTGAACTGCTTAGGCACGGATTCCAATACCTTCATCTCACGCCAGTCGTAGGGGAATTCCTTGCCGCAATCGAGGCATGCAACGTAAGTCCCAGTGATCGATGCGACTGGAGACAGCCGTTGGCCGGGCTTTTTGGTAATGGGGAAGCTGAAGTTCTTGTGATGACACCCAAACAGCACGTCGAAAAGACTCGCCATAATTCACCACCCGTTCAGGGACCTTGGAGAACTTGCCGCAGAAGTCCAGATTGACCTCACAAGCGGCATTGTACCATGGGACATGTCCGATAGGACATAATTTCATGCTCCAACGTACTTAAAAAGATTAGATTCAGAGCTGCTGAAAAAGGTTTCGCAAGCAGAGTAGAAAAGTGGTCAATTTCAGCTATACTGTTGAAATTAAGTGACTTTTTGTTTGTCCCGGATTGGGGACGCACCCCCGATGCCGATTAAACGTCTTTTTTGTGCTGTTTGGAATTCCGGCACTTACTCATAATGGCATCGTGAAGGCGGGTACGAAGCGGGTCGGGAAGCTCATAAATCTGGTTATCCCTGTAAATTTCGATGGTTTTTTTTGTGGTGTTCAAGACCACATCACATTCATGGCACCAATGCAGGTGTTCATCAAGTTCGGCCTTAAGGCCCTCGCTAATCTTGCCGTCCAGATAGTCAGACAGCTCCTTCAGAAAATCAGAGCATTTCACTGGTGCCCGTCTCCGTCCTTTTTGGACTTAAAGTACCTTGCCAGACGTTCCCGGAGCTGCAATCGGGCTCGTAAAAGCCTTGATTTGACCGCCGGCACACTCAACCCGAGCATTTCAGCCGTCTCCTCCGTAGAAAGTCCTTCCACATCGCGGAGCACGAAGACCGTCCGAAAGCCCGGGGGTAAGCCCTGGATGGTCTTCTTGAGGATGTCTCCCAGCTCGGATTGCCCATAAAGCTGTTCCGGGTTGGGTGACCAATCCGCGACTTCGCGCGGCATGGACCCTTCTTCCGTCTCTACGTCTTCATCCAGAGAGACTGTCCGGTCCGTGCGCCGCTTCCGCAGCTTCATCAACGATTCGTTTACCGCGATCCTCACCAGCCAGGTGTAGAACTTTGAGTTCTCCTGAAACTGTTCAAGGTTCTGGTAAGCCTTCAGAAAGGCGTCCTGGACCACGTCCTGAGCGTCTTCCTCGTTGTGCGTGATGTGCTGCGCAATGCGGAAAATGTTACGGTCGTAACGATTCACCAACTGACTGAAAGCTTCCAGGTCCCCGCCCTTGGCGGCATGGACCAGGGCCATCTCGTCCGTAACACCTTCCACTGCTTTCTTTTGGATGGTCGCCATGCAACTCCGACTCAAATAATTTACTATGTCCTGAAGTCCAAACGGATCAAACTAAATAAAAAAACTGATAGCCGCCAGTGGAGCTGGGGTGTAACTTTTTACGACACCGTAGCTCTGATCCCGTATATGAAGCCAACTTCTTTATTTTGCCTTATTGTCTTATGTTTCGCGATTTGTGCCACAGGATGCCAACACAATGGTCAGGGCGCGGCCCAGCAGATTAAAGTTGTCATGCGCAGGTACAGCTTTGATCCCTCTGTGATCCGGGTGAAAGCGGGTGAGCCGGTAGCTCTGGAGGTAACCACGGCGGACGTGCAGCACGGGTTCGACGTTCCTGAGTTGGGGATCAAGGAGTCAGTCCAGCCCGGCAGGACCACAACCATCCAATTCACACCCTCTAAGAAAGGGGAGTACAAGGTCAAATGCGGCGTTATTTGCGGCCCGCATCATGATGACATGACAGCCAAGCTGGTCGTCGATTAGCCCCTATTTGGGGATGAGCGTGGTCTGCTGAGCAGCCAGTTCCCACTCCGGACCTTCTCTGATCCAGACATGCGTGAAGCGGAAGGCGCTATTCACCGGCTTGGCGTGCACCGTGCTCTGGACTTCGAGTTTTCCCGTCAGGATCACTGTATTTCCGTTGTAGGTCCGAGCTGTGCCGTCGGTCTGGTTCCAGCTGTCATATTCTGGGGGCGTGGTCCGATAAAACTCCATGATTTGCGGGCGGTTGCTGATTTTGCCCTGAGCGTCAATATCCACGTAACTTTCTGCCAGATGCTCTTCAAACCATCCGGTATCGCCCTTCATGATGGCGATGCGCAGTTGGTCTTCCAGGCGCTGAATGGTTTGCGCAATCTGCTGAGAGTTTTCAGCCCGCTGCGGAGCACGTTTCCGGGCCGGCTGGGCATGCACGCCAGCGACAAGGATCAACAAAATGGAAACGAGCAAGTCGATGCTGGATTTTCTCAAGGATCCTCCTTCAGACGGGTGCTCAGGGCCGGAATAAGCGAATAAAGAGTGGCGCGCCAACGCGCGTCACTACTAAGATAATAGCGGGTGCTCACTTCAGTAACGTCACAGATTGACACTGCTGCGGTACAACATATAATCGCGGCTAAGTAGCACGAAATAAAAGAAAAAAGATGCCACGCCCGTCTGAAATGCAGCCTATCATCGAGAGCGCCGTAGCTGAAGTGCTAAAGGCGGCTTTGCCCGGCTTGCAGCAGGAGGTGGCTGCCCGTGTGGCTGCTGCGGTGGGGGCTGCAGGATCGAATGGCGCTGCGTCTTCCACTGCGTTATTAAGCGCAGCCGCCACTCAAATTCAGGAATCAGGTTCCCAGACCGAGATTTTGCGGAATCTGCTGGAAGGATGCTCCCGCTTTGCCAGCCGCGTAGCGCTGTTCGTTGCCAAAGCTGGATCTGTCACCGGATGGCAGGGCACAGGCTTTGAAAACAATGAAGAAATCAAGACTGCGAGCGTGAGCGCGACGGGCGGCCTCAGCGCGGAGGCGATGAATGGGCGCGTCCCTGCAGCCGGAAAAGCAACTGACTTTGATGCCGGGTTTCTCTCCTTAGTCAAAGCGCCGGCTGAAGACCGCTGCCTGGTGCTGCCGCTGGTGGTGAAGGACCGAGTCGCTGCCTTGATCTATGCCGATGCTGGAAGGGAAGCGAACAATGCGTTTGATGCTTCGGCGTTGAGCGTGCTCACGCGTTTTGCTGCTCTCTGGCTTGAGACCGGGACAACCCGCAAATCGGACTCCGCCGCAGCCGCTGCTGCCGCGCCAGAGCCCGAGCAGGTGCCGGAGCGAGCCGCCGCACCCGTTTCAGCGCCGGTTGCGCACGCAGCCGCCGCTGCTGCAACGGTTCCCGAAGCAGCGGCCTCAGAAGATGCAGAGCTGCACAAAAAGGCAAAGCGCTTTGCCAAGCTGCTGGTAGAAGAGATCATGTTGTATAACCAGGGCAAGGTGGCGCAGGGCAAAAAGAATCAGGACCTGTATACGCGGCTGCGTGAGGACATTGAAAAGAGCCGCGCCACTTATGACAAGCGCTACGGCGAGGGTCCTGCGGCTTCAGCCAACTATTTTAATCAGGAATTGGTACGCATTCTTGCGGACAGTGATGTCTCCCTGATGGGGGATGGCTTTCCGCGTTGATCAGGGAATTTGTGGCAGTACGACGGTTTTCAACCCTTCTTTGCGTCGCGACACTTTTGCTTGCGTCCGCAGCTCCGTTCGCTTTGGCAGCCCAGCCGGACTCACCGGCTACGTCCAAAAAGACAACACATGGATCGCACAAGAAGCACAAAAAGAAGCCGAAGCGCCGGAAAAAGCATGTGATGTCCGCCCGGGAGAAAGCCCGGCTCCGGCACATGAAGCGCGCTTTTGTGGCTTCCACCACCCTGAAACCGATGGCGCAGCAGCTTCTTGAGAACCGCTCGCCTCAGGCTTACGCGGGAGTAGAGAAATATGCGCGCGCGCACCGGAAAGACGATGCTGCGCCGCTGGCCTGGCTTGTTCTGGGATACGCTCACTATCTTGACAAGGATTACACCAAGGCGCGCGATGCCTGGAAAAAAGCTGAACCCCTGCAGCCGATTTTAGGCGACTATCTTGATTGGCTTCGCGCCAGCGCCTGGCAAGCTGAAGGCAATGCAGCGGAAGTGCTGAAAATACTGGACGGCTTCGAGCAGAGGAATCCTGACTCCATCCATCTCCATGACATGATGCTGCTCTACGGTGACGCGCTCGTGGCGAGCGGCAAACCGAAGGACGCCATCGCTTACTTTGAGAAGCACCGCACACCTGTGGCAGCGGACACCGAACTGGCACTGGCCCTCGCCTACCGGGCAGCCGGGATGAAGCCTGAAGGAGCGGACATATTGCGCCGCATCTACTTCGAGATGCCTGCCAGTGATCAGGCGCCATTCGCGGCTATGATCCTGCGCGGCGACGGCGAGGCGCAACCCTCCGGCACCTTTGGGCAGCGCTATGGCCGCGCGGAGCTGCTGATGAGGGCGCGCCACTATGCTGATGCCGTAGACGACTGGAGTTCGCTTGCGGAGCAGGCGCCGCCGGACAGGATGGCCGACGTACAGGCGCAGTTTGCCACCGCGCTTTACCGGACGCGCAAGCGCGATGATGCCGAGCAGCTTTTTGAGACTGTCGTCCAGAACACGGCTGCGCCAATCGCTTCCAGGGCGCAGGCGCTTTATTACCTGGCGGAAATTGCCCGCGACAAGGACGACAAAGACAAGCACGACGACTTCGTCTCGCAACTCCGTACTATGGCGCCGGACAGCGTCTGGTTCCAGCGTGCTTTGCTCTCCTCCGGCAACATGTACATGCTCAAAAACGACTTTGAGACCGGAGCAAAATACTACGCTGAAATTTACGAGCGCCAGCAGAATGGTCCATTTTCACCTTACGCGCACTGGAAAACGACCTGGCTGACCTTTCGCATGGGCAACAAGGATGAAGCCAAGCGGCTCATGGAAGAGCAGCTTGCCTTCTATCCCTCGTCCGATGAGGTTCCAGCGGCCATCTACTGGCGAGGGCGCATTGCGGAGGACGAAGGCGATAAGCCGCTGGCCCGCGCTTATTACGAGAAGCTCTCGGAAAATTTCCGTTATTTCTATTACGCCAATCTCGCCCGCGAGCGCCTGGGCAAGATCGGTGTAGAAGACGTGGGCGATCCTGACGTGCTGGATAAGCTGCCCCCGCCGGCAACTCCGCCGAAATCATGGGACCCGCCCAGTGACAGCATGGCGGTTCAGAAGGCGCAACTGCTGGCGAATGCCGCGTTGTACGACTTCGCTGTGAAAGAACTTCAGCACGCCGGACACAACGAGCCGTGGATGGCGGAGTCGCTGGCGCAGGTTTTCAACGATTCGGGCAGCTATATTCGCGCGATCGAGGCGCTGAAGCGGGCCGTGCCGGGCTATTTCACCATGGAGGTGACGCAGATTCCCCGTCCCGTGTGGGAGGGCCTGTTTCCGCGTCCTTACTGGGATGAGTTGCAAAGGGACGCGGCCAGGAATCAGCTCGACCCCTATCTTGTGGCCTCACTGATCCGCCAGGAATCGGAGTTCAACCCCGCAGCCATATCTTCTGCGAATGCCATGGGACTGATGCAGCTTCTTCCCAGCGTGGGCAGAGGCATGGCCAGGGAGATGAGGATCCACCATTTCTCTTCTGACCAGTTGCTGACGGCCAATGTGAATCTTGAGTTGGGCACACGCTACTTTAAGGAAATGGTCGACCACTATGGCGGACAGGTGGAGTACGCTCTGGCGGCCTACAACGCCGGCAGCGATCGCGTGGACCAGTGGCGCAAGGACGGAAATTTCAAGAGCGTGGATGAGTTCGTGGAATCAATCCCGTTCACCCAGACGCGCGAGTACGTGCAGGCCATCATGCGTAACGCTGCGCTGTACCGGTTGCTGTACCCGAAGGGATAGAGAGCGGCCGCCAGTGACTTGGAATCAGGAAACCGTGCGAAAGGGTGCGCTGTAGCAAGAGGTATGACCATTTACTCGTCCAGAACAGATACCACAACGGCTGGCTGATTGAGCAGGACAGTGATGCGGGGACGTACAAGTTCACTTACGACGTGGCGCCGCCATATACGTATGCACGCCGTGTGCTCGTAACATTTCCTGATGGGCGTCAATCCCTTCTCCAAACCGGAGATTCAGTGCCTGACTACGTGAAGAACCCCAGGCCCGGAAGCTAACCATTTTCCATTGCCTTATCGGATGGCGAGGTTCTTTTGTGCGGGGGGTTATTCCGGCCACTCCGGCGGGCTGCATTCTTCGCATTGCTGGTTGATGAATTCAAGCCAGCGGATGATCTCTGCGGCAGAGGGAAGTGCTGCGGGGCTGCGATTTTGAAACGCGGCAAAGACCTCGCCGAAACGGTCAGTGACGTAGATGGTGGGGACGAGATTTCCGGCGGCATAGGATGCGCCGACCAGGCGGTGGATTTCTCCATCGGGATCAAGCGCGATCACCTGAAGCTCGAGTGCACGAGAAGACGCGGCTTGAAAAGTTGTGGCATGAGAAGTTGTGGCATCAGAAGCTGCGGCGGAACTTGATGCGGGGGCGTGCGATAGGGAACTGTGGTCGCCTGCTTCAGGTGTAATCAGCAGCAGACAAGCATTGTTTTCGTCGAGCGCGCCTGCATTGTCGGCGAGTTTTGCGGTGAAGGCAGCTAAATCCTGGCCGGCAGTAAAGATCATCAACAGGTTGGAGCGACCGCGCACAGCAGAGAGCAGGCGGCGGCTACCATCAGCCAAGAGCAGTTCCGGGTCGCGCAGGACTGTGCCTTTTTGCGGATGCGCGGCGCTGCCTCGGGTCAAATGTCCGGCAATTTCGGCCTGGGATTTCATGCCCTAGGTTCTTATGATGCGCTTTAACCCGCTCAGTTCCAACCCGCAGCTACCGTATCCCCATCTTAAGCCTTGAAGCTTGAGTGAGGCGGCTACCTGTGCAGTCGGGTCATCGCCGCCGCGGAAATTGATCCACGAGGACTGCACAGTACAGATCGGGCCCACGGGATTCCCACCAGTCGCCTGAGTCAATGGCGAATTCGGCACTCGCCTGTCTTTCCTGTTTACTGCGGCCTGTGCCACCTATTCAGGAGCAGATGCGGACTTTATAGAGGTCCTGCCAGCGCCGGAGTGCAACGAAAAATGCTGAGTTCTGGCAGCGGGCGCAAATTAGCTTTGGTCGAGCCATGTAGTCGTGACATACTCGTTGCAATGGGTCGGCGTGCATGTATTCTGATCCTTGCCTCGGTGGTTTCATTTCTCGCCATGCAGGCAGAGCCCGCGCGCGCTGAAGACGCGCACGACAGCTATGTTCTACTGTGGCAGAGTGAGAGCCGTGTAAGGCGCCCGGCACCGAGCCGTACGATCGCAATTACCAGGCAGCGTTTTGCGAGCGCATCGCGTGTCCCGTCAGAACTGTCTGGGCACGCTCTTAACAGAAGCATTCTCTCTGGCGCAGTCCGCGCACCTCCCATCTGGTTCGCGCGTATCTAATCGTTTCAAGATGATCACGAATGAGGAGATAGAGGATCCCATGACCGGACTTCTGCGTTCGCTGTTTGGCAGTCGCGATCCGGTGCGACAGCAGATCGAAGAGATCAATGCGCTTCGGGTTCAACTAAAGCAACGAAGCGATGCTGACCTGCGCTCTTTTGCTCGCAGCGCAAACAGGCGAGTGGAACTCATTGCCTCGGCGGCGGCTGTGGCGGCCAGAGTCCTGGGGCAAGAGATGTTCGATGTGCAATTGCGGGGCGCGCTTGCGCTCACCGAAGGCCGCATCGTCGAGATGCAGACAGGGGAAGGCAAGACCCTCGCCGCCGTTCCCGCTGTGATCTGCTACGCCCAGGGAAGGCAGGGCGTCCATGTAATGACGGTGAATGACTATCTGGCCCGTCGCGATGCTCAGTGGATGCGCGGCATCTACGAATATTTCGGGCTGTCCGTCGGCTACATTCAACGCGAGATGACCACAGCCGAACGTAAGCAGGCCTATGCTTGCGACATCACTTACGCTACAGCCAATGAAATCGGCTTTGATTTTTTGCGCGACCAGCTTGCTTTGTATGCAGACGAGCAGGTGCATCGCCCGTTTGCCGCTGCTGTGATCGATGAGGCCGATTCCATCCTCATTGATGAGGCCCGTATCCCGCTGGTAATCGCCGGCGGTGACAGCACGGTGCAGTCGTTGCCGTACCGTGTGGACGCAATTACCCGCCGTTTTCGCTGCGGCGTTCACTTTACCGTTGACGAGCACAGGCGCAACGTAGCCCTCACGGATTATGGCGCGCAAGAGGCGGAACGCGCATTCCGCTGCGGCAACCTATACGAAGAACAGAACCTGAACCTGCTGTGCGCCATCCAGGATTCCCTGCATGCTCATGCATTTCTGCAACGTGATGTTGATTACCTCGTAAAAGACGGGGCCATTCAGTCAGTGGATGAGTTCAAAGGGCGCGTCATCCAGGACCGCCGCTGGCCGGCGGGCTTGCATTCGGCGATTGAGGCCAAGGAAGGTGTCGCGCTCAAGAAACAGGGCCAGGTGTTGGGTTCCATTACGCTGCAGAATCTTGTGGCGCTGTATCCGCAAATTTGCGGCATGACCGGCACCGCTGCAACGCAGAAACGGGAGTTGAAAGAGCTCTATGGCCTGGAAGTGGAAATCATCCCCACAAACCGGCCGGTGATCCGGGTGGACCATCCCGATGTGCTTCTTCCCGGCAAAAGGGAAAAAGAAGAGATTGTGGTTGATGAAATCTTTGCTGCCCATGCTATCGGCCGACCCGTACTCGTAGGCACAACCAGCGTGGAGGAATCTGAGCGCTTAAGCCGGCGCCTGCGGCAGGCGGGCATTCCTCATCACGTGCTCAACGCCCGAAATGAAGAGGAGGAAGCCGGCATTATCGCCCTCGCCGGCCAGCGTGGCTCTGTGACCATCTCCACCAACATGGCAGGCCGGGGAACGGATATCCAGCTTGGTCCCGGAGTGGCGGAACTCGGCGGCCTCTACGTTATTGGAACAAATAAGCATGAGAGCCGCCGGATTGATAATCAGTTGCGCGGACGCGCCGGACGACAGGGTGATCCGGGTTCTTCACGCTTCTTTATCTCTCTGGAGGATGATTTAATGCAGCGCTTCGCGGGCGAGGGCGCACTGCAAGTCAAGGACCCTGATGCGATCCAGCGCGTGGCCGAAGGGCAGAACCTGACCATCCGCCAATTTCTGAATAAGTATGAGTCGGTCATCGAAGGGCAACGACAGTTGATTCAGCGCTACCGGCAGCAGATTCTCGTGGGGACGCGCCGCGATTCCGCTGGTAAGGATAACTTCGATCAGAACGCCGATTTCGGGTACGGAGACGATCTCGACCGCGGAGGCGAAACTGAAAGTGATGTTGAAACTGAGGTCACTGATGTTTCTGGTGACCCGATGCCGGAAACCGAGCGTCTGATTCGTCTGGCGACCATTGACGAACTCTGGTCAGACTACCTGGCGGAAATCGCGGATTACCGCGCCGGCATTGACTTGGTCTCGTGGAGTCGTGATCCGCTGCACGAATACCTCATCACCGTTCATCAAACGTTTACGAAACTACGGAGAAAGATCGAGAAGGAATCAGAGCGGCGGGTAAGTGAAGCGGCGTCCAGCGGAACTCTGCCGCGCCAGCGCGGCGCCACATGGACGTATCTCACGTCGGATGAGCCCTTCGGCCCCGCTACCGAACGAATCATGCGAGGTCTGGCGAGAAAAGCGGGATTTAAGACGTTGTAATGAGTGGCCAATCCGGTGGATGGCGATTAGGCGAGCGCAGCGTGGCACCTATCGAGGATATAGGTATTCTAATCGCTGGGCCGCTGGACTGCGGTGTCAATAAAACGGGACTGCTTCATTGAGCATCCGGTTTGCCCCGTTTTCAAAAATTATGCAACTGCGCTAAAGGCGAGCGTTCAAAGAGCAGGAAAAACAACTATGCGACGCTTTTACGCCGTAGAATCTTTTGCTGCTATCTTCAATTTAGTCCTGAAACGGCAGCTGACGGCAATAACAATCGCGGCCTGTTGTCTCGCCGCAACCCCACGGCTTCATGCGGCGGACAAACACATTCCAACCATCATCATGCGGTTTGAGCCGGTCATGATAAAGGGCCGCGACGCGTTCCATGTGATCGAGTCTTTCCGCGTCCAGCAGCCAGAGACAGAGATGGTCATCCCCACCCGTTGGGGTGGCGCCGCCCATCTGGAACACCAGACGCAGAACCTCACAATCGACTCACCCGGAGCGACCCTGACCGAGCAGCCGGGAGATGCAGGTCACAAAATTATCCATGCTCGCTTTGGAAAGCGGGTTCGACTCAGCTACGACATCGTTCCACAGCAGACGGAGTGGTTTCAGCATCCGCAGGAACACATGGCGATTATCAACACGATTACTTTCTCTTTAATGCGGAAAATGCGCTTGTGTATCCGAAGCTGCCGCTCACCGGCGAAGTGGATGTGACGTTTGACTGGCGGGCGCTGCCCAGCAACATCCCGATCATCACCAGCTTTGGGATCATTCGCGGATCGGAACGCCGCCGAGTGACGCGCGTGAGGGCCCCTTGGATTGAAATACTCGATAGCCTCCTGGCCGGGGGCAACTTCCGCCTGTCCGAAAGCAACACCGATGGAAGCAGAGTTGTGCTGGCGGCACGCGGTATCTGGAGATTCAGTGACGCAGAAATCCTCAAGGACGTGCGGCGGATCGTGGATGAAGAAAACCGGTTTTGGCGCGCCAAGTCCATGCCGTACTTCCTGGTGACGCTGGCGCCTTTTGACGGAAGAACGGGTGACAACGACGGCAGCGGCTTCACCAATGCATATATGCTGTTTCTCTCACACGAGGAGACGATGGATGCACAACGAATGCAGTTGATGGCGCACGAAATGTTTCATCACTGGAACTCGATGAGCATGGGAACGTGGGGCACGAACGACGTAGCGCAATGGTTCAGCGAAGGCTTTACTGTGTACTACGCTGGAGTGATCCCGCTGCGCGCCGGGATCACGAGCTATTCGGAATATCTTCACTACTTGAACGTTTGGTTGCGCCGTTACGAGCTCTCTCCACTTCGCAACATGAACGAATCTGCATGGAAGGCGAGTTCCCGTTCTTTCGGGCGAAGGCGACTCATTACCTTATGAGCGCGGCGCTGCGATTGCGCTGTGGGCCGATGCGGCGATACGCGCTCGAAGTAACGGCAAGAGCTCGCTGGAGAACGTAATGTTTGATCTGGTCCGCCAATCTGAGATCCGGAATCCTGAGCCGCAATTTACGGAAGAACGCGTTCTGATTGCATTCTCGCCATACCTTTCAGAAGATGAAATGCAGCAACTACGCAAGATGGCTATTGACGGTGAAGACGTGCCTCTGCCCGACAAACTAGGTCGCTGCGCCGTGCGGGAGAAACAGGTTCAGAGCGTGGTTGATCCGGGCTTCGACCAAAACGCCAGCTTCGCGGCGAAACGCGTGATTGGCGTGGTTCCTGATGGAGCTGCGCAACGTGCAGGTATCCGGGACGGACAGGAGTTATTCAGATGGTCGATCTACAATGATGATCCCTCCAAAGACGCTCTGCTGGGTGTCGTGATCAATCGGGAGAGGAAAATGATTACGTTTTCGCCCGCGAGGCTGGCGAATCTCGAACAGTATCGCGCCACTGTTACCGGCGACGTGGCTAAAAACTGCACCCCATTTTGAGGAAGGTGGCACCTTCCGTCTGCTTTGGTTGCGACTGCGATGGTATCGACTTTAGTACCTGCCGGGTCGCCAAACAGCCTGAGATCGATCACTGGTAAGGCTGCCCGCGCATGCACCACAGAGATCCATCCTTACATTCGCCGTCAAAGTCATCTTGCAAGCGTCAGGTCACGTTGAAAAGGAGGAGGCGATGAAGGCTCTTTCCAGCCGGTTCTTTGCTCCGTCCCATTCACCCGAACAGTGCATTCCAGAAGAACAGCAGGTTGGACACCAACATGCCTCCGGCAGCGCAGCCCAGCCAGAAATTCTGGAGCCAGGTGTTCGTCGTCTGCATTAAACGGCGATTGTTCGAGATGAAAAGAATGAACACGAAGATGGGTACCAGCACGATGCCGGCCAGCACCTGCGACCAGTACAGCACCTTGATCGTGTTGATTCCGAAGAAACCGACCATAGTAGCCACGAACACGGTTATAGAAATCATCACGAAGAAGAATCGCGCCCTCCACGGCGGCATGGAAAGACCGGATTCCCATCCAAATGCCTCCGATACCGAGAAGCAGAGTGAGGCAACGAGAATGGGCAATGCGATCAGACCTGAGGCGATGATCCCAAGCGAGAAAACGACAGGACCAAGCTGGCCAAAAGTAGCCAGGGCTTCCGCTGCGGTACGCGTCGTCATACTTGGCGGATCGGCAACGTGCAGTTGAGCAGCCGCGACCATGGCGGAGAGGGAGATCACGCAGGCGACAACAGTCCCGGCGTGGGATTCTGTAGCGTGTGCCCTGGCCAAACCTTCGGGCAGGCCGCGCCGCGAGCTGGTTTGCCAGACAATTACGTCAGGTGTGAGCAGTGAGCCGAAAACAGCAACCACCCCCATAGTGTAGGCCGCATTCATTGGGATTTCCGGAATCAGTACGCCCTTTGCGACCGAAAGTAGAGAGCCGCTTGCCTGATGAGCAGCCACCACGTAAGCCACAAGAACCAATGAAATCCAACCCAGCGCGCTGGTCGTCTTCTGGTAATTGCCGATAATGAGCAGATACCACACGATAAATCCAATGGCTGTGAGAAAGTAGAGGCGCGGGAGGTCGGTGACCAGTGAACAGGAGTCAGCCACGGCGACAATGTCACCGATAATCATGGCCATATTGACAATTACAATCAGAACGGCAATGCCAGTTGCCTGCTTCTGTCCGTGATATTCACGGACCAGATCAATCAGACCTCTGCCAGTTTGCTGGCCTATGCGGCTGGAAACGGAAAAGATGGTGTTCAGTACGGGAATGCAGAGCAGCACAACCCAACCCAGGCTGTAGCCGAAGCTTGCGCCTGCCACTGTGGCAGTGAGCACGGCGGCAGGGTCGAGGTCTGCGGCACCTGCGATAATTCCGGGCAACAACTGGCGAGCGCGCAACAAAAAGCCCTGCTCCTCAAATGCAGGCAATCCTTTGTGAAGCGGATCAGGTGAATTGACTGTGGCCATCTGCTCAGCTACAAACGATTAGAAGCAGAGTCCCAGAGCGGGTTGGCTCCGTCGCTCAGAGAACTAAGAGGCGCCTTGCCGATTTGATTAAAAGATAAGCGCTTTTCGATGGCGGGCCAGGATTTTTGATCCGGCGGCGCCGAACTTGTGACTGTCCGGCACAAAAATTCGCCAATCCGCCAGTTTTGGCCGCTCCATAACCGGATTGCAACGCATATTCTGTTTCTACTAACGTTCACCGCCTGTCTGAGTCTATTGTTCGGGGGGGTGCCATGGATCTCAAAGATCTGGTGGTGGCAGCTCGTGTGTTGCGCAAGAGTCCGGTATTTGCCTTGACGGCGGCTCTGACTATTGCTCTGGGAGTGGGTGCCAGTACTGCGATCTTCAGTGTAACGAATGCCGTACTGCTGCGGCCGTTGCCTTACCGGGATCCTGGCCGTCTTGTAGTTGTGTCCAGCGATCTCCGCAAACGCAATGTCCGCGATTTTCCGCTTTCCAATGCGGACTTCATTGATCTGCGCGAAGGCTCCAAGTCGGCATTCGATGATCTTGCCGGCGTTTTCACCTTTCCACTCACTCTGCAACGCGAAGACGGCACTCCTGAGCAGACGAAGGCAGCGGTGGTAACGACCAACTTCTTCCGCTTGCTCGGCGGAGGCATTGCATATGGCCGTTACTTCAACGATGACGATGCCGTCCCTAATCCTCCCCCTCCGCCGCCGGGCGCGCAGCAACAGGCAACCGCACCGCCACAACTGCCGGTGCATGCGATTCTGAGCTATGAATACTTTCAGCGCCGATATGGCGGCGATCCCTCGGTGATTGGACGCCCGATGTCAGTTGCAGGTGGGCCACAGGCGCCCCGGCCAATTATTGTGGGCGTGCTCCGGCCGCACTTCCAACTCTATTTTCCGCCCGAAGCCCAGG
This sequence comes from Candidatus Angelobacter sp., assembly GCA_035712465.1. Lineage (GTDB taxonomy): Bacteria > Acidobacteriota > Terriglobia > Terriglobales > Acidobacteriaceae > Angelobacter. The sequence continues at coordinate 272,625 of DASTAS010000010.1, forward strand.
TGCTCCCGGCGCCCGACATCTGGATTGCCAATCGGCTGGGCTACGATGCCGCTCAACGCAACAACGTTTCACTACGTGCGGTGGGCAGACTCCGGTTTGGAGTTACGCCTCGACAGGCGCAGGCAGAAGCTGAGAAAGTGGCTGCCTCGGAACGCGCACAGTTCCCCATTCTGGGGACCGCTGACTACCACCTCCGCGTTGAGCCAATGCGCCAGCACATGGTTGCACAGACCCGTCCGGCAATCCTCGCGCTCATGGGCTCGGTCATCTTTTTGCTGCTGGTGGCCTGCGCCAATGTGGCTAATTTACTCCTGGTCCGCGCCTCGTTGCGCAATCGCGAACTCGCGCTGCGGGCCGCGCTGGGCGCTAATCGTTGGGAACTGATGTCGCCGATCTTCGCTGAGGCTGTGTGGCTTGCTGCCCTGGGAACGCTCGGGGGAGTCGGGCTCGCCTGGGCAGGAATTGACGGGCTGCGCTCGCTTGCCCCGGCCGACCTGCCGCGCCTGGATACCATCGTCATCGACACGTCCGTGCTGGTATTCACCGCTCTTGCGGGACTCGCGGCGGCTATTCTCTTCGGCATGACTCCGGCTCTGCGCGCTTCGCGCCCGCGGTTGATGAACGTGCTGGGCGGCGCCAGTCGAAACTCCGGACTTGGCAGCGGCAATGTCATGCGCAACACCGTGATCACAGTCGAGGTCGCGCTTTCATTCGTGCTGCTGGTGGGCTCGGGGCTGATGTTCCGCAGCTTCCTCGAATTGCAGCGTATCGACCCTGGGTTCGAGTCGCGCAACCTGCTTACTTTCGTTTTGGACGGCAACAACAATGCCACCACACCGGAAGCACGGGCCGCTTTCCTTCGCCAAGTCGAAGATCGGCTGCGGTCAATTCCGGGTGTAGAAAACGTCACCGGTTCTGTTCCGTTTCCATTGGCAGGTGGATTTAGTCCGATCAGGTGGGGCTTGGACGATGCTCTCTCCGATCCGAGCAAGTTTCAGGCAACGGACTTCCAGGTCGTTCTGCCCGGATATTTTGAGACCATGCGCACGCCGCTCGTGGCCGGACGCACCTTCACCGAGGCAGACAACGCGCCTGATCGCCGGTTGATCATTGTTGACGACTCTCTTGCGAAGAAAGCTTTTCCCGGAGAGTCCGCAGTGGGCAAGCGCATCCTCATCCGGCTGAAGACACCGGAGCCGGAGTGGATGGAAATTATCGGCGTGGTGGGACACGTGCGACAGACATCCCTGGCGCAACCTGGGCGCGAGCAAGTGTACTTCACTGACGGATACGCCGGACCCGGCGCTGTGAATTCTTGGACCCTGCGCGTTGCCGGAAATCCCATGAGCTACGCGAGCCAGGTGCGTGCCGCCATCAAAGAGTTGAGCCCGCACCTGCTGATCACGAAACTGCAACCCGTGGATGCCTTGGTGAGCCATTCCCAATCACAGACAACCTTCTCGTTGCTTTTGATCGGCATCTTTGCTGTCATCGCCGGAGTGCTTGCCGGGGTGGGGCTCTATGGCGTGCTTTCCACCGCAGTGCGGCAACGCACACCCGAAATCGGAGTGCGCATGGCCCTGGGCGCCACAAGACAGAACATCTTCCGCCTCATCGTCGGTCAGGGGCTTGCTTTGAGCGCGATTGGACTCGTGATCGGCCTGGTCGCGGCGCTTCTGCTCACGCGCCTGATGACGACGATGCTCGTCGGCATCAGACCTACCGATACGCTCACATTTTTGGCAATGGTGCTGCTCTTTCTTGCCATTGCGGCAGCATCGTCCTGGGCTCCGGCAAATCGAGCGGCTGGAATTGATCCGAACCAGGCACTGAGAGAGGAGTAAAGGCTTTTTGAGATACGAGGAGCCGCAAAGCTACTCTCGCGTTGTAATCAGCCCGCATAAAGTCGGTTCATTCTGATCATGAGGCGTATTGGAGTAACTCAAGTGGGCTGCGCGTAAAGACCACCGGGAGATTGCTGCTATTTTGGCCGGCGTTGTGCCTTCGCGTGATCCAGCCGTGCCTTTAACTCGGTGAAATTTTTGCTGTGTCCAGTCCAGCGCAGCTCCTCTACGTCCTCAAACAGACCGATGTCGGTCCGCAGCGTAGCCAGCTTGCGAAAGAGTACTGCCTGTTCCCAGTCACGAGCCAGTGTGGCAGCCAGCGAGCTTGCTCCTGTCGCGTTCACATGCCAGTCACCATGATCGCGAGGGATGGATTCGAGGTGCATAAACTTCCTGAGGACTGCCGCTGATGATTTCGCGCCCCAACCCTTCAAGCCGGGATATCCATCCGCCGCGTCGCCCACCAGCGCCAGATAGTCGGGAATGGATTCGGGCGTGACTCCGAATTTGGCGAGTACGGCTTCGTGGTTGAGTGTGACTTGAGTCCGGCGATTGAGCTGCACAACCCGTGAGCCGCTTACGCACTGCGCGAGGTCCTTGTCCGGCGTGCAGATGATCACCCGCTCCACTCGGCAGTCGCGGGCTGCCGCCATGGCTCCGGCCGCGAGCGCGTCATCGGCCTCGAACTCCACCATGGGCCAAACGACGATGCCGGCGGCTGCCAGCACCTCCTCAAGAAGAGGGAACTGGGCCAGCAGGTCCGGTTCAACACCGGCGCTGGTCTTGTACCCCGGCCACAAGTCATTGCGAAATGATTCGACCACGTGATCAGTGGCAACCGCAATGTGCGTGACCCCGGTCTTGATCATTCCCATCACGGACGCGAGCACGCCGCGAACCGCGGCTACCTCGCGCCCCTGCTCGTCGCGGGCGGAAGGCACCGCGTAATAGTGCCGGAACAGCTCGTACGTTCCATCGACAAGATGAATTTCCAAAATTGCCTCTCGTGTCTGCGCGATAACAGGCGCTTGCGTACTCAACAAGAAAACCCGGCAGCGATGCCTGCTGCCGGGGTTCCGACTCTTGCGGCGTTAGAGGTGCACTAGACGGCCACGGTACCTTGCGGCCGGCCTGCTTCTTTACGCCGCTCAGGGAAAATATCGAGCACGTAATCGTGAGCGGCCAGTGCGGCCTGATTCATGGTGCCTGCTTTCACGCGCTTGACAACCTCTTCACGTGAGAGGTCGAAGATTGCTTCCAGCAGCTCTTTCTGCTGGTCTTTCGGCGCCTTCCCGACCACAAACAGCACACGGGCGCTGTGCTGGATGTATCGCGGCGAGAGCAGCTGTTTCTTCAGCAGCTCCATAATGAGGGGGGCCTTGCTGCGATCAAACCGGCCCGGTTCGCCGCGCTTGTCCTGCTCAGCGAAGAACTGTGCGGTCCAGTCATTGTGGTATTGCCAAACCTTGTCGAACAGTTCGCGGGTAAAGCGCGTCCCTGCTTTCACCAGTTCGGCTTTCTGCGCCGGTTCCACCCCATCCTCAGTTAACGCAGGGCGCTTGAGGTAACCGTCTTTGGTGATGACTGCCTGATGATGCGCCAGGGTCCAGAGCCAGGAAACATCGATGCGATAGGTCGCCAGATCATTCATGAAGCGCAGCTTCAGCTCGTAGTCGTCGATGGCCGCCGCGAAATTGCCGTTGAGAATCTGGAAGCCGTAATTTCCAGCCATGTAGAAGGCATGTTGAATGTGCTCAATGGTGACGTCGCCTTTGGGAATGCCGTAGATTGCGTCCCACAATTCCGGCGTGAATATCTTTTCCGGGGCGTTCACCGACTCTTTCGTGATTACGTGCGGCGTAATCTTGCCTTCCGCATTCAACAGTCCGCGAGAGTGCAGGACTGCCCGCTCGGCGCCACTCAAGCCGCTGTTCACCCTCGGCACCATCTGTTCTTTTACTTTGGTTGTATCCTGCGGCGCGTCGATAATCTTTTGCAGGCCTTCAATGGGCGTTTGCAGCGGCACATTGCCGGCGGCGACATAAGCCGGTTCGGGACTTGCCACCCAGCTCTGGCGGTACGCGTCGTAAAGGCGGCCCTTCACGCGCTTAGCCATAATGTCGTCTAATGTCGGCTGCTGTCCCGCAGGTAAGGCGTTGTCAGGAACAAAGATCAGCCCCAGCATGCGCTCACGTAGCTTGTCGATGACCATGGCACGCAAGGCGAGCGGATTGTAACGCGAACGGCCGTAAGGATCGCCCTGCTGGTAAATCATCACTGCCGCCATGCCGCCGATGGGCGCTGCATTGCGAAGCAGGCCGTCTTTCATGCCGGCCATGACCATCATCAGCCCGTTGTAGCGCTGGTAAGCGATCATAGTTGGCGCCGCCATGCCGATGGTCTGGGGATCGGGGTAGATCCCCTTGGGATCGTCCTTCCACATCTCGATGATGCTGCCCAGGTAATCCCAGCGGCCCACGTTTGTCCCCAAGAGCCTGCGGCGGAGCATCCATGAGATCGCCGGAAGGGTGCGCCCGGCATTGCCCTCTTCATAAAGAACTTTGATCTTGAAGCTTCCCGCGGGCACGCCGATCATCCCCTCCACGCGCGCCAGCAGCTTTTCCAAGATGCCGGCTTCTTCCGGCGTCTGGATCTTGGGAATGTAGAAGTAGATTCCTGTTCCCGCGCGCTTCAGCGCGTCGTAATTATTGAATACCCACAGCACGGTGATCACGACGAGCCCGGGCGCAGGCTGATCATCCACCAGAACGTGATCGTAGGTGATGTGAATGCCCGGCGGACGGCCGAAACGCGTTGGCCATTTTGCCGGGGGATTGCTGATCTTGTACTGGCGCGTTTTTCCTTTCTTGATTACTTCATAGGGACGCCCTGCCCATTGCCCTTCAAAAATGTCCTTCGCGTTCTTCATGGCCGCAAAAATCCCGATCGGCGCGTTTGACGGCGTGCCATCCGGCTTGAAGTGCGGCGGTGAGGCGTCCTCAAAATCCGGCATGTTCATGGGCGCCGGGCTGTTCAGGGCATTAAAAGCCATGTCCAGCGGCTGCCATGGGCCGGTCAATTCGAGTCCGGGATTGTCGAGCGGATGGGCGTCTTTGGGGATGGGAACTTCATCGTTGAGACGCCAGCTCCATTTGCTCTTTGTGCCCAGGAAATTGTCGATCATGCCCTGTACGATCTGGCGATACGTCCAGGACTCACCCGTAACCGGATCGTCAAATTTTTGGTCCCAGTCTGGCCAGCCATACTTTTCGCGAACCGGCGCGGACGACGCCAGAGTGTCCCGCCTCCTGCTTAATGCAGCGGCGATCTCGGGGCGCAGCTCGCGGCTCAGCGTAGTGATGGCTTCCTCAACGTTCACTTGCCGGCCGTTGACGGTCTTGCTGCCGAACAATTCCGGGAACTTCTCGAGAACGTCCTTGCGAACCATGGCGTAATGCTCCTTTAGTTGTTTTCGGCATATCTTTCGCCGGTACGGGTCAAAGGGCTGGAAACCGGACGGGCCCGTTTAGAAACTCACTTTGATGAAGCAGCGCAATTTCCAGGTTGCTGCGGGCCGGATCATCAAGTCTCGATTTTACGCTAAGGCAATCTGCTTAGGCGAGAAAGCCCATTGGGCTTGCGAGCGAAAACCTTGTCACTGGTCACGCTGATCAAAATGATTCCCCGTGTATTTGAATGAGCTCATCAGCAGCAGATTTCTTCTCCGCAGCTTTATCGTGGCAAGATTCTTAATGGCTTGTGGCTTCGGCATATTTTGGGTGATCAGAAATCTACGCTGAGGAATGTTGCTCGAATGGCGTCTTTGACTCATTAACGAGGATCAGTGTGATCCGTGGAACGGCGATGAAATTTTCCTGATCTGCTATTCTGTCTTAGGTTCCTCTAATGAGGTTGCTTAGGGATGAAACTGAAGAAACTACTGCCGGTTTTCGCCGTTTCCATGCTCCTGCTGCTCTTGGTGGGCTGCCCCACAAGCACCAGCATTGCAGATATCAACAAAGACCCCGGCCATTACGCCGGCAAAGATGTAACCATCTCTGGACAGACATCTGAATCTTTCGGCGCACTTGGAAACGGCATCTTTCAGATCAACGATGGTACCGGCAGGATGTGGGTTTACAGCCAAACTTTCGGTGTGCCCAGCGACGGCGCCAAAGTGGCTGTCACCGGCAGAATCGAGCAGGGATTCAGCTTCGGCAGCCGGAGCTTTGCCGTGATCCTGAAAGAAACGAAAGCGCGACACTGATTCCCATGGACGAAGACTGGCGCAAGCGGATACGAATCATCCTGATTATCGGGATCGTGCTGGTGGCTGTGCGCACGGCTTACATTTTTTACCAGCGCCGCCAGCCGCTGTCGCAGCAAAAGCAGGAAACTTACTCCACCAACCTCGACGATTACGTGACGCCGCCCAAGGTTTTTCCTTATGATCTGAAATCGGCAAAGAAAGAACTGGACGGCAAGACCGTGTGGGTTCGCGCCGGCAATGCTGTTCCGTTCTATCACTACAATCCCGCCTCGCATGAAGCCAGTCTCGGCCACCAGGCCGGGTTCTTGCCGCCTCTGGAAAAGCTTCAGATCAAAGATGTGATCCTGCAGAAGATGCCTTCGTCATTGAAGGAGGGTCAGGTGGCTGTGGTGCAAAAGCAGGTTTTGGCGGTTGTTGATAGGCCGGGAGAGAAGGGAACTGTTGCCGTTCCCATCGGAACCGAAGTCAGTGACGATTTCAACTTCACCGCCAATGACGTATTCTTTCTCGCCGATCCTCACCAACTCTACAAACACTGGCCGCCGGATATCTGGAACGCCATCGATCAGCATCAGGCGAAGGTCGGCATGAATGAACTGCAGGCCGGCTTCGCCCTTGGCACTTCAGCCAATGTCAGCAGCGGCGACTACGGCAACCGCAGCATCGAGTACACGAATAATGGCAATCCGGTAAAGGTCACATTTGAAAACAACCGCGCCACAAGCGTGGAGCCGGAAAAGAAATGAGTAGCTTGGCCTAATCCCCGCCTGATGTCCTGCGCGATCTCTTCGGCTTGGCCATTGCGAGCTCGGCCTTTTCTCCGCCAGCAGATCCTGCGCGTACCGATTGCGGCGGCTTTTTGCCTTCCGCCAGGCTCATCTTCAGCGCTTCCAGAATATCGATTACCGGGGCTTTGTGCGCGGGCGTTGCGGGTTCAACAATCTCCTTGCCTTCAATCTTGGCCTTGACCATGGAGAGCAAATTTTCGCGGTAATTGTCTTTGTATTTCCCCGGCTCAAAGGGCGCCAGCAGCGACTCAATCAGCATTTTTGCCAGGGCAAGCTCCTTGTCCTGAACCTTGCTGGTATCGGTGCGGAATTCTTCCACTTGCCGGATCTCGTCTTCGTAATACATGGTATGCAGCAGGATGCCGCGGGCTCCGGGACGGAGGATCACGATGTGCTCGCGATTGTGCATGGCAATTTTGGCCACGCCCACGCAGCCGCTCTGGCGCAGCGCTTCAAACAGCAGGGAATAGGGCTTCTCGCCGGCCTCATCCGGAGCCAGATAATAGGACGCATCCAGGTACACGGGATCGACTTCAGATGCCTTGACGAACTCCAGCACCTCCATGGTCTTGGCCGTCTTGGGAGCGACTTTTTTGATCTCCTCGTCATCAATGACCACGTATTTGTCTTTTTCGTACTCGTAGCCTTTTACAATATCGCTGCGCTGGATGGGCTTGTCCTCAAGCTGGCAGTAGAGGACCTGCTTCACGCGGGAGTGGTCGTCTTTGTGAAGCTGGTTGAAGCTGACCGCTTCGCCGCGGGCAGCGCTGTACAATTTCACGGGCAAAGAGAGCAACCCGAAGGTTAGGTGCCCCTTCCATACGGTGCTGGCCATCTGATTTCTCCAAAAGAACCGGGCGAGTCTACGTGTTTAGCACAATTATAGGGGCATTTACAATCTTACAAACAGCCCATGTCACTAGAAGAGTACCGGCGAAAACGCGTCTTCAGCAAGACTCCCGAGCCTGAGCCTGAATTGGCCGAGCACAAGGAGAACCGGTTTTTTATTCAGCGACATAGCGCACGAAGGCTCCACTACGACTTAAGGCTGGAGATGGATGGCGTCCTCAAGTCCTGGGCGCTTCCGCAGGGCCCCACGCTTGACCCCGAAATCAAGCGTCTGGCCGTCCATGTGGAAGATCATCCGGTCGATTACGGCAACTTCGAAGGGACGATTCCTGCCGGAAACTATGGCGCTGGAAAAGTCACGCTCTGGGATCGGGGCACCTATGAGTGGCTCGGCGACAAATCGCCCGATCAACAATGGCAAGCCGGCGACCTCAAGCTGCGCTTCCATGGGCAGAAACTCGCGGGTGAGTTCGCCCTGGTCAGGACCAAACGCAGCAAGGGAAAAGACTGGCTGCTGATCAAGAAGAAAGATTTCGCCGTGCGGCCCGGATGGGACGCGGAGAGCGACACTCGAAGCGTGCTGCAAGGCTTCTCTGATCTCTCCCAGCTTGAGGGCGCGGTGAAATCAGCCATGCCGGCGAAGATCGAACCCATGCTGGCAGTTCTTGGTTCGCAACTTCCAGAAGGCTCTGACTGGCTGTATGAAGTGAAGTGGGATGGCTATCGCGCGCTCTGTTTCATCGAAAAGGGAAAAGCCCGTATGATCTCGCGACGCGGCAACGCCATGAATCCGCAGTTCCCGGAAATAGCCGCCGCCCTGGGACAGGCGGTAAAGGCTGATACCGCCATTGTTGACGGCGAGATCGTCGCGTTCGACGAAAACGGCGTGCCCAGCTTCCAGCTTCTGCAGAACCATATCGGATTCAGGCGCTCCGCGGCGCTCAAGGGAGAAAAGCCGCAGGCCCTGAGCTTGTTTGCCTTCGATCTTCTCTATCTCGACGGATACGACTTGCGCAGAGCCGCGCTCATCGATCGAAGGCAATTGCTCTCATCCATCATCCTGCCCAGTGAAACCGTGAAGTTCTCTGACCATTTTGCGGGCCGCGGCCGTGAGTTGCTTGAAGCCGTGAAGCAGCGAGGTCTGGAAGGGATTATCGCCAAACAGGCGCAGAGCAAGTACGAAGCAAAGCGCAGCAGCCAGTGGGTAAAGATCAAAGTCACGTGCCAGCAGGACTTTGTTATTTGTGGCTATATTCTGGGCGAGCGCGAGCCTTTCGGATCGCTCGTGCTTGGCTATTACGCTGATGGCGCGCTTGTTTATGGGGGCAACGTCGGCTCGGGATTTACGCAGCAATCTCTCAAACTCGTCTATGACGCCATCAAGCCGCTGATTACAAAAAAGCCGGTGCTCACCGATGTACCGCGCGAGATCGGAGCAGTAACCTGGGTAAAACCGGAACTCGTCTGCGTGGTCAAATTCAATTCCTGGACGGCCGATAATCGCCTGCGTGCACCCGTGTTTCAGGGCTTGCGGGCCGACGGTGATCCGAAGCAAGTGTTCAAAGAAACGGGACAGGAGATATCTGCTACTGAAGAACGCTCTCCGGGCAGCGCCACGCTGCTCCCGCCGGATTCCCAGGAGATATCCCTCACAATTGAAGGACGACGGCTCAAGTTCACCAATCTCAAGAAGATTTTCTATCCCACCGAGGGATACAGCAAACGCGATGTGATCAATTTCTATGCGGCGGTGGGGCCTTTGCTCCTTCCGCACCTTCGCGCCCGACCTCTCTCGCTTCGCCGCTATCCAAACGGGATCGAATCGGAAGGCTTCTTCCAAAAACAGGCTGCAGAGAGCTTTCCGGCATGGCTTCATACGGAGTCGATCCAGACAGACAAGGAGTCGACGACCGATTTCGTGATCTGTGACGATAAGGCCTCTCTGCTGTACCTCGCGAACCTCGGCTGCATTGACCAGAATCCGTGGATGAGCCGCGTAGGCTCGCTGCAGAATCCTGACTTCATCCTGATCGACCTCGACCCCTATCACTGCGGCTTCGACCGGATCGTGGAAGCAGCACAAGTAATTAAGGAGAAGCTCGATCTCATCTCGTTGCAGGGATACCCAAAAACCACAGGCGGCGACGGCATGCACATTTATATTCCCGTCGAGGTCCGCTACACATACGCGCAAACGCGTTCTTTTGCCGAGATTTTGGCGCGTTGGGTGACAGCGGAACGGCCGGATCTGTTCACCACTCCGCGAACTGTTGCCGCGCGAGAAAAAGGCAAAGTGTATTTTGACTGGATGCAGAATGCGGAAGGCAAGACCATTTCCGCGCCTTACGTGCTGCGCGCTTATCCTGGCGCGCCGGTCGCGACGCCGCTCAAATGGGAAGAAGTGCGCGCCGGCCTGAAACCCACACAATTTCACATCGGCAATGTGCTGCGCAGGTTTGAGCGTTTGGGCGACCTCTTTAGCGGCGTACTCAACAAACCGCAGGAGATGGAATCGGCCCTCGAACGCTTAACCGAGCTGATTTCCAAATGACAGCAAAGAATAATGCGCTCGACACATTACCAGACTACCTTCAGGCCGGCCTTGATCTGATTTTCATCGGAATCAATCCTGGCCTGTATTCGGTGGCGAAGGGCCACTACTTCGCCCGCGCGAACAGCCGTTTCTGGCCTGCATTCTCCGCGTCAAAGCTCAGCCATGCTGTCCGTATCGGGCTGCGCGTGGATCGCCTGACACCCCAGCACGATTCAGAGCTCCCTATGTTCGGTATCGGCTTTACGGACGTAGTGAAGCGTCCATCAGCCAACGCAGGCGAACTCGCACCTGCAGAGTTTGAGAAATGGGTTCCTGTGCTGATCGAGAAACTCAAGCGTTATGCACCGCGGGTGGCCTGCTTTCACGGGCTGACTGGTTATCGGCCGTTCCTCAAAACCGGCCTGAAATCTGAGCAGCGCGTACCCATTCTGGGGCCGCAGCCGGAGCGCATTGGCTCTACCCGCCTTTACGTGGTTCCGAATCCAAGTCCGGCGAATGCTCATTTCACTCAGATGGACCAAACGGTCTGGTATGACCGGCTCGCTGATTTTCTTCAGGAGCAGAAGGCGGAAGTCGCCCGGGAGCAGGGCGCAGAGTTCAGTAGTTCAGATTGAAGTTGAGTAGATTCCAGTAAATCAGGAACCACACGTAGCCCGCGCACGCCAGAAGGATCAGCAGGTTCCAAACCTTGGCCCACCACCACGCGTTGTGGTCTCGCCACGAACGCAAAGTACCCAGAAAAACCAGAATGATCCCGGCCGCTCCAAAAATTCCTATGATCTGCATTCCATGAATGCGTAAATCCAGCTTGTCATTGAAATCGGCGGGGTTGCCGCTGGAGAGTAACGTGAGCATTCCCAGCACGAAGATGATGTTCAATGCGCAGACCAGGCGAATCCAAAGCCGCCCCTGCATGGTGCGCGGCTCAAGTTCCAGCCTATGGCGATAGTGGCCGCGAATGAGGGCCCCAGCCGGCCAGAACAATAAAGTTAGCGCCATTATCAATAGACAACTTATGATGAGCGCTTCATTAAACTTGCTGCTACTGAAAAACCCGGTATGCTGGTACACCACCGCGGGAAAGCTTGTCACGGCCTCAAGACGGTTGCGGTGATCGCGGCGAAAAGCCAGCATCTCCTGGCCATTCACGGCTCGATAGAGCAGCGGCCCCACTTCCTGCCACTTCTTCAGCTCACCGTTAAACTCTTTGCAGGGTGACACCCTGATCGTGCCGTCATTATCCGGCATTACATTCGCCTGATCAAAAGCATTTAAAACCTTGAGAAAATTGGTTTCAGAGCGCCGGCTGGAGATATAGTGTCCGGCAATAAGTCTGGCATCGGCTTGGGCGCTGGCGAGTTTTGAGGGCTCAGGTGGCCTGTAAGGAAAATAGCGGTCAAGAAAATGGTCCCATAACGCAGTTCGCGGACTGATCTCACCCTTTCCCAAACTGTTGTAAGAGACAAAAAAGCCCACGCCGGCATCAAGCACCAGGTGCAGGTCGCTATGGAAATAAATCGTGTCTCCGCCATGACCAATGATGCGATGCCCATTGCGGCTCTCCTCGTAAAAGCCAAGGCACATTTCGTTCAGCGCAGGCGCCAGGCCGAACTGCCGTGAATGCATCAGTTGCGCCGTTTCAGGACGCAGGATCTGCGCATCACCGTATTTGCCGTCCTGCAGTTGCGCGATCATGAAATGCGCAATGTCAGCGGCGGTAGCGGAAAGCCCGCCGGCAGGAGCTACCTGCACAATCTCAAAAGGTTTGGCTTTACCGCTGCCGACCGTATAGCCATTGGACATAAGCGGCTTCAAATTTGTGGGCAGCGGCTGAACGAACGTGGAATGGTCCATCTGCAGCGGTTTGAAAATGTTCTCTTCAATGTATTCGGTGAAGGGCTTGCCTGAGACTCGCTCCACAATGTAGCCCGCCAGCGCGGCTCCGTAGTTTGAATACGCAGGTGTAGTGCCCGGAGGGAAAATCCGCGCAGGCATGTGCGCCACAAGGTGTTGCCGCAAACTGGTCATCGGCACGCCGTCTGCGCTGATCAGGTCTTTGATTTGCTCTTCAAAGCCGGGGGTATGCGTCATCAGATTGCGCATTGTGATCGGCTTTGGAAAAGTGGATGGGATTTTGAAATCAAGATAAGCGTTTACGTCGCGGTCCAGATCGAGCTTGCCTTGCTCCACCAATTGCATTACTGCCGTCCAGGTGAAAAGCTTGGAAATTGATCCGGGACGGAAGAGCGTTGCATCCACCGAAACCGGCGTTTTCTTCGCCACGTCGCTGTATCCGTAGCCGCGGGCGAACAGGACCTTGCCATCTTTCACCACCAGCACCACAGCTCCGGCAATGTTTTCCCGTTGGAGCTGCATGGGCACAAACCCGTCAAGGAATGCTTCCACGTCTGCCGCCGTCATCTCGTGCGGGGTTTCTGAGATTCCTGACTCTTCCAGGGCAGGTTGCGCGGTCGGAGCGGGTGGTGCGGACGGCAGTTTGGGTTGCTGCGCACTGATTCCACCGCACAGGAGCAGGGCGCACGCAACGCTGAGCAGAGCAGGACGCAGCTTGATCACGCTTCTCATTCTCCGGCTGAAATGTAAGTAGAGGAACCGGGAACTATAACATGCGCGCTCGGGCGATCTGCAGCGGCGTCAAGTGTTGCGACGAGTTCTCTCGGGATTTGGGCGGCAGCTCGCCGAAAAAGGGCGCGAGGGCCCCTTACAGGGTTCGATACCGGCGGCGCAGGTGGCTGTCACGGTAAATATCGGCACGCAAACTTTTGAGGGCGGACTTATCGCGCCGGATTTGAGCTCGATCTTCCCGGATCTGCACTCTCGGTGCATGGTGCCTTCGGTCGAAGACAAGGCGGTTGCGGTCCTGTTGCAGTTGCCATTGGTAGCGCTGTAACTCGCGCTGGTCCGTGTGGAGATCAACCGCGCTGCCCGTCTGGGCACAAGCGAGGGAAGCCGTGCATAGAGAGAGGCCCAGGAGTGACAATAACCCTGCTCGCATAGCAGCCCCCAATCCAGAGTACCTGCAGGTTCTAACACATTTATGGGGGAAAGTCGTGGCTTTTTTTTCCGCCGGTTGCCGCTTACCAAAGTGCTGCTCCCGGGACCTGTTCCGAGTGAACTGGCCTCACGCCAAACCAGCAATCTGCTTTGCCGCATCTCAAAATGTGCATGTCTTTGATTCCACACCCAATTCCGGTGTTCGGCAGCATCGGCATTTTCGTGGCGGGCTGGATTGTGCTCGCCGCAGGCCACAAATTCATCTCCTCGCACGCCCCAAATCCGAAGGAAGAGTACCGTCGCAGGCGGCTTCTCAATACGCTTGTTCTCGTGGTCGGGGTGGCGATCATCATCGCGCTCTGGTCCAAGCTGTTCCAGCACACCAGCACTTTCCTCGGCCTGATAGGAGCCGGCCTGGCCGTGGCATTGCGGGAGCCGCTGCTCAGCATTGCAGGCCGGATTGCGATCTTTGTCGGATATATCTACAACGCTGGTGATCGCATTGAAATTAACAAAATGAGTGGTGATGTTATTGATATTGGCTTTTTCTATACGCGGATGATGGAAATTGGAAACTGGATCGGCGGCGACCAATACAGCGGGCGCATCATTCAGTTCGCCAACGCCCAGGTCTTCGGCACAGCGGTCTTTAACTACACACGCAATTTCGCCTACATTTGGGACGAGATTAAGCTTCCTATCACGTACAGCAGCAATCTCATGGGAGCCACAGACATTCTCAAGAACGCCGGCGGTGATTACAGTCGTGAATTTATGGCCGGCGCTGAAGCGCAGATCGAGAACATGCAGCAAATTTTCAAAGTGCCACGGTTCGAGGTTGAACCGGTTGTGTACCTGAAAGTCACAGACAATTGGCTTGAATTAACCCTGCGTTATCTCGTGGCTCCGGACAAACGCCGCGCTGCTTCCAGCTATATTTTCGGCGCGATTTTCGAGCAGGTCCAGCACCGGAAGGATATCCAGATTGCATCCAGCACTATGACGCTGACAATAGATAATCCAGCCTCCGCCCGGCCAAAGCAGTCAGAAAAGCGGGACCAGGAAGAAGAGCCCGAGGCTGCCTGAGTCCGGTGTTCAGACGACCCCAGTGTTCAGACAACCTATGATGCTGGAGATTGCCTGCGCAAGCCGTTCATGGCGCAGATTCCCAGCAGAGGGCCGATGGCCATGGTGGCCAGCGCCCAACTCCAGCCGAAATGAGCCGCAATCAGCGCGAGAAGCCGTATGCTGAACGCAGTCAGCAGAAAGCCCGCAGCAACCTGGCAGGTAAGAGCTGTACCGACATAACTCTTGTCTGATACTTCGCTGATGATGGTGGAGAATTGCGCTGAATCGGCAATCACGGCGATGCCCCAGAGCAGTGAGAGCCAGAACAGCAGCGTGGGATTGTGGAACACGAAGGCCGCGATAATACAGCATGTGGAGCTGACGGCCATGGCGATCATGGTCACGCGCGCGCGTTGCGCCACTCGCTCGGCGGCAGACCGGTCCTGTAGCTTGTCACTTACAATGCCGGCCCATACGCATCCTATGGCGCCAATTGCAATCGCCAGTGCCGCAGCCATTTCACGTTTGCCGCGCGGCCAGCCCGCTGAAGCTGCAAAGATGACGGCGATCCAGCCCCAGAATCCGTAAAGCTCCCACATGTGCCCAAGATAGCCAAAGTTCGCGAGCCGCAGCGGGCGATTACGAACGATCTCCAGCACCTGTCGCACATTCAATTGGGACTTAGGCATTGCAAATGGCCCTTCCCGGACAGCAACCGCCACTATCACTGCTCCAATCACGCCAAGCACGCTGCCGAGCAGCACAACACCACGCCAGGCGATCCCACCCACGGAATTCACTCCGTGCGGCAGTGCGGAGCCGAGCGTCAGCGCAGCGATCATAATGCCCAGGGCCAGACCACGTCCGCGCTGGAACCAGCCGGCCATAATCTTCATTCCCACCGGATACACACCTGCCAGAAAGAATCCTGTGAGTCCGCGCAGAATAATCGCCGTGAGGGGCTGCTGAACTGTCCAGGCGAATGCAGCGTTGGCCGCGGCGGCTGCCAGCGCTGAGATGACAAAAACGAGTATGGGGCTGAAAACGTCTGAAATGTTGAGCAGCGCGAAGATGATGGCGCCGGCTGCAAACCCGATCTGGACGGAAATGGTGAGCCAGGAGCCGAGTTCAAGTCCGGAGTGCCACATCGCGGTAATCTGCGGAAGCACAGCCGTGCCCGTAAACCACAGTGACATACCCAGCAGTTCCGCCAGGGAAAGCAAAACAAGAACCCGCCGTGAAGAGACTTCGCGGCGGGTCAATATTTTGCTGGAGGTGGCCACTAGCTTTTCAGCTTCTTGCGCTGACAGGTAGTCACAACAGCGGTGGGATCAATGGCTTCGCTGTCCGTCTGTTCCTGCACGATCTTTCCTTCTTTATCGATCAGGAAAGTCACACGGCGAGCAGCTTTGTAGGCCGGGTTATAGATCCCATATTCTTTGGTGACTTCGCCGCCCCAATCACTCAATAGCGGAAAGTTGATGCCAATTTGCTGCGCAAACGCGGCGTTGCTAAAGGTGCTATCCATACTTACACCCAGGACCTGGGTGTCTGCGGCTTCCAGTTTATGTAAATTCTCCTGGTAAGCCTTCATTTCAGCGGTTCAACCACCGGTGAACGCGAACACGATAAAAGCCAGTGCCACGTTCTTCTTTCCGCGAAAATCGCTGAGCTTGATCTGCTTGCGGTTCTGGTCGAGCAGCGTGAAATCAGGGGCCATGTCGCCGACTTTGAACTTGGGTTCAGGCGGGGCCTGTTTTTTCGGGCTCTGTGCCCAGAGCCGGGTGCCGGCTTGCTGAAAGCCGAGCGCCAGTATCAGTAAGAGCAAGACAGCGGTACTTCTGCGCATGAATTTCCTCCCGCAGCTTGGATGACTACAGCAACTAAGCCTATATCGCTCAGAGCAATCGGTCAATGCTTCCTTTGATCCATAGATAAAGCCCCTCGGTTCGCATTGCGAAATTGCGCCGATCCTAGTGCTACTATTGGCGAAGGCGAAACATGAAGCCAGCTTTTTCAGTTCTTCTCCTCGCACTCTTGTCCATTCAGGCATGGCCCCAGACTGCCCCAGTCGCCACAGCACAAGCAAACACCATCTTCGCGGGAGCTGATGGAAAATTTGAAGCTTCGCCTGATACAGCAGTGATTCATCTGGACATTTCCTCCCAGCAAAATACCTCGCGCGCAGCCTACGATAAAGTGGCTGCCGCGGCCGAGCAGGTCAGGGAAGTGCTGCGCCGGAACGGAATCGACCCCAAAACAGCCCAGATCGGGTTCTTTGCGGTGCAGCCGGTCTACGATTGGAGAGATCCGAAGCACCGGGTCATTGCTTACCAGGTTCTCACCAGCGTTACGCTCAAGCTGAAGGATTTTTCCAAAGTTGGGGCACTTACGGAGCAGCTTTCGGCCATTGAAACAACTCAAAACCAATCTCTCAGCTATACGCTGGAAAACATTGACCAGGCGAAGTCTAAAGCAGCAGAGGACGCCTTGAGAAAAGCCCGCACTCTGGCCAGTTCTGTGGCCGGCGCGGGCGGCCGCACGCTGGGCGAATTGCTGTATGCTTCAGTGGATGTAAGCCAGCCCGCAATTGTGCCTTTGGCGATGCGAGCGCAAGCGATAAACGGAAGAATGGCGGAAACGGCTCCAGCTACTGCCGAATTCACTCCCCAGAACGTGACCGTAACCGCACACGTTAATGCCCTGTTTGCATTGAAATAGTCTCGCCGGCTGTATTCGAACTGGCGGCTTGCCCCGGACGCGGGCAGCTTCTAGAGCTGCTCAGCGGAACATACAGGTTTACTTGGAAAATTTTTCAGTAAGAGGGAATTACTACCATGCAAATTGAGATTACGAGGTAGATAAGCCTTTTATTTTCAATCGGCAGGGGTTTGGCATGGGGGATGCAATAACACATGACAGACGAAGTGGCGCGCATCGGGGCGCTTTCGAGGATCTAACGGCCAGAGATCCTGTCGAAAGTGCCTCGTTGCATTTTTGTCGTCAAACAGAAGAGCCCCGGCCCGAACTGCACAAGTTCCTTTTTGCCGCAGCAGGATCGAATAGGTCTTTCGAACTCAACTACACAAGCTGAACTTTTTCCCGCAGGTCAATTCCTGCGCGTCTCAGTATGGCCGCGATCTCGCCATCGTTGAGCCGGGTGGCGTCGTATTCGACGCGGACCGTGTGCTCCTTCTCATCAAACCTGATCTTTCGCACGCCGTAGACTTCCCACGCATTGTTTAATGCGAGCATCTGTTTTTCACCCGGCGGCATGCCATATTTGAAAACCACGTCGAGCAGGGTCATTCGTTGGAAAGCCTCTCAAAGATCCCGCGCAGCCCAGGGCAGCGCAGGCAGATTTGGATCATTCTGCGGACAAATGTAGCACACCCATGGGGAAACTCGAACCGGCAGGCTCGCCATTCTGACCTGCGTCAAGAGCCCGCGAGTTGCAATTAAATACCCTATAGGGGTATGGTGTATAGGGATGGAGGCGGAGTAATGGCAGAGACAAGAAACGGAAGCAAGCGGGGGGAGCACAAAGGCGCTCTTCAGCATGAGAGCAAAGCAAAGGAGACGCTACTGCTCAGGCTGCGGCGGGTTGAAGGCCAGGTCCGTGGGGTGCAAAAGATGGTGGAGCAGGACCGCTACTGCCCGGATGTACTGACGCAGACGTCGGCTATCCGTGAATCTCTGCGCGCAGTGGAGCGGATTCTGATGAAGAATCACCTGCAGCATTGCGCCACGGAGGCGCTGCGCTCCGGAGATGCCAAAAAAGCGCAAAAAACATACGACGAGCTGACCGAGCTGTTCTACAAGCATGCGCGGTAAAGGAGGCCCAGCCAGATGGATCCCGTGAAAACCCTTGTTCGTGACCTCGTTTGCAACATGAACGTTGATCCCTCGACCGCACGCGCCATAGCCGACTACGACGGCAAGAAATATTACTTCTGCTGCGCGGGGTGTGCTGCGAAATTCCAGGCGGAGCCCGAGAAATATCTGGCAGCTGCGGCCGGGGCGTCGCCCCACTCTGGATCCGATCGGCACATGGCCGGTAGCCATCTGCAAGATCCCGGTACAGTAAAGGACCCGGTCTGCGGGATGTGGGTGAATCCGGAAAAAGCGCCCGGAACTGCAACCTACAAACACAAGGCCTATTTCTTCTGCAGCCCGCGTTGTGTCGAAAAGTTCAACGCTGAACCCGAGAAGTACCTTGGTCAGAAGCCATCTCCCACTCTGGTGCAGTTGGGCGGGATAGCGCCAGCCAGACCAGCACAAATATCCTCGTCAGCCTCGACAGCGCCCCGTTTGTCTGTTTCCGGAACGGGCGGGGTCAGCTACGTCTGCCCAATGGATCCGGAGGTCCGTGAAAGCAAACCTGGCCCATGTCCGGTCTGCGGAATGGCACTGGAAGCGGAGGCGCTGGAATACACGTGCCCTATGCATCCGGAAATCGTCAGCAACAGGCCGGGTTCGTGTCCGATTTGCGGAATGGCGCTGGAGCCGCGCATTGCTGCCGGGGTTCACGAAGAAGACGATTCCGAACTGCGCAGCATGACACGCCGCTTCTGGACGGGCGTGGCTTTGAGCATCCCCTTGCTGATCGTTTCCATGGGGGCGATGGTCACGTCGAGCCCGCTGCATACAATTCCAGCAACCTTATCCGACTGGATCCAGTTGGCCCTGGCGACTCCAGTCGTCCTCTGGGGCGGATGGCCATTCTTTCAGCGCGGCTGGAAGTCCGTGGTAAACCGGCACCTCAACATGTTCACACTCATTGCCGTGGGCACCGGCACGGCGTACATCTATAGCGTGGTGGCCACCATTACGCCGGGAATCTTCCCGGCCACTTTCCGCGGCCACGGCGGCAGCGTAGAGGTTTACTTCGAGACCAGCGCCATCATCGTCACTCTGGTCCTGCTGGGACAGGTCCTTGAACTGCGCGCGCGACGCCAGACCGGCTCTGCCATCCGCGCTCTGCTCGATCTAAATCCAAAGACCGCGGTGCGCCTGCGCAGTGATGGTCTGGATGAAGAGATTTCTCTGGACCATATCCGGCATGGCGATCGTCTGCGCGTGCGTCCGGGCAGCCGCGTGCCGGTGGACGGACAAGTGGAAGAAGGGAACAGTGCGGTGGACGAATCCATGATCACCGGAGAATCCATACCGGTAGAGAAATCGGCGGGCACAAAAGTGATTGGCGGGACCGTCAACCAGACCGGCGCGTTTATCATGCGCGCGGAAAAGCTTGGTTCTGAGACGCTGCTTGCGCAGATTGTCCGTATGGTCGCCGAAGCCCAGCGCAGCCGCGCTCCCATTCAGTCACTGGCCGACAAGGTATCCGGTTATTTTGTTCCGGCAGTGATCGCGGTAGCAGCTCTCACGTTTATCTTCTGGGCTATTTTTGGACCGGATCCTCGCATGGCTCATGCGATCGTGAATGCCGTTGCAGTCCTGATCATCGCCTGCCCGTGCGCGCTTGGGCTGGCGACGCCGATGGCTGTAATGATGGGAACCGGACGCGGCGCTCATGCCGGGGTGCTGGTCAAGAACGCGGAAGCTCTGGAGACACTGGAAAAAGTTGATACGCTGGTCTTCGATAAAACAGGGACCTTGACGGAAGGCAAGCCCCGGCTCACGGAACTTATAGTGGCGGGAAATGTCACTGAAAAGGAATTGCTCCGCCTTGCGGCCTCCCTGGAGCGTTCGAGTGAACATCCACTGGCGACCGCTGTCGTAAGAGGCGCACAAGAGCGTGGTTTGCACCCAAGCAGTACGGGCAGTTTTCAATCCATTACCGGCAAAGGCGTAATCGGATATGTGGATGGTCACGAGGTCGTCCTTGGCAACACCAGTCTGTTTGAATCGCGCAAAATCGATTCCGGACCGCTCGTTAGCGCCGCTGATGAACTTCGACACAAGGGACAGACCGTAATGCTTGTAGCCATCGACGGCCGCTCCGCAGGTTTGATTGCAGTGGCCGATCCCATCAAGTCTTCCACCCGGGAAGCGCTACAGGCATTGCGGCGGGAAGGCCTGCGTTTGGTAATGCTCACGGGCGATAACCGAGTGACGGCCCAGGCGATTGCCCGGGATCTCGGGATTGATAGCTTCGAGGCGGAGATCCTGCCGGACAGGAAATCAGAGGTGGTGAAGAGTCTTCAGGTGAAGGGCAGAGTCGTGGCTATGGCTGGCGACGGTGTGAACGACGCTCCGGCACTGGCTCAGGCCAATGTCGGCATCGCCATGGGGACCGGCACGGATGTCGCCATGGAAAGCGGTGATATCACGCTGGTCAAAGGTGACTTGCGCGGGATTGTGCGCGCCCGGAACCTCAGCCGCGCCAGCATGCGGAACATCCGGCAAAATCTGTTCTTTGCTTTTATCTACAATCTCTTAGGCGTGCCAATCGCTGCAGGCGTTCTGTACCCCTTTATCGGATTGCTGCTGCAGCCCGTGTTTGCCGCCGCCGCCATGAGCTTCAGTTCGGTGTCCGTGATTGCCAACGCGCTGCGGTTGAGGGGGGCAAAATTGTAGTTGTTGTCGGATTGTCTTCAGAAGTGACGGCTACTTTTCCGAAGTCCCGAGCGGAACGCGAGGGATCCCTATGCTCTTTGAGCCTTTGAGTATTTATTCACAAGACGCCAACACCCTACTCGCTATGCTCCGCCGTATGATGAGCAAGACGCTTCTGCCTGCATTCTTCAAAGACGGTAGGGATCCCTCGCTACCCCGGGATGCTTTTACACCAGCTTTTCCTTCCACCTTCCTTTTCTGAACACATAAATCGCGATCAGGGCCAGCAGAGTTTCCGCCGTCAGGATTCCGTAATAAGCACCATTCGGACCGAAGTGAAACTTGATTGCCAGCACATACGCCACCGGCAATTGCACTACCCAGTAAACAAAGAAATTGATGAGCGTGGGTGTCCAGGTGTCCCCAGCGCCGTTAAAGGCTTGAACAATGACTTCGCCGTATGCCCACAGCACGTAGCAGAGGCTGATAATCCGCAAACAGCTCGCGCCATAGCGAATGACCTGCGGATCGGAACTGAACAGGCCCACCAGTTGCGGAGCGAGCCACAAAAATGCGGCGGAGACAAACGCGAGGAAGACCGCGTTGAATAAGCTAGCGCGCCACACGGATTGTTCTGCTCTCTCGGGTTGTTTGGCTCCCAGGTTCTGGCCCACAAGCGTGGCCGCCGCTGATCCCAGCCCCCACGAAGGGAGCGTGGAAAAGATCACGATGCGTATGGCCACCGTGTAGCCGGCTGTGGCTTCGCTGCCAAAAAATTGCACCATTCTGACTATGACAACCCAGCTTGCCGTCGCAACCAGAAGCTGAAGAACGCCAACGCCGGCCACTTCAAAGATGTTCCACATTACCTTCAGTTTGATCCGGATGTGTTTCTTTAGAATCTCCAGGTACGCGCTGCCCTTGCTCAGCATGTAAATCTGAAAAAGCACGCCAATGCTTCGTCCGATGGTCGTGGAAACCGACGCACCTGTAACGCCGAGCCGGGGAAACGGTCCCAGGCCTCTAATGAGGCAGGGATCCAGACCGATGTTGATGAAGTTGGCCAGCCAGAGCACCCGCATGGCAATGGCAGCATCTCCTGCACCGCGAAAGACGGCATTGATCAGGAACAGCAGCACAATAATGCCGGAACTGCTCAACATGATGGTGGTGTAGAGAGACCCGATGTGCAGGATCGCGGGGGTTGCGCCCATCCAGATCAGCAGCCGTGGCGCGAAAGGAAACGCAAAGGCAAAGATCAGCAGCGCGAATCCGAGTCCAAGAGCAATCGATTGGACGGCGGCCTCTGCGGCTCCGTTTTTGTCGTGCTCACCAACTCGCCGCGCGACCACCGCTGTCGCGCCCATGCTCAACCCGAAGGCCACTGCCATAACCAGAACCAGCATGCCTTCGGTTATCCCGACTGTTGCCGTTGCATCGGCCCCCAGGTGCGCGACAAAGAAAATGTCCACGATGCCGAACAATGATTCCATCGCCATTTCCAGAACCATGGGAACCGCCAGCAGAAGGATGGCGCGGTTTACTGAAATTGCGGTGAAATCCTGGCGCGAGCCGAACACGGCTTCTTTGATCAGAGCAAACCAGTTGGCTTTAGAAGCTTGCGGGTCTGGCGATGCGATTGAACTCACTTACGTCTCTCCGCGCTGGTTTGCAGAACCAGCAATCACTGAACCTGTCTTGAGAGGTTCGCCGGACGAAATCCGGGAACAGGAAGCGCTTTAATTGGAGAGGCGCATAGGCGTAGACAGTTTTATATCACACGTTGGTTGCGGCATCAATTGAGCCAGAGAGTGGGTTATCTCAGTTTAATTAGGTGAGTTTCCGCTGAGCGCGGCGCCAGAGAAGCACGGCCGCTACAATCAAGACGACGTAGCGCATTGTATTTCCGACGCGGAGAGCTTGGGGTGCGAGGTATAGGGCGAGTCCTGCCAGCAAGCAAAAAATGAGAGCGAGTAACAGATGGGTTTTTCATGCTCAATCGGACCGTCTTACCCTACGCGCTGCGGTCTGACAACAGAATTGCCCTTGACAAGCACAGCTTGCAGCTCCGCTCGGCACAACCTTGCGTAAGCTCAGGTCCGCAATTCCCGGTACCAAACGGTCGAGCTTAGGACAGAGATTCAGGCAATCGGCTGTGTCGATGTGCTGGGCAACTGCTTTTGCACGGGCGTCCAGAATCCGCTCCACTCATGGCTGCGCGCCGGCGCGACCATGAGAATCAGAGTGCCCTCGTCCTCCGGCACATCGAGGATTCGATACACCACAGGGAAGGCCATCTGGTTGATGAGCCCGCAAGGGCCGTAGTGGACAACCGTTACAAAATCCTGGCCCGGAACCAGGCGATAGCGGGCTTCCTTCGTGGCAAGAGGCCCAAGAATTTCGTTCAGAACACTAATACTTACCAAATAACAGAGTTCCATCGCAGTAGGATTCCTTTCAAATCCTGACTCTCATCTCTGTGCGCCGGGGAGAGCGCTCATCCGTTGTAGTGAGTTTTATAAGCGGATCATTACGTAATTATTGGAGTCCAATTAAAAGAATTAAATCTTCTAATCCTATTGAAAACCGTATGTCTTCACACCCCTTTCAATCCGAATCTAAGGGAGCCGCCCTATAATGCCTTAGAACTGAAACCTTAGGCACACACCAGAAAAATGGCACTGGGCATCTTCAAGAAGACGGCCGGTCATTCGGGCGATTGGTGGTGCAGAGTCTTGGAGGCCTTTTCGCAAGCCGATCCGGCGTGGACGGTACTTGTCATTGCTTCGTTCGCAACTTTCATCTCCTGCACCGACAAGAACGAAGATTGGCAAAGAAACGGGTCGACCTTTCGAGTACCGTTAGGGTTGCCGGCAGGAAAATGAGAGAAGGCATGGCCAAACCGTAGTCACGCGCGTGGAGCTTCTCTATAATCCCGCGTCGAGGCTACCGATCCATGAAATCCATTATCACGGTATTCATCCTGCTCGGAGCGGCTCTTGCTCAAAACTCGTCGGAAGAGGGCAAAGTCGTTCATTACCAGCTCAATCCCAAAGAGCTCAAGTACACGTATTCAGCATCGTACCAGCCGGTGGCGCGGCTCAAGTCCGGCAACATCCTGGAGACCAACACGGTCGATTGCTTTGGCAATGCCATCAAGAAGCCGGGCGACACCCTCAGCATGGCTCCCGGAGATAATCCGCTAACAGGACCGTTTTACATTGAGGGCGCCGAACCCGGAGACACTTTGGCCATAAAAATCCTCGATCTCCAGGTGGATGGAAATCAGGGCATAGGAGCGTTGGCGCCTGGATTCGGAGCAATTAATTCAACAACTTACACTCCAATGTTAAACCCGCCCATCCCAGAAAAAATCTGGTTTTATCCTATTGACCATGCCACGAATACCGCAACCTTTCAGGCTCTCGATTCCAAGTACACGGTAAAGATTCCTCTCCATCCGTTCTTCGGCTGCATCGGGGTGGCGCCCGCTGGCGGCGAAGCGCGCAGCTCTGTGGTTCCGGAGGCTTTCGGCGGCAATATGGATTCCCCGGAAGCCAGCGTGGGCAACACAGTTTATTTCCCAGTCAATGTCCCTGGCGCAATGCTGTTCCTGGGTGACGGTCACGCTGCCATGGGGGACGGCGAGGTAGCGGGAACGGCCATTGAAGTCCCGCTGCGCAGCCGCATTCAGGTGCATGTGATCAAGGGACAGAAAATCAACTGGCCGCGATTTGAGAATGACCAGTACATCATGACTGTGGGAGCCTACCGGCCGCTTGACGATGCGCTGCGCATCGCCTTTACCGAGCTGGTCAACTGGATCCACCAGGATTATGGCCTTTCCCAGATGGATGCTTACGAGCTGTTGTCAAAGGTGGCGGAAATCAGGCTGAGTGAGATGGTGGACCCGAATTATGTAGTGGTGGCCAAAATCAAGAAGAGCTTTTTGCCTAAGCGGCTGAAATGAAGGCTCACAACTTGTTGAGATAGTCCACAATGTCCGGGCTCGTCCAATCCACCGGGCCGACGAACTTGCGGCGGATGACGCCGCTGCGATCAATGACAAAGGTTTCAGGCCAGCCTGTGGTTCCGTACATGGTAGAGGTCCGCTGCTGGGGATCGCGCACGGTCAGCAAATCGACGTTATGCTCCCGCAGGAACTTGTGATAGGCGTTCGCGTCCTCATCGATGCTGACCGCGACCACCTCAACTTTTGGCCCCATCATCTTCTGCAATTGCACGAGGGAGGGTATTTCCTCGACGCAGGGCGCACACCACGAAGCCCAGAAATTCAGCAGCACGATTTTGCCGCGATAATCATGCAGGGAGACAGTCCGGTCAGCGTCTTTGACCGTGAAATCCCGGGCCTTAAAGCCGATCATCCGCAGGCTAGGGTTATCCGTACAGCCGGTGAAACCAAGTGCTATGAGCCCGATGAATATAACGCCACAAACAGCCTTCACAGCCCTTATGATAACCGGCATCTTGGCCGGATTGGGGATTGCGAACCACAGGCTCGGAGGCGACCGCTTCGGGCGGCTTTAAAGTTTGCTCAGGTAATCAACCAGTTCCGGGGAGTCCCACGGCTGCGGGCCAATGAACTTGCGTCGTATCACTCCTGAGCGGTCCACTACGTAGGTTTCAGGCGGCCCGGTGGGTTTGTATAAGTTGACCGCTTCTTTGTCCACATCTCGTACGGTAAGGAAATTCACGCCGTAGCGTTTTAAAAACGCGTGATAAGCGGCGGCGTTTGTATCCATGCTTACGCCCAGGACGACGAGCTTATCTCCCATGCGGCTCTGCAGGCGATTGAGAGACGGGGTCTCTTCAATACACGGCTCACACCAGCTTCCCCACAAATTCAAGACGACGATCTTGCCGCGAAACTGGTGCAGGGAAACTATATGGTCTGAATCCTGTATGGTGAAATCAGGTGCAGCCTTGCCCACGAAGCCGCCGCTGGGGCTCTCAGTACAGCCACTGATGGCCAGCGCCAACAACAGGGAAAATAAGAGCCTGATGGGATTCACGCCCTTATAATAAACCGATTCTGATGCCAACCAGCCCTCCAGTAGTGATTGTCCAGGTGATCATTCCCGCGCGAAATGAGGAAGATTGCATTGGCCGCTGCCTGGAATCTCTCGTTCATCAGCAGGGAATTGAGTACCGGATCACCGTGGTCGATGACGCATCGAGGGACCAGACACGAGCCATAGCGGAATCGTTCGGCGTGCGCGTGATCAGCGCTGCAGAACCTTATCCCGGTATCAGCGGCAAGTGCAACGCTTTGATCGCCGGAGTTGCAGGAGCCTCCGCGGACTGGCTCTTGTTTACCGACGCGGACACCTATCACTGCCCCGGATCATTGGCCGCTGCGGTTAAAGAAGCGCAAGAGCGTGGGGTGGATCTGCTCTCTTATTCTCCCGAGCAGGAGACGGGTTCCTGGTACGAGAGCATACTGATCCCGGTGGTTTATGCAGAACTGGTGAGGACATATCCGACCAGCAGGGTAAACGATCCTCACGATCCCACGGTGGCCGCCAATGGACAGTACATTCTCGTCCGGCGCGCAGTTTACGAGCTTCTCGGCGGACACAAAGCAATTGCTAGTAAGCTGCTTGAAGACGTTGAGTTAGCCAGATTATTTAAACAATCACATCACAAAATATGGTTCCATTACGGGGCTGGCCGCGTGCGCACGCGAATGTACAGAAGTTTTGCCGCCATGTGGGAAGGCTGGACCAAAAATCTCGTTATTCTCTTTCGGCATCCGCTGCGCCTGGCTGCATTGCGCATGCTTGAATTCTGCGGGATTACGCTCATGGTGGCCGCTTTTGCAGTTCTGATGGCCAAAGATAGCACCGCCGGAACAACAATTGTCGGGTTGGCGGCTGCGCTTTTCTACCTTGCTTTTCTGCTCAGAATTCGACGAGCACACTTTCCAAGGACAGCTAACTTGTTTTCTTTCTTTGGCTTACCTATTTTTGCGTCACTTCTGGTACGATCATGGCTCCATTCCAGAGTACGGGGCGCGGTAAGATGGAAGGGACGCGAATACCCGAAAAGCGCAGCGCAGAGCGCGGTGGATTCATCTACACGAGAGTAAATCCAGATTCAAATGGTCTTTCTGACACGAAAAGCAGAGTTTTCAGCCTCGCACTATTACCACAACCCGGAATTTACGCCGGAAGAGAACCGTCGCATTTTCGGCAAGTGCAACAACCCGAACGGCCATGGGCACAATTACACGCTGGAAGTCACGGTCAGAGGGCAGGTGGATTCCCGCTCAGGATTCGTGGTGGACCTGAAAGAACTGAAGGAGATCATGAATCGCGAGGTACTCGACGCCCTGGATCATCGCTTCCTGAACAAAGAAGTGCCGGAGTTCGCGAACGTTATTCCCACTACCGAGAATCTGGCCATCAGCGTCTGGGAGCGCCTCAAGCCGAAACTGCGCGTCGCGGAACTGCATCGAGTGCGAGTTTACGAAACGCCGGATTTGTTTGTGGATTACTACGGAGAAGCATGAAGGCCTATCTGACCCGCCGATATTGGTTTTCCGCCTCGCACCGGCTGCATTGCGATGCGATGTCGGACGGCGAAAACAGGGAAGTCTACGGCAAGTGCAACAATCCGCACGGCCACGGGCACAATTACGCCGTCGAGGTCACGGTGGCGGGGCAGGTTGATCAACGCACCGGTATGGTCTGCAATCTTGTTGATTTGGATGAGTTTGTAGGCACAAAAATTCTGGAACGTTTTGGCCACGAAAATCTCAATACATTACCGGATTTCAAAGGAGTTGTGCCGACCACCGAGAATCTTTGCGTAAGGATTTACGAGATTCTCGCGCAGGATTTCCGTCCCGCGAAAGTGGAAAAGGTCCGCATTGAAGAGACCATGCTGAACTCTTTTGAATATGCCGGCGGAAGGGAAATCCGACACTAGGAGATTGAAGGTGAGTACTGCCGTGAAGAAGATCTTTGACCAATCCGGATTAGCAGGAGCCAGCACCGAGGAACTGCTGCACGAGTTGCTGCTCCGCCTGGGCGAAGACCCGGACCGCGACGGTCTGCTCAAGACTCCGGAGCGCATGGCCAAAGCGCTGCAATATCTGACCAAAGGACACAATGAAGATCCCGAGAGCGTGCTTCGCGGCGCCCTGTTCGACGTGAATTATGACGAAATGGTCATCGTCAAAGATATTGAGATGTTCAGCTTGTGCGAACATCACGTGCTCCCGTTTTTTGGCAAGGTCCATGTGGCTTATATCCCCAACGGCAAAGTGGTGGGATTGAGCAAGATTCCGCGCCTGGTAGATATCTTTGCCCGGCGGCTGCAGGTGCAGGAGCGGCTGACCGTGCAGATCGCGGAAACCATCCAGAGCGCCATCGAACCGCAGGGGGTCGGGGTGGTGATTGAAGCGCGACATCTGTGCGTGATGATGCGCGGAGTTGAGAAGCAGCACTCCTCGGCGGTGACGTCGCACATGCTGGGCAGCTTCAGGACGTCAGATAAGACGCGGGAAGAGTTCCTGTCCTTGATCCGCAACGGGAAAAACGGGCACTCGTTGTAGTTGTCAAGAGAAAATCCACCCCGGAGACACGGAGGCACGGAGAAAACGAAGCTGGGGCTTGTACCAGCCGAGACCAGTTCCGTGCCTCTCAAGTTTCCCTACTGTGGCGGAATTGTTGTTCCACCGAAGCAAACTGCTTTGGAGGGGAAACGCTCTGACTGAACCGATTTCTCCAGAAACATCGCAGGACCGCGTGGCTCTTATCACTGGCGGCAGCCGCGGCATCGGCTTGGCCCTAGCAAAGGCATTTGCGCAGGCCGAATACGCGGTCATCATCACCGGCCGTGATTCTGAACGACTGAGCGCTGCGGTCGCCGAACTGAAGGAAGCCGGCGCATGGATTGACGGGATTCCGTGCGACGTTCGTGATCCTGCGGCCATTACCCGGCTATTCGAAATCATCCAGCAGCAGTACGGTTCGATTGATGTGCTGGTGAATAATGCCGGCTGTGCTCACGAACTGCTGCCGGTGGACAAGCTATCAATCGAAACCTGGAAACAGGTGATTGATACCAATCTCACCGGTACTTTTCTGATGACGCAGGCCGCATTGCCGCTGATGAAGTCCGGCGGCACAATTGTGAATAATCTTTCGGTTGCCGCTGTTCAGCCGTTCTCCGGCATGTCGGCCTATAATGCCGCCAAGTTCGGCGCGCTGGGATTTACAAAGGCGCTCCGGGAAGAAGTTCGGAAGCAGGGAATTCGCGTGCTGGCCTTGATTCCCGGCGCCACCAACACCGATATATGGCAGCAGTTCTGGCCGGACGCGCCGCGCGAAAAAATGATGAGGCCGGAAACGGTCGCCGGGGCAGTTCTGCATGCTGTATCGGCGCCGTCGGAAGCTTCAGTCGAGGAAATCATCATCGGACCGACCGCGGGCGTGCTGTAGGTTCCCGCTACGGCAGCGGCAAAGCACTTTACGAAACAACTGAGATAACGGTCTATATGAGGCACCGGCCGGCGATCTCAGTAGTCCTCAAACGAGTAATATCTCTTCCTGGTGGGGACGAGCTTGATCAGAATCAATCCAGAAACAAATCCGCCCACGTGGGCCCAGAAGGCCACGCCGCCGTTCTGGCTGGCAGCGTAGGTAATCTCCGTGGCGGCTCCGCTGATGAATTGCAGCACGAACCAGTAGCCCAGCACCAGCCACGCCGGTAGCCAGAACACGAAAAAGCCGAACCATGTGAGCACACGGGCGCGCGGATAAAGGAAGAAATATGCGCCCATCACGCCAGCAATGGCTCCGCTGGCGCCAACGCTCGGAATGCGGGAGTGCAGGCTGAAGGCGAAATTGGTCGCGGTGGCGGCCAGCCCGGTGACGAGATAAAACAGCAGATAGGCAAAATGGCCCAGACGGTCTTCCACGTTATCGCCAAAGATGGCCAGAAACCACATGTTGAAGATCAGGTGTAGCCATCCGGCGTGGAGAAACATGGATGTGATGAGCGGAACCAGGGCATTGCCGGCGGGAAGCACTCCCTGCAGCCACAAATCAACATGATAAGGAATAAAAGCAAATTGCAGCTCGAAAGCTGTGCGCGACGGGAGCGGCAACGTGAGCTCAAACAGGAACACGAGCACGTTCAGCAGGATCAGGAAATAATTGATGAACGGCGTCGTGGATTTGGGAGCGTCGTCGCGGATAGGAATCATTAATTCGGCTACTCATGTTTATCATGCTTGATTGGGAGAAACTGCTCAAGTGGATGGCGTCCTGATTGTCAATAAACCGGCCGGCTTCACCTCACACGACGTGGTAGCGCGCGTGCGCCGCATCAGTGGAGAAAAATCCGTGGGGCACTTGGGCACGCTCGATCCCTTGGCAACCGGAGTGTTGCCGCTCGTCCTGGGATCTTTCACGCGGCTGGCCCAGTTTTACAACGAGGCCGATAAGCGCTATGAAGGCGTAATCCGCTTTGGCTGGGCGACCGATACCTACGATGCCGAGGGTGATCCCGCCGGACCGGCGCAGCCGGTGAATCTCACCATGGAGCAGGTCCGCGAGGCAGCGACAAGATTCGTCGGTCGGCAGCAGCAGTTGCCGCCTCCTTTTTCAGCAAAAAAAATTTCCGGAGTTCCAGCGTACAAGCTGGCCCGCAAGGGCCAGGAGGTTGAACTCAAGCCAAAAGAGGTGGAGATAAAAGATTTTGAGATCACCAACTGGGACGGCGAGCGCGCCAGCTTTAAGTCCTGGGTAAGCTCGGGGACATATCTCCGCTCTTTGGCCCATGATTTGGGAAAGGCTTTGGGAGTGGGAGCCCATCTGGCGGCGCTCACCAGGACAGCGGTGCGCGAATTCACTCTCGAAGAAGCGCACATGTTAGACGATCTGGAAAGAGCCGCTGCGGAAGGGAAGTTGCACGACTTGTTTATCCATCCGCGTCTGGTCTTGCCTGAGTTCCCGGCCGTCACCGCGCCGGTAGAGACGCTGGCCCGGCTGAAGAATGGCGGGGCGGTGAATTTGCCCGAATTCAGCAAGGCGCTGACGGTTCGCGTCTTCGCCAGCCAGAGGGAACTGCTGGCAATCGCCCGTCGAGTGGCGGGGACGCTGTTTCAGCCGAAGATTGTGTTGAAAAGCGGGTAGGCGTCTGGCTCGGGCCTGCAATCTGCACTTACGTTATCTTTAAGCAATACGTGGCGCTAACATTTTCAGTTCGCAGACGTCTTTTCAGTGGTTTAGGCGGGCGAGACTCCAACCCCCGAGCAGGAATCAGCGATTCTGCTTTCTGCCGAACCAACAATTCCATTTCCCAGTGGAGGATACAGCATGTCTAGTCTGGTGCGTGTAGTGGGATCGGTTTTGTTGTTTGCTTCCAGTCTGAGCTTCTGTTTTGCTCAAACTCCTGGGTCGAGTAGTTCTCGAAGCGGTTCTTCCGACGGTCTTAAAATTCTTCAACAAGCCTGTCAAGGTTATTCCCAGGCCAAGTCTTACCACATCGAAGAGGTGGAAGAGAGTAATACCCGAAGTGAATTTCGACGCGAGTGGCTTAAAACTTTACTGACTGCGATCCAGGCGCCGGACAACCGCTATCACTATGAGTCTCATACCGCAAATGGAAGTCGCGTGCGGGTTTCCGATGGGAAAACCGAATGGATTGAGGACGTCGAGAATAATGCTTACATGCAGAAGCCGGTATCGCCAGACGGACCCACTGTGCCCAAGATTCTGTTTTCCGCTGATCTTGCAGAAGCTGAAGCGCGCAAATTGCGCCAGACATTGGCTGACATTGCAAGTGAGTATCAGTCCGCCGAGATACTGCCGGACGACAGTATGACAGTGCAGGGAAAGAAAGTGCCATGCGCAGTTGTCAAGCTGAGCAGCCGCGACTTGAAGAAGCCAATGAAACCCGGTACGTGGTTTGAAAAGACAGTTTGGATTGACAAAGAGGATATGACGGTGCGGAAGATTTTTACCAGGGAGCACGGTTCCGAACCGTTCACGCCAGCAATCTTTGAGGATCGGGAGATTACTGAGCTTTATCCAGTTGTAGAGCTGAACCGCCCCATTGCAGCAAGTGTCTTCACTTTTGTGCCGCCAAAAACGGCCAAGCTGGTGGAGGAATTCGAAAACCCGTTCTCGGGTCATGCCTCCGCCCTGATCAATAAACCGGCCCCGGAAATAAAGCTGAAGTCGGTGAACGGCCAGGAAATCTCTCTCAAGTCGTTTCACGGAAAGCCGGTGCTAATCGATTTCTGGGCCACCTGGTGCCTGCCATGCGTGGCATCCTTGCCGCAATTGAGCAAATTGTACGGGCAAGCAAAAGATGCAGGCCTGGTATTCCTCAGCGTCGATGAAGACAAGCACGCAAAAACGGCCGCGGCTTTCGTTGCGAGCAGGAAACTCCCATGGCCTGATTTTCACGACGAAGGAGACATCGGAAAAGCCTTCCAGAAGACCAGTATTCCTTTGACTGTGTTGGTAAACCAGGAAGGTAAAATCGTTTATTACGAGTCAGGCTATCGCGACGATGATTTCTCCGACCTGCGCGCCGCAATTGCAAAGCTGGGACCGGGGTTCGCCGCAATCGGAGCTTCGTCATCCAGCAAATAACAGAAATTCAGGCTGGATTGGCGGCCAAACAGCAGAGAATTGCATTAAGGAGCAGTTAGTCTCCTCAGTTATAACGAACGGGCGAAAAACTGCCGGCTCAGAGCACGCCTAGTTAGGGCACAACAGAGAGCCGGCTGATTTTACTGGCGACAGATTTGTTTTTGAACGGCGCCGATACCGATGCTGCTTGTGGCCTGTACTGAGCCGCATACGGTGAGCCGGTCCGAGCTAACTGCCGGTCCGAGAATGGAACTGGCGGCATCAACACCAGTACTTGTGCTGCCCTTACCATCAAAGGTAATCAGGAAACCGCGGGTATTTACCGCCTGATCGGCATAGATGCCAACGATGTGCCTGGAAGTATTGATTTGGAGAGGCGCAGTTGCCAGCGACCCGGGAAAGTCGAAGCTGATCACCTCTCCCTGACGTTCCAGGAACCCATGCTGCACAAAATCATCTCCGACGAAACTCCCCGCAATATCGTCGCTGTCGCTCAACCCCATCGCAAAAATTCCTTGGGTCGCTCCGGGCACGGTGAAAGGAAGAAATTCACCGTGACTGAGAAGGAAAGCGCCGTGGAACTCGCCGAAAAGATCAGGAGCAAAATCGCCGAGAATGTCCCCCTTGCTATTGATGGCGAAAAGTTCTGTGCTGGGCAGACTGCCCTGTGCCGGATCATCAATTGTATGGAACCCGGTTTGGTCCAAGATATATCCGTGGGAGAAAAGCTGAGCATCGTCGTAGATGCCAGCAACCACGCCATAATCGTTTATATCGAGGGGAATAGTGGCTGCCGCGCCTGGAAAATCAGACGTTTTAAAACTGCCGTTCCGGAGGATAAAGCCGTGGGGGATGCCATCCTCGTTCGCATAAGAACCAACAATATCGCCTTTCTCGTTGATTCCATTTGGCAGGGTTCGCGCCGCGCCAGGAAAATCAAAGGTTCCAATGACAACGCCATTTTGATCTGCCAAAAATCCGTGAAAGACGCCGGAGGCATCTTGAACCTGTCCAACGATAGTTCCTGAGTTACTAATGCCGGTGGGTGCAGTTGAGATCGCGCCAGGCACATCGACTTTCGTAAAGGTTATTCCCGCAGTGGTGGATGCCGCAGTCGGTCCTTGGGCAAATGAGAAGGCCGAAAGAAGAGCAATGCAAAATACTAGCTGGGCTTTTGATATTACGAATCGCATTCAGAGTCCTTTCTGGAATGAAGAAGATTAGACGCATTCTACACAATCCAGAGTCTCTGAAAAACGATTGCTTTTCATCTGGAGGAATTTATTTATTCATGTCTCGGCCAGTCTTTCTGGAAGATCGCGGCCGTACACGCGCTGCTAGAGGACGTTGGCTGAGGCTCAAGAATGGTCGTAGTGAAATTTGCCCGACTTCAGCAAGGCTTGTACGTTCGCGTATTCGCCAGCCAAAGGGAACTTGTGGCATTGCGAGGCGCGTCGCAGGGACATTTGTTTCAGCCGAAGATTGTGCTGAAGAGCGGATAAGTTCTGCCCTGAAGTGTGGCACGGGCTTGACAGTTTTGACCGCCGCATACTCACAACCTTCACGGGACAGCAGTCGGCCGTTGCGGATGGTGGTGAATTCGGGGTGTGCGACGTGGCTCCGGTGGCCTTGGTCGGAAGCAGTGGTTAGATCACTGACCAATTCTTGGCGCTGGAGGCCAAAAAAAGCAGTAGATGATCTGATGGTAGCGTAATTGTTTGCTTACTTTAGCTCGATGCCTCCCGCAGTGACCCGATACTTCTTGAACGTCGTAGTGTTCAAAGTGGAAAACACCACTGTGTTCGAAGGGAGTTTCTGATAACGGCCCGATTTGAGATCAAATAACAGTTGGCCATTGTAATTACCGCAAAACGGCGTGTTCAACAGAAAGAACTTGTCGCCTGGCAAAAAACCACTCCCCAGAAGATCGGTGCAGTAATAGTACTCATCCCAGCCCTTACCCTGGGTCACGGTCAGGTACTTTTTGCCGTTGATGAGCAGGCTTTGCAAGCCATCCTTGTATACCAGCAGCACATTCATCGACGGCAGTGCCTTTTCATTATCGTTGATTGCAAAGGAGTAGAAAGGCCCTTCAACGGCCCCATCCGGCAGTTTGGGTATGTCGATCGCGCCAGGCTCAGCGACATTCGTTGAATCATGTCCATTGAAGAACTTGAGCTGAAGGTCTCCCGTCCCGGTTGGCTCCGAGTAGTAAATCCCTGAATTCCAGCCGAAGAAATAGGAGGAGGCAGCAAAAGGCTTGAGGACGAGTTGCAATCTCCTTGAATCGAGCTCATACCTCCACAACTCGCCTTTTTCCGAGAAAAGTTGGGATCCCTTCGACCAGTAGTATTGGTCCCGTATCAGATAAAGCCACTTCGAATCGCGGGACCACTGAAAATCCTGGTCACGAAAAAAGTGACGTCCGATCGGCTTGAATGTTCTGTAAATTGAATCGACTCTGGCCACCTCACCGAGAACGGAAGTTGTACCAACGACAAGCAGTCTTCCTTTCACAACAATGGCTATCTTGTTTCCGTCAGGTGAGACGAGGAAGTTGCTGACGGAGCCGTGCACCAGCGTCGGGGCGTGCGGTTCAATCTGGTCTGAATATTTCAACTCATTGTTAATGGAGTAAAAAAAATTCGCATCAGCTTTGGCCGGGAAAGAGGTCGGCGAGAAGTTGACGATGACAGAAGTTGCACTATTCGATCCAAACATGTTCGGCGATCTTGACACAACGAGGAAAACCGATAAAAGCGGCACCAGGAGTCTTAGTCGCATGGATCGCACTGTACTTGCTGGAAACAAGTGCTGCAAGCGGCAAAAGTGGGCATTGAATCGTGCCGTACGTGGGCATTGAATCGTGCCGTACAATGTCGCTGGAACCGGTTGACGGCAATCGGGATTTGGTCGAGTCCAGGCCCAAGTCGTAATGTCCGATAACAGATATTATGTTAAATACGGTCCAGGGTGCCATGGGCGCGGCATTTTGGCCGCCTGACTGTCACTTAGGCCTCGATTCCTGATCCCAGCTCTTCCCCACGCAGCAGTCTCTTGAGGTCGCTCCGGAACCGCTCCAGTTCGGCGATCATCTCCTCCGTCGCCTCGATCTCTTCCTGCTTATGAACGAAGACCTTGCGCCCGCCGCGGTCGACCAGCGGGCCCAGGCTTTCTCCCATACGGCGTCCAACATTGCCGAGAATCTGCAGGCCGTCAGGCCCGGGGACAAGAAATGCGACGTAGCCTTGGCGCAGCACACCAATCGCTTTGGGAAAGCGCTCGAAGGTTTCGAGTTCGAAGCCGGCCATGTAAAGGCGTTGGAGTTGTTCGGCGGAGTCTTGCATGGGATTTAGCCGCGAATGAACGCGAATCAATTCTAGGCCGGCATGCTGCATTCAGAACAGTCCCGCGATGGGCGGCCGAAATCTTCCGAACCCAACAGCCTTAACTTCGAGTTTATTCGCGTGATTCGCGGCTTCTTTGTAGCTTGTAGGGTTCCCTCGCCACGCTCGGGAAGGGAAAAGAAAAGCCTACATCTTGTACCTGCTGCCCAGGTCCTCGTCGTTCAGGCCCTCAAGCCATTTGCGTAAGTCGTCGGGCGAGATGCGATCGGCGGAGGTGCTGGCTGCTTTGGAGGTCTTCAGAACCTCTTCTTCCACGTAAATAGGGCAATCGAGTCGCAAGGCCAGAGCCAGCGCGTCCGAGGGACGGGAATCAATGCTGATGACTTTTCCCTCTCGTTCCATCCAGATTATGGCGAAAAACGTGTCATCCCGCAGTTCGCTGACCACGATCTTGTGTACGTGCGTATCAAAGCCGATCAGGATATTTTTGATCAGGTCGTGGGTCATCGGGCGCGGCGTGGTGACTTTCTCGATCTCGAGCGCGATAGCGTTGGCCTCGTAAACTCCCACCCAGATGGGCAGCACTGTGTCGTTGCCTACTTCCTTCAGCACAACGATGGGCATGTTGGTGACCGGGTCCATCATCAGTCCTCTGATCTTCATTTCTATTTCCATGTTGCTCCGCTCCAAACCGCTTGGCGGTTTCGCGTCAAGCCGAGATCGCCGATGCTCCTGTTGCAATCGGCTCGGTGCGCCGGCCAGCCTCGCCGATGTGTCTGTCCCAGGTCGTGCTGTGCCAATTCCCCTGATTGTGCACTCATCAAAAAATCAGCGTGAATGCGTGCAATCAGCGTCATCAGCGGTGAGTAGTTCTCCCACCAGGCTGTTGGGAAAGCTCTTGGTCACCAGCACGTTAACATAGCTACCCGCCCGCGGCGCTGGTTTTTCCGCGGCCGTGAAATTCCCCGCAGTGAAATTTAACGTGATGTTCTGCGAAGTGCGTCCAATGATCTGTCCCCGAGCCTCGTTCACGCCCTCAACCATAACTTCATAGATGCGGCCGATCTTCTTCTCGTAATTGGCCCGTTGAATTTCCCTCTGGCGCTCCTGCAGAATCTGCAGCCGGCGCGATTTCTCGTTATCGGGAATGCTGTCCGGCAGGCCGATGGCGGGAGTATTCGGTCGCGGCGAGTACTTGAAGCTGAACACGCCATCAAACTGGCACTGGTGCATGAGCGTGATGGTCTCTTCGAATTCGGATTCGGTCTCGCCGGGAAATCCGACGATCAAGTCCGTGGTCAGCGCAATTTCCCTGCCCGCAGATTTGATCCAGGAGATTTTTTCCAGGTACATTTCGCGGGTGTACTCGCGGCTCATGGCATGGAGCACGCGCGAGGACCCGCTTTGTACCGGAAGGTGGATGTGGTCGCAGAGCGTAGGCAGCGAATCAATGGCTTGCACAATATCTCTGCTGAAGTGGCGCGGATGTGACGTGGTAAAGCGCACACGCCGGATGCCGGGAATCTCGCCTATGGCATAAAGCAGTTCGGCAAAGGTCTTTTTACGCAGCGGATCCGAGTAGGCATTCACGTTCTGGCCCAGGAGTTGAATGTCCGTGTAGCCAAGGTCGGCCATCTGGCGCGCTTCCGCCAGCACGGACTCGGACGTGCGGCTGCGCTCTTTTCCCCGCGTGTATGGCACCACGCAGTAGGCACAGAACTTGTCACAGCCTTCAATGATGGTGATATAGCCGCGATGAGGATTGCTGCGCGCAGTGAACTCGGTCTCAAAGGTCTCTTCCGTCTGGCGATCGTCGAGGCCGGTGACACGGCGATTCCCTGCCTCGATCTGCACCAGCATCTGCGGCAGATTGCGATAGGACGCTGATCCGGCAACCAGCGAGACGTGCGGCGCGCGTTCAAAGATTTTCTCGCCTTCCTGCTGGGCCACGCAGCCGATTACAGCGAACTTCTTGCCCTGACCCTGCAGGCGCTTGTAATCGTTCAGACGATGAAAGACCTTCTGCTCGGCCTTGTCGCGAATGGAGCAGGTGTTGTAGAAGACCAGGTCGGCTTCCTCCACGGTCTCCACCTGGCGGTAGCCCTGGCGCATGAGCGTGCCAATGACCTTTTCCGAGTCATGGACGTTCATCTGGCAGCCAAAGGTCTCAATGTAGAACGTTTTTTGCGCGCTCTCAACCACTCATGCCAGTATAACGCAGGTAAAGTAAGCACTTTCAGCCACCTTTTGCGGAGCCAATTATCGATAATGAGGGCAGCAACGAATTGTGGACGGGAATAGCGTGTCTTGTCGCTGATCCGAACTGCAAGGAATTCAGGAGGTTCGGCGATGAAGGCCAAGGGGCTTACGTTAACATCGTAGCGTGGGCTTCCTCTGCGGGAGAGTTCGGGAGGCGTGTCGAAAGCGCAGCCGCCGATCTCGACTGTATCCTCCTGGAATTGGAACACATACAGTTGCTCGAGCAGCGGATGGAAGAACCTGACTATCCTGAAGAACTGATCGAAATGCGCGTTACTGCGCTAAGGCAGCGGCAGGATATTGTGTTTGGCTGCTTCCATATCTGGTCACAGGATG
This sequence comes from Candidatus Angelobacter sp., assembly GCA_035712465.1. GTDB lineage: Bacteria > Acidobacteriota > Terriglobia > Terriglobales > Acidobacteriaceae > Angelobacter. Next base: position 311,107 of record DASTAS010000010.1, read on the forward strand.
ACGCGAACTGAGGTGCAGCTGCCGACCGCGCCCGACACTTCTTTAATTTGTCGCTGCGCCTCCCGGCTCCGCTCCGGCCTACCGGCAGTAAGGAAGGAATTGGGCACGCCGCCTACCCAGCCCTTATCCCTCATCCCGCTGCGCGGGACTCGGGAACGGAGCTGGGCTAAACTCTTGACGGGCCTACGGCCCTGATTAGCACAGGGTAAACGGTGAACAGCCCCAAAAGAGCATTTCTCGCAATTAGGGCTGCATCGGTACGACGCTGAGCCGTGGATCGGCGGATTATGGACATTCCTGAACAGCTACGTTGGAACCAACGCTACAGTGAGAGCCCGTCGTCCTGGATCGAGCCGGACACGTTTCTGACCGGCGCGTATGAAGAGTTTCTGGTAAATGTTCAGCCTGGGACCGCACTCGATTTGGCCGGTGGCGCCGGGAGGAATGCCGTCTGGCTGGCCGAGCGCGGCTGGCGGGTGAAGCTGGTTGATATTTCTGATGTCGCGCTAAGGATGGCGCGAGAGAAATTTGACGTAGTGAAGAAGGGTTCGTCATCGCTGCCGAAAACCGCGCCAGCTCGTAAAGGCAGCCTCAAGACTGAAATCGTGGACCTGAATTCAATCAGCCATCTGGGGACGGAAGAATACGATCTGCTGGTGGTGTTTTATTTTCTGCGCAGGGAGCTCTTCCCTGCTATTTCTCGCGCGCTCAAGCCGGGCGGAACGCTGGTCTACCGGACTTACACGATTGATCGCATGGAAGTTGCCGGCGGGCCGAGCGATCCGAAATATCTGCTGCAGCCAAATGAATTGCTGCATGCGTTCCCGGGGTTGCGAGTGTTGCGTTATCACGAGATGGTGGAAGGCAAGGCGGCAGCGGAACTGGTCGGTCTCAAACCTCATTAGCCGCGAATAAGAGCCGCGAATAAGCGCGAATGGGAAGTTGCGCCATGGGGCGAATATATGGTAAACATAAGTCATGGGCCGAGTACTGCATGCGTGTGCCTGGCATTTGTATTTTGCTGGTCGTTGTGTGACTTGTATTTTGCGACCCTCTGCCTACCTTGCGGTAGTTGGGTCATCCAAGAAAAATCTTGGGTCATCCGGTGGAAAACTCTGGGTGACCCAGTGGAAAACTCGGCGTGACCCAAGGGTCGAAGTTGGGTCGATTTCGTGTAAGCACCTTTGTTTGCAACAAATGCCATAAAATAGGGGCCACCCCCCAGGTGGTGACTGAAAGAATAAGCAGAGGGGCGCAGAACCACCTGCGGTCAGTTTTGCTCCGAAAGGAAGACCGCTTCCGAGTGTTAAAATCAGCTCTCCCCATGCCCAAACCAAAACCGGCCCATGGCCACATTGTTCATGGCAAAAAGTCGCATCCTCTACAGAACGCTTGCTTCGGCTGCGGCAAGGACAATCCCAAAGGAATGCGGCTCAAGTTCTACTCAGACGAGGAGACGCGGCGCACGTTCTGCAAGTTCAAGCTGACGCGGTACTTCCAGGGACCTCCCGGGCACGCGCATGGAGGGATTATCGCCACCATTCTCGATGAGGCCATGGGCAAGGTAAACAAATTTCGCAGCGTTGTAGCGCTCACCCGTTCCATGAACATCGAGTATCTGAGACCGGTGCCGCTCCGGACTGAACTGACGGTCACCGGTTGGGAGCAGAAAGTAGAAGGACGCGAGCACACTAACGTGGCGCAGATCGCCAATGAGAAGGGCGAAGTGCTGGCGCGCAGCACCGGAGTTTTTGTTGTGGTCGACATCAAGAAGATGTTTGCCCGGCATTTGAACGTGGAAGACTAACTGCGAGCTATGCGCGAATCCGCGGCCAGGATTGCGGAATCGAATAATCGCGGCGACAGCAGCATGGGCGGCGTATAACGCGCTAAAATTAAAGAGTTCACCCACAGGTTTCGGCGTGACCCGGGTGTCACGGGGTTAGGAGTTCGCTATGTCTCAATCAAACGGCAGCACGGGATTACGGCTGAAGACCGGCCTGGCAGAGATGCTGAAGGGCGGCGTCATCATGGACGTGACCGACGTTAAACAGGCGGTCATCGCGGAGAAGGCCGGAGCGGCGGCTGTGATGGCGCTGGAGCGTGTTCCCGCGCAGATTCGCGCGCAGGGCGGCGTGGCCCGAATGGCATCGCCTAAGAAGATCCGCGAGATCATTGCTGAGGTCTCCATCCCTGTGATGGCCAAGTGCCGTATCGGCCACTTTGCTGAGGCGCAGATCCTGCAGGAATTGGGCGTTGACTATATCGACGAATCTGAAGTGCTCACGCCGGCTGACGAAGCCCACCACGTTGACAAGCACGCCTTCAAGACTCCCTTCGTCTGCGGCGCGCGCGATCTGGGGGAGGCGCTGCGGCGCATTGCGGAAGGCGCGGCCATGATCCGCACCAAGGGCGAGGCCGGCACCGGAGACGTAGTACACGCCGTCAAGCACCTGCGCCAAATTGTCCGAGAAATGAAGCAGTTAACCGTGCTTTCTACAGAAGAACTTTATGCTCAGGCCAAAGATCTGAAGGCTCCATATGAGTTGGTGAGCATGGTGGCAAAAACGGGCAAGTTGCCGGTACCCAACTTCTCTGCCGGCGGCATTGCCACTCCGGCCGATGCGGCGCTGGTTCGGCAGTTGGGCGCTGAGGCTGTCTTTGTCGGTTCGGGAATCTTCATGGCAGATTCCATCAACTTCTGTGAGCCCTCTGAAGCTGAAAAACGCGCGCGCGCAATTGTCCGCGCGACCACGCACTTTGACGATCCTAAAGTTTTACTTGAAGTCAGTGAAGACCTGATCGGGGCAATGAAAGGGCTGGCCGTGGCGGCCATGACGGAAGCGGATATGCTGCAGACGAGGGGCTGGTGACCTCATTTTGTAATTGGGTAATTTGGTAATCGGGTAATTGAGTCCGAGCCTGCACAAATTACTCAATTACCAAATTACCCAATTACGCAATCCCATGAACATCGGCGTTCTCGCAATCCAAGGTGATTATGAAGCCCATAAAGGCCGTCTGGAACAATTGGGCGCTCAGGTCACGCTGGTGCGCAAGCCGGAACAACTGGATGCCATAGACGCCATCGTAATTCCGGGCGGCGAATCCAGCACATTTCTCAATTTTCTTGGCGAACGCGGATTTCTGGAAAAGCTCAAAGATTTCGTCAGAACCAAACCCACGTTCGGAACTTGTGCCGGCGCTATCCTGCTGGCGAAAGAGGTGGAGAACCCGCCGCAGCAGTCGCTGGGAATGCTGGACATACGGATCCGCCGCAATGCTTACGGCCGGCAGATTGACAGCTCCATCAAGTCGGCTGCAACCAAGCTCAGTGGCGGGCCGCTGGAGATGGTCTTTATCCGTGCACCTAAAATCGTTGCAACGGGTAAAGGCGTGGAAGTGCTGGCCAGCGAAAACGGTGATCCGGTGCTGGTGAGGCAAGGCAAAATCATGGCGGCCACTTTTCATCCTGAGCTTTCACCCGATACGCGCGTGCATCAGGAGTTCCTCAAAATGCTAAGCAACGGAGACGAGTCGCGATAATGGCTGTTGCGCTCCTGCTCGCGCTCCTGTTGGTGACCGCTGGGACGCTTTATCTGTTCGTCGCGCATCCGTGGTGGTTCCCTGCCGGAGCCTCCGCTTATGCACCGGCCGTCGATCATGAATTCCATACAGCTTTCTGGCTTCTGGGTGGACTTTTTATCGCCGCGCAAATCGTGCTCCTGGTGTTGCTCCTGCGCTCTTGGCGGCGAAAGAAGTCCAGCTACTATCCGGGAAACTGGCGCATGGAAGTGGCATGGACCACCGCGATAGCGGCCCTTTTCTTCTGGTTTCACTTTGCCGGCGCGCACGTATGGTCAAGCATGCGGCTGCACCAGCCGGATTCCGGCGCGCTGAAGGTGGAGGTAACCGGAGCGCAGTTTGTCTGGTATTTTCGTTATCCCGGACCGGACGGAGTCTTCGGTCGCGTGAACGCGCAAAAGTTCTCCAAGCCTTATGAAGGCAATGGGTTAGGAATTGATCCAGATGATCCTGCCGGACGCGACGACGTGGTCTCAAGCTCGCTGGTGCTGCCCGTGGGACGGGAAGTGGAACTCGATCTCCACGGACAGGACGTAATCCACAGCCTGTTCATTCCCGCCATGCGCTTTAAGCAGGATGCCGTGCCGGGAATGACCATTCGAACGCGTCTTCGTCCCACGAAGGTGGGAAATTATGAGATTGCCTGCGCCGAACTTTGTGGAATGGGCCACTACCGTATGCGCGGGCTGCTGCGAGTGGTGACAGCAGAGCAGTTTGCAGCCTGGCTCAAACAGCGGGAAACGCAACAGTAGTTTCAAATTACGGATTTCATGCAGGAACGTTCCCCCATCACGGCTCCTCGCGCCACCAGCAGATTCCTGCGGCGCTACATCTTCAGCACCGACCACAAAGTTATCGGGCTGCAATACTTTTTCCTATCGTTGGCGGCGGTACTGGTGGGCAGCGGGCTCTCGCTGCTGATGCGTATCCACCTGGTCTGGCCCAAAGCCATCATTCCCTTGATCGGGGAGATCAAGCCGGAAGATTATCTCGGCTATCTGACCATCCACGGAACGCTGATGGTCTTCTTTGTGCTGTCCACGGTGCCGCAGAACGGCTTTGGCACTTACTTTCTGCCGCTGGAACTGGGAACTTCAGAGATGGCTTTCCCCTGGTTGAATATGCTGAGTTTCTGGACGACTCTGGCTTCGTTCTTCGTCCTGATCTCGGCATTTTTCGTTCCCGGAGGAGCCTCGATTGCGGGATGGACGCAGTACCCGCCTTTAAGCGCCATCGCGGCTGCGGGCCCTGGACAGGGCATGGGGACCGATCTATGGCTGATCAGCATTGGCATTTTCTGCATCGGCTCGGTGATGAGCGCCATCAACTTCGTTACCACCACGGTGAAGCAGCGCGCGCCGGGCATGCGATGGCTGCGCATGCCGCTGACCTGCTGGAGCTGGTTTGTGACAGCCATTCTCAGCCTGCTGGCTTTCAGTGTGCTCCTGGCTGCGCTCCTACTGCTCATGCTCGACCGCCATGCCGGAACCAACTTCTTTGTACCCGGGGGGCTGATCGTAAGCGGACGTGCTATCACCGGCCATAACGGCGGATCACCGCTGCTGTGGCAGCATCTGTTCTGGTTTTTCGGTCATCCGGAGGTGTACATCGCCATCCTTCCGGGAATGGGGCTGACAGGGCACCTGCTGTCAGTCTTCAGCCGTAAGCCGGTTTTCGGCTACAAGGCAATGGTTGCCGCCACTATTGCCATCGGCGCTATGGGATTCATGGTCTGGGGACACCACATGTTCGTGAGCGGGATGAATCCTTATGTTGGATTCACCTTCTCCACGCTCACAACCGCTATTGCGGTGCCCTCAGCCATCAAAGTGTTCAACTGGCTCGGCACCATCTACGGCGGAAAACCCCGGTTCAGCACGCCGTTCCTGTTTTCCGCCGGATTCGTGTCTTTATTTGTCGCGGGAGGCCTCACTGGGCCAATCCTGGCGCAGCCGTCGCTTGATATTTACCTGCACGATACGTATTTTGTGGTTGCGCACTTCCACCTGATTATGGCCATGGCCGGCCTGTTTGCCGTCTTTGCCGCTACGCATTTCTGGTTTCCTAAGATGTTTGGCCGGATGATGGACGAGCGCCTGGGGGCGATCCATTTCTGGATTACTTTTGTCGGGGCATATGCCATTTTCATGCCGATGCACCTGCTGGGGGCGGCGGGACATCCTCGGCGCTACTCGGAACTGACAGGCGTACAATATGTGTCTGCTATGGAGCCGCTGCAGCGGTTCATTACAATCGCCGCCATCGTCACCATTGCAGGACAGCTGATTTTTCTGGTGAATCTGTTCTTGAGCATGTTCAAGGGCCGGGTGGCCGGTTCGAATCCGTGGAATTGCACCACCCTGGAGTGGACACTGCCTTCGCCCACACCGGTGGAGGGCTTTGCCGGAATAAAGCCGGAAGTGAACCACGGCCCCTATGAATACAGCGTTCCAGGAATGGAGACAGATTTTTTACCCCAGAATGCATCAGCCACCCGAAACCACTGAAGCCGAGGATTATCACCTTGACGCAAGGTGGTGTCAAATGACACACTTTGCTCGGGGTGATCTGAAATATGCAGGACTTTTGGGAGTTTCTCCAAGCCGTGTTCTGGCATTGGCAAAGCTGGTTAGGCGGTACTGGTTTTGGTGGTGCCGTAGTAGTTTTTGTCGCCCTATGGGAGCGGTTCACGAGTCGCGTCATGCGTAAAAGGATGTACGCGGCCATCTTTATCGCCTCCTTCCTGTTCGGAGCATTCTTTTTGGCGTGGCGAGATCAGTATCATGCTGCACGCGAAGCGCAGAGGCACCTAAACGAAGTGGGGGCGGTTAGAGTTCCAAAGCTGGAAGGCTCAATCATGTTCCTTTCCATAGCACCAGCTCGTGATCCTTCGGACTCCGTAGTAGGGATATTTGCGACAATTGATAACACTGGCGCACCGAGCATTGCTAAGGATTTCCGAGCATATTTGCAAAAACCCGGTGAGTCGCGAAAAGAGGGGATAGCCATTGATCTTCCAATGGATCAACTCGTGTTTGTGGATAGTGGCGGGCATAGGAAGATCGTGAAAACTTCCGAATACCTTCCCAAAAAAGCCATTGAACAGCCAATCCCCACTGGCGGCTCTGTTCCTGGATTCATGCTAATGCTGTTTCGCGGCATTACCCCGAAAGAAGTGGAAAGCCCAACAGTTGACGTCATATTTGAATTTAAAGATGTCACGGGCAAGCCATATGAAGTGCACAAGCATTTAAATGGCGATCAGCAGCAGACGATCCCATTTGAGGACGTCGGGACGACTAAGCCGCCGACGACTCAGAAGTGAGTTCCTTGTATTCGACATTTCCAGATTCGATCATTTTCAGGAGTGTATCGCGGAACAGAAATTCGTTTTTGCGATTGTTAAAACGGAAGGACATTTCATCCAGATAGGCCGGAAGATGCTTTGCGCTGATCTTATGCCAGCTACCGATAATGCCTCTCTTGAGCAGAGAGAACGCGGATTCCACGGTGTTCGTGTAAATATCCCCGCGAACATATTCTCCTGCACTGTGACACACGGTCTGGTGCCGCGCATCGAGTTCCCCAAGCGCCTTGTGATATGCGGGAAGTTCATCAGTAACGACCACATCCACATCACCGGACAGGTTCTCTTTAACGTACTTCGCCAGCGTGCCGGACTTCGCATCCTCAGCATGGAAAAAACGGAGTTCCCCGCCGCGCTGCCGAATGCCGATGACCACTTCTTTGTTGGAATGACGTTTGTGCCAAGAGCGCGTTCCGTGAACCTTACCACCAATGTATGTCTCATCCATTTCGACCGTGCCGGACAGAGGCTCACAGTTAACAGCTTTCATGGCTGCTCTGATGCGATGACAGAGATACCAAGCGGTTTTGTAGCTGATTCCCATCATGCGTTTAATCTGATTTGCAGATACGCCTTTGCGGGATTCACACATCAAATAAACAGTGGCAAACCACTTTGTGAGGGGCAGGTGCGAGTCATGGAAAATCGTGCCAGCCGTAACGGAGAATTGATAGCGGCATGAATCGCAATCGTATTGATGGCGATCCCGTATATGGGAGATTTTCTCGGAGAGGCACTTCGGGCAGGTCACCTTATCGGGCCAGCGCAGGGACTCAAGATAAGCGCGGCAGCGGTCGTTGTCGCCAAACTTCGTCAGCACTTCACAGAGGCTCATATCAGGCTTAAAGGCAGGCATTTATGGCTACTCCGAAAAGACCGAAATCAAAAAAGCATCCGAAGGAAATGACCACCGATGAGGCCATCAAGCACATTTTCCATCCGAAGATCGTTAAGCACTTGAAACATCATGCGAAAACTCATGGTCAAAAATCACCAAAAGCAGAGTAGCAAATGAACACACCTTGTGTCAAGTATATAATCTTCCTGAAGCCCATCTGATCTAAGTATGCCCATTGCCGGCGAACACGTTGATCTGGACCGCAAGCCCAAACTGGGAGGCGGAGGGCCCGGGAAGATACCGCATCGTCGCGGATACGGCGGAGGCGACGATGGAGACCACAATGAGCCAGGGGGATGGCTCTCGCACAAGGAAAAGCTGCGCCGCTACCGCGTGGCCATGTTGCTGTGCATTATCTCAGTCTCCACGCTATTTATCTGCCTGACAGCGGTTTACGTGATGCGGCAAAGCATGGGAAGGTATGATCCCCAGCTCAAAGAGTTCGTCAGCGACTGGCGGCCGGTGCATCTGCCTTACCAGCAACTGTGGTTAAACACCGCGCTTCTGCTCCTGAGCAGCTTTACGCTGGAGATGGCCCGCAGGCGCATGGTTCGGGAATCAGAGTTTCATGCCCTTGGAATTGAGGCCCCAAAGAAGAGAGGCGACCTGCCCTGGCTGGGGATCACTTTGCTTTTAGGATTCGGGTTCCTTGGCGGGCAAGTGCTGATCTGGAGCAGGCTGCGAGCCCAGGGCCTGTTCACGCAAGCCAATCCGAGTCGGTCTTTTTTCTTTGTGCTCACCGGGACACATGCCGTCCACCTGACCGGAGGGCTGATTGCCCTGATCTTCGCAGCCGCAGGGTCCTGGGTCAAACACCGCTTTGAAGCAAGACAGATTACCGTGGAAGTAACAAGTTGGTACTGGCACTTTATGGCCGTGCTATGGCTGTATATTTTCGGATTGCTTTCCTTTGTCGGTGGATAATTTGCTGATCCCTAACCTTCGGCAGCAGCCTCATCCTGCCCAGCCGCGGCCGGCTTTTTGACCCGCACCACCGTAATCTTTGCAAATCCCTCATCAAACGTTGGGGGCTTGAGCTTGGCCGCCATGCGCTGGACCACCTCTTCCTTTACCTGCCGTTCGCGTTTGCGGTTTCGTTCCAGGCAGACTTCAAGTGGCACATCAAAGAAGACAGCGTTAACTTCGTACCCGAAGCCCTTGGCCATCTTGATCCATTGGCGCCGCTCATGAGACGAGAGATTGCTGGCGTCCACGTAATTCCATGGCATCCGGGCAATCAGGCGGGCCCGCAGCAAGGATCGGAGGGTGGAAAAGACCAGCCCCTGGTAGCGCTGTTCTGTAATGTCGTCAAAAAGGATGGACCGCAGCATGTCACTGGAAAGAGGCGTAACGCCACGTCGCCGGAACCAGGTGCTTTTCCCCGAACCGGGCAGCCCAATGGCCAGCACAACTACTCCTTTTGGCGGCCGTGTTCCCTTGGCTGCCTGTACCGGGCGCTGCTCCGGCGCAGGCGTCAACGGCTGATCCGGCTGGATCTCCGTTTCCATGCGGCTCTCTTCGGCGACGGCTTGCGGTGCAGCCTCGATGTCGGGCGCAGGCGATTCGGGCTCCGAATCCTCATACGTCGGCATGATGGGTTCAGGATGGAGTGCGTCCACGGGCGGTTTCTGCTGTCCTACTTTGCCCGTGGCCTCGGTTTCGTTTTCTTGCTTCTTTTTACGGCGCTTCATGCGCTCGCGCATCCAGTTGCGCATGATTCGTGTGTAACACACGAAATAACAAACTTGCAACCTGGCAGGTAGTTTCCATTCCGGCACCCTGCCCAAGGCATGGAACCGGGGAAACTCGAAAGAGCTTCGGGCGGGACCGGCAAAAGACAAAGATCCACTGTTTTCCTCACTTTCTGCTTGCACTCGGGAAGTAAGTTGCTATAATTTCGCTCCGCAACCCTCCCCCAGGCCACTTAGATGATCCCAGCAGAGAAATGTCCCTGCTTGTGGCAGGAATGGGTTTTCAGTACAGCGCACTTCGCGATGTGGCGCTCGTCTGCCGCAATCAAGGACTTGCCGGCTGGAATGTCCCCGCCCAGGTTCGAGGCGATATTCCTTTGGAGGAATCGCTGAAAAGACTGCGACAACCGTGCGATGAGTAAACGTACCGGCTCTGTCCGAAGCCCTTCCGGTACGAGGGCCCTTTAAAGCTCAAATTACAGAATCCAGTCGCTTCAGCAGAGGCCTCCAGAAGAACAAGCTGCTGAAACGGCTCGAAGCTGCGGCGTGAGCTTACCAATACAAGTATGAGTAACGGCCATCCGTCCAAGCGGGGGACGCATGGCTGAACAACAAGATGAGGCGTGCGCGAATTTGGCGCCTCTGCGCCTCTTCAATCTGTAGTATCAGCGGGCATCACGAATGCCGCGGGACTGCGAGCGCCCGCGGCCCGTTTTTCGCATAGCCGCTCGTTAAGGCCAGCAACAACCATTCCTGAGGCGATGTGATCTCCCATCACAGGCCGGGGCCGGGGTCCGTCCACGCCATTGCGTGCATCAAATTATGTTTGCTAACCTGAGAGTTTCGGCGGCATCCGCGCGTCTCCTGTTTCCATCAACTCACTTTTCAAAGCCGCGGAATTCACTTGGAGGAATTGTAGGCATGGCAATCAAGGTCGGCATTAACGGTTTTGGCCGAATCGGGCGCAATGTTCTGCGCACCGCGATTGATGATCCCAACATGGAATTCGTAGCCGTCAACGATCTCACCAGTCCGGCTACACTTGCCCACCTTCTTAAGTACGATTCAATTCTCGGCAATCTCAAACATGATATCCGGGCGGGCAGCGACTGCATTCGTATTGACGGCAGGTCGATTCGGGTCTTTTCGGAAAAAGACCCGGCGGCGTTGAATTGGGAATCGGTGGGCGCGCAAATCGTAGTGGAATCCACCGGCAAGTTCACTGATGCGGAAAAGGCCAAGGCGCACCTGCGCGGGCCGGTGAAAAAAGTCATCATTTCCGCCCCCGCAAAAAATGAGGACGTCACTATTGTCCTTGGGGTGAATGAAGGCAAGTACGATCCCGCGAAACACCATGTTATCTCCAACGCCTCCTGCACCACGAACTGCCTGGCGCCAGTTGCCAAGGTGCTTCATGACACCTTCACCATCAAAAGCGGCACCATGACCACCATCCACTCGTATACCAACGATCAGGTGATCCTCGACTTTCCCCATAAGGACCTACGGCGCGCCCGGGCTGCCGCCATTTCCATGATCCCGACCTCCACCGGCGCAGCCAAGGCGCTGCATCTTGTGGTGCCTGAGCTCAAAGGAAAGCTCGATGGTTTTGCCATGCGCGTCCCCACGCCCAACGTCTCCGTGGTCGATCTGGTGGCTTTCGTTGAAAAGAGCACCACCGTCGAGGACGTGAATAAAGCCTTGCAGGCTGCGGCGAATGGACCGATGAAGGGAATCCTGGGCTATGAAACAGCCGAACTGGTGTCAGTCGACTATCGCGGGGACGAGCGATCGTCGATTGTGGACGCTTCCCTGACCCGCGTGGTCGGTGGCAATTGTGTAAAGGTAATTTCCTGGTACGACAATGAGTGGGGTTACTCCTGCCGAGTTCGCGACCTGATCGAGTTTGTGGCGAAGAAAGGCCTCTAACTTTCTGAAAGGAGAACGGCACATGGCAAGTGTCTCAGTAGAAACAGCAAAGCTTTCCATCCAGGACCTCTATCTGGACGGCCAGCGCGTATTCATGCGCGTGGATTTCAATGTTCCGCTCTCCGACGATGGCCGGGTCACGGACGATACGCGTATCCGCGAGACCCTACCGACCATCGAGTACGCGCTACGCAAAGGCGCGCGCCTTATCCTGGCGTCACATCTCGGCCGACCCAAGGGCAAAGTCAACATGAAGATGAGCCTGAAGCCTGTGGCCGAACGGCTGCGCATTCTGCTTGACCAGAACCTGGGGCGGAGTTGCAACGTCGGGTTCGCTCCGGATTGCATTGGGCTGGCAGCCGAGGAGATGGCCAACAGGCTGGAAAAAGGCCAGACGTTGTTGCTTGAAAATCTGCGTTTCCATCCGGAAGAGGAAGCAAACGACGAGAAATTTTCCCGCGCGCTGGCCGCGCTGGCGGATGTCTACGTGAATGATGCGTTCGGCACCGCGCACCGGGCTCACGCTTCCACCGTGGGAATCACGAAGTTTCTGGACAAGGCGGCCGCTGGACTGCTGATGCAGAAAGAGCTGGAATACCTGGGCAGGGCGGTGACGAACCCGGAGAAGCCGTTTGTCTCCATCATCGGGGGAGCCAAAGTTTCAGACAAGATTAATGTCATCCGAAATCTTCTGCCGAAGGTAGATGCGCTCCTGATCGGCGGGGCGATGGCATATACATTCCTTAAGGCACAAGGCAAAAAGGTGGGCAAGTCGCTGGTGGAAGAAGATAAGCTTGAGCTGGCGAAGGAACTGCTGGGTGAGGCGCAACGCAGGAATGTGCGTCTGCTGCTGCCTGTGGACCACGTGATCGCGGCAAAAATGGAGCCTGCGGCTGCAACTCAAACCGTCAGTACGGATGCCGGCATCCCTGACGACCTCATGGGCCTGGATATTGGACCGGAGACGGTGGCAGCATTTTCAAAGGAGATTGGCGGCGCGAAAAACATTGTATGGAATGGCCCCATGGGCGTTTTCGAAATGGCGCCGTTCGCCAAAGGCACCATGAAGATCGCGCAGGCTGTGGCGGCCAACCAGAGGGCGACTTCGATTGTCGGCGGCGGCGATTCCGTTGCTGCCGTTCACCAATCCGGCGTAGCCGACAAGATCACCCACATCTCTACGGGCGGCGGCGCGTCGCTTGAGTTTCTGGAAGGCAAGAATCTGCCCGGAGTTGAAGCGCTAACAAACAAGTAACCCTATGGCACAACACGCGCGTTTCCGCATTGGTGAGAAGGCCAGCCTTGAGCTGGTGGTGGGAGATATTACCGAAGAAATCACCGATGCCATTGTGAACGCCGCCAACTCTTCCCTGCTGGGCGGAGGTGGCGTGGATGGCGCCATTCATCGCGCTGCCGGGCCGGCATTGCTGGCTGAATGCCGCAAGGTCCGTGATTCGCGCGGCCCGCTGCCTGCAGGACAAGCTGTCAGCACTCGCGGCGGACAGCTCAAAGCACGGCACGTAATCCATACGGTCGGGCCGGTCTGGCAGGGCGGCAAGAAAAACGAACCCCAGATATTGGAGAGCTGCTACTGCCATTCCATGGAAGAAGCCAACCGTCTGGGCTGTGCCAGCGTCAGCTTTCCTTCCATTTCAACCGGAGCGTTCGGTTATCCTGTGCAGCGAGCCGCAACCATCGCGCTGCGGACAGTAGCTGAGCTGCTTCAACATCCGCAATCCGTAAAGGTTGTGCGATTTGTGCTCTTTGATGGCATGACCTTTTCTGCTTACCAAACAGCCGCACAGGAACTGACCTCAGTGTTTCCGCATATTCAAATCAAGGCTGAAGCCGTTTCATGAGAAAGAAACTGATTGCTGCGAATTGGAAGATGTATAAGACGCCGCAGCAAGCCCGGGACTTTGTTTCCGCCTTCCTGCCGCTGGCCTGGGGACACACGCGCGATGAAATTGTTCTCTGCCCGCCGTTTACTGATCTGCCGGCCGTGGTGGAAGCCGTCCAGGGCAGCGACATTGGCGTGGGCGGGCAAGACATGTTCTGGGAAAAAGAAGGCGCGTATACAGGCGCGATCTCGGCCAGCATGCTCTTTGCTTCGGGATGCACGCACGTGATCATCGGCCATTCTGAACGCCGCCAGTATTTCGGCGAGACGGATGATACGGTCAATCGCAAGCTCCGCACGGCACTGGCAGCCGGATTGAAGCCCATCGTTTGCGTAGGCGAGATGCTCCAGGAGCGCGAAGCCGGCTTGACGGACGATGTCCTGCGGCGGCAGTGTGGCATTGCATTTCGCGAGATCTCTGGCGGCGAAGCTATCCCCATTGTGGTGGCGTACGAACCGGTTTGGGCCATTGGCACAGGAAAGACGGCGACGCCGGAGCTCGCGGCGGAAGCGCACCAGGTGATTCGGCGCGAGGCAGAAAAGGCCTTCGGTGAAGGCACCGCTACTAAGATGCGCATACTTTACGGCGGCAGCGTAAAAGCGGAGAACGCAAAAGCCCTGATGTCGCAGAGCGAAATCGACGGAGCTCTGGTGGGCGGAGCCAGCCTGGACCCAAAGTCCTTTGCCGCTATTGTGAAGTACTGACGAACAGCCATTAGCCTCGAAAGCTCGCGGCATCCTGCCGCTGGGAGCGAAGGCCAATGTGCGACACTGCAAGCTCTGAAATGCCAATCTCTTAGTAACAACGGCGAAGAGTCAAGTGCTCACGGCTGGCCCGCAGCACACCTCACCACCTCAATGAGCATCGAAATGAAGCATGGCCATGCGGCGCAAATCGACGCTGCGCGGAGTGAAGGACACTCTATGGAGGACAGTGGATGCGGTTTCACGCAAACATACCATGCAGATGGCCGCGGCCATGGCTTATTACTTCGTGCTGGCGCTCTTCCCTGCTCTGATTCTTCTCTCCGCCATTGTTGCCTATCTGCCAATCAATGACCTCCTAAACCAGATCACCGATCTATTCGGGAAATTTGTGCCGGGCGACAGCATGCAGTTGGTCCGCAGCTTCCTTGCTAACGTGGTTGTGCCCAACCGGGGAGCACTATTATCGTTTGGCATTCTGGGAACGCTCTGGTCGGCATCCGGCGGATTTGCCTCCGCGATTGAGGCGCTCAACGTCGCCTATGACATCAACGAAGGCCGCCCGTTCTGGGTGACGCGGCCGCTGGCCATCGGGCTCACGTTTCTGGTGGGTGTGCTGATGCTGATTGCATTTGGCGTCATGATCGTGGGCCCGGAATTTGGAAACCGCCTCGCTGAGCACCACAAGCTCTCATGGATGTTTGCTGGCCTTTGGCCCTACATTCATTGGACGGTCTCTTTCGGCTTTACCGTGCTGGCGGTGGAGTTCCTGTACTTCATCGCCCCCAACGTAAGGCAGCGCTTCTGGAGCACACTGCCCGGAGCTCTGCTTTCCGTCTCATGCTGGGTGGGCCTCTCCTACATACTGGGAATCTATTTCCGCAATTTTGCCCATTTCAGCAAGACCTATGGAACGCTGGGCGCAGTCATTGCGCTCATGGTGTGGCTGTACTGGAACGGCTTCATCATGCTGTTGGGAGCGGAACTCAACTGCGAACTGGCCAAAGAAAGCCGCAAAGGCCAAATCCAGCAGGACGAAGACAAGAGCGGACTCACCCAACTCGACATTGCCGCTTAAACGTATTGCTGTGTGACCGTTTGCCGCACTGAACAGGCCCATATTTACTGAGTAGGCTCACACATCGACCGTGATATCGATCGATATGAACAAGGTCGCAGTGGCGGGTGTCCTAGTGTCAGAGCAATGCCCTCTTCGCCGCGCGGCGGCTTCCCGTTTTGAGTTGTTTGCCCCGACATGCTGCCGGAAAAAATCGAAAGCAGCACAAGAAGTACCGCAAAGAGCCAGGGACTGAGTTGATCGCCGAGTGAACGCCCCGTTGGTTGCGCCATGCTAGCCTCCCATCTGTGGTACAGCAGCGCAAAATGCAAAGCGGAGGCCATTCCGGCAAGAACAAGGGAATGCAGTAGATTCAACGATTTGGCTGCACATGGCGAGTGGGGAGGGAGTACGAGCGTGGTTCCAGGTAGACACCCGTGTAAGCGCGTCCGCAGGCGGATTGTGCGTGTACGTGGATTTGGGCAAGTTGATCCGGGGGCCGGCGACAAAAGGAGGTGAAACTTTGTTGTCATCGTGCCCGGCAAGCGAGAAAGAGGAGCACGGTTTGCTATAATAAGGCTTCCCTCGCTGTCCCCTTCGGCTTTGCGTCGATCCGCAGTGGTCCGAAGCGCCCGAGACATTGCGGAAGTGGTGGAACTGGCAGACACACCATCTTGAGGGGGTGGCGCCGAAAGGCGTGGGGGTTCAAATCCCCCCTTCCGCACCAAAAAGTTGGAAAGGATTTCCTGAGAGTTCAATGACGGTTTTAATCACGATTATCCACGTAATTGTCTGTGTCATCCTGATTGTGGTGGTGCTGCTGCAGCACGGCAAGAGCGCCGATATCGCCGCCACGTTCGGCGGCATGGGGAGCCAGACGGCGTTCGGTCCGCGCGGAACCGCGACTGCATTATCGCGGGTCACCACATGGTGCGCGGTCATCTTCATGCTGACCTCAATCACGCTGAGCATCTTTGCCCGGCAAAGCGGGTCGACATCGATTATGCAGGGCGTGCAAACGTCGCCGGCGCCTGCTGCCCCGGCACAGAAGCCTCCGCAAAAGTAGAGATTGATCCGGAGAAAGTTTCGCCAGGAGTTAAGCCGCCCATTTGGCGGCTTAATTCTTTGTTACTGGATGCTGACTGTAAATTCTTGAGTGCTGGTGCGCGATGATCCACAAAGTGTTCCCTGTCGGCCCGCTGCAGTGCAATTGCTCCGTCATCGGCGATGAGCAGACGCACGAAGCCATGGTCATCGATCCCGGAGACCAGATAGAAGATGTCCTCAAAATCCTTAAGGCGGAGAACCTTACGCTAAAGCAGATTGTGATCACGCACGCGCATATCGATCACGTGGGCGGAGCAATGAAGCTGAAAGCAGCTACGGGAGCGCCAATCCTGATGAACCAGAAAGATGAGGCGCTATTGAAAATGCTGGATGTTCAGGCAGCGTGGATCGGGATGAAGCCCCCGGGAATTGTGCAGATTGACGAACCGGTTGCAGAAGGACGTGTGCTGCAGGTAGGAGGGCTATCATCCACCGTGATTCACACGCCCGGGCACACGGAAGGCAGCATTTGTCTGTACTTCCCTGAGCAGAAGACGCTGCTTGCGGGAGACACGTTGTTTGCAGGGAGCATTGGGCGCACAGATCTGCCGGGCGGATCTTATGAAAAGATCATCCGTTCTCTGCACAATCAGCTGATGCAGTTGCCGGACGACACGCAGGTAGTGCCGGGCCACGGGCCGTTGACAACCATCGGTGAAGAACGCGAGACGAATCCGTTTCTTCAGAAGTGATGTCACTCGCTGTGGCCGGAGGATTTACAAGGTCAGTGGCAGGCTTTTGCGCCAGGAATTACAATTTTCTGCGCAGCAAAGATCAAGAAAAGGAGCAATCATGGCAGGCGTTAAGCTCATCGTGATGTATCCGCGTCCCCAGGACATTGATGCTTTTGAGAAGCTCTACCAGACTGAACACGTGCCCATGGCAGTGGAAAAGCTTTCCGGCAAGACCAAGCTTGTAGCTTCAAAAATCATTGCATCGCCCCAGGGCACACCGCAGTATTACCGCATTGCTGAAGTCCACTTCCCTTCCATGGAGGCGCTGCAGGCCTGCGCGGCGTCGCCCGGCGGCAAAGAAACGCTGGGTCATGCGGCAAGAATCTCCTCGGGCGGGCCGCCGGTGATGCTCATCGCCGAAGAAGAGTCGTTCACTTTTTAAAACCAAGCCGCGAATTCTGCGAATGGACGAAAAAGCCCAGGTTGCTTCGCGCGTTTTCGCGTCTATTCGCGGATGAAGATTTCGCATCTACGGTGAAACTATGAAGGCGATTCAAGTACGGAAAACAGGCGGCCCTGAAGTTCTAACGCTGGTGGATCTTCCGGTCCCCACTCCCAAGCCGAATGAGGCGATCGTAAAGATTGCCGCCAGCGGCGTGAACTTTATTGACGTTTACTTTCGCGAAGGCCGCTATCCGGCGCAACTGCCGTTTGTAGACGGACAAGAAGGCGCAGGGACAGTTACCGAAGTCGGCAGTGATGTGAAGTGGCTCAAAGCCGGCGACCACGTTGCTTACAGCAATGCCCTGGGCAGCTACGCTGAATATGCGGTGGTGCCGGCCGAGAAACTGGTGAAGGTACCTGCCGGATTGAGCGATGAACAAGCTGCAGCCGCCATGCTCCAGGGCATGACGGCGCATTATCTGGTTTACTCGACCTACCCTCTGAAGCAGGGCGAGACTGTGCTGATTCACGCCGCTGCCGGAGGCGTAGGGCTGCTGTTGGTGCAGATGGCGAAAAACATCGGCGCTCGCGTCATTGGCACAGTGGGATCGGATGAAAAGGCCAGACTCGCGAAACATGCGGGCGCCGACGAAGTGATCGTTTACACCAAACAGAATTTTGAAGCTGAAACCAAACGCCTGACCGACAGCAAGGGTGTGCACGTCATCTATGACGGTGTGGGCAAAACCACGTTTGAGCAGGACCTGGGCCTGCTTCGGCCCCGCGGGTATCTGGTCCTGTTTGGCGCATCCAGCGGAGCGGTGCCGCCGTTCGATCCTATCAAGCTGTCGCAGAAAGGGTCGCTATTCCTTACGCGCCCGAGCCTGATGCACTACGTCGCCACACGTGAAGAGCTGGAAAAGCGAGCCGGCGATGTGCTGGGATGGATCGCGGCGGGCAAATTGAAGCTTCACATCGGGCACAAATACAAGCTTGAAGACGCACAACAGGCGCATAAGGATCTGGAAGGAAGGAACACAACAGGGAAAGTTCTGCTCATCCCGTGAATTCATTGCCAGAATTGCCAAAAAATGCCAAAGAATCCAAATTGAATCAGGTCGAAGCAGACTTCGAAACTCCGTAAAAATCTTTGGCAATTTTGGCAGTTCCGGCAAACTAAACTCAATCCCAGGTAACTATCGGAGCCACTCATCATGTCCACTCTTGGTTTCATTGAATACGAACAAGCCAGCCCTGAAGTACGCGCCGTCTATGACGACCTGATGGCAACGCGCAAGACTGACAAGGTCACCAATTTCTGGAAAGCCCTCGCACACGATCCGGTGCGGCTGAAGCGCACCTGGGAAGACACGAAAACGATCATGGCCGCGGGAGCGCTCGATCCGCTGGTGAAGGAGCTCATTTATCTTGCGGTGAGCATTACCACGCAGTGTGATTACTGCATCGCGGCGCATACGGCATCCGCGCGCAAAAAAGGAATGTCAGAAGCCATCTTCAACGAGATGCTCGCCATTGTGGGGTTGGCGAATGAGAATAACCGTCTCGTGGCTGGGCTTCAGGTGGAAGTTGATCAGCAGTTCAAAGCAGTAGGCTAACCCCGCCGGAAAGAAAAAACGGCGCACTCACTTTCCGAGTGCGCCGTGTGTCACCGTCTTGCGCGATTTATTAGTCGCCGCTTGGCTGAGCCTCCGAAGGATGGATTACAACAAACGTGCTGCCGCCGTTGGCCCAAACGAGCACCAGCGCGTCCTTTCCCTCTGGGACGTTGCGGAGCTCACGCTGAGCATCAGCAGCGCTAGTGACCGGCTTGCGGTCAACTTCTTCGATTACATCGCCCTGTGATAGGCCCGCATTGTTCGCTGGGCTGCCTGGGATCACGTTGGTGATTACAGCTCCCTTGACGTCGCTCGGAACCTGCAACTGGCTGCGGAGATCCGGGGTGATGTCCTGGAGTCCAATGCCCCAGCGCGCCTTGCCGTGGGAAGTTCCCGTGCTGGAATATTGGTCCGGTTTCTCGTTCATGGCCTCAAGCGTCACAGGAATGTTCTCCTGTTTGCCATTGCGGCTAACTCCCAGTGTGATCTTGTCTCCTGGCGCTGCTTCGCTTACCAAAGCCTGGAGCTGTCCGGAAGTCTCAACTTCTTTGCCGTTGTACTTCGTAATAACATCGCCAACCTTCAAGCCGGCCTTTGCGCCCGCCGAATCAGCCTGAACCTGACTGATGACTGCGCCGTTCGCTTGTGTCATGTGGAAGAAGCTTGCGTTCTCCGGCGTAACGTTCGCGATGGTCACACCGATGCGAGCGTGCTCAACTTTCCCATTCTTGATCAGCTTGTTGATAATTGGCCGTGCAAGTTGGGACGGAATAGCAAAACCCATCCCCGAAAATGTGCCTGACGGCGAAATCAGGAAGGTATTGATGCCAATCACCTGGCCATGCGCGTTCACCAGCGGACCGCCCGAGTTTCCGGGATTGATTGCCGCATCCGTCTGGATGAACTCACCCGGCTTGCGCGGGTCATCTCGATCAGGATTGGGGCGGTTCAGGGCACTGACAATGCCGCGTGTCACAGAAAACCGGAATCCATACGGATTGCCGAATGCCAGCACAGACTGTCCAGGCTTCAAGGCGCTTGAGTCGCCCCAGGGAACGCTGGGCAGATTGGTCGCGTTGATCTTAATGACTGCCAGGTCGGTGAGAGGGTCGGCGCCGATCAGCTTTGCCGGAAGGACGCGACGGTCATCGAGCGTTACGTGAATGTCGGTCTCGCCTTCAATCACGTGGTTGTTGGTTACAATGTAGCCGTCAGGCGAGATGATAATGCCGCTTCCCAGTCCGTGCTCGATCTGCGGTCCACGGCGCATTTGTGGAAAACCGAAACCGAATGGTCCGAAGAACTGCTGAAATGGATTGTTCTGGTTCTGGTCCTGGTCATCCGGCGCCTGGCTCTGACCTTGCATTTGAACCTGCCCATGGGTTTTTGCAGTCACCGTCACATTGACTACTGCGGGGGTTACGCGCGAGGCAACTGCCTCCATCGCATGGTCCAGCGCAGTCAACGCGCTGATGCTGTTGTCGTCCAGCGCAGGTGCGGCGGGCGCTGCCGTTGCGGCGCTCGCGTCTGCGGGTTTAAAGATTTCATAACTGCCCACGCCGGCCGTCAAAGCCAGCGCAAGTGCGCCGGCAATGATCCGGTTCTTCATGAGCAACGTCCGTTGCTTACTCAGCCACAGCTTCATGTCTCACCCTTTTCCTTCAACTAAGAATTTAGTTATAAAACTTGTGTAAATTCCCGGCGCCACTTGCGGCTAATGAAATTAGCTTAAGTTTTGCTGGGAATAGATTTTTGAGCCTTTTCCACCGGCACCAGCCAGCGCAGTTGCTGCACTTGCACCTGCCAGCCATTTGCACCGGCGGTGATCATCTGTCTGGTTTCGATCACCAGTACAAATTCACGCTGCACAGTCGGCGCGATCTTGGGCGCATCTGGCTTCTGGCCGTAGCGGGCAAGAATTACTGGCGGAGCTTCCGGAGACCGCGTCTTGATTTGCGCCATGCGCGGCTTTATTGGCCTTTGCTGCTCTCTTTGCCTCGCCGGCACGTAGAACAATTTTGATTTCGGTAGCTTGTGCGGACTGAACTTCATTGACGCCGGCCAGGCTCGAACCTGCGGCGCACGTGCGGCAGCCGCGAGATCCGAATGAGCCACCGGTTTATCTACGCTCGAAACCGCAATCGCCTGTGATGCCTTTGCAGAACTACCGCCATCCTCTACCCTCACCAGTTCGGGCGCAGATGAAACGGAGACTCCGCTGATCAATGCCAATGCAACCACAGCCGGAATCGCGGGCTTCCAGCTCTTTGTGCTCTGTGCCCGATTGGGATCCAAGATCCTGCCAACCCGGACGGAAAGCTGCCGCATGCGAGTCACTGCAGCCTGCGCCAGCGCAATCTGACGGCGCATAAAGCTTTTCTCCGCCACCCGCGCCAGGCATTCAGCGTAGGTACGCGGACTGGCCGTCTGCGCGAGCACGGTATCGTCGCACGCCATCTCCCGCTGCATCGAGAGCTCCCGGTCCATCCACCACACTGCAGGATGAAAGAACAGCAGAGCCTTCACAATTTTTTGAACCAGATTTGTCCAATCGTCATGACGCTGCAAGTGGGCCAGTTCATGCAGCACCACATGTTTCAGTTCCTCGCTGCCGGCTTCCTTCAGCATCCATTCGGGGAGCACCACTGCGGATTTGAAGAAGCCCAAAGCCGTAGGTACCTGCACCCGATTTGACACCAACACGGAAACAGGCCGGCCCTTGCTGAACTCGTCTATAATCTCCGCCAACTCACGGCCCAACTGCTCGCTCGATAACTCCAGCGAGCTTCTCCGCAACCTGCGCACCTGCCAGATGGCAGTCATGACTCGCAACATTCCGAGGCAGGCCAGCAGCGCCCAGCCGGCAAACACCCACATAGCCGCTGAAATCGGCAAGGTAATAGCAGCCCCATGGGTAGAAACCGCTTGCGCTGAACTCAACTTAAGGTCGAGCAAAGGCAACAATGCCGTGGCAACGAGCGCGGAGAACCAGACCGCAAATTTTGCGCGGGAACTATTCCGGGGCACAAACCGCATTGCCAGCGCTACGCACATCACGAGCAAAGAGCCTTCCACCAGGGACGATAAGAGACGTTCAAAAGCCACAGCGGAAAGCGACTGCATGCCGGGAATCAGCATCATTGCTTCTCCCCCGCTATCTCGATCATAGCTTTCACCCGCTGAAGCTCCTCAGCATCAAGATTCTTATCTTCCAGCAGGTTCAACACCAGCAGCTCATGTGAGCTCTTGAAAAATCGATTCACAAGGTTCCGGATTTCAAAGCGGCTGGCTTCCTCACGGGCTACGCGAGGTATATAGATATGTGCACGTCCGTCCTTGGTATGTTGGACGTAACCTTTCTTTTCCAGAATGCGGATGGTCGTCAGGACCGAGTTGTAGGCCAGGGCAGGCTTCTCCGGCAATGCCTCCAGGAGCTGATGGACTGACGCAGTGCCCTTTTCCCAGAGCACCTCCATCAATCGTAGTTCAGCTTCAGTCAGGGTCGGCGATTGCTTTCGAGGCAACTTCTCTGCTCCTTGCCAAGGTTGGCTATTTGTTTAGACGTGCTTCAGGAGCAAATAGTAACTAATTTTTTAGTTTTTGGCAAAATAAAATCAACGCCATCTCGCAAGTTACTGCAAATCAATGAGTTCCATGGAATTCCAAACGTATTGGCTGCACACCGAGTCAGTCACCGCTGCCGCCTGCGCGCCTGTCGCGCTGCAGGACCGGGCGGTGATGTGCGATCAGCTTGGTGATCCGAGACTGGAGTCCCAGCACGGAATCGGACAAGGCCTGGATTCCCGAGCTTTGCCAGGTAAGAACTTGACGATCCATATCGGCGCACAAGTCCCGGATCATGGAACTGAGCCGGCGCAATCTCTCCGCCGCAAGAAACGAAAGCAAGGGTTCGGGGTTCTCCCTGGTTTCGCGTGCATTCATCAACTCGTGGACGGTCCACGCAGTGAGACGCACATTGTCCAGCATCTCGCGAAAATCCTGTAGCGCGGTCTTCTCCGGCCTGATCTCTTCAGATTTCAGATCTCTATCGATTGCCCGCAATTCGGAAGCCAGGTTCCGCAAACGAGAAGAGACGTCTTCTTGACCGTCTTTCATGCTTACCGTACCTCAATAGGGCTACAGTATCTAATCCGCGAGTCTCAATCATCCAAAAAAGTTACTTATACGTTGCCATACTGATTACATCAGTAATGATCGTGACCTGAAGAGTGATGATCGTGACCTGAAGGCAGAAAACAAGGGTGAAATTTAGAAACTTCTCATGGCGCCGCATCGAAGGTGGACAGCCGCGCTGCTCTTTGTAGACGAACCAGCGTATGTCGAGAATCCGGCCAGAACTTTGCCGACGTCTGTCTCGCCCAGGTCGGCATCGCCCTCCAGGAGCTCAGGTTTCCCCAGCTTACTGCCGAGAAAGATCACGGTGGATATCCGCAATGTACCCCAGCTTTTCAAATCCATGGGTAACGTCCTCAACGTCGTTGATCTGCTTCCCCTGGGCAAGGTGGGAACCGTCCTAGATCTCGATTTACGGCTTTCCGCCGGACTCCTCGCCGGGCTTCGTCCCGGCCTCTGATGCGCCGGACGCTGATTGTGGCGGGCTTGTTTTACCCGCGAGTGATGCCTTCAATGCTGAGAACGCCAGGCCAACAGCGCCGATCGGCTTGGGACCGCTCGAGGACTCGCTGGCATCACCCGACGCAAGCTTCTGGCGGAAGTTGGTGGTGAACTGATTGAACATGATATTCGATACTTCATTGATCATGCGCCCGCCCATCTGCGCCAGGATGCCGACTACACCCAGTTCAGATACGCTGATAACTTCCGTGCCGCCGCCATCCAATGGCCGCAATTTGCCGGTCATTTTCATTGAGGCGCTGCCTTTGCCGCGCGTGTCCTGGCCTTTTCCCAGAATTTCAATTTCGTGCGCGGAGGGATCGATACGTACAATCTGCACCTGGCCCTTGTAATCGCTTACGCTGGGCCCGACTTTCACGCTGATCGCGCCTTTGTAGGTGTTCTCATCAATCTGTTCGGTGATTTGCGCGCCGGGGACACAAGTGACGACTTTGCGGGGATTGCTCAGAAACGCCCACACTTTCTCCACTGGTTCGGGTACTTCGAATTTTTTCTCAATAGTTACTGCCATGCAAAGTTAACCCGTGACTCCCTTCTCCTTCAGGATATCCCAAACCTTCCAGGGTGTGACCGGCATGTCGATACGCTTCACGCCGAGATGTGCCAGTGCATCCACCACCGCGTTGAGAAAGGCGCAGACGAGCCCACGTTCGGCGATTCGTCGATTCCCTTCGCGCCAAAAAGATGGTCCGGCGATGGGGTGACGGTCTGTCATTCTCCCAGTTCGGCGCCTCAACCGGCCGTGGGCAGCTGTCGCCGGAAAGAGCGGCATCCACGCCAGACCTGCGTTGGCGAGATATTCACCGGTGATGATGGCCCGCACTCGCGGCAGAGCCTTGGGTTTATCTATGTTTATGCAGTTGATGCGCGCGCGTGTGCATAGGGACTTGGCGGAAGCGCTCTTCCGCTGAAAAAGAAATTTGATCCTGGTCAATCCGCTGAAGAGCCTGCTTCTGTCGCCGTGGACCGAGTCATTCGCCAGTGCCAGGCCGGCGCCGATGAGTGATACTTGGCTGGCCGCTTGTCAGTATCCAACAGAAAGAAAACGAGACCACCTCAATCCAGCAGTCCGCATCTCACGAACACATCTCAATAGGAAATTATCGTACCCGAGGAGGACCGCATGACGCTGCAATGTCCAATCTGCCATGTCGAGTTCATTCGCGAGGTGCTTCAGGACTATGAGGTCCAGGCAAGGCGAGATCGACATAACAAGATGCGGGTAGGAGGTCTGCAAGTGCTTACCTGCAGCAACGGGCACGTTTTCTTTATTCGCAAGGAAGACCTCTGCTTGCACAAGGGCGCAGCAGCATAGCGCCCCATAAAAGGGCCGAGACTCACTGCTTCCATTCACTGCTGGATGGTTAGTTTATCCACGATCCTGCGGTTATCTGCGTAGGCGCGAACAATCTGCAGAGCCATCTCATGCTGCGTTATGCCGGTGACCGAACCAGTAAGGGTAATGTTCTGGTCATCCACGGCGGTCTTGATGTCTGATCCACGGTATGCAGGATTTTTGTGGTCCAAAGCTTTTTGAATCGCTTCCTGGACGTCTTTACTGGATGATTTATGTTTGCTGGGCTTCTTTGTATCGGGCGCGTTGATACTGCCCGGGTCATTGCCATTGTCGCGCGGCGGCTGCCCGGGAAGATGCATCGGCTGCTGGCCAAAGGCGAATGCTGAGCAAAGCAGCAACAAGATGGATAGCCTCTGGATCATAATCATCTTTAAAACCTTTGATGAGCAGGACGAATTTATGGTTTGGCCAAATTTCCCGAGCAAGAACCGCGCAGAAAAACGGCCATTTTCTTGGTTCAAGTTCCGGAGCAATTTCTGGACAGATTAGTGAAATCTAATTCTCGAGACCGGGCGGACCCCTATTAGCGCTCAAATAGGGCTCAAAAAACAGGACCAAGGCCTTCCGGGTCCCTGGTCCTTTCACATGGATCGCAACTTGAGCCTGCTTCTGGCCAAATAGAGTGAAACATATCGTTAGGAAATATAACCTTGGTAATTAAATTTTGTAATCCGGAGGCGCTAAGAGCTGCTCTTTGTCAATTCAGCGTCGATTGTCCGTCATTGGCTCAGGATGAATTAAGACCTTGAACAATTCGGGCGCTGTCTGTTTGAAGCGAATTTCCAGTTCCGTTGAGATGTCATGTACCTCGGCAAGGGAAAGGTCATCCGCCATGGTGCAATGGCAGGACATGTAAACTTTTCCTCTCACCCGTTTGATCTCAACCTCATGCATATCAAGTATTTCCGGAAATTGTTTCACGATCGGCTTGAGCTTCCGTTCGAGCACGGTATCGCGATGCACAATGCTTCCCGGCTCTATGGTGGAAGGCTCGCTTTCAATGTGGGTCAATATGGTTGATATTTCCGGGACTTCGTTGCGAATTTCAGACTCAAGCCGCGTGACCACGTCATGGGCCTGCTTGAGGCTGAGAGTTTCATCCAGTTCCAGATGCAGCTCAACATGAAGATTGCCGCCGAGATCCTGTACGCTGACATCGTGGACATTGAAGTTGTTGCGCGACGCTGTAGCGCGAATTCGATCAAAGATGCTTTCCCGTCCGGTTTCGCGCGGCACGGAGTGGACCACAACGTCACAATCGGGCAGGATGCGATGAACGGCGGAAGTAATTTCTCGCACCACCTGCTCTGCGCGCTGGAAGGTTACGTTACGGGCGAGGCCGACATTAAGGTCGGCAAAATAACGATTGCCGGCGCGTCGGATGCGGACTCGCTCTACCTCGATGACTCCGTTGATCTCGAGCGCGGCATCAATAATCTGGTTGCGCAGTCCGGCGGGCGCGGCGTCCAGCAAAGCGTCAATCGTCTGGCGGGCCAGCCGCGAGCTCACATAGACAATTACGCCTGAGACCACCAGCGCGGCAACGGGATCGGCTTTGATCAGCCAGGATACGTGCCAATGCTCTCCCGCCCAGACCAGCGCCAGGCCAAATACAACCACGCCGCTTGAAAAAATGTCCGTGCTGAAGTGAAGGGCGTCAGCCTGAAGCGCCTGGCTGTCATACTTCACGGCAATTCGCTTCAGCTTGTGGGACCGCCACCAGTCCACCGCCATGGAAGCAAACATCACCGCAAAAGCCCAGGCTGAGGGCTGCACATGAACGTGATAGCCGGCAAGACGCCGGACTGCCTCCCATACGATCCATATGCAGGTCAATAGCAGCAGGCCCGTTTCAATGAACGCGGAAAAATTCTCGACCTTGCCGTGTCCATATTGATGCTCAGCATCGGCAGGCTTGTCCGAAACTCGCACTGAAAGCAGAGTGATGAAAGCCGCAATCAGATCCAGTCCCGAGTGCGCCGCCTCGGAGAGAATGGCAAGGCTCAAGGTGGTAATTCCTACCACGATCTTGAGCGTCGTAATTGCGACGGCGGCAATCAGGGAATTCAGCGCCACCGTGCGCTTTTCCGCGCGCATGCTTTCCAGTACGGGATTAAGCTCTGTAGTGGACACTCAGGCTCATTGTCTCAAGATTCGCAAGGCCATTCCACAAAAGAAGAAGGAAAAGAGAGAATCCAGGCCCTTTGGATCGGAAGCAACAGCCGCTCTGGTTGTTTTTTTGGGTCTGGCATTCAAGGCCTTGTACATAAAATACCCGCGTGACTTGCATTCGCTGATGCACAGCAATTATTGTCGAAGAGAGATGTCGATCTCTTCTGCAAGGACCACATTCAGGATCTTCTTCTTAGCTGCAACCATCGCGCTCATCTGTGGTTGTTCACACCAGACAGAAAAGAGATATTCGCTAAACGGGACCGTGATCTCCATTGACAACGCGCGAGGTAATCTAACAGTGAGCCACGATTCCATTGCAGGGCTGATGCCGGCCATGACCATGGAATATGCAGTGAAGGATCCACTGGACCTGCAGCAGCTTCATCTCTACGACACAATCAGCGCGGACCTGGTCATCTCCGGAGACCACTCGCGGCTTGAAAACATACATGTAACGGCCAGAGGGCCGGCGCAGCCGGATGAGCCGGTAGGGGCGAATGCATCTTTTCACATGCCGGAGCCCGGTGAACAGGTACCGGGATTCAAGCTGATTGACGAGCGAGGGCGTAGCTTCAGCATGTCTGAGTTGCGAGGACATCCGCTGGCGATTACGTTCATCTACTCGCGTTGTCCGCTGCCTGACTATTGCCCGCGCATGAACCACAATTTCGCTCAACTGCTGCAGAGCCAGAGCAGCAATGCAGAAGCGAACAATATGCGGTTGCTCACTATCAGCTTTGATCCGGAACATGATACCCCGCAGGTGCTGCGCCTCATGCATGCGCAGTGGGCCCATGGCGCACAGGCAAATCACTGGATTTTTGCGGTGGTTCCGAAGAAATCTCTCGCCGGCGTCCTGCACTGGTTCGGGTTGACGGCGCTGCCCGAACAAGGTGTTATTACTCACTCATTGAGCACCACTCTGGTGGCGCCTGACGGTAAGGTGATTCAGTGGTGGCATGGAAATTCATGGTCACCTCAGGACGTTATGGCGGCGTGGTCAAAGTACCCGTCACGTGAGACACGAATTTCCGCGAGCCGCTAACCTATTGCTGCCCCCAACGGCCTTGAGCCCCCCAGCACTGTTCATGAAGACACATACTGCTGTGCCCTGCGACCCTGAGATCAATCTGGCTTTGGGTGTGATCCATGTAGCCGTAAACACTCATCACAAACGCTGCTGCCATTATCAGGGCAAGGTTGCCAACCACGATGAGAACGGCGTTGAAATTAATCATATTACTCGAATGGCCCATTTCCATATAAAGTCCCTCTGATGTTCGTAGTTGCGTATGCAGTTTTGTGTTGCGCTGTTCGTCGCTCTTGGTATTTCGAAAATTTCTCCTATTTAAGAGATAGATGGAAGATGAGAAAGCGATTGTTGCCTGAAAAGCAGAGGTGCGGCCGGCGATCAGCACAGAAATACTCAGTTGGCCGTTCCTGAATACGGCTGAGGACAACCTTCCTGAACCCATGGTGCTTCAGTTCTCTTAAGAGCTCCTAAAGAACGTTTGTAATAAGCCGGCTGCCCCCGAACGGAGCGGCGTGGCAACGCTCTTTGTGAGCAATGGAAGGGAGTAGAAGTCCATGAGCAGCAGTCCAATCACACCGATCCGGCAGACGCCGGAGAGCCTGGCGGAGTCTCCGCAAGCGCGCATTTCATTACAGCCGATTGCGGCCCCTTCAATCCTGGGGCTCTATGGTTTTGCCGGCGCAACTTTCATGGTTGCAGCCCACATGGCCCACTGGTTCGGGGCCGCTCAAACACCCCAGGTGCTCTGGCCTTTTGCAGCCTTTTTTGGCGGACTGGCGCAATTTATGGCTGGAATGTGGTCCTATAAAGCTCGTGACGGCGTCGCCACGGCGATGCACGGCATGTGGGGTTCATTCTGGATGGCCTTTGGCGTCCTCTGGATCCTTGTAGCAGCAGGCAAAGTGACGGTTCCAGCAAATGGAGCGGCGTTCCAAGGCCTTGGATTCTGGTTCATCGTTCTGGGCGCCATCACCTGGGCTGGAATGGCCGCAGCCATGGTAGAGTCCTCAGTCATCGCCACTGTGCTTGGTTTTTTGGCAGCAGGCTCAACCGCTGCAGCCATCGGCGAACTTGGCGGCGTGGAATGGCTCCGAGTCCTGGCGGGCTGGCTGTTCATCATTTCGGCTATTGTTGCCTGGTACGCAGCCACGGCATTGATGGTTAACGGCGCTCACCGGCGCAAGGTAATGCGCCTTGGCACTAAACGCCAGGAGGAGAGGATACAAATTGGTTTTGGCGAGCCTGGCGTTTTGCGCGGCCAGTAAAACTCCGGTGGAAGCATAGAACGCGTGAGCGACTGGAGTACTGGCTGGTGATCGCTGGCCAGGCCGGGGAGTGACTGAACTCCCCGGCTCCGGCCGAATGAAGTCAGTGTGCAGGCTTTCGCTTGCTATCTTTCAAGGCGTTCGTGGAGACCTACCCAGCTTGAACGTGTGAAGCAAATTTAGTCAGCCAAATAGCTGATTTCCGTCCGGCGAATCCACAAGCACGCGCAGATCAGTACAGCGATGGAGAGCAGGATGAGCCCCGCTACCGCAACCGGAGCCGATACCGGTTCTGCTACCACCGTGAACAATGCCGTGATTCCGCTTGGGGCCACCGAGACTGGACATAGCTGCTTGAGATAAAAAATCACACTGAACTTCTGTAATAACGGAGGAAGCACAGCGTGGAATGTTTCCCACAGCAGCACCAGGGCTCCGGGCAGAATCGGGTTTTTTACCACTAAGCTAAGCGCGAGGAATATAGAGCCGTAGCCTAAACAGGCCAGCAAGGTCACTCCAAGATAGGCGAGCAACTGTCCGAAACCAGGGCCGTGGAAAACAAAATCTGCGCCGGCTCGCCCAAAATGGCCATACATAAGCGCAAAAGAAAGCAATACAGAACCGCCGAAGATGATCGACGAACCCACCAACCCGGCAAGAAACTTCCCTGCCGCCAGCACCTCCCTCCGAACCGGCGAGAGGAAGTAGTAATGCAGGCTCTTTTCCACCACATCGCCACGGAAGAGCCAGGTGAAAAGGCCCATGCACCCGAAGAAGATCACGCCGCGCAAATAGAAAATCTGGAAAATCGTGGCAAGAACGTTGGTATCGTCGCTGATGTTGCAGTACCGCCCGAACGGGCTGTTCAGCGCGTGAAGCCCAATGACGGCCGCAGGTCCCAGAGCGATAAGGTAAATCCAGATGCTGCGGCGCATCCAAAGCGCTTTTTTGAGTTCGATCCGCACAATCGCCCCGATCTGCGAGATCCATAGTTGACCGGATTGGGCAAACGAACTCGTGTTCAGATCGGCCGCCGCGCTCATACAGTCCCTCCACCACCGCCGACCAGGTACTGATAGACGGAGTTCACATCGTCATCCGCCGGCGCCACCGCCTGAAGGTCGATCTGTTCTTCCAAAATGATTTTGTTCAGCAGCAGGTAAAACTGTTCCGCATCTCGTGTTCGCACCAGCACACCGCGCCCGTCCTGGTTGAGCTTGGCTTCTACAACATGGTCCTGTGAAAAAAGGCGCGATGCCAGCAGGTTCGGCGCTGTGCAGCGAACAAGGATCTGCATGGGATGTTCCTTCACTTCGGTGCGCACGCCATGGATCTGCCCTTCCGCAATCACGTAGCCGTAGCTCATCAGCACGACCTGATCGGAGATTTTGTCCACTTCGTGCAGGACATGGCTGGAAATGATCACGTGCAAACCCTGTTTTCCGAGCGTCTCAAACAGGGCGATGGATTCAGCCCGAGCCATGGGATCGAGACCATTCAGCGGCTCATCCAGAACAAGGACTGTAGGATGATGTGCGATGGCCTGCGCGAGGCGAATTCTCTGCCGCATCCCCTTGCTGTAGCCGGCAACTTTCCGCTGCGCCGCGGTTCCCATCCCGGTTCGTTCAATGGCTTCCAGCGTGAGCCGGTGAGCATCGCTGCCGCTCAGACCGCGCAGCCGCAGGAACTGGTTGATGAATTCGTATCCTGTAACGCCCTTGGGAAAAGAATCGAACTGCGTGCAGTAGCCGACATGGCGAAAAAATTCTTCCGGCTGGTCCGGAGTCAGCCCCAGCACACTGATCCTGCCTTGCGTGGGTCTGACCAGTCCGGTCATCAGGTTCATCAGCGTCGTTTTTCCAGAGCCATTTGGCCCTACCAGGCTGGTGACTCCCGGAGGGAGTGACAGGTTCACGCGATTCACGCCGAGAACTTCGCCGTAAAACTTGGAGACATCTTCAAACACAATTCTGTTCTCGACGTTCATGCGCGCTCCACCTCGCGGGCTCTCAGGCGGCGATTTAGCAGCCAGAGCGAGAAAGCACAGATTGCGAGCAGCGACGCCCATGCAGACCAGAGCGGAACAGCATCATGGTGCAGTTCAGCCAAAGATAAAGGCATGCGAAAGAGCGAGCGCCAAACTATAAAGATCATCTGTGGGACATTCAGCAGCCATCCCCA
Organism: Candidatus Angelobacter sp.; assembly: GCA_035712465.1. GTDB lineage: Bacteria > Acidobacteriota > Terriglobia > Terriglobales > Acidobacteriaceae > Angelobacter. The sequence goes on from DASTAS010000010.1 coordinate 342,747, forward strand.
TCGCGTGCGCAAAACCTGGTTCACGGCAAACCCGAAGCCTGCCATAAAGAAAAGCACGCCGAAAAACAGCGCGGTCGCGGCAATTCTCCACTTGACCCAGACCGCAAGCCCCATAGAGAGCAGAGACATCAGCGCGATCCACAGCAGGCCTGCTACAACAATGGCTCCAGCAATCCACAAATTATCCCAACCCCAGCCATTCCCCTGCATTTCCGCCTGCACCCCGAAAAGGATCAGCGCCGGGATCCATGTAGTACAGGAAAGCAGTGCGGCAAGCACCGAAACTTTGCCCACCAGATATTCAGCACGCGAAAGCGGCCGGCTCAGATAGAGTTGAATACTGTGGTTGGCAAAATCCTTGCTGATCATGCCTGGAGCGGCCCACGCAACCAGGACGAAGCCCAGCCAGGATTCTGACCAGAGAACCCCCAAAAAGAACTGATTGTTGATCGCAAGCTCTCGCCCGAACTTTAGCCCCAAAAGCATCTGTGCTGCCGTGCTGTGTACAAAATAGATGGACCCCAGGCCCACCAGGAACGGCAAGAAACAAAACACCGTATAGGCGGTAAACATCCGCGAATCGAAGAGCCGCGCCAGACCATAGCGAGTGAGCACGGTGAATCGTGACCACGTGGGCGTCAATGGTCCCGAATACGCTTTGTAGCTGCGCTTATAAACGGCCATGGCTCATTGCTTTTTCGCTTGCGTTTGCGGGAACTGCGCCATTCATCATGGCTTTCAGGAAGATGTCTTCCAGCGAATCCCTGCGGTAATTCATACGCCGGATCTGAATTGAATGTTCCACCGCCAACTTATAAAGCTGCCGTACTTCTATGTTGTCCGGCAGCACGATCTTGAGCCTGCCAGCGCCGAAGCTCGCGCATTCACAGCCGAGGCTGCGGACGGATTCAAGGAAACCATTCTCGCTGCTGACTTCCAGTTCCAGGAACTTCAGGTTCGCCTTGCGCTCCTCTTCAAGGTTGCATAGCGCGGCGATCTTGCCTTCTTTCAGGATAATCACCTCATCGCAGCACTCTTCAATGTCGTGGAGCAGGTGGGATGAGATCAGCACGCACACCTCACTCGTATCCCGTATATCCCGGACCAGTTGCAGCATCCGTTGGCGAGCTTCGGGATCAAGACCGTTGGTGGGCTCGTCTAGCAGCAACAGCCGAGGCCCGTGGGCCAGCGCCTGCGCCAGCTTGGCCAGTTGCTTCATGCCGAGCGAGTAGGTACCCAGTTTCCGATAGCGCGCCTCGCCAAGGCCGACGTAAAAGAATGCTTCGTGCGCGCGTTCCATAGCTTCGCTCTTCGGCAGTCCGGAAAGTTCGGCCATGTAGCGGACAAAGCGTACGCCGGACATATCCGCAATGAATGCGTCGCTCTCCGGCATGTAGCCAATCTGCGCGCGCAAATCGCGCAGGTTTTCCTGCACATCTTTGCCGAAGATCTTCGCTTTGCCCGAGAGGGGACGATAGAATCCGAGCAAGGTGTTGATCAATGTCGATTTGCCCGAACCGTTGGGTCCGAGCAAACCGATGCAGCGTCCGGAGAGAGCTCCGGTCAGGCGGTCAAGAATAATCCGCGGACCGAGCTTTACCTGCAGGCTTTCGAGTTGTATAACCGCTTCCAATCAACCTCTTTTCTCACCGCGCTTCTCTCTCTCAGCGCACTTCCTACTCACTGCACTTCCTTCTCAGTGCACTTCTATGGGATATGTCAATCTCAGAAGCGTGGAGAGCGTCAGGGTGTTGAGATCCAGTCCGAAAAACCGGCTATTGCTGGCCACGCGGACGGAATTCGGTTCGCCGTACGCACACACCACGCTGGGTTTGGTTTCCGCCGCAAGACGTTGCAGTGATTGCAACTGCGCCGGCGTGAGCTGTGACTTGACCGGACCGACAACCGGCGCCAGATTCTGGTACAGCAGCGCCGAGACGTCTGTGTGCTGGTCCTGGGGCAGCAAGCTGCGGAAATCACTTGAATGACTGAGAGAATTTCCATTCTGGTGCACCGCCAGAGCATTCATCACCAGAGCGCGGCTTGGTGCGATGATTAGATAGCCATCGCTGAAGGTATAGTGAAGCTCTACCCGCCTGCTGCCACTCGCCTGAACCGTGTAATACATCAGCCCGTCGACACTTTCCTGAGACAAACTGAGCTTGTACTGCGAATCTTGGGCGTGACTATTCGCGTCATTGATCAATTGCTCAATCGTCGATTGGAGCCGGCCGGGATTGTAGACCTCCAGAATAATCTTCCATGAAGGCGTAGGGAGAAGTGGGCCATCGAGGGCAAAGGTGACCTCGCCGCCCAGCGTATCTGCCACGTCCTGACGAAACCGAATTCCCAGCTCAGATTCTCCGCTGGCAAGATTTGCTTGCCCTTTCGCTCCGGCGATATTCAGAATATCGTCCAGCATTTGCGACGGACTCTTTGCCACAAAAGCGGCGGCGGCGCCGGCATCTTTGGAGACAAAGTCGAGACCGCCAATGGGCGCAGGCGCAGCCAACCAGGACGCCAGCCCGCGTCGCGGACCATTGAAACTCAGTTCAGCGTGGTTGAGCGGCTCACCGCCAACCTGCTTACGCTCCGCCACAAGGTACTGCACATCCGCCAATCCTGTCTTCTGAAAATTTCCCTGCCAATCATTGTTGCGGACGCCGTGCTCAGCTCTCATCGCTCTCAGGTTCGCGGCAAACAGCAATCCTGCGCCGCTCTGGTATCCCATCAGAATGCGCTGGCCAAAAGGACTTCCGGCAAATCCGCTGCCACCGTGATTCAATGCGTCATTGAACTGGCGGAGGGCGTTAATATCTTCTGAAGCGGCGACAAAATCGGGCCGCACCAGCATGAGTAATCCAGAACCTCTCCGTGGACTGACAGTCGCAAGCTCGGCCTCGTCCAATACACGAATACCGCCAGACTGAGAACCACCCATTCTTGCAGTAATCTCGTGCTGGATGAAGTCCTTCAATCCCGGCTGCTGCACCTGTGCAGCTACCAGTGGCGTTCCCTTGCCTGCCTGAATCGAAACGGAGAATACGATCTCATTGCCGATGTATTGGCTCAGAGAATGAATCTCCGTCACGATCTGGTTCAGATCGGGACCCCGTCCCCGCGATTGTGCCTGCTGCCACCATTCGTTCAGTACGGAACTGGTCTGCAATTCCTGCTGGAACATCTGGTTGGCTTGTTGTACGGCATCGCCCAGATTGGGGATGCTGGCAAACAAGACGGTATTTCCGGGCAGATAGGGCAGCAACTTGCTCTCATAACGGAGCCCAGGCATTTCCACCGTCTCCAGCTTGTTGCCGAGATGAGCGAATTCTGCGAGAAGGGCCAGATGCTTGTCGAGGTTCTGGCTCCACGCAATATCCTGCTTTACCGGTACTGGCTCGGCGGCATCGGTCGTCATCTGTTGCCCCGGATGGAGAACAGCGTTATGGAGCAGCCCGTCCGAGCCGGTGCCCGCCACGTGCACTTCGCCCTGGATCACGGAAACGCGTGATCCCTTAATGCCGTGGTTCACGGAGAAAACCGTCCCGGTCACCGCCACTTTAAGATCGTGCGCCATTACGTACAGGTGGCCTGTGTTTCGTTTAGCTGCCTGCACAATGATTTTCCCGCGATCAAGATGAATCGTGGTGTCCTTGCGGCCCATGGAGACGCCAAATTGCGAACGCTCATTCATCTCCACCACAGATCCGTCTCGCAAACGCAACTCAGCGTGTGAGCCTGCTCCCGTGCGGACCTCATCACCCTCGTCCAGTTCGTCGCCGGCCTTCAACGGTTGCTCACCGCTCACACCGACTCGGAGCAGCACGCCATTGAATGATTCAATGCGCGCCCTCATGCCCGCGGGGCCGGCAAAGAAGCTGCCTGCGGCAAAGTACCCGGCGGCCGCAAGCGCCACGACCGCGGCGGCGGCCATGGCATAACGAAAACTGTGGGTTGTTGCCCGAGACAGTTGCTGGTTCCAAGCCGCCGGTAACTTAGCGGCGCTGCCCTCAGCCTGGCGCCGGCATTCCACGCATTCGTTCAGGTGTGCGCCAACCAGAAGCCGACGCGCGGCGCTCAACTCGCCGTTACGGTACTGCACCAGGAGAGCGCGGACATCCGCACAGCCGCGGATTGATTCGCCCGCAGCCAGCGCACTTCCGCTCTGGCCTAACTGCTGCCACACGCGGTCACCTGCCGCCCGTATAGCGTCCGAGTCGGGCTGATCACTGCGGACTGCTTCCAGCGCATGTTCCAGGATGTTTTGCGGATTGTTGTCCTGACGCTTCATCGTGTTCCCCTCGCCTCCACGGACTTAAAGTCCTTCTTTAAGTGAGCACGCGTACGATGCAGCACCACCGCAACCACCGCCGGAGAGGTATTCATCATGCCGGCAATTTCCCGGTTACTGAAATCTTCCACAAAGCGCAGCACAAACATCTCTGCCCATCGTGGGTTCAGCCTCGCCAGCGCCTGTCGCAACCAGTCTCGCAGCTCCGTCGTACGTGCCGCCGAACCCAGGGTCGTCAACTGCGGATCTTCGGGATGCACGTCCAGTGAAACTGTTTGCCGATCCTTACGGTTCCGCAGCAGATCCAGCGCGGCGTTCACAGCCGACCTGTGTAAATACGCCTTAAGATTGGAAATGGCCGCGACATTCTCATGTCGCGCGAGACGCAGGAAGACGGTCTGCAGCACATCCTCTGCATCGCTGGCGTTACCCATGATTCGGTAAGCCGCCCGAAATACCAAGTCCTTGTGGCCGAGAAATATCTGCTCCAGCCCTGGCCCGCTATCGCCGGCCATGGCCGCCATCCCTGCCTGCGAGATTTGCATTGTGGCTTCCACTTGCGTACGGTGCTCCTCCCACTTCCAATGACGAGAGAGAAGCTCGAATATTAACGGCCGCATAGCGATTTTGCCGGCCTGTAAAAGCATACGTCCATTTTCGCTGGAAAGTTCCTCCCAACTTCCGGTGAATAGCCCGGACTGCGACCCGACCTGAGATACCACGGAGTGTGCGGTTGCCATTTTGCGCTCGGGCGATGCACAATCCTTGGTGCCCATGCACAAAGAACTCCCGTCCACTTTTAACGCGGCCAGCCACTTCATTGATAGTCACATAGCCGAAGGCCGTATACAAAAGGTGGCAATTGAATGCCGCGACGAGCGGGTCACTTACGGGCAACTATTCGAACGCGTCAACCGCCTGGGCAATGCACTCCGGCAACTGGGCGTCATGCCGGAAGAACGCGTCGCCATGCTGCTGCTGGACACGCCGGAATTTGCATATTGCTTCTTCGGAATCATCAAGATTGGCGCCGTCGCTCTGCCCATCAACACGCTTTTGAAGCCGGCAGAGTACGAATACATCCTGAACGATTCGCGCGCGCGTGTGCTGATTGTAAGTGAAGCGCTGATGACGCAGATTGAGGCAATCCCCAGAGCTAACCTGCCCTACCTACAAAAGATTGTGGTTGCCGGAAGTGCTCCATCGGGCTGCGATTCGCTTTCTGCCCTGCTGGCGTCCGCGTCGGCAGAGCTTCAGCCTGCCGCTACACACAAAGATGAGCCCGCGTTCTGGCTATATTCTTCCGGAAGCACGGGTTTTCCCAAAGGCTGTGTCCACCTGCATCACGATATGGTAGTTTGCGCCGACCTTTACGCAAAACAGGTGCTGGGCATCAGGGAGAATGACCGCTTCTTCAGTGTAGCCAAACTGTTCTTTGCGTATGGACTCGGTAACGGACTTTATTTTCCGCTTTGCGTGGGCGCAACCACCATCCTCTTACCCGGTTCGCCCTCACCACCCAACATCTTTGCCGTGATCGAGCGTCACAGACCTACGCTCTTTTTTTCTGTGCCTTCAAATTACTCAACGCTTTTGGCGTTCCGGCGTGAGAACGGACCGGAATTCGATCTTTCCAGCATTCGCTGGGGCGTCTCGGCGGGCGAAGCTCTGCCCGCGCCCATTTTTCACCGTTTCAAGGAGCGTTTCGGAGTTGAGATACTGGATGCCATAGGGTCAACCGAGGCACTCCACATGTTTATCGCCAACCGTCCCGGCGCTGTACGTCCCGGATCGAGCGGCCAAATCCTGCCCGGATATGAAGCCCGAATTGTGGACGAGCACGGCCACGACGTTCCTGATGGTGAAATCGGCAATCTGCTGATCAAAGGTGATGCCACCTGCGCTTGTTATTGGAACCAGCACGAAAAGACTAAAAATACAATTGAGGGACACTGGCTGCGCACCGGCGACAAGTATTTTCGTGATCCTGACGGTTATTTCTGGTATGTAGGACGCTCCGACGACATGCTGAAGGTCAAGGGCATGTGGGTTAGTCCGGTGGAAATTGAAAGCGTGCTGATGGAGCATCCCTGCGTGCAGGAAGCCGCGGCGGTCGGGTTTGAAGACGGCAACGGACTGACCAAACCTGCGGCTTACCTCGTGTTGAAATCAGGTTTGGACGACTCACCGCAACTTCATGAACAGATAAAGAACCATCTCTCATCCCGGCTTGCAGAATACAAATGCCCAAAAATTTTAGAATTCGTTAAAGAACTACCTAAAACGGCGACTGGGAAGATTCAACGTTACAAATTACGGTCGGCTCTTTCCACTGCAAAATAGTTGGGAACCTTCGTTCTCCCTCTGGCGTATTTAGTAACAACAAAGGGGCTGCTCCTTCTAAGGCCCTTTTGCTGTTAACAATGGCAGCTCAGCTGCGTCATGCAGACTGGAGCTGCCGCGAAAACAGGCTTGCTCGCGCCGGAGTTGTGCATCAGGAGAATGAGGATGAAACACCTTTGTCTTTGGGCCTCTGCAATCTTGCTCACAGTGACCCTGGCATGGACTGAAACCAACCAGCGCAGCCTGCAGTTGCAGTTGCTGCCGGGCCAGACCTTGAAGCTGCAACTCAGTTCGGGCGACTACGAAATTGAACCAGGCGCCGCGAACAAAGTGGTGGTCATCAGCAAGATCGAGCACGACTCGCAACAACAACCAAGGCCCCGTTTCGGAATTGACACGAGCGCAACCGAAGCCTCCGTCCGCGTTGACGGACCAAAGGACTATTCTGCTGTCATCCAGGTGCCTAAGAACAGCAATCTCAGCGTGCGGCTCATTGGAGGGCGCCTGCGCGTGGATGGGATCAACGGAAATAAAGACATCGAATCGAATGCGGCAGATGTAAGCATCGATGTAGGTCGTCCCGAGGATTATGCCCGCGTCGACGCTTCCGTCGATCGCGGTCACATCGATGCGGCCCCGTTCCAGGTTGCGCAGGCAGGATTCGAGCAATCATTCAGCAGGGTAGGGCCGGGCAGTTACCGGCTCCATGCGCACGTGGGCACAGGTGAAATCAAGCTCTACTCCGGAACTCTATGAGCCTCAAAATAGCGCCAGCAACTTCTCAATCCCTTCACTGAAATCGCGCTCGGGAGTAATCAAGCTCACCACCAGATACCCTTCTGCGGGAAAATCGTAAAAATGCCCCGGATGCACGTACACCGCATCTTCCAGCAACTCCAGGGCGAGCTCTTCATCGCATCGCGTCGCGGGCACCCGCAGCACGGCGTACCATCCTCCCTCAACAGCAAGGCGGGAACAGGCTTGCTCTTCTGAGAGCTGGCGGTCCAGTTCGGCAAGATTGCTTTGCACACGAGCCATAAGCTGCTGCTGAATTCCATGGCGCTGCGCCAGCAAAGTGGGAGCGGCTGCCTGAATGGCAGCATTCATAGACAAAAAGGTATCGGCGATGACCTCAAGCCTCGCGAGTGCGTCTTTTTTCCGGGCAGGTGGGCCGTTCACCGCCAGCCAGGAAAACTTCATTTGCGGCAAGCCTGAAATCTTGGAAAGCCCGCTCATGGTGAGCGTGAGAACAGAATTGTTTTGCGCGAAACTGCCAGGCCGGTGTTGCGCCAGCGGGAAATCCAGAAAAACCTCATCCGCAATGAGCACCAGGTCATGCGCGATGCAGATGGAATTCAGCTTCTCGACTTCTTGCGCTCTGGTGTAATGCCCTGTGGGGTTGTTGGGATGGACAACAATCACGGCGCGGGTTCGTGGCGTGATCGCCGATTCAAGAGCATGAAAGTCGATTTGCCAGCCGTGATCGTAGAGCAGTGAATAGCGTATGAGCTTTACGTCCTGAATGTCAGCGAGAAAGTCGAACAGCGGGTAGCTCGGCGTGGGAACCAGGACTTCGTCACCCGGATTACACAACAGACGAAACGCGTATGAATATGCCTCGCTGGTGCTGACCGTAAGAATCACATCATCCAACCGCACCTCATCTCCACGCTGGCAGTAATATTCTGTGACCGCTTTGCGTGCCGCTTCCAGTCCGCGAGGATCAGGATGATATTTGAGCACCGCCGGCGTAATCAGCGCTTTGAGGATAGACGCGCCGTCGTAGCGGAAACCGCACTCGGTGGGGTTGGAAGCAGTCAGGTCGAGCAGCTTGCGTCCGCTCGCGCGAAAGCGCGCCAGCGCCTCGGCGAGCGGGTTGGGAGTTAGATTCCAGTTCGTGCGGGTTGCGAACATTCAATCTCGGGTTTCATAAAAGTTGAACTGATGCAGCAAACTGCCAATCCCCGTCTGAACTCTGCAAACGACTCCAGTACATGCTGGCGGAGCAATTACTTGTGCGCTAGACCATATTCTGACGTATAGCTCAGCTTGATCTCGCCGCACTTGTGCTTCTGGTCGTCGTACACCATGCAACTGTCGTATGGCCGGGAATAAACGTGCAGGCTCACGGCACGCTGGTTGAATTCGGATGGATTGTAAACCCGGTGCACTGGCTCGGCCGGATCAACAGCGCATGGATTTCCGGCATTCATCTCCAGCACCTCAGCAGGTTCCAGATCGCATATACCTGCCGTAAAATCCTGTTTGAGCACGTGATAGTTCTGCACCATCAGCCTGCCAATGGGCGCAGCCATCCAGCAGTTCTGCTCTTTGTGATTATGAATGGAGCTTCCCTGCCCCACTTCCCAGCAGATGGCCATCAGTTCGAAAAGTGGAGTCTTGTCGATGAGATTTCTTGTGTAGTGCTGGCGGTCCCAGATCAGGTAGCGTTCAATGGATTCGGGATCGACAGGGTTGTCGCGAAGAACCTGGCGGATGTGGGAAACGTTGGAAAAATCGCTTTCGGTGCAACATCGCAGCTTTGCGGCTAAGTCCTGAACAGAAATACCTGGCACGTTGGCTTCCTCCGGAAAATGGAATCGTAATTCATTCTACCTTCCAGCCGTGAGCAGATACGCTGTGGCTATCAAAAAAACCGGCGGCACATCGCCGCCGGAAAAACTATCTTTCATTTATCCCTGCTCTGGCTTTACTTTTGCGCTTTGGCCACGCTGGCAGTTTGCTCCTGAGGCCCGGTGCCTAACTCTTTCACAATGTTGCTGACAAATGCCTTCGCATCGCCGAACAACATGAGAGTGTTGTTCATGTAATAGAGAGGATTGTCGATTCCCGCGAAGCCCGGATTCATACTGCGTTTGATCACCATGACCGTGCGCGATTTTTCCACATCCAGCACAGGCATGCCATAAATCGGGCTGGTCTTATCGGTTTTCGCGGCGGGGTTGGTAACGTCATTGGCCCCGATCACCAGCGCCACGTCCACTTGCGGAAAGTCGCCGTTGATGTCGTCCATCTCTTTCAGATGGTCGTAAGGAACATCTGCCTCGGCCAGAAGCACATTCATGTGCCCCGGCATGCGCCCTGCAACGGGATGGATGGCAAACTGCACATCCACGCCGCGCCTCGTGAGAGAGTCATAAAGCTCGCGAACTTTGTGCTGCGCCTGCGCTACGGCCATACCGTAGCCGGGAACCACAACGACCCTGCTCGCCGCTTCCAGAATCGATGCCGCCTCTTCCGGTGTTGCGCTGCGTACGACCCGCTCTTCCGTTTGTTTCGGTCCACCCGCCTGCACCTGCCCGAAGGCCCCGAACATCACGTTCGTAAACGAGCGGTTCATGGCCTTGCACATGATCAACGAAAGGATGAAGCCGGAAGAACCATCGAGAGCGCCGGCGACAACGAGTACCTTGCTGTTCAGCACGAATCCCAACAGGGCCGCGGAGAATCCGGCATACGAGTTCAACAGCGAGATCACCGTCGGCATGTCGGCTCCGCCGATCGGCGTTACCAGCATGATTCCGAAGACCAGCGCGATGCCGACCATCGCCGGGAACAAAGAGGCGTGCGTCGGATTGATCACCATGGCAACGGCCAGGAGCAAGGCCGCAGCCAGGATCGACAAGCTGACAATGTTTTGTCCGCGATACACAATCGGCCGCTGCGGAAGGATCTCCTGCAGCTTTCCCGCCGCGATCAAGCTGCCCGTGAAGGTCAGTGATCCGATGATCACTTCCAGCGCAATTTCGCCCATTTCAAAACGGGTCACCTGCGACGTGTTTACGTAATACTCGGCAATACCAATCATGGCGGCGGATGCCGCGCCAAAGGCATGGCTCAAGGCAGTTCGTTGCGGTACCGCCGTCATCTTCACCAAGCCGAGGGGAATGCCTATAGCGGCGCCGATGATCAGGGCGATGACAATCCATTTGTATTGCACCAGTTCAGGGTTATAGAGGGTTGCGGCAACCGCCAGGGCAGCGCCAATCTCTCCGCAGATCACGCCCCGGCGCGCACTTGCCGGCGAACTCAGCCACTTCAGCGACAGTATGAACAGGATGACGGCGGCGATGTACGCAAAATCCAGGTATTGCTGCAGCGCAGAAGCTTGGGTCATTTTTTAGCCCTGCCCGTCTTGAACATGCGCAGCATGCGGTCCGTGATGAGGAAGCCGCCCACCATATTGCTGAAGGAAGCAGCCACAGCCACTGCTCCCAGCGCCGTACTCAAGGCCGTCTCATGCCGCCCGGCAATAATGATCGCCGCCACAACTACGATGGCATCGAGCGCGTTGGTCAGAGACATCAGTGGCGTATGCAGAAGGGGCGAGACCCGCTTGATCAGCTCAAAGCCTACAAATCCCGCCAGAATAAAAACGTAAAGATTGGAAATAAAATCCGCTGGCACTTCTCCTCCTTTAGCTCGATTGCTGCGCCACCAGCGCAGGCAGCCCCAGGCTTTCCCGCACCCGCGCGTTCACCACTTCGCCGCCTTGCGTCAACAGCGTGTCGCGAATGATGTCATCACTCTCCGGCGGACGCACTTTCCCGTCCTTGATCAGGTTCTGGAGAAACGTCGCCAGATTCTTCGCATACATCTGGCTGGCGTGATAAGGCGCATTGCTGGCCAGATTGATGGGCCCAAGAATGGTCACGCCATGCGCTTGGATTCGCTCTCCTGCCTGCGTCAGTTCACAATTTCCGCCACGCTCCGCGGCGAGATCCAGGATGACCGATCCCGGAGGCATGCGCTTGACCATTGCCTCGGTGACAAGCACCGGAGCCTTCTTGCCCGGAACGGCGGCCGTGGTAATCACGGCATCACTCTCCGCGAGTACGTTGCCGAGCAACTCGCGTTGCCTCGCATAGAACGCTTCATCCTGCGCCTTCGCATAGCCACCGGCGTCCTGGGCTCCTGCGGTTTCAAGCGGCAGTTCGACAAACCGTCCGCCCAGGCTCTGTATCTGTTCCTTGACTGCCGGACGCACGTCATAAGCCGAAACAACTGCTCCCAGCCGCTTCGCCGTGGCAATCGCCTGCAATCCGGCAACACCCGCGCCAATCACGAGTACGCGCGAAGGGGTAATTGTCCCTGCTGCAGTCGTCATCATGGGAAAGATTCGCGGCAACTCGTCAGCAACGGCGGTCACGGCTTTGTATCCAGCGATGGATGCCATTGACGACAACGCGTCCATGCTCTGCGCGCGCGTGGTGCGTGGGACCAACTCCACCGCATATGCGCTCACGCCGGTTTTCGCCACCTGCCGCACCGAATCCGGCGAACCCAGGGGGCGCAGGAAGCCAAGCAACACCTGTCCGCGCCGCAGCAGTGAAAGATCGCTTGCGCCGTTCTTGTCATTGGCGCCGTGGCACAGAACCTGCACGATGATGTCCGACTGCGCAAACACTGCGCCGCGCTCCGGCAATATCTTCGCGCCTTTATCCTGATATTGGGCGTCGGGATATCCTGCGCGTTCGCCTGCGCCGGCTTCCAACACCACTTCCAGTCCCGCCTTCGCCAGCAGCGGAATCACCGTGGGCGTCAGGGCTACCCGGCGCTCTCCTGGGTAACTTTCTTTAGGGACTCCAACGATCACAGGCCTTGTTCTCCTTCAATTTTTTTGTCGCCTGAATCTTTTCCGTTTTCAATACAATTCCGGATTTTCGATCTGCGTCTCAAATGCCGCCCACGACGCCACAAAATGCGTGCGCGAAACATTATTCCTTAATCGCAGTAGTTTACGAAAGTAGTTAATTAACTCGGCTGATTTGACCCAACCGGTGATGAACATCAGCCGGCCGCGAGCAGATGCTGCGGAGAAAAAACCAGGCTGGCAACGAAGGCAACCTGAACACTCCCCCGGGACTCACATTCACTCGGGGAGGAAACCAATGCTCAGGGACCTGCTCTCGCGCTGGCCAGTCATTCAACAGATCAAAACGGGCGGGGACGGCACGGGACCCGAGGCCATGTCAGACCGGACTGAGGTCCTGCAGCCCAGAACCAAGGCGGCGGGTACTAAGGTTGCGAGGTCCATCTGCCCTTATTGTGGCGTCGGCTGCGGACAGCTCATATTCCATAAAGACAACAAACTAGTCTCTATTGAAGGTGATCCTGAATCGCCCATCTCTCGCGGACGGCTCTGTCCCAAAGGTGCGGACAGCTTTGAGCTGCTTACCCATTCCAATCGACTAAAAAAAGTAAGATACCGCGCTCCGTTCGCAACAGAATGGCAGTACCTCGATCTGGAGACGGCGATGGATATGATCGCCGACCGCCTCTGGGAATCCCGCAATAATACCTTCGTCGAGGAAAAAGACGGACAAGCGCTGATGCAAACCAAGTGCGTCGCGCACCTCGGCGGAGCTACGCTGGATGATGAAGAAAATTACCTAATCAAGAAGCTCTTCACCGGCGGCTTGGGAATGGTATGTATCAGTAACCAGGCCCGAATATGACACAGCTCCACGGTGCCCGGTCTGGGCACCTCATTCGGACGTGGCGGAGCCACCACAGCGCAACAAGATCTGCAATATTCTGACGCGATCCTCATCATGGGTTCTTCCATGGCGGAAAACCACCCGGTCGGCTTCCAGTGGGTGATGGAAGCGCGGGAAAAAGGCGCCAAAGTGATCCACGTGGATCCCCGGTTTTCACGCACCTCCGCCATGGCGGATTACTGGCTGCCGTTGCGTCCGGGCAGTGACATCATCTTTCTCGGCGCGATGGTCAATTACGCCATCACCAACAACAAGTATTTCCGCGAATACGTTCTTCATTACACCAACGGGCCCACGCTGGTGCGGGAAGACTTCAAAGATACCGAAGACCTGGCAGGCCTGTTCTCCGGTTGGGACGAGGAGAAAAAGCAGTACAGTCCGGAAACCTGGCTTTACGCGGGGTCTCCGTCCAAGGAGACAGGCGGTGAGCAGCCGGGTCACGCGGAAGCCGGCGGAGGCCATGGCAAAGATCGCGGCGGCGAAGCTGGCGAACTCGGAGACCACAAACAGGCGCCCGACCTTGAGAATCCCCGCTGCGTATTTCAGGTTTTGAAGCGGCACTTCGCGCGCTACACTCCGGAACTGGTCGAGCGCTCCTGTGGCATTCCCAAAGAAAAGTTCCTGGAAGTGGCTGAAGTGTTTACTTCCGCCTCGGGCGCCGAAAGAACCGCCGCCATTTGCTACGCTGTCGGCTGGACGCAGCACTCCAAAGGTGTGCAGATCATTCGCACGGCGGCGCTGCTGCAATTGCTGCTGGGCAATATCGGGCGTCCCGGCGGCGGGATACTGGCCCTTCGCGGGCATGCGTCAATTCAGGGCTCTACCGATATTCCGACTTTGTACGACATCCTTCCCGGCTACATTCCCATGCCGTTCTTTGAGAGCGACTCAAAGAAACTGGAAAGCTACATAAAAAAACATCAATCCAGCACCGGCTGGTGGAATGAGTTTGATAAATACATCGTCAGTCTTCTCAAGGCCTGGTACGGGGACGCAGCAACAGAAGCGAATGAGTACGGCTTCAACTTCCTTCCCCGCGTTACCGGCGACCACTCTGAGCTTGGCTATTGGCTCGATATGGCGGACGGAAAAATGGAAGGCCTGTTCATCATGGGACAGAACCCAGCCACCGGAGCGACCAACGGACGCCTTCAGCGCAAAGCATTGGCCAATCTGAAGTGGCTCGTGGTTCGCGAGATGGTGGAAACCGAGACGGCCAGCTTCTGGAAGGACTCGCCGGAGGTCGAGCGCGGAGAGCTTGATCCCAAAGCGATCAAGACAGAAATTTTCCTCATGCCTGCTGCCGGCCATGGGGAAAAAGAAGGCACGTTCACCAACACACAACGCCTGTTGCAATTCCATGAGAAGGCCGTGGACCCGCCCGGCGAATGCCGCAGTGAAACCTGGTTCATGTACCACCTTGGACGCAGAATCAAAGAAAAAGCAGCGCGAGAATCAATCCCGCGCAACCAGGCGATCAATGCGCTGACCTGGGACTACAGCACTCACGGCAAAATCGCGGAGCCCAGCGTAGAAGAGGTGCTGGGCGAAATCAACGGCTACCGCACCAAGGATCGCACGTTGGTCAGCGGATATAAAGAGCTCAAAGCTGACGGCTCGACCGCGTGCGGCTGCTGGATCTACTCCGGCGTTATGCCTGAGCCGGGAAAGAACAAGGCACGCATACGCGAACCGCATGGCCGTTACGGTCACGGATGGGGATTCGCCTGGCCGAGTGACCGTCGCATTCTCTACAACCGCGCCTCGGCTCGGCCGGATGGGCAGCCGTGGAGCGAGCGCAAAGCCCTGGTGTGGTGGGACGCGGGCAAGAAAGAATGGACCGGGCATGACACTCCTGACTTCACCAAGGACAAGCCTCCTGACTACAAGCCCGGCAAAGATGCCAAAGGTGACGCAGCCCTCGCCGGCGACCAGCCTTTCAT
Source organism: Candidatus Angelobacter sp. (assembly GCA_035712465.1). Lineage (GTDB taxonomy): Bacteria > Acidobacteriota > Terriglobia > Terriglobales > Acidobacteriaceae > Angelobacter. The sequence goes on from DASTAS010000010.1 coordinate 357,845, forward strand.
CATGCATCCCGACGGCGTCGGCTGGATATGGGTTTCAAGCGGCCTCAAAGACGGTCCGTTACCCACGCACTATGAGCCACTGGAATCCATCAGCACGAACCCGCTCTATCCTGAGCACAACACCAACCCGCCGGCCAAAAAGCACGAGCGTCCTGACAATCCTTATGCTTACGCCGATGGCGACAAGCGCTTCCCGTACGTGCTCAGCACGTATCGCCTGACGGAGCACCACACCGGCGGCGGCATGAGCCGTTATCTCAGCCACCTGGCAGAACTCCAGCCTGAGCTGTTTGCGGAAATCTCGCCGCAGCTTGCGGCTGAAATCGGCGTGGAGCACGGCGAATACATGACTATCACCACCGCGCGCAGCGCCATTGAAGCTCGCGCTCTGATCACGGCGCGACAAAAGCCATTGACCGTGAACGGGCAGCCCGTCCATGTGATTTCAGTTCCTTACCAGTTCGGCTACAAAGGTCTGGTCAAGGGCGATGTTCCCAACGACCTGCTTGCCATCTCTGAAGAGCCCAACGTACGCATCATGGAGACCAAGGCGCTGGTCTGCAATGCGAAGCCGGGACGACTGCCGCGCGGACCCGCGGCCCTGACTGAAATGAAAGAAGACCTGAGGAGGCCGGCATGAGCACTGTACCTGCGATCCAACAGACGGGTAAATCGGATGGCCATGTCAACGGCCACGACGGCAAGATCACAGCATTCTTCACTGACTCCACCCTGTGCATCGGCTGCAAGGCTTGCGAGGTCGCCTGCAAAGAGTGGAACCAAATCTCTGAAGACGGCTACCAGTGGAGCAGCTTTTCCTACGACAACACCATGGCAGTCGGCCATTCAACCTGGCGGCATGTAAAGTTCGTGGAGACGCCAACCACGGTTGGGCTCGGCGGGAATGCTGCGGGAGAGTTACAGGGCTGGGGATTCTCATCCGATGTTTGCAAGCACTGCGAGCAAGCCGGATGCCTGGAAGCCTGCCCCACGGGCGCCATCGTGCGCATGGAGTTCGGGGCCGTCTTCGTTCAACCCGATGTATGCAACGGTTGCTCCTACTGTGTGGTGAGCTGTCCCTTCGGCGTGGTGGAAAAAAATCCTGAAGATGGCCGCGCGTTCAAATGCACTTTTTGCTCTGATCGCCAGAAGGCAGGACTCAAGCCTGCTTGTGCCCAGGCCTGTCCGACTGAATCCATCAAATTTGGCGAAATTAGCGAACTGCGGGCAGAAGCCCATGACCGCCTTGAGCAGCTCAAAGCTCGCGGAGTCGATGATGCCGTCATCTATGATCCCGTGGACACCAGCGTTAAAGGCATTCACGCCTTCTTCCTGGTTCGCGGCGATCCTCGCGCCTACAATCTTCCGCCCGAGCCGGAGATTCCTACCATTTACCAGAAAAAAGCGTGGAAGTCGGCTGCCGTCGCGGCGGGCGCCATGCTGGGCGCCACTTTGCTGGCGTTCCTCGGAGAAAATCGCCGATGAGCCGAGTTCCCTTGCCTGAGATTCCAGCCCGCACTCCTGACCGGGAGAGCGAGAAACGCCTTTCCGAGATTCGACGCGAAGCGTTACGCCGTGGCGCTGTCAACGCTCCAGGAGTAACACCTGTTGGCGCACCATTTCCCAAGGCCAGCGCATCCACCGGCTACTACGGCATTCCCATGCTGAAAGAGCCACAGTGGACCAAGGAGGTCCCGCTTTACTTCTTTGTGGGAGGAGCGGCGGGCGCGGCCGCGGTTGTGGCCAGCGCGGCCAGCCTGCTCACAGATGACCGGGCGCTGGTCCGCGACGCCCGTTTGGTGGCGGCTGCCGGGGGCATCATCTCGCCGGCACTATTGATCTCGGATCTTGGCGTGCCTTCGCGCTTCCTGAACATGCTGCGCGTGTTCAAACTGCAAAGTCCCATGAGCGTAGGCGCATGGACTCTGGCGGCCTTCGGCACATTCTCCGGGGCTGCCGCGTTTGCCAACCTCGCGCGCGAGCATGTTGGAGACGTGCTGCCCGTGCGTTTGCTTGAAAACCTGTCCGGCGTGCTGGCTTCGGCCACAGGCACGGTGCTTTCCACCTACACCGGCGTCCTGATCGGCGCCACAGCGATTCCGGTGTGGAACGATCATGTCGTGACGTTGCCGCATCACTTCGCCGCTTCCGGCGTCAACTCCGCGGTCTCAATCCTGGAGCTGCTCGGGCATGATGACAGCCGGGCCCTGCATCTGCTGGGAATCGCTGCCTCCGCTTTTGAAGTCTATGAAGGCATTGAAGTGGAGAGCAAGCGCAACATTGTGAATGAGCCGCTGCACAAAGGCTTGAGCGGCGCGATGGTTCGCGCGGGCGGAATCCTTTCCGGACCGGTTCCTCTGGCGCTACGAGTCGGCGCGCTGATGACTGGCAATGAGAAGATGCGCCGCGTGGCCTGCTGGTCCAGCATGATCGGCTCGCTCTTGACGCGATTCGGCTGGGTTCAGGCGGGGCATGCTTCGGCAAGAGATCATCGCGTCCCCTTGAAGTTATCCGAAGCGCAGGAGGTCAGGAAGAGCAGTCAGGAACTTGCAGCCTGAGCTCGAAGCTGGGGAAGCAGGACATCAATCCGGCAGATACGCTTTTTGCAGCGGCAGTTTGCCATCGACTTTTACTACTTTGATGGTGCTGTCAACCGCTCGAACATCCACCAGGCCCAAAGCGCCCCGGTTGCTGGAGACAAGCCGCAATACTTCCGCATTAGAATTTGCGAGCAGGAAAAAATTCTTGTGCTTCGCTATGAACGTTTTCGCCGTAGGGGCCGGCATGTGCGCCAGCCGCTCCAGCACTTGAAAAGCAGCGGCAGAATTCCGGTTGAGGACCACCCGGACATCGGCGCCGTTGGGCCACTTTCTGGTTTCTGACTTGAAAATCTTCGCCAGCTCCGGAGAAGTCAGCGACTCAGTGGGGTTCTGTTGCTGCACCACGACGGCAATGTGGTGAGCGTAGGCAGGAAGCCACAGTGAGGTCACAAACAGGACCAGGGCTGCGATCCTATATTGCTTCATGATGTACTCCGAGGTTCCCCTGCCGGGCCGGGCATCGTGCACGCGGCGAGGGATATCAAGAGAAAATCTTTCCCGGAAGACTTTGGCGAGCGCTCGGGAAAAAATGAGCCCACCAACCAAGTGATGAGCTCAACAAAAAGCTGTTGCTGCGCTCCAAATTCGATATCGATAATAAGCAAAAACGGGCAGCAGAAAAAGAGTACGTAGGTAATTAAGAGAACCTGTCACTTTTTCAACCGATCCTTTTCCGCCGCAGGGATTCTGAAAATGGCAATCGCATCTTCCGGAAGACAGTTTCAAAACCCTTCACTTGCGGGGCCCGGGATTGAAATTCAGCTTCACCACCATTGTGGTTTCGGCGGTAGCTTCAGCGTAACGCCACTTGCGGACTGCCACCACAGCGGACTGAGCTAGAACGGGATTTCCCCCCAGTACGGTAATCTTTCTGACATGGCCATCCGCCTTGATGAATAGTTCCAGGCGCACCGTTCCCTTGATGTTGAATCTTTTTGCCAGATCAGGATATTCAGGCATGACTTTGCTCTTCAGTTGTCGCGCGCCGTCCGATGGATGCGCATCAGCAGCGTGAGATGCGACGTCAGCAGAGACAACCAGCAGACAACAAATCAAGAGCGTGCGAATCATTGCTGCAATTCGACACATAAGCGGCTCCTCATACCAAACACAAGAAATTGCAATACTTTGGATACCTTGGGCGTTACGCAGATGCTACCCTTCATGGATTTGGAGCGACAGAGTACTGAAGTAACATGCACCCTATCCGTCAATCTGCCGCAGTGCCCCGCTTGGATGGGGGTCCCCGCTGTTACAGGCGCATGCTGCACCCAACTGAATCCGTAGCCAGAGAGCGTGTGTGGAAGGCATCGACTACCGCAAGTCACGTGTAATCTCGAAAGGTGGCCTGCGGCCCCTCGGACTCTTGCATCCTCTGCTTAGGAAAGATACCGTGTTTATCCAGTAGTCTGCTGCGACAGCGTCCGCTCTGTATTTGCAGGCACTGATCCGAGTGCCGCTCCAATCTGGTAATGTCGAATCTTTAATGGCTGGAATGGGCGTTCACGATGCTCCGACGGCCTGACCTTATTTCCATCGCAGCAGTTTCGGGAAAAACGCGAATCATCGACGCACACTGTCGTATTCCGTCGCTGCTAATTCAGTTGAGATACACTTCAGGGCAGGTGCGCCTCCTCCGTGCATCTCACTTCTCGGATAAGTCAATTCCCAGTAGCGCAAATCATCGGGATCTTGAAAAAGGGTCTTCCAAGCACCCCATTGCTTACTGATGCCAATTTTTCGGAGATGATGCTTCATTAACCATTGAATCCGCCGGGCCGTGTCATCTGCACGAATGTGGCCTCCGTCGACTACCCACTCACCGATCAGCTCCTTCTCACTTGGCTGCAAGTACATTAGCGTGGCCTCACCACTGTGATTGTAGCTCCACTGGGTATTGGGCCGTTCGGAATAACGAATTCCGAAGCTCCTCCCGTCGTCTGTCCACCACCTACAAATCCGGGATCAGGTCGGAAAAGACAGTCTGTAAAATTCTCCCAACGGCACAGCAAGCATAAAAGTGTGATATCCCGGCCAAGCATGCGCCCTCATTAAGATCTGTATCAATCCCCCCTGAATCGCAGAAACTTGTGCGGGTGTTTTTCGCATTCCTCGGCCATCTCAAGAACGCGGCGGAGGACCGACCTCTGTTCATCGTTTGAAGCGCGATTGATCAATTCGCTGAGCTCCCTCTTCACCTCTGACATCTGTAAGCCGTTGAAGATAGCATTGCCATAGGGATCAATATACTGCAGCAGCGGGAAATCGCTGTTCCCGACGGGCCACAGCTCAGCGAGGGAATAGTACATATCAAAAGCTTCAGCTTCTCTTCGGCCATCAATTGATTGAAGATAAATGTTTATAGCCATAACGCTAGGGCCGCCCGGGAAACCCAGGAAAAGCAGTCACAAGATTTCCGGCTTTGTTCACTATTACAGCATAAACGTTTGCTACTTGCGCCAGTGTCGGGAGGTGACCAGTACGGTAAAGCGAGATGAGTGCGGTAGCGCTGGCTCCGACAACCGCGCCAACCCCCAAACCAATAGCTGGGGTTACCAGATTGATGATCTGTCCAGAGGGATCGCGGGCGTTGATTGGATTACCGTTGGTGTAAGAGTATGCGTTCGTTCTTCCGCCCGCCAGTCCCGCTGGATCTTCGGACAGGAAACGTCCCTGCTGGGGGTCATACCAGCGCGCCCTGTAAAAGAGAAGACCTGTATCCGGATCACGCTCACGAAGGTTGCCGGACAACTCCCCTCAACCTCTGCCGTCGATCATAGCGACCGACCGAACTCGATGAGCCGCGTCTTGTCGAGGTTCAGGGTCGGCACTACTTACAATCAAGAAGAGGCATAATCAAAGCCGGTTTCGGTTTGCGCTTCCCTAAAGCCAAATTTGTTTATTTCCCGTAGAGATGCGGGGCGGCTGAGGAATTCATCCAATATTGATTTCATCTTTTCGTTGGAAATCGAGGCCGCCCAATTGAACAATTTGTGGGGATCAGCACCAATCTTCGACGCGCTGTTATAGAGCAACGCAATTGGAAAGAGAGTATCTCTTACATCTCGCCTCGCGCCTTCGATCAACACCGCAATTAACCCTTTCCGAACGCGATCTACTTCATTCTCCCGTACCGCTCGCACGGCCATGTCTTTGGCAAACCAAAACAAGGCAAAATCCGCAGTGAAAGATTCACGGATCTCCTGTCGGTGCGCCGCATCAGATTTGAGATAAAGCTCACAAACCTGACGGATCATCTCAGCAACGCTGTCATTATATTTAAAGTGTCTGCGATCCAGCTTATTGAGTATTTCGATTTCTCTGATCATGGGATTGGTGGTGGAACACGAAATTGACCCTGTAACTGGTATCCAGCGTTAAACAGTTGTCCTAATTCAACACCGCACACTCTGAACCCACTCTCGGCACCAAAGGTTTTATCCCGAGCGCAGCGAGGACTCGAACGCCCACAACCCTTTCGGGTCTGCAAATTTTAAGTTGAGCCGTTTTGCGGGCGTGAGCAAAGCGGGAGCCCGCAGGCGAAATCCAGCGAAGCGCAGCGGAGCCGAAGGATCATTCCATAAGGGCGAAGCCGACTCGCGCGCCGAGCCCGCTGTTACAGGAGCATGCAGATCGTTAGCTCCGGGCAAGGTTCGTCGGCGGCTTGGAGCGCAGCGACCGATGGCGCTTCGCGATAAGGGGGGAGGCCGACGGTTTCGCCCAGTGTTCATGCCGCGATTCTTTGCGAAAAAGCAGCGCGGATTTTTATAAAAGTTTATTTCTCGCATACCGTGCGTATTTCGGTGATCTGCCCAAACACCACCTTCAGTGAGTAGATCCAATCGGTTTTGGGAAGACCATTTGGCGTGATATTGTCAAAAAGCGATTCCGTCCACTTCTACTGCTGATCTGTCCCGGCACTAGCCTGTCCCGCTTTCCTCTCCAAAAAACGAAACAGTTCCGCCTGATTGGCCCCTCGTTGTTGTCACGGCTCTGGGGGCGTGGCTCGATCTATTTTCTTCACGAACATCTTCAATATAAGTGTTCCGAAGACCAGATATCCGAGGAATATACCGAATAGCAACCAGCGGAGATTGATAATCCAATGTTCCAAACCCATCCATATCCCAAAGCTCAGATATGGAATTGCCAAGAGTATTGCCATGCCGACAATCTTGAGACTGCGCTTGCGTTGTTGCGGTGTTTGTTGTGAATACGGGATCATAATTTGGAATCCTCAATGCTTGCACGTCCACTCAGGCAGAGAGCCCCTGCTGCAACAGCGATTGCTAAGGAATACACGAAGGAAAATAACATAAAAAACAGAAGCACACGCAAGTCTTCGACCTTCTGACTGACATGAAGAGAATTCGTGGTGGCGATCTCCGTATAACCGCGGCGCGACTCGCGCGCCAAGCCCGCTGCTTCGAGCGCCTTTGCAATGCTTGCAAATAGACCCACGATGGCCGCGCGGAGCGAAGCGACAGAAATGATGGTGCCGAGAGGGGACTCAACCCTCACAACCCTTTCAGGTCTGCGGATTTTAAGTTGAGACGTTTTGCGGGCGTGAGCGGAGCGGGAGCCCGCAGGCGAAATCCTGAGCGAAGCGCAGCGGAGTCGAAGGATCTTGATGCATAAGGGCGAGGCCGACTCGGGTGCCGAGCCCGCCGTATCATCCGCATATGACAGGTCCAGAGGCGAATGTTTTTTGTCGCTCCGCCTTCGGCTACGCTCCGATCTCCACCCCAGCAAACCAACAGCGGGTTTGCCGGGGACCCCGGGCCTACGGCAGTGTGGAGTCGATGCGGTGCCTAGCTTACCCGGCACTTGCCCTTCGGCTCGCTGACGCTCGCCTCGGACCGTGCCGGGCTATTTTCGGTCGCGCCTGTCGGCGCTGCACTCTTGCTGGTCACGGCCCTTCGCGGCTCCGGATGCATTTTCGAAGTGATGCCTACCAGGACCCCCGGAGCAAGGCGATGGATGTTTTAGTAACAAGGGCGAGGCCGACTTTGCGCGCCGAGCCCGCTGTTACAGGAGCATGCAGATTGTTAGCTCGGGCAAGGTTCGTCGGCGGCTTGGAGCGAAGCGACAGAAACAAATGGTGCCGAGAGGGGGACTCGAACCCCCACAGACCTTGCGGTCCTGCGGATTTTAAGTCCGCTGCGTCTGCCAATTCCGCCATCCCGGCACGAGCTCAGCATTCATTTTATGCTATTCGCGCCGAACGACTGCTCATGCACGGAGCACGAGCCCAGGCTGGCAGGCGTAAACGCAAAAAATCGCCGCGGCCGGCGTGCGGGCGCCGAACGCGGCGTATCGGAGCGCAGCTCCTTCTCCTTAGTCCTTCTCCTTATGGTGATTGCCGCCCCGAAACCCTTCCTAATTCCGTCAGAAATTCCTTCCATTCGGGGTCATCCAGCGAGCGGCTGATTCCCTTCTCCACCGCGCGGATGAAGCTCCGCCCGTCCGGCACCAGGCAGCGCATGGCGTCGCGTATGCTCTTATGACGGCACCCACAGGAATACATACCGTCAATCTCCGTCCAACAGGCTTCGTAACATATCTCTGGTAAACTTTCTGCCATATAAAGCCGTCCCGGATTATACACCTAATCAGGATGCAATCTTCACAGGATGTAGACGAGGACAGCTTGCCGAAAGACCCTATACGGCGTGCCCAGCGCAAAGGATTTGTTCGGCAAACAGCTTCGATTTCTGCGACTTGAACGGCATCTCTCCCAGGAGAAGCTGGGGGAGAAGTGTGGCTACCACCGTAACCAGATCGGCAGGATCGAGCGCGGCGAGCAGACCGTTTCCTTTGATGGCATGCTCCAGCTCTCGCACGGGCTCCAGGTCCCGCCTGCCGACATATGGAAACTTGTCCCGGTACAAAAGAAGCTTCCCCGGAAAAAGAAGAAGGCCACGGACGAATAGCCCTTCCTGAATCCAGACGGCAAATCTCGCCTGTGGCTTACTCCTGCGGCGCATCCAGAACAGCAGGGGTATTCGAGGTCATTCGTGGGCCGGAGCGGAGGGTAAAGAAGATGTCGCCATTTTCTGCGCGAGTGCGGTCACAAGCTCGCTCAGGCCTTCAGGCGCTTCACTGGGCATGACCAGCCACGCATCGGCAGTTTCGAGGACCCTATCGTTAAAAGGGCGATGCAGTTCCAGTATTTTGGCTGTCGTGCAATCTTCGCGAAGCAGGTGGAAGAAGCGCTTTTTGACGCTCGGCGAGACGTTCTGGTCAATGACTACCACATCAAATGGATTATCTTTGCAGGCCTTCTCCACCTGGCGTTCATTGGAGGCGAGCACCACCGTATGCCCGGCCTGCTCAAGAAGAAGCTGCCTGGTCTTCATCACAACAGCATCCGAGCCGGTACACAGGACCAGCGCCATAGAGGAGTCCCTTCAACTAAAACTGCGTGACAAATAAATATGGGTGAACTAGCGCGGATTGTAGCAGGGTTTTGGCTCACCCGGCGCCCTAAATTGCCGTGATGAGCCGATTCGAATCCGTTTATTGGACGGCGATTTGTTGGCCCAAGATGTCCCATTCCCGGACCGCCATCTACATGGGCTCGGGCAGGAGGTGCGTGCGCCGAAGCTGCCCTTGAATTTTCTCCGTGTCTTTCTCGAAATCGCACTTGGGAGTTGCCAAGATCACGTGTAGGGAAGGCGAGCGCCGTAAGGCACGACTAACAGCGCGTCTTCAGCTTCCCGAAGAATCACCTCCAGCAGCGGTTGCGAATATCCTGCACCCGCGGATGACTCGCGCTGCAAACCCACGCAGGCGTGCGGCTGAGCCGCAGGCAGGCTCTGCACAAACTCGCCTGCCATCACCCGCCGCTCAATTTTTCTGGTTGACGTTTGGCGAAGAAAAGTAGTATGCTTAGAAGCTTTTGCCGGACTGCAAAGCGCCGTCCGGTAGGGGTGGCTGCCGCCCAGGCGGAGAGGCCGGACGATCTTTGAAAATCTGAATTCAAACAGTTGGGCGGACTCTATTGCGCATCAACTCCGGGGTGACCCCCGGGATGACTGCAGCTAACCCCTTTAGAATCCTAATTGACTATGGGGGTACCCCCCGGCTGCGACTAATGCTGGTCACCTGAATGCCGGTTTGTTCGGGAAATCCGGTCCTAACTTCGCCCTGAAGCCAAAACAGGCTGGGGCTGCTGACGGCGCTTGTCAACCTTGGCGAGTTCCAGCTTGGCGACTGCGACGGTGTGGACTTCGTCCGGCCCGTCGGCCAGGCGCAGGGTGCGCACATTGGCCCAGGCTCCGGCCAGGAAGGTATCCTGCGAGACGCCCGCGCCGCCATGGGCTTGAATGGCGCGGTCGAGGACGGCGAGGGCCATGTTTGGAGCCACCACTTTGATCATGGCGATCTCCGCCCGGGCTTCCTTGTTGCCGACCGTGTCCATCATGTATGCGGCCTTGAGCGTGAGCAGCCGCGCCTGCTCAATTTCCATGCGCGAACGAGCGATATCGGCGCGAATGGTTCCCTGCTCCGCCAGGCGTTTGCCAAACGCCACGCGCGATAGCACGCGCTCGCACATGATCTCCAGCGCGCGCTCGGCCACGCCGATGCAGCGCATGCAGTGGTGAATGCGGCCCGGTCCCAGACGTCCCTGGGCAATTTCAAAGCCCCGGCCTTCGCCCAGCAGGACGTTGGAGACCGGCACGCGCACGTTGGTAAACGTCACTTCTCCGTGCCCGTGCGGCGCGTGGTCGTAGCCGAAGACGGTCAGCAGCCGCTCCACTTTGACGCCGGGTGCATCCATGGGCACCAGAATCATCGATTGCTGCCGATGGCTTGGCGCGGTGGGGTCAGTCTTGCCCATGAAGATGGCGACTTTGCAGCGCGGATCGCCTGCGCCGGAGGACCACCATTTACGGCCATTGATGACGTATTCATTTCCTTCGCGCCGTATGCTGGCCTCAATGTTAGTGGCGTCGGACGAAGCGACGGCGGGTTCCGTCATGGCAAAGCACGAACGTATTTCGCCTGCCAGCAAGGGCTTGAGCCAGCGCTCTTTCTGTTCCGCGGAACCGTAGCGGGCAAGGACTTCCATGTTTCCCGTATCGGGCGCCGAGCAGTTGAACACCTCAGGCGCGAGCGTACTGCGCCCCATGATTTCGCATAGTGGCGCGTATTCGAGGTTGCTCAGCCCTGCTCCGTCCTGGCTGTCGGGTAAAAAGAGGTTCCATAGCCCGGCCGCGCGCGCCGTGGGCTTCAACTCTTCAATGACCGGAGCAGGCGACCATCGGTTGCGGCTGATCTCTTCTGAAAACCGCTTCTCGTTGGGATAAATGTGCTCGTCCATGAACGCCAGCAATCGGCGCTGAAGATGTTTGACTTTGTCGCTGAACGCAAAATCCATGGTGTTCACCTGATTCGAGATTGACCCGGCGTCTGCAGTGAAGGCCTGCTTCGCCGCAGCTTCAGCTTGCAGCGGGCATGCATTGCTTTTCGAGGCCAAAACATTGGAGTTTACACCGGAAAGGAGTTGTGAGGAGCCTAGCTGGTAGCTGATCCATTCTCAAAGGTCATAGTTCTCCATCAATATGCTCCTTGTTTTTCGAAGATGTGCCGTGGATTTTCTACCAGCATCTGGCGCAGTTGATCGTCGGTGACGCCCCTTTGTTTGAGCGCCGGAATCACGCCATTGTGAATGTGAAGATAGTTCCATCCCGGCAAGGCTCTGTGCAAAACAGCCTCTGGCAGCCAATGCATAAAACAGGCGGCGTCATGTGAAAGCACCATCTTCTCCGCATGGCCACGCCGGCACATCTCCGCCACGGTGTTAACACGGTCTTCGAAGGAAAGAATACTGTCGAGCCCGAAGCGGTCCATGCCTATATAGGATCCATTGGCAATTAACTCCTCCAAATACTTGAGGTCCGTTGTATCGCCACAATGGCCAATCACCACGCGGGAGAGATCCACGCCTTCGTCGCGAAATATTTTCTGCTGTACCAATCCAGACTTGCTCTGTGCGTGCGTATGTGTGGAGATGGGCGTCCCTGTGCGCCTGTGCGCCAGCGCAGTGGCGCGCAATACGCGCTCCACTCCCGGCGTCAAACCCGGTTTGTCGGTAGCGCACTTCAGCATTCCGGCCTTTACTCCGGTGCCGGCGATGCCTTCCGTTATGTCCTGGACGAACATGTCGGCCATCAACTCCGGTCCGCCCAGCACAGTTCCCGGCCCGCGCAGCCGGAAGTAGAAAGGCACGTCGTTGTACGTGTAGATTCCAGTGGCGACAATGATCTGAATAGGCGTCTGGCAGGCAATTTCAACGATACGGGGAATGTAGCGGCCAAGGCCGATTACGGTCAGGTCAACGATGGTGTTGACGCCGCGGGCATGCAACTCGTTCAGCCGCGCTATGGCATCACCAATGCGCTTCTCCTCGCTGCCCCATTCCTTTGGGTAATTTGTGAGGACTTCGCTGTCGAGCACGAAGATGTGTTCATGCATCAACGTTGTTCCCAGCTTTTCAGCCTCAATGGCGCCTCGCACGGTTTGCACTTGCGTCATGAAATCGGTTCCCTTTTTGGCAAAAGCAGCCAAGTGCCGTCGCAGGAAATGCAGAAATGAATCCTGATGAAATGTAGCATTGATTTTCTATTCATCCGCAACGGTTCCAGAATGGGGACCACGCCATTTGCGCGGAACATCATCGGCGATGTGCGCCGCGCGCTGCAAACCATTGGGGTCAGTCGAAGAGGTGCGCAGCTAAGTCAAACGGCAGCCAGCTACTAAGCGAACCAACAGCTCTCACGAACTCAGATCCGGCTGTTCGCCAGATGCACAATTGCGGGCTGCAGCCATTACTAAGGAGGCATCCATAGGTAGAGTGGGACGCTCAACATCTCTCTCCTGCCCGGCTGACTTCATCAACGGCGGCAACACAGGAGCCGCAGCGATGGCCAGGACTGTCTGGTGTACCTCTGACCCGTTATGGCTGCTGCGGGAAGAGGGCTTCAATCTCGCTCGCGAACACGAGTTGGAGTCGCTGCTGGCCATCAGCAACGGGTATGTTGGAAACCGTGCTTCGCTGGCCGAGGGCACTCCCCTATCATCGCCGGCTACTTTTGCCGCGGGGGTGTTTAGACATCCGCAGACACCGGGCTCCACGCCCCAACTCCTGATCCTGCCGGACTGGACCGGGATTCGCATATGGATAGAAGGCTACCTGCTCAATATGAATGAGGGCCACGTACTGGAGCACCAGCGCGTTCTCGACATGTTGCACGGAGCGCTCTGGCGCACGTGGCGGCACCGCGATCCCCGCGGGCGTGAGACCAGCATACTCGGATACCGCCTCGCGTCGATCGCCGATCGGCATCTGTTGCTCCAATCCGTGACACTGAAACCCGAAAATTACAGCGGGACTGTTCAACTCGAGGCTTCCATTGAACTTCCTCCGGACCTGGACCCGTCTTTACCGCCCGACTGGAAGACGCGCCGCAACGCTGAAAGACCGAATGTGTTGCCACTTGCGTTTCGGATGCAAGCTCCGGACAAACACGTACTGGCCTTTGCGGTGGCCGGCCAATTGCTGTGTTCAAGATTCGATGGAAAGCGCGAAGTGATTATCGAGGAACGCCGGATCGTGGAGAGATTCACGGCGTCCCTCGAGCGCGGGGCGGAGTGCCAACTGCTTCGGGCAGTCTCAATTTTCACTTCCAGAGATACTAACAATTTGCCAGAGCATGCCGTCGATCATGCCAATAGCGTTTTCGCGTGCGGATTTGATGCTCTCGCCAGGGCGCATTCCCTTGGCTGGCGTGAGCGATGGGAAGGCGCCGACGTCCAGGTGGAAGGAGACGACGAGTTGCAATCTGCTTTGCGGTTCTCCACGTACCACCTGATCGCCGCGGCCAACCCCGAAGATCCCCGGGTCTCAATTGGCGCTCGAGCGCTTACAGGCGAGGCTTATAAAGGCCACGTCTTCTGGGATACAGAGATATTCATGCTGCCCTTTTACATTCACACGTATCCTGCTGCCGCGCGGGCGCTTCTGAGTTATCGGTTCCATACGCTCGATGCAGCGCGGGAGAAGGCTCGTTCCGCAGGATTCCGGGGCGCGATGTACCCGTGGGAATCGGCGGACTCCGGCCAGGAAACCACGCCCCGGGCCGTGATATCGCCCAACGGAGAAATAATTCCGGTATTGAATGGCGACATGGAAATTCACATCACAGCCGATGTGGCATTCGCAATCTGGCAGTACTGGAACGCAACCGGAGATGATGAATTCCTTCGCAGCACCGGGATTGAAATCATGCTGGAAACCGCTCGTTTCTGGGCCAGTCGCGGCGTGCTGGAACAGGATTCCCGCTACCACATTCGCCACGTCATTGGGCCGGACGAGTACCACGAAAACGTAGATGACAATGCTTATACGAATTTAATGGCTACCTGGAACCTGCGCCATGGCGCTGCGGCAGCGCGCATTGTGCAGTCGCGCTGGCCGGACGTATGGGGAGAGCTCTCGGCGCGTTTGCGCGTCAGCGATGAAGAGATCGAGTTATGGCTGAAGTTTGCCGATGCAATGTTCACCGGCTTCAATCCAGAGACAGACATCTTCGAACAGTTCAGTGGGTACTTCGGGAAGGAACCGATTGACCTCAAGAGCTTTGAGCCGCGCTCCGCGGCCATGGATGTCATCCTCGGTCACCACAGAATACAGCAGACGAACGTGGTGAAGCAGGCGGACGTGGTCATGGCCATGTACCTCCTGTGGAACGATTTTGCGGCGGAGATACGAGAAGCAAATTTCCAATATTATGAGCCGCGAACCGGGCATGGCAGTTCGCTCAGCCCGGCGATTCATGCTCTTGTAGCTGCGCGCCTGGGCAACAGAAGTCTGGCCCAGCAATATCTTCGCCAGGCCAGTGAAATCGACCTCTCCAACAACATGGGGAACGCGGCTGGAGGCGTTCATGCGGCGGCTATGGGAGGGCTCTGGCAGGCAATCGTCTTCGGATTCGCAGGAGTCCAGCCCGAAGACAATTGCATTGCCATCATGCCTAATATGCTGAGCCACTGGCGCCGCATTTCGTTTCCCTTCCGATGGCGTAACCGGCTCCTCCGTGTCTCCGTCGAACCCGGGAGCATCCACGTGGGCGTGAGTGGTGATGGTGAAATCAAGCTGCGCCTTGGCAACGGCTCCGCTTTCGTGGCTTCTCCCGGACATGACTATCGAGCGGAGTTTGAGTGCACGGGCTCCAATTCATGGCAGCACGGGGATACAAAGTGATAGGAAGAGGTACAACGTGAGTGCTGCTAGTCCCAAACCGAACAATGCTGTCTCCGGTCAGCCCGAGCAGTTAAATAGCATCTGCAATCTGATCATTCCGTTGGATGGAACTGTGCTGTCACGTTCTGCGATCCCGGTGGCTCGTGTCCTGTCTGAAATCTGCGGCGCCACTCCTCACGTGATCTATGCAGGACAGGGCTTGTTGCATCCGAATGAAATGTCCAGTCTGCTCGGAGTAGGAGAGCCGCAATTGCCCGGAGCAGTTTTTGATTGCTGTAACGATGATCCCGCCGGGATGATCATGGAAGCGGCACGGAATCTGGCGGAATCGCTGATCGTAATGTGCACGCACAGCGGATCGCACCCCAGTGGCTTTGGACACGTAGCTGACTCTGTGCTTGCCAGCGGCCCGGAACGGATCGTGATGGTGCCGCCCGAACGGGGGGAAAGGGTCTGGAGCTTGCGCCGGATTCTGCTCGCGCACGATGGAACACCGGACAGCGACTTAGCGAGCGGCGCCGCAGCCGAAATTTCTATGATGGCGGACGCTGAGGTGACTGCGCTGCACGTTGCTGCCCGGCAAGCTGCCAGGCCAGAGCAACCGGGGAGCCTCACCGCTCCCAGATACATAGACCAGCCGCAGCATGAGTGGCCGGCGTGGACACAGGAATTTGTCGATCGGATGCTGACAATGGGCGCACCTGCGTCAGCAGTGCGCTTCAAGCTGGTGGTAGCCGGAGGCCGGCCAGGATCAGAAATCGCGCAACTCGCCCGCGAAAAGAAGGCCAACCTCATAGTCATGGCCTGGGATGGTGAGTGGCAATCGGCCAGGCATGTTGCCACTCGGGTCGTGATACGGAGTTGCGGTTGCCCCGTCCTGTTGGTCCGTTCCAGGGCGCAGTGAGGCCTCATGGAGGAATGCGAATGCGTATGAACGATGGTCCGGATGCGGTGGTTTTCGATCTCGATGGAGTGATAACGTTCACGGCCCGCGTGCATCAGGCCGCCTGGAAAGAATTGTTCGACTCTTTTCTCAAGGAGAAGGCCAACAGCACAGGTGCGACCTTTCAGCCGTTCGAGGACGCCGACTATTACGCCTACGTCGACGGCAAGCCACGCTACGATGGCGTTTCCAGCTTCCTGCATTCACGTGCTATCGAACTTCCCTATGGCGCTCCGTCCGATCCGCCGTCCGCGATCACGATCTGCGGACTTGGAAACCGCAAAAATGAGTTGTTCAACCGAAAGGTACGGGAAGGCGGCGTGGAAGTGGACGATGAAGCCATTCGTTTTGTGCGTGAGTTGCGCTCTCAGAAGATCAAAACGGGAATTGCATCGTCGAGCAGGAACGCAACGCCGATCCTGGAAGCTGCACGTATCGCGAATCTCTTTGATGCCGTTGTGGACGGAGTCGTGAGCCAGCAGCTTCACCTGCGCGGCAAGCCGCAGCCTGATATTTTCGTGCAATGTCTGAAACAGCTGACCGGCCCGCCAATCCGGCCGCAACGGGCGGCCGTGGTTGAGGATGCCATGGCGGGTGTAGAAGCAGGACACCGAGGCAACTTTGGGCTGGTGCTTGGGATTGATCGTCACGGCACAGGCCTGCTCCAGTCACATGGAGCAAACATGGTGATTCGGGATTTTTGTGAAATGACGTCTGGAAGGGTCCGGGCGTTCTTCACCGAACATGCGCGCGCGGCTTGAACAGGCGTCAGTCACCCGCAAAGACTTGGCGTGTCACCCTGAACCGGGCCGAGTTGTCGTCGCAACCCACCAAGTATTGGTCAGCGCGACTCCAAGGAATGAATGCCACGCGTTCTCGCGTCAAAGTTTCTCCGCAGCGGATCGCTGGCAGGATCGTCCTTCATCAATGAGAAGCGAAGCAGGCCGGACGCAAGTAAACCCAGGCCAAGCATAAGGACAACCATGAACGACCGGGCGGAGATGAACGGAACTGTCGCATTCCTGGCGACGCCCAGCACTGGCAAGGATACGGCGGAAAATCCGGCAAGCAGCCCGGCGGCCCCGCTCAACATGCGGGCCGAGTCTCTGCTGAGATGAAATGGCGGTCGGTGCATCATTTGTCACCTTCAGGCCCAAAAGCTGCTTACGGGCCATTGTGCAGCGAATCCTAAGCCCGGATCGGGTGGCAGTCCACATAACGTGAGAACAAGGGCCAAAGATTAGGCTGAAAACTCTCTACTCGCAAAAAGAATCCTACCGATTAGGCGCTTCCCTGCCAGCGACATTTTTCTTGGACTATTACAATGCGAGTTCCTGCGACGCGGTTCTTATTTCTCTTGATGCTGCTTGTACTCCTGGCAAGCCTCGCTGCATCAGCGCAATATTTCGGCCAGAATAAAGTGCGTTACAAGACCCTGAACTTCAAGGTTCTCAAGACAAAGCACTTCGACATTTATTACTACCCCGAGGAAGCCCAGATGGCCAGCGAAGTGGGACGCATGTCTGAACGGTGGTACGCGCGGCTGTCCAAGGTCTTCAATCACGATCTAACTTCACGCCAGCCCGTGATCATGTATGCCAGCGCGCCCGATTTCCGCAGCACGAATATCATCCCCGGAGATATTGGTGAGGCAACCGGCGGTGTCACAGAACCTCTGCGGCGGCGCGTTGTCATTCCCATGGCCGGGCCACTGGCGGACACAGATCACGTGCTGGGGCATGAGTTGGTACACGCGTTTCAATATGACATCGCATTGCCAACAGGCCCGCAAACCGGGTTGGAAAATGCCGGCCTGCAACGGTTGCCGCTGTGGTTCATTGAGGGAATGGCTGAGTATCTCTCGCTCGGCCCCTCGGACCCCAATACGGCGATGTGGATGCGCGACGCAGTAGCCAGCGGCAAGGTGCCCAAAATCAAAGACCTGAACAATCCCAAGTACTTCCCCTACCGCTGGGGGCAGGCGCTGTGGGCTTATATCGGAGGAACTTACGGCGATCAGACGGTGAATCAACTGTTGCGAGTCGCGTCTCGATCCGGCGATTACCAATCAGCGTTCAAGGCGGTTCTGCATAAATCCTCCGCTGACCTTACCACCGAATGGCAGCACGCGCTGGAAACCCACTTTGGCCCCGTGATGGAAGAAACCACGGCCCCGAAAGAACAGGGCCGGGTGCTGGTCTCAGAAAAGCAAAACGGCGGCGGGAGCACTCTGAATACCAGCCCTGTGCTGAGCCCTGACGGGAAAAAGATGGTGTTCTTTTCCGCCAAGGGGCTGCTCTCGATTGACTTGTATCTGGCCAACGGAGAAACCGGCAACATTACCAAGAGACTCACGTCAACGGCGGTCAGCGCGCACCTGGACAGCATTGAGTTCATTAACTCCGCCGGAGCATGGAGCCGTGATGGGAGATACCTGGCCTTCAGCCAGATCGTGAATGGCCGGCCACAGCTTGCCGTGCGCGACATGCAAGAGGAAAAAACCGTAGAGCACATTCGTTTGCCGGATTTGGACGAGGTGTACACGCCTACATGGTCGCCCGACGCAAAGCAGATTGCTTTTTCCGCCATGGTCGGCGGCATGGATGACCTGTTCTTGTATGACCGTCAAAGCAAAAAGGTGACGCGGCTCACGAATGATGCCTATGCGGATCTTCAGCCCGAGTGGTCGCCGGACGGAAAGAGCATTGCATTCGTCACAGACCGCTTCGGAACACAGCTTTCCGATCTAAGCTACGGCCAGCTACAACTGGCGCTGTTTCATCTCGACACCGGAAAAATCGAGGCGCTGCCATCGTTCCAAGGGGCGCGAGCGATCAATCCGCAATGGTCGCCGGATGGCACAAGCCTTTACTTCGTCTCCGATCGGGAGGGCATTGCCAATATCTACCGTCTTGCGCTGCCGGAGCAACGTTTTTACCAGGTGACAAATATCCAAACCGGGATTACCGGAATCACGTCAACCAGCCCGGCATTCTCCGTGGCGAGCAAGGCAGGGCGTATTGTGTACAGCGCTTTCGTCAAGGATGATTACAACATCTACTCGCTCGATTCGCCGGCGGCTATTGCCGGGCAGCCGCTGAACACCGCATTGGCAAATCGCAACGCGGGCGTGCTGCCACCGGCGGAAAAGAACCTGCAGAGCATGGTCGCCGAACTGGTCAGCAATTCCCAGATCGGATTGCCGGAACCGGTGGGTTTTGTAAAAACGGCGTACCATCCTCATCTTCAGCTTGATTATGTTGCGCCGCCCAGCATCGGTGTGGGCTACAGCAGCTTTGGTTCGCTTGTATCCGGAGGAACCGGCCTTTACTTCAGCGACCTCCTGAACTATCACAGCCTGATCGTTTCTCTCCAGAGCAGCAGTTTTGGCTCGACCGGCTCCTTCTACCGCAACCTCGCCGGAGTGGTCCAATGGGAGAACCAGCGTTCACGCTGGAACTGGGGATTTGTGGGTGGACAGGTTCCCTACATTACCGGGGGATTTGCCACAGGAACAACAACCGTTGGCGGCGTTCCGGCACTGGTGGAACAGGACGTCACGTTCTGGCAGCTCGACCGGGAAATTGCGGCCCTTGCGTCGTACCCGTTCAGCCGCGCAGCAAGGGTTGAATTTAGCGCCGGGTACAATAATGTCGGTTTTGCCGAAGAAGCGGACACATTTCTGTTCGCGCCGGATGGATCATTGCTCGCCGAGCAACGGAACAATATTCCCGCTCCGTCAGCCTTGAATCTCGCCACAGCCAGCGCAGCTTATGTCTACGATACTTCAGTATTCGGCGGAACAAGTCCCATTCTTGGACAGCGATATCGCCTGGAACTGGATGGCGCCGGCGGTACATTGAATTTTTCCACCGTGCTGGCGGATTACCGGAGATATTTCCGGATCGCGCGGCCATTCTCGATTGCCGGGCGCGTGTTGCACTACGGCCGCTATGGCGGCGATGCCGATGATAACCGCCTGCAGGACATTTTTGTGGGCTATGCTTCGCTGGTCCATGGCTATGATCCCAATTCTTTTTCGCCTTCCGAGTGCGGACCACAACTGCAGGTGAATGGAAGTTGTCCTGTTTTCGATCAGCTCCTGGGCAGCAAAATTGCTGTTGCCAATGCGGAAGCCCGGCTCGAATTGCTGGGACCACTGGGCATCATCCCCAGCAAACCCATTCCTCCGGTGGAAGCAGCCTGGTTTTATGACGTGGGTGAAGCGTGGACGGGAGCCAGCAAAGCCGGCTTCCTGGGCGGCCCACGCAGCGCCGTCTCGAGCTACGGACCAGCTCTTCGCGTCAATCTATTTGGCTACGCCGTGGGCGAAGTCAGCCTGGCGCATCCGAATGATCGCCCTGGCAGAGGCTGGATCTGGCAATTCAGTCTGCTCCCGGGATGGTAAGAGCTAAGTTGTGTGCTGATGGGTCGTTCATTGCCCGGCTTGTCTCACCTCGGCTATGATTTGGCTAGGATCTCTCTCATAGTTTTGTCAGTTTCAATTGTGAGCTTTCCACCAAGGAGCCCGATGCGCCGATTTGTCGTTATCTGTATGTTGTTGTCCGCCTCGGTATGGCTGGGCGCGCAAACAAAAAAAACTGTCAAGCACACAACCAGGGCGGCCAAATCCAAAAGCGCGGCGCCGGCGCCTGGAACGGCTCCGAGCAAGGTAACCGGACCTCCGCACAAAACGCCTTCAGGCACGGAGTACTGGGACATCAAGGTAGGAAAGGGAGAGGAAGCCAGCAAGGGAAAAACCGTTTCCATCCTTTACGTCGGTTGGCTGGCGGATGGAAACAAATTCGGCGGAACGGATGATCCCGACATCCCGCTTGAGCTCACCATCGGCAATGGCCAGCAGATCAAAGGATGGGACGAAGGCATCCTGGGCATGAGAGTCGGAGGAAAACGTCAGCTACGCATTCCGCCGTCAGCGGCGTACGGTTCCAGGGGCGCTCCCCCTGTGATTCCTCCCAACGCAACCTTGATCATGGACGTACAACTGGTTGGGGTAAAAGCAGCAGCGAAATTAAAGTAACGAATAGAAGCCAAAGGGCCCGGTCGGAACGACGGGCCCTTTTTGCTGGTGTGCAACTTTCCCGAAACGTGGCGAACAAGATCGCTAAAATGTTCGCTCATACCGAGGGCACGGTACAGGCCAACTGAGTTCGCGTCCGGGGCATCTCTCGCAGTATGGACGATGCTCGCTCCAGTCCGGAGCCAGAGCTGATCCTCAACGGCTGGAAAGAAATTGCCAATCACATGCGCCGTGGCGTGCGCACAGTACAGCGTTGGGAGAGGCTCGGGCTTCCTGTGCACAGGCCATCTGCTCGCCTGGGCACATCTGTGATTGCTAAGCCCGGCGAACTCGACGAGTGGCTTACGCAGACACGGGGGCGGCCACAGGATTTGTTGAGCAGCCTGCAGACCCGGATCAAACTCCTGGAAGCCGAGAACGCGACGCTCAGGAGAGAAATCCTGCAGCTCAGGAACACATCTGCAACAGAACCTTTGCTGCGGAAAAGCAGAGGACAAACTGCAGCCTGAGCGACACCAAAAAGTCCTTTGGCGGTTTAAAAGAGATTCAATTGTTCGTCCGGCCGCTTCTTCTTCCGGTCGTCAAAAACCGTACGGCCGCCGAGCGAAGATGAAATAGCTTGCTCATGCAGCATCACTTCGATAAAGCGGGCTCGCGGCGCAGCCTGCTTCTCAATTTTGTGGACAAAGCGATCAAGGCGGGCAAAACCGTCAAGCTTTTCTGAATGGCCCAGCCTGGCCGCATCCAGCGAACGGCGGAGCACGGAAAGAGATTCATCGTAAATTTTCAGCGGGACCGGAAACGGGTGACTATCTTTTCCGCCGTGAGCGAAGGAGAATCGCGCGGGATCGGCAAATCGCGTTGGCGTGCCGTGAACCACTTCCGCGATCAGCGCGAGAGACTGCAGCGTGCGAGGACCAAGGTTCTCCAGCAGCAAGAGTGACGCAAAATCGCGCAAGCCGCTTTCGTAAGCCACAGCGAGCACCGCACCGAGCCGCTTGAGGTCCACGTTTTCAGCCCGGACATCATGATGCCGAGGCATGGTGAGCTTACGCGCTTCCTGCAGGGTGCGTTCCGGATGCTCATGCGCCATTTCCAGCAGTGCAGCCTGCGCCGGTTTCGCGCGGCGCTCCACCAGATTCATGATGTCGCCTTCCATCACTCTTTCGCCTACGATTCCGCTGTGTGGCTCAGAAGTGAAGTCGCGCACCGTGGCTGAGTGCCAGTGATAACGCCGGGCAAGGCCTGTGGCGTCATTCATTCCCTGCTGTACTACGGTCCACGCGCCATGCTTGCTCACGATGAAGGAATGCAGATAAAGCTGGAAGCCGTCGGCGATGGCGTTGTTGTCAATTTTTGCAGTCAGGCGGCTGTTGCGGGCGAGCTCGTCGCCATTCAGATTTGTCTTTTCGGCTACAGCATGAAGCTCATCGGGCGTTCGGCGCGAGTGTTTGCCGCGCCCGCCGCAAACGTAAATGCCCAGTTCATGCGCGCGCGGGTTCAAGCCGCGCTTGAGCGCTCCCATCACAGAAGTGGTGATGCCGGAAGAATGCCAGTCCATTCCCATAACGCAGCCCAGTGCCTGGAACCAAAACGGATCGCTGAGCCGTGAGAGCAGCTCCGGCGGCCCGTAGTGATAGAGAATGCTTTCGCAGATCCCGGCCCCGAGCCTGGTCATGCGCTCCGCCAGCCAGGCGGGAACACGTCCGCCGTGCAGAGGCAGGTCGGCGACTCCGGAGCGCTTCATTCTTCTATTATCGCCCGAAAAGCAGGCGAAAGAGAGTAGCCTGGGTGGTATAAAATGCCCGCCGAATGGAGCTTTGCTGATGCAAACCATGATGAATACGCCGCTGACTCTGGTTTCAGTGCTGGAGCGGGCAGCAAAGTATTTTGGCAATGTTGAGGTAGTTTCGCGCTTGCCGGATCGCAGCATCCATCGCACCACCTGGGGAGGCGTTTATCAGCGCGCGCTGCGACTGGCGGAGTGTCTGCAATCGGCGGGAATCAGAAAGGGCGATCGAGTGGCCACGCTGATGTGGAACCACTACGTCCATCTGGAGGTTCATTACGGAGTTCCTGTGGCGGGCGGAATCCTGCATGCGTTGAATTTGCGCCTGCATCCGGACGAAATCGCCTGGATCGCCAACCATGCCGGCGACCGGTTTCTGATTGTCGATGACGTGCTGCTGCCGGTTCTGGAAAAGTTCAAAGCGAAAGTGAAGTTCGAACGTATTTTTGTAGTCTCGCATTGCGGGCAGCCGGTCGCGCGCGAGTACGAGAATTACGAAGACTGGCTGAAACAGGCGCGCGGAAGCTTTGAATATCCCGAGATCAGCGAAAACGATGGCGCGGCCATGTGCTATACCTCCGGCACCACCGGCAGTCCCAAGGGCGTGATTTATTCTCATCGCTCCGAGGTGCTGCACAGCCTGGTACAGGCGCTGCCGGACTGTTGCGCTCTTTCGCAGCACGATGTGGCTCTGCTGGGCTCTCCCATGTTTCATGCCAACGGCTGGGGTTTGCCGTACACAGCGGCGATGGTTGGAGCAAAGCTTATCCTACCCGGACCGCACTTGGATGCCGACAGCCTGCTGGAGTTGATCGATAAGGAAGCTGTCACCATGAGCTGCGCTGTCCCTACCGTGTGGCTGCCGGTGCTCGCGGCCCTGGAAAAGCGCGGCCCCAACTGGCGGCCGGCGCGCGATATCAGAATTTTATGTGGAGGCACCGCACCCCCGGAGTCGCTGATGCGCGGCCTCGACCGGCACGGCTTCCATCTGATTCATGCCTGGGGCATGACGGAGACTTCTCCGCTCGGCACCACCATGCGGCTGAAACCGGAAATGCTTAACTGGCCGGAAGAGCGGCAGTACGCGCAACGCTGCAAGCAGGGCTGGGCTTCGCCATTGATCGACGTAAGAGTCGTCAACGACCAGGGAGAAGCGGGCTGGGATGGCCAAACCATGGGCGAGCTTGAGGTCCGCGGGCCATGGGTGGCAGCAAGCTACTTCAATGCTCCAGGAACGGAAAACCGCTGGAGCGAGGACGGTTGGTTCCGCACCGGCGACGTGGCCATCATCGATCCCGACGGCTGCGTGAAACTGGTGGACCGCAGGAAGGACATGATCAAGTCCGGCGGCGAGTGGATCAGCTCAGTGGACGTGGAGAACGCCCTGATGGGACATCCCGCGGTGAAGGAGGCCGGCGTTGTCGGCGTGCAGCATGTCAAATGGCAGGAGCGTCCGCTGGCCGTGGTTGTGCTGAAAGATGGCGCCAAGGCCACGGCAGATGAGTTGCGCGAATTTCTTGCCAGAAAATTTGCCAACTGGCAGTTGCCGGATGATTTCGTTTTTGTGAGCGAGCTTCCGCATACCTCCACCGGAAAGCTGCAGAAATCGGCGCTGAGAAAAAGATACGCGGACTGGAAGTGGACGCAGGCCGAAGTCTGAAAGTATTTGGCGTGGCCTCCGCGCTGATCTCCGGCTAAGCTTCCGGATTTTGCCGTAATGAGGCGGCAAATGATGCCACCAAGGAGACATATACGAGGGCAACCAACATCGGAGTATATAGATATTCTGAAGCGTGATGTAACATGACCGCAAATGAAAATTCATCTGGTGAATCCAAGTGATACAGCGTTCGGAACGGCAGTGATCACACCTCGGTGGTTGTATGTGCTGGCAGGAGCAACCCCGGCTGAGTTTGGCGATCCTTTGATTTGGGACGAGACGTTGGATCCCTTAGACCCCATGAAAATCCAGGCGGGTGACGTGGTCGGAATCGGCATTCACACCGGGAACGCGCTTCGCGGCTACGCTGTAGGCCGCCTGGCGAAAGAGCGCGGAGCCAAAGTGATCTTCGGCGGTATTCATGCCACGCTCTACCCGGAAGAAGCCTTAACTCTGGGGCAAGCCGATTCCGTGGTGAAAGGCGATGGCGATCTCGCATGGGGCGCCGTGCTGGCTGATTGCCGAGAAGGCTCGTTGCGCGAGGTTTATGAAGGCGGCAGAGTGGATGCCGAGTTCTTCAAACCCGCCCGCTGGGACCTGCTGCCGAAGGACCGTTATATGTGGGCCTCAGTACAAACGGTGCGCGGATGCCCCAAGCACTGCTCGTTCTGCTCGGTGTGGCGTACCGATGGACAGCGGCCGCGCCAGCGCAATTCCGACATCGTGATGGAAGAGGTGGTGGCGCTGCGGCGACTCGGGTTCAGATTCATCGCGCTCGCCGACGATAATTTCTATCCCGTGACCCTGACGGACATAAAGCTTGCCGAGCGGCAGGGCAATCATGCCAAACTCGCCGAGTTGCGCGCGATTCGCGAGGAGCGATTTGAGTTGATGGCGCGCCTTGCCCAATTGCCGCCAGACGTAACGTTCTTCACTCAGATCACCATGGAGTCTGCCGAGGATCCGGAGTTTCTTGAAGCGATGCGTGCGGCCCGTATTCGCGGCGCACTGGTGGGTGTGGAAGCCGTGAGTGCGGAGGGGCTGAAAGCCGTCTTCAAGGATTTCAACTGCTCCGGAGATAACCTCATTGAGCGCCTGCAACAATTTCGCAAGCACGGCGTGCACGTGCTGGGCTCCTTCATTTTTGGATTAAAGACGGACCGCGCCGATACCTTTGACGCGACGTTGAACCTGGCCCATAAGGCCGGCTTGACCTTCGCTCAGTTTGTGATGCTTACGCCATTCGCCGGAACTGTGGACTTTGAGCGCTGGGAAAAAGCCTTCGGGGCGGACGTTCCCAGAGTGTTGGACACTCCGATCACCCGCTACTGGCTTATCCCAGCGGAGCAGCGGCCAAAGATGTTCATGCCTCATCCCACCATGAGCTCAGAGGAGTTGCGGAGCCGCACGCAAAGCGTTTGGGACCGCTTCTACAGCTTCGGCGCGATCTGGAAAAGATCGAACTGCACCCCCAACCTGCGCGCGCGTCTGGCATTCATCTTCATTTCCAAGCTCTACCGGCAAATGTATGCCAGCACCGGAATTGCGACGGATAGCGCGCGCCGCAATCGCGCCACCAAATGGGCCCGCTGGCTCGCGGTCCCTTGCCGGAAGCTGTTTCAGGGCGCTCCCATGCCCGAATTGCAGGTTCCGCCGCGTCGCCGCGAAGGGGTAGCAACTTCGTCCGCGAAGTCCAATTTGCTTCACGTGATCGGTTGACCCTGGCCTGCAGGCAAACCGAAGCCAAAGAACAGGGAGCGCTCTTGACCGTTACAGTCTGAGCGCTACTCCCGAATTTCTTCCGTGTTGCCAAGGTTCCTGACAGACTTGGAGCCGCCTTCAGGGTGCAACGGTCTTTTTCCGTCGCTGCTCACTCGCCTTGATGACTTCATTCATGTCCGCTACGGGCCGAATCTCGAAAATGTTGCCGTACTTCAGGGACGGATGCTGTGTCATGAGCTGCACAGCGTGATTCATGTCCCGCGCCTCAAGGACGAGAATGCCGCCGAGTTGTTCCTTGGTTTCCGTGTAGGGACCGTCTGTGGTTGCCACTTTGCCGTTCTTCCAATAAACGGTCAATGCCGTCTCCGCAGGCTGAAGCCCTTCCCCACCGGCCCAGTGCCCGCCGGCGCGAAGATGGTCATCGTAATCAAAGCAGGTATCGAACATGGCGTTTCGTTCGTCCTCGGTCATGGCATCAAATTTTGCTTTGTCGTAATACCCCAAACAGATGTACTTCATTGCTTTTCTCCTCCTAGCAGGTCGGCGGAGCCGGCTGCAGAGCGCGGACAGGTCTTCCTCCGTGGGTTGTTCCATCTCTTCACTACGGCGTGTGCTCCTAGCCCGCAGTGGCCGGTTGTTTACTTGCTTCCGCTTCCTTGTTCCGGAGCCGGGTAGAAAAGAAGCTCGCGCACCTCACCGGGCACATCGCAGGCAATGGCAGCTTTCTTGGCCCATGCAAGTGCCTCATCCAGATTGGCAGCTTCCAGGATCCAGAATCCGCCCATGTGCTCCTTGGTCTCGGTATACGGCCCGTCGGTGACGAGCACCCTGCCGTCGGGCTGCTTCCGCAGCGTCTTCGCTTTCGCGGCGGAGGAAATGCCGCAGGCGAACTTTCTGGCGCCGGCAGCAATCATTTCACGATTGAGCGCGTGGATCTCTTCCATCATTTCTTCGGTTACGGTGGACGGATCGAAGTTGTCGGGGAGGTAGTTAGCAACCAGATACTGTGGCATGACCTTTTGTCTCCTTATTCTCCGTGGTTTGTTTCCGATGACGCGTTTCCTGTTCACTCAGGAACCCGGTCCCCAGCACGCGCGGGTTTTGGTTTAGCGCGTGATGGGGTGGAGGAACCGTAGCTCATCGTTCTTTCGTCCTATAGTCGTTAGGCAGGCCGGAAAATCGACAGCAAAATTTATTTTTTTATTTGAGCGGACGAATCCAACTGGCGAAGCCGCGTCTGCAGGAATTGCCGCTCCGGTTCCTGCTGGGTCAGAGCCAGAGCCTTCTCATAAGAGGCGCGGGCGTCAGCTTTCCTGCCCAGCCTGCGGCACAACTCTGCGCGGGCGGAATGCGCCAGGTAGTAATTTGCCAGCTCGCCATGTTGCAACAATGCATCGATGTGCGCCAGGCCGGCCTCTGGACCATCACGCTCGGCAATCGCCACGGCACGGTTGAGATGGACAACCGGCGAAGGCTGAATTCGCGCCAACTGGTTGTAAAGCGCAACAATCTGCCGCCAGTCAGTGGCGACGGTCGATTCCGCCTCCGCATGGACGGCCGCAATCGCAGCCTGCAGTGTGTAAGGGCCGAAGCGGCGGGAGTTCAGGGCTTTCTCCACCAATGCCACTCCCTCGGCGATCTGTTCGCGGTTCCAGAGCGCGCGGTCTTGATTCTCCAGCAAAATCAGCTCTCCGGCCGGAGACGTCCTGGCCGCACGGCGGGATTCCTGCAGCAGCATCAGAGCAAGCAGCCCCAGAATTTCCGGATCAACGACTTCCGGGCCCATCACTTCCGGCTCCGGCTGGAGTTCGGCCAGCAGCCGTCCCAATCGAATCGCCTCGCCGCTCAGCTCGGCCCGTGTCACTTCCGCGCCCGCTGCAGCCGAATAGCCCTCGTTAAAGACGAGATAGACCACCTGAAGCACCGCGCCCAGCCGCTCCGGCAATTGTTCTGGCGTCGGTACCTCGTAGGGAATCCGTTCTTCCCGAATCTTTGTCTTGGCGCGTACGATTCGTTGCGCGAGCGTCGCCGGCGTCACCAGAAATGCGCGAGCGATCTCTTCCGTGGTCAGGCCGCAGATTTCGCGCAGGGTGAGCGCAACCTGTGCCTCCGGAGGAAGAGCGGGATGACAGCAGGTGAAGATCAGACGCAGGCGATCGTCCTCGATCTCTTCGTCTCCGATCTGTCCGTTTCCGCCACGAGGGTCGTTGACGCGCGACTCCACGTCGACAACAATATCTCTCTGTGCCGCGTCGAAGCGCGCGCGCCGGCGGATCACGTCGATGGCCTTGAAGCGCGCTGTTGAAATCAGCCAGGGACGAGGCTTGTCCGGAATGCCAGCCCGAGGCCAGGATTCCAGAGCGGCGGCGAATGCCTCATGCATGGCCTCTTCCGCCAGATCCAGGTCTCCAAGAAGGCGCACCAGCGTCGCCAGAACCCTGCCCGATTCCGACCGGTAGAGAGTCTCAATCGTGTTGCTGAGTTGTTCGGATACAGGCGGAGGCATCTACGCCAAACTAGCAAACGGAGGCGCTAGACACAACTGCGCTCCGT
This sequence comes from Candidatus Angelobacter sp., assembly GCA_035712465.1. GTDB lineage: Bacteria > Acidobacteriota > Terriglobia > Terriglobales > Acidobacteriaceae > Angelobacter. The sequence continues at coordinate 386,421 of DASTAS010000010.1, forward strand.
TTCCCGCTGCTCTGGGCACAGGACGGGTCAGCATTGGAGGCAGCGCGGAACGTATAATCGGGCCGTCATGCAACAGCACGTCGTGCTTTTCCATTCGGCTTACGGTCTCAGGCCCGCAGTCCACGATTTCGCAGACACGCTGCGTTCAGCGGGACATACGGTTGTCACGCCTGATCTTTACGACGGAGAAGTCTTTGCCGAGCGGACGGATGCAATTCGCAAGATCCAGGATCTAGGATTCGACGCCATTTTAGAGCGTGCCAGGGCTTCAGTCGCGGCACTCCCAAGCCAGCTTGTATTCGCTGGGTTCTCAAACGGCGGCGCATGTGCGGAACTCCTCGCCGCAACCCGCCCTGGAGCGCGCGGGGCAGTTCTAATGCATGCACCGCTCATGATTCGCGATCTCGGGTATGCAGCGTGGCCCGAACACATCCCTGTCCAAGTCCACTTCTCTGATAAAGACCCGATCAAGAACCAAGCTGTCATTGAAAAGCTTGCCGACAAAGTTCGGGCATCGGGCTCACGGTTCGAGCAGTTCGATTACGATGCTCCCGGTCACCTGTTTGCCGATCCAGCGTTTCCGGCATACAGCGCCATTGCCACGGAGGCAATGACGAAGCATGTTATCGAATTCTTAGGAGCTATTTGAGTGCTCACCGCAAGACAACGAGCGTGACCATGCGGTTACACCCATAACGCGATTCTATCCGGCGCTCAAAAGGGCACGCTCTCTCGTCAATTCAGCTCGAAGAGGAGCCACACGTCAATCCCAACACTCAAACCAAAGAATTCTCGCTCCGAGATCCGGACGGATATTACGTTACGATCAGCGCACTCGATCTGGACTAAGTGCGAACAATCTGAAGCGCCAACTGCAGCAGATCATCATATGAACCAACGCGCCTTCTGGGATGTATCGCCTCGGAACCAGTGCGCTCGCCGCGACCGAGCACAAGGAGTATGGAAAACATGAAGCCAAAGAACACGATCTGCCTCTGGTTTGACAAGGATGCGCTTGAGGCGGCGCGCTTTTACGCCGCCACCTTCCCGGATAGCAAAGTAACCGCTGTTCACCATGCGCCCAGTGACTATCCGAGCGGCAAGAAGGGCGATGTGCTGACGGTGGATTTTACCGTGGTTGGGATTCCCTGTATCGGTCTCAACGGCGGCCCGGCCTTCAAACATAGCGAGGCTTTTTCCTTCCAGATCGCCACGGATACGCAGGAAGAGACGGACCGCTATTGGAACGCGATTGTCGGCAATGGCGGTCAGGAAAGCGCGTGCGGTTGGTGCAAGGACCGCTGGGGCCTTTCCTGGCAGATCACCCCGCGGTCGCTAACAGACGCGGTTGGCGCGGGTGGCGCTGAGGCAAAGCGCGCGTTCGAAGCGATGATGACCATGAAGAAAATCGACATTGCCGCAATCGAGGCAGCGCGGCGAGGCTGACGTCACCAGGACGAGTCCCGATCTGCGACGCCCGGCAATGGAAGAACCATCTTGAGCAGAGCGTCCGCTACGGGACGTGCGGCGAATAGAGCCGCTATTCTCCGCATGTTGTGCGGTCAATGCTATAATATCCGCAGGAGATGCGGAGATTGTATATCCATGAACTAGCCGATTGGCCCCATTTTCGTTGGGACAGCCAGATTCTTGCCAAGCCTCTGGCTGAACTCCGTCATCGTCAAGGCCTGCTAATCGGCCACATGGGAGCACTGGGCTTTGATCTCCGCCAGCAAGCCGTGCTGCAGACTCTGACTGCCGATGTGCTGAAGAGCAGCGAGATTGAAGGTGAAAAACTTGACGCTGAACAAGTGCGATCTTCCCTCGCCCGGCGACTGGGAATGGATATAGGAGGACTCAAGGCGGTGGACCGTAACGTGGAAGGCGTGGTTGAGATGATGCTTGATGCGACACGCCGCTACGACCAACCTGTTACAGTTGACCGGTTGTTTGAGTGGCATGCAGCGCTTTTCCCCACCGGCCGCAGCGGCATGCGCAAAATCAATGCAGGAGCATGGCGCGACGACCGCGAGGGGCCAATGCAGATTGTCTCCGGTCCCATTGGCAGGGAGCGAGTCCACTTTGAGGCGCCTGCTGCTCCGCGCCTCGATAAGGAGATGAACGCATTCCTCGATTGGTTCAACGCCAATCCTGACATTGACCTGGTCATGAAGGCGGGAGTCGCGCACTTGTGGTTTGTCACCATTCACCCATTTGACGATGGCAACGGCCGCATCGCGCGAGCCATCGCCGACATGACGTTGGCCCGTTCGGAAAATAGTGCGCAGCGGTTTTACAGTATGTCGACCCAGATCCGCCAGGAGCGCAATGCCTACTACGAGATTCTTGAGCGCACACAAAAGGCTGATATGGATATCACGCCATGGCTGGAGTGGTTTCTTGCCTGCCTGGGCCGGGCAATCGACGCAGCGCAGACGGCGCTCCGAGGCGTTCTCGACAAGGCGAAATTCTGGGAGCGCATTCGTGATATACCCATCAATGACCGTCAGAGGCTTGTCCTGAATAAGCTGCTTGACGGATTCGAAGGTAAACTGACGACGACCAAGTACGCGAAGCTCACAAAATGCTCGCAAGACACCGCCCTGCGAGACATTGCTTATCTGGTTGATAAGGGCGTTCTTGTGCGCAGCACGCAAGGAGGGAGGAGCACAAGTTATACGCTCAATCTGTGAACGAGCGGACATTTATTGAACGGGCCGGTCTGTCCCGGCCGCCCCCAACGCGGAATGGCTGCGCGAGGGGTAATGCCGATCTGCAACAAACTTGTTGACTTAAACGGGAAGTGGGTTGATCCCGTGCCGGAACAGGTTCAGTAGATTATGGGTCGCGCAAATCAGTTTCCATTCGCATTGCACACTTCGCAGGCCGCGTAGTGTTCGACAGTAAATCCTTTTTAAGTTCGTCGTATGAAAGCGCTTGGACTTGTCCGATCTCCCCATGTGTGGCAACGAGCCTGAGTGCATTGAGCTGACGGTCATCATGTGTCACGAACCGCAAGGCATAGGGCAGGTAGACAGCGCTGAAGAGGTCTGCGGGGCCGGCACGAAGCGATTCCTGATTTGTACTGAGATTCCTCATCCAATATTCGTACTCAGGTACACAGGCTGCAATGACAAGGGCCCGGAATGGAGGGCATATAGCGAGAAATCTTTTAAGGCTTCTTTCATCGGGCTCCCGTTTTGCTGGTCCACGGTAAAAACTCTTTGCTTTCTTCAAGAACTCACCGTCAGGTTCATCCTTCAGGGATTGAAGGTATTGTCTGAAGTTTGCGGGACGCCCTTCTGGCTCGGTACGAAACGCCTGCTCAATAAGAGGCCTCCCAGGAACGTATAAATTTTTGAAGTCTTGATTTAGCGAGTCATGATCCTTCTTTTGGGCTTCGGCAAGCAGATCGTCGAAGATCTCCATTCGTATCAATTCCTGTTCCAGTTCTGGCCATTCGACGACGACGTCCCACCAGTCGAATATTTCAGGATTTTCCTCATACCTTGAGATCAGGGCGTTTGTGATCCAGTGGTACGGAAAGAGATAATCATCTGCCAAGGAGCGGCACAGTGTCAGTAACGCGTCTCTGCGCAAGGCATTCGGGGTCGCAGCTATCTCGGCAACATTCGTGCCGGTCAGACGAATGAAATATTCGGCTTTCAACCTCCTGACCAGGGAGAGTGTGTCGGATTCCTTCAGCAGCTGATTCAAGCCGCTTGTGTCAAAGACGACACTTGGCTTTTGGTTCATGTTCGGGGCAGCCTTGAGCAAGGATTAGTGTATCCTTCTCTCTTTTCTGACTCCATTCATCGAGCAAATGCGCGTTTACCATCTAGTCTCCGCGGAACACGGTTTAAGTAACATCCGGCATCGCCGGATAAAGATTGCGACGTTCAATACACTCAATGTAAACGCCGGAGCAAAAATAGACCGCGTCACGCCGCGAAAGCGGAGTGATGCGGCGGAGGAAAACTAGACCACTCCGCCGGATTTCAGTTTCACGATAGCTGTTGAGGAAACGGCCCGGATCGTGAAACACCGGAGGA